>DHQO01000039.1 GCA_002408125.1 Hyphomonadaceae bacterium UBA5336 | reverse complement strand
TAGTCCAGCGTCATGTCGAAAGCCGCCTGGGCCGACCCCAGCGCTTCGGCGGCCTGCGCGATGGCCGCGCGGTCGAGCACAGGCCCCAGAATATCGGTCGCCTTGTCGACATCGCCGAGCACCTGATCGGGACCGACCGTCACGCCATCGAGGCTGAGATGCGCCGCGCCATGAGAATCCACGGTGCCCAGCGCCTGCACGCTGAGGCCGTCGGCATGGGCCGGCACGAGGAAGAGCGTGATGCCGTGGCTGTCGCCCGCCTCGCCGAAAGTGCGCGCGGCCACGATGAAAAGCCCGGCCTCATGGCCGTTGGGCACATAGCGCTTCGCGCCGTTGAGCGTGTAGCCTTGGCCATTGCTCTCCGCTTCGGTGGCCACGGCGGTCGGGGCGAAATGCGCGCCTTCATCCAGGGCGAGCGCGGCAATGAGTTCTCCGCTCGCAAGTTTCGGCAGGTACTCGGCCTTCTGTGCCTCGGTGCCGGCCATGCCGATGGCCGAGGCGGCGATGACGCCGGACTGGATCAGGGCGGACGGGGCAAGCGTGCGCCCGAGCGCTTCCAGGATCTGGCCCATGCCGACCATGCCGAAGTCCGAGCCGCCGAACTCCTCGGCGATCAAGACGCCATAAAAGCCGAGCTCGGCGAGCTGTTCGCGCGAGGCGGCATCACCGCCCTGACGGCCGGCATCGCGCTGACCACGCAGATAGGTGACGGGCAGGGTGTCGGCAGCAAAGGACAGCGCGGTATCGCGCAGCATCTGCTGGTCTTCAGAAAGAACGAAGCTCATTACTGGTGGTCCTTCAGGCCAAGCACGCGTTTTGCCACGACATTGAGATTGATTTCCGACGTGCCGCCCTCGATGGAATTACCCTTCGAGCGCAGCCAGCCGCGCGTCGCTTTCATGGCCGTCTCGTCAAAGCCCGGGCCTTCCCAGCCGAGGCCTTCGGTGCCGAGCGCCTCGATCAACAACTCGTGGCGATCCTGGTTCATTTTCGCGGCGGCGTATTTGATGATGGAAGCCGTGTGCCCCACCTCCTGGCCGGCCTTGGACTGCTCCTGGCTGCGCGCAACCGTCAGGGCGAAGGCCTTGGCGTACATCTTGTGATCAGTGATACGCCCGCGCAGGTCGCCATCGGCAATCCGGCCTTCGCTGTCGGTGCCGATATGCTGCTTGGCATAGTCTTCCGGGCCGAGAATCCCTGAGCCCCCTGCCCCCCCAAATCCCGCAGCTGAGATGGACGAGCGCTCGAACTGCAACAGGCGCTTGGCGATGGTCCAGCCCTTGTTCAACTCGCCGACGAGCTGGTCCTTGGGCACTTTCACATCGGAGAAGAAAGTCTCGCAGAAGGGCGACGAACCGGAGATCAGCTTGATCGGGCGGGCCTCCACGCCCTCGCTTTGCATGTCGAAGACGAGGAAGGAGATGCCTTCATGCTTCTTCTCCTTGTCGGTGCGCACCAGGCAGAAGATCCAGTCGGCCTGGTCGGCATAGGAGGTCCACACCTTCTGGCCATTGACCAGCCAATGGTCACCCTTGTCCTCGCACTTGGTCATCAGGCCGGCGAGATCCGAGCCCGCACCCGGCTCTGAATAGCCCTGGCACCAGCGCGTCTTGCCCTTCACGATATCGGGGATGAAACGCAGTTTCTGCTCGTGATTGCCGAACTCCAGCAGGGCCGGGCCGAACATCCACAGGCCGAAGGAAAAGAGCGCCGGGCGCGCCTTGATGCGACGCAGCTCCTGTTCGAGGACACGGGCTTCAGCCTTTGACAGGCCGCCGCCGCCATATTCGGCCGGCCAGGTCGGCGCGGTCCAGCCCTTCTCGCCCATCCGCTCCAGCCAGACTTTTGCGTCGGGATTCCTGAAGGTCTCGCGCCTGCCGCCCCAGACGACCTCATCGTCCTTCATCGGGGTGCGCATGGCGGGCGGGCAGTTTTCCTCCAGCCAGGCGCGCGTTTCGGCGCGGAAGGCCTCCAGTTCGGCCGGCTCATCGAAGGCCATGGGCTCTCTCCTCCAGATTGTTCTTGGGTGTTTACGCGGAGGTTACAGCGCCCACGGGCCGCTTGAAAGCCATGACGCCACGTGAAGGTTTGTATTCAGCCTGAGCCGCCCTCTCCCCCTCCCAACCGCCCCAATGCTGCGAAACTGTGGGGCGGTTGGGAGGGGGAGAGGGCGGACCCTGACTCACATAGCATCCGCGGATCTAGAAGCGCCCGAGCAGGGCCTTGTCCGGCCCGGTCTCGAAGCCGGCGAGATTCATCGCGTGAACAATGGCCAGGATCGCCCCGAAGGCGGCAAACACCATGACGATCCGCCAGGGGATGAGGCGCGGGCGCGGCTCGTCCCAGACCTCGGTGGACTTGTGATTGGCCAGCACCGCCAGGCCGACACAGGCCAGGAACGCACCGCCAGTGATAAGCCATTCAAGCACGAGAGAGCCATCCGGGTCTGAAGGGCCAGGATGCGTCCAGGGGGGGCGTCAGCCCCGGTGCGCGGTCAGGCCGTGTGGAGTCTTGGCCCAGAAATGGGGCGCGCACAGCCATCCGTAAAGCGCACGCACTGCCGCAAGGGTCTGAAGCGGCCAGTAGAGTGGCAATGTCGCCACAGCCTGCCAGCGCCGCATATGCTTCGGGCCGGGCGTGACCAGCATGGCTACGGCATTGGAGAGATAGCCGAGCACCAGGAGCAGGAGGCCCACACCATCCGGCGCGATCCAGCCGGCAAGAAGCCCCACGCAAAGGCCGATCATCAGCGGGCCATGCACCAGCGCGGCGAGGAAGGTGCCGGCCAGCATCACCTGCAGCGCCAGGAATCCCGGCCAGCCCATTTCCGCTGCAGCCTGTCGCGGTGCGCGCATCATCACCACCCAGCTCTGCCAGAAGCCCTTCAGCCAGCGCGAGCGCTGGGCCACCCAGATGCCGAGCGATTCCGGGGCCTCTTCCAGGGTCGGCGGCGTGATCACCGCGCTGCGATAGCCCCGCCGGGCGAGCCGCACGCCGAGATCGGCATCCTCGGTGACGTTCCATGCATCCCAGCCATTCATCCGGCGCAGCACCGCCATGCGGAAGTGATTGCTGGTTCCCCCGAGCAGGATTGGCAGGCGCATGCGGGAAAGCGCGGGCAGGAGCAGGCCGAACTGAACCGCATATTCCATCGCCCAATGGGTCGCGAGCCAGCTTTCGCGGTGATTATAGGCCGCCAGCGGCGCCTGCACGCAGGCGAGATCCTCACCCCCGCGCGCGAAGGCGGCAAAGGCGGCCTTGAGCTGGCTGGGATGGGGCCGGTCCTCGGCATCATAGATACAGGCGAGCGTGCCGCGGGCATGCTGAAGCCCGTAATTGAGCGCGCGCGGCTTGGTCTGCGGCGCACCGGGCGGCAGGACGAGCTGGCGCGTCCCGGCGGGCCATCGCGCGCAGGCGGCCGCGAACTGGGTACAGGTATCGGCCTCTTCCATGAGGAGGATGATGTCGAGCCGGTCGGCTGGCCAGTCGAGCCGGGCCATGGCGCGGGCAAGGCCCGGCACGGCGCTGGCCTCGTGATAAAGCGGCACCAGCACGGTATAGATGGGCAGCTCGGTCTCCGGCAGCTCTCTTATATGCGGTGGCCGGCGAAAGCCCGGCGTGGTCGCCACGGCAAGGAGCCAGGTCCGCCAGGCCACCAGCACCGCAAAGGCGGCAAAGCCTGCCGCCAGTCCGGCTGCGAGCACCAGGTCCGGCGCGAACAGGCCAAAGGCAAGGAGCGGGCCGGCCAGTCCGGCAATCGCGGGGGATATCCTGAGACCGGTGCGCGTGCAGGCTGACAGATGCGGCTCGGCAAACTCCAGCGACAGGCTGGCGCGCAGGGCGCAATAGTCGAACAGGATGTCGTCGGCGGAAACGGTTGAGGCCGCGCCGGTACGCGCCCAATCGTCCGGAGCGTCCTGTGTTTCCACAGTCCATTCCGGCGTGAAGTCTCGAATGCCCCCCGGACCCGCCATGAAAATGAACAAAGACGAGAGAATTCCACAGCGCAACCACCCGCGGTGGAAAAGTTAACAAATCGTATCGAAATTTTTCGGGCCGGGGATGAGAGCCAGACTGTCATCTTTTTGAAATATCGAAAAACAATAAAATTTATCTCATTGATTTTATTTGATTTATCTAAAAGTCATCATGTTTTTCGATATGGAGATATTGTTTTTCGATAATTCCTGACTTAGATGGATCCTGTCGACGGGATGAGCCCGGAGACACCAACCCCCCGGGCCAGGTGGCCCGCACCAAAGAAGGACCTGAAACCAATGACCGCCCTCGTTCGCACCAACGACACCGCGTCTGTTTCTCTCGCCGGCGCTGTTGTCGCCCGGGACGCTGCAGACCGCTTTCGCTCTGTGACTCTGCCGCTCCCGGTGGCCGCCAACGACGGAGAGCCCACCCACAAGCGCACCTCCCTGCTTGTCGCTCGCCGCACCCGCCAGCGCCGCCGGGTGGTCCGGTAAGGTCCCAGATGCCGTCCCTGCCCGGAGACGCCCCGGGCGGGGCCCCAACCCAACCACAAGCAAACTTTTTCAACGGAGGAATACCCCATGTCATACACCAAAACCCTCGCCGTGATCCTTTCCGGCCTCGCCATCGCCGGCACCGCTTCCGCCGCCAATGATTTCAGCTTCGATTACACCTACGATGCCAAGGCTGTTCAGACCGAACAGGGCGCCGCGCAGGTTCTCCAAGACCTGGAACACCAGGTGGCCGATCACTGCGAAGACCGCCGCGTCTTCCCGCTCGCCATCCGCGAAGCCATGGCCAAGCAGTGTGTTGCCACCACCCTGGAGCGCACCGTTGCCCAAATCGACACGCCCGCCCTCGACCAGGCGTTCGAAGACTGGGAAGCCCGCAACCAGGGCTGAGACCGTCCAGATGAGAGGCCGCTTCGCCAGTCCGGCGGGGCGGCCTTTTTCATGCGGCTCAGTCCTCGTCCTCAAGGTCGCGGGGACGGATGATATCGACCAGTTGGAAGGCCGAGGAATGATAGACCACCTCCTCGCCCGCCTCGAACAGGGCCACGCAGCCAGTGGGGAACTTCTCGAACAGGCGGTCATGGGCATACGGGTTGCCAGGCGGGCCGCGCCGGTCGAGCATGCAGGCGAACTCGTGCAGGCCCGGATTATGCCCGACCACGATCAACGTGCCGGCCGGGGAACTGGCCGAAAGCACCGCGTCTATGGTCTGCGGCGCGGCAAGATACATCGCCTCATCAAGGATGGCCGGGATCTCGCCCCAGTCGGCCGAGACCGCCTTCCAGGTTTCCCGGGCGCGCCGGGCGGTGGAGACCAGCGCGCTGTCAGGCAGCCAGCCGCGGCTTGTCAGCTCCGCCCCGACGGCGGCAGCATCGGTAAATCCGCGCTCGACAAGCGCCCGGCCATGATCGTCAACGCTCTCATGCCAGGGCTCGGTCTTGGCATGACGCATGAGAATGAGACGCTTCATATGGGCCGCTGCACGTCCTGACTTAGAAAATCTGATACCACGCCTCAGCGTGATATGCCTTGTTTGCTCCGCCAAAGTCACCAGTCTTTGCATCAAGATCAAGCAGACGGAGCAAAAAACATGAGCCTCTTGCTCGGCGATATCGCCCCAGACTTCGAAGCCGACACCACAGAAGGCCGTATCCGGTTCCATGACTGGATCGGAGATGACTGGGTCGTCTTCTTCTCCCACCCGGCAGACTTCACCCCGGTCTGCACCACCGAGCTTGGCTATACCGCCAGGCTGAAGGACAAGCTCGCCGCGCGTCATGCCAAGGCGATCGTGATCTCGGTCGACACGGTCGAGCAGCACAAGGCCTGGATCTCCGACATCGAGGAAACCCAGGGCTGCACGGTCGACTTCCCGATCATCGCCGATCCGGAAAAACAGGTCGCGACCCTCTACAACATGATCCACCCGAACGCGGACCCCAAGGTCACCGTGCGCGCGGTCTATGTCATCGACCCCAACAAGAAGATCCGTGCCTCGATCATCTATCCGCCGTCGGCCGGCCGGAACTTCGACGAGATCCTGCGCCTGATCGACAGCCTGCAGCTGACCGACGGCTACAAGGTCGCCACCCCGGTGAACTGGGCCGATGGCGAGGATGTCATCATCGTGCCGAGCGTGTCCAATGAAGACGCCGACAAGCTGTTCCCCAAGGGCTACACCACGGTGAAACCCTATCTGCGCACGACCCCGCAGCCGAACAAATAGGTCTCCACGGGCCCGCAAGGGCCCGGACCCCGGCCCCGCCCCGGCCCGTCATTCGCACTCTCGGGCCGGCGCGATGGACCGGCCGCTGGCCAGCCCCGGCCAGCACCTCACACCCCGGTCTCCCATCAGGGAACCGGGGTTTTTTGCATTCAGATTGCGGAAAGTGTCGGCGGCGCGCGCGGGGCATTGAGGGCGGTGAGCGCGGCCCGGTGGGCCTCCATATAGCGGTCGCCAGCCTGGCTCATATGCAGGCCCGCATGCCAGCCGGGCGGCGCACCCGGGCGCAGCGGCGAGGCCCGCCCCACCGCCTCGCCAGCCAGGAACCGCGCCATGCGTGCGGCCGCCCCGGACGGGTCCTCCAGCACAGCCGAAAGCGCGGCCAGCCGGCTCGCCAGCCCATGAGTGGCATGGGGCACCTCGCCCGCGCGCTCGGGACCTGTCGCCCGGCCCGCACCTGGCAGCAGCGCGCCCAGCGGATCGAACAGGGCAAAGCCCGGCGCATAGGGGGCGCGCGCGCCGGCGCGTTTCATCGCCGGCCTGTCAGGTTTGGGGTCGGGCGGCGCGGTGGGGGCGGCAGGCGCCGGCCCCTCAAGGGCGAGCGCGATCACCAGCCGGCGCGCCACCCCCTCGGCCTGGCGCAACTCGGCAAAGGCCCGCCACCAGTCCCGCCCCGGCATCCAGCCGCGCGCGAGCCCGTCCAGCGCGGCGAGCCAGGCCAGAACCTGCCCCACCAGCGCCCACCCGCGCTCCATGGCTGAATCCATGCGAACATCCATGCCGGGGATTATGCCGTCGGGGACAAGGGGTTGGAGAGGCTTGCCTGAAACCTCAGCCAGAGGACAGGGCGATGGCATCCGCGCCTGCCGGCAGCCGCATCGGGCTGGACGGATCGGTGACCGCCCGCCAGACGGCTTCGGGCACATCGCCGGGAAGCGTGATCGGTGAAGCGTCCTGCTCCCAACCCGACATGATGGTTTGCGCCAGGGCCGTGTAGGCCTCGGGAAAGCCATCGGTCATGCGGGCACGTGCATTATCGCCAAAGCGTGTGTCGGGCGCCCGGCCGGGAAGGACGATGCGGACGCGAATATTGAACGGTTCAAGCTCCAGCGCCAGCGACTCGGTAAATCCGTTTACGGCGTGCTTGCTGGCCGTGTAGACCGACAGCAAGGGAAGCGATTTCAGGGTGACGCTTGAAGATATGTTGACGATGACCCCGGACCTGCGCTCGCGAAACTGGGGCAGGACCGCCTGGATCATCGCCATGGTTCCGATGGTATTGGTCTCGAAAACATCCCGGACGACATTCATCGGCGTGCCCTCAAGGGCATTCAGCCAGCCGATCCCGGCATTGTTGACGAGAACGTCGATCGGACCCGCCGCATCTACAGCCGCGGCAATGCTCCGGGCGTCCGTGACGTCCAGCGGCAATACGCGCATCCGGTCGGATTTCGGCAGGATGTCTTCGCGAGGCGTGCGCATCGTGGCAATCACATTCCAGTCCCGGGCGTGGAAGTAATTGGCCGTTTCCAGGCCAAAGCCGGATGAGCACCCGGTGATCAAAATTGTCTTCATGACTTGCTCCATGTGTGGTCACGCGACGTATCGCATCGTAGAGATGGCCCCCGTGCTCCGGACTTACGATAATAGATCGTCCGCAATGCATTCGCAGGAATCCAGAAATGACCGATCCGCTTGCTGATATCGTGACCTTGCTTCAGCCGACCGCGCCTTTTTCCAAACTGGTCAATGGCGCTGGCATGTGGCGCGTGCGCCGCGCCGAGCCTGGACAGCCGTTCTACTGCCTGGTGCTGAACGGCACCTGTCGTCTGGAAAGGCCGGGCGATGAGCCCGTCACACTGCACGAGACGGAGTTCGTCCTGGTGCCTTCCATGGAGGATTTTTCGATGTCGAGCGCCAACCCGCCGGCACCGGAGAACCTGGCGTCCCGGCCGACCTATATCGCTGATGCCGAGGTCCGGATCGGCGTGCAGGAAGGCCCACCGGATGTTCAGCTGCTGATTGGGTACTGTGAGTTCGTTTCTCCGGACGCCAACCTGCTGGTTTCGCTGTTGCCGCAAATGGTCCGGGTCCGCGATGAGGAGAGGCTGGCGACTCTGGCCCGGCTTGTGCGCGCAGAATCATTGGCGATGCGGCCGGGACGGGACGTCATCCTGGCTCGGTTGATGGAAGTGCTGCTGATCGAGGCCTTGCGATCATCTGCAGGAAGCCTGGCGTCGCCCGGTCTCCTGTGTGGGCTTTCCGACGACCGGCTTGCTCCGGCGATCCGGCGAATGCACGAAAACCCGGCCAGGCCCTGGAGCGTGGCAGAGTTAGCGGCGGAGGCCGCACTGTCCCGCTCTGCTTTTTTCGATCGCTTCAGGCAAACCCTTGGCGTCTCCCCGATGGCGTATCTTCTGTCGTGGCGCATGGCCAAGGCAAAGAACCTGCTGCAGTACCAAGATGGCAATATCGCGGAAGTTGCCGCGAAGGTCGGCTATGGCTCGGCAAGTGCGTTCAGCGTGGCGTTTTCCCGGCATGTGGGTGTCTCGCCGGTGCAGTTCGTGCGGGGTCAATCTCCTGCCATTGCCAGTTTCTCCGAAGTGCTGCCGACAGATTATCTCGGCAGGCCGGAGTAGTCGGCCCTACTCTCCGCGCAAGACCAGAACCGAGCAGTCCGCATGCAGGGCGGTCCTGGAGGCGTGGGAGCCGAGGAGGCGGTCGGTGAGGCTGGGATGGTGGGTTGTCATCACCACAAGGTCGATGCCCAGCGATTTCACCGTCTCGCGGATGACATGATCAGGCGACTCATGGCTGCGCAGCACCGCCGTCATCGCGCAGCCATGGCGCGCAGCCGCGCCGGCCACGAAGGCCTCGAAATCCTCCTGATGGCTCGCCGGCAACTCGGTGATCGCGCCGCCGAGCGGCTTGACCACCGTCAGCACATGCACGCGCGCGCCGGTCTGGCCGGCATGCCAGGCCGCCGTGGCGAGGGCCGGGCCTGAGGCGTCGGGTGTGCCCATGTCCACCGGCACCAGGATCTGCGAGACGGGAAAGGGGGCCTTTGTCATGGAGGGGGCTCCAGATTGCTCAAACTCTGGCGCCATGACACCACGGACGGGCCCGGCTGGCCAGCGACCGCCTGCCCCAGGCCGGCCATGGCACTTTACCGCAAAACAAAACCGCCCGGCGTTTCCACCGGGCGGCTGTTTGATTTCAGCGTGAGGTCTGAGGCTTAGGCCGACTTGGCGTTGTCGCCGTCGACTTCCTCATACTCGGCGTCGACCACATCCTCGTCGCCAGCGGCATCGGCGGCCGCGTCGGCATGGGCCTGAGATTCCTGCTGCTGGGCATAGATCGCCTCGCCGAGCTTCATGGCCGCCGTCATCAGGGCCTGGTGCTTCTCGTTGATGGCGGCGACGTCATCGCCCTCGGCAGCGGTTTTCAGGGCCGCGACCGCCTCGGTGATTTCACTCTTCACCTCATCGGAGACCTTGTCGCCATGCTCTTCGACCTGCTTTTCGGTCTGGTGGGCCAGCGCCTCGGCATTGTTCTTGGCGTCGACCAGTTCGCGGCGCTTCTTGTCAGCCTCGGCATTCTTCTCGGCATCGGCCATCATGTTCTTGATGTCGTCTTCCGAGAGCCCGCCATCGGCCTGGATGGTGATGCGCTGTTCCTTGCCGGTGGACTTGTCCTTGGCCGACACATTGACGATGCCGTTGGCGTCGATGTCGAAACTGACCTCGATCTGCGGCATGCCGCGCGGGGCAGGCGCAATGCCTTCCAGGTTGAACCGGCCGAGCAGCTTGTTGTCCTGGGCCATTTCCCGCTCGCCCTGGAAGACGGCGATGGTCACGGCCGACTGGTTATCCTCAGCGGTCGAGAAGACCTGGGATTTCTCGGTCGGGATCGTGGTGTTGCGATCGATGAGGCGCGTGAACACACCGCCCAGCGTCTCGATGCCGAGCGAGAGCGGGGTCACGTCGAGCAGGACCACATCCTTCACATCGCCCTGCAGCACGCCGCCCTGGATGGCCGCACCGATGGCAACCACCTCGTCCGGGTTCACGCCCTTGTGGGGCTCCCTGCCGAAGAAGTCCTTCACCGCGACCTGTACGGCCGGCATGCGGGTCATCCCGCCGACCAGCACCACTTCGTCAATGTCGGCAGCTTTCTTGCCGGCATCGGTGAGCGCCTTGCGGCAGGGCTCGATGGTGCGCTTGACCAGATCTTCGACCAGGCTTTCGAACTTGGCGCGCGAGAGCTTGATGTTGAGGTGTTTCGGACCGGAGGCATCGGCCGTGATAAAGGGCAGGTTGACCTCATAGCTTGAAGCCGAGCTCAGCTCCTTCTTGGCCTTTTCGGCCTCTTCCTTGAGGCGCTGGAGGGCCAGCTTGTCGGCCTTCAGGTCGATGCCCTGATCCTTTTTGAACTCCTCGGCGAGATAGTCGACGATGCGCAGGTCGAAGTCTTCGCCGCCGAGGAAAGTGTCGCCATTGGTCGAGAGCACCTCGAACACGCCGTCGCCGATCTCCAGGATCGAGACGTCGAACGTGCCGCCGCCAAGGTCGTAGACTGCGATGGTCTTGCCTTCGTCGGCCTTGTCGAGGCCATAGGCCAGCGCGGCCGCGGTCGGCTCGTTGATGATCCGGCGCACTTCCAGACCGGCAATCTTGCCGGCATCCTTGGTCGCCTGGCGCTGGGCGTCGGAGAAATAGGCCGGCACGGTGACAATGGCTTCGGTCACCGGCTCACCGAGATAGGCCTCGGCGGTTTCCTTCATCTTGGTCAGCACGAAGGCGGAGATTTCCTGCGGCGCGTAATCCTTGTCGCGGCCTTTCACCCAGGCATCGCCATTGGGGCCCTGCACGATGGAGAAGGGGGAGACCTCGATGTCCTTCTTCACGGTCGGCTCATCGAAGGTGCGCCCGATGAGGCGCTTGATGGCGTAGAAGGTGAAATCGGGGTTGGTCACGGCCTGGCGGCGCGCCGGCATGCCAATCAGGCGCTCACCGCTTTCTGTAAAGGCGACGACGGAGGGGGTGGTCCGCGCGCCTTCGGAGTTTTCGATCACCTTGGGATCGCCGCCTTCCATGACGGCCACGCACGAGTTCGTGGTGCCCAGGTCGATACCGATAATCTTGCCCATATCTGGTCTTCCTTTGTCTGTCGGCCGCCGCTTGGTTCCTTTTGATGGCCTGCTCAGTGCAGCACCGGAGCCGGGCGACGCCTCGGGAGATTGATTGTTCGCACCCGGCGGGTCTCGGCCGGGCTTCGGTCTGCGATATGGGAAAGCTTTTGGCGTCCTCAATAGCCCACATCACATTCGTGTCAGTCTGTCTCAGACCGGCCACATGCGCCGGCCATAGATGCTTTCGATCCTGATGTCTGGAATTTTCTATTTGCGAACGATTCGCATCTTGCCATATTCAGGCCTTGAGGAGATTTCGCCATGCCCGTGCCGGCCCTGAAAACCCTGACATACTCGCTGACCCACCTGATCGTGGCCGTCATGGTGGCCTTCGCGCTGACCGGAGACTGGCATGTCGCGCTCGGCATCGGCCTGATCGAACCCGCCGTGCAGACAGTGGCCTACACCTTCCATGAGCGCGCCTGGGCCCGGCGCAAACCGGCCAGACCGCCAGAGGATCGCCCGCTTCAGCCGGCCTAATCGCCTACCGCGACATGAGCCAGCGCGATGGCGGCGGCCGTTGCCACATTCAGGCTGTCGACCCCGGCGGCCATGGGAATGCGCACCGGCTGGCAGGCGGCGATGATCTCGCGCGGCAGGCCCGGCCCCTCGGCCCCGACAAGAAGCGTGACGCGCGCCGGCGGCTGAAGCTGCCAGAGCGACGGGGCAGCCTCGGCCGGTGTCAGCGCCCAGAGCGCATGGCCTGCGGCCTTCAGCCCCTCCACCAGCTCATGCGGCGCCCCGCCGCGCGACCAGGGCAGCCAGAGGCTGGTGCCAGCCGAAACGCGTATGGCCTTGCGGTAAAGCGGGTCGCAGCTTTCAGCGTCCAGCACCACACCGCTCGCGCCCAGCCCGGCGGCATTGCGCATCAGCGCGCCGACATTGTCATGGTTGGAAAGACCGAACCCGGCCACCAGGCGCGAGGCGCCGGCGATCTCAGGCAGCGGCAGGCCCTCATCGCGCCGGGCGCAGGCCAGGATGCCGCGATGGACATGAAACCCCGCCACCGCGTCGAATACCTCCTGACCGGCGGTATAGACCGGGATACCGGGCGCCAGTTTCGCCAGGGTGGGCGTAAGCGCCGTCAGGCGGCGTTCGAGGATAAAGAGGCTCTCGATCGGAAACCGGCTACGCGTCACCAGCACATCCAGCGTCACCCGCCCCTCGACGATGAACCGGTTCCCGCGCCCGGTCAGGTCGCGCTCGCGGATCGAGACATAGGGCGCCACGCGCGGGTCGGTGGGCGTCTCTATGCGTATGGGGGTCACACCCATCAGCCTTCCTGGCTGGCCCACCGTGCGCCGCGCCGGAAGGTGACGCTTTCGATCAGCAGGCTCCGGGTCTTGTCGGGCGTGACCGGGCGGATGGCGAGATAATCCAGCGCATTGTCGCCCGATTTCACCGGCACGCGATAGGTGAAGGTGAAGTCGGCCCAGTCCGGCTGCAGGTCGAACACCTGCCAGCCCGATTCCCCCTCGCGGCCGGCGGAATAGTTCACCATCATCTGCGTGGCCCCGAGGCGCTCGCCCGGCTTGGCGCGCACGGTGATCTCCACCTCGAAGCCGGAAAACTGCACTTCGATATCCGCGGCCAGCACGAAATGCGGGCCCTGCACCGGGGCGTCCGCCAGGGCGCCGGCAATGGTATCCATGCGCAGATGCGTCGGGCCGTCCCCGCGCACCAGCTCGATCTCCGCCTCGCCGCCAACCTCGATCCGGTTGAGCTCCACACCGGACACTTCAACCCGATTATAGTTCAGGTCACCGACGCTGACCGGGCCGGTCGGCAGCGCGCCGATCCCCGGCATCAGCGCCAGATAGACCAGCCCGCCTGCAAGCAGGGCAATGGCTGGAAAGAACAACCGGTCTTTCATGTTACCTCGTCCTCCTGCGCGCGAGAGGCTGGCCAAGATCGGGGACCTGATTTAGCAGCGTGTGGACCCGGTTTGGGAAAAGGGGCCTCGGTTCATGTCCTTAAAGGCTTTGCAGCGGCGAGCAAGAGAAGCACGGCACTGGCTGGGTGAACGTGCGCTTCCGCTGTGGAGCGAGGCTGGCTGCCTGCGCGGGGAAGGCGGCTTTTCCAGCGCGCTGGAGCTCAACCACCGTCCGCTGCCCGAACCGGAGGCTGCCGCGCCGTCCGGCCAGCTTGCCCTGGTCTCGCTCTTTCGCCTCGCCCCGCGTGTGGGCTTCAGTGCCGAGATCGCCGCCGCGCGCATCGAAGCGGCGCTGGAGTTTGCCGGCGAAGATGCCGCCCCGCCCATCCCGACCGTGCCGGGTGCCGCGCGCAGTCTTGTCACCCTGTGCGACCGGCTGCGCACGCGCCTTGCCAGCTTCTCCGACGCTGCGGGCGAAGATGCCATTCTCGGCGCCAAGGCCGCCAGCCGCACCTTCGACCAGCTGATGGACGATTTCCTGACCCCCGAAGGTGGCTGGATCATGGGCTATGACGCTGCCGGCCTGCCGGTCGTGAACGACATTCCTGCCATCGGCGCAGCGCCCGTCGCCACCGCCCTGGGACCCCTGGTCGCCCTGCTGGAGGCTTGATTCTTGCTGGCAAATGGCAACAACGCCTGAGACATTGCCCAAAAAGGACACCTGCCCATGCCCATGCTCGCCCTGATCCGCCACGGCCAGAGCCAGTGGAATCTCGAAAACCGTTTCACCGGCTGGTGGGATGCGGATCTCACCGAGAAGGGCGAGGCCGAGGCGAGCCGTTCCGGCGCGCTGCTCGCCGAGACGGGCGTGGATTTCCGCCAGGCCTTTGCCAGCGTCCAGACCCGCGCCATCCGCACCCTGTGGCTGACCCTGACCGAAATGAAGCGCGCCTGGGTGCCTGTCACCAAGGATTACCGCCTCAATGAGCGCCACTATGGCGGCCTCACCGGCCTCGACAAGGCCGAGACGGCGGCCAAGCACGGCGCCGACCAGGTGCATATCTGGCGCCGGAGCTATGACGTGCCCCCGCCGCCGCTCGAGCCCGGCAGCGCCTGGGACCTTTCCACCGATCCGCGCTATGCCGGCATCGAGGTGCCCGCCGCCGAGAGCCTGAAACTCACCCTTGAGCGCGTGCTGCCCTATTGGGAAAGCGATATCGCCCCGGTGCTCACCGGTGGCACCAACACGATCATCGCCGCCCACGGCAATTCCCTGCGCGCGCTGGTGAAACACCTGTTCAGCGTGCCTGACGAGACCATCACCGGCGTGGAGATCCCCACCGGCAACCCGCTGCTGATCGAGCTGGACGCCAGCCTCAAGCCGGTTTCCGCCCGCTATCTCGATGCCGAGCGCGCCGCCACGCTGCCCGAACTGCCGTGAGCCGTCGCCGCGACCGGCGCCTGATGGGCCGGGCCCTGCGCCTGGCCGCTGAGGGCTACGGGCGCACGGGCGAGAACCCCTCTGTCGGCTGCGTGATCTGCAATCGCGACGGCGTGGCCATTGCCGAGGCGCGCACAGCCGATGACGGGCGCCCGCATGCCGAGGAAATCGCGCTGGAGGCCGCCGGCGAGGCCGCGCGCGGCGGGACGGCCTATGTCACGCTTGAGCCCTGCCGCGAGCGCACATCCGGCGCGCCTTCGTGCAGCGAGCGCCTGGTGGAGGCCGGCCTTGCGCGCATCATCGTCGCCATCCGCGACGAGCACCCGCAGGGCGCAGGCGGGCTCGACCGGCTGGAAGGCGCCGGGCTCGCGGTCGAAGTCGGGCTGAAAGCCCGCGCGGCACACGCCCTCTATCGCGACTTCTTTGAACATGCGAAGAGCGGGTTCAGCTGAAAATACGTCTCAATACGCCCGGCCCGCCTTGACCTCACCCGCCCCCGATCTCTCCGTCCTGATCCCCTTCTACAATGAAGAAGGCAATGTCCTGCCGCTTCTGGAGGAGGTGCATGACGTGCTGGCGGGCCTGAATTTCGAGGTGGTGGCGGTCAATGACGCCTCCGGGGACGCGACCGGGGCGGAACTGGCCGAAGCCGCCGCGCGCTGGCCGGAAACGCTCACCGTGCTCACCCATATTGAGCGGCGTGGGAAATCGGCCGCGCTCTTCACTGGCCTGAAATCGGTGCGCGGGACCTGGACCCAGCTGCTCGACGGCGACGGGCAGAACGATGTCAGCGACACCCGCCGGCTCTGGGACGGGATCATTGCCCCCGGCGCGCCGCCCCGGCTCGGCATCATCGCCGGCAAGCGCAAGTCCCGGAACGATAGCGGCTTCAAATGGGTTCAGTCGCGCGTGGCCAATGGCGTGCGCCGCTTCGTGCTGCGCGACGATGCCACCGATACCGGGTGCGGCTGGAAACTGATCCGCACGCGCGCCTTCCGCGACCTGCCCTATTTCGCCTCCATGCACCGCTTCCTGCCGGCGCTGATCAAGCGCGCTGGCTGGGAGGTGCGCGAGGAGCGCGTGAACGACCGCCAGCGCTGGCACGGCAGCTCGAAATACGGCTTTCTCGGCCGCCTCGGCGCGGGCCTTTTCGACCTGATCGGCATGTTCTGGCTTACCCGCCGCGGCGGCTATGGCGTGGCGAAGGAATGGGACGACCCGCGGGCTTAGAGCCCGCGTCGGGTCAGCCCGCCTGCCAAGGCCTCAGCCTCTCTCATCCGCTTTCGCGGGGATAAGCGGTTCTGTTTGGCGTGCAGCCCTGAGCCCGTCTCATGTGAGCGAAGCGATACGGAGACAGACAGAAAACCAGCCCTGAGCGCGATCCATGTGAGGCGCAAAGCGCCGATACGGGATCAAACAGGAAGCCCTCTAAGGTCCGTCAACCTCATAGCCATCGGCGCGCAGCATCGAGACCACGCTGTCCTCGCCGGCAAGATGCGCGGCGCCGACGGCGATGAAGAAGGACCCGGCCTCCTCGTCCATCAGCGTCTTGATCTCTTCGGTCCAGTTCGCATTGCGGGTCACGATCAGATTGTCATAGACTGCCTCCGAGCCCATCGCGTCCGGTTCCGACATCAGATGCGCGAGATCGTCGACATCGCCTTCGGCCCATTCGGTGACCAGCGCGTCGAGCATATGTGGCTCGTCCTCGATCTGGATGGAGGAGACGACCAGGAAATCCACCTGGTCAGGCATTGGCAGGTTGGCGAAGAAACCGAGCTGCTCTTCCGCGCTTTCCAGGTAGCGGAAGGTCTTGCCCTGCTGCTTGGCCAGGCCCGTGAGCGTGATCTCCACCCCGCTATCGGGCGAATAGCCCTGCTGCTGCAGAGCCAGCACGGACATCTGCACGGTGGCGAGCCAGGGCTTCATCGGTTCGAGCGCCGCGACTGGCAGGCCGATCAGCCCTGCGGCCTCCTCCACCTCCTTCAGCTCTTCCGGGCTGAGCAGGTCCGACAGTTTCTCGCCGGGTGGCAGGAGGCCGAGCTGGGGCACCAGGCGGGCCATGTTGGCGGTCGCTTCCGGGCTCGTCACATCGGCCTCGAAATAGATCACATCGGCGGCAGACAGTGCGCCGATCAGGCTTTCGGTCTGCCATTCGGTTTCCGGCTTGAGGATATGCACCGTGCCGAAGAGATAGACCGTTGTGTCCTCGTCGGCCACCGTCCAGACTGGCGGCTCGCCATAGGGCGGCAGGTCGACGCGCTCGGCGAGCGAGGGGTCTGTCTCCTCCTCGGCCGGCGGCGTGTCGGGGCTCTCCACCGTCGGCTCGGTATTGGGGATATCCGGCGCAGGCTGCGGATCGGGCGTACCGCCGCCATCACAGGCGGCAAGGCCCTGTGCAGCCAGGGCGGCGAGCAGAGCGGCGAAGTGTTTCAAGGCCATGCGGTTCCCCAAATCTGGCGTGTGTTCACTCAAGCCTATCGCGCTGCGCGCAGCCCGGCCAGCACAAAACCGCTCCGTCGCTGGCGCGCATCATTGCACCGGCCCCGCGATTGGCCTAAAGCTTCGCCCCGCAAGCTGCACCCGTAGCTCAGCTGGATAGAGCGCCGCCCTCCGAAGGCGGATGTCAAGTCTGGCGATGGTTGCGGGTGTTGGAAGAAAGAAGTGACTAAACAACGGTTTGAGCGGATGTCGGGTTCGCTCTTCAGGCCGATGAAAATCTCGCGTAAGCATGGCGTAAGCACCTCGCGAACGGTATGCACCCGTAGCTCAGCTGGATAGAGCGTCGCCCTCCGAAGGCGAAGGCCACAGGTTCGAATCCTGTCGGGTGCGCCAACTTCCTATATAAAACAATGCTTTAATGTCGACACTTTCGCAGTTCAGGTGCCTACGTGGGAAACTCGAGTAGACAGGCTCGTCATTACGGCATGCTGAAACGGTATTGCCAACTCGCTAGGATTTCCCGTGATACCGTGACCGAAACGCGCTCATTCAGCGGCTCCGCTTGCCATCACTTCTCTGCTCGTAGATTCGAGTCCCACTTGTCTTGCTACCTACTAAATTGCTGGCGCCAAGATAGCTCGCCTTTCAAGATTGTTGGCTTTCTGAGGGCGGCGCCTACCGGATAGCCGCGATCAGAAGGTTGGCTACGGCGCGGATGAGCGTCGAGCATCGCTCCGCCATCACGCCGGGCAATAGCGCAATGCCCAGCCCGGCTTCCGCGGCGGCGCGCTGGCTGTGGAAGTTTCCGGTCAGCAAATCGAGCGGCCGGTCTCCGGCGAACTCCTCTAGCCAGCGTTGTTGCGGCTCATGGGCGAGCGTTTCGTCAATGGCGATGAAGCGCAATTGGTTCTGCGGGAGTTTGGCGATGTCCGAGGTGGCATAGAGCGCGAAGATGACCGAACCTATCCGGTGGAAAATGTTCTGTCGCCCCTGCTGCTCGACCATGCGCACGGCGAGATCGGCCTCACCACTTTCGAGCGCGCAAAGATGTGAGTTGTCGGACAGCACATGCCATCTTCCTGAGTGGAAACGGAGCGAATTGTGGAAACGCCTGCATTTAGCCATTCCGCGCCAGCCTGAATACTGAGCGCCATTCACGCAGCATCGAAGTGCGGCTTCAGCCAAGCGCAGGACGCTCACCTCCATGATGAGCTAATTGTCATATATGCATCGGATCGTCGAGACCAGCCATTCTTTCCATTCATCCGATGTTTGCCCCCCAACACTCTTCAAACCGATAAATCGGCCCGTAATGCGTACACCCACTAAAAACGCAAAGACTTTCTCAGCCTTGGCTGTCGCATCCGGTCCATCAAACCCCGCCTCCAGCGGAATCAGCACATGAAGCCTCAGAAACTCCACCATAATCTCCCGGGCCTCGGGATTGCTCAATGAATGGATGAAAAGACCAACAGCGTCTCCGCCTTTCATCGGAGCATGAACATCCTTGTGTGTCATTTCTACAAGCCGATCCAACAAGCTGCCCATCGGCGCAGACGTCTGAGTCAGCCGATCAAAAATGTTGGATAAAACTTCTCTGAACAAGGCTTTCTTCGATCCGAACAACCTGTGAACATAAGCAACATCCACTCCGGCTTCCTGAGCGATCCTGCGGAGGGTTGCCTTGTCGTAGGGTTGGCTCAGGAAAACAATACTCGCAGCCTCCAATACACTATCACGGGTTGTTTCGGCACTCGTCTGCACTTTTGTTTCAGGCATTCAGTTTCCTCCGCTGCGAGCCCCACTCTGTAATCGGCGGATTTTCGCCATGCCAACATAAGCCATGCGTCAAATAATAGTCTGCCTCTCCCAAATTACACAGTCAACACCTGTTGACTCCTCGTCGGATTTCAGGTTTTGCTGCAGCGCACAACGCCAGCCCTCAAGGCGAAACGATAAAAAAGCTGCCACCACTTAACGTGAACCAACATTTTGGACGGGTACCGTGCACTCAAAACGCAAGCGCTTCGTCTGCCACCCAGAGTATATTTATTGATGACTGCCCACGACAATAAGGCCCCCTCCTCTCGCAGGCCGTTCCCTGACATCGCAGGTTCCACACATTCCGCGATAGACGCTCCCCGGCTGGCAGCGTTTGAAGCGTTGGACCAGATGCGGGATACGATACTGAGCCGCATATCCGGCGGGCTTTCTCCATCCTCGCTCATACTCGCCTATATGGACTGGGCGCTTCATCTTCAGGCCGCTCCAGGCAAACAGCTGGAAATACTGCAAAAAGCCCAGCTCAAATACCGTCGTCTTTCGGCATACATGCTCAATGCGGCGAACCAGAAGGAAGCCGAAAACTGCATCAATCCGCTACCTGGCGACAATCGCTTCCGCGCCCCAGCCTGGCGCCAGCAACCGTTTGCCCTCTGGTCGCAAGCTTTCCTGCTCCAACAGCAATGGTGGCATACCATCACCCACGACGTTCCAGGAATGAGCCCTCACCATGAGGACGTCGTCTCCTTCGTCGCGCGCCAGCTACTGGACGTCTTTGCCCCCTCGAACAATCCCTACACCAATCCGGAAATCCTGGAGCGGACGCGGGAAACCGGCGGGCAGAACTTCGTCGCCGGCTTCAACAACTGGCGCGAGGACATGCGCCGCCAGATCCAGGGCAAACCGCCGGTTGGCACCGAGGACTTCATTCCGGGCGAGGATGTCGCCGTCACGCCTGGCCGGGTCGTCTTCCGCAATCACCTGATCGAGCTGATCCAGTATGCGCCCGCGACCAAGGAGGTTCACGCCGAACCGATCCTGATCGTGCCGGCCTGGATCATGAAGTATTACATCCTCGACCTGTCGCCACAGAACTCAATGGTGAAGTACCTGACCGAGCAGGGCTTCACCGTCTTCATCATTTCGTGGCGCAATCCCTCGGCCGATGACCGCGACCTGTCGCTGAACGACTATCGCCGGATGGGCGTGATGGATGCGCTCGACGCGATTGATGCCATTTGCCCGGACCGGAAAATCCACGCGGCCGGTTATTGCCTTGGCGGGACCTTGCTCTCCATCGCCGCCGCAGCGATGGCACGCGATGGCGACGACCGGCTGGCTTCGGTCTCGCTGCTGGCGGCACAGACCGATTTCAGTGAGCCAGGCGAGCTCGCCCTCTTCATCGACCACAGCCAGATGCATTTCCTTGAAAGCATCATGTGGAATCGCGGTTTCCTGTCGGCCGACGAAATGGCCGGGGCGTTCCAGTTGCTCCGCTCGAACGACCTGCTCTGGTCCCGTCTCGTCCGGGAATACATGATGGGCGAGCGGGCGCCGATGTTCGATCTCATCGCCTGGAACGCCGATACGACGCGCATGCCCTACCGGATGCATTCGGAGTATCTGAAGAAACTCTACATCAATAATGATCTCGCAAATGGCCGGTTCATGGTGGATGGCCGGCCCGTCACCTTGCAGGGGCTTCGCGTGCCAATGTTTGCGGTCGGTACAGAACGCGACCATGTCGCGCCGTGGCGGTCGGTCTACAAGATCCATCAGCTCGCCGACACGGACATCACTTTCGCCCTGGCCAATGGCGGTCACAATGCCGGCATCGTCAGCGAACCCGGTCATAATGGCAGACATTACCGCATCGCCCATCACCGGCACCGCGATCAGATCGTCAGCCCGGAAGAATGGCTGGAAAACTCGACCGAGGAATCTGGTTCATGGTGGCTGAGCTGGAGTCAGTGGCTTGTCAGGCATTCCAAGTCACCAATGATCCGCCCTCCCTCGCTTGGCGCTCCCCGCAAGGGATATCGTCCCCTCGAAGATGCACCGGGAACCTATGTGTTCCAGCGCTAGATATCGGTATCAGCAATGCAGACCTTCCTTGAAAACCGGACTTTTGATGAAATCCAGATCGGTGAATCAGCATCCCTTAAACACACGGTGACGGAGAACGACATCAAGCTGTTCGCGATCGCGTCTGGCGACCTCAATCCTGCTCATCTGGACGCTGACTACGCGGCAAAAAGCGTCTTCGGCAAACCAGTTGCCCACGGCATGTGGACGGCCTCGTTGGCATCAGCCGCAATCGGCACATTGCTTCCCGGTCCTGGAAGCATCGCCCTTAGCCAGTCAACCCACTTCTGCAAACCAGTTTATCCGGGTGACACAGTTACCGCGACGCTTACGGTGACGAAAAAGGAACGAAAAAAACACGTCATTCTGCTGGACACAGTCTGCACAAATCAATCAGGCGATATCGTGCTTGAAGGTCAGGCCACAATCATGGCGCCCAGAAAGAGTGTGCGGGTCAGAGCGAAAACAATGCCCGGTATTCGCCTGCGCCAGCATGACCGCTATGACGCCTTCATCGAGCGGGCAAAGGCTTCGCCCACCGTCCGGGCGGCGATCGTTCATCCCTGTTCTGCCGTCGCTATTCAGGGCGCGGTCGAGGTGCGGGACGAAGACCTGCTGGACCCGGTCCTGATTGGCCCGCGCGCCAAGATCGAAGCTGCCGCCAAAGAAGCCGGCGTCTCTCTCGACGGCTTCGACATCATCGAAACCGAACACAGCCACGCCGCCGCCACGAAGGCCGTGGAAATGGCTGTCAGCGGCGAAGTCTCCGTGCTGGTGAAGGGCAGTCTCCACACGGATGAACTCCTCGGTGCCGTCATTGCCCACGACTCCGGCCTGCGCACCGAGCGCCGCATCAGCCATGTCTACGCCATGGACATCCCGGCCTATGAAAAGCCGCTGATCGTAACCGACGCGGCTGTGAACATTCTTCCCTCCCTCGATCAGAAGCGCGACATCTGCCAGAACGCTGTCGACCTGCTGCACCAGCTGGGCGTGGACGAACCGCTGGTCGCCGTGCTCGCCGCCGTCGAGACCGTGAATGCCGATATGCCTGCGACACTCGATGCCGCCGCGCTTACCGTGATGGCGGCGCGCGGACAGATTTCCGGTGCCCGGGTCGATGGGCCGCTGGCCTTCGACAATGCGATCAGCATGGCCGCCGCGAAGACCAAGGGCATCGTCTCCCCCGTCGCCGGGCAGGCTGACATCCTGCTCGTGCCGGACCTTGAGGCCGGCAACATGCTGGCCAAGCAACTGATCTATTTCGCCGACGCCATCGCCGCCGGCCTGATCCTTGGCGCGAGGGTGCCGATCGTGCTGACCAGCCGGGCCGATCCGCTGACGGCCCGCATAGCCTCGGCGGCGCTCGCGCGTTTAAGCGTCGGCATGACTTACACCAAGTCGGGCAGCTGAGATGTCTGGTCCGCTGCTGATGACGTTCAATGCCGGGTCTTCCTCCGTGAAGATCGGCCTGTTCAGCATCGAAGGCGACAGGCTGGACCGGATCGCCCACGCGCTGATCGACTTCCGGCAGAGCCCGCTCACCTTCCACCTTGTCGAAGGCAAGGCCGTATTCGACGTGGAACTGAAAGCCGATCATGCGGACCATCTTACCGATGTGATGGCGGAAACGCTGGACTGGATTGCCGAACATTATGACCTCAGTGAACTGAGCTGTGTCGGCCACCGGGTCGTGCATGGCGGGGATGATTTCGATGGCCCGGTGTTGATCACCGATGAATCTCTCGCCCGGATTGACGCCCTCTCCATTCTGGCGCCACTCCACCAGCCACAGGCCCTGCGCCTGATCCGTGCGATGCGGGAGGTCCGGCCGGAACTTGTCCAGGTGGCCTCCTTCGACACGGTCTTCCACCGGACCAATCCGGAACTGATCCGCCGCTTCGCCCTGCCGCGGGACGTGCATGACCGCGGCATCAAGCGCTACGGTTTCCATGGCCTGTCCTACAAATTCATCGCCGCCGAGCTGCGCCGCCAGTTCCCGGACACCGCGCCCGGCCGTGTGATAGCTGCCCATCTCGGCAGCGGGGCGAGCCTTTGCGCCATGCTGGACGGCAAAAGCCAGGACACCAGCATGGGCTTTTCCACGATTGACGGCGTGCCGATGGCAACCCGCTGCGGCGCACTCGATCCCGGCGTGATCCTCCATTTCCTGCAGCAGGAAAACTGCCCCGTCAAAGAGGTGGAAGACATGCTCTACCACCAGTCCGGCCTGAAAGGCGTCTCCGGCGGGATCAGTGCCGATTGCCGCGAACTCCAGGCAAGCGAGGATCCGCGGGCGAAGCAGGCGCTGGACCTGTTCACCCTGCGCATCGCTGGAGAAATCGGCCGCCTGTCGATGAGCATCGGCGGGCTGGATGCCCTCGTCTTCACTGCCGGCATCGGTGAGAATGATGCGGCGATCCGCGCTGCGGTGGCCGGTCATCTTGGCTGGATGGGACTGGACCTTTCGGACGAAGCAAACCAGCAGAATGCCGCTTGTATCTCGGCGGCCGGCAGCCGGATGAAAGCCTTCGTTATTCCGACCAATGAGGAACGCGTGATCGCTGACGAGACTGTGTGGGTTTCAAGCAAACATGGAGGCGGCAGGTGCCAAACTCGGAATACTCCCTGAAGAGCAAAAAAGGTCTCGTGGTTGGTATCGCCAATTCACACAGCATTGCTGCAGGTTGTGCAAACGCTTTCCGCAAAGCCGGAGCGGACCTGGCGGTGACCTACCTCAACGAACATGCATTGCCATTCGTGTCACCTGTTGCCGGTGCGCTGAAGGCAAGCATGCTTCTGCCCTGTGACGTGCGCGAACCTGGACAGCTGGAATGCGTGTTCGAGGAAATCGCTGACAAGTGGGGGCGACTGGATTTCCTGCTGCACTCCGTTGCATTCGCGCCACGGGAAGATCTGCACAACCATCTCATTGATTGCACTCCTGAAGGGTTCGCTCTGGCCATGGATGTCTCCTGCCACTCCTTCATTCGCATGTCCAAACTGGCACTCCCATTGATGTCAGATGGCGGCAGTCTGATGACCATCTCGTTCTACGGAGCCAACAAAGTTGTTGAAAACTACAATCTGATGGGACCGGTAAAGGCAGCGCTTGAATCAAGCGTCAAATACATGGCCGCCAGCCTCGCAGACCGAAATATCCGGACATTTGCCATATCCGCCGGAGCAATCCGCACACGGGCGGCCTCTGGAATAGACCGGTTTGACGAATTGCTCGATGCGGCGCGCCTGCAGACACCCTCCGGACATCTCGTCGGTATCGATGAAATAGGCCGCATAGCAGCATTCCTCGCCAGCGAAGCAGCCGGGCCACTCACCGGCTCGATTGTATACGCAGACAATGGCTTTCACATCATGGCATGAAACAAATGATTGCAAATCGATCCATACGAAAAATTGCAGCTCAGAAGGGCCGCAGGCATCACATCAGGAGGCGTTCGATGGCGTCCTTGGTCATGATCTTAGCCCTTACAGGCTGCACGGCCATGCTTCACCTGCCGGATGAAGCGCCTGAAGCAGAACCCTCCGTTTCTCTGGCAGAAGACTGGCAGGGGGACGGCGGCATGGGCTTGAACGCTGCAGAAACCGGCTGGCAGGCCTACTTCCCAGACCCGCAGCTGCAGCTCCTGATCGAATCCTCGCTGGTCAACAATCGAGACCTGCGTCTCGCCGCCTTGCGGGTGGCCGAGGCACGCGCCGCCTACGGCATACAACGTGCCGACCACCTCCCCACGGTCAGCCTTGGCGGACAGGCCGCTCGTTCGCGCGTGCCGGGCGACCTGACCTTGACCGGCCAGCCCGCGACCGGCAACCAGTTTGATGCATTTGTCGGTATCAGTAGCTGGGAACTGGATCTCTGGGGTCGTGTGGCGAGCCTCGAAGATGCCGCACTGCAATCCTATTTTTCAACGGCTGCCGCTCAACAGGCGATGCACCTTGCTCTGGTGACAGAGGTGGCCAGCGCGTACCTTGGCTTGCGCGAACTGGACGCACGGATCGACATTGCCAGGCAGACCGTTGCCAGCCGTGAAGAGAGCCTGCGAATTTTCAGACGCCGCACCGATGTCGGCTCGTCCTCCCGTCTTGAACTCACCCAGGTCGAAACCCTGCTGACACAGGCGAAGCTGCTGACGGCCCAATTGGAACAGACGCGCGCCTCACAGGCACATTACCTTGACTTGCTCGTCGGCACCCCCGTCTCGTCCACATTGGAACCGACAGGCGGCCTGCTTGAAGAAAGTTTCCCGCCGCTCGCCGCGGGGGTCCCGTCTGAAGCTCTGATGTCACGACCGGACATCATCGCATCGGAATTTAACCTGCGCGCTGCGCGAGCCAACATTGACGCGGCACGTGCTGCTTTCTTTCCGAAAATTTCCCTGACCGGGCGGATGGGACTTGCCAGTTCGAAGTTGGAGAACCTTGTCGATCCGGACTCCAACAATGCCTGGACGTTCGCCCCATCTGTTTCCATACCCATTTTCGATGCGGGAAGATTGCGCAACAATCTGGACGTCGCGGAAATCCGACAGAACGCAGCCATCGCAAATTATGAAAAGACGATCCAGGTCGCCTTCCGGGAAGTCGCCGATGCGCTTTCGTCGCAATCATGGCTGAACGAACAGCAAAGCATCATGACCGAGGCGCTAACAGTTCAGGAAGAACGTTCCCGCCTCGCGCGTCTTCGATACGAGAGTGGCGCAGCGACCTATCTGCAGGTGCTCGATGCAGAACGCGACCTGCTGACGACACAACAGCAAGTCATTCAGGTGCAAGCAGCACTCATGATCAGCCAGGTTTCGCTATATGCGGCGCTTGGAGGCGGATCTCAGGTACTGCAGAGCGAAATTACCGATCGATAGGACGGCAGGATGAAACTCTCCAAAGAAAATATCCGAAAATTGGCCCCCTGGCCGATTGCAGCTGTGGCGGTGCTTGCCATCTGGTGGTTCTGGAGCAGCAATCAGAGCGAAGGCTTGGGACCAGGCTTTGCGAGTGGCAATGGGCGGATCGAAGCGACCGAGATCAATATCGCTACGAAAATCTCTGGCCGGGTCGAGGAAATCCTGGTCCGGGAAGGAGATTTCGTTACGGCCGGCCAACTCCTGGCGCGCATGCAGGTCGACACGCTTGAGGCCCAGCATGAGGAAGCTTTGGCAAGCCGTGACCGGGCCGTGCAGACGGTCGCCGTCGCCAGAGCGCAGGTGGCACTCGCCGCCAGCGATGCTGGCTCGGCCCAGGCCATTGTCCGTCAACGTAAGGCAGAGCTGGATGCGGCAAACCAGCGCCTTGCCCGATCAGAAACCCTGTCGGCCGAAGGCGCTTCGTCCCAGCAGGAACTTGATGACGACCGTGCTCGGGTGCGCAGCGCCGAGGCCGCACTGGCCGCCTCGAACGCCCAAGCCAATGCGGCCCGGGCGAGTATCGTTGCGGCCGAAGCGCAGGTCGCCGGATCGGAATCCGCGGTAAAGGCCGCCGAAGCCACAATTGCGCGTATTGATGCCGACCTGAAAGACAGTGAACTGAGGGCGCCGCGCGATGGCCGAATACAGTTCAGGGTTGCACAGACCGGCGAAGTGCTGGGTGCCGGCGGCACGGTTCTCAACATGGTGGATCTGGCAGATGTCTACATGACTTTCTTCCTTCCAGAACAAATTGTTGGCCGTGTCGCGATTGGCTCCGAAGCCCGCATCCTGCTCGACGCTGCTCCGGAAATCGCGATCCCCGCAGACATCTCGTTTGTGTCGAGCACCGCTCAATTCACGCCGAAGACTGTCGAGACAGAAAGTGAACGGCAGAAGCTTATGTTCAGGATTCGGGCTCAAATCCCGCCGGAGCTCCTGCAACAACATCTGACGCAGGTGAAAACAGGCGTACCCGGCATTGTCTGGGTCAAGCTCGACCCGTCTCAAGACTGGCCCGGGCCCCTCACAACACCGATTGGCAATTGATCAGATGTTCCCTGCGGATCTCTCCAAGCCGATTGCCTCTATCCGGTCGCTGGAACAGCGATACAAGGACACGATTGCCCTTGATGGCATCGACCTCAACATCCCGGCAGGCTGCATGGTCGGGCTGATCGGCCCCGACGGAGTCGGGAAGTCTACGCTTTTGTCCATACTCGCCGGTGCACGCTCCATTCAGAATGGCAGTGTCATGGTGCTTGACGGCGACATGACAAGCCCGGCACATCGCGCGGCAGTCTGCCCAAGTATCGCCTACATGCCCCAGGGGCTCGGGAAGAACCTGTATCCGACCCTCTCTGTTGAAGAGAACCTGCAATTCTTCGGCCGCCTGTTCGGACATGATGCCGCCGAACGCCGTCGACGGATCGACCAGTTGACCCATGCAACCGGTCTGCACCCCTTTCTGAGCCGCCCCGCCGGCAAACTCTCCGGCGGAATGAAACAGAAGCTCGGTCTGTGCTGCGCGCTCATTCACGACCCGGACCTGCTGATCCTTGACGAGCCGACGACGGGTGTCGATCCGCTTGCCCGGTCGCAATTCTGGGACCTGATTGCCAGTATTCGCAAGGACCGCCCCGGCATGAGTGTGCTGGTCGCCACCGCCTATATGGACGAAGCTCAGCGCTTCGACTGGCTGATCGCAATGGATGCCGGGGTCATCCTCGCCACGGGCACTCCATCCGACATCCTGAAGAGGACCGGCAAGTCTTCGCTTGAAACCGCCTTCATTGCGCTGCTGCCAGAAGAGAAGACAGCCGGTTACAAGCCGGTGGATATCCCGCCTCTGGAAGGCAGCTCTGATCAGGACATCGCCATCGAGGCGGATGGCCTGACCATGAAGTTCGGCGATTTCGTTGCCGTCGACCATGTGAGCTTTCGCATCCGAAGGGGGGAGATCTTCGGCTTCCTCGGCTCAAATGGCTGCGGCAAGACAACCACAATGAAGATGCTGACCGGCCTCCTGCCCGCGACAGAAGGGCGGGCAGCCCTGTTCGGCAAGGAAGTCGACTCCAACGACATCGGCATCCGCTCTCGCGTCGGCTACATGTCGCAATCCTTCTCGCTCTACAGCGAACTCACCGTCCGTCAGAATCTCGAACTGCATGCTCGCCTGTTCAATGTGCCCGAAGACGACATCCCGGGCCGTGTACGTGAAATGGTCCGCCGCTTCGGTCTCGAAGACGATCTGGCGAGCCTCCCCGCGTCCCTGCCCCTCGGAATGAGACAGCGGCTGTCGCTTTGCGTGGCGATGGTACACAACCCCGAATTGCTTATTCTGGATGAACCCACTTCTGGCGTCGACCCTGTCGCGCGGGATGAATTCTGGCGTCTACTGATCGAATTGTCCCGCCGGGACAAGGTGACGATCTTTATCTCCACCCATTTCATGAACGAGGCTGAACGCTGCGACCGAATGTCGATGATGCACGCCGGAAAAGTGCTGGACAGCGACACCCCGGCCACCCTCATTCAAAAGCGCGGCGCGAACACCCTGGAAGAAGCCTTTATCGGCTATTTGAAAGACGCCCATGCCGGCGACGCCCCGCGGGAGCCCGATACCACAGCCGCCGACGATGTGACCCTCGATGACGGGCACACCAACTCCGGCAGCAGTTTCAGCCTGCAGCGCCTGCTGACCTATTCCTGGCGCGAGACACTTGAACTCCAACGCGACCCTTTCCGTGCAGCCCTCGCACTGGTCGGCTCCCTGATCCTGATGATTGTCATCGGCTATGGCATCAACCTCGATGTGAACAATCTGAACTATGCCGTACTGGACCGGGACCAGTCGACGATCAGTCACAACTACAAGCTCGCCCTTTCGGGCTCCCGGTATTTTCTCGAACATGATCCGATTACCGATTATGAGGACCTGGACACGCGCATGCGAAGCGGCGAGATATCACTCGCTGTCGAAATCCCTCCGGACTTTGGCCGGAACCTGCTGCGCGGGCAGACAACCGAAATCGGGATGTGGATCGACGGTGCCATGCCGAGCCGCGCAGAGACCGTCCAAGGTTACGCCACTGGAATACATCACTACTGGCTTGCAGAAAAAGCGCGTGAACTCACCGGTCGCGCGGTACAAAGCAATGTTTCCGTCGAGTCCCGCTATCGCTACAATCCTGACGTCCGCAGCCTGAACGCAATGGTGCCGGCGGTGATACCGCTTTTGCTCCTGATGCTGCCTGCCATGCTGACGGCACTGGGTATCGTGCGTGAGAAGGAACTCGGCTCGATCATAAACCTTTATGTAACGCCGGTCACACGGACCGAATTCATGTTGGGCAAACAGCTGCCCTATATCGGTCTGGCCATGCTGAACTTCTTTCTCATGAGCCTGATGGCAGTCACCGTATTCAGCGTCCCCATTACGGGGAGCTTCCTGGTCCTGACGCTTTCAGCATTTGTCTTCGTCATCATTTCGACAGGCATAGGCCTTCTCGCCTCGACGATAACCTCAAGCCAGATCGCAGCGATGTTCTTCACCATGATTGGAACGATGATACCCTCGACCCAATTCGCAGGTCTGACAGATCCCGTGTCATCACTCGAGGGCGCGGGACACTTTATAGGGCAGATTTTTCCGGCCACTTACATGTTTGCGATCAGCCGGGGAGTGTTTGCCAAGGCATTGTTCATGCGTGACCTCTATCCGCTTGTCATGCCCCTACTCATTGCGGTCCCCGTGATCCTGAGCTCAGCCATTCTTCTCTTGCGGAAACAGGAGCGATAAATGCGCAGTCTGGCCAGCATCTACCGCCTGGGCGTTAAGGAAATCTGGAGCCTGCTCCGTGATCCAACAATGCTCGTCCTGATCGTCTATGTCTTCACTGTCAGTGTCTACACAGCCGCAACCGCCATGCCGGAATCCCTCCATAGCGCATCAATTGCCATTGTCGATGAAGACAATTCCCAGCTGTCGCAGCGCATCGTTTCGGCCTTCTATCCCCCACAATTCGTCGAGCCGGTCATGGCGGTGTCCCAGCGTGAAACCGATGCGGCAATGGACCGGGGCGAGTATACTTTTGTGCTCAACATCCCCCCAAACTTTCAACGCGATATACTTGCAGGCAGGCAGACATCCGTTCAATTGAATGTCGATGCGACCCGTATGACCCAGGCTTTTACCGGCAATGGTTACATTCAACAGATCATAAATGCCGAGATCAACGAGTTTCTCGCCAGGCATCGAACGGTCACGGCGCTGCCGGTCGAGCTGTCCCTGCGCTCACGCTTCAATCCCTCGCTCGACAAGGCATGGTTCGGGAGTCTCATGCAGATCATCAATATGATCACCATGCTGTCTATTATCCTGACTGGCGCCGCCCTCATCCGGGAACGGGAGCATGGGACAATCGAACATTTGCTGGTCATGCCTGTCACCCCCACTGAGATCATGCTGTCGAAAATTTGGTCCATGGGGCTCGTCGTACTTCTGGCGACCTCCCTGTCACTGTTCGGCGTCGTGCAGGGCCTGCTTCATGTCCCGGTGGCCGGCTCCATACCGCTTTTCTTTGCCGGGGCGGCGCTCAATCTGTTCGCGACCACCTCCATGGGCATCTTCCTTGCGACCGTTGCTCGCAGCATGCCGCAGTTTGGCCTGTTGATGGTGCTGATCATTCTACCGCTGCAAATGCTTTCCGGAGGCATGACACCTCGCGAAAGCATGCCGGAATTCGTCCGCTTCGTCATGCTCGCCGCACCGACAACCCATTTCATCGAAATCGGACAAGGGATTCTTTACCGAGGTGCCGGACTGGACGTGTTGTGGAAGTCCTATCTGTCCTTGTTTGCAATTGGGACAATTCTGTTTGTCCTGTCTCTGACACGCTTCCGCACTTCCATCAGCCGGATGGCCTGACGCCTCCGGCTTTCCGACCAGTTCCCATGAATTTGAAATCCTGGCGGCGTACTGAACAGCCTACAACACATATGACCGATCGGATCAGACATAATATGGCCATTGCCCGGACTTGGAACTCGCTATACCTTCGGAAAATCGGCTTCCCGCTTGCCGCAGGCTTCCTGGCGGTCATCCTTCCCGCTCTGCCAGCCCAGGCGCAATGCTCAGGCACGAAGACACGACTGACATCTGGCACCGTCAATCTCCGCATCGACAATGACATGTTTGGCGGGTTGGGCCAGGACCAGGGATATTCGAATGGGTTTCTGGTGAGCTGGGTTTCTCCCAATTTGACCGACTACCAGGGTGATCCTTGCCTGCCACTGACGATCCGTGGTCTGAACCAGTATCTCGCTTGGCTGCAGCCAGAAGGATATGATGAGCAGAACATGACTCTCGGATTGGGCCAGGCGATGTATACGCCGAAAGACAACGTCCCCATCGAGCTGATAGAAGATGACCGTCCTTATTCAGGCGCATTGCTCCTGAGCTTTGGCTACAACGCCAGGCGCAGGAACTCGATGCGGACATCGCAGATGCGTATCGGCATGGTCGGTCCCTCGGCAAATGCCGGTGAAGTCCAGAATGGCTGGCATGACATCATTGGTATCGAACGATTCAATGGCTGGGATAATCAGCTGCGAGACGAACCAGTCGTGCAACTCCTGCACGAACGGCGCAAACGCATCACTCGAAGCACAAGCCAGGCAGGCTGGGGGTGGGACGTCACCGGTCACTGGGGCGCCAGTCTCGGAAATTTTGCAACTTATCTGAACACCGGCTGGGAATGGCGAGCAGGATACCATATTCCGGATGACTTCGGGACGGCTCCGCTGAGACCCGCTGGCGAGAACACCTCCCCCGTCCGGGTCGCCCCTGATCGCTTATGGAACGGCCATTTTTTCGTCGCTGCCGATGCTCGTTGGGTCCTGCACGATATAACTCTGGACGGAAACACCTTCAGGACGAGCCACAGTGTTGAAAAGCGTCCCGTGGTTGCGGATCTGGGATATGGAATCGCCATTTACCGGGGACATTGGCGCATAGCTTTTGCTCGCTACTTGCGGACGGAAGAGTTCATAGGCCAGGATGATAGCCCTAAATACGGCACCATAACGATCGGCCGCCGGTTCTGACGAGCAGGGGCTGTTGAAGCGCGAACGGCAAATCTTCCCCCGGGCACAATATTTTCGCAGCTTCCATACCACCAGTGCGCTCTGACAGTGCTCTGCCCCCAGAAAACTGGATCGTTTCAGCTTAGAGTTTCCGGTAGTCTGAAACCCGGCTGGTCGGAGCAGAAACGATGCGAGTATCGAAGTTCACGGACGCGCAAAAGGCGTTCATCATCAAGCAGGGCGAGTCCGGGATTCCGGTGGCTGAGATCTGTCGCAAGGCAGGGATCAGCCAGGCGACCTATTTCAACTGGAAGAAGCGCTACGGCGGCATGATGCCGTCGGAGATGAAACGGCTCAAAGAGCTGGAGGACGAGAACGCGCGGCTGAAACGGATTGTCGCCGATCTCTCGCTCGACAAGGAGATGCTTCAGGATGTCCTCAAACGAAAAACGTAAGGCCTGGTCGTCGGCGAGAGCTTGTCCAAGAGGCTGTGAAGGAATGGGGCGTGTCGATCCGGCGCGCCTGTAGGGTGCTGCTGCTGGATACGTCCACATTCCACTACACGTCTCGAAGACCCGATCAGGCCGCGTTGAAAGAGCGCATCAAGGACATCTGCGAAACACGTGTTCATTACGGCTATCGCCGCGTGCATGTCGTACTCCGGCGAGAGGGCTGGTTCGTCAATCAGAAGAAAGTACGACGGATTTACAATGAGTTGGGGCTGCAGCTGCGGAATAAGCGTCCAAAGCGAAAGTTGAAAGCCAAGCTGATCCGGGAGCGTCAGGAGGCGGTGTCGCCATTGGAGGTCTGGGCGATGGACTTTGTCCACGACCAGCTGGCCACGGGACGAAAGTTCCGCGTCCTGACGGTCGTGGGCACCTGGTCGAAATATGCCCCGGCAATCGATGCACGCTACTCCTATCGCGGCGAGGACGTGGTCCAGACCCTGGAACGGATCTGTGGCCAGACCGGCTATCCGAAGACGATCCGGGTCGACCAGGGCTCTGAGTTCATCTCTCGTGACCTCGACCTCTGGGCCTATGCAA
>DHQO01000009.1 GCA_002408125.1 Hyphomonadaceae bacterium UBA5336 | reverse complement strand
TTCTGGTCTCCTCACTCCCCGCAGAAGCGGGGATCCATGGGCCGCTATTGCAGCCGGGAGATCCCGGTCGCGAGACTTGTCCATGGACCCCTGCCTTCGCGGGGGGTGGCGGAGACAAAGGCTCAGCTTCAGTTGCACTCGCCGCAGCGTCCCGCGCGCCTTGCGGACGCCGGTGCTGATGCCGGCACAGCCTTGAGCGCGATCCATGTGAGGCGCGAAGCGCCGATACGGGATCACACCAAGGACTCAGCCTTGAGCGCGATCCATGTGAGGACGTGAGCCCGATACGGGATCAAACCAAAGGGCCTATTCCCGCGCCTCGCCGACATCATGGGCGAGCGAGGCCGAGAGAAACTGATCCAGGTCGCCATCCAGCACGCCGCCCGTGTCGGAGGTTTCCACTTCGGTGCGCAGGTCCTTCACCATCTGATAGGGCTGGAGCACATAGCTCCGGATCTGGTGGCCGAAACCGATGGCGGACTTGTCGAGATGGGCCGCCTCGGTGGCCTCGCGGCGCTTTTGCAGCTCCAGCTCATAGAGCCGCGAGCGCAGGATGCGCCAGGCTTCTTCCCGGTTGGAGTGCTGCGAGCGTGAGGTCTGGCAGGCGACCACGATGCCGGTGGGTTCGTGTGTGAGACGCACCGCCGAGTCGGTCTTGTTGATGTGCTGGCCGCCCGCGCCGGAGGCCCGGTAGGTGTCGGTGCGCACATCGGACGGATTGATCTCGATCTCGATATTGTCGTCGACGACCGGGGAGACCGAAACCGAGGCGAAGCTGGTATGGCGGCGCGCGGAACTGTCGAAAGGAGAAATCCGCACCAGGCGGTGCACGCCCTGCTCCGATTTCAGCCAACCATAGGCGTTCTCGCCCTTGATCTGGACAGTGGCGGACTTGATGCCGGCTTCCTCGCCCACGCGCTCGTCCATCTCCTCGACCTTGTAGCCGCGCTTTTCCGCCCAGCGCACATACATGCGCCGCAGCATGGAGGCCCAGTCCTGGCTCTCGGTCCCGCCCTCGCCGGCATTGATCTGGAGATAGGCGTCATTGGCGTCGGCCTCGCCGGACAGCAGCGCTTCCAGCTCGGCCTTGGCTGCGCGGGCGGCGGCGCGCTCCAGGGAGGCCTGGATATCGGCGAGCATGTCGGCATCGCCCTCGGCAAGCTCATAGAGCTCCAGCCCGTCGGCAAGCTCGCCTTCGAGCGCCTCGACTGTTTCGATGCCATTCGCGAGGCGCTGGCGTTCGCGCATGAGTTTTTGCGCTTCAGTCGGGTCGTCCCAGAAATCGGGACGCTCCGACAGCGCGGTCAGTTCGTCGAGACGTTTGGTGGCGACGTCCCAGTCAAAGACGCCTCCTCAGCAGCGCCGTGGACTGCTCGATCTGTGCGGCAAGGGTCTGGATGTCGGCGGACATGGCCGGCAATCTCCCTTTGAGAAGGTTGAAATTATGGCCGCCTGAGATGGACGCGTTGGCCGGCTCCGTCAAGGCGCCGGCCGGCAGGGACTACCAGGTGTCGCCCAGGCTGTCGGCAACGGGATTGTCCTCGCTGTCGGTGGAGGGCGAGGGCTGGGGATTGCCCCGGTTGCCGAGGCCGAGCTCGTCGGGCGAACCGGGCTGGGCATTGGGATCGCTGGCGGACGGATCGCCGCCCGGCACGCCTTCATCGGCGACGCTACGGCGCGGGGTGAAGATGTCCCCGCCGGAGCCGAAAATGTCGAACTGGTCGTCCTCCTGGAAGGCGACGCCCGGCTCGGTGCCAGGACGGAAGGCCTCAAGGATCACCGTGTCGGTGGCAGGGCCCGGAAGCTCGCCGGTGCGGGCATCGATGCGCACCATCCGCACGCCCGGCGGGGCGCGGAAGGGCAGCGCCTCGGCATCGGCGAGGGCAGCCGTCATGAAGTCGGTGAAGATCGGCGCGGCGACGACAGAGCCGCCCTCGCCTTCACCCAGAGAACGAGGAGAGTCGAACCCCACCCAGATGCCGACGACAAGGTCCGGCGAGAAGCCCATGAACAGGGCGTCCTTGTAATCGTTGGTCGTACCGGTCTTGCCCGCCAGCGGCTTGCCGACGCGCCGGACACGAGTCGCTGTGCCACGCTCGACAACGCCTTCGAGCATGTGGACCATTTGATAGGCCACGATCGGGTCGAGCACCTGCGGGCGCGGATCGATCAGGGCAGGCGGTTCCTCGCCCTGCCAGCCGGCCGGATTGTTACAGTCCGGGCAGATCACGTCGATCGGGTCGGCCGGCGCATCGGCCTCGTCTTCGCCGGTCTCGACATGGCCGGCATAGCAGGCCGCATCGCCGACCTGGATGATATCCTCGCTCTCGCCGGCGATGCGAAGATGCGGATCGGTCACGCACATGTCGCGGCCGTGGCGGTCCTGGATGCGGTCGAGCATGATCGGGGTGATCTGCTTGCCGCCATTCACGAAGGTGGCATAGCCCTGGGCGAGATCGATCACCCGGGTTTCGCCCGCGCCGAGCGACATGGCGAGATAGGGATCGAGATGGTCATAGACCTTCAGGCGTTCGGCGAACTCGGCGACCACGTCCATGCCGACATCCTGGGCGAGCCGCACGGTCATCAGGTTGCGCGACTTCTCAAGGCCGAGACGCATGGTCGAGAGGCCATAGAACCGGCCCTCGGCATAGTTGCCGGGCGACCAGAAATCGTCGGCCTGGACATCGAACTCCACGAAGGGCGCGTCGAGAATCTTGCTCGCCGGAGTATAGCCCTGCTCCAGCGCGGCAGCATAGGCGAAGGGCTTGAAGGAGGAGCCGATCTGGCGGCGCGCCTGGGTCACACGGTTGAAGGCGCTGCGATAGAAGCTGAAGCCGCCGACCATGGCGAGCACGCGGCCCGTGTGCGGGTCCATGGCGACCAGCGCGCCTTCCACGTCGGGAAGCTGGCGCAGATTGGCCTGGCCGGCCGGCTCGGTGAGCGGCGGCACGATGGCGAGCGCGGAGCCCCGGCGCGGCGAGGGCCGCTCCTGGTTTTCGATATCGAGCAGTTCCTCTTCGCTCAGCTCGGCCGCCTGGCGCTCGACATCGACGAGGATGATGTCGCCGGTCAACAGGCCAGAGCGGCCATCCTCGCGCTCATAAGTGTTCCTGGTCCAGTCCACGTCTTCCTTGTAGAGCGAGGAACTGGTTCCGTCCGCCAGGCGCACTGCAGCCGATCCGTCGGTGTTGATCGCCGTGATCAGCGCCGCTTCCCAGTCGCCATGTCCGGACGGCATGGGGAAATCCGCCAGGGTCTGCTGGGCGGTATCGTCGAGTGCAATGCTGGTTAGCGGGCCGCGATAACCATGACGGCGGTCATAGGCCACCAGGCCGTCGCGCAGCGCAGTGGTCGCGGCCAGCTGGAGATTGGTGTCGATCGTGGTGCGGATGGACAGGCCGCCATCTTCCAGCGCGTCCTCGCCATAGGTGTCGAGCAGGTCCTGGCGCAGTTCCTGGACGAAATAGGTCGCCGCCTCATATTCCGCGCCGCGCAGGCGCCCGGTGGTGGTCAGCGGCTGGGCGATGGCCTCGTCGGCCTCGGCCTGGGTGATATAGCCATCCTCGACCATGCGGCCGAGCACATAGTTGCGGCGCTGCAGGAGGCGCTCCGGCCTTGTATAGGGGTTCACCGTACCCGGCGCCTTGGCGAGCGAGGCGAGAATCGCGGCTTCGGAAAGGTCCAGCTCAATGAGCGACTTGTCGAAATATTCCAGCGCCGCCGAGCCGATGCCGTAGGAGCGCCCGCCAAGATAGATCTCGTTGAGATAAAGCTCGAGGATCTGCTGCTTGGTGAAAGCACGCTCGACCCGGCGCGAGAGTACCGCTTCCTTGATCTTGCGGACAATGGTCTGGTCGCGCGTGAGCAACATGTTCTTGACCACCTGCTGGGTGATCGTCGAGCCGCCCTGCAGGCCGCCGGAGCCGGTCAGCTTGTTCTTCGCCGAATTGATCGCCCCGCGCAGAATGCCGACATAGTCGATGCCGCTATGCTCGAAGAACTTCTTGTCCTCAGCGGCCACGAAGGCGTTCACGACATTGTCGGGGATCGATTCATAGGGCACATAGACCCGGTATTGCGGCGTGCCGTCCGCGCCAGTGCCGGCAAATTCGGCAATCAGTCGCCCGTCGCCGGCATGCACGCGCGAAGTGATCGGCGGCTCGTATTCGGCCAGGCGCTCAATGGTGGGCAGGTCGCGCGAGAGCGCAGCCACGACCAGGAAGATCGCGGCAATGCCCAGGACACCCAGGATCGCAAAGAAGATGGCCAGGCGCCTGATCAGCGTCCAGGTCAGGAAACGTCGCGTCTTGGCTTCTGCCATGGTCTGGTCCTCGTACCCTCATGCCCGCACGGGCGCCGGTCCCTCTACCGACTGTGCGCGGATTCGCATGTCATTTGGACCAGAGTAAGGCCGCAGCTGCGCCGGGGAAAGGCGGAAGTGTCAGCGAGCCACCGCAAACCGGGTGACGTATCAGTTAGATACCAGGATCAGGTCCTGGCGGTCGAAATAGGTGTCGATTGCGTCGGCCACAGCCTGAGCGGTGCGGCGCCGACCGGCCGGGCTGGCCAGCCGCTGGGCATCGGCCCCATTGGTAAGAAAGCCCATTTCAAGCAGGACAGCCGGCACATCGGGGGCCAGCAGGACATAAAATCCCGCCTCGCGATGGGTGTTGCGCAGCACCGGGCCGGCCTCGGCGAGTTCGGGCAGGAGGAGCTGGGCGAAATAGCCGGAATTGGACTTGGTCTCGCGCAGGGTGAGCTGTTCGAGAATACCGCCAACCTCCTCGGAAATGCCGTCCTCAATCTCGATCTGCCAGTCATTGCGCTGGGATTCGCGTTCGATCCGGCCCTCGCCGCGTTCGGAGATGGTGTAGACAGACGCCCCGGCGACATCGCTGCTCGCGGCCGCATCGGCGTGCAGCGAGATGAAGAGGTCCGCGCCCCATTCGCGCGCACGGGTGACGCGGTCTTCCAGCTCGATGAACTCGTCATCGGCGCGCGTCATGCGCACGGTGAAACGCTCGTCTTCCTCGAGGATTTCCTTCAACGTATGGGCCGCGCGCAGAACGACGTCCTTCTCGCGCAGGCCGGAGCGCGCCGTAGCACCCGGATCGCGCCCGCCATGGCCGGGATCGATCACGATCAGATAGCGCCCCGGCTCGGGACGCGCCGGTTCCAGTACCACCTCATGACCCTGCGGGGCCGGGCGGGCTGACACCTCCGGCAGGGTCGGCGAGGCGGCGGCCAGATGAATCTGGGCACGCTGGGACACCGAGTTGGCATCGCGCTGAACGGCCTGGCGGAAGCGCGCCTGGGAGACCGCAGCCAGGTCGATGACCAGCCGGTAGCGCGGCTCGTCGCCGGTCGGCGGCAGGTTGAGCTGGCGCGCCACCATCATTGGCTTGGCCAGGGTGAAGGCGAGAAAGCCCGACTGCCAGCCATAACCGCTCACCCCCGTGGCCGGTGGAACGGGCACGGGCGGACCGGATGTATTTGCGGCGCCTTCGAGGGAGACCAGGATTTGCGCAGGTCCGGCATCTCCCGACATCAACACCCGCGCCTCGACCGCCTCATCGGCCCACATCGTGATTCGCGTGAACTCGCCGTCGCCGACCACACGAACCGATTCGATATCGGCGCGCGCGAGCGGCGCTGTCAGGGAAATCCCCAAAAGGAACAATACAGTGCACAGGAGAGAGAAACGGGAGAACGGCATGGCTAAGCGCGGTGCAGTGGTCGACGGCTTCCTATCTGGCAGAGGCTTGATTAACCGGACATGTACTTCGCGCAATCAGCACAAAATGAGCAAGCTTTTGCTGTAACAGGGCTTTCCAAATGCTCCGTTCTCCTGCATGAATGAGGAGCTGGCGAGGCCAGCCACACAAATCTGGATTCCCTGCTCTGCCACGCCTGGGTCAACAAGGCCCCCGCCATGCAGTGCCCCGATAAGCGGAAGACCAATGCACGCCGAAGCCGGTCGAGACATGGACAGAAGTTTGCGCCGCCCCGGCGCAGCCATGCCTCGTCGCGGCTTCCACACCACAATAAGAATCGGCGCGGACCGATCAGGCCCCGGACATTTCAGTTGGGCCCCGCCGCCGAGCACAAAGGTACGGTTTGATGAGCAAACTCATGCTGATCGACGCGGCCCATCCGGAAGAGACCCGGGTCGCCGTCGTGACGGATCAACAGGTTGACGATTTCGATTTCGAGACAAAAGGACGAGAACAGCTTCGAGGAAATATCTATCTGGCCAAGGTCACGCGCGTAGAGCCCTCGCTCCAGGCCGCATTTGTCGAATATGGCGGTAATCGCCACGGCTTCCTCGCCTTTTCCGAAATCCATCCCGACTATTATCAGCTGCCCCAGGCAGACCGCGAAGCGCTGCTGAAAGCCGCCGCCGAAGAGGCTGCGGCCAATGAGGATGACGATTTCGACCTCGACGATGACGAGGACGAAGAAGACGAATCCAGCGCCGAGTCCTCCGACGAGGATGACGAGGATGAGGACGAGGCGGAAGCCGACGCGTCTGATGATTCCGACGAAGATGACGAAAGCGAAGAGGCCAGCGCAGAGGCTGATGCCGACACCGAAAATGGTGACGGTTCTGAAGGCGCCACCAAGCCCAAGGCGAAGCCCGCAGCCCGAGGCCGCGGCGCCCAGCGCAAGAAGCGCCCGCCGCGCAATTCCTATCTGAAGAAATACAAGATCCAGGAAGTCATCCGCCGCCGCCAGGTGATGCTGGTCCAGGTCGCCAAGGAAGAGCGTGGCAACAAGGGCGCAGCGCTGACCACCTATCTTTCGCTCGCCGGGCGCTATTCGGTGCTGATGCCCAACACCCCGCGCGGTGGCGGCATTTCCCGCAAGATCGCCAATGGCGCAGACCGCAAGCGGCTGAAATCCATCGTCTCGGAATTCGAGATGCCCGACGGCATGGGCCTCATTGTCCGCACGGCCGGCGCCAAGCGCACCAAGGCCGAGATCAAGCGCGACTATGACTATCTCATCAAGCTGTGGCACCAGATCTGTGACAAGACGCTGTCGTCCATGGCGCCCTGCCTGATCAATGCCGAAGGCGGCCTGGTTCACCGCGCCATGCGCGACATGTTCCACAAGGATCTCGAAGAGGTCCTGATCCAGGGCGAAGGCGCCTATCGCGAGGCCAAGGATCTCGCCAATCTGATCATGCCAAGCCAGGCCCGGAAGGTGAAGAAATGGACTGACCCGGTCCCGGTCTTTGTCGACCATGGCATCGATGAACAGCTCGATTCCATCTTCAAGCCGGAAGTGCGCCTGAAGTCCGGCGGCTATCTGGTGATCAACCAGACCGAGGCCCTCGTCGCCATCGACGTGAACTCGGGCAAGTCGACCAAGGCCCGCAATATCGAGCAGACGGCCCTGCAGACAAACCTGGAAGCGGCCGAAGAGGCCTGCCGCCAGATGCGCCTGCGCGATCTCGCCGGCCTGGTCGTCATCGACTTCATCGACATGGACGAGAACAAGAATGTCCGCGCCATCGAAAAGGCGATGAAGGATCATCTCAAGATCGACCGGGCGCGGGTGCAGTTCGGCCGCATCTCGCAATTCGGCCTGATGGAAATCTCGCGCCAGCGGCGCCGCGCCGGCTTCCTGCAGGCGACCTCAGACCCCTGCCCGGCCTGTAACGGGACCGGGCGCGTGCGCAGCGTGGAATCGGCCACACTTCAGCTCTTGCGCGCCATCGAGGCCCGCGCGGCCCATGGCGGGCTGAAATCCATCACGGTGGAAGCGCCGACCGATGTCGCGCTCTACCTGCTCAACCACAAGCGCGAAGAAGTCGCCGCGGTGGAGGCCTCCGCCGGCTTTGCCATCACGGTGACCTCCTCGGATTCCCTGCTGGCCGGGGATTTCACGATCCACGCCGAGAAGGACCCGAACGCCAAGTCCCGGCCCAAGCGCAACCGCCGCAAGACCGCGCCGGAAGAACCCTCCACATCCAGCGCGCTGGATGTG
>DHQO01000036.1 GCA_002408125.1 Hyphomonadaceae bacterium UBA5336 | reverse complement strand
TGAAGGCCGCCCGCTCGGGGCTAAGATCCAGATACACGACATGGATCCAGCCATACCAGGTGATCTCAACGCGCATGCTGGCATAGCCATGGCCAGCTTCGATCAGCTTGCCGGTCCAGGCCACGAAGGCCCGCAGGCTCAGCCACAGCACCGGCCAGAAGAGCGGGTGCACCTTTGAGAAGGGATCGGCGAGCGGGTTCATGGGCTGGAGTTTGCCGGACGCGGCAAGTGGGTCGGATAAAGAGCCCGACTCCCCGCGGCTTGACCGCGGGGCCCAGCTCAGGACAGGGCGGCGGGAGAGATGGCGGCGAGGGCGCCGGGCGTCGCCGTCGGAGCATCTGTTTCTCCATATGGCATGGCCGCAAGAGTGGGTGATGGGCCCCGCGGTCAAGCCACGGGGAATCGGCTCTGGGGGCCCGTTGTCGGAATAAAGGCGCAAGCCTTCCCTCCCGCATCCCCCGCGAAAGCGGGGGTCCATGGGCCGGCCGGACAGCAGTCCATGGATCCCCGCCTGCGCGGGGATCAGCTGCTCTGGGGGCAGGCAGCCTTGAGCTCGATCCATCACAAAACGCAGTGAAGCGGGGATCAAACAAGGACTCGGCCCTGAGCGCGCTCTATCGCGGAGCGTAGCGAAGCGGAGAGCAAACAGTGAAGGCCCCTGCCGGGGCATTTCTTCCGTAAATTTGATCCCCCGGATCAAATTTTATCGGCGAAGCCGATACCCGGAAGAAATGGTGGGCGGTAACGGGCTCGAACCGCTGACCCTCTCGGTGTAAACGAGATGCTCTACCAACTGAGCTAACCGCCCCCAAAGCCTGGGCGCGCCTTGCCTGAAGGCGCTTCCAGGCTGCCCTGTTTGGGCCACTCCGCGCACAAATGCAAGACGGCCGCTCCAGTGGAGCGGCCGCCTCGATAACAGTGTTGCAGGACTGGCTCAGTTCGCGCGGATCACGTCCGAGCCGCCAGCGGGATTGCTGCCCTGCCCGGCGAGGTTCGCCTGCAGTTGGGCTTCGTCTTCCTCGGTCCATTCGATGGGGCGCAGCGGCCGCGTCAGGGCGCGGGCGAGCACCTCATTGATGTCGGAGACCGGGACAATGTTCAGCTGTGTTTTCACATTGTCCGGAATGTCGACGAGATCCTTCTCGTTCTCCTGCGGGATCAGCACCGTCTTGATGCCGCCGCGCAGGGCCGCGAGGAGTTTCTCCTTCAGGCCACCGATCGGCAGCACCCGGCCACGCAGGGTGATCTCGCCGGTCATGGCGACCTCGCGGGAGACCGGATTGCCGGTCAGCAGCGAGACGATGGCCGTGGTCATGGCGACACCCGCACTCGGGCCGTCCTTGGGCGTGGCACCCTCGGGCACGTGGACATGAATGTCCGTCGTGGTGAAGGCCGTCGGCTTGATGCCGAGATTGACCGCCCGCGAGCGCACCAGGGAGCTCGCCGCCTGGATGGATTCCTTCATCACGTCGCGCAGGTTCCCGGTCACCTTCATATTGCCGCGCCCCGGCATGGAAACCGCTTCGATGGTGAGGAGATCCCCGCCGGTTTCGGTCCAGGCAAGGCCCGTGACGGCACCGATCTGATCGGTCTCGTCGGCCAGGCCATAGCGGAACTTCCGCACGCCTGCGAAATCCGACAGGTTCTCCGGCGTGATGGTGATCTCGGACGCATCCGACTGGGCGATCTTGCGAACCGCCTTGCGGGCGAGCCGGGCGATCTCCCGCTCCAGGTTCCGCACGCCCGCCTCGCGGGTGTAGTAGCGGATCAGGTCGCGGATGGCGCCCTCAGTGACGGTCCACTCGCCTTCCTTCAGGCCGTGATTGTCACGAATCTTCACCAGCAGGTGGCGCTTGGCGATCTCCAGCTTCTCATCCTCAGTGTAGCCGGCGATGCGGATGATCTCCATGCGGTCCAAGAGGGGCTGGGGCATGTTGAGCGAGTTCGCCGTGGTGACGAACATCACATCGGACAGATCATAGTCGAGCTCGAGATAGTGGTCGTTGAAGGTCGAGTTCTGCTCCGGGTCGAGCACCTCCAGCAGGGCCGAGGCCGGATCGCCGCGATAATCCATGCCCATCTTGTCGATCTCGTCGAGCAGGAAGAGCGGATTGCCGGACTTGGCCTTTTTCAGCGACTGGATGATCCGCCCCGGCATGGAACCGATATAGGTCCGCCGGTGCCCGCGGATCTCGCTCTCGTCGCGCACGCCGCCGAGCGACACGCGCACGAAGTCGCGGCCGGTGGCTTCGGCGATGGAGCGGCCGAGCGAGGTCTTGCCGACGCCGGGCGGGCCGACCAGGCACAGGATCGGTCCGCGCATCTTCTCGGTCCGCTTGTTCACGGCGAGATATTCCAGGATGCGCTCTTTCACCTTGTCGAGGCCGTAATGGTCGCCGTCGAGCTGGGCCTCGGCCTTGTCGAGGTCGATGGAGATGTCCTTGCGAGCATTCCAGGGCAGCGAGATGATCCAGTCGAGATAGTTGCGCACGACCGTACTCTCGGCCGACATCGGGCTCATCTGGCGCAGCTTCTTCAGCTCGCCTTCGGCTTTCGCGCGCGCCTCTTCCGGCAACTGGGCCTCGGCGATCCTCTCTTCGAGCTCGGCGACTTCATCGCGTTCGCCGCCATCCTGGCCGGCCTCGCCCAGCTCGCGCTGGATCGCCTTCATCTGCTCGTTGAGATAGTATTCGCGCTGGGTCTTCTCCATCTGCCGCTTCACGCGGTTCTTGATCTTCCGCTCCATCTGGAGCATGCCCATTTCGCCTTCCATCAGCGCGAACACCTTTTCAAGGCGCGTGCGCGAGTCGGTCATCTCCAGCATTTCCTGCTTGTCGGAGAGCTTGACCGAGAGCTGGCTGGCGACCGCATCGGCCAGACGGCCGGGCTCAGTGATCTGGGCAATCGTGGAAACGCTTTCCGGCGGGATCTTCCGGTTGAGCTTCACATAGTTTTCGAACTGTTCGGTGACCGCGCGCACAAGGGCTTCCAGGTCTTCGCCATGGGACTCCTGGACCTCGGTGGTGAGCACCTCGGCTTCGAAATAGTCGCCGCGGTCGTGCAGGTTCGTCAGCTGGGCACGGTCGCGCCCTTCCACCAGCACCTTCACGGTGCCGTCGGGCAGCTTCAGGAGCTGCAGGATGGTTGCGATCGTGCCGACCGTATAAAGGTCGTCGGCGTGTGGGTCGTCGACGGTCGGGTCCTGCTGGGCGACCAGCATGATCTCGTTCTCGCCATCCTCTACCATCTCAAGCGCGCGCACGGACTTGTCACGGCCCACGAAGAGCGGCGCCACCATGTCCGGAAACACGACGATGTCCCGCAAGGGCAGGACCGGGAGGGTTTTTTGTTCTGGCATTGAGCTGCCTCCTCAGATTGGCCCTTGTCCCGCTCAGCGGCAACGGGGCCGGTTGTCACCCGAGTGTCGGGCGATTCTTGTCTTTCAACAGATCAGATGTTGGATCTTCCACAGGTCCGTTCAACCCGGTTTGATCAGCGAGGATTTCAAGGGGGGGTGTTTGCCTGGCAAAACGCCAGCAAAACCCTCATGGTGAGCGGAGACGAACCATGGGGCGTGCCGTGGAGACAGCCTTCTTTGTCTACATCCTGAAATGCGCTGATGGTTCGTACTATGTCGGCTCCCATCGCGGCGTGGATGTGGAAGATCGCGTGCACGAACACAATGCCGGAGCTTTTCCGAAAGCCTACACATATTCCAGACGCCCCGTTGAGCTGATGTGGTCGCAGTCATGGACCGAAGCCGATCCAGCCATTGAGGCCGAAATCCAGATCAAGCGGTGGTCAAGGGCAAAGAAGGAAGCTCTTATTCGCGGTGATATCGGCGAGCTCAAGCGCCTGTCGAAATCGCGCACAGCTCCTGCCGATCCAGCGAAACGGCGGTGGCCCAAACAGGAAGGTTGAGCGTGCCGCCCGCCTGCATGGTTCGTCTCCGCTCACCATGAGGCTAATAGTGGCTCGAAAGATCAACTTTTCGGCCAGGTATCCCGTAGCCTCATGGTGAGCGGAGACGAACCATGGGGCGGGAAACAAGAGGCTGCCCCCTTCGACCCGCATTCGCGGGCCACTTCCCCCGTGAACGGGGGAAGATCAGAGCGCTGCAAAGTTTCTTGAGACAGCCTAGCTCGCCGCGCCCTGCTGGGCTTCGCCGTGGACATAGAGCGGCTCGGCATTGCCGTCGACGACCTCGCCATTGATGACCACTTCCTGCACGCCGCGCAGATTGGGCAGCTCGTACATGGTGTCGAGCAGGATGCCCTCCATGATCGAGCGCAGGCCGCGCGCGCCGGTCTTGCGGACAATCGCCTTCTTGGCCACCGCAGAGAGCGCCTCGTCGGTGAAGGTCAGCTCGACATTCTCCATCTCGAACAGGCGCTGATACTGCTTGAGCAGCGCGTTCTTCGGCTGGGTGAGGATCTGCACCAGGGCAGGCTCGTCGAGGTCTTCCAGGGTCGCGATCACCGGCAGGCGGCCGATGAATTCCGGGATCAGGCCGTAGCGCTGAAGGTCTTCCGGCTCGCAGTCGCGCAGCACCGCACCGGTTGCGCGCTCCTCGGCATCCTTCACATCGGCGCCGAAGCCGATGGTGGAGCCTTCCCCGCGCTGGGCGATGATCTTGTCGAGGCCGGCAAAGGCGCCGCCGCAGATGAACAGGATGTTCGTGGTGTCGACCTGCAAAAATTCCTGTTGCGGATGCTTGCGCCCGCCTTGGGGCGGCACGGAGGCAACCGTGCCCTCCATGATCTTCAGCAGGGCCTGTTGCACGCCCTCGCCCGACACGTCGCGGGTGATGGACGGGTTGTCGGACTTGCGGGAAATCT
>DHQO01000037.1:58236-69713 GCA_002408125.1 Hyphomonadaceae bacterium UBA5336 | reverse complement strand
ATATCCGCCTGGAGAATTTCGACCTCGCCGATGTCGATGCCGGCGATTTCGTGTTCGGGTAGGGGTTATCGCAGGGGTCTTCGCGGCCTCTTTTGCAGGGAGCCCCTATTGTCTCTTGCGGGTCTGTGACGTCATAGTCTGTCTGTGACAGTCTGGGGACGATCATATGGTCAATATCATAAACGGCACGATGGCCGGCGATCCGATGACCGCCGGGGACGATGACGACATCATTTACGGCGGCGCCGGCAGTGACAGCATCAATGGCGGGGAGGGCAATGACGTCCTCCATGGCGGGGAGGGAGACGATTCCCTCAGCGATACACTGACCGGCAACAATACGCTGGATGGCGGCGCGGGCGAGGATGTGGCGAGCCTGTCCGGCGAGCTCACGGTCGATACCGTCCTGACGGTCACCGATTCCAGCGTGTTTGCCGATTCCCTCGGAACGACCACAAGCTTCAGCAATATCGAGTATATCACGATCAGTGCCTACAGCGATGCGGGCGTGGACATCACCATTGATGCGTCCGCGGCAACCCTGGATGTCGTCCTGTTCGCGCTTCCCGACACGTCCACCTCGATGTCGGGGATGTTCACGCTGATTGGCGGGTCCGGAGACGATCTGCTGAGCACGATCGTAAGCGACACGGTCATGACCGGCGGCACCGGCTATGATCATTTCAATTTCATCCTGTCCTGGTCGACCTTTTCAGGCCCGCCAATCGTTCCGGAGAATGTTGAGATCACCGATTTCAGCGCTGGCGATGTCATTCATTTCGAAGCCAACCTCTTCACGCTGGACGGGTCTTTCATGCCCGTCTTCATCCCAATAGAGTTTATCGGCACCAGTGCCTTTTCCGGCGCTGCCGGAGAGGTCCGCTATGAAACGGCCGGCGGCCAGACCCTGGTCCATTTCGACGCGGATGGCGATGCCGCGAGCGACGGCACCATTACCCTTTCGAACGGGGAGTTTACCCTGGCTTCGGTCAGCGACGAGACCATGGGCCTGGAGCTGGTCATCGCGCCGGCGGGCAGCCCGGGCGACGGCGTCATCACAGGCACGGTCGGCATCAACTGGCTTCAGGGCATGGATGTCGACAATGTGATCAGCGGCGGTGACAATGACGACCTGCTTGATGGCGGTGGCGGCAATGACATCCTGAACGGCGATGCCGGAAACGATTCACTGTCCGATGACCTGCAGGGCGACAATGTCTTCAATGGCGGAGGCGGCACCGATACGGTCTCGATCCAGGACACGCTGACAGCCGATGAAATCGTCACCATTACGGACAGCTCGGTGGTGGCCACAAAGCTTGCCACGACAGCCACACTGTCATCGGTGGAGAATCTGCACGCCTTCCTCCAGACTGACGGGTTCGACCTGACCCTGGATGGCTCCGCTGCGACCTTGTCTCAGACATTGCAGGTGTTCGATACGGTCGGCGGCAGCGTGGCGACCATTCTTGGCGGTTCGGATGCCGATGTGATTGAGCTCTATGGCGCTGCCGGTTCGAGTCTGACGGGCGGGGACGGCGCCGATACGTTTTCGATCTCCGTTCATGAAATCGATTCCGGATTCAGTTTTGCCGGGACGGAAATCACCGACTTTTCGACAAGCGATGTCCTGTCGCTGCCGAGTGCGCTCATCGAGATCCTGCCGGACTTTTCGGCCGAGATCGTGGCGCTGTCCTTCATCGGAACGGCGAGCTTTACCGGCCAGGTCGGCGAGGTGCGCTATGAAACCACGGGTGGGGAGACGCGCATCCTGATCGATGGCGACGGCGATGGCGCCAGCGATGGCGCGATCACGCTCAGCAATGGCGAATTCGTCCTGGAAACCGTCAGCGATGACCTGGAGAATCTTCTCCTCAAGATCGGCTCCGGCACGAGCGAGACCGGCGGGGCCAGCGATGACGAGCTGACCGGCGGGGACGGCAATGACGTACTTGATGGCGGGGCTGGCAATGACACACTGCTCGGCGGGGCGGGCGATGACTTTCTCGTCGGCGGGGCTGGCAATGACATTATCAACGGGCAGGCCGGTTCGGATACGGCGAGTTATATCGATGCCGGAGCGGCGGTCCGGGTCTCGCTGCGCATTTCACCGCAGGACACGATGGGCGCGGGCTTCGACAGGCTGGTCAGCATCGAGAATCTCATCGGTTCTGCCTTCAATGACAATCTGTTCGGCTCGAATGGCGCCAACCGGATGGAGGGGGGTGACGGCCAGGATTCCATATATACGTATGGAGGCGATGATACGCTGATCGGCGGCACGGGTGTCGATCTGCTGAGCGGCGGTGGCGGCAATGATCTCATTCTCGGCGAGGGCGGCGGGGATTCGATCTATGGCGGCAGGGGTGACGACACCATCAATGGTGGCACTGGCGATGATTATATCGAGGGCGGTGCGGGCAGTGACTTCATCGAGGCAGGTCTCGGCAATGACTCGGTCTATGGCGGGGGAGGCGGCGATTTCCTCTTCGGGGGGAACTATATCGACAATCTGTTCGGTCAGGGCGGTGATGATTTCATCTCCGGTGGGGGCGGGAATGACCTCATCCGTGGTGGCGGCAGGGATGACACGCTCAATGGCGATCTCGGCGATGACACGCTGTTCGGTGAGGCGGGCAATGACATTCTGAATGGGGGCGATGGCAATGACCTGCTGTCGGGCGCGGAAGGTGCCGACACGCTCTTTGGTGGGACTGGCGCGGATGAGCTGAATGGCGGGGTAGCGATCGATTTGCTCAATGGTGGCACCGGCAACGACCTGCTCTCGGGCGGTGGCGGCAACGATCTGCTCTATGGCGAGGGCGGCCAGGACCAGCTGTTCGGCGATGAGGGCAATGACACGCTGGATGGCGGGGCGGGCTTCGACAAGCTGAATGGCGGGGCCGGCCTGGATGTGCTGACCGGCGGAGCCGACAAGGACTGGTTCATCATGTCGGGCGCCAATTTCGACAATGACCGGATCACCGATTTCGAAGACGGAACCGACCGCATTGTTTTCCGCGCCTCGACCGGTGTGACCTCCATGGCCGATTTCAATGATGTCCGCCAGGCGGGGTCGGATGTCGTGATCGAGACGGATGCGGGCAATGTCCGGATCGAGAATATGGATGTCGTGGATGTGGATGTATCCGACTTCATCTTTTCCTAGGCCAGTCGGTTAACAGACACTGTCGCGGTAATCTCTGGCGCCGGGCTCGCCTCGACTCTCATCGAGATGTCGGACCGCAAGAAGCCCGACGATTATCGCGGTGCTTATGCCTTCATCGATGCGCAGGGCTTTACCGGTGCGCCGATCATTGTCTGCCGCAACTATTCCGGCGCTGCGCTCTGGCTCGAACGCGAGAACGAGATCCACTATTTCAAGCCCGATGGCGTGCTGGAGCAGTCGCGGCCCGGCTACTGGCAGGTTGCGGCCATCCATGTCGCGCCGCTTGAGATGATGCCGGCGCGCGAGATCGACCGCCGCCTCGGCGGGGGCTATCTCCTGGAGGAGGGGCTGGAAACCATGTTGCGCCGGTCCGACCGCATCGCCTTTGTGCGGCCCTGGTGCCTGCGCGATGATGAGCCGCGGATCCGCGATGCCCTGTCAGAGGCCGGCTTTACAGAAGTCGCTTCGGCAGCCATCGGTCGCGAACCGGGCGTGGAGCGGATCATCGCCGCCTCGCGTACGCAGGTGAGCCTGTTTCAGAGGCTACCGGACGTGAACTAGGCTAGTCTTCCTCGCTGTCTTCCGGCCGGTGAGGGTTGTCCTCGGCCTCATCGGCTGGACGGCCGGGAATGGCGTAGGCGCCCTTCAGCCAGCGCGAAAGATCCACATCCGCGCAGCGTTTCGAGCAGAACGGCTTGTAGGCCGGGTCGGTCGGGCGGGTCTCGCAGACGGGACAGATGGACTTGCTCATGGGACGTGCACCTCGATCTGGTCGCGCGCGCCGCAGCGCACTTCAAGTCGGGCGCCATAGCGCGCGGCGAGGGCGCCTTGCAAGGCGGGCCGGGCGGATTTCACAGTCTCATATGCAGCCGGCGGCAGGTCGAGACATAGCCTGTCGCCCGCCCGGGCGCGGGCTTCGCGCTCCAGCTGGCGCAGGCCGGAAAGGGCGATGGCGGGCGGGCCGGCGAAAAGCTCTTCGAGCGGGGTCGGCCCCCAGGCGAGCTGGGCCTCCATCAGGCCGAAGGGCGAGGGCGCCAGCGCTTCGACCTTGCGCGCGCAGATGGCGCGGAAGGCGGTGAGGAAGGCCGCCTTCACCTCCTTGCCGGTCTCCGGGCTGAGCGGCGCGATACAGTCGAGTACAGCCAGCCCGCCAATCCCGCGCAGGGCCAGCTGGCGGGCGGTTTCTGCTGCTGCTTCCTGGTTCACGGTGAGGGCATGGGCGAGCGCCTTGCCGCTGCGTTGACGGCCTGCGGTGTCCACATCCACGGCGGTGAGGGCAGGCGTGTGCGCGATCTGCAGCCGACCGCCGCCGGGCAGCGTCACCAGCGGAGAGAGCGCCTCGTCGAAGGCGGCGTCCATTTCGGCGGATGTGGCGGTTTCCCAGCTGAGGCCCTCCGCGCCGGGCAGGCCCGCGCGCCAGGCTTCCAGCGGCGAGGCGGGAGGCGCTCCATGGTGCTCGCGCCAGAGCCGCACGCGGGCGGCCTTGCCGGCCCGGGCCTCGGCGATGACCTGTACCTGCAGCGCGTTGCCGAGGCTCACATCCGTGGGCGGCGCCGATTTCAGGAAAAGGTCCTCGCCACTCCCGGCCTCCAGGAAGGCCCCACCAGTTTCGTCGCGTGCGCGCAGGCGGGCGGTGAACACGCTGCCCTGTGTCAGGCGCGGGGCGAGGAGGGGGCTGTGGGTGAAGAGCGCCACGGGCAGACAGCCGGCAAAGGCGACCGCGCGGGTCTCCGCGACGCTCTCTTCAAGGGCAAGCCGGTCAATGGTCATGATCGTGCCCTGTGTGACGCGAAAGGCGCCTTTACTCAAGCGCTTGCCGACGCGGCGGGTGCAAGGCAGGGTGGCGCAAAAAGAAGGAGAAATCCATGTCCAGGATGACACGGCGCCAGATGCTGGCGTCCACTGCGGCCCTGTCGGGAATTGCCCCGGCCCTGGCCGCCTGCGCGCAGCCCGCACCGGAGCTTGAGGGTGAAACCGCCGCGAGCGGCTTTGTCGACGGTGTGGCGCTGGCGCGTCAGATCGCCAATGGCGAGACGACGGCCGAGGCAGCGGTGGAAGCGTCCATTGCGCGCTTCGAGGTGGCAAACCCGAAGATCAACGCCGCCGCCATGACCGATTTCGACGGCGCGCTGGAAACCGCGCGGGCGGGCACAAGCGGGCCGTTCGCCGGCGTGCCGACCTTCATCAAGGACCTCGAAGCCACCAAGGGCATGGAGACGAAATACGGCTCCCAGGCCTTTCGCGGTTATATCCCCGAGGAGGATGGCGCGATGGCCACGAAATGGCGCGAGGCGGGCATGGTCTTCCTCGGCAAGTCGACCTCGCCGGAAATCGGCCTCTCGGCCTCTACCGAGCCCGTGGTGACCGGCGCGACGCGCAACCCCTGGAATCTCGATCATATCCCTGGCGGCTCGTCGGGCGGGGCGGCAGCGCTGACGGCGGCGCGCGTCGTGCCCTTTGCCCATGCCAGCGATGGAGGCGGTTCGATCCGTATCCCGGCCTCCTGCTGTGGCCTCTTCGGCCTGAAACCCTCGCGCGGGCGGCTCGGCCGGCGCACCCGCGACCAGATGCCGGTGGATATCTCGGTCGGCCATGCGGTGACCTGGACGGTGCGCGACAGTGCGGCCCTCTTTGCGATTGCCGAGACCGGCGAGTACGAAACCCTCGGCGTGGTCACCGAGCCGCTGTCGCGGCGCCTGCGCATCGGTTTTGCACCCACCCCGCTGAGCGGGCAGGTGCTCGATCCGGATGTGCGCGCCAAGACCGAGGCGGCGGCGTCCCTCTGCGAAGAGCTTGGCCACGAAGTGGTGGAATACACCGTGCCCTATGACGGGACAGTCTTCACCGATGCCTTCACGCTCTACTGGGCGGCGGGCGCGGCGGAGTTTGCCCAGAGCGCCATGCAGTTCACCGGCAAGCCGCTGAGCCCGGAAATCGTCGAACCGCTGACCCTCGGCCTGATCGAGACCTATCAGCGCCGCCAGGTCGAGATGCCGGACGCCGTGGCCTATCTGAAGGGCTTCGAGGCGCAGTATCATGCCATGTTCGAAGAGATCGATGTGCTGCTCACGCCGACGGTGTGCACGCCGCCGCCGCGCATCGGCGATTTCGATCCGACCCAGGATGCCGAGGTCACCTTCGGTGCGGTGGCCGACTATGTCGGTTTTACCCCGCCGATGAATGTGGCTGGCGCGGCGTCCATGTCGGTGCCGCTCTATCAGGGCGAAAGCGGCCTGCCGATCGGCACCATGTTCTCCGGCCGGCGCGGGGATGACGGGCTGCTCCTGCAGCTGGCTTATGAGCTGGAAGCGGCCCGGCCATGGATCGGGCGGGCGCCGGATCTGGGCTAGGTCTTTTCGAAGATCACGCTGAGATTGTTGGCCGGCATCTCGACGGCCTCGACCAGGCTCAGCCCGGCGCTGGCCGTCAGCGGCATCAGCTCTCGGTCGAGGTCGCGCACGCCCCAGCTGGGGTCGCGCTGTTTCAGGCTGTCGCTGAAGACCGCATTGGACGGCGCGATCTCGCCATCGCGTGCAAACGGACCGTAGAGCATCATGCGCGCGCCGGGGGCAAGATGGCGCCCGGCGCCGGCAAACAGGCCCTCGCAGGCGGTGAAGGGCGCGATATGGATCATGTTCGCGCAGAACATGGCGTCCAGGCGTTCCGGCACGCCGGCGGGCGCCCAGTCCGGCGCGGTGACATCGAGGGTCAGCGGGCCTGTCAGGCCGCTATCCTCGCCAAGATGTGCCGCCCAGGCGGACTGGCTGGCGAGGCTCGGCGGATTGATATCGGAATAGATCCAGGTGAGCAGCGGGGCATCGGGCGCGATATGGGCGCCATGCTCGCCAGTGCCTGAGGCAATCTCCAGAAGTGTGCCCGCGCCCGGCATATGCCTGCGGAAGACCGAGAGGATGACATCGCGGTTGCGCTCGGCAGAGGGGGAAAAGCGTCGCCCGTCGGCAGCTTCGCCGCGCGTCTCCAGGGCGATGGGCTTTTCCTCGCTCATTGGGTCTGCTTCTCGAACTCGAACATCTCAGTATCTACTACAGCCTGGCCCTGCGGGCTATACCGCGGCCCGGCGATGCGCTCGGGCGCGAAATGGGCGTCCAGACGGGCGACCATGACCGGGCTCAGTGTGATCTCGCCAGCAGCGTGATTGTCCTCCAGATGCGGGATGGAGGTGGTGCCGGGAATGGGGATGACATGCTCGCCCTTCGCCAGTGTCCAGGCGAGGGCGAGTTGGGCCACGGTGCAGCCCACCTCGGCTGCGCAGGTACGGGCTTCCTCAAGCAGCTTGAGATTGTCGGGCCAGAATTCCGGCGTGAAGCGCGGGAAGATGCTCGCGCGCAGGTCGCTCTCATGGAAGCTGGCGGGGTCGACCGGCGGGTCGGCGAAGTAGCCGCGGCCGACCGGCGAGAAGGCGACCAGCGCCGTGCCGAGTTCCTTGCAGGCCTCCAGAACCGCGATCTCCGGATTGCGCGCCCAGAGCGAGTATTCGTTCTGCAGGGCCGCGACGGGGTGAACCGCATGGGCGCGGCGCAAGAGACCCTCGCCCATTTCCGACAGGCCGATCATGCGGATCTTGCCCTCGGCCACCAGGTCGGCGAGCGCACCGACGGAGTCCTCGATGGGCACATTCTTGTCTGGGCGGTGGAGATAATAGAGGTCGATGACCTCGACATTGAGCCGCTTCAGGCTGGCCTCGCAGGCCGCCTTGATGGATTCAGGGCGGGCATCGAGCACGCGCTGGCCATCCCTGAAGCCGAGCACGCACTTGCTGGCCAGAAGGATCTCGTCCCGGCGGCCCTTGATGGCCTGGCCGACCAGTTGTTCGCTGCGCCCGCGCCCGTAAAGCGTGGCCGTATCGAACAGGGTATAGCCGGTGTCCAGGGCATGCCGGAACAGGGCGATGGCCTCTGTCTCGTCCATGGGCTCGCCATAGGCGTGGGTGACATTCATGCAGCCGAGGCCGACGGGGTAGACCTCGGTGCCGCCGATGGATCTGGATTTCGCCATTTCTGTGCCCCTTCGCTGGGATCCTATGTGGGTGACTTGAAGCGCTCCCGCAACTCGGTCTTCAGGATCTTGCCATTGGCGTTGCGCGGCAGGGGCACGTCCTGGAACTCGATCTTCACAGGCACCTTGAAGGCGGCCAGCTGGCTGGCGACATGGTGGCGAAGCTCGTCCTCGGTCACCGTGGAGCCGGGCTTGCGCTGGACCACGGCGCCGACTTCCTCGCCGAGCACCTTGTGGGGGATGCCGACCACGGCGGCATCAACAATGTCGGGATGGTCGTAGAGCGCGCTTTCCACTTCGATGCTGTAGATGTTCTCGCCGCCACGGATCAGCATGTCCTTGGCGCGGTCGACCAGGTAGAGGAAGCCCTCATCGTCAAGGCGCGCCAGGTCGCCGGTCACCACCCAGCCATCCACATAGGTCTCGGCGGTGGCGTCGGGGCGGTTCCAGTAGAGCTTGCAGTTCATCGGGCCCTTGCACCACAGCTCGCCGACCTCGCCGGCCGGCAGGGTGTCGCCATTCGGGCCGACAATCTTCAGCTCGACAGCTGCGGGCGGGGCGCCGGCACTGTCGGGCCGGTTCACATAATCCTCGCCGATATTCAGCGTCGCTGTTGCGCAGGTTTCCGTCATGCCCCAGCCATTCCCTGCCGCTGCCTCAGGGAAGGTACGCTTGATGGTGGCCACAAGTTCCGGAGCAGACGGCGCGCCGCCATAGCTGATGGCCGCGATGGAGGAGAGGTCGTACTTGTCCCGGTCGGGGTGTTCCAGGATCTGCCAGGCGATGGCCGGCACGCCGCCGACGGCGGTGACCTTCTCGTTCTGGATGATCGGCAAGGCCTTGTCGGCGTCCCATTTGTACATGGTGATCACCTTGTTGCCCTGCAGGACGGCCGGCACAAGGATCGCAAAAGCACCCGTAGCGTGGAAGAAGGGGATGGCGACCAGTGTAGAGCGTTGCTCGTTCGGATCGGGCTCCGGCGGCTGCTCGCCCCGGCGCAGGAACATGCGCGCCTGGCAGGTCAGCGAGTTGAACATGTTCGAGACGATGGCCCGGTGGGTCGCCAGCGCGCCCTTGGGCCGGCCCGTGGTGCCCGAAGTGTACATGATGGTCGCGTCGGTTTCCGGCGTGATCTCGACTTGCGGCAGCGGTTTCGGCGCCAATGCAGCCCAGCTACCCGGCTCGCCGATAAACTGCTCGACCGAGAAGACGCGCGGATCGGCGCGCTCTTCCTCGGACTCGCGGGCGATGATGATGGCTTCCAGCGCGGTCAGCTCGTCCCAGTGATCGCGGAGGCGCTCGAAGATCTGGCCGTCGACCACGGCGACCTTCGCCCCGGAATCCTTCAGGCCATAGGCCAGTTCATCGCCCGTCCACCAGGAGTTCATCGGCGTCGCGATGGCCCCACAGCAAAGGGCCGCGAAGAAGGCCACGCTCCACTGGGGATAGTTGCGCATGATGACGGCGACCCGGTCGCCCGGCTGCACGCCGAATTCATCGCGCAGCGTGTGGGTGAAATGCTCCACCGCGCGGGCATGGGCGGCAAAGGTGACGCGTTCGTCCTCATAGACCATGAACATGCGCTCGCCGAAGGTCGCGCTCAACATCAGGATGTCGCGCAGCGTGCCGGGCGCATTGGCGTAGATCTTCATGTCGACGCCATTGATCTTGCCGTCCGTGACAGCGACGGGCGAGCCCTCTGCTGCCAGCAGGGCATTGGCCTGCGCAATGGACATGACGGGCCAGGCAGGAGCAGAGTCTGCAGGCATGATTTCCTCCGGAATGTGTAGTGTCTTTTGACTCCTAGAAAACATGCCCGTCGCCCGGCGAGAAGGGGTTGAAAGAAAAAATATGACGCTAGCGTCAGGGTAACGTCGCGGAAGTGGGCGCCTGCGCGCGCCTGTCCAGTGGACGGTTTGGCAGAACCGCACCACATTGGATGTATGAGTTCCGATCCTCATTTCGACGACACGTTCGACGAGCCGGGCGATGCCGACCCGCCCGAGGCGATTTGCGGCAGCAAGGAAGTTGGCGCGCTTGCCCATCTCTACCGCGCCGAGGTCTATCGCTCGACGGTCTGGCGCCAGCGCCTGGACCAGACGACGAACTGGGCGGTGGTGTCCACCGGGATTGCCCTGTCAGTGGTGTTTGCCGGGGTTGGTGCCTCACCCTTTCCCATCGTGCTGGTGGGCATGCTGTGCGTGATGTTCCTGATGCTGGAAGCCCGGCGCTACCGTTTCTTCTATGTCTGGCGGTTCCGGGCGCGGGTGCTGGAGATCGCCTTCTATGTGCCGATGCTGCGCGGCAAGGGCGCGCAGATCCCGCTCGACCGCGGCACGGCGCTCTCAGACGATTATGAAAAGCCGCAATACCGCATCTCCATGCTGCGCGCGGTCGGCCGGCGCCTCAGGCGGAATTTCGGCTGGATCTTTGCCCTGCAGGGCGCGGCCTATTTCGCCAAGATCGCGATCCACCCCTATGATGTGGAGACCTGGAACGAATATGTTCTGCGCGCGCATATCGGGCCGATCCCGGGCTGGCTGGCGATGCTGGCGGGCATTGCTTTCCATATCGGCTGGATCACCGTGGCCGTGGTCACCTGGCGCCAGGAGCAGAAGGACAAGACCAAGATGGCCGATTTCCTCGATAGCCGGAAGGATGTGCTGAGCCGCCCCGGCGTGAAGGTCACGCCTGCACGCGGCCTGGACGGGCTGGGCGGGAATCTGGATTGAGCATAACCGCAGACCCGACTGTTGACCTTACCCCGCCGGCCCCCTGCGCCCGCCGCCTTCGCTGCCGCGGCGGGAGAGATAGGCGAGGCGTTCGAACAAAGCGACATCCTGTTCGTTTTTCAGGAGCGCGCCGTGCAGGGGCGGGGTGAGTTTCTCCGGGTTCTGCTCGCGCATTGTTTCCAGGTCGACATCCTCGTTCATCAGCAGTTTCAGCCAGTCCAGCAGCTCCGAGGTCGATGGCTTCTTCTTCATGCCGGGCACTTCGCGCATGGCGTAGAAGGTGGTCAGCGCGTCCTTGACCAGTTTCTGTTTGATGCCGGGATAGTGGACATCCACGATCTCGCGCATCACCTGCTCGTCGGGGAACTTGATGAAGTGGAAGAAACACCGGCGCAGGAAGGCGTCGGGCAGTTCCTTCTCATTGTTCGAGGTGATGATGACGATCGGGCGCTGGGCGGCCTTCACCGTCTCGTCGGTCTCGTAGACATAGAATTCCATCCGGTCGAGCTCCTGCAGGAGGTCGTTGGGAAACTCGATATCGGCCTTGTCGATCTCGTCGA
>DHQO01000037.1:0-57959 GCA_002408125.1 Hyphomonadaceae bacterium UBA5336 | reverse complement strand
TGTCGATCTCGTCGATCAGCAGGATCGGGCGTTCCGGCGCGGTGAACGCCTCCCACAGCTTGCCCTTCTTGATGTAGTTCGAGACATCCTTGGCGCGTTCATCGCCCATCTGGCCGTCGCGCAGGCGCGAAACCGCGTCGTATTCGTAAAGACCCTGCTGGGCCTTGGTGGTGGACTTGATGTGCCATTCGATCAGCGGCACGCCGAGCGCCTTGGCCACCTCGATGGCCAGCACCGTCTTGCCCGTGCCCGGCTCGCCTTTCACCAGCAGCGGGCGTTCAAGCGCGATGGCTGCGTTCACCGCGACGCGCAGATCATCAGTCGCGACATAATTCTCCGTGCCTTCAAAGCGCATACGGATTCTCCTCGAAGTCTCTGCGTCAGAGATTAGAGCCCATGCTGCGCTGCGCAAGGCTTACGGTGGGGGAGGTCAGTCAAACGCCGATGTCGGATCCGGTTTTGGCTTGAAGAAGGGCAGCAGGGTGGCGATCAGGCCGGCCAGTGCGCTGACAATGACCGTGATGATCAGGCTGCTGACCAGGGTCATCATCAGCCAGTCCGGTGGTGTCTCGAATTTCGAGGCATGCCAGACGGTCGTGCCGATGGTGAGGATGTAACCGATAGCGCCGATCGCCGCTGCCGCGAGCCAGGCGATGCCGGGTCGGTAGTGGAGCCGGCGCGCCAGCAAGGCGCCGAGTACGGTGAAGACAAGGCCCTTTGCCACGCCGATGGCCGTCATCGTGAAGCCGATCTGCGCGCTGGACTGCCCTTCGTTCATCAGCGACTGGATCAGCATCGGCGTGGTGAGCATGTTGATGATGTAGAGCACAAAATTGGTGGCCACCGCGCTGATCAGCAGGGCGATGGGAAGCGGGAGACCTCGTGGCGTGGGCGGGCTCATGGCCGGATCTGCACCCGCTACCTCGCTTGCGCCCTTGACGCTGTAGGCCGGCTCAGGCGTCGGCCGAGGCGGCTGAGGGGCGGCCTGCTCGGGCGCGGCAGGTTTCACCGCGCGCATTTCGGCCAGCTCCGCGCGCAGGGCGGCCAGTTCCTCGCGCACCGCGGCGTCTTCGGATGGCGCCGCGCCGGCATGGGTCTGGGATTCGCGCTGCAACAGTTCCGGCCGGTCGAGCGTGCGTGCCAGCGAGCGGACAAAGCGCAGCCAGCCGGCATGGTCGGTATCGCCGTCGAAATCGGACAGGTCGTCGAACTGCACGTTCCAGAAGGCCGCCGGCTTGTCGAGATCGGGGATTGTCTCGATCTGCACCGGCACCAGCACGCCGCGCGCCCGGCCGATATCGCACTCCACCTTCACCCAGGGCCGGCTGAGGGCATGGGAACTCCACACGCCGACCACCGCGCCGGCGCCCTTTACTTCCCTGTCGAGCACATCGGGGAAGACATCCCCGCCATCCAGGCCTTCGGTGTCGAAGAAGACGGTGAGGCCAAGCGCCTGGAGCGCATCGCGGATGAGAATGGCCCGGTCAGTGTCCTTGCGCGCATAGCTGAGAAACACATCGGCCATATCGTCCTTCCTCCCCGGGCTGCCTGCCCAACACTGGCATGTCGGAGCGACTTTAGCACGACTCCCGCAAGACGGAATCGCCAAGGGAAATTGAATGCGACCGTGACTATGGCAGCGCCGCTTCAGATACGGGGAAAGGCCAGAGGTCGAAATAATAGGCGCCGGCCAGATAGGCCGCGCTGGCAATCAGAAGGACTGCAACAGGAAGCCGCCAGGACAGGCCGGAGGCCGTGCCCGCCCCGGCTGGGGCGGGGGGCGCGCTTGCCGGCGCCGGTTGCGCCTGCAGCCCCCGCCGCGAAGTGCGCAGGCGCCGCTCGCGCGAGGCCCGCTGCAGGGCCAGTTTCAGCCGCCGCCAGCCGGGATGGCTGGCGCTTCCGGTAAACCCGACAAGCTCGACACTGGCCGGGCAGCGCAGCTCCGGCGGGACATTGCGAATCTGGTCGATCTTCTCGACCTCGACTGCGATCAGCTTGCCGGCGTCCAGCGCCGCCTGGCATTCCCAGGCCACATTGTGGCTGTCACCGAGCGCCTTTCGCGACCACAGGCCGATTACGGCAGTGGCAACCTCGATCTCGCGCAGCGTACGGGCGCGCGCTGTTGCGCGATGGGTGGCGGCATGCCGGTCCATGACGACCGAATAGCCCTCCGCCTTCAGCCGCCGCATGACCAGTTCGGCGGTTTTCCTGTTCACTGCTGCATAGGATATGAAGATATCAGCCATCTGTTTCTGCCCCGAAAGCCCCATCTGCGGCATAGAGCGTATCTCGCCTGAGGGCAGCAACTGGTTCCGTTGGTGGCAGGTGCGAATTTTGTGTCCGGGCCGGTTCTTCGGGCAGGTGAAACAAAGAGTTAATGAAATCGGGGCAATTTCCCCTGCAATACTAGGAAGAATTGTAGGCTCCGGTCATTTGTCATGCCGCTGAAATTGTCCCTCAAGCCGAATGAGAGCTTTGTGCTCAACGGCGCGGTCGTGCGTAATGGCGATCGGCGGGGCGTTTTGCTGCTCGAAACCCGGGCGCGCGTGCTGCGCGAGAAGGATATCCTGCAGCCGGAAGAGGCCAATACCCCGGCCAAGGCGACCTATTTCGCGGTCATGCAGATGTATCTGCTGGGCCAGACCGATGGACCGGCGCTCGAGCAGTTCGAATCGGCCCTCACCTCGCTTCTTGAAACCCTTTCGCCGGGCGAACAGCGTGACAGGGCGCTCGGCATTTCCGCCTGTCTCGTGTCTGGCGACCTGTATGGCGCGCTGAGTTGTTGCCGCCGCCTGGTCCAGGACGAAGCAGGAGGTCGGTAATGCCGGACGGCTCGCAAATGACCTGGAACCAAAAAGACTGTGAGCATCTCGACCTCGCGACCGCCCTGTCGCGTTACCAGGCTGGCGCCGTGACGGCGGGCGTGTGCGTGGAACTGGGCGAGGGGCGCGTGGCGCGGCTCGAACCCGGCCAGGCCGGCGAGCGTGTTCTGCAGCGTCTGATGGCCCATGGACGGCTGTGCGCACTGGCAGAATCGCTGCCCCAGTCCACTCGCAAGTCCACGGGCACTGTCAATGTCGACCCCGAAGTGAAAGCTCTGCTCGACGCGGTGCGCCGGACGCGTTAGTCCCCCGTTCAGACACGATCCGCCCACTCCCCCTCCCAACCGCCCCAATTCTGCGAAACTGTGGGGCGGTTGGGAGGGGGAGTGGGCGGACTATGTTAAAACAACGGACCACCCGCCCATGACACCCGAACAGATCTCCTTTTTCACAGCCAGCTTCGTCACCTTTTTCGTCCTGATCGACGCAATCGGCGTGGCACCGATCTTTGCGACCCTCACGGCAGGTGGCGACAACGCCTATCGTCGGCGCATGGCGGTGAAAGCCACCATTGTGGCCAGCCTGATCATCTTCTTCTTTGCCTTTGCGGGGGCGTGGCTGATGAGCGCGATGCATATTTCCATCGCCGCATTCAAGGCCGCCGGCGGGATCCTGCTCTTGTTGATCGCCCTTGAAATGGTGTTTGAGCGGCGCACCGAGCGGCGTGAACACCGCGCCGAGGGCGTCCTGTCCGATCACAAGCCGGACACGCCGCCGGACGATATCTCCGTCTTTCCCGTCGGTATCCCGATGATTGCCGGGCCGGGCACGATCGCAACGGCGATGTACTATATGGCCGAGGCCGACACGATGACGGATCGAGGGCTGATCCTGCTCGCCCTGGCGCTGAACCTCGTCGTGCTGCTGGGAATTTTCCTGGTCGCCGGGCCGCTGGTGCGGGCCATGGGGCCGAGCGTGGCCGGCGCGCTGACGCGGATCCTGGGCGTGATCCTGGCGGCCCTGTCGGTGCAGCTGATCATCAACGGGATCGCCGAATCCTTCGGCCTGACCCTGCAGCATGCCTGGCAGAACGGCGCGGACTATTCGTAGAGCAGCGGGCGGATCGGCGAGCGCATATAGCGGTTCATCGACAGCATCACCATCCAGAACAGGGCCATGGCCGCCGCGGTCAGGCCCATGATCTCCAGCACGTCCTGGCGTGAGAGGTCGATGCCGGTGCGCGCGGTCATCAGGATGCTGCCGCCGATCAGCGATTCCAGCGCAATGGCGCGGTCGCCCCCGGCCTCGGCCACAAGGCGCGCACGGCGCAGGTCCGTGACCGAGTTGACATGTTCGAGCATGGCCAGGGCCGAGACAGGCCCGGTGGCGTCGACAATCTCGTTGATCTGCGCAGCATCGACATAGAGCGGGCCGAGCCCGTCCACATTCAGCGTCGCGCGGAAGGCCGCATGCAGGGCGTCGGTCTGTTCGGAAACCGGCGCCACTACGGCGAGGGCCTCGCTCATGCGCGTGCGCAGCGGCGCCAGGGGCAGGGCCTGTTCCAGGTCGAATGAGAGGCGCTCGCGAAAGCCGGGGCGCAGCCGTCCGGCCCGGTCGGCGGCCTTCAGCAGCGAGGCGGCCTCGCGCAGGTCGACATTTTCCGGCTCTTCCAGATCGTCGGCCATCAGACCAAGCGCAGTGATCCGCAGGCCGAACGCCTCGTCGGGCTGGCCGGCCAGCCAGTCGCGCGAATTGCGCGCCAGGTCCTCGAAGCTGCCGAGCACGGAAAACCCGCCCACGCCGATGGGCGAGACACGCATGGAGTTGAACTCCTGGCTGTCCTCGTCTTCCGGTTCGCTCGCGCTGACGGGCAGTTGCGCGGGGGCGGGCAGGGTGTCGCCGCCGGTTTCCTCGTCCAGGCGCGGCGGCATCAGGGCGGTCTCGTAGCGCACGCGCACATCATTGGGCAGGAAGAGCAGGGCGGCGCCGACAAGCTGTTCGTCCTGCGTGCCGAAGGGCACGGCCTGGGGGGCGGCCTGGATGACGGCCTCGCGGTCACGCTCGTCCAGCATTTCGGTGGCCGCCAGCAGGAAGCCGCGCGCGGCGGGCATGTTCCGCTCGCGCAGCTGCAGCGCCACGAGATTGGCCCAGTAGTCGCGTCGGTCATCGGCGGAAGTCGCGAGCGAGGCGAAGCGCGCCTTGATCTCGCTGCGGGTGGCTTCCAGTGCGGCCGGGCGCGGGGTCTGCGGGAAATCGCGCGTGGCGAAGACCCCGGAGACCACATTGGCCGCCAGGACCGGCAACAGCAGCAGCATGCCATTGAAGATGGCGGCTTGCAGCCATCCCGAAGACAAGCTCGACCTGCGTCTGCCAAAATCCATGAAAAGTCCGACCTGGGTCCGGTGTGGGGGCACTTGGTGCCTATACGCACTGCGCCGGTTTGGGAATCAAGTATCGAACTCAGAACGGCAGTATTGTGGCGATGAAGCTTTCGCAACCTCGCAGCGGTACGACAATTGCTAGGACTGGTTCGCTTGGCTTTTCAGCACGGCGGGATGGTTAACAGGCAACTGCAAATGCCCCTATTGGGCCATGATATTGCCGATTGCGCCGGCCAGTTGAGCTGAGTATAGGGAGCCCATAGTTTCGGAGTGTGAGTCTCATGAGCGATATCGACATCGAAGGCTATGTCCCCTCTGAATCAGAAGAGTTCATGAATCCCCGTCAGCAGGCCTATTTCCGCGCGAAGCTGGAGGCCTGGAAGACGGAGATCCTGGACGGTTCGAAGGAGACGATTTCGAACCTTCGCGAAGAATCGGCAAACCATCCCGACCTGGTCGACCGCGCCTCTGCGGAAAGCGACAAGGCGCTGGAGCTTCGCACCCGCGACCGTCAGCGCAAACTGATCTCCAAGATCGACGCAGCGATCCGCCGGATCGACGAGGGCACTTATGGCTATTGCGAGCATACCGGCGAGCCGATTGCGCTCAAGCGCCTCGAGGCCCGCCCGACCGCCACGCTGAGCCTTGAAGCCCAGGAACGCCACGAGCGGCGCGAGCGCACCGTCCGCGACGACTGAGCCTCAGTCTGCACCGCTGCAGGCGGCCGGCAATTCCACCGCGTAAATGGCATATGGCCCGGATGCGAAATCCGGTGTCCGGTCTTCTGGCCGTTGCCCGGCCTTGCCGCGATAGATCACATAGTCGAGCCGGTAAGGGCGCGCCGCACAGGCGATCGCGGCGAACGGCGTGTCCGCCAGGACCCGGTTGGTTTCGAGACGGTCGCGGAAATCCACCGCAGCGCCGCGGCGCAGGGGAAAGGCCTTGTCGGCGAAGACGGGACGCTGCGCGAAAACCCGGACTGCCAGGGTCAGCTCGGTATTGTGAAAGGCGATGCGGGGAGCCGGGCCTGCAATGTCCAGATCGGCGATCATGGCGTCTTCGGGCGTGTTGTCTGACAGCCACTGCGCGATGGCGGCGTGGTGCGGGTCGGGTGGGCCGCGCTCTATCCGGGCCGTCGCGACCGGAACTGACAGGCAGAGCGCAAGCGCCAGGGCGCCGAGCCCGGCATAGGTCGCCGGTGCTGTGCTCATGGCCCCGCCATTCGAGGCCGGCGGCATACGGTGGGCCAGAAAAGCCAGAACGGCCATCGCTCCGCCGAGCAGGAGGAAGAGCGGCAGGAAGCTGAGAAACCGGCTGGGGCCAAGCGTGATCACTGCGTCGATCACCATCAGACTGGTCCCGAAATACTGCACGCCCACAGCCAGTGTGCAGAGCGCTGCAAAGCCAGCGAGCATGACAGCAAGCCGCCAGGCCCGTGTGAACGCGGCCAGGGCGATGAAGCCGGCGAGCGCGCCGGCTGCCGGGAAGAGGCCCCGGCTGAAGGTGAGGATCTGCGTCATGTCAAAATGCCAGGGATGACGCCACAGGGTATAGATGTCGCGATAGTCCGCAGTGGGCAGCGTGCCGGCATCGCCGTAGATCAGCTGCAGGCCAAGCAGGGGCAGGGCGGTGAAAGGGGCGAGCTTCGCCGTTTCGATCAGGGCGCTGCGCCAGGTTTCGCGCAGGCCGACGAGCCAGAGCCCCGCCCAGGCCCAGCCGCCCAGCCCAATGACGGGATGCACAAGCGTCACCAGCGCCAGGCCCGCACCGGCCAGGTAGAGCCGCGCCGGACGCGCCGGACCGGTCAGCAGGCAGAGCACGCCGAGATAGACCGTCCCGGCCAGCGACATTGGCGAGAGGTCGTGCAGGGTGTGCAGCGGGAGCCAGCCGGCCAGGCTGTACGAGCCATTCGTCTCATAGAGCAGCGCCGCGCAGAAGGCCGCGCCAGGCAGCGCATAACCCATCAGGTCCTGCCGGCCCGCGCGTGTCAGTATGGTCTCGCTCAGGCGCACCAGAATGAGGAAGACCAGCAGGGGGCGGGTCAGTGTCATGGCGGTCTTCAGGATCAGGAGGGCAAGCTGCCAGTCCGCCCCCATCGCCATCAAAAGGCGTGCAAAGGCGGCAAAGCCGCCGCGCGGGGCATCAGCTACTGAATTGGTATAATTGTCGGCCGCGTTGAAACCGGGATCCGCCGCTCGCAGCAGATAGGGAATGTCCTGGTAGGTGGTCCATTCCAGTGCATGCGGGGCCATGGCGAAGACGGCGTGGATGAGACTGCAGGCGAGGACCGCGCAGGCCAGAAGCGGCCCCATGCGGGCCTTGCGGCCGGCCGTTTCCGTCAGCGCTGCGCCCACCGGCCAGATCGGCTTGTGTGTGAACATACGGCGCTCCTTCGCGCCACACCTGCCGGATTTCGTCTAAGAAGTGCTTAATCCTCCTCGGTGCGCACTTCGACGAGGAACTGTGCTCGCAGTGCCGCGACCGGCTTGTCGCGGTCGGTCTGCCAGGCCTCGGCATGCACGCTGGACATGCGCGAGCCGAGCTTGCGCACAGAGGCGCGGGCATAGAGCGTCTCGGCGCGGCCCGAGCGCAGATAGTCCACTGTCAGGTCGATCGGTTTGGGCGGGGTCGCCAGATCACCGACCAGATAGAGCTGGGCCATGGCCGTCAGTTCCAGGAAAGCGCCGATGGCGCCGCCATGCAGCGCGCGGATGGCGGCATTGCCGATGAGCTTTTCCTGAAACGGCAGGACGGCAGTCATCTCGTCGCCGAATATCTCGCAGCGCATGCCCAGCGTGGCCGCGAAGGGCAGGGTCTCCAGGAAGGCGCTGACTTGCTCGGCACGGCTCATTTGCCTGACTCCACAGCGTTCTGGATCGCCGACAGGCCGCCCGATGCCGGCGTCCACCGCTTGGGATCGTTGAGGGCGAAGGCGCCGGAGGCACTGGCGACGATCCGCTCCTCACGCGAGCCGTGATAGGCCCAGGCGTGTACGAAAGCGACCGAGCGGGTGATGTGGTAGCACTCGGCCTCGGCCAGGATTTCGCGGCCCTTCTCGGCCGGGCGCATATAGTCGATGCGCAGATCCAGCGTCGCCATGGCGCGCAGTTTCCGCAGCCGCGTGGCGATGGCGACCCCGGCCAGATTGTCCAGCAGGGAGGTGATCACCCCGCCATGGATGACACCGGTGCTTGGATCGCCGACCAGGTCCTCGCGCCACGGCACGCGGGCAAAGGCCCGGCCCCGTTCGACCCCGGTGACCTCGAAACCGAGGAAATTCGCCCAGGGTACGCCCTGCATCATCAGCGGGGCGTATTTCTGGATTGTCTCCAGCGGGATCTCATCCGGTGTTTCGCTCATGGGCAGGTTTCCGCAAGGATGGGCTTTCAGCCAGCGACTCCCGTCGATAGCATCCTCACAAGACCCTGAAAACAAGGGTCAGGGTAATATTGCCAGGGAGGGCAAGGATGGCCGCGACAGTGTTGGCATCGAACAAGGTCTGCATTATCGGCGCCGGATGCTCGGGCTTTACCATGGCCAAGCGCCTGAAGGATCGCGGCATCGCCTATGACTGTTTCGAGATGTCGGACGATATTGGCGGCAACTGGTATTTCAACAATCCCAACGGCGCCTCGTCCTGTTATGAGAGCCTGCACATCGACACCTCGAAATGGCGCCTGGCATTCGAGGATTTTCCGGTGCCGGAGGACTGGCCGGATTTTCCCCATCACCGCCAGCTGCTGCAGTATTTCCGCGCCTATGTCGACCATTTCGGCCTGCGCGAGATGATCAGCTTCAACACGAAGGTGGAGCACTGCATGCGCCGGGCCGATCACAAATGGGATGTCACCCTGGCGGGCGGGGAGACGCGCCGTTACAGCGCGCTGATCGTGGCCAATGGCCATCACTGGGACCCGCGCCTGCCGGACTATCCCGGCGAATTCGACGGTTACCAGATCCATTCCCATGTCTATCGCGACCCGTTCAAGCCCTATGACTTCCGCGGCAAGCGGGTACTGGTGGTCGGGGCCGGCAACTCGGCGATGGATATCGCCTCGGAACTTGCCCAGCGCCCGATTGCGAAACGGCTGGTCGTGTCCATGCGCCGGGGCGTGTGGGTGCTGCCGAAATACATGGATGGCAAGCCGACCGACAAGAATGTGCTGCCCGGATGGCTGCCGGCCGGCCTCGGCCGGGCCCTGGCGCGCGCGAAGATCAAGTCCGCCATCGGCCGGATGGAGGATTACGGCCTGCCCAGGCCCGATCACGAGCCGCTCGATGCCCATCCGTCTGTGTCAGGCGAGTTCCTCACGCGCGTCGGTTGTGGCGACATCGCCGCGCGCGGCGCCATGGAGCGGCTGGAAAGCGACGGCGTCATCTTCGCCGATGGCACAAAGGAAGAATTCGACGCGATTATCTGGGCGACGGGCTACAAGATCAGCTTTCCGTTCTTTAATGATCCCGAACTCATTCCGGAAGAGAATCAGTTCCCGCTGTACAAACGTATTGTGAAACCTGGATACACCAATTTATACTTTTTGGGTCTCGCCCAGCCACTTCCCACACTTGTCAATTTTGCAGAGCAACAATCCAAGCTCGTCGCTTCCCATCTCGCCGGAGACTATGCTTTTCCACCAGAAATTCAGATGCGCGCTGTGATTGCAGCCGATGAGCGTCGACACAGGGGGCATTTCTATGATGCGCCGCGTCACACAATGCAGATTGATTTTAACCAATATGTGACAGACTTGCTTAAGGAAATTGGTGAAGGGATGAAAAGAAAGAAGGTGCTACAGTGACCCAGCTCACACGGTCGATCTCCAACTCTCTGGACCAGCTGCGCAGCCATGTGCTTGCCGCGGGCGAACAGGTCATTGAGGCCGGTTGGCAGGATCTGGCCGAAGCCCTTGCCGATATCGACACGACACGCGCCGCGCTCGCCCTCGGCCGTCCGGAAGGGTTGCAGCGTGCGCAGCTGCTGCTGTCCATTGAGGGCCCATTGCACGTGCTCGCCGAACTGGAAGGCTGGGAAGACGAGTTCAGCCTGGCCGTCGGCGCGGCTGAACCGGCTATCGCCGCCCAGTGAGAGTACGCGGGTGGGGGATTGGCCTGGCTGCCATGCTGGGCACGGCCGGTTGCGCGTCCACAGCGCCCATCACCTATCCCCAGCCAAGGCCCACCGTGCCGGTCGCCGATCCCGCGCCGCCGCCCGCCCTGCCGCCGGACATGTCCGTGCTGGCCCAGCAGGGGCCTTACCTGCCCGATGCCTATCTCACGATCTGCACCGGCCATGTGACCAATGCCCCGCCGCTGGCAGGGGATGGCACGGTGGACTATTCCCCGCTCATCGTGGTGAACAACCAGGTGGTTCTGGCCTCCATCCCGACAAATAATGCCTGTCTCAGTTCCGGCTTCGGGCGCCGTAATGGCAGCCCGCATGAGGGCATCGACCTGAAGTCGCGCCCGCCGACCATGGTGTTTTCCAGCGGGCCGGGCATCATCCGCCGGGTCGGGCGCGACAATGGCTACGGGCTGAATGTGGTCATCGACCACGGCTCGGGCGTGGCCACACGTTATGCCCACCTCTCCCGGGTTGAGCCCGGCATTGCCGAGGGCGTCGTGATCGGCTTCGGCCAGGCACTCGGCCTGATGGGCCAGTCCGGTAACGCGACCGCAATCCATGTCCATTATGAAGTGCTGGTTGGCCAGTGGGGCGCGCGCGGGGTCTGGGACCTGACCGCAACAAACCCCTTTTCCTGGCCGGCCTATGATCCGGGCGGTTCGATCGGCTAGATTGACCCGCTGTCTTGGGGAAGGGGAGACCGGAATGGCGTGGAATGTGGATCCGGCCCTGCTGTCGCGGACCTATCGCGACCCGCTGGCGATCTTCGGGCTGGCGGTCGACCTGTTGCCGGTCTTTGCCGTGCTGGTCCTCGGCTGGGGTGCTGCGCCGCTGGTCTTCCTCTATTGGCTTGAGAACCTGGTCATCGGTGTGATGACCGTGGTGCGCATGCTGACGGTCGGCGCGATGAATGGCGTGGCGACCGTACTCGGCGCCCTGTTCATGTCGGCCTTTTTCACCGTGCATTATGGCATGTTCTGCTTTGTGCACGGCATCTTCCTGGTCGCGCTGTCGACGGATATGAGCCAGGCGACCACCGACGGTCCGCTCAATCACGGTTTCCCCGGCATAGACACATTGATCAGCTACATGCTCGGTTTTGCGCCTGGCATGGTGACGATCCTGGCCATGATCCTGGCCTTCAATGTCGCGGTCTACCTGATCGACGGGCTGATGCGCGGAGAGTTACAGGATGGCGATCTCAATGAGGAGATGGGCGCGCCCTATGGCCGGATCATCGTGGTGCATATCGGCATCTTCGCCGGCTTCGGCGCGATGGTGGTGCTCGGCGAGCCGATGCTCGGCGTTCTCGGCCTTATCCTGCTGCGCGTGATCTGGGGTGTGGTCCTGGCAGTTCGTCGCAGATTGCGCCTGGATGGCGGCGAAAAAGTTGACGGGGCGTCACGAATAGGGTGACCTGTTATCTAATAAGAAAATCCGGGAAAACATGTCCGACACCGACACACAACCCAGGCAGGAAGATGGACGGCGGGCACGTGCCAAGGCGGCCAATCGCGAAGCCATCCTCGATGCGGCGCGCTCTGTCTTCATCAGGATGGGCGTTGAGTCCGCGACGGTCCGCGACATCATCCGCGAGACCGATCTCGCCGCCGGCACCTTCTACAATTACTTCAAGTCCAAGGAAGAGGTGATCAAGGCGCTCTCGGAGCTGACCACCGCACGCTTCCGGCCGCACCTGGCCGATGTCCGCGCGGCGGCAGCCGATCTGGAGACCTATATCCACGCAGCCTTCCGCGCATATTTCGCCTTCATCGCCCAGGAGAATGCCCAGATCGCAGAGCAGGGTGGCCTCCATGTGCCGATGAAGGGCGCGCGCTATGACACGCCCGAGATGGATGCGGTGGTGACCGAGATCCGCTCCGACCTTGAGCGTTATTTCGGCCAGGCCGGCAGCTCCGGAATCGACACCGAATACATGACTGCAGCCGCTGTCGGCATCGCACTGGAACTCGGCGACCTCATGCTGCGCCGGCGTCCGGTGGATGTAGAGGGCGCGACCTGCTTTGCCAGCCAGCTCTTCATTTCCGGCGTCGGGCATACTCGCAACTGCCTGCGCCCTGAAGCGACCATAAATACATAATAAGACCGCCCCCGGCTGGGGGCGCAGGAGGGATGTCTGATGAGTCTGCAAGCGACCATCGCGAAGCTGCTGTTGAAATTGCCGGAGCCCTGGCTCGTCAAAATGGCCGGCGGCAAGCCGGTGAAGATTGGCGGGCGCGTGCTCGATCCGCACTTCCAGTTCATCGCCCATGGCGCTTCGCGCCAGCCGCCCATGTCCTCGCTGGAGGCCGCGCAGGGCCGGGCCGCCTCGGCCGCCGGGCTCGCCATGTTCCAGGCCCCGCCCGAGCCGGGTGTGAGCTGGGAGAATTTCGAGCTGACCGCGCCGGGACGCAACATCCCCGTGCGCCTTTACCGCCCCGAAAGCCAGGACCCGGCCGCGCCGATGATGGTGTTCTTCCATTTCGGTGGCGGCGTGATCGGCGACCTGGAAACCTGCCACGCCTTCGCGACCATGATTGCCAGCGCGGCGCGCTGCCCCGTGCTGTCGGTCGATTATCGCCTCGCGCCGGAACACAAATGGCCGGCCGGTCTTGAGGATTGCGAATTCGCCTATGAGTGGGCGCTGAAGAATGCGGAAAAATACGGCGCGCCGGCGGGCGAGGCCGCGATTGGCGGCGACAGCATGGGCGGGAACTTCTCCGCCATCATCGCCCAGGAGGCCAGGCGCAACGGCATCCCCGTGCCGGTGCTCCAGCTGCTGATCTATCCCGCTACCGATATCAGCGAGGAGCTTCCCTCGCGCACCCTCTATGGCGAGACCTATCCGCTTTCCACCGATACGATGAACTGGTTCATGGGCCACTATCTGCCCGAAGGCGCCGACATCACCGACCTGCGCATTTCGCCGGCCCAGGAGATGAACCTGGAGGGCCTGCCGCCCGCCATTGTGGTCACCGCCGGCTTCGATCCGCTGGTCGATGAGGGCAAGGCCTATGCCGACCGGCTCGATGCCGCTGGCGTGGACACGGTCTACAAATGCTATGACAGCCTCGCCCACGGATTCACCGCCTTCACCGGCGTCTCGCCGGCCGCCGACAGGGCCTGCCGCGAGATTGCCGGCATGGTGCGCGATGCCTATGCCCGGCACCCGGCCAGCGGCTGAGGTGGCCACCCACCGCGCCTTTGTCTGCCATGGTCTGAGCGAGGATCTCAGCGGAACCGGAATGGCCGAGGTGGAAACCCGCGCGCCTGGCCCGGGCGAGGTCCGCGTGCGGATGAAGGCGGCCAGTGTCAATTTTCCCGACATCCTGATCTGCCAGGGCAAGTACCAGCTCAGGCTCGACCCGCCCTTCATCCCCGGCATGGAGATGGCCGGCATCGTCGATACTGTGGGTGAGGGCGTCACCGCCTTCCGGCCCGGTGATGCGGTGGCCGGGGGCACGCGCCATGGCGCCTTTGCCGAATATGTGAGTGTTGCCGCCGAGGGGCTGATGGCCAAGCCGGATAATTTCAGCTTCTCGGAGGCGGCGGCCTATCCGGCCGCCTATCTCACGGCCTATGTCTCGCTGGTGCGCCGCGCGCGGCTGGAGCCGGGCGAGACCCTGCTGGTGCACGGCGCCAGCGGCGGGGTCGGCATGGCCACGGTCGAGGTCGGCAAGCTGCTCGGCGCGCGGGTGATCGCCGCCACGGGCTCGCCCGGCAAGGCCGACGCCCTGCGTGCCCATGGCGCCGACCATGTCGTGCTGACCACAGGCGGGTTTCGCGAGGAAGTAAAGGCGCTCACCGATGGGCGCGGCGCGGATGTCATCTTCGATCCGGTGGGCGGGGATGTGTTCGATGAATCGGTGCGCTGCATCGCTTTCGATGGCCGGCTTCTGGTCGTTGGCTTTGCATCCGGATGTATCGCGGAGGTGAAAACCAACATGCCGCTGATCAAGGGCTTTTCCGTGGTTGGCGTGCGCGCCGGCGAGTATGGCCGTCGCTTCCCCGAGCGCGGGCGGGAGAATCTTCAGGCCATATGGGCTTGGGCGCGCGAGGGCAAAACGCGCCCGCATATCCATGCTGAACTGCCGCTGGAGGAGACCCGTAACGCCCTGGCCCTGCTGCAGCAAAGGGATGTAGTCGGCAAGGTTATTGTCCGTTAACTGACAAAAGCGGCATATCTTTCCAAACTTTCATGACCAAAAAACAGAAACCTCCCCATATTCCAGTGCGTTAGTGCTCGAAACGGAGGATGAGTACATGAAGACAGCACTCGCTATGACCGTCCTGGCCGGCGCCCTTGTGGTGTCCGCTTGCCAGCAAGGCCCCAGCAACCGCACGCTCGGAACCACGGCCGGCGGCGCCATTGTCGGCGCAGGCCTCGGCACGCTGGCCGGCGGCGATGACAAGCGTAACGCCGCCATCGGTGCGGTCGTCGGTGGCCTGGCGGGCGCTGCGGTTGGCGTCTATATGGACGAGCAGGAGCGCAAGCTTCAGGAAGCCACTGCCGGCACAGGCATCGGGGTCGAGCGCGTCGGCGACCAGATCATGCTGAACATGCCCTCGGACATCACGTTCGACATCAACAGCTCGACGATCAAGCCGGGCTTCTACGCGCCGCTCAACGATGTGGCCAACACGCTGATCCAGTATCCGCAGACCGCCGTGGACATCATCGGCCATGCCAGCGCCGATGGCCCGGATGACTACAACATGACCCTGTCCCAGCAGCGCGCCAATTCCGTGCAGAGCTACCTGATCAATCAGGGTATGCGCTCGGTACGCCTGCAGGCTGTCGGTATGGGCGAGACCCAGCCGACCGGTCGCGGCTATGCTGCCGACCGCCGGGTGGAAATCATCCTGACCCCGATTGTCGACGAAACAGCCTAAAGACTTCGCGTCCGCGCCTGTATGAGAGCCCGCGTGAGAGTTCACTCGCGCGGGCTTTTTCATTGGAGCAGGGCTGGGCCGGCCTAGTGGGCAAGGGCCAGAGCAGGGGCGCCATCGGCCTTGAGCAGGCCGCGCGTCGCGCCGCCGAACAACATCTCGCCGGCGCGGCTGGAACCATAGGCGCCCGAGACGATCATCTCGCAGCGGTGGCGGCCGGCTGCTTCCACCAGGCCGCTGGCGACAGCGCCGGCAAAGGCGACGGTTTCGCTGGTAATTCCGCGCTGGGCCAGCCAGGCCGCCAGGGCCTCCGGTGGGGCGGCCGGGTTCTGCGCGGTCAGCTGGCTCATATCCTCAGGGTTCTGGGCGATGACCACCTCATCCATCGCTTTCAGGAGCGGCAGGTGCAGGCGCACGGCGCGCGCGGCCTGCGGGCTGCCGTCCCAGGCGATCAGCGCGCGTCCGGTCTCGGCCATTTCAGCAGGCGCGAGCACGACAGGCAGGGCGGAATCCATCATGGTGCGCTCGAAGGGCTCGCCGAGCACATGCTCGCCGGTGCCGGCTTCGTGCGGGAAGACCATGGCTTCGGAAAGCGTGGCTGCGGCCACGGCGGCGCGGGCAGGCAGGTTTGTCTCGCTGGTGAAGGTGGCGGCATCGGTGAGGCCGGCACTCGACACCACCTCATCGAACATTTTCCGGCAGTCCCCGATTAGCTCTTCCTGCGCCTCGCGCACCCGGTCGAGCGCGGGTCCGCCGACGCCGATCATATAGGGCGAGGTGGCATAGATCAGCGCGGTGGTCGGATCTGGAAAGGCGCAAAGCCCGGTAATGGGCTGGCCGAGCCGTCGGGCGAGGGAGCAGGCATAGTCGAGCGCGGCGCGGTCTGACGGTGCGTTTCCACCAATCATGCAAGTAACGGTCATGGACGGGATCCTCCTGGCGTGGCCTTCCCTTCCACATTGCCCTTTATCGGCGTGATCTCAATACGGGGCTCTACGGAGGGCGTAAAAAAGCCGGAGCCAAACTGGCCCCGGCTTTCCGGCTTGCGTCTGGGAGGAAACGCTAAGCTTATGCGGCGGCCTTGGCCTCACTACCGGCCGGCGGGAAGCGCGAATAGAAGGACTCGCCCTTGGCGGCCATCTCGCGCAGCATGTCGGGCACTGCGAAGCGCTCGCCATATTTCGCCGCTAGGCGATCAGCCTCCTCGACGAATTTGTCCACGCCCCAGATCAGGTCGATATACGAGCAGCACCCGCCGGTATAGGGCGCAAAGCCCCAGGCGAGGATCGAGCCGATATCGCCGTCGCGCGCATCGGTGATCACGCCCTCGGCAAAGCAGCGCGCCACTTCCACCGCCTGGCGCACCAGAAGGCGGTTGGTGAGTTCCTTTTTCAGTTCGGGCGGGCATTCGTCCACCTTCACATCGAGACGGGAATTGAGGTCCGGCCACAGACCCGACGGCTTGCCCTTCTCATTATAGTCGTAAAAGCCTTTGCCGGCCTTGCGGCCCACCCGGCCCTGGTCTTCCACCAGCCAGGCGAGGAACTGCATGCGCGTGTCCTTCTGGATATCGGCGCCGGTGGCAGCCGCCGAAGCCCGGCCGATCTTCAGCGCAGTGTCGAGGCCGACGCTGTCGGAGACCTCCAGCGGGCCCATCGGCATGCCGGACTGGCGCCCGACATTCTCGATGATGGCCGGCTTGATGCCCTCAGAGAGCATGTGCATGCCTTCCTGGGTGTAGGTCCCGAAGCAGCGTGAGGTATAGAAGCCTCGGAAATCGTTGACCGAGATCGGCGTCTTGCGGATCGCCAGCACATAGTCGATCGCCTTGGCGAGGGTGGCCTCCGAGGTTTCCTTGCCGGAGATGATCTCCACCAGGCCCATCCGCTCGACCGGCGAGAAGAAGTGGATGCCGATGAAGTTTTCCGGACGCTTGGAGGCTTTCGCAAGGCCCGTGATCGGCAGGGTGGAGGTGTTGGAGCCCATCACTGCATCATCGGCGAGGACGGCCTCGGCCATTTCGGTGATCTTGGCTTTCAGTTCCTCGTTTTCGAACACCGCCTCGATGACGAGATCGGCGCCTTTCACATCCTCATAGGAGTCTGTGGTGGTGATCCGTTCCAGGAGGGCATCGCCCTTTTCCTGGGTGGTCTTGCCGCGCGAGATGTCCTTCTCGACAATCCGGCGGGAATAGTCCTTGCCCTTCTCGGCGTTTTCCTTGGACACATCCACCAGCACGGTCGGGATGCCGGCCTTGGCCTGGACATAGGCGATGCCTGCGCCCATCAGACCGGCGCCGATGACGGCGATCTTGGAAAACTCGGTCTTGGGATGGCCGGCCGGGCGGTTGGCGCCCTTGGACAACTCCTGCATGGACAGGAACAGCGAGCGGATCATCGCCTTGGCTTCCGGGCGCTGCTGGGTCTTGATGAAGTAGCGCGTCTCGATGCGCAGGGCGGCATCGATGGGTACCTGCTGGCCCTCATACACACAGGAGAGGATGTTCGTCTGGGCCGGATAGTTGCCATAGGTCTTGGCTATCAGCATGGCGTTGGCCATGCTCTGGACCTGGCCGGCGCCGGGCGAACGGTGGATCTGGCCGCCGGGCATCTTGAAGCCCTTTTCGTCCCAGGGCGCCTTGGCGTTGGGATTGGCCTTCACCCATTCCTTGGCTTTCGCGACGGTTTCGCTGGAGGGCACCAGCTCGCCGACCACGCCCATGGACAGGGCCTGGTCTGCCTTGAAGCTCTCGCCCTGAAGGATCAGGGGCAGGGCGGCCTGGACACCGATCAGGCGCGGCAGGCGCTGGGTGCCGCCGGCGCCGGGCAGGAGGCCGATCTTGGCTTCCGGCAGGCCGAACTGGAGCTTGGGATTGTCATTGGCCGCGACGCGGTAATGGCAGGCGAGGGCGACTTCCAGGCCGCCACCGAGGGCCAGGCCGTTCAGTGCGCAGGCCACCGGCTTGCCGCAGGTCTCCAACTCGCGCAGCGTCTTGTTGAGGATGAAGCCGCGTTCGAACTGGGCCGCTTTCAGCTCTGCTTCGCTCATCTCGGCGGCCGGCTTGCCGCTGCCGCCTGCGCTCTGGTTCATCTCGCCGAGATCGGCCCCGGCACAGAAGCCCGAGGGCTTGCCCGACGAGATGACGAGACCCTTGATCTCGTCATTGGTCGCGACTTCATTGGTGATCGCGACGATGTCGGCAATCGCCTTGGCGGTCAGCGTGTTCATGCTGCGGCCCGGCACATCGAAGATGGCGTGGGCGATGCCATCGGCATCAACATCCCATTTGAAGGTTTCGAGGTTCATGTCTGTACGTCCTTACTTCAGGCGCACGGCCATGCCGCGCGCTGTGTCTCGTCTTCGTTAAATCCGCTCGATGATCGTGGCGGTGCCCATGCCGGCGCCGACGCACAGGGTGATGAGCGCGGTTTCCTTGCCGGTGCGCTCCAGCTCGTCGACCATGGTGCCGAGGATCATGCCGCCGGTGGCGCCCAGCGGGTGACCCATGGCGATGGCCCCGCCATTCACGTTGATCTTGTCGTGCGGGATGTCGAGCGCCTGCATCATGCGCAGGACGACGGCGGCGAAGGCCTCGTTGAGCTCATAAAGGTCGATATCGCCGACTTCCATACCGGCCTTTTTCAACGCCTTTTCGGTGACATAGGAGGGGCCGGTCAGCATGATGCCGGGCTCCGACCCGATGGAGGCCATGGCGCGGATGCGTGCGCGCGGCTTCAGGTCGTGCTTTTCGCCCATCTCCTTGGACCCGAACAGGACCGCCGAGGCGCCGTCGACAATGCCGGAGGAGTTGCCGGCATGGTGGACATGGTTGATCGCCTCAAGCTCGGGATAGCGCTGTTTGATCACCTCGTCGAAGCCCATGGCGCCCATGCCCGCGAAGGAGGGCTGCAGCGCGGCGAGCGACTGCATATCGGCGCTCGGGCGCATATGCTCGTCATGGTCGAGAATGATGCCGCCCATCTGGTCCTTCACCGGGATGATGGACTTGGCAAAGCGGCCTTCTTCCCAGGCCTTGGCGGCGCGCTTCTGGCTCTCGACGGCATAGGCGTCCACATCATCGCGGGAAAAGCCCCATTTGGTGGCGATGGTGTCAGCTCCCACGCCCTGGGGGGCGAAATAGGTCTTGATCGCAACGCTGGGATCGGTCGACCAGGCCCCGCCATTTGCGCCCATGGGCACGCGCGACATGGCTTCCACGCCACCGCCAATGGCCATATCGGCTTCGCCGACCATCACCTTGGCGGCCGCCATATTGCAGGCTTCCAGGCCCGAGGCACAGAAACGGTCGACCTGCACGCCGGCGGTGGTTTCGGCATACTCGGCATTCAGCGCAGCGACGCGGGCAATGTCGGAGCCCTGCTCGCCAATCGGCGTGACGCAGCCGAGGATCACATCATCAACATAAGAGGTGTCGAGCTCGTTGCGGTCGCGGATGGCCTCCAGGGTTTGTGTGGCCAGCGACAGCGAGGTGATTTCGTGTAGGGAGCCAGAGGCTTTCCCTTTGCCGCGCGGGGTGCGTACGGCGTCGTAGATATAGGCGTCTGCCATGGTGGATATCCTCCTTGGGGTGTTCAGGTGACGGGGGCTTTGCGCGGGTTGATGGCGAGCGTGGCAACAGCGCGGGCCGCTTCTTTGCCACGTGTATCATACAGCTCGCCTTCCGCGAAAATGACGGCGCGGCCGATATTGCGCAGGCGTGCGAAAACCTCGATCGCGCCGGTGCTGACGGGCCGCAGGAAACTGGTGTGCAGGTCGATGGTGGATGGGAAAGCGCGCGTCCCGGTCTTCATGGTGGCCAGCATGCCGATCGTGTCGTCGAGCATGGCGGAAAGATAGCCGCCCTGGATATAGCCGGCGGGGTTGGTGAACTCGCACTTGCCGTCGAAGCGCACGCGCGTCGTCATTGCCTTCATGTCGAGGGTGAGAAGCTCGAAGCCGAGCGATTTGGAGCTTTCCGCCGGCTGGGGGAAGACATCGCGGATGAGATGGCTGTCAGGCATTGCGCGCCTCCAGCAGCTCTCTTGCGGCAGCTTCCACATCGTCGGCTTTCATCAGCTGGCCGATCTCTTCCTCGCTCAGACCGAGTGCGCTCAGCTTCTGCCAGGCGCGCGAGGTTCTCTGGCTCGCGACAACCAGCACAATGCCAAAGATGACTGACAGCCCGGCAACACCATAATGGAATACCGTCGGCAGGACGGAGTTTCCGGGGCTCGCCATGTAGAGATTTACAGCGACCACGCCGGCAACGATCAGGAGCCAGACCCATGGAACTGACGGAGGTTTCTTCACTTACAATGTCCTCGCGATCAGAACCTTCATGATCTCGTTCGTCCCGCCATAGATGCGCTGGACGCGGGCGTCGCCATACATCTGTGCGATGGGGTACTCATCCATATAGCCATACCCGCCGTGTAATTGCAGGCATTCGTCGATGATTTTGCATTGCAGATCGGTCACCCAGTACTTGGCCATGGACGCGGTCGCCGCATCCAGCTCGCCATCCACCAGCAATTGCGTGCAATGGTCGACGAAGACCTTGGCCACGGTCGCCTCGGTCTTGCATTCGGCGAGCTTGAACTGGGTGTTCTGGAAATCGAGCAGCGATTTTCCGAAGGCCTTGCGCTGTTTCACATAGGCGATGGTCTCATGCAGCGCGCGCTCGATCATGCCCATGCCCTGGGCGGCGATGATCTGGCGTTCCTGGGGCAGTTTTTCCATCAGCTGGAAAAAGCCCCGGCCTTCGGTGTCACCGAGCAGGTTTTCCGACGGCACTTTCACATCGTCGAAAAACAGCTCCGATGTGTCGGCAGCGTGCTGGCCCAGCTTTTCCAGGTTGCGTCCGCGACGGAAGCCTTCGGCACCGTCGGTCTCAACGCAGATGATGGACACGCCCTTTGCGCCTTCGCTGGGGTCGGTCTTGGCGCAGACAAGGATGAGGTTGGCCGTCTGGCCATTGGTGATGAAGGTCTTCTGACCGTTCACCACATAGCCATTGCCATCCTTTTTCGCGGTGGTCTTGATAGCTTGCAAGTCCGAGCCCGTGCCCGGCTCGGTCATGGCGATGGCGGCCACCAGTTCGCCGCTTGCCATTTTCGGCAGCCAGCGGCGCTTTTGCTCCTCGGTGCCGTAGGTCTCGATATAGGGCGCGACAATGGCATTGTGCAGCGTGATGCCGAAGCCATCCACGCCTTTCCAGTACTGCTGTTCGATGATGATCGCCTCATGGCGGAAGTCCCCGCCGGCGCCGCCATACTCATCGGAGATCGACGCGCCGAGCAAGCCGGCCTGGCCTGCTTTGGTCCAGATCTCGCGCGGGACGATTCCGGCCTTTCGCCATTCCTGGACATGGGGAACGCATTCGCGTTCGAAGAACTGGCCGGCGGCATCGGAGAAGATCGAAATCTCCTCGTCGCGGCGCCAGTCCGCAGGTTTGATGTCCAGTGGGCTGGTCTGCATATTCTGTCTTCCCTACTGAGATTGCCGGTCTGGTGCGGGGCTTCCCGTTTACGTTCACGTCAACTGGCCATATAGCGCAATCGCGACGGGATTTCACGGGTGACGCAGCGGAAGGGACGAAAAGTTTTTTGACCTGTTTTGCGAGGCTTTCCCGCCAGTCTGGGTAATCGCCCCTTTCACGGGCTGCCAACTGGAGACTGAACAATGCGTATCTGCCTGCTCGCCCTGATTTCCATGCTGGTCGCCATCCCGGCGCTGGCCCAGCAAGCCAATCCCTGGAAGTCGATGGAAGCGCCCATCGCCATCAGTGAGGTGAATGCCCAGTCCTTTGATTTCTTCGACGGCTACATCTTCGGCATCATGCAGACCATCGGTGATCTCGATGCCGAGAGCGAAACCGAGCGTCATTGCATGAGCTCGCATCTGGGCGCGGTCGAGGACATTATCGCCAATGCCGATGATGAAACCGACCTGGTCTTTGAAATGCGCCAGGCGCTGTATGAAAACTGCATCGCCAACCCGACCAAGTATCACGACGAGGGCGGCCTGCTGCCGACGGTCGTCATGGTGGAGGCGGCCGAGGCCGGCGAGCTGCCAGCCGATTTCTTCGGCGGCTTCATGATGGGCATCGCCGACACGCTGCACAATCAGCATTACGCCCTCGGCGACGAGGCGCTGGCCGATTGCATGTTCATGCAGATCAAGGCGGCCGCCGATTCCGATATCGCCGGCATGGAGCTGTCGGAATATGAGGCCAACGCGCCCTTCGTGGAACTGATCAAGCTCGGCGCCTTCAGCGTCTGCACCGAGGGCTGAAGGTCCCGGCACTCCATGAAAAAGGCCCCGGTCCGCGCATGACGGACCGGGGCCTGGTCTGTTTTCCAGTTGGCAGACCCTAGAACGCCTCGGGCTCCAGCGCCATCATGGCTTCAGAACCGGTCTTCACCTTGGCAAGGTGGGCGCCGGTTTCAGGAAGGACCCGCTCGAAGAAGTAGCGCGCCGTCTTCAGCTTGTTGGCATAGAACGGGTCACCCGATCCGGCATGGTCGAGTGCGGTCCTGGCCATCATCGCCCACATATAGGCGAAGGCGGTCAGGCCGAAGAGCTGGAGATAATCGGTCGAGGCGGCGCCGGCATTGTTGAAATTCGTCATGCCGTTCTGCATCAGCCAGGTGGTGCCTTCCTGCAACTGGCCCTTGGCGGTCTTCAGGCCCTCCAGGAAGGGCGCCAGCTCGGCCACGTCGCCATATTCGGAGGCGAAATCGTCGACCTCGGCAAAGAAGGTGAAGATGGCGCGTCCGCCATTGGCCGCCAGCTTGCGGCCGACCAGGTCAAGCGCCTGGATGCCGTTGGTGCCTTCATAGATCAGGGTGATGCGGCAGTCGCGCACGAACTGCTCCATGCCCCATTCCCGGGTAAAGCCCGAGCCGCCATGCAGCTGCAGGCCGTCATTGCAGGCCTTGTAGCCGCGATCGGTGAGGAAGGCTTTCACCACCGGCGTCATCAGCGCCATATAGTCTTCTGCCTTTTCGCGCACCTTCTCGTCCGGGCTCTTGTCCTTCAGGTCGCCGTGCAGCGCGGTCCAGTAGGCGAAGGCGCGTGCGCCTTCCACGAAGGCTTTCTGGTCCATCAGCATGCGGCGCACATCGGGGTGGACGATGATCGGGTCGGCGGGCTTGTCCGGGGCCTGGGCGCCCGACAGCGCGCGGCCCTGCAGGCGGTCGCGGGCGAAGTCGGCGGCGTTCTGATAGGCCACCTCGGCCTGCGAGAGGCCCTGCAGGCCAACGCCAAGGCGCGCTTCGTTCATCATCACGAACATGTTGCGCATGCCCTTGTTCTCGTCGCCGACCAGCCAGCCGGTGGCATCGTCATAGTTCATGACGCAGGTGGCATTGCCGTGAATGCCCATCTTCTCTTCCAGGCCGCCGCAGGAAAGCGCATTGCGCTCGCCGAGGCTGCCATCCTCGCCGACAAAGTATTTCGGCACCACAAAGAGCGAGATGCCCTTGATGCCCTCCGGCGCGCCTTCGATGCGCGCGAGGACGAGGTGGATGATGTTCTCTGTCAGGTCCTGCTCGCCGCCGGAGATCCAGATCTTCTGGCCGGTGATCTTGTAGGAACCATCGGCCTGCGGCACCGCCTTGGTGCGGATCAGACCGAGATCTGTGCCGCACTGGGGCTCGGTGAGGTTCATGGTGCCGGCCCATTCGCCGGACGCCATGTTCGGCCCGTAAATCGCTTTCAGTTCGTCCGACGCGCCGGCCATCAGCGCCTCATAGGCGCCATGGGTCAGGCCCGGATACATGGAGAAGGCCATGTTCGCCGAGGAGGACATCTCCGAGATCGCCATGTTCAGAACCTTGGGCAGGCCCTGGCCGCCCATCTCCGGATCGGTCGCCAGCAGCGGCCAGCCGTTCTCGACAAAGGATTTGTAGGCCGCCGGGAACCCGTCTGGCGTCTTCACGCTGGCATCGTCGCTACGGACACAGCCCTGCTGGTCGCCGACCATGTTCAGCGGCTGGAGCACTTCCTTGGCGAACTTGCCGCCTTCGGTCAGTACCGCGTCGACCACGTCGCGCGGGGCGTCGGCAAAGCCGGGCAGGTTGGAATATTTCTCGATTTCGAGCATGTCATGCAGCACGAACTGCATGTCGCGAATGGGGGCATCGTAACGCGGCATAGTAGGTCTCTATCGCGAGTGTGGGACTGGGATTTTGGGGGCGGGACGCGCCTGAACAGGCTCAGGCGTCGTCCATATGTGCCTTGGCGACCTGCTCATAGGCAGCCACGCTTTCGGCCTCGTCGGAGGCCGGGCCGATAATGGCCAGCTGGCTTTCCAGCCAGGAGATACCGTTATGGAGTTCCTCCAGCGCGGCATCGATATCGTCGCGCTGCTGGTGCAGCGTATCGACCTGCTGGCGGAACTTCTTCAGCGCTTCGCGTTTCTGGGCGCGCTCATTGCGGTCCATGCCGTAGAGATCGAGGATCTCGCGGATGTCGGCGAGCGGAAGCCCGACCCGTTTACACTGAAGGATCACCTTCAGGCGGGCGCGGTCGCGATTGCGGTAGACGCGCATCATGCCGTCCCGGGCCGGGTGCAGCATGTCCTTGTCTTCGTAAAAGCGCAGGGCACGGGGGGTAACACCGAATTCGCGGGCAAGTTCGGAGATCGAATATGTCCGTGAGTCGGCAGCGGAGACGGTCGTGGCTGTATCAGGCATGGCGCATTTATGCCCGATCTTTACGCGAACGTCAACGTCAACGCGACGCAGCGTCAATCACAAGAAGTTACCGACAAGGCCCGAACGCTTAACCTTTTAACTCTGCCTTAAGGGAGATCACGTCATCAGGGGTCAGATTGTACAAGTGTATGCGGTGGGCCGGCGGCGGGAGCCCCCACCAGACGGAGTAAGAGACCATGAGCGAGCGTGGGCCTTGGAGTGTAAAGGGAATCGATCAGCGTGCTCGTGAGGCGGCGCGCGATGCGGCCCGCATGGAAGGGATGACGCTCGGCGAATATCTCAACAAGCTGATCCTGGAAGTCTCCAGCGACACTCAGCCCAACGAAATCCGCCGTTCCGGGTCTCCCTCCCGCGCCGAATCAACGCTTGACCAGCTCGCCCGCCGGGTCGAAGCCGTGGAAGCGCGCTCCACGCTCGCGATCACCGGGATCGACCAGTCCGTCATGGGGCTGATCGCCCGGCTGGAGCGTGCCGAGGACAACCAGTCCGTCGTCGCGACCCATGTGGAATCCTTCATCGATGAGCTGCGCGAGACCCATGCCGCGCTGACCGAGAAGATCCAGACCCTGGAAGCCGACGATCAGGCTGAGCAGAATCTCGAAGCCCTGCGCTCGCTGGAACAGGCGCTCGGCAAGCTCGCCACCCATGTCTATGAGGAAGGCGAGCGCCAGCAGGAAGAAGGCGATGCCATTCGTGGCCGCGTCGAGGCCGGCTTTGCCCATCTCGGCGAGCGGGTCGAAAAGGTCGAGACCGGGATAGAGTCCCGCCTGTCAGATGCTGCCAAGCGCATGGAAGAGGCCGTTGAGGCGGCCGCGCAGAAGGCCGAAGCCGGCAATGAGGCGCGCCTCTCAAAGGTGGAGACGGATGTTTCCGGCGCCATCGGCTCCATGGAAGAGACGCTGGTGCGCATCCAGGACCGGCTCAACCGCGCCGAACGTACCACCGATGCCGCCCTGAAGGGCCTGGAAGGCACCTTCGACAATCTCGACCAGCGCCTCACCGCGCTCACCGAAAGCGCCGGGCCGGATGTGATCCAGGCGCTGCGGTCTGAACTGGAATCCCGTTTCGAGGGGCTTGCCGGCGAACTGAAGGCCGAAGTGGAGGCCAGCCGCCAGGCCATGGCCGAGGAGATCGCCCAGGCTGCCGGCCCCGACCTTGCCCCGCAGGTCGAGGAACTCCAGTCGAGCCTCACCTCGCTGGCCGACCGCTACAGCGAGAGCGAAGCGCGCAGCGCCCGGGCGTTCCAGTCCGTTGGCGAACAGGTTTCGCGTATTTCCGAGAGCTTCGACAAGCGCCTCGACAATCTGGAAGCGCGCGAACCGGGAGAGGCCGACACCGAAGCGCTGCGCGAGGAGATCGCGGCGGTCGCAGACCGCGTCGATGCGCGCCTGGATGAGATCGAGACCCGCGAAGCCTCCGTCATCGAGCGCGTCGGTGAGGAAGTCGGCAAGCTGGCCGACCGCATGGAAGCGCGCGTCACCGAAAGCGAGGAGGCCAGTGCCCGCGCCATCGGCCAGATCGGCGACCAGGTCGCCAGCGTCGCCAAGCGCCTGCAGGGGCGGCAGAACGAGGCGTTCGATGCGCTCTCGGCCAAAATGGAAGATGCCCGCCTGACCCATGAGTCGCGCCTGTCGGACGCGCTTGAGAACATGTCCGAGCGCCTTGAGCGCCTGCAGGCCGACACCTCCCGCCAGGTTTCGCCGGTCCAGAAGGCCATTGCCTCGCTGGCCGACCGGCTCGACCTCCTGGAGAAGGCCGGCCCGATCGAGGCCGCGCCGCGCCAGGCGAACGAGGATGACGATGTGCTGGCCGCCTTCAGCGCCGCGCTGGAAGAGACCCAGGCCGCTGAAGAGGCCATGGTTGATGAAGATGATGGCCTGATCGCACACGAGCCTGGAGACGAGATGTTCGAGCCCGGCGTGCCGGACTGGGCAAAGCCGGTCGAGGCCGACGCCGATGACGACTATGTCGCCGACACCGGGCCTGAGGTCGCGGCCGCTCCCAAAAGAGCGCCCGATATCTATGATCCGCTCGCTGAACTGGAAGACTGGGGCGAGGGCGATGTCATGTCCGGTGAGAGCGAACCCCGCGATTCCGATGTCTTCGATACCCCGCTCGACACGCCCGCCCTGCGACGCGAGGGCCCGCCGGCTCATCTCGACCTCGATCAGGACATGCCCCGCGCTACGCTGGATGCCGCCGAGTTCGGCGCCGAGTTCGATCCGGCCGAAGTGATCGAGGACGATGTGATCCCCGACGGCCCGGGTGTGGATCCGGATGTCGGCCTGGAAGAGGATCTCGACGCCAGCGACTATATCGCCCGCGCCCGCCGTGCGGCTCTTGCGGCCTCTGCCAGCCAGGCCAATTCCTCCGATGGCTCGCGCCTGTCTCTGAGTGGGCGCGCCCCGCTCTATGCGGCTGCATCCTTCATCGTACTCGCAACAGCCGGCACGTCCGGATACCTCTATCTGCGCGGCAAGCAGGCCATGCCGGAACAGGTGACGCCCGCGAGCGAGCACGCTGCGGTCACGCCTGCCGAGCCGGAAACCGAACCGGCGCCCGACCTGCTGCGCGAAGAGACCATGAGCCTCGCCGTGGCGACTCATGACCGCGTGCCGGCCGAGCCCGAGCCCCTGCCGGAAATCGCGCCGGAGCCGGTTATGGAGTTCGAGCCCGAACCGGCCCCCGCGCCGCAGCCCGAACCGGTGAGCTTCGATCCGATCCCCGCGCCGCTGACGCTGGACCGCGCCGCCGAGGACGGGGACCGCATCGCGCAGTACGAGCTGGGGACGCAGTATCTCAATGAGAGCCGGTTTGCCGAAGCCGCCAGCCTGATCGGCCAGGCCGCCGAGGATGGCCTGCCAGTCGCCCAGTACCGCCTGTCCAAGCTGCACGAGAAGGGCCTCGGGCTGCCGCGCGATCTCGCCGCTGCGCGCCAGTGGACCGAACGCGCCGCCCAGGCGGGCAATATCGCCGCCATGCACGACCTGGCCGTCTATTATGCCGATGGCGAGGGCGGGGCGCAGAGCTATGCCAGCGCTGCGGAATGGTTCCGCCGGGCTTCGGAATACGGCGTGCTCGACAGTCAGTACAATCTCGGCGTGCTCTACTCGCAGGGGCTTGGCCTGACGGCCGATCCGGCAGAAGCACTGTTCTGGTTTTCGGTTGCCGCCGAGAATGGCGATCCCGGCGCGCCGGAGCAGGTGCGCGCCATGCTGAGCGAGGTCGATGCTGACACGGCGCGTGAAGTGCGCGAGCGCGTCGTGAGCTGGCACGCGGCTGCGCCTGATGGTCCGGCCAATGGCGAACTCGGCCGCCAGCCCTGGCAGGGTGGCGGGGAAGACCGCATCCGCGCGGTGCAGGTGGCGCTCAATGCGCTCGGTTTTGACGCCGGCTCGCCCGATGGTGTTTTCGGCAACTCGACAAGCGAGGCTATCCGCCAATATCAGGCCCAGGCCGGTCTGGCTGAAACCGGCTCCGTCACGGCGGAACTGGTCGACAGCCTCAATGCCCGCACAGAGCGCTCTGGCAACTCATAAGCGCCATTGCAGGGCCCGCGGCCGGTCTGGCAGGAGCTGGCGCTGGTTCATCGCAAACACGCGATCATTTCCCATCACGAAAGCGATCAGGCCGCCTGAGAAGACGGCCTGAACCGCCGGGTCGAGCACATTCAGCCCGCCGGTAAAGGCGCCCAGTGCCGGCATCACCAGCCGCTCGCCATCGCTGGCGAAACAGCGCTTGCGCACCGAACGCGCGCGCCCGGCGACCCGTGCGGCCGGGTGCAGGTGCCCTGAAATCTCGCCCGGTGTGGCGGTCGCCTCATGGCGGAAGCTGAGCGCGCCGACTTCGAGGCAATGAGTTGCGCGCCCGCCGAGATGGGTTGGCGGGTCGGGGTCGTGGTTGCCTTCCACCCAGATCCAGTCATGGGCGGCTGTCAGCGCCTGGATGCGGGCGGTGGACCGGGGCGAAAGGCGCAGCTCCGCGCTGCGGTCATGGAAGCTGTCGCCAAGGGAGATCACGGTGCGCGGGCGATGGCGCCGGCACAGCGCTTCGACCTGGGCGAGTGTGGCGTCTGTATCATAGGGGGGCAGCATCTGGCCGCGTGCTGCAAAGGAGGAGCCCTTCTCCAGGTGCAGGTCGGAAACCACCAGCACCTCACAGTCCGGCCACCACAGCGCGCCTTCGCACAGCGGTACCAGCCATTCGCCGGCGAGCTGGACCTGGACCGGGCTGGTCTCATTCATGCGGGCAGGCGAGGCGGACATGACGTCACTCTCCCGTCTGCCGCGTGAAGGTCAATGGCTGGCCTGACGTGGCGGCCTAGTTGCCTGTGAAATTCGCCGGCCGTTTCTCGATGAAGGCCTTCACGCCTTCCTTGGAATCGGCTGTGCGGCCCGCCGTGCGCTGAGCCACGCGCTCGGCATGGATCTGGGCTTCCCAACTGTCCTCGACTGCGGCCCAGACCAGCTTGCGTGTCATGGCGAGGGCTTTGGTCGGGCCGGTGGCCAGCCGCTCGGCCAGGTCGAGCGCGGTCGACATCAGCGCGCCATCGGCGACCACCTGGTTGACCATGCCCCATTCCAGCGCCTTGGCGGCCGGCAGCTTGTCGCCGAGCAACGTCATCTCCATGGCGCGTGCGCGCCCGAGCGTGCGGGCGAGAAGATAGGTCGAGCCACCATCGGGCACCAGGCCGATCCGACGGAAGGCCTGGAGGAAATAGGCGCTTTCCGCGCACACGATGAGATCGCCCATCAGCGCGATGGAACAGCCGACGCCGGCGGCCGCGCCATTGACGGCGGTGACGATCGGGTGGGGATGCTCGCGCATGACGCTGACCAGCGGGTTGTAGACCGCATCGAGCATCTGTCCGGCGTCGAACTCGCCTTTCGGCTTGTCGCCCCCGCCGAGACCGCCCGACAGGTTTGCGCCTGAGCAGAACCCCCGACCCGTGCCGGTCAGCACGGTGGCGCGGGCTTCCTTGCCGGACATCTCGAAGGCCAGGAGCAGTTCCTCGGCCGTGTCGACGCCTGCCGCGTTCATCGTGGCGGGATCGTTGAAGGTGATGGTGGCGATATTGTTCTCGACCGAATAGGTGATTTTCTCGAAATCCATGGGCGCTCTCCCGCGTGTGTTCCCGGGCAACTTAGCGTCGCCATGCGCGCTCTCCAACGGTGACGCCGGGACAGGGCTCCCCTGTTTCGCTATGATGGGCGATAGTGAATTGAAGTATACATTGAAAGAGTCCGGGTCTCGGTACGAGAATCCGGCGGCACTGGAGGATCTCTCATGGCACTTGAAGGCGGCGGCGCGCGCTCGATGGAAGACATACTCGCGGCCCAGAAGGCGGCAAACCTGCGCGACGGCATTCCCAGCGTGGAGCAGCGGGTCGACTGGCTCGACAGGTGTATCGATCTCCTGCTCGATTATCGCGTCCAGATCGAGGATGCACTGGCGGAGGATTTCGGACACCGCTCCAGGGATGCCTCGCGGTTCACCGATGTGGTTGGTTCCATCGGCGCGCTCAAACACGCGAAAAAGCATGTTGGCAAGTGGATGCGCACCGAAAAGCGCAAGGTGGAGTTCCCGCTGGGCCTGATCGGCTCGAAGGCCGAGGTGCGCTACCAGCCCAAGGGCGTCGTTGGCGTGATCTCGCCCTGGAACTTCCCGGTCAACCTCACCTTCGCGCCGCTGGCCGGCGTGCTGGCCGCGGGCAACCGGGTGATGATCAAGCCGTCGGAGTTTACCGAGGCGACCTCCGAGCTCATGAAGTCCATGTTCGCGCGTTCCTTCTCGGAAGAGGAGATCGCCGTCTTCACCGGCGGCCCGGAGGTCGGCGCGGAGTTCTCCAAGCTCGCCTTCGACCATATGATCTTTACCGGCGCGACCTCCATTGCCCGCCATGTCATGCGCGCGGCAGCTGACAATCTGGTCCCGTTGACATTGGAACTGGGTGGCAAAAGCCCGGTGATCCTTGGCCGCACGGCCGACATGACCAAGGCTGCAACCCGGATCATGGCTGGCAAGACGCTGAATGCTGGCCAGATCTGCCTGGCGCCGGATTACGCAATTGTTGCCGAAGAACAGGCCGATAGCTTCATCGGCGCCGCTCAGGCGGCCGTGAACACGATGTATCCTTCAGGCCTGAAGGATAATGAGGACTACACCTCCGTGGTAAACCAGCGCCATTATGATCGGCTGATGGGCTATATCGAGGATGCCCGTTCCAAGGGCGCCGAGGTGGTCGAGATCAATCCCATGGGTGAGGATTTCTCCCAGCAGCCCTATCACAAGATCCCTCCGCACCTGGTCCTCAATCCAACTGACGATATGACGGTGATGCAGGACGAAATCTTCGGCCCGATCCTGCCGGTGAAGACCTATACTGATCCCGAACAGGCGGTGGCCTATGTCAACGCGAACGAGCGTCCGCTGGGGCTTTACTATTTCGGCGAGGACCGCGCGGAGAAGGAAATGGTGCTGCAATCGACCATTTCCGGCGGCGTGACGGTGAACGATGTGATCTTCCATGTCGGCCAGGAAGACCTGCCCTTCGGCGGCGTCGGCCCGTCGGGCATGGGCAGCTATCACGGCTATGACGGGTTCAAGGAATTCTCCCACCCCCGCGCCGTCTACACCCAGACCGGTAACGAGATCATCGCCATGCTCCGCCCGCCCTATGGCGAGAAGTTCCGCAAACAGATCGGCGCGCGGCTGAAACGGTAGCGGGCGGCGAGACTCTAGAGCGATTTCCATTCAAAGTGCATCATATCCGCAGGCTGAGAAGTAATTCTGGCATTCGTTGGGACTGAACAGACCGACGATCCGCCCGATGGTTTTCCAGAGGGCATCGACGGTGCGTTCGGCGGCCTTTCGCAGGTGGCTCTTGAGCTTGGCGAAGGCTTTCTCAATCGGGTTGAAGTCCGGGCTGTAGGGCGGCAGGAAGACAAGCTTTGCGCCTGCGGCTTCTATCCGTTCACGCACCTTCGTTCCCTTGTGGCTTGAGAGATTGTCCATGATCACCGTGTCGCCTGGCTGGAGCGTCGGCACGAGGAATTGTTCGACCCAGGCGGTGAAGGCCTCGCCATTGATCGGCCCGTCCAGAACACATGGAGCGACCATGCCGCTGGTGCGCAGGCCCGCCACCAGTGTGGTTGTTTTCCAGTGTCCGAACGGGACGCTCATGCGTAACCGCTCCCCACGCGGACAGCGACCATGGGTGCGCGCCATGTTCGTCGAAGCCCAGGTCTCATCGACGAACACCAGCCGCGCCGGATCGAGATCAGGCTGGTTCTCGAACCAGGCCTCACGCCGGATCAACACGTCCGGGCGGTCTTGCTCGCTGGCATGGCCGGTCTTTTTTTGCGCGTGATCGCGCGCCGGTCGAAGAACCGCCAGAGCGTCGACACGGCGACATGAATGCCACGCTCGGCCAACCCTGCCCGGATCTCATCAAGCGTGATGTCGCCGCGTTCGTCCAGCATCGCGAGAATAAGATCGGCATGGGCTTCGATCCTGTGGGAGGTGCGGTCACCGCCCTGCGGCTTCGGGCTCGGATCGCCGCATGCGCGCCGCGCCTGGTCCCAGCGGATCACGCTGGAGGCGCTGACCCCGAACCGCGCGGCTGCCGCCCGGCGGCTGGCTCCAGCGTCAACCGCAGCCAGTGCCCGAAGTCTCAGATCGTTCGAAAGTGGCTTTCCCATGACAGGCTGGCCTCCTGCACCAGCCCACATGGTGAATCAGAAACCGACCAACTTGGGAATCCACACCGATTCAATTTGAGTGGAAAACGCTCTAGTCTGGCGGGGCGTGGCGGCGGACGAACTCGTCCATCGCCCGTAGGGTGGCGATGCGCGTCTCGCCGGTCGACAGCCAGTGATCCTCACCATCGAGCTTGACGAACTCCACCGCTTTGCCCGCATTGCGCAGCGCCCGGTCCATGCGTTCGCTCTGGAGGATCGGCACGACCGTGTCGTCCTTGCCGTGGATCAGCAGGACCGGCGCCTGGAAGACTTCTGCATACTTGACCGGCGAGACGGCGTCGAGCCGCATGCGATTGGTGTTTCCATCCGCCACGATCCGCTCCAGATAGGCGAGCGAACCGAACCTGCGGCCCTGGTCGCGGCGTTCGTCCTCAAGCAGTTCGTCCACATCAGAAACACCCCCTATCGACACGATACAATCATACCGGTCGGGCGTGAAGGCGCCGCCGGCGAGCGCGGCATAGCCGCCATAGCTCGCCCCGACAATGCAGACACGTTCCGGGTCGGCCAGGCCCTCGGCGATGAGATAGTCCAGCCCGTCGGTCACATCGTCCTGCATCGCCCGGCCCCATTCGCCGTTGCCTGCCGCCTGAAAGCTTGCGCCGAAGCCGGATGATCCGCGGAAATTCGGCTGCAGGACGAGATAGCCCCTGCTGGCGAAGAACTGCGCCATCCAGTCGAAATCGATCCGGTCATAGGAGGCCGGCCCGCCATGCGGCATGACAATGGTCGGAAAGGGCGCCTGCGTGTTCGTGGCGGGATAGGTCATGACTGCGGGAATGGTGAGCCCGTCGCGGGCGGGATACTCGACGGAAACTGCGGTGGCGACGTTTCCCGGCGGGATGCCGTTGCGCGCACTGGAGAGCGGCAGGAACTGCCCGGAGGCGGTGTCATAGACGAAATAGTGATCGACAGCATGGCCGTCGAAACCGCGGAACAGGATGCGGGTCATATCCTCCGACCAGGTCAGGATCGACACCATCGCCCCCGGGAAAGCCTCGATCAGGGCATCGACATTGGCCTGCAGGGTTTCATCGACAAAGCGGTAACTCGGAGTGAATCCACTATAACGCACGCCCTGCAGGCGCCGGCTGTCATCGGTATAGACGCTGGAGATATCTGCGTCCGGGCGTCCGAAATCGGTTTGGGAGACCGTGCCGTCGAAATCGAGCCGGTAAAGCTCGTCATAGGCGCCGTCCTCTCCTCCGGCCGCGACATAATAGAGCCCATCGGCGTCTTCGGTCACCGCAACGAGCGAGATCGGAATGGTCGCAGCGTCTTCCCTCTCATAGATCACCTCGCGGCCATCGAGATAGCTGTAGATGCGGTAGACTTCGTCCTTGCCGTTGAAATCCTCGCGCGCCAGGGCCTCGCCATCCGGGCCGACGAACCAGTCGATGGTGTGCTCTGAACCCAGTTCCTTCGTCCGTCCGCTGTGCCGGTCGATCTCGTTGGCGAAAAGATGCAGGTGCGGCTCGTTGCTGTCGCCGACCAGGGCCGGCATGTAGACCAGATTTTCCGCCACATTCCGCCCGACCATCTTGCCGAGGCCAGCCTGGCGCGGGTGCAGGTTGCGCGTGCGGTACAAGAGCTGCTCGGTCTGCTCGGTCGCGATCTCGATGGAAATGGCGCCGGAATACTCGTAATTCTCACGTGCATTGTTGGCGCGCGTGGTGAAGGAGGCGCGCAGGATCAGATAGTCTTCGCCGAAAAAGGAAACGCTGCGCGGTTTGCTCTCGGAAATGTCCATTACCAGGCGCCGCTGGCCGGTATTGATATCCTGTACGAGCAGGATGCTGCGGCCCTCCATATTGACGATCGCGGCAAAGGACTGCCCGTCCGGGGACAGGTCGATATCGCTGACAAAGGGCAGCGTTCCATATGCTTCCAGCGGCGGCGGATTCTGGGCGCGAGCGCCGACTGCCAAGGCCAGGCACAAGCCGGCCAGCACCAAGATTCGATACATGTGTGTCACGCTCCTCACCTCGCGCGAAGTTTACAATGTCGCGAGAGGGATTCAAGCGCTCAACGGAGGATTTAAAGCGCTCGCCTGGAAGGGTCATGCCCGTCGTGATCTGACCCGCGCCGCCCACGCGTGTCAGCGCTTCAGGAAGTCCGGCACATGCTCGCCGAAACCCTTCACGCCGTCGGCGGCGGGCTGGAGAATGAGGTCGTCATCCTTGCGCTTGCGATCGCGATTGCGCTCACTGCGGCGTTCGCGCTTTTCGCCGCTTTCGCGTTCCGGCTTTTCGTGCGCGGGTTCGCGCGTCTCTGCGGGGGCTTCCTCGCGGGGCTGGTCTTCCCGTTCACGGCTGCGGCCACCCCGATCCCGGTCGCGGCCCCGACCGCCACGGCCCTTGGCGCGCGAGCGGCGGGTTTCGTCCGGCGGCAGGTCAGCCAGTTCCTCGGCCAGGCCTTCGGGCGTGAACTCGGCCACATCCTTCTTGATCATCCGCAGGACGCCGGCCCAGGCCTTCTCGTCGCCTGGTGAGACGATGGTGTAGCTCTCGCCGGTACGGCCGGCCCGACCGGTGCGGCCGATACGGTGGATATAGTCTTCATCCTTGGGCGGGGGGGCGTAGTTGAAGACATGGGAGACATCGGGCACGTCGAGCCCGCGCGCGGCAACGTCAGAGGCCACCAGCAGTTTCAGGTCACCATCGCGGAAACGTTCCAGCGTCTGCGTGCGGTAGGCCTGTGGCAGGTCGCCATGGATGGCGGCGGCGTCATGGCCGTGCTTGTTCAGCGACTTGACCACCACATCGACCTCGCGCTTGCGGTTGCAGAACACGATGCCGTTCTTCACCTCGCAGCTTTCGATCACGCGGCGCAGCGCGGTGCGCTTGGCCTTGTCGTCATTGCTCGGGATTTTCACCACATACTGGGTAATGGTGTCTGCGGTCTGCGTCGGGCGGGAGACCTCCACACGCTTGGGCAGCGTCTGGAACTTTTCCGCCAGCCGCGTGATCTCCGGCGGCATGGTGGCCGAGAACAGCAGCGTCTGGCGCTTGGGCGGCAGGAGGCTGCAGATCTTCTCGATGTCGGGGATGAAGCCCATGTCGAGCATGCGGTCGGCTTCGTCGATGATCAGGGTTTCAACACCGGTGAGCAGCAGCTTGCCGCGCTCGAACTGGTCCATCAGGCGCCCGGGCGTAGCAATCAGCACATCCACGCCGGCCATCAGGAGCCGGTCCTGATCCTTGAAGCTGACCCCGCCGATGAGCAGGGCCATCGAAAGTTTATTGTATTTTCCGTACTTTTCGAAATTTTCCGCAACTTGTGCGGCCAGTTCCCGCGTCGGAGCGAGGATCAGACAGCGCGGCATGCGCGCCCGGGCGCGCCCGCGCGCCAGCCGGTGGATCATCGGCAGGACGAAGGCTGCGGTCTTGCCCGTGCCCGTCTGGGCGATACCGGTGACATCGCCGCCGAGAATGACGTGGGGGATGGCCTGCGCCTGGATCGGCGTCGGCGTTTCATAGCCCGCCTCTTTGACGGCTTTCAGGACATTCGGGCCAAGGCCGAGTTCGTCAAAGGTCATGCAAGCTCAAGTGTTCGCTCAGATTTCGGGGAATCGCCCCCCGACGATTTGGCGCCTTCATGCGCTTTTGCACTTGCGAAGTCAAATCATGAGTACAGTGTAAGTTGCCGCTGCACCGCAAAATCGCGTATAAGGAGAATAAAATATAAGGAGGTTGTGATGCGGACGACGGTGGAGATTGACGACAGGGTTATGGATGCGCTGCGCGCCGAAACCGGCCTGAAGACCAAGAAGGAAACGGTCGATTGTGCCCTTCGGTTCCTCCTGGACAAGCTCAAACATGGTGATGTGGTTGTGCCGCGCGCGACGCCGCGTTCCGGACGGATCGTCAGTCTGAGCCCACAAGACGCCAGCGCCCTGCGCCACGCCATGGAAACGCCCCAGACCGATGCGATGTCAGCCCGCCTTGTGGCCTGGCGCTGATTGAAGGGACCGCATCGTAAGAAGCCCGCCAAGTGATTGGCGGGCTTCGTCATGTTTGTCTGATCCCGTATCGGGCTCACGCCCTCACATGGATCGCGCTCAAGGCTGCGTGGTGTTTTCGACTGCCGGCCCTCATCCTTCGTCTCGGCTCGGGATGAGGGCTATTGCGTCAGCCCAGGTTCTCGTTCGCAAAATCCCAGTTCACCAGATTGTCCAGGAAGTGGTCGATATAGCCGGGACGGTCGTTCTGATAGTCGAGATAATAGGCGTGCTCCCAGACATCCATGGTGAGCAGCGGCGTGGCGTCGGCATCCTCCACCGGGGTGTGCGCGTTCAGCGTATTGGTCACGTGCAGCTTGCCGCCGGCCGAGACCAGCCAGGCCCAGCCCGAGCCGAACTGGGTCGCGCCCTTGTCCTTGAAGGCCTTCTTGAACTCCTCATAGGAGCCGAAGTCGCGATTGATCAGCTCGGCCACCTTGCCGGTCGGCGCACCGCCGCCGCCGGGTTTCATGGAATGCCAGTAGAAGGTGTGGTTCCAGACCTGGGCGGCATTGTTGAAAATACCTGATTTCGAAGAATCACCCGACACGGCGGTGATCACCTCCTCAAGCGACTTGCCGTCCAGATCGGTTCCCTCGATCGCGGCATTGAGTTTGGTCACATAGCCCTGATGGTGCTTGCCATAGTGAAAATTCAATGTGTTTTCAGAGATGTGTGGCTCAAGGGCTGACTTCTCATAGGGCAGGGGGGGTAGCTCGAACGCCATTATTGTTACTCCTCGCTTGAGTTTAACTTTCAGGAAGAACTCCTTCAGGCCATATGGGATGCATGCTTTCTCCTGCCAGTCCACCGAGCCAGGAAGATTGGAACCGGATTGACGCACGTGTTGCGCGCACCGATGAAGATCGTTGGTTGTCCTCGCGTTATGCGCCGCGCCACGAGCGCCGGGCGCTGGTGGCGCTGTATGCGCTGAATGTGGAACTGGCGCGCGTGCGCCTGGCCGTGAGTGAGCCGACGCTGGGCGCCATCCGCTTCCAGTGGTGGCGCGAGGCGCTTGAAGAGATCGAGGCCGGCAGCCCGGTGCGCAAGCACGATGTCGTCCAGGCGCTGGCGGCCTGTGTGCAGCAGGGGGCCTATTCGGTGAAGGCGCTGATGCGTCTGGTCGATGGGCATGAGACCGCCTTCGAGGCCGATGACCGTGCGCTGGAGCCGGAAGCCACCTTGATGGCGCTGGCCGCCTGTCAGTTTGCCAGCACCCATGGCTGGGGCAAGCATATCCAGACACTCGCGCCGGCCTATGCCGCCACACGGCGCGGCGACAGCCGGGCCTATGGCCCGATCATGCCGCGTGTGCCCTCGGCAATTCGTCCCGCACTCGCCCATGCGCGCCTGCGCGGGCTCTACAGCCAAGGCAAGGTGCCCGGCCGGCTGACCCGCCGCTGGGTCGTCCTGCGCGCGATGATGACGGGCCGGGTCTAGCTTCTAATATCGCTGCCCCCTATTCGCTGTCCGGCACCGCGTGGCGGTAGGCAAAGGGCAGGTCGCCATTGTCGAGGCCGAGATAGCGGTCGCGCAGGCGGGTCTGGCGGCTTTCCAGGGATTGCTCTTCGCCATCAATGAAGATGTGCGTCGGTGCGCTCATCACCTCCAGCGGATCGCCGTCCCAGACCACCAGATCGGCGGTCGCGCCGGGGGCGATGGAGCCGAGCCCTTCCAGCCCGAAGATCGCCGCGGGCGCCACCGTGATCGCGGCCAGGGCGTCGTCATGGGAGACGCCATTGCCCACCGCGTTGCCGGCGCTCTGCAGCACCAGGCGGGCCTGGTGGCCATCATCGCCGAGATGGGCGAAGGCGGTGATCACCCCGGCCTCGATGAGGCGCGCGGCGTTTTCCTGCGTGGCGCCGAGCTGTTCGAAGCTCGCCGGCAGGTTCTGGAACGGGTCGATGATCACGGGGATCTTCGCTTCGGCCAGTTCCTCGGCCACCATCCAGGCTTCGTCCGCGCCGAGGATCGCCAGGTTGAGTTCCGGCGTCTCGCCGGCAAAGGCGATGAGGCGGGTGATGTCACTGGCGCGGTGAGCCTCGACGAGGATCAGCTGCTGGCCGCGCGCGGCCTGGCCGAAAGCCTGGGCGTCGACCCGCGAAAGCGCATCGCCGTCATTATGGGCTAGGTAGCGGGCCGGGAAGGTGCGCGCATCCGACAGCGCCGCGCGCAGCCGGGTCCAGGCCGCCGAGCGCGAGCCGCCGGCGATGCGGGCCCCGGCCTCGCCCATGCGGATGAAGACGAAGGCATTGTCGTCAAGGATGGAGTCCGGCGCGCCGCTGGTGTCGGCGACAAGGCCATTGCCGGCAAACATGTCGCTGCCCGTGCCGGGCGCCACGACAATGCGCGTAACACCTTCGAGTCGGGTGACCGGAATGGTCGAGGCCGCCGGGTTGAAGCTGTCGGCAGCCCGCAGCGCGACCGAATAGTCCGAGTCACCGGCCGAGACGTCATTGGTGGAGCTCTCCGCGCCCACCTCGACAAGGCCGGTGCGCGAGAAGGGCGAGATGATGCCGGGCGTGACCCAGCCACCGCCGGCGTTCACCACAGTGGCGCCGGATGGCAGGGAGGATGCGCCGGTGCGGATCTCGGCGATCTCACCGTCGACCATGATGATGGTGGCGTTCTCCACAGTGCCCTGGGCCGTGCCGGTCCAGGCCTTGGCGTTGGTGATGGCCACGGTCTGGGCGAGAGCCGCGCCGGCGGTCAAAAGGAGCGCGGCGGAGCTGGTCAGGAGTGTCTTGAAGATCATTTCGCATCTCCTTCGCCGGGTTGGCCGATTTCAAAATCCATCACTGGCTGGAGCGCCGGGTCATTGCGGTCGAAGACCACCGCGCCATCCACGAAAACCTGCTCGGCCTGGGTGTAGGTGCTGAACGGATCGCCGTCCCAGATCACGATATCGGCATCCTTGCCGACGGCGATGGAGCCGGTCTGGTCATCGATGCCGAGCGATTTCGCCGGGTTGAGCGAGAGCCAGGTCCAGGCCTCGGCCTTGGAGATGTCGATGCCGACACGGCGGCCGTCCGAGAGCGCCTTGGCGGCTTCCTGGTTCAGGCGCTGGATGCCGATATCACTGTCGGAGTGGACGATGGCGCAGGCGCCAGCATCATGCACCATGGGGATGTTCTCGCGAACGCCGTCATAGGCTTCCATCTTGAAGCCCCACCAGTCAGCCCACATGGACGAGCAGGTGTTCTCCTCGGCGAGCAGATCGGCGATCTTGTAGCTCTCCACCGCATGGTGGAAGGAAGAAACATGGTAGCCGAACTCGTGTGACATATCGATGATCTGGGCCATCTCGTCGGCGCGGTAGCAGTGCATGTGGACGAGGATGTCGCCTTCCAGCACGCCGACCAGGGTTTCCAGTTCGAGATTGCGCGCCGGCGGCTCGCCGCCATTCTCGATATAGTCGTCCAGCTTGCGCTTGTATTCCACTGCCTGGGCCCAGGCGATGCGGTAGCCGGCCATGTTGCCCATGCGGGAATAGGGCGCCCCGCCTGGCCAGCGTCCGCTGCCATAGCCATAGACCCGCTTGGGGTTTTCCCCGCAGGCCATTTTCAGCGAGTAGGGCGCGCCGGGGAATTTCATGTCCTGCACCGTGCGGCCGGGAACATTCTTCAGTGTGACGCCGCGCCCGCCGAACAGGTTGGCCGAACCGGGCAGGATCTGCAGCGAGGTGATGCCGCCAGCCAGGGCGCGGGTGAAGCCGGGATCCTGCGGCCAGATGCCGTGCTCGGACCAGACCTCTGCTGTCACCGGTGCGGAAATCTCGTTGCCGTCACCATGCGCGCTGACCGAGGGGCTCGGATAGACACCCAGATGGGAGTGATTGTCGATAATGCCGGGGGTGACCCATTTGCCGGCCGCATCGATCTGCACCAGCTTGTCGTCATCGCTGGGCACCTCGACCTCGTCGGCAGCACCGAAGGCCGCGATGTTGCCGTCCTGGATCAGTAGCGTGGCGTTCTCGATCAGCCCGCCCTCGCCATCGAGCAGAGTGGCGTTGCGGATCACAACCGGATTGGACTCGATTGGCGTGTAAGTGGAGGGATAAGGATCCTTGTCGATCAGGATCCGGTCTCCGCTTTCATCGCTCGTGGGCGGATCATCGCTGTTTCCGCCACAGGCCGTCAGCGCCAGGCCTGCCAGCGCCGCCACGGCCCAATTCAACTGCTTCATACGCTGTCTCCCAGCTCTTCGATGTTTTCGACCTAGACCATGCCGGCGGGAAGGGAAATGATTTCCGGGCAACAGGTTGGCAGGAAACGAAGTCAGCGCGGACAGGCCTGTGCTGCGGTATTGTCTGCCTCCAGAAGCGGCAGCAGGTCATAGGGAATGTCGGTGGCCAGCATCACGAGGCCGCCTTCGATCAGCGCCTCGAATTCGGACACATCGCCATCGGCGATCCACTGGTCGTCAAGGCGGTCGCCGGGCCGGCCGAGCGTGCCGAAGGCCGGCTCGATGCCGACAGACTGGAGGCGGTCGAAGGCGCCGGTGTCGGGATTGGACGTGCCCGTCCAGGCGACCAGGTTGCGAGGATCGATACCCATCCCGTCCAGCTCGGCGACATCGCCGGTGCTGCGCGCCGAGGCCGTCAGCATCATGTCGGGCGCGTGCTCGGCGACCTGGGCGACATCGGTGTCGTTATAGGTGATCAGCAGGACATTGCCCTCCGCGCCGGCCGCACGCACAGCCGAGACGATATTGCGGAAACTGGTCGTCGGCTTGCGGTCGAGCTCCAGCACTGCGCCGGTCTCCACCGCCCAGAGCAAGGCGTCGGTCAGGCGCGGGGGATGGAAGCCGGTCAGTGTGCCGGCATTGTCGATGAGGCGGGTGCGGGCAATGTCTTCCCAATCGGTATCGGCCACCGCGCCCTCGCCGGTGGAGGTGCGCCCCAGCATGCGGTCATGCATCAGGAACAGCATGCCGTCGCGACTTTCGGCAACGTCGATCTCGAAGACCTGAACGCCCTGGTCCCAGCCATATTGCAGGGTTTCGATGGCGTTTTCCGGATAGCCGGGCGCCGGCCCGCCGCGATGGGCGGCCAACACTACGCCGCCGGACTCGCGCACACAGTCGAAGAAGTCGGGCAGGGCGAGCGGTGCGGATGAAGCGGCAGCTCTGAGATGATCGTCCCCGCCAGCAATTACGCAGTCACCGTCCGAGCAGTCTTCCTGAATCTTTTCTATGATGTCGGACAGGTGAGCGTCCTGTTCGGTCTCCCGCCCGCTATCACAGCCGGAAACGCAAACAAGGCATACAGCAGACGCAGCCAGACCGAAAATGTATCTGAGGTATAGATTCATGGTATCTCCCTGACCTTGCCCGTTCCTTCGGAGGGGGGCATACATCTTTTCTGTAGCAGTTATTCGACGTCACAAGACGCAACTACAGTCGGGAGGAAATCTTGCAAGGTATCATGCAGAACTGGCCGCTGACGGTCGACAAGGTCCTGGAGCATGCGGCCCAGAACCATTTCGATCGCGAGATTGTCACCCGCTCGGTCGAAGGCCCGATTGTGCGCACGACCTATGGCGAGCTGATAGGGCGCGCCAAGCAGGTTTCCGCCGCATTGCTCGATCTCGGCATCGGCATGGGCGACCGGGTCGCGACGCTGGCCTGGAACTCGGCGCTCCACATGGAGTGCTGGTACGGCGCAATGGGCATCGGCGCGGTGCTGCACACGGTGAACCCGCGCCTGCACCCGGACCAGATCGCCTGGATCGCCAATCATGCCGAAGACCGTATCCTGATCCTGGATACGAGTTTCGTGCCCCTGATCGAGGCGGCGAAGGACAAGTTCGAGACGATCGAGAAATTCGTCATCCTGACCGATCCGGAGAATATGCCCGAGACCAGTTTCGAGGCCGTCAGCTATGAGCTGTGGATCGACGGGCACCGCCAGGACACGGCGTGGGGCGGGTTTGACGAGAACACCGCCTGTGGCCTGTGCTACACGTCCGGCACGACGGGTAATCCCAAGGGTGTGCTCTACTCCCACCGCACAAATGTGCTGCACACGCTGATCACGCTTGCGCCCGATGTGATGGGCATCGGCGCGAGGGATGTCGTGCTGCCGGTCGTGCCGATGTTCCACGCCAATGCCTGGGGGCTGGCCTTCTCCTGCCCGGCAGTGGGCGCGAAGATGGTGATGCCCGGCGCGCAGATGGACGGGGCCTCGATCTACCAGCTCCTGAGCGAGGAGAAGGTGACGGTCACCGCGGCGGTGCCGACCGTCTGGCTGATGCTGCTGAACTATCTGCAGGAGAACAAGCTCGACCTGCCGCACCTCAACAAGGTGATCATTGGCGGGTCGGCCGTGCCCGAGCGCATCCTGCGCACCTTCGAGGTCGATTATGGCGTGGATGTGGTCCACGCCTGGGGCATGACCGAGACCAGCCCGCTCGGCACCCTGGGCGCGCTGCTGCCAAAGGATGCCGATGCCGATATAGACACCCGCATCACCCAGAAGCTGAAGCAGGGCCGTCCGCCCTTCGGCGTGGAGCTGAAGGTGGTCGATGATGAGGGCAACACACTGCCGCGCGATGCCAAGACCTCCGGCCGGCTGATGATCCGCGGCGCGGCCATCGCGTCGGGTTATTTCAAGGGTGACGGAGGGGACGTGCTTGATGACGAGGGCTTCTTCGACACTGGCGATGTCGCCAATCTCTGCCCCTGGGGCACCATGCAGATCACCGACCGGGCCAAGGATGTGATCAAGTCCGGCGGCGAGTGGATCTCTTCCATCGACCTGGAAAACATCGCGGTCGGCCATCCCAAGGTCGCCAATGCCGCCGCCATCGGGATTTATCACCCCAAATGGGACGAGCGTCCGCTGCTGGTGGTCCAGCCCGCCCCGGGCGAGACCCCGACCAAGGAGGAAATCCTTGCGCAGCTCGAGGGCAAGATCGCCAAATGGTGGACGCCCGACGATGTCGCCTTCGTGGACGAAATCCCCCTCGGCGCCACCGGCAAGATCAACAAGATGAAGCTGCGGGACATGTTCAAGGATTATACACTGCCAACGGCTTGAGGGGCGCGATTGGAGCAAGTCTGGACCTCCGGTGACTGGACACTTGCCGTCCGCCCGGACATGGGCGGAGCGCTGACGGCCTGTCGCTATCGCGGCAGGAATGTTCTGCGTCCTGCATTGGAGGGTGGCGGCGTGCTGGGGGCTTCGGCCTTTCCCATGGTGCCCTTTGTCGGACGTATCGATCAGGGCCGTTTTGAGTATGACGGGGCGGCCTTCGCCGTAGCACCCAATTTCCCGCCCGAGCCGCACGCCATTCACGGACATGGCTGGCAGTCGGCCTGGCGCCATGCTGTCATTCATGATGCGCTGAGGCTGGATCTGAAGGGCGCCGACTCGCGCTGGCCCTGGCCGATTGAGGCGAGCCAGACCTTCGTGCCCGACAGCAATCTCCTGCTCTATGAGCTGCGCCTGACCAATCTGGGCGCCACCGCCATGCCGGCGGGGCTTGGCTGGCACCCTTATTTCGAGGCCGACGGCGCCAGCGTGATGGCGAATGTTTCAGCCGCCTGGGCGGGCGCACGCGCGCATGATTGCGTGCCGCTTGAGGGTGTGGACCGCCTGTCCGAGCCAGTGCCGGTCAGCGGTCTCGATGTCGACCGCTGCTTCGAGTGGCCCGGCGGGCAGGCCGCCATTCGCCTCGGCAACGGGCTTTCCATCGAGATGGAGGCCGGACCCTTCGCGCGCCGGCTGACGCTCTATCATCCGGCGGGGGCGAAGTTTCTCTGCGTCGAACCGGTCACCCAGGCGCCCGATGCGGTGAACATGTCCGATCCCGCCGCAGCCGGGCTGCAGCGGCTCGAACCGGGCAGGACGCTGGTGCTGACGGCCTTATTGCGGGTCCGGGGGGTATGAAACAGTTGCCTCGGCTTCGGCCAGCGCGCGGTCGAGCTTTTCCATGAAATCGCCGACCCGGCGGGCATTGGCGCCAAGATCCGACAGGCCGACGCGGGACATGGAGCGCATGTCGATTTCCGTGCCGCCGGCTTCGAGCGGGCGCACCCGGAAGGCGATATCGTCCTTGAAGCCATACCAGGTGGTCGTGGCGGTCACCTCGATGCGACCGGCCTCGTGATTGGCGCCGATAAACTCCCAGCCCTGCTTGTAGGCGAGATCGGCGACCAGTTCGAAGGTGGTATCACGGTCCAGCATGGTGGTGGCGGTGTGCATCGGCGGATAGGGCTTTTCCTCGCGGTCGTCGCCGCCGGCGGCCGGGTCCCATTCAAAGTCGCGCTGGACCTGCTCGACCGTCTTGCCGTTGAAGCCCGGCCAGCGTTCCTGTGCCCCGGCAGGCAGGGTCACGGTGGGGTAAAGCTCATAGGCATTCAGGCCACAGTTGCCGCGTTCGGCATCGGAGACCTCGCCATCGCCGTTCCTGTCGCATTGGAACAGCTCGCGCTTGGTCTGGAGGTTGGACGAGAAGGGCACCGGGTCCTGCCAGTCGGTGGAGGCCTCGTGCAGGGGCGGCAGGGCGAGCGCCGTCAGCTGGAAGCCGAACCAGCGCCCGCCAACCATGAAGAGGATCAGGATTGCCCCGAGGCACAGCATCACAGGGCGTACACGCGGGTTCCTGATCAGGGCGGCGATAAGGCCGACGACGCAGAGTACCGCGCCGATGATCAGCACGAAACGCCCGAGCCCGGCATTCACATTGCCCTGCATCTGGCCGAGGCCGAACTGCCAGCTCCACAGGCCATAGCGAGACCCCAGCGCGGCGGCGGCGAACCAGACCACACAGAACAGTGACCAGGCCAGTGCCAGGCCGGCCAGCTTGCCGCGCCAGCCCGAGGATTGAATTGCCGATGCCATCGCGAATGCCCTCCGTTCGCACTATAGCGCATCTAACCGCGCCCGGCTGTCCCGGCAACGGGACTCACCTCACGCCACACGACACGGAAGATCATATTCCCGTGTAGGCGGGCGGATCTGGACTGCGCATGCGAAGGTTCAGGCGAATTCGATCATGATCTCGTCGGCCGCCACGCTGTCGCCGGCCCCGACATTGACCGCCTTGACCGTGCCATCGGCTTCGGCGCGGATGATGTTCTGCATCTTCATGGCCTCGACCACACACACCGCCTCGCCTTCCTTGACGTCCTGGCCGGGTGTGACATCGACGCTGACCACCAGGCCCGGCATGGGCGAGATGATGAGCTTCGACATGTCCGGCTTTTCCTTTTCCGGCAGGCGCTCGTGGAACTTGGCCATGGTTGGGGTGCAGACCAGGGCGCGCACGCGCACGCCGCGATGGGACAGCTCATAGCCCTCGGTACGGTCAGCGACCTTCACCGCTAAGGGCTCGCCATCCAGCGCGCCCTCGACCAGGTGCGCGCCGGGCATCCAGTCCGATACAAGCATGTGTTTCGAGCCGCCATTGATGGTGATCGTCGCTTCGCCCAGGCCCTGTTCGAGATGGATGGGGTGGTACTCATCGCCGAGAATGACCACCCAGTCCTGGCGCGGCGGGGTGGGCGCGGTCAGCCGGCCGGAAATCATGCTCGCACGCTCTGTAAACACGCCATGCAGGAAGGCGGCGGTGCAGATCAGGGCGGTGCGCTGGAAATCGGTCGCCGGCGTGCCGTGGAAGCCATCGGGGAACTCGTCCTTGATATAGGCGGTGGTGATGTCGCCGGAGCGGAAGCGCTTTTCGTCCATCACCGCGGCGCAGAAGGAGATATTGTCCCGGATGCCCTCGATGTGGAAGCGATCGAGTGCGGCGGCCTGGGTGTCAAGCGCCTCGTCGCGGGTGGCAGCATGGGTCACCAGTTTCGCGATCATCGGATCGTAGAACATGGATATCTCGTCGCCCTCGCGCACGCCGGAATCGACCCGCACCGTGCCCTTGCCCAGCGGGCCTTCAGGGGTGGGGTGGAAACGCTTCAGACGGCCGATGGAGGGCAGGAAGTTGCGATAGGGATCCTCGGCATAGACGCGCGATTCGATCGCCCAGCCATTGATCTTCAGATCCTTCTGCTTGAGCGCCAGCTTCTCGCCGGCGGCCACGCGCAGCATCTGCTCGACCAGGTCGACGCCCGTGATCATCTCGGTGACCGGGTGCTCCACCTGCAGGCGGGTGTTCATTTCGAGGAAATAGAAGCTCTTGTCGACGCCGGAAGCCACGAACTCCACCGTGCCGGCGCTGTCATAGTTCACCGCCTTGGCGAGGGCGACGGCCTGCTCGCCCATCTTCTTGCGGGTGGCCTCGTCCAGCAGCGGCGAGGGGGCCTCTTCCAGGACTTTCTGGTTACGGCGCTGGATCGAGCATTCGCGCTCGAACAGGTAGACCGCGTTGCCATGCTTGTCGCCCATGACCTGGATCTCGACATGGCGCGGATTGAGGATGAATTTCTCGATGAAGATGCGATCATCGCCAAACGCATTCGTCGCCTCGGCCTTCACCGCCGGATAGCCTTCCTCGACTTCCTTGTCATTGGCGGCCACGCGGATGCCCTTACCGCCGCCGCCGGCCGAGGCCTTGATCATCACCGGATAGCCGATCTCGCGGGAGATCTTCACCGCTTCCTTGGTGTCCTTGATCAGGCCCATATGGCCCGGCACGGTCGAGACGCCCGCTTCGGCGGCAAGCTTCTTCGAGCTGATCTTGTCGCCCATCGCTTCAATGGCGTAGGGGTTCGGGCCGATAAAGGTAATGCCTTCGGTCTCAAGCCGCTTGGCGAATTCGGAGTTTTCCGAAAGGAAGCCGAAGCCGGGATGGACAGCCTCAGCGCCGGTTTTCTTCACCGCGTCGACGATCTTGTCCATCACGAGATAGCTCTCGCTGGCCGCCGAGGGACCGATATGCACGGTCTCGTCGGCCATCTCGACTGCCATGGAGCCGGCATCGGCGTCGGAGTAGACAACCACAGTCTTCACGCCCAGCCGGCGGCAGGTCTTGATGACCCGAACCGCGATCTCGCCCCTGTTGGCGATCAGGATTTTTTCGAACATGTACCGTCCCGCTTGTCTCTTCTGTGTATATTTGTCTGTCTCTTTGGTGTCGGCTTAAGCGGCGCGCGAAGACTTGTCCAGAACACTGCAAGTCGCACTCGGATGAATACGACTGGGGGGTACTTCCTGGCTGGCATACCGCCTTGTATATGCCGAGCCCTTGGGCGATAAATGCCCGGCAATCCAACAGGATACGAAAGAGGGGACACCAGGATGGCCACAACTGCCGTGACCGAGACGAGCCCGAGCGCGCTGCAATATCTCGACAAGGCCCTGGGCGGCCTGCGCGAGGTGGGGCTCGCGCCCAAGCGGGCCAAGAAGGCGCCTGAACCGATTGTCGCGCTGCTCGAACAGATCTCCGATCTCGACCCCGACAAGGTCGCCGCCATCGCCCGTACGCTGGACGAGATGTCGCGCTTCAATGAGGTGGTCCGCGAGCAGGTTGCCGGCATCACGGTGGGCGAGCGCTATGAGGGCATTACCGCCGCCTTCAACTCCATCCGCGATGATGCGAAATCCCTGGTCGACCAGTACAAGGATGGCAAGATTTCCTCTATGGAGCGCCTGTCCAATGTCTGGATGAAGATGACGCGCGGCGACATCGCCAGCCGGTTCGGCAAGATCAAGGACCTCTATCTGGAGGTCCAGGACGAGACGGCCAACCAGATCGAGCGCGAGCGCATCATCCTGGAAGCCTATCTTGATTTCCGCGGCGCGCTGAAGAATTGCGAGGTGCTGGCGCTGGAAGTGCTGAAGACCGCCGAAGGGCACCTTGCTGCGGTGCGCGGCGATGTGAATGCGGCCGTGGCCAAGGTCGCTGGCTATCTCGGTGAGGATCCGGCCGAACGCGCGAAGCTGGAGCTTGCTCGCGACGAGCAGCTGCGTGCCCTGCAAGCCGAGGAAAAGCGCTACCAGGTCGCCAAGGACCTCTCCGACAATATCACCATCGGCTACAACACTTCCGAAGTGATCATGGCGCGCCTGGTGCAGACGACCAATGCCAAGGAGCGCATCTACGCCCAGTCGGTCTCCTTCTTCGGTACGAACGAGATCGTGCTGACGGCCCTGACCGCCAGCTTCACTGGCATGCACGGCCTGCATGAGAGCACGCAGACGCTGGAAGCCATGAAGAAGGGCGTGAACCAGTCGCTGGAAGTGCTCGCCGAGATCGGCAGCGAGGTCCAGGAAGCCGCCGTGAAAGCCGGCTATGGCCCGACAGTCTCGGCGGCGTCTGTGAAGGTGCTGGTCGACAGCGTGGTCGCCTATCAGGAGCGCAGCCAGAAGATCATCGAGGAAATGCGCGTGCTCGCCACCCGCAACAGCGAGGAAATCCGCGAGGCGGTGGAAGACGGCAAGCAGCGCATGACCGAGCTGGTCCAGCAGGGCGTTGCCGCCGCGCTTTTGCCGAAGTCATAGTCACCGGTTGAATGGACGAAACCACGCCTGCGCCCACCACATCCAAGCCCCGCTCTCTCGATGAGGTGCTGGTCGCCATGGATGTGGTCGACACGCTGCGCCATCGCGACCAGATCTTCCTGAAGGAGATCGACCATGAAGGCCGCGAGGAAGACCTTGTTTCCCGCCTGAAGGAGATCTACACCGCCCAGGGCATGGACGTGCCAGAGGACACGATCCGCGAGGGCGTGCGGGCCATGGCCGACCGGCGCTTTGTCCATGAGCCGGCCAAACCCGGTTTCATGCGCCGGCTCGCCATCATCTATGTCACTCGCGCGCGTTGGTGGAAGCCGGCGGCGATTGTCGGCGCTTTGGTGCTCGGGACGGGCGCGGTCTACCAATTGGGCGTCGCCATGCCGCGCGCGGCCGCAGAGCGGGCACTGGAGCGCGATCTCACCGTCACGCTGCCGGCCGAACTGACTGAGGCGCGCGACGCGGTGCTCGCCGTGGCCGAGACCGAGACAGGTATCGCCCGCGCCGAAGCGCTCTACCGCCAGGGCGAGACCGCGCTGGAAGAAGAAAGCCGCCAAGGCGCCGAGGCTGCCGTTGAGGCGCTCACGGCCCTGCGCCGGGAAGTGGCATCGGAATACCAGGTGCGCGTCGTCAACGATCCGGACGACTTTACCGGCATCTATCGCGAGCATGACGATCTGCCGGGCCGGCAGAACTATTATCTCATCGTTGAGGCCGTCAGCCCCACCGGCGAGGTGCTGGAGGTGACCGTCCGCGACGAGGAGACCAACGAAGAGGTGCGCGTGAAACGCTGGGGTCAGCGGGTCTCGCGTACCGTGTTCGAAGGCGTGGCCGCCGACAAGCAGGACGACATGATCATCCAGGATGCGATGATCGGCGAGAAACAGCCGGGCGCCTTCGAGCCGACCTACAGCGTCTCCATGCCCGGCGGCGCGATTACGGAGTGGTGAGGGATCATGGCACGCCAGATTGACGGCCGTTCAGCCCTGCTTCGCGTCGACAGTGTGATTGGCACGGCCCGCTCTGCGCTGAGCGAGGCGATCGAGGCCGCCGAAGCGCTCAGCAGCGAACTCGCAACCGTGCGCCAGAAGCAGGCCAAGGCCTGGCACGACCTTGCCGAGATCCAGATAGTCGAGGCCGACACGCCAGAAGAGGCCGCCGCGCTCGCCCGGCTCGACAGCGAGGTCGGCGAACTGGTCGCCAGCCATGAGGCCTATCTGGAAAAGCTGCTGGCGGATCTGGAAACCGCCGCTGCCGAGATCACACAGCTCGAAGCCGCCCGCGCCGATGCCGCAGACGCGCTCGATACCGCCATCGAAGCCTATGAAGCGAAGGTGGAGGAGGTCGAGACCGCGCTGGAGGAGGATACGGCCTATCGCGATCTGGTCGCCGCCGCCGCCGAGGCCGAAGCCGTCTCGGAACGCGCGCGCGCCAAGCTGGAACTGGCGCGCACCGACATGGAGGAAAAGGGCGAGATTTTCCGGTCCGACCCGCTCTTCATGTATCTCTGGAAGCGCGGCTATCGCACGCCGGACTACAAGGCCGGCAATGTTGTGCGCATGCTCGATGGCTGGGTCGCCGGGCTCTGCCACTATGACAAGTCCTACCGCAATTATGAGCGGCTGGTGGAGCTGCCTGAATGGTTGGAAGGCCATGTCGCCTCCATGGAAGCCAAGGAGGTCGAGGCCGAGACCGCGCTGGCTGAATACGAGGCGGCCGCCTTGCGCAAGGCCGGGGGCGACGGCCTGGCAAAGAGGGTGGAGGCCGAGCGCGGGAGGCTGGAAACGCTGGACGCAAAGATCGCCGAGGCCGAGGCCCATCACCTGGAGATCTCCGAGCGCCAGCATGCCGCCGAGCGCGGCGAGGCCGGCCCGGCCGCCGAGGCGCGCGACCGGCTTGCCGAAGCCCTCAAGCAGCAGGCTTTCCCCGAACTGCGCGTTCTGGCCGCCCAGACGGTCACGCCCGAGGATGACGCCCTGGTCGATACGCTGGTCACCCTGCGCCGGGACGAGATGGCCATGGAGCTGCGCCTGGAGCAGGAGAAGGGCCTGCCGGCGCGCCGGCGCGGCGATCTTGGCCGGCTGGAAGCCTTCCGCCGGGCCTTCAAGGCGGCCAGCTATGACAGCGCCCATGCGAGCTTTCGCGGCGCCACACTGGACGAGGTGATCGCTCAGCTCGTGGCCGGACGGATTGAAGCCGATGGCGCCGTGCGCAGCCTCTCACGCGGCATGCGCCGCACCACGCCGCGCACCGATCCGCGCTTTGGCGGCTCGGACCGCGCGCGCACCATCGGCCTGCCTGACGAGGCGGTCGTGATCGGCACGGAGATTCTGCGCCAGATGGGCCGCAATGCCAGCCGGGGCGGCGGCTTCGGCATTGGCAGCCCGTTGCCGCGCGGCCGCCAGACCAGCTTCCCGCGCCCCAGCTCTCCCAGCCTGCCGGGGGGCAAACGCCGCGGCAAGTTCAAGACCGGCGGTGGGTTTTAGCGGGGCCGCGGTGGCGGCTTACTGCGCGAAGTGCTTAGAGAGCTTCAGGCCCTGGCCCTGATAGTGGCTGCCGGACTTGCCGTAGAGCTGTTTCGGCTTGCCCGCCATGGGTTCGAAGACGAGTTTTCCAACCGACTGGCCGTCCTCAATGATGAAGGGCACGTCGCGCGTGCGTACTTCCAGCACGGCGCGTGAGCCGCCTTCATTGCCGCCAAAGCCGGGGTCGAAGAAGCCGGCATAATGGGCGCGGAACTCGCCGAGTTCCGGCGCGATGGGCGCCATCTCGGCGGCCTGGCTGGCGGGCACCTTCACCTGCTCCTTGCTGGCGAGAATGTAGAACTCGTCCGGCTGCAGCACCACGCGGCCGCGATGGGTGAAGACCGGTTCCCAGTAATCGGTGACGGCATGCTTGCCGACCTTCTGCAGGTCGACCACGCCGGCATGACGGCGGGCGCGCCAGCCCACCGGCTGGTGGGCCGGGCCGGAAAGATCGACCGAGAAGGTGAGGTCCTTCACTGGCTTGAACGGCCCGCGCCTGAGGCGGATCTGGTTCAGCCGGTCGCCCTGGCGCGCGAGGATGGAGAAGGTGCGCGGGGAAATCTCAAGGTAAAGCGGCCCGTGATAGCCCTCCGGCACATGGTCGAAAGCCTCGCCATGGTCGGTGATCAGGCGGGTGAAGACATCGAGCCGCCCGGTGGAACTTTTCGGATTGGCGCGCCCGCTGATGCCGGCGGGCAGGGCGAGGCTTTCCGACAGGAGGGCGAGATAGACGCAGCCGGTTTCCAGCACGGCGCCGCGCGAGATGTCCATGCGGTGCATCTGCAGGTCGCTCTCGTGCAGCAGGCGGCCGACCGAGCCGGCCTTGCCCGGCAGGAAGCTGGCGCGAATGCGGTAGACATCGTCGGCCAGGCGCAGGTCCAGGCTGGCCGGCTGGATCTGGCCCATATCGATTTCGTTCTCGGCACGGATCGCCCCTTCGGCGATCATCGCCTCAAGCTCGCGGTCGCTGAGCACGCCATCGGGCTCTGCCATGACTGGATCCCTTTCCTCTCCCCACTGCTTGCTCTAAGCGTGATGGCGCAATTCAACAAGGACGTTACAGGTCTATGACAGATTCCGTCGATCCGACGAGGCGCCGCTACAGCCCCCAGACCGAGCTGATCCATGGCGGCATCCAGCGCTCCCAGCATGGCGAGACCGCCGAGGCGCTCTATCTCACCTCCGGCTATGTCTATGACAGTGCCGAGCAGGCCGCTGCGCGCATGTCCGGCGATGAGCCGGGCTTTGTCTATTCGCGCTATGCCAACCCCACCGTGCGCATGCTGGAAGACCGCCTGGCGATGATCGAGGGTGCGGAGACCTGCCGCATCACTGCCTCCGGCATGGGCGCGATCAATGCTGCACTGATGTCCTCGCTGAGGACGGGCGACCGGGTTGTGGCGGCCAGTGCGCTGTTCGGCTCTTGCCGCTGGATCATCGGCACGCTGATGCCGCGCTACGGCATCGAGACCGAGTTTGTGCAGGGCGACGATATGGATGCCTGGGCCGAGGCGCTGTCGACGCCGGCAAAGATCGTGCTGGTGGAAAGCCCGGCCAATCCGATGCTCGACGGGGTCGATATCCCGGCCGTGGCCGAGATGGCTCACAAGGCCGGCGCGAAGCTGGTGGTCGACAATGTGTTCGCCACGCCCATGCTGCAAAAGCCGCTGGAACTCGGTGCCGACGTGATCGCCTATTCGGCCACCAAGCATATGGACGGGCAGGGCCGTGTGCTGGCCGGCGCGATCCTCGGCAAGACCGACTGGATCGAGGAGCATGTCGACCCCTTCATCCGCCATACCGGGCCGGCGGTGTCGCCCTTCAATGCCTGGGTTGTGCTCAAGGGTCTGGAGACGCTCGACCTGCGCGTCCAGCGCGCGACATCGAATGCTGCGCATCTCGCCGATGCCGTTGCGGGGCATCCGAAAGTGAAGGCGGTGCGCTATCCGGGCAGAAAAGATCATCCCCATCACGAGGTTCTGATGGCCCAGATGAAGGCCGGCGGCACGCTGATCGCGCTCAGCCTGAACGGCGCGCGGGCCGAGGCCTTCCGCTTCCTGAATGCGCTCACGCTGATCCGGATTTCCAATAATCTCGGCGATTCCAAGTCTCTGGCCTGCCACCCGGCCTCCACCACCCACCGCGCGCTTTCTGACGAGGAACGCGCGGCCATGGGGCTGGACGATAGCTGGGTACGTCTGTCCATCGGGTTGGAGGATCCGGCTGACCTGGAACGTGACCTGATGGCAGCGCTTGACGCCATCTGAGGTTCGCCTGAAAAGCGAGCCTCGCATGGTCACAGGCAGAACTCCCCCGCGCTATGAAGCGACCACGGACGGCATCGCGATTCGCGTCGTGCCGCGCTTCATGCATGATGAATCCAGCCCGGCCCAGGGCAAGTTCTTCTGGTCGTATACGGTGGAGATCGAGAATCTCGACGAGGTCGCCTGGCGGCTCGAACGCCGGTCCTGGCGAATCGTCGACAGCGCTGGCCGCAAGCAGACCGTAGATGGCGAAGGCGTGATCGGCCAGACGCCCCTGATCGAGCCTGGCGAGACTTTCAAATACACGTCCGGCGTGCCGCTTTCAGCGCCGTCGGGGCTGATGGATGGCCAGTATCTATTGATCAACACGGCCGGCGGAGAGCTGGTGGCGCAGATCCCGACCTTTTCGCTCGACAGCCCTTACGACAAGGCACGCCCGAGCTGACGCGCCTGCTGTTGCCGGGGCTGCGCAACAGAACGTTTTTCCCTCAATCAGGCGCGCTGGACCAGTCCAATGCCCGCCAGGGCCACCGCCTGATCCCCGGCCAAATCTCTGGCGCTCCCGTACTTGACGATGTCTTCGACACCCGCGCGGGCCTCGATGTGGTTGACCAGAAAGTGGAAGGCGGCGGCGCCTCGCTGGTCGCCGACTGGACGATCAACGACAATTTCTCGCTCAAATCCATCACGGCCTATCGCGAGGATGAATCGACCACGCCGATCGATTTCGACTCTCTTCAGAGTGGCGACCTCGATGTGCCGGCGATCTACGAGAATGACCAGCTGAGCCAGGAATTCCTGCTGAACTATGATTTCGACCGGTTCAGCGGCGTGGCTGGCGCCTATTATCTCGATGCCAATGCCTCGACCGTGTTCGATGTGCTGCTGGACACGCTTGTTGCGGGCTTCAACGCGCAGACCTATGGCGATCCGCGCACCTTCACTTTCGGCGTGGACTACAGCTACTAGCGGCCGGAAATTAAACCTTGGAGAGGGGCGGCGCCGGGTGTGCCGCCCTTTTTTCTTATGTGAAACAAATGGCTAGGGAAGAGCGCCTTTGCCGCGCCCGGCGCTCGCCGCCTTTTCGCCCCAAGTCTTTAAGCTTGTTCACGGGCCAAGCCCGCCAGCTTGTGCTCCCGTCTCCTGGCACGCCGCACCCGGCGCGCTGACAAAAGCAGAGGCCCCCACGAGGATGCCTCGAATAAACGGAGATTGGGATGAAAACGATTGCAATCGGATCGGGCATCGCCGCCTTTGTCGCTCTGGCCGGTTCGGCCTTTGCCGATACCAGCCCGACGGCGACCGAGAAGTTCGCCGAAATGGACATCAACACCGATGGTGCCGTGACCGTGGCCGAATACACCGCTTATGCCGGTGCGGCCGGGTTCGACGAGGATGAGGCCGAACTGCAATTCGCCGTGATGGCCGGCGATGACGGCATTCTCGCCGTCGAGGAACTGGAAGCCATCATGGCAGTCGAGAAGGACGCCAGCGACTGGGAGACCTCCACCGATGTCGAAGTGCTCGACGAAGGTGACGGAACTGCCAGCGGGGAAGTTGATGTCGATGTGGAGACTTCACTCACCACATCCGACGATGAAGGGTCTGAGTCCTAGGTCCTCGGGGCTCAGTCCGGACCATGGCCGCTGCGGCATAGCGTTGCCGCCAGAACGCACGACACAGCGCCAGGTCCGACATCGGGGAGATGCGGTGTGCGGGAAGTCCCCTCCTCCCGCGCGCCGCATCGACCTCTCCACGGCAACCCTCAGGGGTTGCTTTTTTGTGCCTGCCACTTGTGCGCAGGCAGGGGCGATCCGATCTCAACTGCCAGTGAATGGGGATTTGTCGTTGTAACCCGGGCAATAATCGGATACTCGACAGGTTCACCCAAAAAATGGATCGACTTGAATGGCCGCTGAGGACAAAAAGCAGAGCGTGGGACCCATTACATTCGTGCGTCAGGTGCGCGCGGAAGGAAACAAGGTCACCTGGACGTCGCGCCAGGAAACGATTGCCGCGACCATCATGGTCATCATCATGTCGATCCTGGTCGCTCTCTACCTGTTTTCGGCCGATTTCCTGATCGCCAATCTGGTCCGCCTTGTCACCGGTCTCGATCACCAGCAGTAGACTGCCCATTCCAGGAGCCCTAGCGCCATGTCAGACGCGCGTTGGTACATCGTCCACGCTTATTCCAATTTCGAGAAGAAGGTCGCCGCCGCCATTCTCGAGCAGGCCGAACGCAAGGGGCTGTCGGAGTATATTGAAGACATCCAGGTCCCTACCGAAGAGGTGGTGGAAGTGGCCCGCGGCAAGAAGAAGACCGTCGAGAAGCGCATGCTGCAGGGCTATGTCCTGATGAAGACGCGCCTGACCGATGATGTCTATCACCTTGTGAAGGACACCCCGAAAGTATCGGGCTTTCTCGGCGCGGAAGGCGGCAAGAAACCCCTGCCGGTGCCCCAGCGCGAGGTTGACCGCATTCTCGGCACCTCTGAGGATGGTACGCCGGCCGAGCGTCCGCGTCCGACCATCAGCTTCGAGATCGGCGAGACCGTGCGCGTCAATGACGGCCCGTTCCAGGGCTTCGAGGGCGGCGTGGAAGAGGTGGACGAGGAAAATGCCCGCCTGAAAGTGTCGGTGTCGATCTTCGGGCGCGCGACGCCGGTCGACCTGGAGTACGAGCAGGTCGAGAAGCTGAACTGACCCTGCCGGGCCGGACTGCATCCGGCCCCTCAAGCAGGCTTGAATCCGGGGCGTGGAGCAGGTAAGCACCGCGCTTCGACCCTGCCGCCTTAGCTCAGTTGGTTAGAGCGCTAGATTGTGGATCTAGAGGTCCCCCGTTCGAACCGGGGAGGCGGTACCATTCTTCTCCTTGAAAATCCGGCCCAAATCCGCTCCGTGCGATGCCCCTGAGAGCTGTGCGGGAGACCCGGTGTTTCGCCCTGGATGCGAATTTTCCCACCCAATGCCGGCGCTGTGTGATTCGCGAAAAAACAGGGCAAAGCGGACCGTTTCGGGCTTTGTGTTCGCAATGCGGCAGGCCTGGGGCAAAACCATTGTTCGAAAACATGAAATTTGGTTGAATTATGGCTTCGCTGTTGCAATTGAGCCGCGGTACCCGCAATATTTTGACCGCACGCCGCTTTTTTGGCCAGCGGGCTCGAAACGATGCGCAAAAGAGGTTACTTGGAACTTCTGTGCGGGACAGCCGTACTAGGTCCTGGAGCCGATGGTAATCCTGCCTCCTCGGCGCGAAAAGGGGATTTGAATGAATAAGACACTTATGTGTGCAACTGCCGCCGCGGCGCTTATGTCGACCGGTCAGTCTGCCCAGGCTGAGGACGGCTGGTACGTCCGCAGCGACCTGCAATACGCTTTTGACGGTACGCTTGATTATGATGTCGAAGATCCGCTGACGCTTGGCGGTATCGGTGGCAATGGCGACCTGGACGACCAGAATGGCGGTCTCCAGTTCGGTCTCGGCTACGGCTTCGACAATGGCTTCCGTCTCGAGGCTGTCCTCGGCGGCAAAGCCGGTGACATCGATCCGGACAATGCCTTCAATGGCACGCCGGTCGGCGCCACCATGGGAACCGTCGAGCAGCAGTTCATCACGGCCAATCCGACCGGAACGATCCAGATCTTCGATCTGATGGCCAACGGTATCTACGACTTCAACCGTGCCGGCGCCTGGCAGCCCTATCTCGGCGCCGGTATCGGTGTGGCGAAAGTGAAGGCCAAGGCTGAATCCCTTCAGACCTTTGCCTATGACACCGCCACCAACACGGTGGTGTCCGATCCGGTTGCCGCGAACGGCTTTGCTGACAGTGAGACGGCCTTTGCCTGGCAAGGCCTGGCCGGTGTCGGCTTCAAGATGACCGATCGCCTGACCCTGGACCTTGGCTACAAGTTCTACAATGTCGAGGATCTGGACTTCATCGGCCGCGACACCATGGGCGGCGATGTCGATCACTCGGCGACCTATCAGGAGCATGCGGCCACGGTCGGCCTGCGGTATCAGTTCTCGGCGCCGCCGGCTCCGCCGCCGCCCCCGCCGCCGC
>DHQO01000034.1:108318-108471 GCA_002408125.1 Hyphomonadaceae bacterium UBA5336 | reverse complement strand
GTCCGGCTCGCGGCGCTGGGTGACGAAACGCGATGTGCCGGGCCGGCGCTTGTCGAGAAATCCCTGGATAAACCCGGCATCCAGCGACAGGCCCGGCGGGCATCCGTCCACCACACAGCCGAGCGCGGGCCCGTGGCTTTCACCCCAGGTCGT
>DHQO01000034.1:0-108098 GCA_002408125.1 Hyphomonadaceae bacterium UBA5336 | reverse complement strand
GGCTTTCACCCCAGGTCGTGACGCGGAAAAGATGGCCGAAAGTATTGTGGGACATGAACCTGCCTTTGTGTGCCGGATGACGGCTATATCGAATTTTGCCAGAGGCCAAATGCCGGGCAAGTCGTCAACTCAGCAAATCTGTTGTATTTGTTAGAGTTCGTGATCTGTTTACCGTGCGATAAATTGTAACTGCTAGTGTTTGTCTGTTTTCTGAACGGGACTGCCCATGGCCCAAGACCAGTCTCCCATCCCGCCGACGCCCAGTTCCGAGGCCTATATGGCCGCGGGCGACCGACCGCTGATTCCGGCCGCATCGGACCCGATGAAGCTGTTTGTCACATGGCTGGGCGAGGCGCGCGATGCGGAAAGCCGCGAAGCCAATGCCATGACCCTGGCCACGGTGGACGATGAGGGCTGGCCGGATGCGCGTATCGTCCTGCTCAAGGACGTCTCGCCCACCGGGTTCACCTTCTACACCAATCTCGGCAGCGCCAAGGCGCGCCAGCTCGCCGCCAGTCCGGTGGCTTCGCTGCTGTTTCACTGGAAGAGCATGGAGCGTCAGGTGCGGATCCGCGGCCGCGTCGTCCCGGTTTCCGAAGCCGCCTCTGACAGCTATTTCGCCGAACGCGCCCGTGAGAGCCAGATCGGCGCCTGGGCCAGCGATCAGTCACGTCCGCTCCCCCATCGCGAAGCGCTGGAAGCGCGGGTCGAGGTCTTCGCCGAGCTCTACAAGGATGAGGATGTCCCGCGCCCGCCCTATTGGGGCGGTTATTGCCTGATGCCGGTGCAGTACGAGTTCTGGCAATCCCAAGCCTTCCGGCTGCATGACCGGCGCCAGTATCTCTGGGACGAGGCCCATGCGCGCTGGATGCAAAGCCGGCTCAATCCCTGAAGCAATGGGCCGGTTGCCGGGCCTGATCGGAGGCGATAAGCCCGAAGGGTAAATCCGTATCGGGAGCCCAGGATGCCTGAAATCAAGCCACTGACCCTCGCGCGCGGGGCGGGCCTGCTTGCGCTTTGCCTTGTCTGCCTCGCCCTGCCGGCCGCCGCTCACACGGATGCCGAAGGCTTCCAGGGCGGGTTCGTCTCCGGCTTCACTCATCCGCTTTTCGGCTGGGACCATGTCGCGGCCATGGTGGCGGTTGGCATCTGGGGCGCCTTTCTCGGCCGCCCGGCGATCTGGATCCTGCCCATCGTCTTTCCGATGGTGATGGCCGTGGGTGGCGCGATGGGCGTGCTCGGCGTGCCGCTGCCGTTTATCGAACCCGGCATCGCGGCTTCTTCCATCGTGATCGGCCTCGCCATCCTGGCCGCCTGGCGTGCACCGCTCTGGCTGGCGGCTGTGATCGTCGGCGTGTTCGCCATCTTCCACGGCCATGCCCATGGCACCGAGCTGCCGGAGGCGGCCAACCCGATTGCCTTTGCCATCGGCTTTGTGCTGGCGACCGGCATGCTGCATCTCATTGGTATTGCCTTCGGCCTGCTGGTGGATCGCCCGAACGGCAAGATCGCCCTGCGTGCGGCAGGCGCGGTGATCGCGGTAATGGGCACCGGCTTCCTGTTCGGGATCGTCTGACCTGTCGCGCCCGGCCATCCTGATCGTGCTGGCCTGCCTGATCTGCATGCCAGCCTCCGCGCACATGTCCTCGCCGGGGGCGGAAGGCTTTGTGCGGGGCATCGGTCATCCGGTGTTCGAGCCGGTTCAGGGCCTGCTCGCGGCCATGTGCGGTCTCCTGCTCGGGCGGGGGGAACGGCGCGCGACGGGCTTTGCCTGGAAAGTCCTGCTTGGCTGCCTGTTGGTGGGGATCATCGCCTTTCTCTTCGTCTTCAAGGGCCACACCGTGCCGCCAGTGGCGATGCTGGTTGTTGGTGCGCTCGTGGCGGTGGCCGTGGCCGCCTGGAACCAGCCGCCGGCATGGCTCATCACCGCGCTTGCCGCGCTGAGCGGGCTCCTGCTCGGGACGAATGCGGTATCTACCGGCGCCGAGGGCCAGATCGCGACCTCGTCCGGCGCGCTGCTCGGCGCGGTGATGGGCATTGTCTATCTTGCCGGCGCGGCGCTCTGGCTGAAGGATCGGGAGGCGAAACTGCCCTGGCTGGCCTATGTGCCGCGTGTCATCGCCGCCTGGGGCGTGGCGATTTCGGTCATGCTTGTGGCGTTTGAGCTACGTCCCGTGCTTGCCGGCTAGGCCGCAGCGCCGTAAAGGCCGATCCGATGACCGAAATCCTCACCATTGACCCCGCCGCGCTGGACTGGACAGATGCGTCCACGGCGCACCTGCCGGCCCTGCCGGAGGCGGGTCCGGAGCTGCTGGGCGCGCTCCTCGCCCATGTGGTGCGCAAGGCTGCCGGCGCGGTGACCGGGAGCCCGCTCACACCGGTCTCCGTCACCCAGGATACCACCGCCAGCGCCACGCCCGGCCAGCCCGTCATCTTCACCACCGGCATGGACCGGCGCACGCGCACGCTGGTCTTTGCCAATGGCCGGGCCGAGCAGGGGGGGCAGGTGGTGATGACGCTGACGGGCGTGTTTGCGATCACTGGCTAGTCCGCCCGGTTCATAGGTCTGGTGGCTGTGGATGCCGTATTCCAGCACGCGGGTACCCGCGGGAATCGCCGTGGGAGAAGGTTAGCCCTTAGCCCGTTTTCAGGGCATAGCCGGCCGAGCGTACCGTACGGATCGGATCGTCGCCGCCGGCATGCTTGAGCGCCTTGCGCAGGCGCCCGACATGCACGTCCACCGTACGCGCCTCGACATAGACATCCGAGCCCCAGACGCTGTCGAGCAGCTGCTCGCGCGAGAAGACGCGGCCGGGATGCTGCATGAAGTAATCGAGCAGGCGGAACTCGGTCGGTCCGAGATGAATATGCTGGCCGGCGCGTTCGACGACATGTCCGGTGCGGTCAATGGTGATGTCGCCCAGCGTGACGCGGTCTTCCATCAGGCCCGGACGGATACGGCGCATCACGGCGCGGACCCGCGCCATCAGCTCGGTGACCGAAAACGGCTTGGTGACATAGTCGTCCGCGCCAGTGTCGAGGCCGCGGATCCGGTCGGTTTCCTCAGAGCGTGCCGTCAGCATGATGATCGGCATGTTTGCCGTTTCGGTCCGCGCGCGCAGGCGGCGACAGACCTCGATGCCGGGCACCTTGGGCAGCATCCAGTCGAGCAGGAGGAGGTCGGGCGCGCGCTCCTCGATCATCATCAGGGCTTCTTCGCCGTCCACGGCGATGCCGGGCTCATAATCTTCATACTGAAGATTAGATTTCAGCAGTTCGATCACGCCTTCATCGTCTTCGGCGATCAGAACATAGGGTTTCATAAGCTCGCGCCCCATGGCTGGGAATTGACCTATCCGTCCAGCAGCGGCGCCTTGGGACGGGCGCTGGATGTGAGATAGGTGCCTGTTACCTGAAAATGGACAATCTCTGCAATGTTTGTACAGTGATCACCTATGCGTTCCAGGTTCTTGGCGATGAACATGAGATGCGCGCCCGGGCCGATCATGCGCGGGTCCTGCATCATATAGGTCAGGACCTCGCGGAAGAGCGAGTTGTAGTGCTGGTCGATTTCCTCGTCGCCCGACCACACTTTCAGTGCCAGTTCGGCATCGGCCTCGGAATAGGCATCGAGCACCAGGTGCAGCTGGTGGCTGACGCCGCGCCCCATGCGGTCGACGCTCATCAGGACGCCCTGGACATCGCTGCCGTCGAGCGGGGCGACGCGCTTGGAGATATTCTTCGACAGGTCGCCGATGCGTTCCAGCTCCGAGGAGACCTTCAGCGCGGAGACAACCGCGCGCAGATCGGTCGCCATGGGCTGGCGCAGGGCAAGCAGGCGCAGGATGCGCCGTTCGATATCGGCTTCCATCTCGTCGACAATGTCGTCGCGATGGGCCGTCTCGTCCGCAAGGCTCACATTGCCGGCCACAAGGGCGCGGCAGGCATCATTGATCATGGTTTCGGCGATGCCGCCCATGCGCAGGATGTCCGCTGAAAGCGTTTCGAGCTCTTCGGAGAAGGCAGAGACAATATGACTGGTCATGCTCTTCATTTTAGATGACCTCTACCAACTCTCCAAACACCTTGGTCAGCCGAAGCGACCCGTGATGTAGTCCTGTGTGCGATTGTCTGTGGGATTGGTGAAGATGTGCTCGGTGTCGCCGACCTCCACCAGCTTGCCCAAATGGAAGAAGGCGGTGCGCTGGGAGACCCGCGCGGCCTGCTGCATGGAGTGGGTGACGATGACGATGCAAAAGCGCTCGCGCAGCTCGTCGATCAGCTCCTCGATCTTGGCCGTGGCGATCGGGTCGAGCGCCGAACAGGGCTCGTCCATCAGGATCACTTCCGGACTCACGGCAATGGCGCGCGCAATGCACAGGCGCTGCTGCTGGCCGCCCGACAGGCCCGTGCCCGGTTCGGCGAGGCGCTCCTTGACCTCTTCCCACAGGCCCGCGCGCATCAGGCTGTTCTGAACGATCTCGTCGAGGTCGTCACGCGAGCGGGCGAGGCCATGGATGCGCGGGCCATAGGCAATATTGTCATAGATGGTTTTCGGGAACGGGTTGGGCTTCTGGAACACCATGCCGACGCGCGAGCGCAGGAGCACCGGGTCGACGGCGGCCGAGTTCACATCCTCGCCATCGATGATGACCTCGCCTTCCACGCGCGCGCTCTCGATGGTGTCGTTCATCCGGTTGATGCAGCGCAGGAAGGTGGACTTGCCACAGCCCGACGGGCCGATGAATGCCGTCACCGAGCGGCTGGGGATGGCCATGGAGACATCGAAGATCGCCTGCTTGGCACCGTAAAAGACATTGATATTGCGGCAATCGACCTTGGTGTCGATTGCCTTGGTCTCCTCAAGGGCAACCGTGCTTGTCGTCGTGTCAGCCATCTCTACCATCTCCGCTCAAACCGCCGTCTCAGGAAGACGGCGATTGCATTCATCACGACCATGAAGGTCAACAGGACCAGGATCGCAGCAGCTGTGTTCGGTTCCCAGGCACGTTCCGCGCCAGTGGACCACTTGTATATCAAAACCGGCAGCGCCGTCGCCTCGTCGGTCGGCCCGCTCGGCACCTCGGCGACAAAGGCCACCATGCCGATCAGGAGGAGCGGCGCGGTTTCGCCCAGCGCCCGGGCCATGCCGATGATCGCGCCGGTCATGATGCCAGGCGCGGCCAGCGGCAGGACATGGTGGAACACGGTCTGGGTCTTCGACGCGCCAAGGCCAAGCGCAGCTGATCGAATCGAGGGTGGCACCGCGCGCAGGGCCGCGCGCGAGGCGATGATCACCGTCGGCAGGGTGAGCAGACCGAGTACCAGGCCACCGACCAGCGGGGCCGAGCGCGGCAGCGCCAGCAGGTTCAGGAACACTGCCGCGCCGAGCAGGCCGAACACGATGGAGGGCACCGCCGCCAGATTGTTGATGTTGACCTCGATGAAGTCCGTCACCCGGTTCTTCGGCGCGTATTCTTCCAGATAGAGCGCCGCGAACACGCCGATGGGAATGGCGATCATCGAGGTCACCAGCATGGTGAAGAGCGAGCCGACAATCGCGGCCAGCACACCCGCGATCTCCGGATAGGTGGAATCGGCATTGGTCAGCAGCGACCAGTTGAGGCCCGAGCGGATGCGCCCCTGCTCGGCCAGTGCCAGCGTCCAGGCCACCTGCCGGTCGGTGACATTGCGCGCGCTTTCCGGCAGCAGGATCAGCCGCGCGGTGGGGCGCGCGCCGGCAAGATTGGCCGGGATGCCGGTCAGCGGTTCGAAGAACAGCGTCTCACCGGTTTCGCCGGTCTCGCCCGGCACCAGGCGCACCAGATTGGCGCCATGCTGGAGCAGGATGCTGTAACCGGCATCCGGTCCCGCCTCGGCCATGGCGGTGTCGGCGCGCTGCATGGCCTCGCGCAGGACGGAAAAATCGCTCGCGGATTCCAGGCGCAGGCGCTCGACGGCTTCCACGCCTTCGCCGACGCGCACGCGCACGACGCGGGTGATTTCGTCCAGGCGCAGATCAATCTCCGGGGCGACCTTGCCTTTGAGGTAAAGGTCGAGATCGTCCGACAGGGGCGCGCGGTAACGATAGGTCTCGCCGAGCCGGTCGAGATGTTCCGACGTCTCGCGCGCCATGGGGATGACGGCGAGGCGCGTAACGAGGCCATTCAGCTCACGCGTGCGCGCGGCGGTCTCCCCAGCCTCGGGAAAGGTGGCAAGCAGGTCCTCGCGCACGAGCTGATAGAAGCCGGAAATATTCTCAGCCACCGCAGCCGGATCGCCGGGGCCATTGGGCGCGACGAGGTCGGCTTCCAGGGGCAGGTGGAACACCACCTTGTTGTGGGAGAAGGCGGCGACGGCCTGGCTGCCGATGGAAACCACCAGAAGGCCAAGGAACAGCAGGGCGAAGGAAATTGCGAGCCGGCCATAGAACTTGAACCGGCGCTCGGCGGCATGGCGCTTTTTCAGGCGCGCCAGCGCTTCTGGATCATCGAAGGAAAGAGGTCCGGGAAGCTCGGGCATCAGTCATACTTCTCCCGGTATTTCTGGACCACGCGCAGCGCGATCAGGTTGAACACCAGGGTGAGGGCGAAGAGCACGAAACCGAGCGCGAAGGCCGACAGGGTCTTGGGGCTGTCGAACTCGCTGTCGCCGGTGAGCAGGGCGACGATCTGCACGGTGATGGTGGTGATCTCGGCGGTCGGGTCGAGGGTGATCTGCGGGCGCAGGCCGGCGGCCATCACCACGATCATCGTTTCGCCGATGGCGCGCGAAACCGCCAGCAACACGGCGGCGATCACGCCTGGCAGGGCGGCGGGCATCACCACCTGTTTCACGGTTTCAGAGCGCGTCGCCCCCATGGCGAAGGCGCCGTCACGCAGCGATTGCGGCACGGCGTTGATGACATCGTCCGACAGCGAGGACACGAAGGGAATGATCATCACGCCCATCACCAGGCCGGCGGCCAGGGCATTGGTGGAGGAGGCCGCGAAGAACTCATCGGGAATGACCGGCAGGCCGTTCAGCCACACCGCTGCCGCGCTCACGGCCGGGGCGACGACCAGCAGGGCGAAGAAGCCGTAGACCACGGTGGGGATTCCGGCGAGGATCTCCAGCATCGGCTTGATCCAGGCGCGAACCTTCGGCCCGGCATATTCCGACAGGTAGATCGCGGCATAAAGCCCGACCGGCACGGCCACGCACATGGCGATCAGCGAGATGATGAAGGTGCCGAAGAAGAGCGGGATCGCGCCGAAATCCTCCTCGGTCTGGGCGTTCCAGTGCAGGCCGAACAGGAAGTCGAAGACCGGGATTTCGGTGAAGAACCTGATCGATTCAAACAGCAGCGAGAGAACGATGCCCGCCGTGGTGGCGATGGCGATGGCCGCGCAGGCAAACAGCGCCCATTCGATCCCGTTCTCGACTTCTGTGCGGGCGCGGAAGCTGGCGTTCAGCCGGCGGCAGGCGAAGGCAAGTCCGGCAAGTCCGGCAACCGCCGCAGCCAGCATGGTGGCGAGCTTCAGCCCGCCCTGCAGGGTCATGAACCGCTCGGTCACGGCAGCAAAAAGTGGCTCGCTGGCCCACACGGCGCGGTCGAGCTGGGCCGCCTCGCCGACGCGGTCGAGATATTGCGAGAGCTGGACACCATCCATGCCGGCAAAGCCGTCCGGCAGTTCCTGGGTGAGCAGGCTGCGCGCCAGGCCCGAGCCGAACAGGCTGTAGGCGAGCAGGATCAGCGCGGCCGGCAGCACGGTCCACATGGCGGCGAAATAGCCGTGATAGTTCGGTTGGGAATTCATCATCACACTGCCGGAGGCGCTGATTTTCATGGCCGTGGCGCGCCCGGCGAGAAACGCAGCACAGCCTGCAGCTGCCAGCACCGCGAAAGCGAGCCAGGCCATTGGAATATGGCTGAAGGTCTGAAGCATCTCTTGCCCTGAATTTCCAACCTGCTCTAGGCGGTCATGCTGACACTAGTGTGACAAACACTGATTTCCTTGCGCGCGGCAAATCCTGAAGGGTGCGACCGGGTCATCAGCATTGCGAATACGGGGTGAATTCTGCCTCGGCCAGACCAGCCGAAGGGAAGTTTGCCGCTCGCTTAACCCCGGTAGGCCGCCCTGCGCAACCGGTCATTGATGGCTTCGCCCAGCCCTTCTGCAGGAAGAGGGCAGATCGCGATGCGGTCATGGTGGCGGTCGAGCTTGCGCAGGAGGGGATAGAGATTGGCCGCCGCCTCGCGCAGGCTACCGGTGGCCGAGAGCGTATAGTCGCCGGTGACCTCACCGAAGCCGACGAAGATCTCGCCCGGCTGCGGGGCCGTTGCATTCAGGCGGATATGGGCATCAGGGGCATAATGGCGCGAAAGCTGGCCCGGCGCGGTGGGGGCATCGCCCGCCGACGCGGCGGCGGCGAGGCCCATGCCGAGCACGGCTTCGATCTCGGCGCGTGCCAGCCCGCCGGGACGCAGCAGCTGCGGTGGATCGGTCAGGAAACTCACAATGGTGGATTCCAGGCCGAGCTCGCAACGCCCGCCATCGAGAATAAGATCGACACCTTCGCCCAGTTCTTCAGCCACATCGCGCGCCGTGACCGGACTGATCCGGCCGGACCGGTTCGCCGAAGGTGCGACAATGGGCCGGCCCAGTGCGGAGATGATGTGCCGCGGCGCGCCATGGCCGGGCATGCGCAGGGCGATGGAGGCAAGGCCGGCACGGGCGAGTTCGCAGGTTGCCCCGCCTTCGCGTGCCGGTACGACCAAGGTCAGCGGCCCGGGCCAGAATGCCTCCGCGCAAGCCTGCGCCCGCGCATCCAGCACGCCTTCGCGCGCGGCCATCTCCGGCCCGCTGATATGGGCGATCAGCGGATTGAAGCTCGGCCGGCCCTTCGCTTCATAAAGGCGCGCAACGGCATCCGGGTTCGCGGCATCGCATGCCAGTCCGTAAACTGTCTCGGTCGGCATGGCGACCAGGCCACCCCCGCGCAGGATGGCGGCGGCCTGAACAAGGGTCTGCGGTGTTACAGGAATAATCGCGGCGCTCATGGCGCGCAGCGATGCCCTTTGGCGCGCATTTGTGTCAATCGGCGATGCGCGTGGCGGTGAGATTGACCGAGACGGTGACCTCGTCGGCGATCCAGTCCGCGCCGGGATCGCTCTGCATGCCGACATCGAGCGCCGAGCGCGACAGGGTGGTCGTGCCTTCCATGCGGGCAGTGTCGCCTTCGATCTCCAGTTGGAACTGGAAGGGCGTCGTGACGGTGGTGCCCTTCAGGGTCAGCGCGGCATCGGCGATATAGGGCGTGCCCCATTCCACATCGGCTTCGGCCGGCTGGAAATTGCCCAGTTCCACGACCGCAGTATGGACATTGCCCGAGTCGAGCCATTCGGCGCCTTTCAGGCTGTCGGTATAGAGCTTCTTGGATGCGATAGCCGAGGACAGGTCGACATAGACCGTGACATGGCTGGCTTCCAGGTCGTCGGGATAGAAGGCGATGCGCGCGTTCCAGTCGCCGAATGTGCCGTCATAGGTCGCAGACTCGTAGAGGCCGGAGAAGGCGAGCGTGTTCTCGGCGTTCTCATCCAGCTCCCAGTTGAGGTCCGTTGCCTCTCCTCCGGCAGTGAGGTCAGCTTTCGGGCCGCCCCCCTGGGCGAGGGCCGGGATGGCCGCGACGACCGCGAACAAGGCCAGCGCGCTGCCGAATGCGGTCAATGCACCGCGTGAGGGCGCACGCGGCCCCGCGGTCTTCCCAAACAGTCCGGGGAGCATTCTCTTCAAGACACCTTCCTCGCCCCCGATTTCATGTTTCACTGCGCCGGCGACATGCAGCGCGAGCAGGGCAAAGGCAACATAGGCAAGTTTCGAGTGGATGTTCTCCACCACGACATGCCCGATATCGTTCGCCAGCCAGGACACAAAAGGCAGGTCGGGCCAGCTGACTGTGCCATAGAGCACAGTCGGGATTTTAAAGTCGTAGGAAATCGAGACCAGCAGCCAGCCCGAAAGCGGCATGGCCAGCATCAGGACGTAAAAGCCGACATGCACCCAGTGGCTGAGCCTCTTTTCCCAGCCGGTGAGGCCTTCAGCGTCTTCCGGCGGCGGGTTCATCACGCGCCAGAGGATGCGCGCAATGGTGAGCAGGAGGATGGTGATGCCGATGGATTTGTGGAGCTGGTAGAGGCCTTCCTTCGCCGGATTGTCATTTGGCAGGTCGCCCATATACCAGCCGAGCCCGATCATGCCGAGAATGGCCAGCGCGATCACCCAGTGCAGTACGATGGCCACGCTGGTGTAGCGATGGTCGCGCGCTTCGGCATCATTGGGTGTTTCGGCGGCGGCAGACACGGACATGGGGCGAGGCTCCTGGTCGAAATGGGAATCCGGCCCGGACTCCTGATGAAGACCGGGCCGGAAAAGGTTTATTGCGCCGGGCTGAATTCGCCAGTGAATTCGACGGTCACCTCATCGGTGAGCCAGCCCATGGCAACGCCCATACCCCACTCGGACCGCACGATCGTGGTCGAGGCGTTGAAGCCGACAATCGAGCTTTCCGGGTTCCATGGCGGGGTCACGAGGCCGTTATAGGTCACGTCCAGGGTGACCGGCTTGGTCTGGCCGAGGAAGGTGAGGTCGCCGGTGATGGTGCCGGTGTCCGGACCGGTCACGGTCATCTCGGTGGAGGTGAAGGTGATCTCGGGATACTCGTCGGCGTTCAGGAAACGGTCGGAATAAGCAAGATCCTCTTCCCAGGTCTCGAACCCGGAATCGGCATGGCCTTCCTTGTAGTCGCCGGGAAAGTTCACCCACAGCGCGCTCGGATCAATGGTCACCGAGAGGGAGGAGGCCGCCGGATCGGCCGGGTCGAAGGTCATGTCGACATCGAAGTCGGTAAAGTTCACCGTATAGTCGGAAATGCCCGTGGAGTGACCAATGGTGAAGGTCAGGAAGGCATGGTTCTTGTCGAGTGTGTAGGCGCCGGCAGTGGCTTCGGCCAGGGACGCGTCAAGCTCTGGTGCCGTGGGTTCCGGCGCGGCTTCGACGACTTCCGGTTCCGGTGTGGACTGGGCCGTGGCGGGCGTATCGCCCGAGCCGCAGGCCGCCATCAGGAGCGCGCCGGCAGCTGCGCCGGCCAGAAGGGAAAGATATTTCATTTCAATGGTCCTTTTGTGTTGAGGTTCAGGATCAGGCTTGGGCTTATTCTGCCTCAAGGAATTCGCCTGTGAAGGTCAAAGTGACTTCATCGGAGACGAAAGCGGAATAGGCCGTGATGCCGAAATCGCTTCGGCTGAAGGTTCCGGTGGCGTTGAAACCGACCCGCCGGCGCCCGCCATCAAGCGGGCTTGTGGCCGTGCCGGTATAGGTGACATCCAGTGTGATAGGGTGGGTCACGCCGCGCATATTGAGGTCGCCGGTCAGCGTGCCGGTGAACTCGCCGGTCTGGGTCGCGGCGGTCGACACGAAGGTCACCTCGGGAAAGTCGCTGGCATTGAGGAACTTGCCGTCACTGGAAAGCTCCTCTTCCCACTCAGCTTTCTTGTCGGCGTCGGGATAGTGGGTGTCGAGCGCGGTCGGGTCGAGCTGCAGCGAGATCGAGGACGCGGTCGGATCATCGGCCTGGAAATCGAGCTGGGCATCGAAATCGGTGAAGTCGATCGTGTAGTTCGACAGACCGAAATGCACCACGCTCACTGACAGGAAGGCATGGGTGGGATCCAGCTCATAATTCGAGCTGTCGATCGGGGCGAGGCTCTGCTGGGTGCTGACACATCCGGTTAGGGCGAGGGCGCCGAGCGCCAGGGTGGCCATTATTGCCCGCATGGATTCATCCCTTCCAAAAATCGCTTGCCGTGCGACTTAGCGCAGTCTTAACGCGCGTCCATGGCGAGCTTATGCTGAGATGCGCGATATCACCTATTCACAATAAGGATATGACATGGCCTATACTGCCCCCGTCGAGGAGATGGCCTTCCTGCTGCGCCAGGTCGCAGGTCTGGACGAGCTGCTGGCGACCGGCAAGTTCGGCGATATGGATGCCGATCTGGTCGGTCCGATCCTGGAAGAGGCGGGCAAGCTCGCCGGCGAAGTGCTCGCCCCGCTCAATGCTCCGGGCGACAAGGCCGGCGCGCAGCTGACAGACGACGGCGTGAAATCCGCACCTGGTTTTGCCGAGGCCTATCAGGCCTTCTGCGAGGCTGGCTGGATGGGGCTCGCCTTCCCGGAAGCCCATGGCGGCCAGTCCGGCCCGAAGGCGCTTGCATTGGCCGTGATGGAGATGATCCACGGCGCGAACATGTCCTTCGGTCTCGCGCCCATGCTGAGCTTCGGTGCGATCGAGGCGCTTCTGGAGCACGGCACGCCTGAGCAGCAGGAGATGTACCTGCCCAGGCTGATCAGCGCGGAATGGACCGGCACGATGAACCTCACCGAGCCGCAGGCGGGCTCCGATGTTGGCGCGTTGAAGACCAGGGCCGTGCCGAACGGCGACGGCTCCTATGCGATTTCCGGCCAGAAGATCTACATCACCTGGGGCGATCATGACCTGACCGAGAACATCATTCATCTGGTGCTCGCGCGCCTGCCCGATGCGCCGGAAGGCTCACGCGGGGTTTCGCTCTTCCTCGTGCCAAAGATTCTGGTGAATGCCGATGGCAGCCTCGGGGAACGCAATGCCGTGCGCTGTATCGGCCTTGAAAAGAAGATCGGCATCCATGCCAGCCCGACCTGCGTGATGGAATATGACGGGGCGACCGGCTGGCTGATCGGGGAGGAGAACAAGGGCCTCGCCCACATGTTCACCATGATGAATTCCGCGCGCCTGAATGTTGGCCTGGAAGGGGTCGGTGTCGGCGAGGCGGCTTATCAGGAAGCCTTCCAGTATGCCCAGGAGCGCAAGCAGGGCAGTGCGCCGGGCGTGGAGGGCGCCGCGCCCATCCTCCACCATGCCGATGTGCGCCGCATGCTGACCACGATGCGCGCCCGCGTCATGGCTGCGCGGGCGATCTGTTTCGCCACGGGCACGGCAGCAGATCTTGCCGAGCACGCCGAGACCGGGGAGGCCCGGGCCGCTGCCAGGGCGCGCGAGGACCTGCTGACCCCTATCGCCAAGGCCTGGAGCACGGATATGGGCGTGGAAGTGGCCAGCCTCGGTGTGCAGGTCCATGGCGGCATGGGCTTCATGGACGAAACACTGGCCGCCCAGCTCTTTCGCGATGCGCGCATCGCGCCGATCTATGAAGGCACCAACGGCATCCAGGCCATAGATCTCGCCGGCCGCAAGGTCGCCCGCGATGGCGGCGTGGCCATGGGCGTGATGCTCCAGGAGATCGCCGAGACCGCCCGCACGGCACGCGAAACAAACGAGCCGCAACTGGTCCAGATTGCCCAGCGCCTGGAGGCCGCCGGGGAGGCGCTCGGGGCCGCCACGGCCTGGATGGTTGAGACCATGGCAAGCGACAAGGATGCCGCGCTGGCCGGAGCCACAGCCTATCTTGCCCTGGCAGGAGACGTGATCGGCGGACACTTCCTGACGCGCAGCGCCGTGGCGGCTCGCGGGGAGGCCGGACGCCTGCGCACGGGCATGCTGGCGCTGGCCGGTTTCTTCGCCGAAACCTCGCTGGCCGAAGCGCCGGGACGCGTGGCCGGGATCACCGGCAGCGGAAATGTCCTGCGAGAGGCGAGTGAGGCGCTCTTCGGACTCTCCTGATAGGGCATGCAAAGCCTTAAAAACTGGACTTTGTTAACCGGATCAGCCCACTGTTCTGCCTATGGACCTCGACGTAAATCTCGATGCTCTCATGGCGGCGCTTGAGCCGCCGCCCGGGCATGAGCGGATTGAGGATCCCGAGGCCGTTCCGGCCGGTGCTTTCGCCTTTGAAATGGACCTCACCGTGTCCTTCCCCGTGGGGGGCACCCAGATCGATGCGCTGGAGGGCGCGCCCCTGCATACCGATGGCGAGGCGCCGATCCATGGCCGCTTCGACACGCGTATGACCCAACGCATGGTTTCCTCCGATGAGAGCCTCGGCGGGGCGATCACGGAAGCTGTGGCCGATCTCGATATTCACCCCGTTTCCGCCGTCGGGCGCGTGACGGCGGTGTTCGGTGGGCGGGTGCGCTATTGCACGGGCACGGTGATCGCCGAGCGCCTTGTCCTGACGGCGGCCCATTGCGCCTATGCGCGCACCAATTCCATTACCGGAGACGGCGCCTTTGCCGACTGGATGGTGTTCCAGCCGCAATACATGGCCGGCCAGTCGCTGGGCAACTGGGCCGGCGAGGCGGTCTATGTGCCGCGCGGGTGGGGCGAGCCGAGTTCGGGCGCCACGGCCGGTATCTATGATGTCGCGCTGGTGCGCCTGGACGCGCCCATCGCCCACCGCACCGGCACGGCGGGCGTACTTGCCAATTCTGATCCGCTCGGCCCGTTTACAAGTCTTGGCTATCCCCGCAAGGCCACGCAGGGCTTTGCTTTCGACGGCAGCTATCTTTACGCCTCAACCGGTGAGCGCCTGCCCGATTCCACGCCCGGGGTCATCAAGGCGGAAAATGGCCTCACCGAAGGCTCTTCCGGTGGGCCCTGGTTTACCTCCGAAACCGGCGAAATGCGCCTGGCTGGCATCAATTCCACCAAGCCGGTGAACAGTGATGCGCACACTTGGTCTCCGATGCTCGGAGAGGCCTTCCAGCGCCTTCTCGCGCGTGCATTGGCAGACATGACGGGCGTGTGAGCGCTATCATCTGTTGCGCCGCAGCAAGCCCAGTATTCTCAATTGGATACGTAGTTCTCCCGATTGCGAAATTGTGCGCCGCAAACGCCTTTGACGTAAGGCCTGTCTTTGTGCATAGGTCTGGCGCATCAATTGCAGTCGGCAACGTTTAAGTCGCATTAGCGCATTCCAATATAAGGGATGCGAGGTGGCTGAATGTGCCGTTAGTGACGTTTGATGGGAGCGAACAGATCCATGATGCTCAACATGTTGAAAGCCAAGCTGCATTCAGCACGCGTGACGCAGTGCGATCTTCACTATGAAGGCTCGGTCAGCATCGACCAGGACCTTCTGGATGCCTCCGGTATCCTGCCGCACGAGCGCGTTGATATCTGGAACGTGACCAATGGATCGCGCATCTCCACCTATGCACTTGAGGCCCCGCGCGGCTCGCGCACCATCGGCGTGAACGGCGCTGCTGCCCGTCACTTTGCCGTCGGTGACACGGTGATCATCGCCGCCTTCGCCCATGTCGAGGCCGAAAAGGCCCGCCAGCATGCCCCGACCGTGGTGCTGCTGGACGAAGACAACGGTATCAAGCTTCCTGAATAATCAGGCCTCCTCGGCCCGGCGATATTCCTCTTCCCTTTCGGCGGCGAGGAGGTCGCGCACGGTTTCCGGTGCGTAGCCGAAGGTGCGCAGGGCGCGCCCGGCCAGCTGCAGGCCGGCTTCGATCGCATCGGGAATCACGAAACTCGCCCCGGCCTGGGCCAGGCGCTTGGCATGGTCTGTGTCCTGTGCGCGCGCAAGGATCGGCAGGTCGGCGCGAAGGGCGCGGGCGGTATGCACCATGGATTCCGCGCTGGCGGCGTCGTCTACGGTGACGATGAAGAGCGCCGCGCGTTCCAGGCCGGACTTGTGCAGGATTTCCGGCCGCGCGGCATCGCCGAGGAAGACATGCCAGTTATCCTCGCGCGCCCGGTAGATGCGCCGCGCATCCACGTCGAGGCCGATGAGGTCGGCCCCCTCGGCGCGCAGGAGGTCGCCGATTGTCCGCCCCACGCGTCCGAAGCCGGCAATAATAACGTGACCATCATGGCCGGTCGCGTCGGGCTGCAGGCCCTCCGGGACCGGCTCGGTCTTGTGAAAGCGCGCTGCGCCAAGCCCGCCCAACCGCGCGAGCATGGGTGTCAGCACCATTGAGAGGCCCGCGATTGCCGCGATCAGCGTGGCGGTCTGGTTGTCGATCACGCTGCCGGCGGTGGCGGCGGCCAGGATGACGAAGGCGAACTCACCCGCCCCGGCCAGGAAGCCAGCGGTCTCCACGGCCAGCACCGTCCCCCCGCCGAAAAGTCGGCAGGCAATCGAGGCGGCAACGAATTTCGCCACCAGCAACAGGCAAAGCCCGATCAGCACTTCCTTCCACAGCTGGGCAATCACGCTGAGGTCCAGTGTCATGCCGACGGTGAGGAAGAAGAGACCGAGCAGGAGGCCCTTGAAGGGCTCCAGATCCACCTCGGTCTGGTGCTTGAACTCGGTCTCGCCCATCAGGATGCCTGCGAGGAAGGCGCCCAGCGCCAGGGACAGGCCGGCACTGGCGGTGATCACGGCCGCGCCCACCACTGTAAGCAGGGTCAGCGCCATCAGGAAGTCCCGCCCGCCGGCATGGGCGGCAAGATGGAAGACGCGCGCGAGCACGAACCGGCCGATCAGCACGATGGCCAGAACCGCCAGAAGGCCCTGCAAGAGGGCTTCCCCGATCAGGGCGAGCAGGCTGGTCTCGCTGCCCGCGGCAACAAAACCGACAAAGATGAGGATCGGCGCGACGAGGATATCCTGGAACAGCAGAACAGCCAGCGCCGTGCGCCCGACCGGAGAGACCGCCCGGTGGGTCTCCTGCAGGAGCTGCATGACAATGGCGGTGGAAGACAGGGCCAGTGCGAGGCCGATGGTGATGGCCGGGATCAGGTCCTGGCCGAAGGCGAGTGCGCCGCCTGTGATGGCAAGCGCGCTGACCCCCGCCTGCAGCCCGCCCACGCCAAACACCGCCCGGCGCAGCTCCCACAATCGCGCGAAACTGAGCTCCAGACCGAGCAGGAAGAGCAGGAACAGAACGCCCAGTTCGCCAAAGAGGCTAGCCGCCTCCGGTTCGGAGATGGTGATGAATTCCAGGGCAGGCATGTCGCCCGTGAACTGGCCGAGCCCGTGGGGGCCGAGTGCTATGCCAGCAAAGATGAAGCCGACCACGGCGGGCAGGCGCAGGCTGCGGAACACGGGCACGACGATGCCGGCGGCGAACAGGAATACGATCGCGTCCTTGATCATTACCTCGTTGCCGTACGCGCCCTCTACCGCCATGCCGTCTCCTGCAATGTGATTCCTGTCCCGACAGTATAGGCAGGGATGCTGGCAGTTGATGAGCCCAAAAGGGACAGTGCATTGAAACTTGGCCGGTATTGCTCGCCGTTTGAGCGGCAGATGGCAGGCGCCGGGGAAGCACGGAGGCTCTGACAGGGGCTCTGCGCGGGGCGGCCTTGCCACCGGACGTAATTCTATCACACTGTTTTATATGAGATTTTCATCTCTCTCGCGTTGCGGGGAGCCTGATTCTCGCTTATGTCAGCGCCATGGCGCACGATCACGGTCACGCTCATTCCCACTCTCACGGCCATGTGCATGTCCATGGCGATGGCAAGGATGCGCGCCGGCGCGTGGCGTTTGCGGCCGCGCTGACCTTTGCCTTCATGCTGGCCGAAGTGGTGGGCGGGGTGATCTCCGGCTCGCTGGCGCTGCTGGCCGATGCCGCGCACATGCTCACCGATGCCGGTGCGCTGGCACTTGCCTGGGTCGGTTTCCGCCTGGCCGAGCGGCCGGCTGATGCCGCGCGCTCCTACGGTTTTCACCGGGTGAAGGTGCTGGCCGCCTTCGTGAACGGGCTGTCGCTGGTGGCACTCGCCGGCTGGATCAGCTGGGAGGCGATAGAGCGCCTCATGTCACCTGGTGAGGTGCTCGGCGGGATCATGCTCGTGGTCGCTATTGGCGGCCTTCTGGTGAACCTCTTCGCCTTTGCGATCCTGCATGGCGGGGACCGGGAAGACCTGAACCTGCGCGGTGCGCTCTGGCATGTGGCCGGCGACCTGCTCGGCTCGGTGGCCGCGATCATCGCCGCCGGTGTGATCCTGTGGACCGGCTGGTTCGCCATCGATCCGATCCTGTCGGTGCTGGTCGCCATTCTGGTGGCCATAGGCGGGGTCCGGCTGGTGCGCGAGGCGGGGCATATCCTGCTTGAGGGCACGCCGAGCGGGCTTGATGCGGCCATGATCAAGGACGGCCTGCTGGCCGAAGTCAGCGGGATCGAGAGCGTCGACCATGTCCATGTCTGGAGCCTGAACGAGGCCCGCCCGCTGATCACGCTGGATGTCTATGCCGCGCCTGGCGCCTGCCCGGAGACGCTGCGCCGGGCCGTGAAGGCGCATCTGAAGGCCGCACATGATATCTCCCACGCCACGGTCGAGGTCATCGCCGAGCCTCGTTCCTGAGTGTCAGGCCCGCCCGCTCTCCCCTCCCAACCGCCCCAATGCTGCGAGACTGTGGGGCGGTTGGGAGGGGGAGCGGGCTGGCGCGCCAGAGGCGCTCAATGAAGAGGAATCCTGAAGGGATGCCGCATGGGCTTTTATCTCACAGCGCAAACCCCCATACATAGGCGAGCTTAGAATCACCCGGCGCGCAGGCCTCTATTGCTGCGCCGTTGCAAGGAGATGTCCCATGGCTGACCAGGACACCAAACGACACCACGCCGAAGTTCTGATCATCGGCTCCGGCCCGGCGGGCTGGACCGCCGCGATCTATGCCGCGCGCGCCATGCGCAAGGTGACCGTCGTTGCCGGCCTGCAGCCGGGCGGCCAGCTCACCATCACCACAGAGGTCGAGAACTATCCCGGCTTTGCCGAGATCCAGGGCCCGGAACTGATGGTGAAGATGCGCGAGCATGCCGAGAAGATGGGCGCGGAAACCATCGAGGATCACATCTGTGAGGTCGATTTCGAGGTCCATCCCTTCCGGGCCGAAGGCGAGAGCGGCACGCTCTACACCGCCGACACGGTGATCATCGCCACCGGCGCCCAGGCCAAATGGCTCGGCATGGACAGCGAGAAGCACTTTCAGGGCTATGGCGTTTCGGCCTGTGCGACCTGTGACGGGTTTTTCTATCGCGGCAAGGAAGTGATCGTGGTCGGCGGCGGCAACACCGCCGTGGAAGAGGCGCTGTTCCTGACGAACTTTGCCTCCAAGGTGACGCTGGTGCACCGCCGCGACAGCCTGCGGGCGGAGAAGATCCTGCAGGACCGCCTGTTCAAGCATCCCAAGGTCGAGCTGGTCTGGGACAGCGTGCTGGACGAGGTGATCGGCGAGGAATCCCCGCGCGGGGTGACCGGCGCCCGGCTGAAGAACATCAAGACCGGCGAGACCGAGACCCGCGAGGTCCACGGTGTCTTCATCGCCATCGGCCATGCGCCTTCCACCGAACTCTTCAGGGGCAAGGTGGAGATGCGCGAGAACGGCTATATCGAGACCGCGCCGGACTCCACCGCGACGAATATTCCCGGCGTGTTCGCGGCCGGTGATGTCATCGACGAGATCTACCGTCAGGCCGTCACAGCGGCCGGCATGGGCTGCATGGCGGCGCTGGAAGCCGAGCGGTATCTGGAAAAGCTCGCGGCAACGGCGGAAACCGTCGCGGCCGAATAGCTCAGGCCGCGCGCAGGTTCAGATCGGCGATCAGCTTTGTGAGATTGGCCGCCGCGGCGAAATTGGCTTCGCGCAGATCGTTCAGGATGGCGCGCTTGGCAGTGTCCTCGCGCGTCACCCTGGCGCCGGTATGGGCATAGATGTCGAGCCGGCTGGCATTGACCCAGCGGCGCACCTCCGGGTGCATGCTTGCGTTCAGGCGGTTGGTGAAATCGGGCACCAGGGCGCGGACAAAGCCTTCCATGCTTTCTTCCAGCGCAATCGGCTCGGTGAACCGGTTCTTTTCCGTGTCGGTTTCCAGCAGGGTTTCCAGATAGGCCGTCAGTGCGGCGCTGAACGGGATCTGCGGGAAGCGGATCATTTGCAGGACGATGGTGTTGCCCTGGAAAACCGAGACGGGCGGGGAGACCGAGCCGTGCACGGCCGATGCTGTGCAGTCGATATAGAGCATGTCGACCGGCGCGCTGACCTGGCCGCGTTCCAGATGCAGGGTGCCCGGCACGATCCGGCGCGCGCGCCCGAGGCGCACCGTGTCCTCGATGGTGCGCAGCATCTCGATCTCGCGCTCGGACATGGTGGCGCCGCGATAGACGGTTGGCTCGATGTCGGGGTCGACGCGCATCCACATGCCGATCTGCTCGAACCGCAGGGCCATGTCCTCTGGCGAGGTCGCCTCGGCGATGGCGCGCTGGCGGTTGAGGAAGCCGCGGAACACCACTTCGAAGAAGCGGTCCTCGGGCTGGGTGAAGGCGCGGTTCCACAGCCAGCAGTCGCGTGAGATCACCCAGCGAATATTCTCCGCCGGCACGCCCTGTGAGAGCAGCCAGATGCAGGTGTCCATCGCCGTCTTGCCGTTGCCGAGCACGGTGTAATGCCCGAAATTGCCGAGCAGGCCCGGCAGCTCGTTTGGCGGCACGCAGGCCACGCCCGGCGCGACCTCGAAATTGCGGGTATGGGTCGTGGGAATGGAATTGGTGAGATGGGCCGCGTTCACCGTCTTGCGGCGCACATCGATCTTCAGCGTTTCGCCGGTTTCGAGATTGCGCAGCGTGTTGTCGCCGACAAAGTCATGGGCCGGCAGCCAGGTAACCCGGCCTGAGGGCAAGAGGTACTCTTCCAGCACCTTGTGGAAGTAGTCGGTGACTTCCTGGCCGCTGGCGAGGCCGAGAAAGCCGGCATTCGGCCCGTCGCGGTCAACGGTCTGATCGCCGAGCTCGCGCGAGCCGACACCATACATCACCGAAGGCTGGTGCAGGCGCACGAAACTGTAGGCATCGTTCCAGTGCCCACCCGGCGCCGGGCGCCGGTCCACCAGTGTGAGATGGGCATCGCTGCGCAACAGCATTTCGTCGGCGAACGCCAATCCGGAGGCTCCTGCTCCGACGATCAGGTAGTCCGTTTCGAGACTCGACATGCTGGCTGTGCCCCCCATTTCCATTTCTCTACGGACAATGCCTCAAGAAAGGTTTAATCCCCGAACCGTCCTGACTATTACAGCATGCGGACTATTCGTCCGTTTCCGATTTACCATCTTCCTCGTCCAGCAGCGCGTCGAGATCGAGATCGAATTCCGGCATTGTATCGCGCCGGGTTGCGCCCTCACCAAGATAGGTATCCATCCAGCGCATCAGGCGGTGGGCATAGTCGAACCGGGCCGCGGCGCGCCGATTGCCGTGGCCTTCGCCCGGATAGAAGACGAGCCGCACCGGCGTGTCGGTGCGTACCTTCATCGACCGGTACAGTTCCATGGATTGAGCTGGATTCACCCGTGTATCCTCCTCCCCCGCAAGGATCAAAGTCGGTGTTGTCGACTGGCCAGCCCAGAAGACGGGTGAACGGCGCAACAGTTCCATCCAATGTTCATTATTATCGTCCCAAGGCCATTTCAGGGCGTGGACATGGTACATTTCATAGGGAATGTCGCCGGTCCCGACCTTGGAGATCTGGTTGGAGATGCCGACAAAGGCCACCGCCGCCGCGAAATGCTCGGTCAGCGCCGTGGCGCCCCACATGCTGGCATAGCCGCCATAGGACCCGCCGGTGATGCCGACCCGCTCGCGGTCGATGATGCCAGCCTCGGCCAGCGCCTCGACCCCGTCGACAAGGTCGTTGAACTCCCGTTCGGCATAATTGTCCTGATGCTCGCGCGAGAAGGCGATACCGCGCCCGGTCGAGCCGCGATAATTCGGATAAAACACGGCATAGCCATCGCCGGCGGCGAACTGGCCGGGCTTGGAATAGGCGGTCAGCCAGCCATCGCTTTCATGGCTTTCCGGCCCGCCATGGACATACATGATCAGCGGCCAGCCGCCTCCAGGCGCGGTGCCATCGGGCGTGATCAGAAGACCCTCGATCTCGCGGCCATCGCGGGCTTCATACGTAAAGGTGGTCTGGGCGGCGAGGTCCATATCGGCCAGCCAGGCATTGTGATCGGTCAGCCTGGCCTGCGAACGGCGCCCGGCGGCGAACACTTCGCGTGGATGGGACGGGCTGTCGGCGATATAGTACACGCTGCCGGCGCTGGCTTCAGCGCTGCGAGCGACAATGTCGGGAGATGTCACAAGCGTATTCTGTTCCGCGCCCTCTGTGTCATAGACGACCAGGGCCGATTCCACGCCGCGATGCACGGTGGCAAGGATTTCATCGTCTGCGATCCAGTCGACATCCTGGATATGCTGCAGCGCCTGGGGCGTAAGCTGTTGATAGTCGCCGGTGGCGATATCGCCGACCATCAGTACGCCGTCGCTGGTGTCATTGATCGAGCTGCCGGCCAGAAAGGCGAGCTGGCCGCCATCGGGAGAAATCTCATATCCGCCGAGCTTGCCGGGCAGGTCGAAGACGGCGGTTTCCTCGCCCGTTTCGGCATTGATGACATGCAGGTCGCGCTGCATGTAGAAATCGTCGATCAGGGTGGAGGGCGCGACGGCCGCGACAATGGTCTCGCCATCGGCCGACAGCTCAAAGCTGGAGACATGCCCGCCGGCATATAGCTTTTCTGCCTCGGCTTCTTCCTCGCCCAGCGCCACGGACCAGATGCTGGCAAAGCGCTGGTTTTCCTCATAGCCCCAGGCCTTGAAGCCGCGGCCGGAGAAATCCTCGCTGTCATCTTCCTCGGTGGCGGTGAAATAGAGCGTGGCGCCATCGGGGGAGAGCGCATAGTCGCCAAGGCTGGTCTCGAATTCGAACACCTTCTCCGCCTCCCCGCCGGCAAGAGCGATGGCATAGAGTGCGGTATGCTCGTCATCCTCGCGCTTGGCGCGGAAATAGATCTGCGTGCCATCGGGGGAGAACTGAACCCCCGACACCGAGCCGTGCCCGCTGGTAAACCGCACCGGCTCCGCGTCGTCCCGGATCACCCAGAGATGGCTGTCAGCCGGTCCGTCTTCCTCGCCGGCCACCACGTCGCGCGGCACGCTCACCGTATAGGCAACCGTATCTCCGTCCGGGGAAACGGCGAGATTGCCGGCCTGGCGGAGGTTTGCGAGATCCTCGATCTCCATCGGGTCCGCAAGCGCCGGCAGGGCGGCGAGCGTGGCAAGCGTGGCGAAAGAGACAAGGCGGCTGGCCATGGCGCGCATGAGTTTCTCCTGTTCTGCGGGAGTTTCAGGTCAGGCGTGCCTGTCCTTTAGCGGCCCGAAGCGGCCCCGCCAAGACCGCCTGGGTCGCACTTGGTCTTGATCAGTCCCCGCGCAGCGCCCTATGGCTTTTCCCGGATTGACACTGTCATGAGGAGGGGAGCCCGATGGGCGAGATCTTTGCCGAAGTCTTCACCGTGAGCGGGTTCTTCACGCTGCTCATGCTCTTGATGCTCCAGGCCGTTCTGGGCTTCGACAACCTCCTCTATATCTCCATCGAGTCCAAGCGGACCGGCGAGGAGAACGCTTCCATGGTGCGCCGGTGGGGGATTGGCCTGGCGGTCGTGTTCCGGATCATCCTCCTGGTGATCATCGTGAACATCTTCACCCTGCTCGCCGAGCCCCTGTTCGGGTTCCACCTGTCGGGCCTCATCGAGGGCGAGTTCACTTTCCAGAGCCTCGTCACGCTCGCGGGCGGCAGTTTCATCATCTACACCGCGATCAAGGAAATCACCCACCTGCTCAGCGTCGAGCATATCGAACATTCCGAAGGCGGGCGCAGCAAATCGGTGATCCAGGCCATCTCCATGATCGTGGCGATGAACCTCGTCTTCTCCTTCGACTCCATCCTCTCGGCCATGGCCATCGCCAATGTCGAGGTCGCCAGGATCATGGATGCGGCGGGCCATGTGCTCGGCACCTTCGACGGCACGGTGACCCAGTGCAAGGCGGCCCTGATCGCAGAGCCCATGGAGGGCGCGGTCGGCTGTTCGCCGGGCAAGCATTACCAGGTCTGGATCATGGCCATCGCCATTATCGCCTCGGGCCTCGTCATGGCGCTGATGGCCGACTATGTCGCCGACTTCCTCAAGCGCAACCGGATGTATGAGGTGCTCGGCCTCTTCATCCTGTTCCTGGTCGGCGCGCTGCTGGTCACCGAAGGCGCCCACCTCGCGCACCTGACCATCTTCACCTACCCGATCGAGGCGATGTCCAAGTCCAGCTTCTACCTGGTGGTCTTCGTGCTGGTGGTGACCGACATCATCACCAACCGCTACCAGAAACGGCTATGGGCGCAGAAAATGGCCGAGATCGAGGGCGCCAATCCGGCCGAGGCAGGCAAGCAGGCGGCTGAAGCTGCGATGGGCTCGGGGAAGAGTGCGGGGCACTAAAGCCTGAATTCCAGGCTCCGATTCACCGCGGCATAACCCGCGGTTGCCCAGCTCCCGCCGGAATGTTCTGGCCGCCTCTTTCCGTGATGGGCCCCGTGGTCAAGCCACGGGGAGTCGTTGGCAGAGGGGGTGTCTTCAGCTCAGCGCCGGCCCCCGCCGCGTCACGCGCACGGCCATGCGATTGCCCTTGCGGCCAAGCTCGCCTTCGGCGGCGACGCGCCCCATGCGCCCGCCGGAAAGCAGCTGGATCGGCTCATCTGTCGGCAGGCCGAGCAGCAGCGTGTCGCCGGGTTTCAGGTCCGACAGGCGGCTCACCGGTACGCTCAGTGAGGCGATGCGCGCGGTCAGAAGTGCGGTAAGGCCCTCGGCGCGCGGCTCCGGCGATATGGGATGCAGCGGCACAGGCTCGGCGGCCGGGCGCAGCGGGCACGCCTTCAGCGCCGCCTCCGCCAGGATCAGCCGCGCGGCCGCCGACAGCCCGTCCATCTTCATGTCCAGCTTCAGGCAGGCGGCCTCGCCGGGAGGGGCCAGCGACAGGCAGAAGGCCTGACGGCGTTCCAGGCACACAAGCTCCCCGCCCGGCAGGTGGCGCGCCATGGCGCCGAGCGCACGGGTCAGCACGGCCATGTCGATATCGGTGAGCGGGCGTGGGCGCAGTTCGCGCAGGCTAGCCGGGTCGGCCCCGCAGGAAAGTTCGATAATGGCGATGGCGGCCATCGGCGAGAGCGCCAGCACGGCTTCCACTTCGCCATCCGGATTGCCGAAACAGGCAAAGGCCGCCCCGGACTCCGGCGCGGGAAAGGCCGCGCGGAACCGCACTGAAGACAGGTCCACCAGGTTGAGCCCGATGCCGAGCCCGGTCTCGCGGTGCACCGCCAGGCCAAGCCGCGCGCACAGGCGCTCGCTGTCCTCCTGAGAGAGTGAGGGGCCGACGCCGGGCGCTGTCAGGTCCGGGATTGGTCGCGCTTCGGTCTTTTTCGGCGGGGCGGGCGCATCCGGCAGGTCGGGGCGCAGCAGCGCCTCGATCTCTGCCGCCGACAGGATGCCGCGCGCGGTCGGGAAGGGCCGCTCGGGATCGACCTTGGCCGGGCGCAGATTGTCCGAGCGCACACGTCCGCCGGCCAGCGAACTGCCGGGCGGGGTCTTGGATGACGGATCTGAGAGCGGCATGGCGGGCGCTTTGGGCTCCGGGCAAGGGGCGGGATCGAATGGGATCTATCGCCCGGAAAGAGTTAACGCGCGGTTAGGGAATCGCCGCGTTCCGGTAAGAAAGCAGTAAGTGTAATGGATGAACTCCGTCTATTAACCATTTGAATTTCTTGACGTTAACGCCTTGTTTGCCAATCGTGTCTAATAGTTGCGCGAACGCAACGGCTGTAGGGAAAAACCGCCGGGCGTTGGGTGACCGCATGCCGCTCTCCGCAAGGAGGGCGGTTTTTTTTGGTTTTGCGTTTTGGCCCCCGGTGTCCCTATCCTGTCGAAAACGGGAGGAGAGACCAGATGACAGCCAGATTGCCTGAAACCGGCCGGCCCTGGGACGAGATCGAAGCCGATATGCTGGCGCGTGGCGCCGGCGATGCGAAATGGCGCGACGGCAAGACGGCGGTCTATGTCTTCAATGCCGGCGAGGAGGTCGCCGCGGTGCAGAAGGCGGCCTACACCGCGTTCATGTCCGAGAACGGGCTCGGCCCGCTCGCCTTTCCCAGCCTCGCGCGCATGGAGAAAGAGGTCATCGAAATGGCGCTCGGCCTGCTGCATGGGCCGCAAGGGGCGACCGGCGCGATGACCTCGGGCGGTACGGACTCCATCACCATGGCGATCAAGACCGCGCGTGATTATGCGCGGGCGCAGGGCCGGCCGCGCGAGGGCGCGAATATCGTGCTGCCGCAATCAGCCCATCTCGCTTTCGACAAGGCGGCCTATCTCATGGATCTGGAAATCCGCCGCGTGCCGCTGAAGACGGACGGCACATGGCTCGCCGACCCCGAAGCCATGGCCGAGGCCTGCGATGAAGCCACCGTGATGATGGTCGGATCGGCGCCGAATTTCCCGCATGGGCTGATCGACCCGATTGCCGAGCTGGGGCAGGTGGCCGAGGAAAAGGGCATCTGGTTGCATGTCGATGCTTGCGTTGGCGGCTATTTCGCGCCCTTCGCGCGGATGAACGGCGTGCCCGTGCCGGCTTTCGACTTCGAGGTGGTGGGCGTGAAATCCATGAGCGCGGACCTGCACAAATATGGCTATGCCGCCAAGGGCGCCTCCACCGTGCTGTTCCGTTCGGAAGCGCTCTACGCCCACATGCCCTTCGATCTTGCCGGCTGGTCCGGCGCGCCGATGAAGACGCCGACGCTGGCGGGCACGCGCCCCGGCGGGGCCATCGCGGCGGCCTGGGCGGTGATGAACTTTCTTGGCGTTGAGGGCTATCGGCGCCTGCAGGGCAAGGTCTGCGCCACGCGCGAGCGGGTTGAGGCGGGCGTGAAGGCGATGGGCTTCGAGATTGTCGGCAATCCCATGCTCGGCCTCATCGCGTTCCACCACCCCGGGCATCACGCCTTCGCGCTCTATGGTGAGATCTACCGGCGCGGCTGGTTCACCTCGGTGACCAAGGAGCCCCCGAGCCTGCACCTCATGCTCTCGCCGAAGCACGCGGATTTCATTGACGGATATCTGGCGGATCTTGAGGCGAGCGTGGAGGCCGTTGCGGCGGGGAAAGCTGGGCCGAAGGTCGAGGCGCGGTATAGTTAGGCGCCAAACACCCGCACAAAAATCTCATCCACGCGCTTGAGGTGATATTCCATATCGAACAGGTCTTCGAGCTGGGCGTCTGACAGCTTCGCTGTGACATCGTCATCAGATTTCAGATGGTCGAGGAAGGCGCCTTCGCCGGCCCAGGTCTTCATCGCGTTGCGCTGGACCAGGCGATAGGAGTCCTCGCGGCTGGTGCCGGCTTCGACCAGGGCGAGGAGGACGCGCTGGGAATTATGCAGCCCGCCGAGCTTGTCCATATTGCCCTGCATGTTCTCCGGATAGACCACGAGGTTTTCCACCACGCCGGCGAGGCGATGCAGGGCGAAATCGAGGTGCACGGTGGCATCCGGGCCGATGCCGCGCTCGACCGAGGAGTGCGAAATGTCCCGCTCATGCCAGAGCGCGACATTCTCCATGGCCGGCACGGCGGCTGAGCGCACCAGCCGGGCAAGGCCGGTGAGGTTTTCCGTCAGCACCGGATTGCGCTTGTGCGGCATGGCCGATGAGCCCTTCTGTCCGGCGGAGAAAAATTCCTCCGCTTCCAGAACTTCCGTGCGCTGAAGATGGCGGATTTCGGTAGCGAGCCGCTCAATCGACGAGGCGATCACGCCGAGCGTGGCAAAGAACATGGCATGGCGGTCGCGCGGGATGACCTGGGTGGAGACCGGCTCGGGCGTGAGGCCGAGCTTTGCCGCGACATGGGCCTCCACGCGCGGATCGATATTGGCATAGGTGCCGACTGCGCCGGAAAGCGCACAGGTGGCGATATCGGCGCGCGCGGCCTCCAGGCGCGCCTTGTTGCGGGAAAATTCGGCATAATAGGTGGCGAGCTTTACCCCGAATGTGGTCGGCTCGGCATGGATGCCGTGGCTGCGCCCGATGGTGGGGGTGAGCTTGTGCTCCAGCGCGCGGACCTGAAGGGCGTTCAGAACCCGGTCGATCCCGGTGAGCAGGAGGTCCGAGGCGCGCGCGAGCTGCACCGCCAGGCAGGTGTCGAGCACATCGGAGCTGGTCAGCCCCTTGTGCAGGAAGCGCGCCTCGCTGCCGACAAATTCGGCCACGCTGGTGAGGAAGGCGATTACATCATGCTTCACCTCGCGCTCGATCTCGTCGATGCGCTCCACATCGAAGCCGCCGCGTGCGCGCACCGCCGCGCTGGTGCCCGCGGGCACCTGGCCAAGCTCTTCCATGGCTTCGCAGGCCAGGGTCTCGATCTCCAGCCAGATCGAATATTTCGACTGGTCGCTCCAGATCGCGGCCATTTCGGGACGGGTATAGCGGGGGATCATGTCGGCTTGCCTTTCCGCACTGCGGTGGGTTTCGTCGTTTCTGATCCCTCCTCTAAACCGGTTTTTTCATTTGGCCATGCGTCAGGGGCATCCCGGCCCGCGATCAGTCGTCGTAGCCGCCGCCTGCACCAGGGCCATCATTCGGGCCGTAACCGCCACCAGCGCCGGGACCGTCGGCGCGCGAGGGGCCACGGTCATATCCGCCACCTGCCCCCGGGCCGTCATCGGGTCCGTAGCCGCCGCCTGCACCGGGACCCTTGCGCGGCTCATAACCACCGCCAGCGCCTGGGCCATCGGCCGTGCGGCCGATCAGGCTCGAGCGGGTGGAAGGTGCACCGGGCGTCGACCCGCGCAGGCGGCTGCGGAACCCGGCCGTTTCCGCTTCCAGCTTCGAGGCCAGCTCGCCGCCGATCTTGCGCTTGCGGGCCGCCAGCGCGGCGGCCATGTCCTCGCGGGCGCCCTTGCGCACCTCTGCAGCCATCTGGGTGAGCGTGCTGTGGAAACTCACAGCCAGTTGGGGCTGGATCGAGATCTGGCCGATGGCCCAGCGGTAGCGCATTTCACTACATTGCGCGACAACCTCATAATCCATCCAGACATGGCCGTCCCTGCCCCATTCAGTCCCCCACGAATTGCGGAACAGATAGGCACCCCTGCGATCGTCATAACCGACGCACAGCATCGTGTGTCCGGCAATTTCCCCTTGCATGAAGGCCAACGCGCTCTTCTCAATCTTGCCGCTCCTCGCCGCGTCGACCTGTAGCCAGCGGGCTGGGATATCGAGCCCGCACGAGACGGGAATTCCGGCGGCCAGCGTCGCCCGCATGGTATTTTCATCGGGCACGCGGGCGAATTGCATCACCTCGAACATGGTCGCGATCTCATAACAATGCAGCGGCGGTTTTTCGGTAAAGCGGGAAATGTCATAGGGCCAGGCTGTCTCCGGACACACACCGTGCGCGACAATCGCGGCCACCGCATGATTATCGACCACGCCGGAATCCTCGCCTTCATACCCGGAAAGCTGGCGGGCATTATAGTAGACGAAGAGGCGGGAAAGATCGGTTGCGGGATGACCGGATCGTATGAATGAGTATTCCAGCGCGCTGACAAAGGCATTGGCCACGCACGAGCCGAGCGCGCCCTGGGATTCCACCGGTGTGCAATACGCACGCAGGTCGACCGCTTCAGGCAGGCCGCCGGCCTTTGCACTGACTTCCGGTGCATCCACCTTTCGTGGGCTGACCAGATGGCCGTGGATCGCGTAATTCTCGTAGGACTGGGGCATGAAAGCCTCCCTTCAGGAAATGAGATGAGCCGTTACCGCAGCCGGGCCGGGCAAGTGGTGGAATTGGGCGGGTGGTCGATGTGGAAGGTCTGCTGGGTCGGGAAATTGACCCCGTCCGCACCGTTCAGGCTGGCATAGACATGGCAGTTGCCATCCCAGTTGACCGAGCCGCTGAGAGCAGTGTTGTAGTTCGGATAGGACATGGTGTAGCGCCCGTTGCTGCCGTCGCTCGGCAGGTAGCCGGAGATCTCGACATAAGCACCGCTGGACAGGACTCCGCCGCCGGCAAAGGCGCCATTATTGTTCACGTCGATATCGAAGACGCCCGTGCCGTCCGTCCAGGCCCCGCTGAGCGAGCTCATATAGAAGGTCGGTGTGGTCCCGCCGCCGCCATTCATGGCCATGGCGATGATCGAGATCAGGACGATCCCGCCGACCACCGCGCCGCCGACGCCAAGCAGCCATTTCGGGAAGCCTGACGGGCCAGGCGTCGGAATGGGTGTCGGCGACGGTTCGGGCGAGGGCGGGCCGGGCCGGTAGGGCAGCTGGCCGGTGTTCACCGCCGTCTTCAGCATGGCGATATAGTCCGCCGCGCTTTGCGGGCGCAGGTTCGGCTGGGTCGACAGGCCCCGGCGCACCAACTCGTCGATGCCGGGGGAGACATCGGTGCGCCCACCGGACGGCGGCTGCCAGTGATCGGACGGCAGGATGGTGACCAGCAGCTCGTAGAAGATCTTGGAGACAGAGTAGAGGTCGGCCGGCGGGCCTGCGCGCTCCGGATTGGTCTTCTGTTCCGGCGCCATGTACTCGATGGTGCCGAGCGCGCTGGCACTGGACGAGAGGCTCTCGGTGCCGACCTTGCGGGCGATACCGAAATCCAGGATCCGCAGCGGGGCTTCCCTGTCGGATGGCTCGGCGGTGAGGATGATGTTCTCCGGCTTCAGGTCGCGGTGGATCACGCCCTTGGCATGGGCGGCCTTCAGGCCTTCGAGCAGTTCCACGACAATGCGCGCGGCGACCCGCATGGGCACGGCGTCCGGGGTCGGCTGGCGCTTGATCCATTCGCGCAGGGACACGCCCTCGACCATTTCCATGGAGATGTAGATCTGGCCGTCGGCGCGCCCGACATCATAGACGGACACCACATTATCGTGTCGGATATCCTGTGCGGTGGTGCCCTCCTCGATCAGGCGCTGGACGGCCGATTCACTGCCCATAAGTTCCGGGGCGATCAGTTTCAGCGCGCGCGGCTTGCCTGTGACCTGGTCATTGGCCCGGTAGACCGCGCCCATGCCGCCGCGCCCGATCAGACCCTCGATCTCGTAGCGGTCAGCGAAGACGGTGCCTTCCTTGAGCATGCCTTCGGCGCCGCTGCCCGGTTTGTAGCGGGTATCGTTGGGTCCGATCGTGCCCATGGCGCCGATGGTTTCCAGCTGCCGGAGCCGTTCGGGCTGGGCCGCGCTGGCCTGGGGCGCGCCGCATTCGGGGCAGAAGGCGGCCTCGTCGGGGATCATGGCTTTGCAGGAACTGCAGGTCTGCATGGGACTATCCTCAGGATTTGGCGGGCCGCGCCGAGATGGTGATCTCGTCGGTTACGCCGTTATGGACATCGAAGCTGAAGGTCAGCGCCATGGCGCCGGGGTCTTTCGACAGCGGCTGGATCACCGCGCCATCGGTCACTTCGCAAACGGCGCCGCGCGACTGGCGGGTGCCGTTCAGGGTCAGTCCGGCCTCGGATTTCACGCGCAGCATGAGGCGGCCGGATTCGATATAGAGATGGAAATGCTGGCGGGAGATCTGCAGCGAGCGGTCTTCGTCGACCTCGCCATTGTGGTCATGTACCAGCAGGCGGATATCGCCGGTGCCCCCGGCCGGGCGGGCGCGCAGGCGTCCGAAGCTCAAGAGGCCGGAGTCGCCATCGAGCAGGCTCATCTTCGGGGCCTCACCCTCGCCAAAGCCCTTGAAGATCAGGCGCACGGCCTTGGGCGTGTAGACCCCCTTGGAGTCCCCGCGCAGGCCCATCTCGCGCTCGACAATATCGGCGCGGACGAGGTCCAGCTCGATATCCTGGTGGTCATCGAGCCCGCGCAGCAGCGAGCCGCCACCGCCACTGGACTGTGAGATATAGACCGTTGTCGGGCCGACACTGTCGCCGGAGACATTGATATTGTGACCATTGTCCTTGTCGGGCTCGCCGACGGTGAAGTCCACCGAGGTCACGAAGGCATAGCGCTCCTCGCGCCAGCGCCAGCGTGTGGCGACGGTGAAGAGAACTTCCACCCTGTGCTGACCGACCCGTTCCAGGTCCTCGGCCCGCACGATGACGGTGGCCTCGCGGCCGGAATCGAGCCGTTCCCAGCTTTGCGGTTCGGCCTGCCAGTCGCCGCGCTTCTCGCGGGAGAAGACCCCGGTGACGAAGAGTGGCAGGCCGACCGTGGAGGCGTTTTTCAGCTTCAGGGGAAGCGTCATCACACCGCCGCGCTGGGCCTCGCGCATGGCGCTGGCATCAAGCACCACTTCCGGCCAGACGCAGACCTGGCACAGATCACCTGAGTCCAGGAGGCCGCCGCATTCCGAATGCGCCATGCAACGCACCGCCGGCTTGCCGCACTCGCCGCAATAAGCGGCCTCATGCGTGAGCGTGGTGCGGTGGCAACAGGCACGCTCGGTAAAGGGCGAAATCGGACTGCTCATGACGGCCTCCTGGTTCCTGTCTCTTCGACTCAGACGCGCAGCTGGTTGCCGCAGCCCATGCAGAAGCGCGAGGTGGCAGGGCTCTTGCGCCCGCATTTCGGGCACTCGATCTCGGCAGTGCCAGCATCCGCGCTCGGAGCTGCGCCGGGCTGGGCCTTGTGGCCTGTGCCCTGGGCGACATTCGCCGCACCGGCCATGCCCATGGAGAACATGTCGCGGGCCTGCTGCTCGGATCGGATCTGCGAGGCGGTGGCCGCATCGACCATCTGCTGCATCACTTCCATGACCTTGGCGTTGGACTGGCCGTCGGCCTGGGCACGGGCTTCTTCCACCAGCACCTTGGCGACGTCGGGCGAAAGGCCCGCGGTGATCGCCTTGATCTCGGCCGCCGAGAGCCCGCGCAGAGCCTTGATCTGGTCGATCTTGCCATCAGCGTCGGTCTTCTTGCCGGCATTGACGATGTCGGACTGGGCCTTGGCTTCCATGATCCGCAGCTTCACGTCGAACTCGCGGTTCTGGTGATCGAGCTCCTGCATGCGTTTCAGGTGCTCATGCTGCTGGCGCTGAAGGTGGGCGTCGATATCGGCCTGGGTGAAGGCGCCGGCCTTCTTCATCGCATTGGTGTGCTTGGCCTCGATCTCGTCGATCTCCAGCTCCAGCTCGCGGCGCTTCTTCATCTTGCGCGTCAGGTTCTCGATCTGGTCGGCTTCGGCGATCTCGTTCTCGAAGCGGGCGACACGCTCGCTGCGCAGCATCTTGATCTCGTGGCCGAGGGCCTCGATGGACTGGCGGCGTTCATGCTCGTTGCGGGCGTCGATGAGGCCCACCTGGCTGTCCAGGGCGAGGCGTTCGAGTTCATCCTCGGCCGCGCTCTGCAGCTTGGCCTTGTCGACGTCAGATTTGAGCTGGAACTCATAAGCGTCGTCATTGCGCTCGACCTGGCGCTTGAGGCGGGCCAGTTCGAAGTCGGCCGCTTCTTCCTCGCGGTCTTCCTTGGCGCGGCGCATGGCTTCGCGCTCGACCTCGTTCTTGGCGAAGTTTACCGAGACGGCGTTCACCAGCAGGCCGAGATTGCCGAAGATGCGCTCGACCTCGGTCATCATGTCGGCCTGGACCTTGTCCTGCACGCCGGCATTGCCGCGAAGATCTGCAGCGTCGACCTTCGACAGGGTCTCCTGGAAGACGCGGACCAGCATGTGCTCGGCGATGCGGTTGTAGATATCCAGCCGCGAGAGTGCCTTGCGGCCCGGGCCGAGATCGTCGCTGTTGCCGCGGGTGACGCCATGCATCATGCCGAGGATGTTGGACGGATGGTCCGGATCGACCTGCATCTCAATGGTGAGCTTGCCCGCGGTTTCGACATGGTCGCGCGTCACGCCTTCGAACTCGGCTTCGATCGAGAAGGGCTTCAGGTCCGCCAGCAGCATGCCGACATGCTGCGAGCCGCCAATGACGCCTTTCAGGGCGTTCATCAGGCCGCCGACGGAGAAGTGTCCGCCCTTGAAGGTGTCCTTCAGTTCGCCATTGACGAAGAGAAGGGCGGCATAGTCGGGGGGAACGGCAAAGCGCTGTTCGGTGATGCCTTTGAATTCGGACTGGCGGACAAATTCGGCCACCATGCGGGGGTCACTCAGGACGAGGGGTTGGCTGGCCATGATCAAGCCTCCTGTTGCCACTTGCGGTCAGTGAAAAAGCGATAGATGTGAAAGAGGATCACCAGAGCGGCGACGGTGAAGCCGATCGGGTGTTCGGTCACCAGCGCCATGAAGCGCTCGCTGGCGGAATATTCTTCCAGCATGCGGCCGACAAAGCCAACCTGCCAGATGACGGACACGGCCGCCGAGACCAGCGAGAACACCGCCATCAAGAGGGTGATCAGGCCGGCAATGCGCTGCAGCGCGCTGCGCTTGCTCTTGGCGGCGCGCTTCTGCTCGCGGGCTTCGGCCCGGTCGCGCGTCTCCAGTTCCTTGTCGAAGGCCTCGCCGCGGGCAATCGCCTCGCGCCGGGCCTTCTGGTCAACTTCGAGGAAATCTGGCTGTGCGCGCTTGTTCTTCGGCACGGCGTTGACCGGCGTTACATTGGACGCTGCGCGCCGCCAGATCACGAAGACAGTGATGGCCAGCCAGATGCCGGCGGCCGCGCAGGTGATGTTGAAAAGCAGGTCAATCCACGGCCAGGCTTCGGCGGGGATCTGTTCAAGTGCGTTATCCATGGGCCTCAGCTCCTTTGTCGGTTGGGCTTATCGACGAAGGCGCGAGATCCCCGGGAAAGAGGTCAGACGGATTTGAATTTTTTTATTCCGGCCGGGAACCGCCCCTAGGATGGGGCGTTGGCTTCCGCTGGCACATCCAGTTCGTGGCGCAGGCCCTGGAACAGGCTGTAGCAGCTCACCAGCAGTACCGCGGCAAAGGGCAGGCCGGCCGAGATCGCCCCGGCCTGGAGCGATGACAGTGCCGTCGTGCCGCCCCCGACCAGAAGGGCAATCGCCACCAGACCTTCCATGCTGGCCCAGAAGATACGCTGGGGCACCGGAGCATGCAGCTTGCCACCCGCAGTGATGGAATCCACCACCAGCGATCCGGAATCCGACGAGGTCACGAAGAAGACGATCAACAGGACAATCGCCACCAGCGAGGAGTAGAAGGAGAAGGGCAGCTCGCGCAGCACTTCGAACAGGACGAGTTCGGTCGGCACCTCGCCGGTCGACAGGCGCTCCACCCCGGACTGAACCAGCGCGATCGCAGTTTCGCCGAAGGTGGAAAACCAGATCGTGGCGACGATCAGCGGCATTATCAACACGGCGGCAAGGAACTCCCGGATCGTCCGCCCGCGGGAAACCCGGGCGATGAACATGCCGACAAAGGGCGACCAGGATATCCACCAGGCCCAGTAGAAGATCGACCAGCCATGGAACCAGCCGGTATCCTCTGCGCGCCCGAACGGATTGGTCAGAGCCGGGGTGTTGAAGAAATACGAGCCGGTATTCTCGAAGAAGCTGAACAGGATGCGCCAGGTCGGGCCGACGGCGAAAACGAAGGCGAGCAGGGCAATCGCCACCAGCATGTTGATATTGGACAAGAGCTTCACCCCGCCATCGAGGCCGCGCACCACCGAGAAGATGGCCAGCGATGTGATGAAGGCAATCAGGAGGACCTGCAGCCAGAGCGAGGCTTCGATCCCGAACAGAAAACCGATGCCGGCAGCAGCCTGGCGCGCCCCGAGACCGAGCGAGGTCGCCAGGCCGAACAGCGTCGCCACCACAGCGACAAGATCAATGATATGGCCGGCCCAACCCCAGACGCGGTCGCCGAGCAGCGGATAGAAGGTCGAGCGGATCGTCAGTGGCAGGCCCTTGTTGAAGGTGAAGAAGGCCAGCGCCAGGCCGACCACGCCATAGATCGCCCAGGGCGCCACGCCCCAGTGGAAGATGGTCGCGGCCATGGCGACATTCTCGGCATGGCCGGTGCGCGGCTGGACGTTCAGCGGCGTGCCGAAAATGCCTGATCCGTCACCCGCCGGCGCGCCGAGATAATGCGACAGCGGCTCGGCGGTGCCATAATACACCATGCCGATGCCAACGCCCGCGGCAAACAGCATGGCCAGCCAGCTGTGAATGGAGAAGTCGGGCCGGGCGTCGTCGCCTCCGAGGCGGATCCTGCCGAGCGGCGAGACGGCCACTGCCACGCAGAAGAGCAGGGCGATATTCGTCACGCCGACAAAGAACCAGTCAAAGGTGCTGACCACCCAGTCGCGCGTCCCGTTCAGCCAGATCGAGGCATGCTCCGGCGCGGCGAGGACGGCGATGCAGAAGGTCAGGATGACGCCGGCGGCGAGGAAGAAGACCGGGTTGTGAATGTCCAGGCCGAGCCATTTGATATTGTCCTGTCCGACTTCGTAGTCGGTGTCGTATTCGATCTCAGGGTGGGTATCAGGCAAGGCAGACTCCAGGGGACGGTTCTCAACGATTCGAGAGGGTTGTGGCCGGGAAATCTTCGTCTGTCGAATCACATGGGAAGAAGGCCGCATGTGTTGTCAATCTGCAACATACATATAACTCCTTGTTTTATAATGTATAAATGGAGACATTTCGTATTCTGCTTGATTTCCAGCAGAATCATTTGCGACAAAATCTTTCAATAAAAGAAATAATTGGTAGGTCCGAAGGGTCCGTGCGCTGCCTCGCAATCGCGACGCGCGGCGCTTCGTCCGACACCCGCACATTCCTGCGGGACCGACTGCATAACGAGGGGAACCCCTATATGACGCGATTTATGAACGGCGTATCCGCGCTGGCGCTGACCACTGTGCTTTTTGCTGCACCCGCTCTTGCCCAACAAACTGAAGAAGCCAGCTCCGGCGCAGATTCCAACCGCCGCCTTCAAACTGTAACCGTAACGGCCACCAAGCGCGCCGAGAGCGCCCAGGACATTCCGGTCACGGTCAATGCGATCGGCGAGCAGGAGCTCGAGCAGCTCGGCGTCGATGTCTTCACCGATTATCTCACCCAGCTTCCCGGTGTGACCGCTGGCGGCGGCGGGCCGGGCCAGAGCACGATCTATATTCGCGGCGTGGCCTCCACGACGCCGAACCTGACCACGGCCGGCGTGGCCGGTCTTGCTCCGAACGTCGCGTTCTATCTCGACGAACAACCGCTGGCACAGCCTGGCCGCAACCTGGATGTCTATGCCGCAGACCTGGAGCGCATCGAGGTGTTGCCCGGGCCGCAGGGCACCCTGTTCGGCGCCAGCTCGCAAGCCGGTACGGTGCGCCTGATCACCAACAAGCCGCTGCTGGGTGAGTTCGAAGGCGCGCTGCGGCTCGGCACCAGCTTCACCGAGGGCGGGGAAATGTCGAACAAGGCCGAGGGTGTCGTGAACATCCCGATCGGCGATGATTTCGCCCTGCGCGGCGTGGTCTATACCGACACCCAGGGCGGTTATATCGACAATGTGCCCGGCATCCGTACGGCCGAGGAGTCTGCTCGCTTCCGCCCTGAAGGGACGGTGCGCGACAATGGCGTTCCGGTCTCGGGCCAGCGCGCAGGCTTCCAGGCCGGCGCTGATCTTTCCGGTGTCGACTTCCTGGAGGCCAACAATGCCGGCCTGGTGGAAAAGAACTTCAACGACACGGTCTATAACGGCTATCGCCTGACCGGCCTGTATGAGTTCAATCCGGACTGGCAACTCACTGTCGGCCTCGCCCAGCAAAAGCTGGAAAGCGACGGCGTGTTCATGTCCGACCCGGATCTCGATGACTGGGAAATCCAGCGCTATTCCGAAGACAAGATGGAAGACAGCTTCACCAATCTGAGCTGGACGCTGGAAGGTCAGCTCGGCGCGCTGGAGGCCGTCTATACCGGCGCCTTCACCAATCGCGATACCGACCAGACGGTGGACTATTCCGATTATCTCTTCGTCGGCCAGTACCTGCCCTACTATATCTGCGATTACAACGTGACCTATCCGGCCGGCGCGCCGATGGGCACCTGCCAGGCGCCGAACCTCTTTGTGAAATCGGTCACCGACACCGAGGTGATCACTCAGGAAATCCGCTTCAACACCCCTCAGGAATATCGCTTCCGCGCCACCTTCGGCGCCTTTTACAGCGACCTGGAGCTGAAGGAACGCAATGACTTCACCTATCCCGGCTCGGTCTACGCGCTCGACGGCAATGGCCTGCCGGGCTTCGGGCCGAACTACCCGCTGACCAATGGCGATGCCACGCCTGGTCAGGTCGGCAACGAGTCGCAGGGATATTTCTCCGATCCGGGCCCGTTCCCGGCCGGCGTGATCTTCCGAAACGACATCAAGCGCACCGACCAGCAGGTCGGCGCCTTCGGTGAGGCGACCTTCGACATCGTGCCCGACACGCTGGCCTTTACGCTGGGTGCGCGCTGGTATGATGTCGAGGTGGACCTGGAGGGATCGGCGAACTCCTCCTTCTACAATTTCTACGCCGTGGAAGACACCGACCAGCAGCTGGCCGGTACGAATATTTCCGCGATATATGATGGCAACACGCCGGGCGTGCCGGACACTGCCGCCACCGATGGCGTAATCTTCAAGGGCACGATGGAATGGACCCCGACCACGGACCTTCTGTTCTTCGCGACCTATTCCGAGGGCTTCCGTCCCGGCCTGCTCAATCGCCCTGGCGGCGCTGCCGGCCCGAATGGCTACACAGTGCCCTATGAGGTCGATACCGACGAGGTGACCAATTACGAGATCGGCTGGAAGACCTTCCTCGCCGACGGTCAGCTGCGCTTCAATGGCAGTGCCTTCTTCGTCGAGATCGAAGGCCTGCAGACCACGATCTTCGATCCGTCCATCGTGAACCTGTTCTTCTCCGATAATGCGGCCAATGCCGAGGTGATGGGTTTGGAGGGCGATTTCGCCTATGCTCCAGACGCTGTGGAAGGCCTCACCATTGCCGGGGCCTTCTCGGCCCTCGACACCGAGATGACCGAGGTCCTGGTGCCGACCAATGATGTGGTGGAGGGCTCCCCGCTCGCCTTCGCGCCGGAGTTCCAGGGCAATGTGCGCGTGCGCTACGAGTGGCCCGTGACTGTGGCAGGTGAGACCTATGACGCGCATATCATGCCACAGCTGGTCTATTCCTCGGAGGCCTATACCGACATCATCGAGATCAACAAGATGGAGCTCGATGCCTGGACGACCCTGGCCCTGTCGGCCGGCGTAGCCAAGGATAACTGGTCGGTGGAAGTCTACGGACAGAACCTCACAAACGAGGCCGCCCAGTATTCCGGCACCTTCGTCTATGACAGATCGCGCCTGACGCTCGCCCGCCCGCGCACCTTCGGGGTTCGTGTCGGGGTAGATTTCTGATCGACATTTGGCACTTCGCCACCTGTCATTCCATACTGGAAGCGCCCCGGTTGCCGGGGCGCTTCTTCTGCATCCGGCCCTGACAGCATGACCGACACCGACACCCAGATCGACCTCATCAAATCCGCCCGCGCGGAGATGCGCGCCGGTCGCTTCGAGGCGGCACTGGCGGCGCTTTCGCCAGCGCTGGAGGATGAGCCGGTTAACCTCGAAGCGCTCTATATGGCGGCAGTGTGCGCGCGGTATCTGCGCCGGTATGATGAGGCCGAGACCCTGTTGGGCCGGCTGAAAGCGCTGCAGCCGGAACTTGGCCGGGCCTGGCAGGAGACCGGCCATCTCGCCCGCGATCGTGGCGAACGCGACCGCGCTCTGGCCGCCTATCAGCGCGCCTGCCAGCTCAATTCGGCACTGGAGGCCAGCTGGCGCGCGCAGGCTGAACTGCTCATGGCCTCCGGCCGGGCCGAGGAGGCCGCCAATGCCCGCGCCCAGGCCGAACGAATTGCTGCCCTGCCGAAGCCGCTGGTTTCGGTCACCCATCTTCTCTCTGAGGGCAAGCTCGCCAGGGCCGAGACCCTGTGCCGGGATTTTCTGCGCGCCCAGCCGAAACATGTCGAGGGCATGCGCCTCTTGGCCGAGATCGGCTCGCGGCTCGGCATTCTCGAGGACGCCGAAATTCTTCTGGAGAATGCCGTTGCCTTCGAGCCCGACAATATCCAGCTGCGCCTCGACTATATCCAGGTGCTGCGCAAGCGGCAGAAATTCGCCGCCGCGCTGGCCGAGGCCGAAGCCCTCGCCGCGCGCGAGGCCGGCAACCCCGTCTTCACCTCCCATCTCGCCATCGAGAAGATGCAGACCGGCGACTATGAAGGCGCCGTCGCGCTGTTCGACAGCGTGCTGGAAAAACTGCCCGAAGACCCCGCCACGCTCACCTCCAAGGGCCACGCCCTGAAGACATGGGGGCGCCAGGCCGAGGCGGTCGAGGCCTATCGCGCCGCCTGCCGCGTACGCCCGGCCCAGGGCGATGCCTGGCATGCGCTGGCAAATCTGAAGACCTACAGTTTCAGCGAAGCCGAGATCGCGGAGATGAAAGCGCGCGTCGCCATGCCCGAGATCGGGCTGAATGACCGGGTGCATTTCTGCTTCGCCCTCGGCAAGGCGCTGGAAGACCGCGGCGAGATTGCCGAGAGCTTTGCCTTCTATGAGCAGGGCAATGGCCTCAAGTGCGCCCAGTCGCGCTACACCACCGAGGGCATGGAGGCCGAGTTCGCCGCTCAGAAGGAGATCTGCACCGCTGAGCTGTTTGCCGAGAAGGCCGGCGCCGGCGACCCTTCGCCCGATCCGATCTTCATTCTCGGCCTGCCGCGCGCGGGCTCGACCCTGATCGAGCAGATCCTGGCATCGCACAGCCAGGTCGACGGCACGCTGGAGCTGCCCAACATCCTCGCCCTGTCACAGCGCTTGCGCGGCCGGAACCGCGAAGGCGGCGGGGTCTATCCCGCTTGCCTGAAGGACATGTCCGGAGAGGACTTCGCCGCGCTCGGCCGCGACTATATCGAGACGACGCGCATCCACCGCGCCGGCGCGCCCTTCTTCACTGACAAGATGCCGAACAATTTCCGCCATATCGGGCTGATCCACCTGATCCTGCCGAACGCGAAGATCGTTGATGCCCGCCGCGAGCCCATGGCCTGCTGCTGGTCGGGCTTCAAGCAGCTCTTTGCGGAAGGCCAGGAGTTCACCTATGGCCTGGATGAGATCGGGCGCTATTACCGCGCCTATGTCGATCTCATGGAGCATTGGGACACCGCGCTGCCAGGCAAGGTGCTGCGGATCCAGCATGAGGATCTCGTCGCCGATCTTGAGACCGAGGTGCGACGTCTGCTGGACTTCTGCGGCCTGCCTTTCGAGCAATCCTGCCTCGACTTTCATGAGACCGAGCGCGCCGTGCGCACGGCCAGCTCCGAACAGGTCCGCCAGCCGATCAATAGCCGGGGGCTGGACAGCTGGAAGAAATTCGAGCCTCATCTTGGGCCCTTGAAATCCGCGTTGGGGCCCGACCTCGCGCCGTGAAGACCGAGTGACCATGAGTGAGCGTGCCCGCCAGGCCCTGATCGCCCTGCGCCAGATCCAGAGACGCACCGAGATCGATACGCGCCGGCTCGCCCAGGCCGTGGACCTCACGCCGTCCCAGCTCATCGTGTTGCAGATCCTGGAGGAGCGCGGTGAGACCTCCACAGGCGACATCGTGAAAGCCACGGGCCTCAGCCACCCCACCATCACCAGCCTTGTCGACAAGATGGTCGCGCGCGAACTGGTCAGCCGCCGGCGCTGCGACGAAGACCGCCGCCGCGTCTGGCTGACCCTGTGCGAGGCCGGGACTGCCGCTCTGGCTGGCGCGCCCCGCAGCGCTCAGGAGACCTTCGAAGCCCGCTTCAGCGAACTGGAGAGCTGGGAGCAGGCCATGGTGGTCTCGGCCCTGGAGCGAGTGGCGAGCCTCGTGGGCGCCGAAACCCTGGATGTGGCCCCGATCCTGGCCGCCGGCGCCATCGGCCCGAACGCGCCCGATCCGGACGGGGAGGCCTAGAGTGAATTGCTTCCAGCCTGAGCTATCGTAAGCCCTCATCCTGAGCGGAGACGAAGGACGAGGGCGGGTTCTTTTTTGTTTGTCTCCGTATCCTCGCTTTGCTCGTCACATGAGACGCGCTCAGGGCTGTCCTGTTTTGATCCCCGCTTCACTTCGTTCCGCGATGGATCGCGCTCAGGGCTGAGTCCCTGTCTGATCCCGTATCGGGCTTACGCCCTCACATGGATCGCGCTCAAGGCTGCTTGCTCTCCATCGCCCCCATGGTTCGTCTCCGCTCAGGATGAGGCTGTGAGTGGATTGAGCTGTCAGCAACGGCTCAAGGGCCGGGCCGGCTTTCTCGAATCCGAAAATACGCCCGGTCTGGCATGAACAGACCAGGCGCTTCCATTAAGATCAGGGGCCTAAACGCCTTTGGTCTCGTTGATATAGGCCTCGACATTCTCCTCCAGGATTTCCAGCGGCACGGCGCCGTTCTCCAGGACGACATCGTGGAAGTCGCGAATGTCGAATGCATCGCCGAGTTCGGCCTTGGCATGCTCGCGCAGTTCAAGGATCTTCAGCATGCCGATCTTGTAGGCCGTGGCCTGGCCCGGCATCACGATATAGCGGTCGATGGCCTTGCGGCTGTCGCCTTCCGGGTTCGGCGTGTTTTCCAGGAGCCACTGGACGGCCTCCTCGCGCGTCCACTGCTTGTCGTGGAGGCCCGTATCGACCACGAGGCGTGCCGCGCGCCACAGCTCCATGGCGAGCCGGCCGAAGTCTGAATAGGGGTCTTCATAGAAGCCCATCTCCTTCGGGAAATATTCCGAATAGAGCCCCCAGCCCTCGGTATAGGCGGTCACGCCGGAAAACCGGCGGAAGCTCGGAATGCCTTCGAGCTCCTGCTGTATGGCGATCTGCATATGGTGGCCGGGAATGCCCTCATGATAGGCCAGCGCCTCCATCTGATAGGTCGGCATGTCCTCCATGCGATAGAGATTGGCGTAATAGGTGCCGGGCCGTGTGCCGTCCGCGGAGGGACGCTGGTAGAAGGCCTTGCCGGCCGACTGTTCGCGGAAGGGCTCGACCGCCTTCACGATCATGTCGGCCTTGGGGAAGCGGTGGAAGACTTCGGGCAGAGCCGCCTTCATGGTCCCGATAAGGTCGGTGGCCTCGGCGAGATACCGCGCTTTTCCCTCTTCAGTGTTGGGGTAGTAGAACTGCTCGTCGGTGCGCATGAATTCGAAGAACTCCTGCAGCGTGCCGTCGAACTCCACCTCTTCCATGATCTCATGCATCTCCGCATGGATCCGCTCGGTTTCGGCCAGGCCGAGATCGTGGATCTCCGTGGCGGTCATGTCAGTGGTCGTACGCGCTTTCAGCCTGGTCTCGTAGAAGGCCTGCCCGTCGGGCAGTTTCCACGCGCCGTCATCCTCGCTGGCGACTTCGGCCTGGGCTTCCATCACCTCGATCAGGTTCTGATAGGCTGGCCCGACACTGTCGAGCAGGGCCTCGACTGCATCTGCCTTCAGCGTGGCGGCCGTGGAGCCATCGATCGAGCCATTGGTGACGAGCGCGTCCACCTTGCCTTCGAAGTCGGCATAGAGCGGGGAGAGCGTTTCGCGGCTCTGGCTGAAGGGATAGCCGGTGATGACGTTCTGCGCGTCGGAGATGACATAGTCATAGACAAAGCGGGGCGGCTGGATGCCAAGGCGCGCAGCCTCCTCGGCATTGGCGACATGCCCGCCGAGATAGTCCGGCACGCCGTGCAGGCGCTCGACATAGGCCTCGGCATCGTCCTCGCTCGCCACCCGGTGCTGGTTGATCAGGAAGGCCGGGATCGAGCTCTGCACCCCGAACATCTGGTTGAATGTGTAGCCGTGATACCAGTAGGGCCAGTCTTCCTCGGCGCGTTCCAGCTGATACTCCGCGATCCGCCAGGAGAGCTTGGCCTGGTGGTCGAGCGCGTCATAGTCGAACTGCTCGTGCATCTCCTCGACCGCTTCGAGCTGGTATTCCAGCTCGCGCTCGGCGGTGAAGTAGGACGGGTCGTCCCATTCACCATAATCCTCGCCCTTCATGCCCAGATAGGTCTGGGTCATCGGGCTACGCGCGACGGCCTCGTCCCATTTCTCCTCGAAGAAAGCGTTGATCGCTTCGGTCTGGGACAGGGCCGGCTCGGCGGCCTCGCTGGTCTCGGGAGCCGGTTCAGGCGCGGGCTCGGACGGGGGCGCACCACAGGCCGTAAGTATGAGAAGGGTGGTTATTGCGGTTGCGGTTTGGCGCATCGGGACTTCACCTTATGGTTTCAGGAAACTGCTTTTCATCACTATTCTTAATGGTTTTTCGCGTTTGGTTAACCATTGGGTGCCACGCAGACGTTATGGTGGCGAAATATCTGCTCAACGAGTGGGCGTCAGAGGCAGCGGATACGGCAGCCGCGAATCGTCGCAAACTGGAACCCGGGCAGGAGTTAGGACAGGTCCATGGATACGCAGAACCCCATGACGCAGCCCTCAGGCACTGGCGACGCCGTCGCGGTTGAGACACCGCCCGAACGCCGCTCGCCGATGGATGTGCTCCAGCTCTTGTTCTGGGCCAGCCTGCTTGTCGCCGTGGCCTCTGCCAGTGTTGCGATTGCCTGGCCCGATGCCGTGGGCGCGACCGGACCGATCCTGCTGATCGCCATGGCGGCCGGGGGGATGGTGTTTCTGCTCTGGGTGCTGCGCGGGGCCGGCCACCGGCTCGGCCTCTTCCCTGATCGTGGGTCGGCAGCCGAGGCCACCGCGCCCCAGCGTCCGCGTTTCCAGTGGATCGAGGCGCTTGATGAAGCGGTGCTGGTGGCTGAGAAGTCCGGCGCACCGATTGCGGCCAACCAAGCCTATCATGAACTCAGCGAGATTGTTCTGTCTGCGCCCAATCCGAATGGCGAGGCCGAGCCGGTCGACCGCCTGTTCGGCGCGTCCCAGCTCGTTTCCGCTCCGATTTTCCGCCTGTCCCGCGCCGCCCGTTCCGGCGAGGCGCGCCGCGAGATCCTGCCGCCGGTGACGCTCGGCCGTGATGGTGTGCCTGCGCAGTTCGAAATCGGTGTGTCCCCGCTGACAAAGGGCCGCGCGCTCTGGCGCCTGCGCCGCATTGCCGGCAGCGAGGAAGCCACCGGCGCGGCCGATCTGCGCTCTTTATATGTGGAAGATGCCCCGATGGGCTTCTTCGCCGCCCGTCCGGACGGCACGATCACCTATGCCAATTCCTGGTTGCGCGAGCTGCTCGGCCTGACCGAGGATGCCAAGGATGTGCGCATCGACGACATCATGCGCCCGGAATTCGTGAAGCTGCTTTCGCGCGACAAGAAGACCGGCCAGCCGGGCCGCGCGGACATCATGGTGCGCGGCCGCGACGGCGTGGAAGTGCCGGTGCAGGCGATCACCACCTGGTCGGGCAAGGGCGCCTCGGCCCATGGCCGCACGGTGCTGATGCCGAACGCGCAGACTTATGCCCCGGCCGACCGGGCAAGCTTCCCCACCGCCTCGCGCCCACCGCGCGCCGATGGTGACCCGATGTTCGACGATGCGCCTTTCGGCGCCGTGCGCCTGGAAGGCGGCTCGGTGGAAAGCGCCGTGATCCTGGATTCCAATCGCGCACTGATGACGCTGACCGATGGCAAGGCCCAGCCGGGCACCAAGTTTGCCGACATGTTCGTCGGCGACGAGGGCCAGGAGGCGCTGACCGCGAAACTGCTGGAAGCCATCGACAAGCCGATGCCGCTCAAGCTCGCCGGCAATGATGTGCGCCATGTCAGCGTCTTCGTGACGCTCGATGGCCAGGGCCGCCCGTCGGTCGCCTATGTCATCGACATGACCGAACAGAAGGCGCTGGAACTGCGTCTTGCCCAGGGCGAGAAGATGCAGGCCATCGGCCAGCTCGCCGGCGGTGTCGCCCATGATTTCAACAATGTGCTCACCGGCATCATGCTGAACACCGACACGCTGGTGACCCGCCATCCGGTTGGCGATCCGAGCTTCGAGAATCTCAAATCCATCCACGAGTTTGCCGTGCGCGCCCGCGACCTGGTGCGCATGCTGCTGGCCTATGCCCGCCAGCAGACCTTCAAGTCCGAGGTGCTGAACGTCACCGACTTCCTCGGTGAGTTCTCGATCCTGCTCGGCCAGATCCTCGACGAGCGGGTGACGCTGGATGTCAAGCATGGCCGTGACCTGCCGCATATCCGCGCCGACAAGAACCAGATCGAAACCGCAATCATCAATCTGGCCGCCAATGCCCGCGATGCCATGCTCACCGACGGCAAGGGCGGCACGCTGTCGATCCGCACCTCGCGCGCGACCGGCGCGGATGCACATGCGCTCGGTTTCCATTATGTCGAGAATGGCGACTATCTGCTGATCGAGGTTCAGGACACCGGCTGCGGTATGCCCGCCGAGGTCATGGACAAGATCTTCCAGCCCTTCTTCACCACCAAGGAAGTGGGCGTGGGCACGGGCCTCGGCCTTTCGACGGTCTATGGCATCATCAAGCAGTCCGGCGGCTTCATCTGCCCGAAATCGGAAGTCGGCAAGGGCACGACCTTCTATCTCTATCTGCCCGCGCTGCGCGCAGATGAGGTGCCCGAGCCGGTCGAGGAGACCCTGGAAGCCTCCGCCGCGGCCCTGCGCCCGGTCGACATGTCCGGCCGCGGCCGGATCCTGCTGGTCGAGGACGAGGACGGTGTGCGCGGTATCGCTGCCCAGCTCTTGGAATCGCGTGGCTACGAGGTCGAGCAGGCCTGCGATGGCGAGGAAGCGCTTGATATCCTGTCGCAGGATCCCGGCAGCTTCGACCTCATCATCTCCGATGTGGTCATGCCCGGCATTGACGGCCCGACCCTGATCCGCGAGGCGCGCGACTATCTTGGCGATGCGCGCATCATCTTCATCTCCGGTTATGCCGAGCGTGACGTGGCCAAGCAGCTGGACGAGGACCGCCAGGTCTCCTTCCTGCCCAAGCCTTTCACTGTGAAGACACTGGCCGAACGGGTGAAGAAGGAACTCGGCGTGCGCAAGGACAAGGCCTCCCAGGAAGCGGCCTGACCGGTTGAATTCAGCCGAAGTCTCACAAGGTCTACCTGAGGGATTGCCCGCAGGCAGAGTTTTTGTTTTCGGAAGGCGCGGCGTGAAACGGATATTGCTGATCAAGGGCCACCAGCCCTTTCCGACCTCGCCCGGGCGGCTGAATGCGAGCCTGTGTGAGCAGGCTGGCGCCTATTTGAATGAGGCCGGCTACGAGACCCGCTGCACCGATGTCACCGCGCCCTGGAATGAGGATGAAGAGATCGATCACCATTTGTGGGCCGATGCGGTGGTCTTCCAGTTCCCGCTCAATTCCATGGGTCTGCCCTGGCCGCTCAAGCGCTATCTCGATGAGGTCTACACTGCCGGCATGGACGGGCGCATGGCGCGCGGGGATGGCCGCTCACGGCGCGAGCCGGCCCGTCAGTACGGCTCCGGCGGGCAGCTTGATACCACCAGCTACATGCTGTCCGTGACCCTCAATGCGCCCGAAGAAGCATTCAACGATCCTGGCCAGACCTTCTTTGCCGGCCGCTCGCTGGATGACCTGCTATGGCCGGTGCACCTGAATTTCCGCTTTTTCGGGATGCGCGCCCTGCCGACTTTCGCGGCTCATGATGTCAGCAAGTCACCAAGTGTGGACACCGACTTCGACCGGTTTGCCCGCCATCTGCAGAATGTGTTTCCGCCGGCCTGATCAGCGTGCCAGCAGAGTGTGCAGCGTTTGGGCGAAGGGCTGGGCCTGGCGACTGCGCGAATCCTGGCTGGCCATGATCTGGTGGGCTTCGCGCAGCCAGGCCACCGAAGTGTCCGTCTCGCTATAGACCTTGTTGCGGCCCGATTCCTTGGAATGGTAGAGCGAGGCGTCGGCGCGCGCGAGCAGGTTGGCGGTGGACTCCCCGGGCAATAGCTGGGCCACGCCGAAGCTCGCCGTACAGACCACTTTCCTGCCGCCGAATTCCAGGTTCAGCTCGGCAATGCGTTTGCGCAGCGTTTCAGCCAGCTCGACCGCCTCGGTCAGGGTGATGCCGGCGCCGATGAAGACAAATTCCTCGCCGCCGAAGCGGGCGCTGTAGCGGTGATGGCCGCCGAGCTGGCCGAACAGGCGCCCGACGCGCGCGATCACTTCGTCGCCCGTAACATGGCCGAAGGTGTCGTTGACCGCCTTGAAATGATCGATGTCGCCGATGATGGCGCAGACCGGTGCTTCCTTTGCGCGCGCCAGCATGGGGCCGACGCGGGCTTCGAAGCCGCGTCGGTTGAGCAGGCCGGTGAGCGGATCGGTGAGGGAGTGGTTTTCCAGCTCGTCGACAAGGTCCTTGCCGAGCCGGATCAGCAGGGCCATGGCCATGATCACCGCTCCGAGCGCGATCAGGAAGTGCAGCGAGACCATATAGAGTTCTTCATTGAACGGCGTGTCGGCCGACGGCCCGAGGATGTGGTAGGCATAATAGATCGGCCGTCCGATGCACAGGAGGCAGTTGACGGCGTGCAGGGCAAAGAGGATGCGGTCGAGCGTGCGCGATACATGGCCCTTGAACGCCACCAGACCCACCGACAGCATGATCGCGCAGCCGAAATTGGCGCTGAACGTGCGCAGCCAGAACTGGTCGGCAAAGAAGAGCCATGTGTAGACCGCCATATGAACGGTGCCCATGATCGCCAGCAGGCGCCAGGGCGCTTCCTTGCGGTAATAGGTCCACAGGCCGCCGGAGAACATGATCGCGGTGATGGCATAAAGCGCCGTCACCCCGATGCGCGCCGGGGAGGGGCCGGTGTGGAACAGGATGATGTCGGAGAGCAGGGACGCGGCGCAGACCAGGTAGGACACACCCATGACCAATGCCGCGCGGCTCCCCCGCATAGCATTGATGCTGAAGAAGCCGACCGCAAAGATCGTGAAGATCAACGGGCTCAGGATTTGAAAATCGACTTCCAATGCCGGGGCCCCACTCCGCTCCTGTTTGCCTGTTGTCAGGTGTGAGTCGCTTTTACGTCGAACCTGATAGGTTTTCGTGAGGTTTGGTGCTCGGAATGGCAGGTTTCATTAACTTCACGTTAGGTAACCATCCGGTCACCCCGCCTGCCGCGTGGTCAGCCTTGCCCGGAACCGGCGCCTTCGTCACAGTCTGGCCAGACCCTAAAAAAACCGGGAGGCGCGTGCCATGAAGACCAAGATCACCGAAATGTTCGGCATCGAGCATCCGATCATCCAGGGCGGGATGCACTATGTCGGATTCGCCGAGATGGCGGCGGCGGTATCGAATGCCGGCGGGCTCGGCATCATCACCGGCCTGACCCAGAAAACCCCGGCCGATCTCGCCAATGAGATCGCCCGCTGCCGGGACATGACCGACAAGCCGTTCGGGGTGAACATCACCTTCCTGCCGAGCCTGACCCCGCCGGACTATCCGGCCATTGTGAAGGCGGTGATCGATGGCGGGGTAAAGGCGGTGGAAACCGCCGGCCGCAATCCGGAGCAGGTGCTGCCCGCGCTGAAGGATGCCGGTATCAAGGTGATCCACAAATGCACTTCGGTGCGCCATGCCCTGAAGGCCCAGGCGATCGGCTGCGACGCTGTCAGTGTCGACGGCTTCGAGTGCGGCGGGCATCCGGGTGAGGACGATGTGCCGAACTTCATCCTCCTGCCGCGCGCGGCCGACGAGCTGGAAATCCCGTTCGTCAGCTCCGGAGGCATGGCCGATGGCCGCTCGCTGGTCGCCTCCATCGCCATGGGCGCCGAGGGCATGAACATGGGCACGCGCTTCATCGCGACGAAGGAAGCCCCGGTGCATGAGAATGTGAAACAGGCCATCGTGGCGGCGAGCGAACTGGACACGCGCCTCGTCATGCGCCCGCTGCGCAATACCGAGCGGGTGATGCAGAATGCGGCGGTCGAGCGTCTGCTGGAAAAGGAAGCCGCGCTTGGCGACAAGCTGACGATCCAGGACATCCTGCCGGAGGTTGCCGGCGTCTATCCGCGGATCATGCAGGAAGGCGACATGGATGCGGGCGCGTGGAGCTGTGGCATGGTGGCCGGCCTGATCTACGATATCCCGACCTGCAAGGAGCTGGTCGACCGGATCATGGCCCAAGCCCATGAGATCATTGAGGACCGGATGATGGGGATGCTGGGGGCAAGACAGGCCGCGCAATAGCGGCGCGGTCTACCGTGCCCGGATTATCCGGCGGCCGCCACGATCAATCCCAACACGGCAAGCACCAGAACGCCGAGCAGCAATGAATTCATCAGCGTGTGTCGCGCCATCGGGCGCGGCTCTGCCTGGCGAACTTCGTCTGTGTCGTGATGGATGGGGGAAGCCATGGGTCTCCTGCAGGTTTTTCGTCAAGTTTCGATACTAAAGACTTGATAAAATTGCGCTTGTGATCAAGGGGCGCACGGAAGTTTGCAGGATTGTCCCTCAGTTCACCCTGTTTGCGGGAGGGTGTCCCTCTCAGGCCCGTCCGCACGGCACAAAACAGGAAAGCTCATCCCTCCGTATTCGGAAGGATGAGCTCTCTCTTTTTGCCGTGCAGGCGGCCTCAGGTCAGCGTCGCGCGCAGGTTCGCGGCGGTCTGGTTGGCCTCATAGGCATTGGGATTGTCCATCTTCTGCGACTAGGACCTATTGCGGGGCGAGCGCGTCGCGGAATTCCTGCTCGGAAAATTGCGGCAGCGAGCAGAGCGAGGTGGCATAGCCGCTCTCGTCATGGCGGCGATAGGCGAGGATGAGCAGGGCCTCGCCACGCTCGAAACGAACCCCGCAGGTCGCGCTATGGGCGCCGTTCACATGGCGGATCGCGACGTTTTCGCCAGGGGCGCCCTTGAGCACTTCATCAACCTGGAAAGTGGTGATGTCCTCGATCATCATCGGCTCGGGCTGGCCGGTGACCCAGTCGCTGAACTGTTTCCACCAGCCGCGCTGGTCGCCCACCGGGCCGGCATCGATGACCCGGCCGATAAAGATGATGTCGGCGGTTTCGGCCTGCTGGGCGGCGCTTTCCGCGCGCATGCAGCTGCAGGCCAGGGCGGGCAGGGCGATGAGGGTCAGCGCGAGCGCGCCAAGCAGGGCGGAGCGGGTGAAGTATGACATGGCCGCAATCTATCGCGACGGATCGCGGCCAGAATTGGGCAGCGCGCCTACTTCCTGAAGGGCAGGCTGACGATCCGCCAGAGCGTCCAGACCGGTAGGACGACACCGGCGCCATAAAGGGCCGGCAGCCAGAAATTCTTCACCGCCCACACCGCGCCGTCCCAGGCCTGACGTGCAGCATCGGCAGCCGCGGCGGCGAGGTTTTCCTGCGTGGCGCGCTGGGTGCCTTCCACCAGCATCAGGATCGAGCCGATCAGGATGCAGGCCACCAGCAGCTTGAACACACCCCATACCGAGACCCCGAACAGGCGCCACAGCAGGGGCCGCTTGGCCGGCTTGTCCTTCCTGGCGCGGATATCGCCGGGTTCGATCAGGGTCGGCTCGGGCTGTCGCCTGGCCTGCGGCGCGGTGGGCGGGGGCGGCTCAGGGCGGCGGATCGGCGCGGGCGCCGGCGCAGGGGTTTCGGGGCCGGGCGCCGGCCGCGGTGCGGTCTGGTTCACTTCATGTGTCTCGTCTGGAGCGGGGTTCTCTTTGTCAGACATAAGATCAGACCCCGCCCCTCGCGAGCAAATTACTGTGCAGCCACTTTCTGCACAATTGTGGTGTGCGGATAGGGGATCGATATGCCCTGGGCGTCAAAGGCTTCCTTGGCCTTCTTGGTGAGATCGAACTTCACGTCCCAATAATCGGATGCCTGCACCCAGCTGCGCGTGGTGATGTCCACCGAGCTGCCGCCAAGCTCGGTCAGCCTGATGAAAGGCTCCGGGTCGCTCATGATCCGGGTGTCGGCATCGATCAAGCCTTTCAGGATCGAGATCGCCTTGTCGGCATCATCATCATAGTCGATGCCGAAAGTGATATCGACGCGCCGGGTGGTGTAGCCGGAATAGTTCTTTATGACGCCGTCTATGGCCTGGCTGTTGGGCACCATGATCTTCACATTGTCGACCGTGGCGAGCACGGTCTGGAAGAGATTGATGTCCTTTACCGTGCCGGCCACGCCCGCCGCGTCGATATAGTCGCCGAGTTGGTAGGGGCGGAACAGGATGATCATCACGCCCGAAGCGATATTGCCCAGCGCGCCCTGCATCGAGAGGCCAATGGCCAGGGTCAGCGCGCCGAGAATGGCGACGAAACTGGTCGCCTGCACGCCGAACACCTGCAGTGCGGCGATGATCACCGCTGCGGTAATCGCCCAGCGTACGATGGAGGCGAAGAAATTGCCCAGCGTGTCGTCGATGGATTCGTATTTAAGGGCCTGCTTGCGCACCATGCCGGCAAGCCAGCCGGAAATGCGCAGGCCAACGAGGATCAGGACCAGCGCGCCCAGCACCTTCAGGCCCCAGCCGAGCAGCACGGGCTGGTAGCTCTCCCACAGGGCGGCGGGGTCGAAAATATTGACCGCTTCGCCGGTGGGCGGGGTGCCGGTCGTGGCGGCGGCGAGGAAGAGATCGAACATGAGGGCAGGCTCCGTCGGTTGCTGGTGCCCTTCCAGACTTAGGCGATAACGCTTTCTTGTCAGGGGGCAGGGTCGTCCTCAGGCTCTGGCGCTTTCTGCACCACCTTTCGGACATCGATTTCGGAATAGGGGCGAGAATACTCCACCTGCTGGGGCAGTGGAATGGTGATACCGGCCGTATCGAAGGCCCGCTTCACCGCGATATGGCAGTCTGAGCGGAAATCGATCAGCTCGCGCCGGGCGACCCAGGGGCGCGCGCGCAGGGTGATCGAGCTGGCGGTCATGGCATGCACACCGACCCAGAGATCCTCCTTGCGCCGGCAGCGCGGCAGGACGGCAATCGCTTCGCGCAGGACGGCCATGGCCGCTTCCAGGTCGTCTTCGTAGGAGACGTCATAATAGAGATCGAGCCGCCGGTCGGCATAGCGAGCATAATTGGTGATCGGTTCCGACCAGGCCTTGTCATTGGGGATGATGACGGCGCGATGGTCGACCGGGATCAGCGTGGTGTGGAAGGGCGTGATGTCGGCGACCTCGCCTTCGGCATCGGCGATGGCCACCCAGTCGCCGATCCGGAACGGCCGGAACACGGCGAGCAGGACCCCGGCGGCCACGGCGCGCAGCGTGTCCTGAAGGGCGAGCGCGATGGCAAGGCCCGCCGCACCGACCACGGCGATCAGCGTGCCGGGCTGGAAGCCGACCATCTGCAGCGCGAAGATCGCCGCCAGCGTGATCACCACATAGCGGCCCATGGAGGCGGCGAAGTGGAACAGGGTCTCGTCGGTGTTCTGATTGCGCCGCGCGCGTTCACCGAAGCTGCGGATCGAGACCGACAGCCAACGCGCCACCGCGATGCCGGCAGCCAGCACCAGGAAGGCGCCCATCATGCCCACGGCATTGCGCTCCAGGAACGGCCCGACATCCAGGCCGATGATCGAGAGCAGGAGGGGGATGCCGAGCAGCAGCACGAAGAACTGCATCAGCGAGCCGCCAAGATCCCAGGCCGAGCCATCGAACACCTCCTCCTTGCCCATGCGCGCGCGGCCGATGGCCTTCACCAGGCGCTTGACGAGTTCGGAGGTGAGCCAGATGGCGGTGCCGACGAGGATCAGGTCGGCAGCCGTGGTCAGGCCCGGCCAGGCCAGCTGCAGCCAGGCCGGTGCGGTGTCCGGCAGGGAAGCGAATCGCGAGATCATGACCCTGCCGGTTTGGCCCCGGACGCGCCGAATCGCAAGCGTCTGCGCACCAACCAGACGGCGAAAAGCCCAGTGATAACAGCTGGCGCGTTGAGTCCGGTGACCCACCACATATTCGCGAACATGCCGGCAAGGCCCCAGCAGATCGCCAGCAGGAAGTACGCGCTCGCGGTCAGGCGGGCGAAGCTCGCCAAGGCCATGGCGCCGGTCAGGGCCAGGGTGGCAAGCAGAAAGGGCCAGACCGCATCCGTGCTCGCGAAGCCATAAATATCGCGGACATTGCCGATGATGAAGAGGTAAAGCGTCAGCGTCGTCCAGCCGAACATGAGGCCGGTCGTGGCATCGCCGGCCCATTTGCCCGGGCTGCCGCCCATACCGCGCATCAGGTCGAAGCGCCGCACGGCCCAGGCCGAGATGCCCCACAGCGCGAGAACAAGGGGCGTCAGATCGAGCTGGGTCAGCCCCATGCGCTGCAGGATCAGGAGGGCGAGAATGCACAGACCTGCGAGGCAGAGCGGGACGGCCAGCGTGCGGGTGACATGATTGTCTTCGCGCCAGGCCCAGATCGCAAAGCCGAGATAGGTTGCGAAAATCACGAACCAGATGCTGAAAAAGCCGATCGGCGGCAGTTCCGGCGGGCGGGTCAGGCCATGCATGGCGGCGGCTTCCGGCAGGGCGGGCACATCCCAGAAGACGAGCGCCAGGCCAAGCTGCAGCACTGCCAGCACCAGCAAGGCACGGCGATAGACAAGCCCTGATTTGTCATTCGAAAAGTCTTGCATTCCGTGCCGCACCCCGCCCTTTCAATTGTCGCCCACGGACGCTATATCAATCCCATTGTTAGGATAATCCCCGCCGAATTACCCTGACCGCCCGGTACGCAAGTGCCGGGCGGCGGCGTATCTGGAGGCGACACGAGGAGGCGTAAATGGCCGAAATTCTCATGCCCAAGGCCACCGCCGTCTGGCTGATCGACAACACCACCCTGTCGTTCGACCAGATTGCGAAGTTCTGCAACCTGCATCATCTCGAAGTGAAAGGCATTGCCGATGGCGATGTCGCGGAAAACATGCGCGGCGTCGACCCGATCGCCGGCGGCATCCTCACGCGTGAGGAAATCCGCAAGGGCGAGGATGATGCCAGCTATCAGCTGCGTGTGCAGAAATCCAAGATCGACCATATTCCCCAGCCCAAGCGGAAGGGCGCGCGCTACACGCCCGTCACCCGCCGGGCCGACAAGCCGAACGCGATTGCCTGGTTCATCCGCAATCACCCGGAAGTGAATGATCCGCAGATCTCCAAGCTGATCGGCACCACCAAGTCGACCATCACCAAGGTGCGCGACCGCACCCACCATGACAGCGCCAATATCAAGCCGGTCGACCCGGTGACGCTCGGCCTGTGCAGCCAGATCGAACTGGACGAGGTGATCGCCAAGGCCGCCGACAAGCGCCGCAAGATGGACGCCGAGAAAGCCAAGCTGGAAGAAGGCCGTGGCCTGAAGCCGGCCGAAGCGCCCGAAGAGGTCGATACCGACAGCGACAGCGGGTCCGGCGAACTGTCGGCCGAGGATGTGTTCCGCGACTTTACCGGCTGATTCCGATGTAATCATTGCGCCGCGCGCCTTGACCCGCCGCGCGGCGTACCTCACCTAGCATGCTGAAGTTTTTCCGCGCCGGAGATGATCTTATGCGCCTCGATGACGAGCCCGAATCCGCCCCGCAGAGCGAGCCCAATGCCTTTCTTGAAGAGGCCCTGTTCAAGGCGCGCACGATCCTCCTGACCGGGGGCATCGATGACAAGCAGGCCCGCCGGGTGTGCGAACGCCTCCTGGCCCTGTCGGCCGCGAGCGAAGACCCGATCCTCCTGGTCCTGTCCTCACCGGGCGGGCACGTGGAAAGTGGCGACATGATCCACGACATGATCAAGTTTGTCGGCGCGCCGGTGAAGGTGCTCGGCACCGGCTGGTGTGCCAGCGCGGGTGCGCTGATTTATGCCGCCGCGAAGAAAGAAAATCGCTTTGCCCTGCCCAATACTCGCTTCCTGCTGCATGAACCGCGCGGCGGTGTCGGCGGCCAGGCGACAGATGTCGAGATCCAGGCGCGAGAAATCATCAAGATGCGTGAGCGTCTGAATCGCATCTTTGCTGAAGCAACCGGACAATCTCTTGAAAAGATCAGGGAAGATACTGACCGTGACTTCTGGATGAGTGCAAAAGAGGCTGTTGAATACGGTCTGGTCGGCAAAATCGTTACTCACAAGAACGAAGTGCTCTGACCAACTCAATACTTGGCGTTTATCCTCGCTTAATCACTCTTGGACAGTGTCGGTTCGAATGGGGTTCCGACACATATGCCGATCCGTATTGAAGCACTGATTTCCGATGAAGCCCCCCTGCGCCCGGACATGCGCGCAGGCAGCGTGATCGAGCGTTTCCTGGCCGACAAGGCCTGCTCCGCGCTGCCTGTTGTCTTCCAGCGCACCGTGCTGGGCGTGGCCCTGCGCGACACGCTGCTGGAGCTGGCCCTGCGAATCGGCCGCAAGGCGTTCGACGAGATACCGCTCAAGCGCATTATCGACCCGAATCCGGTCATCGCCGAATCCGGCACGCCCATCGGCCAGGTCGCCCGCATGGTCGCCGATGCCGGCGGCAAAGGGTTCCGCCAGGGCGTGCTCGTTACCCATGGCGGGGCCTATTACGGCTATGTCCCGCCTGCGGCGCTGTTGCGCGAATTGACTGCCGAGAACACCCGCCGCGCCCATCAGCTCAAGCTTGCCGCCCGCAAGATCGAGGGCCTGCGCTCGGCCGAAGCGCGGGCGGAAAAGACCGGCCACGAAGCCCTTTCTCGCCTTGCCCACGAAGTGCGCACACCCCTGACCGCGCTGCTTGGTCATGCCGAACTTCTCGCGCGCGCCGACATTCCGCAGGCCATGCGCCGCCATGCCGATGTGCTGGTGCGCTCCAGCGAGGCACTGGCCGACCTGGTCACGCGCTCGATTGAGGCCGGACAGGCCGGCGCCGGTGCCATCGAACTGGCCGCAGCCCCGTTCAGCCTGCGCGCCGTGGCCTCCGAGCTTGAAGCGCTCTGGCGCGCGCCGGCCGAAGCCAAGGGCCTCACCTTCCAGCTCGATGTACCGCGCCAGTTGCCGGACCGCGCCGTGGGTGATGCCCCGCGCCTGCGCCAGGTCCTGTCGAACCTCTTGTCCAATGCCGTGAAATACACCCGGCAGGGTGAGATCGGCCTCGCGCTCTCGGCTAGCGAGCGTGAGGAGGGCCAGCTCTGCATCCTCTTCCGCGTGCACGATACCGGCCCGGGCATCTCTTCCGAACATGCCGCGAAACTGTTCCAGCCCTTCCAGCGCCTGCCGGGCGCGGAGAGCGAGCGCGGCACGGGGCTCGGCCTCAATATCGCGCGCGGCCTTGCCGAAGCCATGGGCGGCAGCCTCACATACTCGCCCAATCCGGGCGGCGGCAGCGCCTTCGAGTTCAAGGTGCAGCTGAAATCGGCCGGCCCGCGTCTGGCCGTGCGCGGCCCTGCCGGCGGCCCGCGGCGCCAGCGCCACATCACCTTCCAGCTCGGCACCATCCTCCTGATCGAGGACCATCCGGCCAGCCGGGCGGTGATCCAGTCAACGCTGAAATCGGCCGGCTGGAAAGTCGACACGGTCGATACGCTGACCCAGGCTGACTACCGGGCCGGACATGTGCTCTACCAGGCGATCCTGTGCGACTATCACCTGCGCGACGGCACCGGGGACCTGTTCCTGCGCCGCCTGCGCGCCATGCCGGGGCCGAACCGCAACACGCTCTGCCTCGCCGTAACGGCAGATGCTTCCGAGGCGCGCCGCCAGCATTGCCTCGCGGTTGGCTTTACAGGTGTGATCACCAAGCCGATCCGTAGTCTCGACCTTGTCACCGAGCTGGCAGACTACATCGCCGCCGATACCGCCGAGCAGACCATAGTGCGCAAGGCGCTCGCCTAGACCTAAGCCGAGGCCGGGAAGACGGGCCAGCGGTCGATAATCTCACCGTGCTCATAAACCGCGATGTCGCCAAACTGCAGGAACACCGCCTCGCTCTGGTGCGGGCGGAAGAAAACGAACTCGTCTGCGGCGATCTCCAGCTCGGGCCCGCCATTGAGCATCTCCTGGTTGGACGAACGCCCGAAGGTGGAATTGTATTCCAGCCCTGGCGGGTCGACCGGATCGGCGAGCCAGTGGCCGCCATAGATGAACACGGTTTTCGAGGAATTCGGGTCCCAGACGCGCGTGGCACCCTCGGCGAATTCCAGGCCGGGAAGGCGCGTCACCGGCAGGGATTTGATCACCGGCGTGGCAATGAAGGACGCTGGCAGATGGGGCTCAAGCAGGTCGGTGTCGAAATGGGTCGGCTTGACGAGACACGAGCCCGCCGAGACCTCATTGGCGATGCCGGTATCCTCATAATAGCGATAGGTCGGGCTGCCGGCGGCATTGCGGGTGAGGCCGGCTATGGCCTCAGCGCCATGGACTTCGGCGGCCAGGCCGAGGGCGTCTGAATAGGTGTTCCACGCGCCCTTCAGCGCCCGGTCGCGCCAGCCGAGCGCGGTCGGCAGGGCCGGGATATGGGGCTCATAGCCCATGAAGCCTGCGAAGCTGAGACCCGGATCACCCCTCAGCGCCTCCAGCGCGGCTTTCAGTTCGCTGCCGGGCGTGAACCCGCCACGATGCAGGCCGACATCCAGCTCCAGATTGACCTTCAGCTCGCGGCCAAGCTCTGCGGCGAGCGCGCTGTACTGGGCGAGGCGCTCGGGCGTATCGACCAGCCATTGCACATTGCCCGCGGCCTCGGCGCGACCTGCCGGCAGCTGCGCGAAATAGTTGCGCGCGGCCTGGATCGGCAGCGGCTTGCCGAGGAGCTGGCTGGCTTCGGGGGAGGCTTCGCTCAGCGCCGACAGCATGGGCTGGTTGAAGGTCATCAGCCGGTCGGTGCCGGCCCGCGCGCGGATATGATTGATCAGGTCCAGCGAGGGCAGGGACTTTGCCACGATGCGATAGCCCATGCCGGCGGGCAGGTGGCCTATCAGCGTGTCGACATTCGCGTTCAGCCGCGCCCGGTCGATGACCAGTGTCGGCGTGGCGATCCCGGCGCGCATCAGGGCGGCCTGCATGTCGAGAAAATACGGATCGCGCGGGCCGCTATGGTCTCTGGGCTTGGTCATCAGTGCGGTCACTCCCACTATGGCGGCCGATCCGAGGATAAGGTTTCGCCGTGACAGTCTAGGCACGCTCGGCCTCGCCAAACAGTTCTGCCAGATGCGGGTTCAGCAGGCGCCCGTCCGGGTCGAGCGAGCGGCGCAGCTCGCGGAAGCTTTCGAACTCCGGATAAAGCCCTGTCAGCTCATCATGGCCGAGCGAGTGCAGCTTGCCCCAGTGCGGGCGCCCGCCATGGGCGCGGAAGACCGGCTCGAATTCGGAGAAGAAATACTCATAGGGCTCGTCCACGGCGGCATGGATCGCGATAGAAATGCGCGGGCCATCATTGAACGGGCTGAGCCAGGCATCATCCGGTGCGGTGAAGCGGATCTCCATCGGGAAGAAGACTTGCTTGCGCCGGTCCATCATCGTGGTGACCTTGCGCAGGGCGGCGATGCCTTCCGCGCGCGGCAGGTGATATTCCATCTCGTTGAACCGGATGGGACGCGTGGTGGACAGGAGGCGCCAGGAGGCATCGCTGACATCTTCCACGGTGCCGCCCGGCAGGGCAGCGCCGGCAATCTTCCGCCGTAGCCAGGGCCACCAGCCGAAACTGTCGCGCAGATCCTTCAGGCCGAGCAGCAGCTCGTCGTCCTCCGATGGCGGGCGTCCGGTGATCTCGCCGTCATGGATATTGTGCGTGATCGTCGCGGCCACGCCCGTGCCCGGCAGGTAATAGGCCTCGAAATTGCGGTTCTCGTCTGCGCGGGCTTCGGCGCTATCGAACACCTGCTGGAGGGGTTCGGCGGCGACAAGGCGGTGGAGATTATAAGCCGGCACGGTGGCAAGCGTGTACTCGGTGATGATGCCCAGCGCGCCGAGCGAGACCTTGCCGGCGGCAAAGAGATCACCATCGCTGGCTGCGGACACATTCCGCACTTCGCCGGAGGCTGTCACAAGGCGGAAGGCCTCGATCTGGGCATGCATGGCCGGCAGGCGCGCGCCCGTGCCGTGGGTGGCGGTGGAACAGGACCCGGCGAGGGTCTGGTCGGCGATATCGGGCAGGTTCGGGAAAGCGCGGCCATGATCGTCAAGCGCGCCGGCGGCCTGGAACAGCACCGTCCCTGCGCCGAACCGCGCGAGCCCGGTCTCGCTGTCGATGGCCTTCAGGCCGGACAGGTTGGCGAGATCGACAATCGTGTCTTCACTCGGCACCAGGCCGGTGAAGGAATGCCCACTGCCCTTCGGGCGCAGGGAGGATTGCGTGGAGGAGATGAGATCAATCAGCGCTTCTTCGGTCTCCGGCGCGGCGATGGTGCGGGGCGTTGCGCGCTGGATGCCCGACCAGTTCATCCAGCTTTCCTCGCCCTCAGGCGGGGCAGGATAGTCGGGATTGTAATCGGCGCGGGCGAAATCCTTGCCGCCCCAGGCCACATGCTGGCCGACAGGAATGGCCGCAGCCACGCCGAGGGCTGCTCCGCCCTGCAACAGTCTTCGCCGTGTTGTCGACATGTCTCTCCCTTGCCGAAACCCTAGTAGCAATTCTCATGACCGTCGAGACCGGCACCCGGCGCCCTAAGACAGCCACCGGGTGAGAAAGATCTCGCAATTGTCCATCACATGTCGGTCGCGCTTGGGAGGGGGCAGGTGCATGCCCTGCTCGCTGAGCCCCGTCAGGGTAAAGCGGAAGATCTGCCCGTCCAGCCGGTCGACCGGCAGCTCGCCGGCCATGGCTCCGACGATGGCGCTCGAGGTGCGCCCGACCATGGACATGAGGCCGCTGCTCATGAGCGTGGTGTCATGGTCGCGCGAGGTGCACAGGATAATCTCGTCCATCGCCGTGGCTTCCTGGCCGCGGCCGGCGGACTGTTCGAACATGGCCGGCAGGACGGTCTGCATGAACTCGCCCATCGTCATCTGTGCAGGTAGCCGGGCGCCGTAATCGTGCTGGGCGCGGGTATAGATCCGCTCGAACGCGCTGCGGATGATCGCGTCCAGCGAGCTGAAATGATGGGTCAGTGAGGAGAGCGACACCCCGGCATGGCTGGCGATGTCGCGATGGGTGACCGCGTCGGGCCCGGACGACAGGATCAGGGCGGCGGCGCTGGTAAGGATGCGCTCGGGCGTATCGGTGCGACCTTCAGGCTGCAGGGCGACTGAGGCCTGCGCGAGCGCCTCGATCCGCGCCCGGGCCGGGCTGTCGCCCTGCATGGTGAGCGGCAGGTGCAGCAGGCGCTCGGTGGCGCGCAGCACGATGTCGGAGACCCAGGCCGAGACCAGCAGATTGTCATGGGCGACAAGGCCGGTGCGGATCGCCCCGCTCATCGTCGCCGCCAGGGACGGGCCGAGCGCCTCGTCCGCGCCGACCTGGCGCAGGAGGCCGGTCCAGAATGCGCAGGGCAGACCGGCCCATTTTCCGGCCCGGCCGAGATAGCCGGGATCGCGCGCGGCCAGGGTCGAGCAGATCCAGCGCAGGCGCTCAAGACTGCGTGCGCGCTGGATGCAGGTCTGCACAATCGACAGCGAGATGACCGGAACATGGTGCAGCGAAAGCGTCATGGCCGCGACGGTTTCGCTGCATTCGTGCCAGAACTCGGCGTCGAGATCCCGGGCATATTCGAACAGGCGCGAGACCAGGCCGTCGCGCGAGCCGAAGCGATAATTGAGCAGGGACGGGCTGACGCCGGCCTTTTGCGCGAGGCTCCGCAGCGTGAGCGCCTTCAGGCCGCCAGTGTCCACGATTTCAAGGCCATAGGCCAGGAGTTCATTCTGCCCGGATTGGTACATGTGTTTAGTCTGCGTCTCTCATCCCTGCTGGTACACATGTCTGTATTTGGCCGCGCCTTCAAGCGTCATGGCTTTGGTGGGTGCTGGAAATCGTCCTTCTACGGATATATTGCGCAATGAATGCAACAGGATTGTCCGGTTTGGGCGTCACGAAAGCGCAACAAAAAGTTCACCCAATGTAGATTGGTACAAGTGATCAGGATTGCTATGGCCCGCCCGTTCATCGCGAGGGGTCAAGTCCATGAACCAGACATTCAAAACCACAGGCCTGCTGCTCGGCACGGCTCTGTTCGCTGCCAGTTCGGCATTCGCCCAGGAAACCGAAACGGAATCGCGCCAGCAGACGGTCGTGGTCACCGCAACGCCGATCCGCGACAGCCAGCAGGCCGCCATCGAGGCCAAGCGCGAAGCGCCCAATGTGGTCGACATCATCTCCGCCGATACGATCGGCCGCTTCCCGGACCAGAACCTCGCGGACTCGCTCGGCCGCCTGCCGGGCCTCGCCATCGAGCGCGACCAGGGCCAGGCGCGCTATATCAACTTTCGCGGCGCGCCGTTCCGCTACACCGCCATCGCCTTTGACGGCATCGACGTGCCGGGCGCACAGAATGGCCGTATCCCGCGTTTCGACAGCTTCCCGTCGGTGATCACCAGCGCGGTGGAAGCCAACAAGGCGATCACGCCGGACATGCCGGGCGAGGCCGTTTCCGGCTTCATCAATGTGAAGACCTTCAGCCCCTTCGACGCTGAAGGCTTCAGCGCCTCGCTGGAAGCGGGCTATGGCGAGCAGGAGCTCGGCGGCGGGCCGGTCAACAAGTATAATGGGCGCCTCAGCTGGTCGAACGAGCAGTTCGGCTTCGTGGTCTTCGGCTCCAACAATCGCCGCGTCCAGAACACCGACAACCGCGAGCTGGACCTGGAAATGGATGCCAATGGCGAGTTGATCGTCAATGAACTCGATTTCCGCTCCTATTTCGTCGAGCGCGAGGACAATGCCTATGGCGGCAAGGTCGAGTTCCGCCCCGGCGGCGCGGTCGAGCGCATTTTCGCCTCGACCCTGTTCACCGAGTTCATCGACCAGGAGGAGCGCAACCAGTTCGTTTTCGACTTTTCCGGCGGCGCGGAAGCCATCGGCGGAGCGGTGACGCCGGGCGAGACCGGCTATCAGCCGCTGGTCCTGGCCAACCGCCTGCTGGAATATGGCCGTTATGACAACTCCACCTTCACCAATACGCTCGGCATGGATTTCGCCGTGGCCGAATGGTACGTCGAAGCGCGCCTGAACTACACCGAGACCGAGGACAACACCTTCCTGCCGATCCCCTACAGCGCGGGCGGCACGGTGGCGGCGAGCTATGACCTCACCGATGTCCAGTCGCCCAGGGTCACGCTGTTTGACATGTTCACCCAGACTCCCCTCAACGTGAACACCATCGATTATGGCGCCGTGCTCGGCCTGATCGTGGATTCCAGCCTCGACAATGAGGCCTGGAAACTGAAGCTGGACGCCGAGCGCGAGCTTGACCTGTTCGGCCACGACTTCACGCTGAAGACCGGCCTGCAATACGACACCCGCGAGGCGTCGGGCTACGGCATCGCCCAGGCCATTGGCGGCTTCCCGGCCACGGTGGACATCGATCAGTTCGCCACCGGCGTTGAGTGGTATTCCGATTTCGACAACACCATCGGGGCCACCTATTACCGTAACGAAGACCTGCGAAAGGCCTGGTCGGACGCCGTCGGCGGCCTGTCGGTGGACGTGCCCAGCGACCAGGTGATCGCCATCGAGGAAGATCTGATCGCGCTCTACGCCATGGCGACCACCGAGTTCGACTGGGGCAATTTCGTCTATGGCGCGCGCGTCGAGATGACCGACTACACCTCCGCCGGCCCGGCCATCGATGTGGAATACAGCGACGACTATGTCAGCTTCCTGCCGAGCGCCCACCTCAATCTCGACCTCAATGACGAGATGAAACTGCGCTTCTCCGCTTCCACCGGCCTCTCCCGGCCGACCTATAACGAGCTGCGCGCCTCGGCTACGGTGAGCATCCCCGACCAGGCCGTGATCGGCGGCAACCCGACCCTGGACGCGGAAAAGACCTGGGGCGGGGACATCTCGTTCGAATGGTACTACGCCCCGGCCAGCATCCTTTCGGCGGGCGTGTTCTACCGCCATGTCGACGATGTGATCTATGCCTCCTCGTCCACCATCGACGGCGGCATCTATCTCGACAGCGCAGCCGGCCAGGACTGGAGCTATACCGGTTTCGTGAATGGCAAGTCCGGCCACCTGTCGGGGCTGGAGCTCAATTTCATCGGCCAGGCCGATGACTTCCTGCCGGAGGCCTTCAACGGCTTCGGCGTCAGCGGCAACCTGACCGTGCTCGACTCCGAGTTCGAGACCAATGAGGGCGCGACCTACTCCCTGCCGGGCACTTCCGACCTGATCTGGAACGCCTCGGTCTATTACGAGAAGTTCGGCCTCTCGGCGCGCCTGAATTACCAGTACCGCGATGCCTGGCTGTCAACGACCGAGAATGATGGCCTGGCTGAGTACTGGGACGAGCAGCAGCGTGTGGACGCCTCCATCCGCTACAACCTGCCCTGGCAGGCGCAGGGCGCCCAGTTCACCCTGTTCGCCAACGCCAATAACCTCACCGACGAGACCGACGTGCGGTATGAAGGCACCGTGGCCACGCCGAACCAGGTGGAAGGCTATGGCCGCCGCTGGCTGCTCGGCGTGCGCGTCGATTACTAGGCTCCCTCGAGAGGCGGGCTGCTTTCCTTCGGGGAGGCGGCCCGCCATTCTTTCCACAAGCAGACTCAGAGCAAACAGATGAAACAGATCCTGCACACCTCCGCCCTCGCCCTGATCCTGGCGCTCGGCGCCTGCGCCACTCAGGCCGTGACCGACACCCCGGTCGAGACCGCCGAGGCCGAAGCCCCCGCCGCCGACGTGGCGGTGGAAACCCTCGTCGTCAGCTATGACGAAGACACCGGCACCTACACGCTCGACTGGGCGCTGAGCGAAGCCGGCGCGCCGGTCGACATCCTGGTCGCCAGCTCGCCGGAAGGCAGCGATGCCCAGAGCCTGGCCGTCGGCCTCACCGAAACCAGCTTCACCTGGATGCCGGGCGATGCCCCGGCCGAGCGCCACTATTTCCTCGTCGACCCGGAAACCGGACAGGCCATGATCGTCGCAGCGCGGCTCCTGCCGCTGGAAGGGGGGCGCAATTTCCGCGATCTGGGCGGCTATGCGACCGAGGATGGGCGCAGTGTGAAATGGGGCGAGCTTTACCGCTCCGGCGTGATGAACAAGCTCACCGAAGCCGATTACGAGTATCTCTCCAGCCTCGGTATCGGCTCGGTCTATGACCTGCGCACCTCAGATGAGCGCACCACCGAGCCCACCGTCTGGGCCGCCGGCGAGATCGACTATGTCACGTTCGCAGACCCGGAAGAGGACCGCGATGCCAATCCGCTGGTGCAGGTCTTCACCGATCCCGAGGTCACCCCGGCCAAGGTCTCGGCCATGATGACCCAGCTTTATTCCGGCATCCTGGAGCAGCAGGCCCCCGCCTACCGCGCCATGTTCGATGAGCTGGCCAATGGCGAGGATGCACCGATGGCGTTCAACTGCTCGGCCGGCAAGGACCGCACCGGCGTCGGCGCCGCGCTGATCCTGTCTGCGCTGGGTGTGCCGCGCGAGACCGTGGTCGCCGACTATGCCCTGTCGGAGCAGGTCGTGGACTATGCCAAGGAGTTTGAACTCACCGGTGAGGAAGAGGTCGATCCCGACAGCCCCTATGCCTTCCTGCGCCAGCTGCCGCCGGAACTGGTCATGCCGCTGATGCGCTCCGACCCGGCCTATATCGAGGCCGTGCTCGATGGCCTGGACGCCGAATATGGCAGCACCATTGCCTTCATCCAGACCGAGCTCGATGTCGATGACGAAGAGCTTGCCCGCATCCGCGCGCGCCTGTTGGACTGACCTGTCCTGCCCCACTAAAACAAGACGCCCTCCCGGCCGGGAGGGCGTTTTCATTTGGGTGTGGATGGCGCGTTACGGCGTCAGGATCAGGATTTCCACGCGGCGGTTCTGTGCCGCGCCCTGTGAACTGTCATTCGGAGCCACGGGGCGGGTCTCGCCGCGCCCGACGCTGACAAAGGTGTCCTGGTCGCGGTCTGAGATTTCCTCCAGGCGCGCGCGCACCGCATCAGCCCGGCGCCTGGAGAGATCCATATTGTAGTTCGCATCGCCGCTGGCATCGGTATAGCCCTCGATGATGACGCGGGCGCTGTCCTGTTCCTCGATGGCGGCATTCACGCTGCGCAGGGCGTCCACGGCTTCCTCGCGCAGGGTGGCCTCGTTGAAATCGAACAGCACCGCGCTTTCCAAGAGGAGACGCTGGCCGGAGCCGATCGCGCCGATGGCATCAATGTCTGCGCCGGGCCAGGAGGGCTCGCACGCCTCGCCGGCATCCTGCAGGCGGACATAACGGTAAGCCTCTGTATTCTCGATATGGTCTTCCAGCTCCACGCCGGTTACGCCGCCGCCGATCTCGCCGATATCGACGAACTCCTCGCCATCGGTGGAGATGGACAGGCGCATGGGCTCCTCGGTCTCGCCGATCTCGTAGACATAGAGATCGGGCCCATCGACATTCACGATCACATTGTCGTCGAACTGGGCGATCAGCACGCCGCCGCAGCCGAGCGTGACATAGCCGGTATCGGCATTCTCGTCATAGTCGGGCGCGCCGAGGGCGCCGCTGGGCGTGCGGGCCGACACGCGCGTGGCGTCGGGCTGGCCGGGCACGAACTCCGTCACCGTGTCGGCAAAGGAAGCCTCGCCGATCGGGAAATAGACCTCGCCGCCTTCGCCATCGGGATAGGAGGCGCCTTCCGGGCTCACGCGTTCGGCCTCGGGGGCGCTCTCGTCATCCTCGGGCAGGACGGTGTCGACCTGGGCGGCGGCGGTCAGGGTGAAAACACTCGCCGCACTGGCCAGGGCAAGGATTCTGTATGGCGCGTTGAAGACTCTCATTTTCTTTCCTTTCAGCTGATTTTAGCGCGCGCGGGGGTGTTGGGCGCTTCGATCTGCAAACGCGTGAAAGGGGAAAATGTTCGCTCAGCTCGCCTCCTGGTGGCGCCAGAGCTTCCAGTACGCCCCGAGCCGTGCGGCGAACTTTCCGGGCGCTTCGGCAAACAGGAACTCGCCCTGTGCGAGGCTCTCTTCGGCCAGGCGCTCTTCCTCGGCCAGCATCAGGCCTTCGAGCACTTCGACCAGTTTGCGGTCGGCCTTTTTCAGGCCGGGCAGGATCTCGGTGTGAAACACCGCCATGTCATGATGATCGCCCAGCGCATCCGACAGCTGGGCGGCGGCCTCCACGCGCATCGCCATGGCCTCGGGCCAGACATCCTTCAGCAGGCGTAAGTGGTACCAGTGATACTTCACCCTCTTGCGCCATTCGTGGAAGTCGTCGGGCTCGTGTGTCTTGCGTGCGACCTTCAGCGCCTTCACGGCGCGCGTATAGGTTTTCGCCAGCCCGTCGGCGAGGACGTCCTCGGCCTTGCACTTCACCTTCCAGCTCTCGGCCCGGCGCGCCGCGCGGGTCAGGCCCTTGCGCACTTCATCGATATGTTTGGCGATCTCCTTGTCGTCGAGCCGGTCGCGGCGCGCGGCGAGGCGCTTTTGCACCTGGTCGAAGACCTTCGGCCCGACATGTTCCTCAAAACGCGTCTTGAGCTGAGCGACCGTCTCCATGCTGGAGGTGGCATCGCGCACCTCAGACAGCTTGCGCGCCGCGTCGCGGAAGGCCGCATTTTCGCGGTCATAGCCGTCGAATCCCGGCCGCACGAGCCGGACAAGGCCGCGCAGTTTCTTGTAGCGCTTGCGCACCTGGTGGATCTTCTCGGCGCGGGGCAGGCCCGGATCGGCAAGCTCTTCCAGCGCGGTTTCGAGCTGGGAGGCCGCGATGCGCCTGAGGCCGGCGGTAAGGCTGGTATCTGAGGCCTTGAACGAATAGCTCACCGGGCCGGTCCTCCTGTCTGAATAGCTGCAGCGGGGTGGTAAAGCCTCGCAACGGGCCGGTCATCCGTCAACGCACACGGGGAAACAGGGGGCGGTGGCCAGGGCAACGAATTCTGCCGGCATGCGTTGTACGCGGATGATGTCTTGTTTGCAGATTGACGGAGTCCGGGGAGCGGAAACGGGTCCGTACCTGCCGGGCTGACGGGCCGGTGCGATGGAGCTTTCCCTCGACCATTTCCACACGGTCACGCCGGTGCAGGCGATTGTGCTGCGCTGTGCGGCGGCCTGCCTCTTCGGCCTGCTGATCGGGCTCGACCGCGAGGTGCGCGACCGGCCCGCCGGCCTGCGCACACATATGCTGACCGCCCTCGCTGCGGCGGTGTTCACCCTCATCACCATCGAATTCATTGCAGTGTTCGGCGAAGGGCCTGAGACGACCCGGCTCGACCCGATCCGTGTGGTCGAGGCGGTCACCGCCGGGGTCGCCTTCCTGGCTGCCGGCGCGATCATCCAGGCGCGTGGCAAGGTGCGCGGCCTGACGACCGGAGCCGGCATGTGGCTCGCCGGGGCCATCGGGTTGGCCTGTGGGGCGGGCTTTCTCATCATCGCCGCCGTGGCGACAGGGTTTTCGCTGCTGGTCCTGATGCCGCTGCACTGGTTGGAAAAGCGGCTGTTCAAGGAAGAAGAGCCATGACCGACCAGCGCTGGGAATTCCGCTGCTGGCCGCGCACGCTGCTCGGCTATGACCGGGACCTGCGAGCGAAATATGCCTTTGCCGGTGCAGAGACCCGGACCGACAGATATTTCCTGGTGCCTGGACGCCGCAATGTGATGCCGAAATTGCGCGGTGGGGAGCGGCTCGAGGTCAAGGTGCAACGCCGGGTGCGGCGCAGCCTGCAGCTGTGGGAGATGGTGCTGTCGGCCGGCTTCCCGCTTCACAAAGAGGACATGGCGATACTCAGTCTGCACCTGTCCGGGCAGGTGCCCTCTTTGAGCGCCGGCGCCAGCCCGCAGGCTGTTTCCGCCGAGCTGGCATACGCCACCGAGGTCTTTGACGTGCAGAAGCAGCGCATCCTCTATGACCGGGCCGGATTGACGGCAGAGCTCTGTATCGCGGCATCGGGCGCGCGATGGGCCTGCAGCCTCGCCTTCGAGTGCGAGGAGGCCGGCCCCGTTGTCGCCGAACTGGAGCGCATCGGCCTGCAGGGATTTCCCAACCTGTCCTATGCCGACGCGCTGCAGGACCCGGACATTCTCGGACAGCCCGCTGCGAGGAGCTGGCGAGGCTGAGCCCGTCCCAGCCGGCCGGAAGCCCAACACGACCTGAAGTCTCCGTCCTCGGCACATGCCTGAAACTGAAGGGAAATGGTGGTTCGGGGGAGACTTGAACTCCCGACCTCACGATTATGAGTCGTGCGCTCTAACCAGCTGAGCTACCGAACCTTGTGGCCCCGGTATTGTGGGCGAAGCGGGGGAGATACACGCCGGACGCCCGCTTCGCAAGGCTTGGACTCCATTGCGTTGAATAGAAACTCGTGGGGGTTATTGCGGCTAGCCGGCCATCGCCGCCACATGGTCTGCGATGGCGAGGGAAGAGGTCAGGCCCGGGCTCTCGATTCCGAGAAGATTGATGAGGCCCGGCGTGCCATGATCGCCCGGTCCGTCGATGCGGAAATCACCCGACGGTTCGCCCTCATTGACCAGTTTGGGGCGCACGCCGGCATAGTCGGGCATCAGCGCGCCATCGGGCAGGCCGGGCCAGTATTGGCGCACGGACGCATAGAACTGCTCGGCACGGGCCGGGTCGACCCGGTAGTCGAAGGGCGGGCTCGCGCCGGGCGGGAGCCATTCGGCATCCGGCCCGAGCTTGCCGCGCCCGCCAAGATCTATGGTCAGGTGCAGGCCGAGCGAGGCCGAGGTCGGCATCGGATAGATCAGGCGCGAAAACGGTGTCTTGCCTGAAACCGTGAAATAGGAGCCCTTCACGAAGCGCAGGACCGGCAGGCCGGCGCGGTGAGGGCCTTCGATCCGGCCGGCAATGTCCACCGCCCGGTGGCCAGCAGCATTCACCACCCAGCGCGCGGTGATCTCGCTCGGGGTCTCCCCCCCGATCTTGAGGCAGAGGCGCTCGCCGTCCGGCGCGCCGCTTTCCACCGGCGAGGCGAGGATGACATGCCCGCCGGCCGCCTCCAGGTCGCCCTCCAGGGCGAGGAAATAGGCATGGCTGTCGAAGATACCACTCACGGGCGACTGCAGCGCGGCGTGCACATCGGAAGAGAGCGCCGGCTCCATGTCGCGCGCCTCGGCCCCGGTGATCAGGCGCAGTTCTTCCACGCCATTGCGTTCAGCGCGCGCCTTTAGGCCGGCCAGTGCCTCGGCTTCCTCCCCTGAGGTCGCCACCACCAGCTTGCCGCATGGGTTGCGCGTCACCCCGTGCGCGTCGAGATAGTCCACCAGCGCCCGCCGCCCGGCCACGCAATACTTCGCCTTCAGCGAGCCTTCGGCATAATAGAGCCCGGCATGGATCACCTCGGAATTACGCGAGGAGGTGTGCGCGGCGATCAGCGATTCGGCCTCCAGCACGATCACCTCAAAGCCCTTCAGGGCCAGGGCGCGCGCACAGGCCAGGCCGATGACTCCCGCACCGATGACAATGATATCGGTCTCAAACCCGGATTCACGCATGTGTGTTGAATAGCCGACGTGAAAGCGCTGGGCGGCAGCTAAGTTCTGCGCTATTCTGACGCAGATGCGTCAACTCCTGCTCAGCCTTCTGACAGCGGGTCTCGTCGTGGGGCTTGCCCATGGCGAAGATGCCCTTTCGCCGCGCCGCACCGCGAGCGAGGCCTTCGATGATGGACGCTATGCCGAAGCCGCGCGGATCGCCGTCGTTGCCGACACTGCCGATGCCTATGCGTTGGCCGCCCGGGCGGTCCTGGCCGAAGCCATGTGCGCGGGTGTGCAGCCCTCGGACGAGGTCCTGATGCGGGCCGAGGCGCTGGCCGGCCTGGCGCTGGAGCGCGACCCGCATCATGTCGAAGGCCGCCTGCAGCTTGCCATCGCGCTGTCGCTGCGTGTGCGGCCCATGTCGAAGCTGGAGGCCTGGCGCACCGGGCTCGGCGAGGAAGCGCGCGATCTCGCCGAGAGCGTCATCATGGACGAGCCGGCCAATGCCTATGCCCATGGCTTCCTGGCCGTGTGGCATGTGGAGGTTGTGCGCCGCGGGGGCGGTTTCGGCGCCTCCATGATGGGCGCCAGCATGGAAGATGCCTTCATGCATTACCAGCTGGCCGCGGCCCTGGCGCCCGATGATGCCGGCCTGCACTGGCAGATGGCCCGGGCGCTCGCTGCGCTCGATCCGGTCGAATATCGCGAGGAGATCGACACGGCCCTCGCGCGCGCCATTGCCGCCGACGACACCACCGCGCTGCAGCGGGTCATGGTCGCGCGGGCCTGGCTGCTCAGCGATGCGCTGATCACGCAGGACAGCGAAATGGTGGAAGCCCTGGCGGCCGGGTTGCTCTAGGCCAGCGCGGCGCGGATCTTTTCGGCGATCGGTTCCAGTTCCTCAGCCGGGCGCGGGCCGCCGCTGGCATGGGGTTTGAGCTGGGCGCCTTCCCCGCGGGGGATGATGTGGAAGTGCAGGTGGAAGACGGTCTGGCCGGCCGGCGCGCCGTTGAACTGGGTGACCAGGAGGCCATCGGGCTCAAGCGCGCTCGCCACGCCCTGCGCCACCTTCTGCACGCTGGCCATATAGGGGCCGAGCTTGTCGCCGGGCATTTCGAGGAAATTGCGCGCGGTGACATCTTTCGGGATCACCAGCGTGTGCCCCTCGCTCTGGGGAAAGATGTCCATGAAGGCGAGGGCGACATCGTCCTCATAGACCTTGATGCAGGGCAGCTCCCCGCGCAGGATTTTCGCGAAGATATTGTCGGGATCATAGGTGCCGTGAAGGGCCATGGGTGTCCTCCTTCAAAGATCGAACATTCGGGTTTGTGTGCCGTTGTCCTTCCAGCGCCAGGTCTTGCCAGTCATCGGCTTCCAGGCGTCAACCAGAGTGAGAAACAGCATGGGAAGCAGCAGGAACAGGGTCGCCGGAGAGCTGGCCAGGTCGACGCCGCCACCTCCCGCATCGGAATTGTATATGCCCGGTTCGTTTGGGGCATACACCATCCACCACGGTAACATCGTGCCGAAGTCGGCATAGTGGTTTGCCGCCAGAATGGTGAGGCCCCAGATGCCATAGAAGAAAACCGGAATCCCGACAAAAATCGCAAGTGCGACCCAGGCGGTGAACCGGGTCCAGTCATCTCGCCCGGACCCCTCGCTCTCGCCACTGGTGCGAGCCTCTCTCAACAGCTCGGCAATGGATTGCAAATCGTCTTGCCGGCACACAAGCCCAATCCCACCAAGACCGGGAATGAGGAAGCTGTCTGCGGCGGCGTGGTGCCGATTTTCGAGCCAGGCGTCATGGCCATTCGCATCCAGAAGCGCGCGGACAACCAGCGCCTCTTCAAGTGACGAAAATCTCGCAAGAACAACAGCCCGGCTCATTCGCCCTTCTTAAACGGCGTGCGTTCGGCGAGATAGTCCTGATCGCGGGACACGGCCTGGCGTTCGCGGGCAAGATAGTCGGAAATCGCCGCGCGCAGGCCCGGATGGGCGATCCAGTGGGCCGAGCGTGTGGTCACGGGGCGATAGCCGCGCGCGAGTTTGTGGCCGCCCTGCGCGCCCGCCTCGACATATTTCAGGCCATGGGCGAGGGCATAGTCGATCGCCTGATAGTAGCAGACCTCGAAATGCAGCATGGGTTTGTGCACCGTGCAGCCCCAATAGCGGCCATAGAGCGTATCGGAGCCGATCATGTTCAGCGCCCCGGCAATCGGCAGGCCGTCCTCATAGGCCATGACCAGCAACACCTTGTCGGTCATCCGCTCGCCGATCAGGGCAAAGCTCTCGCGCGTGAGATAGGGCGAGCCCCATTTGCGCGCGCCGGTGTCGAGATAGAAGACGTAGAAGGCGTCCCAGTCATCCTCGCTGATCGCATCGCCGGTGAGATGGCGGAAAGTGAGCCCCTCCTGCGCCTTCGCGCGCTCCTTGCGCAGGTTTTTCCGCTTGGCCGAGGAGAGCGCAGCGAGGAAGCTGTCGAAATCGCCATAGCCCTCATCGACGAAATGGAACTGCTGGTCGGTGCGCAAGAGCATGCCGATCCGGCTCAGCTCCGTGCTTTCGTCCTCGGTCACGAAATTCACGTGCAGGGAGGAGAAATGGTTCTCCTCGGCGATCTGCACCGCACCGGCCACCAGCGCCGCCTCCAGCCGCGCCTGGTCCGGGCCGGGCGGTACCAGACGGCGCCGGCCCGTCACTGGCGTAAAAGGCACCGCCGAGAGCAGCTTGGGATAATAGGCCCCGCCGGCGCGCTCGAAGGCATCGGCCCAGCTATGGTCGAACACGAACTCGCCATAGGAATGGGACTTGGCATAAAGCGGCATGGCCGCACGCAGGCGCCCGTCCGGGTGCTGGGCGATCAGGTGCATCGGCGTCCAGCCGGTCTCGGGCGTTGCCGCGCCGGAGGATTCCAGGGCTTCGAGAAAGTCCCAGCTCAGGAAGGGGTCATAACGCTCGCCCGGCGGGTTTGCGACCGCATCCCAGGCCTCCCGGTCGACCTCAGAAAGGCTGGTGGCGAGGCTCAGGCGTAGGGTGGTGTCGTCCATGATGCCTAATCTAGGACGAGACCGCCGCGAGGACGAGAGCCGGATCGAGATGTTCAAAAATGATTGATGCGCCTGCCGCCTTTGCGCCCGCCAGTGCCTCGGTGCTGTCCACGGTCCAGGCGGCGAGCGGGATGTCGGCGCCGAGATGGGTGCGCGCGGCGCTGGCCTCGCTGTGCCAGACGGCGAAATAGTCCGGCGCTGTGCCATCGCCGGCCAGGCCGATCCTGTCTGGCATCGGCGTGCTTGAGAGGGTGCCCGGGGGCGCGATCAGGGCGCCGCGGGTACGGGTGCCCATCGCCGCGTGCGCGGCCAGGTTCAGCGGGCGCAGGAAGGACATGACGGCCAGTTCGGCCTTGGCCCCGAAGAGCGCCATGTCGAGGGCGCGGAGATAGTCTCCCGGTTCGCCGGGGCTGGCCTTCAGCTCGATCAGGACCGGCGTGCCGGCGGGCAGGGCGGCAAGCACGGCGGCGAGTGTCGGGATGGCTTCATCCGTGCCGGCGAGCGTCAGTGCGCAGAGTTCCTCGGCGGTGTGGAACCAGACCGGTCCGCTCTCGGTTGTCATGCGGTCGAGCGCGGGGTCGTGGAAGACAATCGGGACATTGTCGCTGGAAAGCTGGACATCGAGCTCAATGCCGCAGCCGGCCACCGCGGCCGCACGAAAGGCCGCAATCGAGTTTTCCGGCGCCCCATCGGGTGCCCAGAGCCCGCGATGGGCGAAGGCCTTGCAGCCCAGGATCACGCGCCGATCTCGAACACGCCGTCAATCTCCACCGCCACGCCGAGCGGCAGCACCGGGCAGGACACCGCCGAGCGGGCATGCCGGCCGGTCTCGCCGAACACCTCCACCATCAGGTCCGAGCAGCCATTGATCACTTGCGGGATATCGGTGAAATCCGGCGCGCAGTTCACGAACCCGCCGAGTTTTACCACGCGCTTCACGCGGCTGAGCTCGCCAAGCGCGGCCTTGCACTGGGCGATCAGGTTGATCCCGCAGGCGCGCGCGGCATGCTGGCCGGCCGACAGTTCCAGATCCTCGCCGAGCCGGCCCTTCATCAGCGCGCCATCCATGACGGACACCTGGCCGGAGACAAAGAGCTGGTTGCCGGTGATCACGAAGGGCACATAATTGGCAACCGCCGCCATGGGCGCGGGCAGGGCGATGCCCAGTTCTGCAAGGCGGTCTTCGGGCGTGGCCATGGCAGGCTCCTGATCTGAGTTTTCCCGAAGGGCTAGCGCCGTAGAGGGGATGGGGCAAGGTCGGAGCTAATCATACAGCGCCAAGACACGATCCAGCGTGCGTTCCAGATCCGACAGGGTGGCGACGCGCGCTGTCGCATGGGCATGGGTGCGATAGCGGTCGAGCTCGCTGTCGCCGGTGCCCCACATGGCTTCCGGCTCGGGCGAGAGCCAGATCACGCGTTTCGCCCGCGCGCAGATCTCCCGGAAGAGATCCATGCGCGGATCGCCATAGTTCGAGCGCCCGTCGCCGAGAATGATCACGCTGGTGCGCCGATCTATGGCCTCGGGATAGCGGGTCTTCAGGTCCGAGAAGGCCTGGCCGTAATCGGTCGACCCCATGCCATATTCGCGCAGGATCTGCTCCATCACGCCCTCGAACCTGTCACTGTCGAGCTGACCCGTGACCTCACCCAGCCGGGCGGAAAAGGCAAAGGCGCGCAGCTCCGGGATCACATCGCCGAGGCTATGCAGCAGCAGCAGGAGAAAGCGCACATAGCGCGCCACGGAGCCCGACACATCGCAGATCACGACAATCTTCGCCTTGTCGCGCTTCTTCTGCTTCCAGTGCAGGCGGAAGGGCACCCCGCCCAGCCCGGCATTGGCGCGCAGCGTGGCGCGCACATCGAGCTGGCCCGTGGAGCGGTTGCGCCGTCGCCGGGAGTGTTTCACGGCCAGGCGTTTGGCGACCTTCTCCACCAGCGCGCGCATGCGTTTGAGATCGGCAAGGTCCAGCGCGCTGATCGGCTTGTGGGTCAGCACATCCTCGCGGAAGGCCTGGGTCGCGCCCTGGCCGAACACATCGAACTGCGCCTCGACATGGGCCCGCGCGCGCTTCAGCATCTCGCGGCGTGCGGCGATCATCCCGGCAGCTTCGGCTTCGCCTTCATCGCTGCGCGCCTGCAGGGCTTCCAGAAGTTTCGCTTCCATCTGTTCGACGCCGAGCTGTTTCAGCATTTTCTGGGCGTAATAGGCCGTCTGGGTGGAAAAGCGGATATCCTGCACGCCCGAAGCCCGGCCGGCGCGCTCCATGGCCGCCTGGATCGCGGCCTCATCGCCGGATTGCGCCAGCTCCAGCATGTCCTGAGGCGGGGCCTCGGTCGCCTCGTCCCGGGCGGGGCCATCCTGCGGGCGCGCCGCGCTGGCCTGCCGTGCGAAATAAAGATCGAACAGCCGGTCGAAAGCCTCCCCCTCGGCTTCCGATTTCGCCAGCGCCGGGCGCAGGGCCGATTTCAGCGCGCTGCGGTCTGTGTATCCAATGAGGTTCATCGCCCCGGCCGCGTCGATGGCCTCAGCCGGCGAAACGGCCACTTCGGCCGAGCGTAGCGCGCGGATGAAGTCGGTGAGGGTGCGCGTCGCGCTCATGGCGCGCTGGCAGCCGCCCGGGCGAGGCCGCCCACCCTGTTGTCCAGCGCGGCGATGTCGCTCTCATATTTGAGCAGGACGTTCAGCGTCTGGCGGACGGTCTCCTCGCCAAACGCTTCGACATGCAGGAGGGTCAGCGCGCGCGCCCAGTCCACCGTTTCGGCGATGGAGGGCTGCTTGCGCAGGTCTTCCTCGCGCAGGGCCTGCACGAAGGCGACGAGCTGTTTCAGCAGGCTCTCCTCGATGCCCGGCACGCGCGCGCCGACAATCGCACGCTCACGCACAGCATCGGGGAAGCCGATATGCAGGTGCAGGCAGCGGCGCTTGAGCGCGTCGCCCAGCTCGCGCACGGCATTGGAGGTGAGCACCACAATCGGCGGCACCTGCGCGCGGATCGTGCCAAGTTCCGGGACGGTAACCTGATAATCAGAGAGCACTTCCAGCAGGAAGGCCTCGAACGCCTCGTCGGCCTTGTCGACCTCATCGATCAGCAGCACCGAGCCTTCCGCCTGTTGCATGGCGCGCAGCAGCGGGCGCGGCTCCAGGAATTGCGGGGAGAAGAACAGGTCCTCGAAATCGCCCAGCTTGCCGGTGAGCGCGGAGAGGTCGCCCTCGCCAAGCACCTCATTCAGCCGGTCTTTCAGAATCTGGGTGTAGAGCAGCTGCTTGCCGTATTTCCACTCATAGAGCGCCTTGGACTCATCCAGCCCCTCATAACATTGCAGCCGCGCCAGCGGCACATCCAGCCATTCGGCCAGCGATCGCGCGAGATCGGTCTTGCCGACGCCGGCGGGGCCTTCGATCAGGATCGGCTTGCGCAGATGCTGGGCCAGATAGACCGCCATGGAGATGTCCGGCGTGGAGATATAGCCGACCTCGCCCAGCCCGGCGGTGATCGCCTCGGGCGAGGTGAGCGCGCCATAGGCGCCGGAGGTTTCCGTTTGCGTCATCGGAAAGAGGCGTACGCGCTGGCGGGCAGGGCGGCAAGCGTCACGCTGGGGGAGGCGGGTCCCGTTTGGTCGCCGCTCCTACAGACAAGACCCGATTCACCGCGACTTGATCGCGGTGCCCATCACGTGAGCGGTGTTCCTGGCCGCATTTTTCCGAGATGGGCCCCGTGGTCGAGCCACGGGGAGTCGGGGTTGAGCGTTCGGCTCAATACTCCTCAGGGTACCGTGCCATCGTCCCCGGCTTCATCGGTCGCAAGGCGCGGGTCCAGCAGGTGCGACGGGCGCACATTGGCGAGCGCGCGGGCCATGGACTCGCGCAGGCCCGGCACCTCGCGCGCCCAGGCATCCAGGCGCTGTTTCATCACCTGCCGTTGCAGCCCGTCCTGGCTGCCGCAGAGATCGCACGGGATGATCGGGCAGGCGAGGGCGGCGGCATAGCGGGCGAGATCGGCTTCTGCTGAGTCGATCAGCGGGCGCAGAACGGTGACGTCGCCGGCATCGTTCATCAGCCGCGCCGGCATGGCCGCGAGTCGCCCGCCATGGGCCATGTTCAGCATCAGCGTTTCCAGCGCATCGTCGCGGTGATGGCCGAGGGCGATGGCATTGCAGCCCTCCTCGCGCGCGACGCGATAGAGATGGCCCCGCCGCAGGCGCGAGCAGAGCGCGCAATATGTGCTGCCTTCGGGCACTTTTTCAGTGACGACGGAATAGGTATCGCGGGTCTCAATGCGGTAGGGCACGCCAAGCTCGGCGAGCCAGGCCGGCAGGGTCTCTTTCGGAAACCCGGGCTGACCCTGATCAAGATTGCAGGCGAGCAGATCGGCCTTCAGGCGCCCTTGTGCCTTCAGGTCCAGCAGGATGGCGAGCAGGGCATGGCTGTCCTTGCCGCCGGACAGGCAGACCAGCCAACGCGCGCCGGGCGTGTCCATATTCCAGGTCTCGATCATGGACTGAGCCTCGCGCGCCAGGCGCCGGCGCAGGCGCTGGAACCCGGCAGAGTCCGGGGCGCGGGCGAACAGGCGCCGGGCGGCCTGCGCGAAGGGGTCGGTCAGGGGCAATCCGTCAGCCATGGGCGCTTTTCGCGCGCCGGGGCGCCCTGATCAAGCCGCACGTGCGGCGGCGCGCACGGGGGCAAAGCTCATCCGGTGGATCGCGCAGGGGCCGAGCGCGGTGAGCGCGGCCTTGTGCGCGGGCGTGCCATAGCCCTTGTGGGCGGCAAAGCCATAGCCGGGATGGCGCGCTTCCATCTCCTCCATCAGCGCGTCGCGCGCGGTCTTGGCGAGGATCGAAGCCGCCGAAATGGCCGGCTCGGTGAGGTCGCCCTTGATGAGGGTACGGCCCGGACAGGGCAGGCCGGCCGGCAGGTCATTGCCGTCGACCAGCGCGAAGTTCGGCGCGTGGGCAAGCGCGGCCACGGCCCGGCGCATGGCCAGATGCGTCGCCTGGCGGATATTCAGCGTGTCGATTTCCTCAGGGCTCGCCCAACCGAGTCCGAAGGAAATCGCCGCAGCGCGGATATCCACCGCCAGGCTCTCGCGCCGCGCGGGGCTGAGCTTTTTCGAGTCTGTGAGCCCGTCCGGCATGGCTTTCGGGTCCAGGATCACTGCGCCCGCGCAGACAGGCCCGGCCCAGGGGCCACGCCCGGCCTCGTCTATTCCGCAAGGGGTCCCTAAATAGGTCATGTCAGAAAGTTGCCGGATTCGCAGGAGGAGCGCCATGACCGAGGCCTATTGTATCAGAGTTCACGAAACAGGCGGGCCGGAGGTGCTCAAGCGCGAACCGCTGGAACTCACTGATCCTGGTGCCGGCCAGGTGCGCGTACGTGTGCACGCCATCGGCCTGAATTTCATCGACACCTATAACCGCAGCGGCCTTTATCCAATGCCGTTGCCCTTCATCCCCGGCCGGGAAATGGCAGGCGTGGTCGACGCGGTCGGTGAGGGCGTGAACGACTGGAAACCGGGCGACAGGGTCGGCTTTGTCGGACTGCGTGCCTATGCCACCCATGTCACCGCACCGGCCGGCCAGCTGATCGCCCTGCCCGATGAGGTCTCCTTTGAGACAGCGGCCGCGATGTTGCTGAAGGGATTGACGGCCTGGATGCTCTTGTTCGAGATTCGCCGCGCCAGCCCGGGCGATACCGCCCTGGTCTGGGCACCGGTCGGCGGGGTCGGCTCGCTGCTGGTCCCCTGGGCCACCAGTCTTGGCGTCAAGGTGATCGGCGTCACCTCCACCGAGGAAAAGGCCGCCCTCGCGCGCAAGGCCGGCGCGGCGCATGTGATCCTGCGCGGGGCTGGCGATGTCGCCGGGCAGGTCCGTGAGCTGACCGGCGGGGCGGGCGTGGATGTGGCCTATGACAGTGTCGGCAAGGCGAGCGCGGACGCCAGCCTTGCGAGCCTGAAACCGCGCGGCTGGTGGATCAGTTTTGGCAATGCCTCCGGCGCGGTGGAGCCGATTGCGCCCGGCCGGTTCGGCCAGCTCGGTTCGCTCAATGTGACCCGGCCGAGCCTGTTCCATTTCATCTCCGATGCGGCATCGCTCGCCCGGGGGACGGCGGCATTGTACGGCGCGCTGCGTACCGGCACGATCTCGCCATTGATCGAGCAGACCTTCCCGCTCGAACAGGCCGGCGAGGCCCATAGCCTCCTGGAATCGGGGCGCACGACCGGCACCACATTGCTTCTGCCCTAGGGCAGCAGGGGTCAGGGCGCGCTGGCGTCGGTTTGGGCTGAGGTCTCCGTCGTGGAGACTTCCGCCTCCAGTGCCAGCAGCAGGGCCGGATCAATATAGAAGTCACCCTCGCGGCCTGCGCGGTCAGGATTGCGCCACTTCACAGACCAGTGCAGGTGCGGTCCGGTCGTGCGCCCGGTATTGCCTGTCTCGCCGAGCGTATCGCCCTGGGCGACCACATCGCCGACCGCCACATCCAACGCCGACATGTGCATGAACACCGAAACCAGGCCCTGACCATGGTCGAGAAAGACCGAGCCGCCTTCATAATAAAGGTCCGGATCGGCGAGGATCACCGTCCCGCCCGCCGGGGCGTGGATCGGCGTGCCGACCGGCGCGGCGATGTCATAGCCCTGATGGACCGAAACCTTCTCGCACGGCTCGCCGGTTTCCGCGCTCATGCCAATATATTTGCGCTCTGGGCCGAAGGGCGAGCTTGGCGGGCCGGTGGCGGGCACAATGAAACCTTCGGACACACCGGGACCCTCGAAGAAGCTTTCGAAAGCCGCCTGCTTGGTTACCCAGCTGCGCCCAGCATGTTCGATCTGTTCAGGCGTGCGCGCATCCACCTTGTCGCATTCCAGGCCCTCGATCACACGGAATTCGTCATGCCGGTCGGCAATCTCCACGCGGATCTGGGAGCTCAGGCCGGCTGCGGTCTCGTATTGCAGCTCCACCGGTGAGGCGGCGCCGCGCGCAAGACCGAAGAGGACGCGCCCGTCCACCCCGGCTGTCTGTGTCTCGCTGCTCATCTGCCAGGTCGCGCCGGCGGGGCCGTCGCAGACCAGCAGGCCGCCCTGACTGAGCGCGCCATGACAGCTGGCGGGTGTCGCACCTGCGGGCACCCCGGCGGCTTCGCCCACCCAGAGGCCGGACCAGGCCATGAACAGGCCGAACAGGAGATCCTGTACCATGCCCGCTCCCTAGTCGGTCTTTCGCTGTCCGATCCGCTGGCTGGCGGCGTCGGCATTCACGTAAGCCTCCTGCAAGTCGACGCTCCAGTAGCGCAGGGCCTGCAGGGGAATCTTCCGGCCGGTCACGGCGCACACCACATAGTCGCCCGCTTCGAGCACCTGCAGGTCACCATCAAGATATCGCACCCGGGCTTCGCCGGGCTGGGCGGGTCGCTTCGTCAACATGGGAGCCAGCATGCCTCATCCGCGTGGATGTGAAAAGGGGGCAGACTCAAAATATTCCTACTTTGTTCTTGTGAACATATATGGTACATGTGATCCGGAACATGGTGAATGGCGCTTGATATTTCGGTGCCGGCAGTGACAGATGGAGGCGACTCATGGGCAAGCCTGCCTTGGAATTGGTGAACGGGGAATTTGTCGTGGACAAGCAGAAAGCGCTCGAGACGGCTCTTGGGAATATTGAGCGGTCCTTCGGCAAGGGCTCGGTCATGCGGCTTGGCGACAACAAGGCGCTGGATATCGAGGCGATTTCCACCGGCTCGCTCGGTCTGGACATCGCGCTCGGCATTGGCGGGTTGCCCAAGGGACGGGTGGTCGAGATCTTCGGGCCGGAAAGCTCGGGCAAGACGACGCTCGCCCTGCATGCTGTGGCCGAGGCCCAGCGCAATGGCGGGGTCTGTGCCTTTGTGGATGCCGAGCATGCCCTCGATCCGGTCTATGCCGGCCGGCTGGGCGTGGATCTCGATGACCTCCTGGTCTCCCAGCCCGATACCGGCGAGCAGGCGCTGGAGATCGCCGACACGCTGGTGCGGTCCGGCGCGGTGGATGTGGTGGTGATCGACTCGGTGGCCGCGCTCACGCCGCGCGCGGAACTGGAAGGCGAAATGGGCGACAGCCTGCCCGGCCTTCAGGCCCGCCTGATGAGCCAGGCCCTGCGCAAGCTCACCGGCTCGATCTCCAAGACCAATTGCATGGTCATCTTCATCAACCAGATCCGCATGAAGATCGGTGTGATGTTCGGCAGCCCGGAAACCACCACCGGCGGCAATGCCCTGAAATTCTATTCCTCGGTGCGCCTCGACATCCGCCGCATCGGTTCGATCAAGGACCGCGACGAGGTGATCGGCAACCAGACCCGGGTCAAAGTGGTCAAGAACAAGGTCGCCCCGCCTTTCCGCCAGGTCGAGTTCGATATCATCTATGGCGAGGGTATCTCCAAGACCGGCGAGCTCCTGGATCTCGGTGTGAAGGGCGAAGTGGTCGAGAAATCGGGCTCCTGGTATTCCTATGACGGCCAGCGCATCGGCCAGGGCCGGGAGAAGGCACGCCAGTTCCTGAAGGAGAACCCGGAGATCGCCGACCAGATCGAGGATGCGATCCGCCGCAATGCCGGCCTTCTGACCGACGAGATGCTCACCGCGGGCATGTCGCTGGAGGAGGATGATCCGGCCAGTGAGGCTGGATAAGCCGCAGCAGGGGCGGCTTGGCCTCCGGGCGCTGTCTGCTTATATGGCGGGTCTCTCCGGTCGGGGCAGTCCCGGCCGGCCAGCCAAGCGAAAGACGGTGTCCATGACTGGTGTTAACGAGCTGCGCAATGCGTTTCTCTCCTATTTCGAGGGACATGGACATGTGCGCCGGGCATCGGCTTCGCTCGTTCCGGAGAACGACCCGACCCTGCTCTTCGTCAATGCCGGCATGGTGCCGTTCAAGAACATCTTCACCGGCGCCGAGCAGCCCTTTGCGCCGCGCGCGACCAGTTCTCAGAAATGCCTGCGCGCGGGCGGTAAGCACAATGACCTCGACAATGTCGGTTATACCGCGCGCCATCACACCTTCTTCGAGATGCTGGGGAATTTCTCTTTCGGCGACTATTTCAAGGAAGAGGCGATCCATCATGGCTGGCAGCTCACCACGAAGGAGCTGGGGCTCGATCCGGACAAGCTGCTGGTGACGGTCTATGCCGAAGATGACGAGGCGGCCGCGCTCTGGAAGAAGGTCGCAGGGCTCACCGACGACCGGATCATCCGCATCGCGACCTCGGACAATTTCTGGTCCATGGGCGATACCGGCCCGTGCGGGCCGTGCTCGGAAATCTTCTACGACCATGGCCCATCCATCCCCGGCGGCCCGCCCGGATCACCGGACGAGGATGGCGACCGGTTCATCGAGATCTGGAACCTGGTTTTCATGCAGTTCGACCAGCAGGCCGATGGCACGCGTGTCAATCTGCCCAAGCCCTCGATCGACACCGGCATGGGCCTTGAGCGCATCGCGGCGGTCCTCCAGGGCGTGCACAACAATTACGAGATCGACCTTTTCGCCGGCCTGATCGCGGCGGCCGAAGATGTCTATGGCCAGAAGGCCAAAGGCGAGAAGCTGCCTTCCTTCCGCGTGATCGCCGACCATCTGCGCGCCTCGGCTTTCCTGCTCGCCGACGGGGTTTCGCCGTCCAATGAAGGGCGCGGCTATGTGCTGCGCCGGATCATGCGCCGCGCGATGCGCCATGGCCATGCGCTGGGCGCGCGCGAGCCGGAAATGTACCGCCTGGTCAGCGCGCTGGTTGCGGAAATGGGCGGCGTCTATCCCGAGCTTGGCCGCGCGCAGAAGGCCATAGAGGCCGAGCTGGAACAGGAAGAGGCTCGCTTCCAGAAGACGCTCGGCCGCGGGCTCGTCCTGCTGGAAGATGCCGCCGAGGGCCTCGGCGCGGGCGACCGCCTGCCGGGCGAGACCGCCTTCCGGCTCTATGACACCTATGGCTTTCCGCTCGATCTGACCGAAGACATTCTGCGCGGGCGGGGCATGGAGGTCGACCATGCCGGCTTCGAGGCGGCGATGGAACGCCAACGCGAGGGCTCGCGCAGTGCCTGGGCGGGCTCTGGCGATGCCAGCGCCGAAGGCATCTGGCTCACCGCGCGCGACACCCATGGCCTCACCGAATTCCTCGGCTATTCCGAACTGGCGGCAAAGGGCAGGCTGATCGCCATCGAGACCGGCGGCGTGCTGGCCGATACGCTGGAAGGCGGCGAGGCCGCGCTCCTGTTCGACCGCACTCCGTTTTATGCCGAAAGCGGCGGTCAGGCGGGCGATCATGGCGAGATCCATTTCGAATCCGGTGCGCGCTTCATCGTCAAGGATGTGATGAAACAGGCCGGCGGCCTGCATGTGCATATTGGCGAGCTGGTCTCGGGCAAGATCAGGACCGGCGACAGTGCGGAGCTTGAGGTCAAGGCCGACAGGCGCGCGCGCATCATGGCCAATCACTCGGCCACTCACCTCCTGCATGCCGCCCTGCGCAGCGTGCTGGGCGAGCATGTCACCCAGAAGGGCTCGCTGGTGGAGGAAGACAAGCTGCGCTTTGACTTCTCCCATGGCGCGCCGCTCACCGAGGCCGAGCTGGAAGCGGTCGAGGACCAGGTCAACAAGGTGATCCGCCAGAACAATCCGGTCGGCGTGGCGCTGTCGACGCCCGACGAGGCGATTGCGGCAGGCGCGCTCGCCCTGTTCGGCGAAAAATATGGCGACGAGGTCCGCGTGCTCACCATGGGCGAGGCGCTGGACGGGCCCGGCAAGGCTTATTCGGTGGAGCTGTGCGGGGGCACCCATGTCTCGCGCACCGGCGATATCGCGCTCTTTGTGATTACCGCCGAGCAGGGCGTGGCGGCCGGCGTGCGCCGGATCGAGGCGGCCACGGGCGCCGAGGCGCTCGATTATCTGCGCGGCCAGGTCCAGGTCGCCCAGGATGTCAGCGCGCAGCTGAAAGTACCGCTCAAGGATGTCAGCGGCCGCCTTGGCGCGCTGCTGGATGAACGCCGCGCGCTTGAGCGCGAACTGAGCGAGGCCAAGCGCAAGCTCGCCCTTGGCGGGGGCGGCGGCGCTGCACCAGCCGGGCCGGAAGAGATTGCCGGGGTGAAATTCATCGGCCGCGTGGCCGAGGGCGTTTCAGGCAAGGATCTGCGCGCGCTGGTCGACGAGGCCAAGAGCCAGATCGGCTCGGGCGTGGTCGCCTTTGTCGGCGTGAATGACGGCAAGGCGGCGGTGTCGGTCGGCGTGACGGCGGACATGACCGAGCGGTTTTCCGCGGTCGAGCTGGTGCGCATCGCGAGCGCGGAAGTGGGCGGCAAGGGCGGCGGCGGCCGGCCCGACATGGCCCAGGCCGGCGGTCCGGACGGCGACAAGGCCGATGCCGCCATCGCGGCGGTGCGCGCGGCGCTGGCGGGCTAAACACGTTTTTTTGTCGGCATCACAATTCCTCCGCAGACACCTGCGAAAGCAGGTGTCCATGGACCAGTCTTTCATCCAAGAGCATCTGGTTGCGCTTTTCATCCATGGATGCCTGCCTACGCAGGCATTCGCGGATCTCTAAGGTTCCTCTGAAACTTAAAGCGCTCCAGTTGCTGTTGTAATTGCCGTTCCCTGCGGTCGATCACGGGGGCCATCACTGAAAGATGCGGCTGGTGACACCCGCCGGGAGATGGGCATCGCGGTCAAGCCGCGGTGAATCGGGACGCGGTGTGTACGCTGGTCCGCGTGCTGCCGCCGGCTTGAAACCAAACATGAAATGGTCGGAGTGAGAGGATTCGAACCTCCGGCCCCTGCCTCCCGAAGACAGTGCTCTACCAGGCTGAGCTACACTCCGACGCTGCCGCTTTGCGTAGCGAGACACGCCTTATTGTATGTCTGCGCGCAAAACACAAGAGGGGTATTGCCGCTGGCCCAGGGGGCGAATTTTTCCATGACCTGCGCAAATCCGGGATGGGTCAGATGGTGCTCCAGCCAGGCTTTCAGATGCGGAATATTCCGGGCCTGGAACCAGTCGCGATCTGTATGGGCGAACTGGCGTACAAACGGAAAGATCGCGATATCGGCCAGGCGCTCGGACTCGCCCAGCAGGTGGGGATGGTGCGCCAAGCGTGTGTCCAGATCCATCAGGATGTCCAGCCCGGCGGCGCGGTGGTCTTCGGCGTCGGCGCCCTCATATCGGGTGGCGTATTTATAGCGGTCGAGATGATGTTTGAACGCGCCGTCGTTCCGCGCGATCAGCGCATTGCCGGCCTGCACATCACCTTCCAGCCAGCCGTGCGGATCCTTGTGCGACAGCGCCCAGACCATGATGTCCAGACTCTCGTCGATCACACGGCCATCGGGAAGCTGAACCACCGGCACAGTGCCTTTCGGCGAAGCGGCCAGAAAGGCAGGTGGCTTGTCGCGCAAAGCGATCTCGCGCAGTTCGCAGGCAATGCCGGAGGCGGCAATCGCCAGCCGCGCGCGCATCGCATAGGGGCACCGGCGAAACGACCAGAGCACGGGCAGGGGCTTGGCCGGATCGCTCATGGCTGTCTGCCGATATGGGTCTCACCGCGCGCCTCGGCCAGTTCCACCTGAAGCTGGCGTTCGGCGAAACGGGCTTTCTGCTCCGGCGTGGTGCTCTCGAAACACACCGGGCATGAGATGCCCGGCTGGTAGTGCGGATGGGTCTGGCCGCCCGCATCGACGGGGTGTTTGCAGGCGCGGCAGAGAACGGCGCTGCCCAGTTCCAGAGCGTGGGCAACTGAGACTCGTTCGTCGAAAACGAAGCATTCCCCGCGCCACAGGCTGTCTTCCTCGGGCACGGTTTCAAGATATTTCAGGATACCGCCCTTGAGATGATAGACCGCATCAAACCCCTTCATACGGGCATAGCTGGTGGCCTTTTCGCAGCGAATGCCGCCGGTGCAGAACATCGCGATCTGTTTCGGCTGTTCCTCGGTGATCTTTGCATCGAGCCAGGCCGGAAAATCCCTGAAGCTGTCAGTGTGCGGATTTTCCGCTCCCTGAAACGTGCCGATCGCCACTTCATAGTCGTTGCGCGTATCGACAACCAGCGTATCGGGATCGGCGATCAGGGCGTTCCAGTCTTCCGGGGCGACATAGGTGCCCACCGTGGCGCAGACATCCAGTTCCCCGACACCCAGGGTGACGATCTCGCGCTTCAGCCGCACTTTCAGCCGGCGAAAGGCCATTTCCGAAGCGTGCGAGAGCTTGACCTCCAGATCGTTGCAGCCGGGCATGGCGCGCAAAGCCTCCAGCGCAGCAGGCATATCCGGCGGCGCTGCGCAGATCGTGCCGTTCACGCCTTCGGTTGCCAGCAGGACACTGCCTTTCACGCCGCAGGCCGCCAGCGCGTCACGCAGAGGCGCCTGCAGGGCGGCGGGATCTGCAAACGGGGTAAACTTGTAGAACGCGGCAACGCTGTAGGTCTCGGTCATGGGCGGCTTTTAACCCGTCGGCACTGGCGATCAAAGGGCGAGGGCCATGACGAGGTCGCCATAGACCCCCTCGCCGACCTGGAACCGGCGCGTGCCGACGGTTTCGAACCCGGCGCGATGATAGAAGGCAACGGCGCGGTCATTGCCCTGATAGACGCCGAGCAGCAGGTTCGGGGCGCCGCAGGCGCGGGCATGGGCGATGGCGGCCTGCATCAGCGCGCGGCCGGCGCCAGTGCCCTGCCAGCGCGAGAGCAGGTAAATGCGTTTGAGTTCAATGTCGCCCGGCGCGGTCGGCACGGGCAGGTCCGGCGGGCAGGTAAGGGCATATCCGACCGGAGCGCCGGTCTCGCCATGCTCGGCAAGCCAGGCCGCCGTGCGCGGATCATCATTTGCGAGATACCCGGCATAGGCCTCAGGGCTGTGCTGGCGCAGGCAATGGGCGACCAGGTGCGGCCCGGGCAGGGTCTCGATAAAGGCGTCCAGAAAACTGGCCGAACCGACGACCGCGAGCGCATCTGCATCGCTCGCGGTCGCACGGCGTAGGGTCGTGGTAGTCAGGGCCGTTTAGCCCGCCGCCATGGCGTTTTCGAAATTGTCGGCGACCTTTTCGATGAAGCCTTCCGTGGTCAGCCATTCCTGGTCGGGGCCGACCAGCAGGGCGAGGTCTTTCGTCATGAAGCCGGCTTCAACCGTTTCCACGATGGTTTTTTCCAGCGTCTGGGCGAATTTGCGGACTTCCGGCGTATTGTCCATCCGGCCGCGATGGTCCAGGCCCTGCGTCCAGGCATAGATCGAGGCGATCGAATTGGTCGAGGTCGCTTCGCCTTTCTGGTGGTTGCGATAGTGGCGCGTCACCGTGCCGTGGGCGGCTTCGGCTTCCACCGTCTTGCCATCCGGGCTCATCAGCACCGACGTCATCAGGCCGAGCGAGCCATAACCTTGCGCGACCGTGTCGGACTGCACATCGCCGTCATAGTTCTTGCAGGCCCAGACATAGCCGCCCGACCATTTCATCGCCGCGGCCACCATGTCGTCGATCAGGCGGTGCTCATAGGTGCCGCCAAACTCGGCGAACTTGTCGGCGAATTCGGTGTCGAACACTTCCTGGAAGATATCCTTGAAGCGGCCATCATAGGCTTTCAGGATGGTGTTCTTTGTCGACAGATAAACCGGCCACTGGCGCTGCAGGCCGTAGTTCATGCTGGCGCGGGCGAAGTCGCGGATTGACTGGTCCAGGTTGTACATGCCCATGGCGATGCCGGCGTCGGGGAAGTCGAAAACCTCGAATTCCTTGGAATCGGAGCCATCGGCGGCTTCCCATTTCATGGTCAGTTTCCCGGCGCCGGGCACCAGGAAGTCGGTGGCCTTGTACTGGTCGCCAAAAGCGTGACGGCCGACCACGACAGGCCGGGTCCAGCCCGGCACCAGGCGCGGCACATTGGAGATCACGATCGGCTCGCGGAACACAACACCGCCGAGAATGTTGCGGATCGTGCCATTGGGCGAGCGCCACATCTTCTTCAGGCCGAACTCTTCCACACGGGCTTCGTCCGGGGTGATGGTGGCGCACTTGACCGCGACGCCGTATTCCTTGGTCGCGTTGGCCGCATCCACCGTGATCTGGTCGTCGGTCTCGTCGCGCTTCTGGATCGAGAGGTCGTAATATTTCAGGTCAATGTCGAGATAGGGATGGATAAGCTTGTCCTTGATCATCTGCCAGATGATCCGGGTCATCTCATCGCCATCCATTTCGACGATGGGGTTTTCGACCTTGATCTTCGCCATGTGAGGAAGTCCTTCTTCTGAATCTGAGATGGGCTATAGCAGAGGCGGGCGTAGCGTCAAAAGCGAGGAAAAGGTCTAAATGATCGCAGGCAAATCGATGAGAAGCTCGCGCACCGGTTTTGCATCGGAAAAGCAGGTATGAGCGCGCCGGCCATCCTGCTGCACACGCCCCAGCTGGGCGAGAATATCGGCGCGGCGGCGCGGGCCATGCTGAATTTCGGTCTCACCGATCTGCGCCTCATCACGCCGCGCGATGGCTGGCCCAATCCGGCGGCAGAGCCGATGAGCGCGGGCGCCTTCGAGGCGGGCGTGCAGGTTCAGGTTTTCGACAGTCTGGAAGCGGCCAGCGCAGGGCTCACCCGGCTTTATGCCACCACGGCCCGCCCGCGCGGCATGGAAAAGCCGGTCATGGGCCCGCAGGCGGCTGCCGGCGAGGCGCGCGACCTGCCCGGGCGAGCCGGCATCCTGTTCGGCGGGGAGCATTCCGGCTTGCCGAACGAGGCGGTTGCGGTGGCCGATGTGATCATCACCTATCCGGTCAATCCGGCTTTCGCCTCGCTGAACCTTGCCCAGGCCGTGCTGGTCTTTGCGCAAGCCTGGGGTGCGGCGGCAGAGCTTGAGGGCCGGGCCGGCGTGCAGGGCGGGGTGGGCGCGTCGGCAGACCGGGCTGATCTCATGCGCATGCTGGAGCATTTCGAGGTGGAGCTGGAGCGGGCAGGCTATTTCTTCCCGCCGGAAAAGACCCCGCTGATGAAGGACAATCTGCGCTCGGCCCTCATCCGCGCGAACTGGACGACACAGGAAGTGCGCACCTTCCGCGGCGCCATCAAGGCGCTGGCCGAGGGGCGTGGCAAGGCGCGGGTGAAACGGGACTGATCCTTGTGTCCGGGGCCGCCCACTCCCCCTCCCAACCACCCCAATGGTACGACACTGTGGGGCGGTTGGGAGGGGGAGTGGGCGGCCAGGGCCTAAGACAATGGCGACTAGGTCATCTTGTCGAAATCGAGATCCTTCGGCGAAACGCCGGTGAAGAGCGCGATGAGCAGGGCGAGCACCGCCACGGCGAAGACGACAATCGCCACAACCCCGCCGCCAATGCCGAGATTGGAAATCAGGAAGCCGGTGATCTCTTCATAGCGCAGCACGCCGATGGCCGCCCCGATCACGCCGCCAAAGCGCGCGGCGATGGCGATCTGGCTGGGATAGGTGCGCAGGTGGAAGAAGATGAGGAACATGGCCCAGATGCCGAAACCCAGCGCGATCAGCGGCGCCATGATGGCATAGGCGCCCGATGTGCCGTCGCCGGTGAGCAGGGCCATGGTTTCCAGATAGGCCGCGTTGAGCAGCGGCCAGACGATCATCACAACCCCGGCCACCGCCATGCCGAAGGAGATATCTTCCAGCTTGTCGCCATAAAGCGCGCGCAGCCGGGTGCGGTAATGTACCAGCAAGCCACCCACGGCGAACAGGACGACCAGGAAGAAGATCTTCACCGGCAGGACATAGCGGTGCAGCTGCGAGAGCTCTGACGGGCTCTGATAGGCGAGCTCGTTCACATGCTCGCGGAAGGCGGTCTTCATGGTGCAGCAGTCGGCGACCGACAGGCTCTCGCCGGCCGGGATGCAGTATTTTTCCTCCTGCGCGGCGGGCGAATAGCGCAGCCATTCCCGGTCACAGCGCGACTGGTAGGGTGAAAGGCCCTCCGGCCCGATGGCGAGGATTTTCAGAGAGGTCAGCGTGTCGGGAATGGACTGGCGCGCCGCGCCGGACTCCAGCGGATCGCCGGCAGTGTCATCGACCAGCGCACGCGGGGCGATCTCGTAGACCGAGCGGGTCGAGCCGCCGGAAAAGGCATCCGAGAGCAGCCAGGTCGCAGCGCCCATGACCGCCGCGATGAAGACCAGCACGACTTGGCCGCCGCGAATGCGCCCGCGCGCCAGCGCATCTGTGACCAGCACGGTCGGGCGCCAGAAGCCGATCAGGGCAAGCAGGCCGGCAATCGGGAAGAAGATGAAATTCTGCGCATCCAGCGTGGCGAGCCGCAGGGCGAGGCCTGTGCCGGAGTATTCGCGCGCCAGGAGGCCGGTTTCAGCCAGGAAGGCGAGATAGAGCAGGGCGAACACCACCGTCACAAGAACCTGGGTGATCCGGCTCGGCAAAAGCGGCGCGGACACGGTTTCACTCATGGGGGCCATCCATTCTGGTCGCGGGCTCGCCACGCTAGCCCGGTTTGGACAGGCGTCAACGCGCTTCACGCGGGCGCTACCAGAAGGTCAGGAGATCGCCGAAATAGGCCCCGCCCCAGCTGAGGTTCACCTTGGCCGTCCAGTTGGTGTCCTCATTGGCGTCCTGCAGGTCGGCCCCGGCCTCCAGGCGGAAGCCCGCGCCGAGATCCCAGATACCGGTCGCGGCGATCTGGGAATAGCTGTCCTGGGTGTAGAGCACGTCCCCGCGCCGGGCGACGAGGCCATCGCCCTCGAACTGGCTGGCTTTCAGGCGCACGAACGTGTCGTCGGAGGTGCGCAGGTCGATCGTGGCGGCCGCTTCCCAGCCCGAGCCATCCTCGGAATTGATGATGTAGGTATCATCGGAGCTTTCCATTGCGGCCACCCCGATGCGGGCATCCTCGACAAGCTCGATCCCGAAGGGCGCATGGGTCCCGACCGAGGCGCCGAGCAGGCCGGCGAGGTTGCTTTCCACCAGCGTGTATTCGCTGTTCGGCCCGGCGACATTCATCCAGTGCACCTGGCCGTCCAGGCGCAGGACATCATTGAACAGGCGCAGCTGCGTGGTCGAGCCGATTTCGTATTCATCGGAATTGAGATTGCCGTCGCGCAGGCGCCAGTTGACCCAGGTATCGTTCTTCAGGAAGGGCTTGTCGGCGCGGAACTGGAAGCCCTGTTCGGTGGTTTCGTCAAACTTGTTGGTGTCGTCGAAGAGGGCCTGGTGGCTCCAATGGGTCGGCAGCAGCGTGCCGGCGATGAAATACATGTCCTCCCAGGGCTCCACCGCCAGGCGGATCAGCGGGGCGACCGGGTCGATATCCTCGTCCGTGCCGTAGAAATTCTCCGCTTCGCCGAGATCGTCGGCCAGCACGACGCCAAGCTCGAAGGTCACCCGGTCATGCAGCCGGAAGCGGCCCCGGATCGGAGCGAGAAAGCCGAAATAGTTCTCGCTGTCTGTGGATCCGAGCTGGAAGCCGTCCAGATCCCCGCGTTCCATCGTCTTCAGGAAGGCAGCGGTCTCCACCACGAATTCAAGAGAGCCCGGCTCGGTTTCGCCATGCACCGGTGTACCGGTCGGATAGCCGTAATTCTGGCCGATCACGGTGGACGTCGTAATGATGGAGGCTTCGTCGGCTGATGCGGCCCCGCCGGGGAAACTCGCACAGGTCGAGACGGCCGCGGCAGCGGCGAGATAGGTGCGGTACATTGGGTCCCTGCCTTGAAAGATCGCGCCCCCGCGCCCCCGGCCGCTGCCCTGGAGTTTCCTCTAGGGAGAAACGGGCGCGGCGCGAACCCGCCCAAGCCTTACAAATGCGCAAGGCCGGGCTGGCACTCCCGCCGCATCAGGACTTCTTGGCAGAGGCCGTCTTACTGGCCGGTTTCTTCTTGGGCGCGGATTTCTTCTTTCCGCCTTTACCAGTTTTCGCCGCGCGTTCGTCGACCAGGGCGACGGCCTGTTCCAGCGTGATGGCCTCCGGCGCGATCTCCTTGGGGATCGTGGCGTTGGTCTTGCCATGCTTCACATAGGGCCCGTAGCGGCCGGAGAAGACATTGACCGGCTCGTCATCGGCGGGATGCTTGCCAAGCTCGCGCAGAGGCTTGACGGCGGCCCCACGCCCCCGGCCCGGATTGGCGCGTTTCTCGGCGATCAGGGTGACGGCGCGGTTGAGCCCGATCTCGAACACCTCGCTGACATCGGGCAGGTTCGCATAGGTCTTGCCGTGCTGCACATAAGGCCCGTAGCGCCCGATATTGGCGAGGATCGGCTCGCCGTCTTCCGGGTGCTTGCCCACTTCGCGGGGCAGGGCGAGCCAGCGCAGGGCCTTTTCCAGCGTCACCGTTTCCGGCGTTTCGCCCTTGGGCAGGCTGGCGCGCTTGGGCTTTTCGCCCTCATCGGGCTCGCCGAGCTGGACGTAAGGGCCGAACCGGCCAGAGCGCAGCGTGACCGGTTGGCCGCTCTCGGGGTCGATGCCGATTTCCTCGCCGTCGGGATTGATCGCGCTGGCCTCGCTGCCATCCTGGCTGAACTGGCGGGTGAACTTGCATTCGGGATAGCGCGAGCAGCCGACAAAGGCGCCGTGCCGGCCGAGCTTCAGGGAAAGCTCGCCCTCATGGCAGAGCGGGCATTCGCGCGGATTGGCCTTTACGTTTCCGTCCGCATCCGTCTCCGGGAAGACATAAGGCCCGAGCGCCTCGTTGAGGGCGTCGAGCACATGGGTGACGCGCAGGTCCTTGGTCTCGCCGATGGCGGCTTCGAACTGCTTCCAGAACTCGGCGAGGAAGACCTTCCAGTTCAGCTTGCCATCGGAAATGATGTCGAGCTTTTCCTCCAGATCGGCGGTGAAGTCGTATTCGACATAGCGCCGGAAGAAATTCTCCAGGAAGGCCGTGACCAGGCGCCCCTTGTCTTCTGGATAGAAGCGCTTCTGATCGATGCGGACATAGTCGCGGTCCTGCAGCGTGGTGATGATCGAGGCATAGGTCGAGGGTCGGCCAATGCCGAGCTCTTCCAGCCGCTTGACCAGGCTTGCTTCGGTAAAGCGCGGCGGCGGCTCGGTGAAATGCTGGCTGGAAGTAGCATCCAGCAGGTCGGCATGCTCGCCCCTGGCCAGTTTCGGCAGGCGCTTTTCATCATCCTCATCGGACGGCTCGTCGCGGCCCTCGGTGTAGAGGCGGATAAAGCCATCGAAGACCAGCACCTGGCCGGAGGCGCGCAGGCCGGCGCGGCCATCCTTGGAGACAAGGTCGATCGTGGTGCGCTCGAACTCGGCTGGTTGCATCTGGCTCGCCGTGGCGCGGCGCCAGATCAGGGCATAGAGCTTCCACTGGTCGGCATCGGTGGACTTGAAGTCCTCCGGGGTGAGCGAGAAATCGGTCGGGCGGATGGCCTCGTGAGCTTCCTGGGCGTTCTTGGCCTTGGACGAATAGCGCCGCGGTTTTTCCGGCAGGTACTGCGCGCCATAGGCGCTGGCGATCTGGTCGCGGGCGGCGCCATAGGCTTCCTCGGCCATGTTCACGCCATCGGTCCGCATATAGGTGATGCGGCCGGCCTCGTAGAGTTTCTGCGCGGCCTGCATGGTGCGCTTGGCGCCGAAGCCGAGGCGGCGCGAGGCATCCTGCTGCAGGGTGGAGGTGATGAAGGGCGGCGGCGGGTTGCGCTTGACAGGCTTGGCCTCGACATCGGCCACCGTGTAGCCGCCGATTCTCACTGCTTCGAGCGCGGCGGCGGCAGCCTCGCCATTGGGCAGGTCGAATTTCTTGAGGGTCTTGCCGTCGAGGCTATGCAGGCGGGCCTCGAAATCGGTGCCGTCCGGGGCGCGCAGCTGCGCCTTGATCTGCCAGTATTCCTCCGGCTTGAAGGTCTCGATTTCCAGCTCGCGGTCGCAGATCAGGCGCAGCGCTACAGACTGCACCCGGCCGGCCGAACGCGCGCCGGGCAGCTTGCGCCACAGCACCGGGGAGAGGTTGAAGCCGACCAGATAATCGAGCGCCCGGCGGGCGAGATAGGCGTCCACCAGCTCGCCATCGACCTGGCGCGGATGCTCCATTGCAGTGGTGACGGCGTTCTTTGTAATGGCGTTGAACACCACCCGCTCGACATCGACATCCTTGAGCACACGGCGCTTTTTCAGCACTTCGAGCAGGTGCCAGGAAATCGCCTCGCCCTCGCGGTCGGGGTCGGTTGCGAGGATGAGCTTTTCCGAGCCCTTCACAGCATCGGCGATCTCGCGGATGCGGGCATTGGACTTTGAATCGGCCTGCCAGACCATGTCGAAATCATTGTCCGGATCGACCGATCCGTCCTTGCTCGGCAGGTCGCGGATATGGCCATAGGAGGCCAGCACCTTATAGTCCTTGCCGAGATACTTGTTGATCGTCTTTGCCTTGGCGGGAGATTCGACGACAACAATTTTCATGATGGTCCACCTTTTGCCCGGCCCCAAGGCGCCGGAAATTGGGGAAGCCATCGGGCCAAGTCAAGCGGGGGAGTGACAGAACTACCCGAATTCCAGTCCGCGCAGGCAGGCAGAGATCAGCTTTCGGCAGAACCCTTCGTCCAGCGGCAGATGGCCGACGAGCAGGCGGTAGAAAATCGGCCCGTGCAAAAGGTCGAGGGCGATCTCCATGTCGAAATCCGCACGCAGGCGGCCTGTTTCCACGGCACGGGTGAGCAGGGCGCGGGCGGTCTCCCGGCTCTGCCCGATCACCTGGTTGCGGAAGGATTTGGTCAGTTCACTGCTCGAATCGGCGGCGGCCACCATGAGCGCCACCTGGCGGCCCGCCGGTGTGGCAAAGCGCGCCGTCATCGCGACAAGCTGGTCTTCCAGCGCGATGATGGGATCATCATCGGCGGTATCCTGCGCCGCCTTGCCGGGCTGGATGGCGCCATGGGCCATGAGGGCCGCCATGGCCAGCTCGCGGGCATTGGCCCAGTGGCGATAGATGGTCGGCTTGCCGATCCCGGCCCGGCTGGCCACCGCTTCCACCGTCACGCGGGCAAAGCCCTTCTCCTTGAGGATGGCGTAAGCCGCAGCCAGCGCGGCGGCGCGGGCCTTCTCGCTGCGCGGCCGGCCGGCCTTGCGCGGCGGCTCCGGAGAATCTTCTTTACTCATTATGAAACGCAACGTAACGTAATTATCGGTCCCTGCAAACAGGAGCGAGCCATGACGGTGAAACCGGGGTCAGTCCTGCCCTATATCTGTGTTCAGGATGCCAGCGAAGCGATCGATTTCTATGTTGCTGCCTTTGGTGCGCGGGAACTGTTCCGCCTCGTCGACCCCAGTGACGGGCGGATCGGACATGCCGAGATCCAGATCGGCGAGGCGGTCATCATGCTGTCGGACGAGTATCCCGATTTCGGGGCGGTCAGTCCGCCGCGGCTGGGCGGATCGCCGGTGAAGTTCCAGGTCTATGTCGAAGATGTCGACGCCGCCTTCGCCAGAGCCCTCGCGGCAGGTGCGGTGGAATCGCGGCCGGTTGCCGACGAGTTCTTCGGCGACCGGCTGGGCTCCGTCGTGGATCCGTTCGGCCACACCTGGACGCTGGCCATGCAGGTCGAGGAGATTTCGCCCGGGGAAATGCAGCGCCGCTGGAACGAAAGCGGGCATTGATATCAGGCGCGTCAATCGGTTTGCTTGAATGCGCAGCAGGCTGGCGCTAAGCGGTTTGCCTAAATATGCCGGGAACCAGCCCCGGTCTCAGTCTTGAGGATCGCACAGATGGATTTCCAAGCCGCGCGCCGGATCATGGTCGATAGCCAGATCCGCCCGAACAATGTCTCCGATCCGGAATATGTCCACGCCTTCATGGCCGTGCCGCGCGAGGCCTTCGTGCCGAGCGGCAAGAAGTCCATCGCCTATTCCGAGTTCGAGATCCCGACCGGCGAGGACCGGGCCATGTGGATCCCCCGCGACATCGCCAAGATGCTGAAGGCGCTGGCGCCCAGGCCGAGCGATGTGGCGCTTGTGATCGGCGCGGGCTCGGGCTATTCCGCCGCGCTGCTGGCCGAGCTGACCGAGACCGTGATCGCCGTGGAAGACAGCGAGGAGGCCGTCGACCGGCTGACCGAGCGCATGTCCGCCCTCGGCTATGACCAGGTCGCCGCCGTCGAGGCGCCGCTGACCGAGGGCCTGCCGGACCAGGCGCCTTTCGATGTCATCCTGATCTGCGGCATGGTGGAACAGGTGCCCGCCGCGCTGACGGCCCAGCTCGCCGATGGCGGACGTCTCGGCGCCGTGGTGAAGATGGACGACGCCCTTGGCCGCGCCCGGATCTATTCCCGCGCCGGCGATACGGTCGGCCACCGCGACAGTTTCGAATGCACGCCGCCGGAGTTTACCTGCTTCCGCAAACCGGCTGCCTTCGTCTTCTAAAGACCGGCCCGGCGCTTGCAGCGCTGACAAATTGATTTTCGACATTGAGGTGAACACTGTTCACTTTTTGGGAAGAGTCCCTTACGACAATGGCGGAAAGACAGGCGGGATAGCGTGATGTACCGATCCAGATTGCTCGCAATGGCCAGCATTGGCCTGATGGCCGCAATGGGCGCCGAGGCCCAGACTTTCGACGAAGCCCTGGCGCTTGCGGAATTGTCCAACCCGAACATGGATGTCGGGCGCACCCAGGCTGAAATCGCCCGCGAAGCGCTGGAAGAAGCGCGTGCCCAGGGCCGCACCACGGTTACGCTCGGCGCTTCGGCAGGCTATGAATCCTCCGACAGCAACCGGCTCTTCACAATCCAGACCGGCGATCGCCCGCTGGCCACGGCGCAGATCGAGGCAGCCCGGCCGGTTTATACAGGCGGGCGGATCTCTGCCGGCGTCCGTGCCGCCGAGGCCGGGATCGATGCGGCCGATGCCCGGCTCGAAGCGCTGCGCCAGAGCCTCTACTATGACACCATCACCGCCTTTCTGAATGTCACCGCGGCACGCGCCACGGTGGATATCCGCGAGAACAATGTCCGCGTGCTGGACGAACAGGTGCGCGCCGCCAATGCCCGCTTCGATGTCGGCTTCATCACGCGCACCGATGTGGCGCTCTCCCAGGCGCGCCTTGCGGGCGCCCATGCCGGCCTGGCTTCGGCCGAGGCCGAACTGGAGCGTGTCGCGGCGAGCTTTGAATCGCTGACCGGCGTGCGGCCCGGCGAGCTTGGCCCGGTCCCGCCGCTGCCCATGCTGCCGGAAAGTTTCGAGACGGCGCTGGATGACCTCCTGGAACTCAATCCCCAACTGATCGCGGCGCGCGAGGATGAGCGCGCGGCCACCGAGGCGGTCGATGTCGCCAAGGCGGGCGGGCGCCCCTCGGTCGAGATTGTCGGCCGCGCCGAGGGCCAGCAGGAGTTCAACGACAATTTCTACGATACCTCGGTCACGGCCATGGCGCGCGGATCGGTGCCGCTGTTCCAGGGCGGGCTGGTGTCCAGCCAGGTCCGCTCGGCCAAGCTGCGCCGGGAACAGGCCCGCCTGCAGGTCCAGGCCGCCGAACGCGATCTGCGTGCCAACCTGGCCGCGGCCTGGTACGGCTTCGAGGCGGCCAAGCGTGCCATCGAGGCCTCCGAGCGTCAGATCGAGGCCGCAGAGATCGCCTTCAATGGCGCCCAGCAGGAACTCGGCGTCGGCACACGCACCACACTGGACGTGCTCGACAGCGAGCAGGACCTGCTGAATGCGCGGCTCTCGCTGGTCAATGCCGAACGCGATGCCAATCTCGCCGCCTATCAGATCCTGACCCTCACCGGGCAGCTCACGCGGGATCGAATCCTGCCCGGAGCCGTTATGCCCTGACCGGGCGAATCGCGGCAGGTGAGAAACCTTGTGGATTACAAAATGTGAATCTATGGCAAGAGCTTGTTAACCCAAGCGGCTTAGCCCATGGCTCATGTTAACGATTTAAGTCCGCTCAACGGGGGCGATTTATGGCCGAAGAGGCACACAAAGAACCGACAATGGAGGAGATTCTGGCCTCCATCCGGAAAATTATTTCCGAAGACGACGATTCCCGCCCGGCGCCGGCCCAGGCTCAGTTCCGCACGGTCGAACCGGAGACGGAAATGTCCGGCCCCGAAGGCGAACCGGCAGATCTAACCATCGGCGACGAAGACAACATGTTCGAGGAATTCGACCTGTCCGACCTCGCCGAAGAGGCGGTCGAGGAACCGGTGCAGGAGGCCGTGGAGGCCTTTGCCGAGCTGGATATGGATGAGCCGGTCGCTGCCGAAGAGGAAGCGTTCGAAGAGCTTGAACTGCCCGACGAGATCGAAGAAGCCGCCGACGAGGATGAGGGGTTCGACCTGCCCGAAATCGAGGTTGAGACCACGCTCGAGCCCGAACCGGAATTGGACGAGGAGCCCGAGATGGCCTTCGAGCCTGAAGCGGACTTTGGCTCCGAACCTGAAGTCGAGTTTGAAATGGAAACCGAAGAGGTCGCCGCGGCACCTGCCCCCGCCCCGGAACCCGAACCTGTCTCTCGTGCGGAGGTGAAAATGCAGGGTCTGACCGAAGCTAGCACCGAAGCGGCCGCCGCCGGCGCGCTCGCCCGTCTGGTGTCGAAAATGGACATGGGCTCCGAGCACACGCTGGAAGGCCTTGTGCGCGAGATGCTCAAGCCGATGATCAAGGAATGGCTCGACGCCAATCTTCCCGCCATCGTGGAAGACAAGGTGGAAGCCGAAGTCCAGCGCATCGCCCGTCTGGCGCGGTAGGCCGGGCCGCGCGATTTCACAGCCCTCATCCTGAGCGGAGACGAAGGACGAGGGCGGGCTCTTTCTTGTTGGCTCTCCGCTCCACTTCGTTTCGCGATAGAGCACGCTCAGGGCTGAGTCCCTGTCTGTCTCCGTATCGCTTCGCTCACATGAGACGCGCTCAAGGCTGCCGGGCGCACGCCTTCATGGTTCGTCTCCGCTCACCATGAGGCTTGGGGTGGATCATGCCACCTATGACCAGGTTCTGACAGACAGACATTATCGCGCAGATATTGAAGGTGGCCTCCCGCGTGATTTCTGGCTATCTCCCGCGCCATGCTGAACTCTCGTTTCGACCCGACTGACGCCGAACCGCGCCTCTACAAGGCGTGGGAGGATGCCGGCTGTTTCAAGCCGAGCATGGACACGGCTGCCGAGCCCTATTGCATCGTGATCCCGCCGCCGAATGTCACCGGCGTCCTGCATATGGGCCATGCGCTGAACCATACCCTCCAGGATGTGCTGATCCGGTTCGAGCGGATGCGCGGCAAGAATGTGCTCTGGCAGCCGGGCACCGACCATGCCGGCATCGCGACGCAGATGGTGGTCGAGCGCGATCTCGCGCTGGAGCAGAAGAAGCGTACCGATTTCACACGGGAAGAATTCACCAAACGTGTCTGGGCCTGGAAGGAAGAATCCGGCGGCGCGATTGTCGGTCAGGACAAGCGGCTCGGCATCTCCGCCGACTGGTCGCGCGAGCGCTTCACCATGGATGAGGGACTGAGCGAGGCCGTGAAGAAGGTCTTCGTGTCGCTCTATAATGAGGGCCTCATCTATCGCGACAAGAGGCTGGTCAACTGGGACCCGCATTTCCAGACCGCGATTTCCGATCTCGAAGTCGAGAACCGCGAAGTCGATGGGGCTATGTGGCACTTCAAATACCCGCTCGAAGGCGGGGAGACCTACACCTATGTCGAGAAGGATGAGGACGGGAATATTGTCTTCGAAGAGGAGCGCGACTGGATCTCGATTGCCACGACGCGCCCGGAAACCATGCTCGGCGACGGCGCGGTGGCGGTGCACCCGGATGATGCGCGTTACAAACCGATTGTCGGCAAACTGGTGCGCCTGCCGCTGGCCGAACGCCTGATCCCGATCATTGCCGATGAGTATCCCGACCCGGACTTCGGCTCCGGCGCGGTAAAGATCACCGGCGCGCATGATTTCAACGACAATCAGGTCGCCAAGCGCCATGGGCTGCCCATGCTGCGCCTCATGGATGAGCAGGCGCGCATGACCGACATAGACGGCGCCGTGCCGGAAAAATATGTCGGCATGGACCGGTTTGACGCGCGCAAGGCGGTGGTGGAGGACATCATCGCGCTCGGCCTGATGGTGATGGACACTGACGATGAGACGGGCGAGGAAACCCCGCGCATCGAAGACAAGAAGATCATGCAGCCCTTCGGGGATCGCTCGAATGTCGTGATCGAGCCGATGCTGACCGACCAGTGGTTCGTGAATGCCGAGGAGCTGGCCAAGCCCGCGCGCGCGGCGGTGGCCGATGGGCGCACCGATTTCATCCCCGCCAACTGGGCCAAGACCTATTTCAACTGGCTCGACAATATCGAGCCCTGGTGCATCTCGCGGCAACTCTGGTGGGGGCACCGGATACCAGCCTGGTATGGGCCGACAAAAGAAGAGCTATTGAGCACACCGGAACATACCGATGCTATGTCGGCGGGTGTCTCTAGGCTGATGAGTAATACTCGAAATCCCAAGATATTCTGTGGACTGTCGAAGGAGGAAGTCGAGAAGCAAGCGATAGATTATTATGGCGAGGAAGTGAGCATCAAATTTGATGATCGTGACGACATTCCCTCCATGGAATACGGGCGAAAATCTTGGGATCAAAAGCCTTACGTTGCACTCACTCAAGACCCAGACGTCCTAGACACCTGGTTCTCCTCCGCGCTGTGGCCGTTCTCCACACTTGGCTGGCCGGACAAGACCGAAGAGCTTGAAACCTTCTATCCCGGCGCCGTGCTCGTCACCGCCTTCGACATCATCTTCTTCTGGGTCGCGCGGATGATGATGATGGGCCTGCATTTCACCGGGCAGATCCCCTTCAAACATGTCTATATCCATGCGCTCGTGCTCGACGCCAAGGGCCAGAAAATGTCCAAGTCCAAGGGCAATGCCATGGACCCCCTGGACCTGATCGACAAATACGGCGCCGACGCCTTGCGCTTCACCATGGCGCGCATGGCCGGCATGGGCCGCAATATCCGCCTGTCGGAACAGGCCGTTGAAGGCAACCGGAATTTCGGCACCAAGCTCTGGAACGCCGCGCGCTTCTGCCAGATGAATGAATGCGCCAACTGGGAGGGCGAGGTCGAGCCCGCCGCCCTCAAACACCCAGTCAATCAGTGGATCACCAGCGAAGTGGCCGCCGCCTTCGCCGAGACCACCGCCGCCCTTGAAGCCTACCGCTTCGACGATGCCGCCGGTGCGGCCTACAAATTCGTCTGGAACACCTTCTGCGACTGGTATCTGGAACTGATCAAGCCGCTGCTCAACAGCCAGGACGATGAGGCCAAGGCCGAGACGCGCGCCACATGCGGCTGGGTGCTCGACCAGATCCTGAAGCTGCTGCACCCCTTCATGCCCTTCATCACCGAGGAGCTCTGGGAGGCGCTGTCGGAACACGGACCCAAGCGCGCGGGTTTCGTGATGATGGAAGACTGGCCCACATTCGATGCGAGCTATGCCGCGCCCGAGGCGACCGAGGAGATGAACTGGGCGATCGGCCTCATCACCGAGATCCGCTCCACCCGGTCCGACCTCGGCGTGCCCGCCGGCGCAAAGGTGCCCATGGCGCTGGTGGATGCTGAAAAGCTCTACCGCGTGCGTCTGGAGCGCCATGGCGAGGTGATCGCCCGGCTTGCCCGCCTGGAGACCGCGCGCGCGGAGGCCGAAACCCCGGCCGGGGCGATCTCCACCGTCTTCGGCGAGAGCACGGTTGCCCTGAAGATCGCCGATCTCATCGACGTGGCCGAAGCCAGGGCGCGCCTGGAGAAGGAGATCAAGGCGCTGGAAAAGGACATCACGGGCCTGGAGAAAAAGCTCTCCAATGCCAATTTCATCGAGCGTGCGCCTGTCGAGGTGGTCGAGGAAAACCGCGAACGCCTCGCCGAAGCCAGGGTGCGTGTTGAGAAACTGTCCGCCGCCCGCGCGGCGCTGGAGACGCTGGCATGAGCCGGCACCTGCCGGAAAACGGCGAGCCGGAAGACCCCATCACCCGTGCCGAGCTGATCTCCGGCGCGGTGACGCTCGCCGGCGTGCTGCTCGCCCTGATTGGCACCGCGCTTGTGGTGTTCCAGTCCGGGCGACCGACGCTGGCCTCCAGCGGGACGGGCATCGTCCTCTTTCTCGTCGGCGCCGTGGTGACCGGGGTTTCGACTGTCCTGCCGGGTGAACCGCAGGATCTCTGGACGGCCTGGAAGGCGCGCCGCGCCGGCCCGCGTTGACCCGGCGCTGACACGCGCTAGCCTCTCCTTGCCAAGGAGAGGGGCCCGATTCCATGTTGCGAAACCTGTTGATTGCCGCGCTGGGCGCGGCCCTTGCCGCCTGTGCGAGCGCGCCAACCGAGGAGACACCTGCCATGCCGGACTGGTCGATCGCCATTCATGGCGGGGCCGGGGTCATCACCCGCGACAATCTCAGCCCGGATCAGGAAGCCGCCTACACCGCTGCACTGGAAACAGCCCTGCAGGCCGGCGCGCAGATCCTGGAGGCCGGCGGCAGCGCGCTTGATGCGGTCGAGGCCGCCGTGGTGGTGATGGAGGACGACCCGCTGTTCAATTCCGGCTATGGCGCGGTGATGACCGCAGCCGGCACCCATGAACTTGATGCCTCGATCATGGTCGGGGACGGCCGCGATGCCGGCGCGGTGGCGGGCGTGACCACGACGAAAAACCCCATCCGCCTGGCACGCGCGGTGATGGAACAGTCCGAACACGTCATGTTCGCCGGTCCGGGTGCGGACGCCTTTTCCGCCGCACACGGACTGGAGCAGGTCGACAATTCCTATTTCACCACAGAGCGCCGCAAGCGTGCCCTGGAACGGGTGCTGGAATCGCGCGCACGCACGGCAGCTGACCGTCACGGTACGGTGGGCGCGGTGGCGCTGGACCGCTCCGGCACGCTGGCGGCGGCGACCTCCACCGGCGGGATGACCGCCAAGGCGCCGGGGCGTGTCGGTGACAGCCCCCTCATCGGCGCGGCGACCTATGCCCAGAACGGCGTCTGCGCGGTCTCGGCTACGGGGCATGGGGAGTATTTCATCCGCGTCGGTGTCGCCAGGACGATCTGTTCCCGCATCGAGCTTGCCGGCGACAGCCTTGAGGGCGCAGCGGAAACCGCGCTGGGAGAGGTCGCTGCCCTGGGCGGGGATGGCGGGGTGATCGTGATGGGCGGAGACGGCGAGGTCGCCTTCGTGTTCAATTCCGAAGGCATGTATCGCGGCCGCGCCGCGCCGGGTGTGCTGGAAACCGCGATCTTTGCGGAAGAGGCTGAGACGGCTGGGGAATAGGAACGCCCCTCAAAACAAAACCGCCGCCAGGGGGCTCCCGGCGGCGGTTTGCATGAAACCTCAGGCGCTTATTCCTGGCCGGATTCGCGCTTGATGAAGGCGATCACGTCGGCGCGTTCCTGGGCGCGCGGCAGGCCGGGGAAGGCCATGGTGGTGCCGGGCAGGTATTCGCGCGGGTTCTCCAGATAGACGTAGAGCGCCGGCTCGGTCCAGATCAGATGCGACTGCGAGTTCGCTTCGGAATAGCGGAAATTCTCCACGCCGCCGGCCTCGCGCCCGACCACGCCGTAAAGCGACGGGCCGACCCGGTTCTGGCCTTCGGCGATGACATGGCAGGACATGCATCTGGTGAAGACACGGCGGCCGGCATCGGCATCGCCGGTCAGGGCGACATATTCCGCGATGTCCTCGGCGCTGACCTTGTCGGTCGGCTCCCAGCTGGCGGCGTCGGCCAGGTCGCCGGCGGCATCCACGGCATCCTCAGCGGCTTCCTGAAGCTCCTCAGTGGCCTCGTCGATCGTATCGGCGGCGTCCTCAAGGGCCTCCTCGACACTGTCAGCGGTTTCCTCGGCGGTGTCGCCGGTGGTCTCGGCAGCCTCTTCGGCGGCTTCATGGGCCTCGTCTGCGGTACTGGTCTCGGCGGCGGGCGGGGCGTCGACGGTCGGGCCTTCCGGCTCCGAGCTGCCGCCACAGGCCGCCAGCGCCAGGGCAGATGCCCCGAGCATCCAGTAAGCCATCTGCCTGGTCATGCGAAACTTCATCGGCAACCCTCCTCTTGGTCACGAGCCGGAAAAAGATAAACAGCGTTCGGCCTTGATCCCATACTTAATTTTCAACGCAATTTGGCGACGGCAAAGGCGCGCATGGCCCGAAAGCGCGGTTTGGCGCGGTTTCAGGCAGGCACGGGCTGCCCGTGCCGGAACATCGCCCGCGCGATATGCCTTGCCTCGGCGCGGCAAATTGTGCAGCAATGTTAGCGTGAACATTCCGTCCTGCGCGGCGGACTGCACATGACAACAAGAAGATACAAGGGAAGGAGTCCGGAGATGCGGACATCATATCTGGTCATTGCCATGGCGCTCGGCGCTGCCGCCTGCGCGCCCGCCGAGGCCCCCGAACCGGAGGCCGCCGAAGCGCCGGCGGTGGAAACCACGCCGGAAATCGTCGAGACGGAAACCGCCTATCTCACCGCCCCGCTGGTCACAGAGATCTACACCGCAGACCCCTCTGGCCATGTCTGGGAGGACGGGCGGATCTATATCTATCCGAGCCACGACATTGATGCCGGCATTCCCGATGACGATCTCGGCAGCCAGTATGCCATGGAGGACTATATCGTCCTGTCCATGGACGAACCCGGCGGCGAGGTGACGATCCACGAGACCGCCCTGCATGTCGACGATGTGCCGTGGGCGGTGGAAGACATGTGGGCGCCCGATGCGGCCGAGAAGGACGGGATGTATTATCTCTACTTCCCGGCCAAGGATGCCGACGGCGTTTTCCATATCGGCGCGGCGGTCTCCGACAGTCCGACCGGGCCGTTCACCGCCGAGCCGGAGCCGATCGAGGGCTCGTTTTCCATGGACCCGACCGTGTTCGAGGATGAGGACGGCGCATACTACATGTATTTCGGCGGCATCTGGGGCGGCCAGCTGCAGCGCTGGGAGACCGGCGAATACGACGCCAGCCCCGACCTCAACACCGACCTGCAATATGACGATCCGACCACGGGCGAGGATGACGCCAGCTTCGATGACCGCCCGGCGCATGCCCCGCGCATCGCGAAACTGGCCGATGACATGATCTCCTTCGCCGAGGCACCGAAAGAGGTGCTGATCGTGGACGAGAACGGCGATCCGATCATGATGAAGGATCATGACCGGCGCTTCTTCGAGGCCGCCTGGGTCAACAAGATCGGCGAGACCTATTATTTCTCCTACTCGACCGGTGACACGCACAAGATTGTCTATGCCACCGGCGACAATCCCTATGGCCCCTTCACCTGGCAGGGCGTCGTGCTGGAGCCTGTGGAAGGCTGGACCAACCACCACTCCATCTTCGAATTCGAGGGCCAGCATTATCTCGCCTATCACGATGTGGAACTGTCGGGCCGCAACCATCTGCGCAATGTGAAACTGGTCCCGCTGGAGATCACCGAAGACGGCGAGATCGTCATGCTCGATCCGTTTGTTGAGTAGGCCAGGGAGATTGAAAACCGTTTACGTGCGCGGAGATCACCAGGCTTTGATTTGACGGTTCCGGCCGCTTGATGGAAGTTCTCCTGAAAGATGCCGGCTTAGGCACCATGGGAGGACAATGAGAGCCAGCAGCGCCCCTCCAAGGCGGGCGCGGGACGTCTCGCGCCGCGGCCTGATCGCCGGCCTGGCCGCCTCGGCCGGGCTCCAGCCCTTGCTGGCCGGTTGCGCAAGCCGCCCATCTGTGTCCGAGATTGAAGGCAGTGTGCCGGTCGAGCTTACCGCGCGCGATGATTTTATCGTGCCTGTCCGCCTGGATGAGGCGCAGAGCGTACCGTTCAAGCTCGATACCGGGGCGGGCATGTCTACGCTGTATGAGGATTTTGCCGATCTCGGGGTACTGTCCGATCCGCCCGAACGGATCCGGGTCTGGGGCCTGGGTGGCGACGCGATGCGCCCGCTGGCGCGGATCGGCCGGCTCCGGCTTGGCGCACGCACCTATTCGGACTTGCCGGTATCTGTGCTGCGCCGCAGCCGCCCGGATGTCCAGGCCGTCGGCATTCTCGGCATGGATGTGCTGCAGGACTGGGTGATGGAGGCCCGCGCGACGACACGTCAGCGCGCGCTCTATCCGCTTGAGGCGCGTAACCGGCGGCAATTTCACCACTGGGACCGTATTGCGTTGATGGAGGATCCGTTCGGGCCGCATGGCTTTGGCCTGAAATTCGGCTCGATCACGGTGCTTGGGACACAGGTGGTGGCGCTTTTCGACCTCGGCTCGCACCTGACCATCATGAATTGGGAGGCCGCGCGGCTGGTGCCGAAAATGCGACATTACTGGGAGAGTGCCTATCAGTCGTGGCGTTATTTCGGCGCGGTCGGCGATTTTCGCGTCTCTGTCATAGGCCAGCTTTTCAACGTCTCCATGGGCGAGGCGCGTTGGCAGCGCGTCGATGCAATCATTACAGATCTTGATTCTCTTTCGCCGCTTGGATCGAAGGGACAGCCCCTGATCATTGCCGGCGCCAACATGTTTGCCGACCGCGATTTTGTCTTCGACCCGAGCGGGCGGGAGATTCGCATACGCGACGTGCTGCGTCCCTCAACTGGAATTGTACTGTAAGGAGAGCCGGGGCAGGCAAGGACTGCCCATCGTGCTGACCTGCACAGGTGAGAGGCCGTGTTTTCGCTTTTGAAACAGCCCTGAGCACGTCTCATGTGAGCGCAGCGATACGCAGACCATGAGGGTTCAGCCCTGAGCCAGGCTTGCCAGCCCGGCGCAGGTCTGTCTTCTGACAGGCATGGCAGCGCCCCTCCTGATCGTCCAGAGCAGCCCGACCAAGCAGACGGCCTACGACCTGGCTGTGGCGGCGCGTGCGCGCGGCTTTGCGATCCAGGACATCTCCTTTGACCGAGGCGAGGAACAGCCCCCAAGCCTGGAGGGGCATGATCCCATCTTCGTGTTCGGTAGCGTGGCGCTGATCGACCGCTGGAGTCGGCAGTATCCAGAACTCGCGCAGTGGATCTGGTATGATCATGACCGGCTGGGCCCGGAGGTCTGGGCGCGCAGCCTGGGCGAGCGGTTCCTCAATGCCGGCGGCAGTCTGGTGCAGGCCGGAAGGTTCTGCCGCGATGAGACTTATGAAGAGGGCCTCTGGCATGTCCGGCCCCTGCGCAATGACAAGCGCCCGCCGGGACGGCTCTACCGGCAGGCTGAGATCTGCGACATGGACTTGCCTGTGGAGACCGCGCTCTGGGTCTCAAGGCCGCAGGCGATCGAGCATGAGGTGCGGGTCTGGTTTGTCGGCGGGCAGGCCGTGACCGCCTCGCAGTATCGCCGGAATGGGCAGCTGGTGGCGCTGAAAGACACGCCGGAAACCGTGCAGGCGCTGGCATTTGCCGGTGACGCGGCGAGCGTCTTTCTGCCTTTTCCCCATTGCGTGATGGATGTCGGTCGTCTTGCCGGCGGGGCGTGGAAGGTGATCGAGTTCAACCCGATCCACGGCGCCGGCTGGTATGCCGCAGATCCAGGCCGGGTGCTGGATGCGTTTGTGGGGGTGTTCCGGTGAGGCGGCAGCTTGCGAGCTTACACGCCCTTTCAGCCCGCTATCCTCCGCGAAGGCGGAGGTCCATGGACCAATCTCGCATCCTCATCTTCCGGTTGGAACACTGGTCCCTGGATCCCCGCTTTCGCGGGGATGAGCGGCTCTGGGTGGCCCGCAGCCCTGAGCCTGTCTCATGTGAGCGAAGCGATACGGAGACAGACAAGGTTCAGCCCTGAGCGCGCTCTATCGCGAAACGAAGTGAAGCGGAGAGCAAACAGGGAAGGCCCCTGCCGGGGCATTTCTTCCGTAAATTTGATCCCCCGGATCGATTTTCCCGCGACAAGCGCGGACCGGCTGGGCGCAGCCTTGAGCGCGCTCTATCGCGAAACGAAGTGGAGCGGAGAGCAAAACAAACAAGGCCCCTGCCGGGGCATTTCTTCCGTAAATTTGATCCCCTTGGCCCAATGATAGTGTGTGGCGAGCA
>DHQO01000022.1 GCA_002408125.1 Hyphomonadaceae bacterium UBA5336 | reverse complement strand
GTCAAGCTCGGCCATTTCGAGAGCCGGGCGGCCGCGCGCGCGGCCATCGAGGCCGGCCGGGTCAGCGCCAATGGCGCGCCGGTGCGCCGTCCGGCCCAGCCGCTCGACCCGGGCGCCGAGATCCTCGCCGAGCCGGCCCATCCATGGGTCTCGCGCGCCGGGTTGAAGCTCGCTCACGCCCTCGACCTTTGGCCGGAGATCGCGGTGGACGGCGCCCATTGCCTCGATATCGGCGCCTCGACCGGCGGGTTCACGCAGGTGTTGCTGAGCCGCGGAGCGCGCCATGTGGTGGCGGTGGATGTCGGCACCGGCCAGCTTCATCCGAGCCTTGCCGGCGACACGCGCGTGACCGATCTGGAGCAGACGGATGCGCGCCATCTGAGCGCGGACAAGATCGGCGCGGTAGATGTGCTGGTCTGCGATGCCAGCTTCATCGCGCTGGAAAAGCTGCTCGGCCCGGTGTTCGCCCTGATCGGCACAACCCGCCCCTGCCAGGGCGCGGTGCTCTTCAAGCCGCAATTCCAGGTCGGCCGGGAGAATGTGGGACGCGGGGGAATCGTGCGGGATGGCGAAGCCATTTCCGCCGCCGAAGCCCGTTTTGCCGCCTGGCTCGCCGGGACGGGATGGCAGATCGCGGGATGGGCCGACAGCCCGATCCGCGGCGGGGATGGCAATGCCGAACGCCTCCTGCGCATTGCGAATGGTCCTAATCCCGGTCCTCAAGCTCGTCCCTGAGCCCTTTGAGCCTGAAGGCAAAGGCCACCATCGCGCCGCCGAAGAACAGCGCGAACAGGCCAAGCATCCAGGCGAGCCAGACCAGTCCGGCGCCGGGATAGGCGATCAGCAGGGCGCCGAACACAATGCCGATCACACCGCCCAGAATCCAGCGCCACTCATTTTCGATCATGGCGCGCCAGCGGAAGGCCAGGACAATCCTCAACACGCTGGCCAAAAGGATCCAAAAAGCCGCCAGCAGGATCAGGAGAACGGCGGTCAGCCCCGGCCAGAACAGGGCGATCAGCCCCAGCAGCACCCCGCTCAGCCCCTCCAGCAGCATCAGCCACCAAGCTGAGAAATGGCTGCGGTTCCAGATCGCAAACGCCGCTGCGAACATGCCGTCGATCAGCATGAAGGCACCAAGGAACATGACCAGGGCCGCCAGCGTGGCTGTTGGCAGGAACAGGGCCATGATGCCGAACACCATAGCGACAATACCGCGCAAGAGGACGACCCACCATCTGCGGGCCAGGGTCTCCAGGATCGTGTTCATCGCCCAGTCTCCGTTCCGGGTTTGCAGGATGTCTATAGAAGAGAATTCGCGCTGAAAGGCGAGGAATTCAATAGGATGCGACGTCAGGCGCAGGGGCACCCTGCCCGGCCCGATCCACGCCAGCTCAAACTCCGGCCATGGCTCGACAAATCCTGTTGCAGGAGGCATTTTCCCGCTGAGATGAGCCAGTCGCGAAGTGCCAATCCGGTTTCCCGGGCCCGCTATTTTGCGGCGCAGGCCCTGCGCTCGGCCTTCTATGGCGGCCAGTACGCTCTGGCCCGCCGCCAGTCAGCCGGCTTCAACCGCCCGGGCGACGCGCCGTTCAGGCCGCAATCGGGCAAGCCGGACCCGCGCGCCCTGCGCCGTGCCTTCTTCCGCCTCTGGGCGAGGGACCGGGCCAATATCGAGGCCGGGCTCTATCCTCCACCGAACGATGTGCGCCTGCGCGACCTCGTTTCCGCCCTGCGCCGATCGCAGGCTGTGATGCGCGACCTGCGCGAGGTCGACCGCCGCCGGGTCGACCGCGACGGCGTGGAGGTACGCAAGAGCGACGGGCCCGGCGCCGATCCGAAGCGCTATCCGGCCTATTACCGGCAGAATTTCCACTACCAGACCGATGGCTGGCTCTCCGATGACAGCGCGCGCCTCTACGACCACCAGGTCGAGATCCTGTTCACAGGTGCCGGCGATGCCATGCGCCGGGCGGCACTGGCCGAGATTTCACGCGAACTGAAAGGCCGCGACCAGCGCAAGGTTCAGCTGCTCGACCTTGCCTGCGGCACTGGCCGGTTCACAGCCCAGGTGATGGGTGCCTTCCCGAAACTTCATGCCAGCGCGGTAGACCTCTCACCGAACTATACCGCCCGCGCCCGGAAGGCGCTGGCGCGCTGGCCGCAGGTGGATGTGCTGGAGGGCGCGGCGGAGTCCCTGCCGCTGGAGGACGACCGTTTCGACATCCTCGTCTCGGTCTTCCTGTTCCACGAACTGCCGGTGAAGATCCGCGAGAAGGTGATCGCCGAGGCCGCACGCGTGCTGAAACCGGGCGGGCTCTTCATCATCGCCGACAGCCTGCAATTCGGCGACAGCGAAGGGCTCGATCCCTTTCTGGAATACTTCCCGGAAGGCTTCCACGAGCCCTATTACAAACAGTTTCTCGGCTGGGACTTCACCCCCGCCATGACGGCAGCCGGCTTCCAGCCCGAGCGGCTGGAAACGGCCTTCCTGACAAAGGTGAGAACCTGGCGGCTGGCCGGTTAGGCTTCGGCGGCGGGCGCGTTCACCAGACCCACACGCATATCCTCGGCGACATAGATACAGGTCCCGTCGGCAAAGACGCGGCCATCGGCGATGCCGAGCACCAGCTTGCCCCGGCGCACCCTCTTCATGTCGATCTCATAGCGCACGAGCTTGATATCCGGCGTGATCTCGCCGGTGAATCGCACCTTGCCGACGCCGAGGGCGCGGCCCTTGCCCGGGCTGCCAGACCAGCCGAGCCAGTACCCCACCGCCTGCCACATGGCATCGAGGCCCAGACATCCCGGCATCACCGGGTCGCCCGGGAAATGGCATTTGAAGAACCACAGGTCCGGATCGATATCGAGTTCGCCGACCACATGGCCCTTGCCGAACTCACCGCCGTCCACCGTGATGTCGGTGATCCGGTCCATCATCAGCATGGGCGGGGCGGGCAGCTGGGCATTGCCCGGGCCGAAATAGCCGCCGCGGCCGGAGGCCAGGAGATCTTCTTTTGTGTAGCTGGATTTGGGCGTGTGAAAGTCGTGGGGTCCGGACACGGAGTATTCCCTTGATCTGATATGGTCCTGGCTGGTCGGAAGGGCCAGCAGGGCCCGTGGGTGCGCGCGGCACCAATTGAGAACTGGCCTCTCTGTGCATCAGACCGCCGCCGTGCACAACCTATAGGCTCAGGCGCGCGAGGGTCTCAAGGTCCGGTTTGCCACCAAAATAGGCCTCCAGCACATCCTGGAAGCAGGCCGGCGAGGTTTCGAACTGGGAGAACAGCGTCATGGAGGAGTGCAGTTTCATGTCATCCGACGAGCCCATGATCTGGTGCGCCGTGCGCCCATCAGGCGGCAGCAGCCTCTCGGATGCCTCGATGAGGCGCGGGCCGAGCCGGTCATGCTCCAGATAGGCGCGCGCTTCATTCAGGCCGGATATGGCGAAGAATTGCGCGGTCGGGCTATGGCCGAGCCCGGCGATCTGGGGAAACACGAACCAGATCCAGTGGGTGCGCTTGGCGCGCGCCTTCAGCTCGTCAAGGGCCTGGTCGTAGATCGTCGCGCCCTGCCAGGGCCTGTCCTGGGCCTCCAGGAAGCGGGAGAGATTGTATGGGTCTTCCTCGCTCATCGGCGCGAGTATAACACCAATCAGGAGGCGGCGTCCGCCCCGGTCTCAAGCCCCGCCCCCCAGAGCGCCGGCAAGGCGGCCCAGCCGGCCACATGATCGGCCTCGATATGGCAATAGCCGGCCTCGCACCGGCCGAGCGAGACCATGGCACCGACCTCCAGCGTCGCCAGCACGCGGCTTTCCGGATCGGGCTTCGAGAACACGCCCACAGCCTCGCGCGCCATGGCGGTGTCCGCCGGCGCCAGCATGCGGGCATGCACCCAGACCTCGTCGCCATCCGGGTCGCGCACAAACCGCCAGTTGCGGGTTTCCTTCACGATCAGCATGGGCAGGCCGGCGCGCTCATAGCGCCAGGCAATCGGGTGATCCTCGCTCGGACCCAGCCGTCCGTTCACAGCGGCATAACGCAGCGCCTCGAAGCGCGGCACCGGCTTGCCCGACATATGGCTGACCTGCACCGGCTCGACCTGCGCTTCCTGTGCGGTGACAGGCCCGGAAAGGGCGAGGCAAAAGGCGGAAACGGCAAGCAGACTCACGCGGCGCAAGGCGGGCTCCTTTCACGCAAATGGCGGGAAGGCGGCCAGAAAAACACCCGCGCATGAATCGAGGGTAAAGCCTGAAACATTGGCGAGCCGCTTTTGCTCTGCTATCTGCAAGAACAAGGGCTTTCATTGCTCATTTCAATACAGAATCCGGGAGGCCGCATGTCAGCGCGGAAACTGAAGGTGATTGTCACGCGCAAGCTGCCCGCCGCGGTGGAATTGCGCCTGAAGGAACTCTTCGAAGCCGAGCTGAATGAAGACGACCAGCCCTTTTCCGAAGCGCGCCTGGCCGATGCCATGGGCCGCGCCGATGTGCTGGTGCCCACCGTCACCGACCGGATCGACGGCCGCCTCATGGCGCGCGCCGGCGAGAGGCTGCGCCTGATCGCCCAGTTCGGCGCCGGGGTCGACAATGTGGATGTCGAGAGCGCGGTTCAGCGCGGCATCACCGTCACCAACACGCCGGGCGTTCTCACCGATGACACCGCCGATGCCACCATGGCGCTCATCCTCTCTGTCCCGCGTCGCCTGTTCGAGGGTGCAGACCTGATGGCTGAAGGCGGCTTCCAGGGCTGGAGCCCGACCTGGATGATGGGCCGGCGCATTGCCGGAAAGCGGCTCGGCATTATCGGCATGGGCCGGATCGGCCAGGCGGTCGCCCGCCGCGCCCGCGCCTTCGGCCTGCAGATCCACTATCACAACCGAAAGCCCGTCAGCCCGAAGATCGAGGAATTGCTGGGGGCAACCTATTGGGACAGTCTCGACCAGATGCTCTCGCGCATGGACATCGTCTCGGTGAACTGCCCGCACACACCGGCGACCTTCCACCTGCTCAATCCCCGCCGCATCGACCTGATGAAGCCGGAAAGCTTCATCATCAACACCGCGCGCGGCGAGGTGATCGACGAGGCGGCCCTGGCGCGCGCCATCGAGGCCGGCAAGATCGCCGGCGCGGGCCTCGATGTCTTCGAGCGCGAACCGGCGGTGAACGAGAAGCTGAAGAACCTGCCTAATGTCGTCCTGCTCCCGCATATGGGCTCGGCCACCGTGGAAGGCCGCGTTGAGATGGGCGAAAAGGTCATCATCAACATCAAGACTTTTGCCGATGGGCACAAACCGCCGGACCGGGTGGTGCCGGCGCTGCTTTGAGCCTGAGGCAGTCGTCATCCTGACGCTCATGCACATACTGGATTTGAGATTTGGCGATGGAATACGACGGCAACGAGTATGACTTCGTCATAGGTAGCGACGTCGTTCGCGACGGGATGTTCGCTGAGATCAGTGATCAATCAAAAGCGATAATCGAGATTTTCTATTCCGATAGCAGCCACAAAATGACCGTGACGCTGTTTGAACCGAACCTGCCACTTGAAGTGATTGAATGGGCGATTGCCATTGCCCACGAGCGCTTGCTTCCTAATCAGTAACTCTACCGCCCCTCAAGCCGGATCTGCCTGCGCCCGCCGACAGCGCGCGTAGAGACCGGCGCAAAGCCCAGCGCGCGATAGGCTTCGATGGCGCGGATGTTTTCTTCATCCACATCGAGCGTCAGCGGCACGCCGGTGAAATCGCGGGCAACATCGAGCAGGCCCTGGCCGATGCCGCAGAAGCGCCAGTCGAGTTCGACCAGCAGATAGTTCACATAGGCCGTGCGCGCCGAGAGCATGAGGAAGCCGACCACCTCGGTTTCCCGTGACTCGCCAACCTCGGCCACCCAGGTGCTCAGATAGCGCTGGGTATCGACCCACTGGCTGGGCGCGGCCTGGGGCTCGGCCAGCCAGGTGAACTGGCTGACGCATTCGGCGAAGACATCTTCGCAATCATAGCGGTCCTGAGACTGGTATTCACGGATCCGCCAGCCGGCAGCGGGATGAGTAATCATACAAGCAACCTAGGCACAGATTGCGGCGAGGTTAAGAGGAAATCGCTCCCAATCCCCACCTACATCTGCATCGTCCAGCCTTCGACGCCCATGGCGGCCTGGCGGACAGCCTCGGACAGGGTCGGATGGGCATGGCAGGTGCGCGCGATATCCTCGCTTGCCGCGCCGAATTCCATGGCGACGCAGATCTCGGCGATCATCTCGCCGACGCCGACGCCGAGCATGTGCACGCCGAGAATCCTGTCGGTCGCCTTGTCGGCAAGCACCTTCACGAAGCCTTCGGTCTGGTGATTGGTGCGCGCGCGCGAATTGGCCGTGAAGGGGAACTTGCCCTTCACATAGTCCACACCGGCGGCCTTCAGCTCTTCCTCGGTCTTGCCGACCCAGGCGATTTCCGGGCTGGTATAGACGACGCTGGGGACCAGGTCATAATTCACATGGCCCGCCTTGCCGGCGATCAACTCGGCGACCGCTGTGCCGTCATCCTCGGCCTTGTGGGCGAGCATCGGGCCGGCCACCGCATCGCCGATCGCCCAGACGCCGGGTGCCACCGTGAAATGATCTGTCGTCTCGATGACGCCGCGCTTGTCGGTCGTGCCGCCGACATTTTCCAGGCCGAGGCCCTCGGTATAGGGGCGCCGGCCGACCGCCACGATCACCACGTCTGCATCCAGGGTCTGGCTGTCGCCGCCCGCCGCCGGCTCCATGGAGAGCTTCAGCTTGGTCTTGAGCTTTTCAACGCCGGTGACCTTCTGGCCGAAATGGAACTTCAGGCCCTGCTTTTCGAAGATCTTGCGCGCCTCCTTGGAAATCTCGCCATCAGCCGGCGGCAGGCAGCGGTCGAGATATTCCACCACATGCACTTCAGAGCCGAGGCGCGACCACACACAGCCCATCTCCAGCCCGATCACGCCGGCGCCGATCAGGATCAGCGTCTTGGGCACGGATTTCAGTTTCAGCGCGCCGGTGTTTGTCACCACGCGCTCTTCGTCAATCTCGATGCCCGGCAGGCTGGTCGGCTCAGAGCCCGTCGCGATGACGATATTCTTCGTGGTCAGGGTGGACTTGCTACCATCCTTGGCGGTCACCTCGACCTGGCCCGGCCCGACAATGCGGCCCTTGCCCATGATCTGGTCGACCTTGTTCTTCTTGAGCAGGAACTCCACGCCCTTGGTGAGCCCGCTCACGGCCTCGTCCTTCTGGGCCATCATCTGCTTCAGGTCGAGTTCGAGCTTGCCGACCTTGATGCCCATGCCGGCGAACTCGTTCTGGGCGGCGGCATAGTATTCCGAGGCGTGCAGCAGTGCCTTGGAGGGGATGCACCCGACATTCAGGCAGGTGCCGCCGAGCGTGTCGCGCATTTCGATACAGGCGGTTTTCAGGCCCAGCTGGCCAGCGCGGATCGCGCAATTGTAGCCGCCGGGGCCGGCGCCGATGATGACGACGTCATAGGTCTCAGACATGGGGGAGTAAGCCTTTGCAGTGCCAAGCGATTTGGCCCTTACCTAAGGGGCGCCCCGATTTCAATCAATGCGGCTTTTGGGGGAGGTTCTCACAATGTGCGTTTGCGCAGGAATAGGGCAAGGCTGAGCACAAACAGGACACCGGCCATGATGGCATGATTGTCCCACAGGCTGACATCCCCGCCGGACGCGATGATCGCCGCTGCGAGAAAGGCTGTCAGCAGCGCCGAGGCGAGGCCGAGCAGGGCCCCGCCCGGCCGGCGCAGCAGAACAAGCAGCCCGCCCAGTACGGCCAGCAGGGCGCGCAGGCCCGGTACGAGAAAGACCGGATCCTGCAGCTGGGCCAGGTAATCCGGGTCCGGCATGCGGCTGGTATACTGGTGGAAGGCCAGCCACGAGCCCCAACCGAGCCAGAGCCCGAGCGCGAGAAGCGCGAGGCCGCCTGTCTGACGAAGTGTGATCATGCCTTGTCCCTCCCTTTCGGCTGGGAGGCTGGGCCGCGCGCAGCAAGGCGTCAAGCGCCTACCAGGGCAGGGTCTTGCCCCGATAGTCCAGGAAGCGCAGCTCGCCGGCGGGCGTCGTGTCGAGGATGACGCCCGCGAGGCCCTTGGCGCTCTCGGCCGGTTTCACCGGCGCGCCGGCGCCGCCCATATCAGTTTCCACATGGCCCGGATGCAGGGCAAGGCAGGTGATGCCTTTCTCCGCCAGCGCCACGGCGGCAGTGCGGTAGGCCATGTTCACGGCGGCCTTGGAGGTGCGGTAGATCATGCCCCAGCTGGCATCGGCGTTGGCGATGGAACCGAGCTGGCTGGTGATCACCACAATGCGTTTCAGTTCGCCGGCCGCGACATTGGCCGTGAAGGCCTCCAGCATGCGCACCGGCGCGATGGTGTTGACCACCAGGGTTTCCAGGAAACTGTCGAAATCGGTCTCGCCCACCGGCTGGCGACCGCCCGTAATGCCGGCATTGTTGAGCAGCACATCGATGGGCTGGCCCTGCAGCTCGGCGGCAAGCGTGGCGATCTCGTCGGCCTTGGCGACATCGAGCCGGTAGACGCTCGCCCCGGTCTCCTTGAGCTCGTCGGCCGCGCCCGGATCGCGCGCCGTGGCGATGACGTCATGGCCGCGCGAGGTGAACTCGCGGGCAAGGGCAAGGCCAATACCGCGATTGGCGCCGGTGATGAGTGTGGTGGGCATGGGGGACTCCTTATCTCTTGAATAGAGCTGCTTTTGCAGTTCGGATCGGCTGAGCGAAGATCAAGTCATTGTTTGACTTCGGCCGGGTTTATTCACGGCACCAACCGGGCTCCACGGCTTGGCCTTCAGACGCGCTCAGGAGCGCCGGATAGATCCGATTCAGGAGCTGTAATGCCTCAAGATCGTCAGCGGCAAACGCCATGGCGGCAGGGCCGGAAACCAGCCATTGCGAAGCCTGTCCGGCCAGCATCACGGGTAGAGACAATTCCGTAAAGCCCGCCGGAGTCCCGTCCGGAAAGTGGAAGGTCTGCCTCGCATTCAGCGTGTAGAGACCTTCCGGCCCGGCTGTGAGAACCACATTCCGGCAATCTGTGGAGCTGCATGCCGAAATCTCGACCTGCACCACCAGATCATTCTCGAATTGGGCCGTGGCCGCCCCGCCCTCGGAGGCACAGCCAGAAAGATCCAGCTCGATCTGATGTGCTTCAGCCGAGACACTGCCAACGCCGGCGAGGCAGATGCCCGCGCAGACGATCGTCCGCCAGAGCGAAACGAGCCTGAGGCTCAAGCCACCTTCACCATCAGCGGGCTTTCCGGCAGTTCCTCGCCGAAGCAGCGCTGGTACATTTCCGCGACCAGCGGGCGTTCCAGCTCGTCGCACTTGTTGAGGAAGGTCATCCGGAAGCTGTGGCCGAGATCGCCGAAAATGGCGAAGTTCTCCGCCCAGGTGATCACCGTCCGCGGGCTCATCACCGTGGAGATATCGCCCGCCATGAAGGCGTTGCGCGTCAGGTCCGCCAGCGTCACCATCTTGCCGAGGGTCTCATCGTCCACGCCGGTGGCCTTGGCCTTGACGATGTCGACCTCCGCATCGTGCTCAAGATAATTGAGCGTGGTGACGATGGACCAGCGGTCCATCTGGCCCTGGTTGAGCTGTTGCGTGCCGTGATAGAGCCCGGTCGTGTCGCCGAGGCCCACCGTGTTGGTGGTGGCGAACAGGCGGAAATAGGGATGCGGCTTGATCACCCGGTTCTGGTCGAGCAGCGTCAGATTGCCCGAGGCTTCCAGGACACGCTGGATCACGAACATCACATCCGGGCGCCCGGCATCATATTCGTCGAACACCAGCGCCACGGGCCGCTGCAGCGCCCAGGGCAGGAGGCCTTCCTGGAACTCGGTCACCTGCTTGCCATCCTTCAGCACGATGGCGTCCTTGCCGACCAGGTCGATCCGGCTGACATGGCTGTCGAGATTGATCCGCACCAGCGGCCAGTTCAGGCGCGCGGCGACCTGTTCGATATGGGTCGATTTCCCGGTGCCGTGATAGCCCTGCACCATCACCCGGCGATTATGGGTAAAGCCCGCCAGGATCGCCATGGTGGTCTGCGGATCGAAGCGGTAGGCCGGATCGAACTCCGGGACATATTCGCTCTTCTCCGCGAACGCCATGGCCGTGGCGTCGGTCTCGATGCCGAAGACATCGCGCACGCTCAGTTTCTCGGTGGGGTTCAGGTCCGTCAGGGTATCGGTCGTCACAGCGCTCATTTGGTATCCGCAAATTCTGTCATCAAACCTGCTTCTAGCACGCACAGCGCGTGCGCCAATCTTTACATTGCGGGACATTCCGGCACGGGCTTTTTGTTGTCGACGTCATGATCCGCCCGCTCCCCCTCCCAACCGCCCCAATTTTGCGACGCTGTGGGGCGGCCCAAGAGGGGGAGGGGAGCGGGCCGGCACGGCAGCACAAGGGAGCCCCGGCCTGACACAAGCTTAATTAGGCCCATCCGGCCCCGCCCCGTACCCTCGCGCATGCGTGGAGCGACTTGAGGGAGTGCGATATGCGGTATCTGGCAATGTGTCTGGCGATTGGCCTCGCAGCTTGCGGCGGGGCCGGGAACGAGCCCCGACAGCAGGCGCCGGTGGAGATCCCCGACGGGCTGGTGCGCGCCGATTTCAACGATACCGCCGAAGCCGCCGTCGCCGAACTGCAGGGCCTGAGCGAGGAGTTCTCCGTGGTCGAACTGGCCGCACGCACCCAGGATGAGTTCGAAATGGATGAGGGCGCGGTGTTCATCGTCCAGGCCTTTGACCATACCCGGGCCCTGCGCGTAGACGAGCGGTTCGACCTGGAACCTGTCAGCGCGCCGGGTAGCGCCATGCTCAGCGAACATGATGCGCCCGGCTTTGCGATGCAGGCCTTCGCCCTGTCGGAGGAGGACACGCAGCGCATCCTGGCCGTGCGCCAGACCCTGGCCGACATGAAGGCCGCGACCCCCGGCGAGAACCAACTGGCCCTGAACGCCATCGTCACCGGCTGCCTGAAGGATCCGGATGAAAAGCCGGAGGACCTGAAACTTTCGGTGTTCCTGAAGATCCGACCGGACAGCGACTTTTTCCCTTTCTTTTCAGAGCAGGTTCTGCCCGCCAGCGGGCCGGCCTATGCCACTTCCTTCTGGACTCCCTGTGAGGAGAAACGCGACTCCTAGTTGGGGAGGGCGCTTGAACAGGCCGGGTTGGCACGGTCTTCTTCAATTCGGTTGAATTGGGGAGGCGCTTGCCAGTATGATGATGATCGACAAAGATACTGGTCTGATGACAAGACCAAATACGCCATGGCACCTCTGGCTCGTCGGAATTCTGGCCGTTCTCTGGAATTCGATCGGGGCGCTCGACTTCGTGATGACGCAAGTCCAGCATGAAGACTACATGGCCAATTTCACAGACGCACAGAAGACCTTCTTCTATTCCATGCCCATCTGGGCGGTGGCCGCCTGGGCCGCAGGGGTCTGGGCCGCCTTCATCGGTAGTGTCCTGTTGCTGCTGCGCAGCCGGTTTGCCGTGGTCGCCTTTATCGCATCGCTGGTGGGCATGGCAGTGTCCTTCAGCCACAATCTGGCCGCCGGTTCTCTCGAACTGATGGGTGGACCGGTCTACCTGATCATGACCGCAGTGATCGTCGTGATAGGCGTGGCACTCTCTCTATCTGTATTCGCGCTGGATGCGTGAGCGTGGTGTGCTTGCCTGACCTCAGGCTGAGAAGTTCACCGCGAACCGGCGGCGGGTTTCCACCAGAGACTGGGCGCGCGCCAGGGCATCGCTGGCATTCTGCGCCTTGCGGATCACATCGTGCTGGCGCAGCTGGTCGATGGCCGAATTCAGGTGCACCGAAGCCTCACGCAATGCAACCGGGTCGAAAGAGACCTCCGCCCGCTTGATCAGGGCGCGGCCAAGGTCGAGCCGCGCATCGATCTGCGCATCGGTTTCCACCTTGCCCTTCAGCGCTTCCAGTGTCGCGCGGCGCCGGGTGATGAGTTTTTCCAGCCAGTCCATACGCGACTGACGGTCCGACAGGTGCAGGGTGATGGCGGAAAAATCGGTCTCGATCTCACGATGCACCTCGGCCGGCAGATCGATGCTTTCCTCGCCGGTCAGCTCGTCGAGAATCTCGTCCAGTGTGGTGCCGAGTTCGGCGATCTTTTCCTCACGGAAGGCTTCCGGGCGCGACAGGGCCGGCTGCAGGCGCTTGGCCAGCAGATAGGCGACCGCGCGCGAATGCACATCGCCGAGCTGGCGCAGGCGCCCGGGCAGGGAGAAGGCGAACGGGCGGGCCTGCTGCGGGGTGAGATTGCCGCCGCGCGTGACACCGAACAGGCGCAGGCCGTCGACATCGTCGCCAATGCGCGCGCCCCAGATCAGCATGTCCGCTCCGGTCTTTTCCAGACGCCGGCGGGCCTTGGCGAGGGTTTCGCCTTCCGGGCGTCCGCCGGGGCTCGCCACACGGAACAGCATGAACCGCGCGCCGAAGCTGAAATCTCCGCAGTTTTTCTCGAAAGCCTTTTCCACGAAGTCGCGCGCGGCATTGCCCTGCGGGCCGTCAATATCGCCGACCATGACGCGATAGCCCGGCTCCTGGGCGGCCTTGCGGATGGCGCGGTTGGAAGACTTGTCCGACGCCCCGATCAGTGCGGCAATCGCCCGCAACAGGTAGATCAGGACCAGCCCGACAACGGCAAAACTGGCGGCAGCGCCGATCACGGCCAGCCCGGTGGACACCAGGACATGTTGGTCGAGCCAGGCGGCGATCTCGGAGAACAGGGCTGCGTCTGTCATAGGACCCCAAAACAGATTTCAGAAAGGCGATACACGAGGCTATGGCGCACACGCAACCGAGAAGTCCCAGTTGGGGTGCAAAACCTCGCCATGCAATTCCCATGCGGCGTTGACCCGGCGCGAATGCCCGCGATTCTGTCATGATGAGTACACTGCGCACCCGATTTGCCCCCTCGCCCACAGGACGCCTGCACCTTGGCCATGTCCTGTCCGCCGTCATCGTGCGCCGGGCGGCCGACGCGGCGGGCGGCGAGGCCCGCCTGCGCATCGAGGATACCGATATCACGCGCTGCCGGCCGGAGTTCGAAGCCGCCATTCATGACGACCTCGCCTGGCTGGGCCTCACCTGGGACGGGCCGGTGCGCCGCCAGTCGGAACATTTCGACGATTATCTCGCCATTGTCGCGGCCCTGCGCGAGCGCGGGCTCGTCTATCGCTGCTTTCTCACCCGGCAGGAGATGCAGGCGCGGTTTCCCGATGGAATTGTCCGCTCCGGCCCGCTTTCAAAGGCTGCCGAAGGCGCGCGCCTTGCCGAGGGCGCGCCCTTTGCCTGGCGCCTGTCGCTGGAGGCTGCGCGCTCCGAAATGGGTGATCTCGTCTTCCGCAGCCTCTCCTACCAGACCGAGGCGGCCGGCGCGCTCACCCGCCACACCGCCGAGCCGGAACGCCATGGCGATATCGCCCTGACCCGCAAGGACACGCCCGCCGCCTATCACCTGGCCGCATGTCATGACGACGCGCTGCAGGAGATCACCCATGTCATCCGCGGGGTGGACCTTATCGAGGCCCCGCACATCCACACCCTCCTGCAGGCGCTGATGGACTGGCCACGCCCGGTCTACCGCCATCACCGCCTGCTCACCGGCCCGGACGGAGAGAAACTTTCCAAGCGCACGGGGGCGAAATCGCTTGGTGTTTTGCGGGCAGAGGGCCTATCGCCTGCTGAGATCCTTTCCCTGGCAGGACTTTGAATGAGCGAGACGCTTCAACCGGCGCCGGCGGCGGCCCATCCCCTTTCGGCCTGGATCGGCCCGCTCAGCGTACTGGCCGGCGGGGTGTGCATCGGCTTTGCGCCCATCGGCCTGCGGCTGGGCCTCTCCTATGGCGAGTTCGGGCCCCAGGCCATCGCGCTGTGGCGCTACACCCTGGCCGTGCCGGTGCTGTTTGCGATCTGCCTGACCCTGGAGCGACGCGCGCCGACCCCGCCGACCCCGATGATTGTGCTGGCCGGGGCCTGCTTCGCGCTGGATATCGGTCTGTGGCACTGGGCGCTGGAACGCACCACGGTGGCCAATGCGACCTTCATCGTGAATCTCGGCAATATCGGCGTCGGCCTCGCCGCCTGGCTGTTCCTGAAGGAGCGCCCGACCGTGAACTGGCTCGTCGCAGTGCTGATCGCGGTCACCGGCGCCGGGTTCCTCTCGCTGGCGGGCACCCCCGGCGGCAAGACCGATCTCGGCGGCGACCTGCTGGCGCTCTGCGCGGCGCTGATGGTGGCGGGCTATATGCTGTGCTCGAAACTGGCGCGCGGAAAACTCAGCGCGATCGACGCGATCTTCTGGCTCACCTTGACGGAAATGTGCGTGGCCGCCGTCATGACCCTGGCGTCCGGCGAGCGGCTCGTGCCCACCGCGCCGATGGATCTCGCCGCCCCGCTCTTCCTCGCCCTGGTGGTGCAGGTCGGCGGGCAGGGCCTGATCATTTTCGGCCTCGGGCGTACGCCCGCGGCGATCGCCGGGGTGCTGATTCTGGTCCAGCCGGTGACGGCGGCGGCGATCTCCTGGCAGCTCTTCGAAGAACCGCTGAACACCTTCCAGGGCTTTGGCGCGCTGCTGATCCTGGCTGGCGTGATGATCGCCCAGCGCGGCGGGGTGGATGCGCGTTCCGCCGCACCTCCGGACGCACCCGAAAATGTGACACATACGCAAACTAGGTAACGCACAAATCGAGCCTTGTCTGAGGGAGACCCCCATGCGCCTTACGGCCCTTTGCCTGACCGCCAGCCTGCTGGCCATCGCCGCCTGCACCACGACCACCGCCACTCCGCCCGTCGAGAGCGCGCCCATTACGCCTGCGGCGCTGACGCCAGCTGCCCCGGCCATTGTGAACGGGCGCACGGGCCTGGTGCCCGAGCAGGCCGGCGATGCCTATTATGCCAGCGCGGCCGCAAGCGTGACGGCGCGCGCCCATGGCGCCCCGCGCGGGCAGGCGAAGAATGTCATCCTCTTCGTCGGCGACGGCATGGGCATTTCCACGATCACCGCCGGGCGCATCTATGCCGGCCAGACCCGGGGCCTGGACGGGGAAAGCTATCGCCTGGCCATGGAAACCCTGCCGCACATGGCCCTGTCGAAGACCTATGCCAATGACGGCCAGATCGCCGACAGTGCCTCAACGGCCACCGCCATGACCACCGGCGCCAAGGTGAACATGCGCACGCTGGGCATCACTTCCAAAGCCCCCTTCGGCAATTGCGCCGCCGCGCTCGATCACGGCACCGATTCCCTGTTCGACCTGGCCGAGCGCGAGGGGCTCTCCACCGGCGTCCTCTCCACCGCGCGCCTGACCCATGCCACACCGGCCTCGACCTATTCCGAAAGCGCCAGTCGCGACTGGGAAGACAATACCGCCTTCCGCGGCCAGGACCCGGGCGGATGCAAGGATATCGCCGCCCAGTTCATCGACTGGGAAGCCGGGGACGGCTTCGAGATCGCCATGGGCGGCGGGCGCCGTCATTTCCTCACCAACGACATCGCGGACCCGGAGGAGCAAGGCGCCACGGGCAGCCGCACCGATGGCCGCGACCTGACCGCCGAATGGACCGCAAAGTCTCCCGACCACCGCGTGATCTATGGCCAGGCCGGCTTCGAGGCGACGAATTTCGACAGCGACACCAAGGTGCTTGGCCTGTTCGAACCCTCTCACATGCAGTACGAACTCGACCGCGCCGGCGATACGCTCGGCGAGCCCTCCCTTGCGGACATGACGGCGGCTGCGATCACCCGCCTGTCGCGCGATCCCGACGGTTTCGTCCTGATGGTCGAGGGCGGGCGCATCGATCATGCTCACCATGCTGGCAATGCCGCGCGCGCCGTCAGCGACACCGATGCCTTCGACCAGGCCATCGCCACCGCGCTGGAGATGACCAGCGCCGAGGACACGCTGATCATCGTCACCGCCGACCATTCCCACACCATGACAATTGCCGGCTATTCGCGCCGCAACAACCCGATCCTCGGCAAGGCAACGAGCGATACCGGCGAAGACGTGAAGGGCGCCGACGGCCTGCCCTACACCACGCTCGGCTACATGAACGGCCCGGGCGCCTGCGCCGGCCGCGAGGAAGCCGGCGCCCCGTGCGTGCGCGCCGATCTCACCGATGTCGACACCACCGCGCCGGACTTCCGCCAGCCCTCGCTGATCCCGATGTATTCGGAAAGTCATGGCGGGGAAGACGTGGCCATCTTCGCCAGCGGCCCCGGCTCCGAGCTGGTCGCCGGCGTGATGGAGCAGAACGAGATCTTCCACGTCATGGGCTATGCCAGCGGCCTGGTCGCGCCGGCGGAATAGACCGACTCCATGGGCCGGCCCGCCTCACCAGGAGGATGAGGACGGAGCGAACTGTTCCGTGCCGGCCCCGGCCGGCAGGGACTCTTCGGCCATTACATGTGCGATATGCAGCGTGTCGGCAAATTGCCGGAAATCGACAGCCTTGCCTTTCCGCACGCGCCAGACATGGACAAACTGTGTATTCTGCGGCCGGCCAGTGGCCTTGTAGATGCCATGGTAGCGGCCGATCGCAACCACCGTATCGCCAGCATCAAGTAGCTCGTCCACCTGTTCGGCAAATCCGTCCCATTCGTCGATGCAGCGCGCCAGCACACCTGCAGCGACAGCATCGCGGCCAATATAGGGATTGCCATCGGAATAGGGAAAATTTTCCGCCTCGTGCCATACAATGTCGGGACTCATGCGCGCCAGGACCGCATACAGGTCGCGCGCAGCAAAGGCCTCATAGATCCCCTCCACCACCGCGACTGTTTCTGCCGACATATGATCCTCCCAGGCGGCGCGGCCGCCAACCAGAAGTGAAACCTGCAATTAGGAGGAGGGTGGGAATTGCTGCTGTGTTTTCAAGCGGGGCGGGCAGCGCAAATCGGTTAATAAGACGCAATAAAACAAGGACACAGAGAAAATTCAACGACTTCCATTGGCTTGAATTTCCCACCGCTCGCTTCTTGTTGCGGGCGCATAAAAAACCCCCGGATCAGTCCGGGGGTTTTCGACATTGCCAGACCTGTGGTTCAGCCGGCCAGGGCGTCGAGCTTTCCGAAATGCTCGGCGAGCAGATAATAGAAGGTGACACGGGACTTGTTGCCGCCTTCCGAGCTCATCTTCTCGCAGATCACGGCCATGGCCGCATCGAGCTCCGGCGTGGTCTGCGCCAGGCCCAGCTTGCCGCGCAGCCATTTCTCGCGCACGCGGTCCAGTTCGCCCTGATCCGAGCACGAGACCAGCGAGCTGTCCCGGTTGCGCAAGGCGATACCGAGATGGCCGACAATCTTTTCGGCTGCCTTCTGGTTGTATCCCTTGGCGTGTTTCTTGACGTTCTCTTCGTATTTTGATGCGTCGGCCATTTGGGCCCTCCCTCTGCTTATTTGTGGCGCATTGTGTAGTGATTGCGCCTGAAGAGGACGGTGCCTGCGGCTTTCCCCAAAGTCAACGCTGAACGCAGGGACAAGGGGCGTCTACGGACAAGGCCGGATCGGTGTGCGGACAGCACCGGCCATCCCGTCTGCTCACGGCCCGTCAGGCATGCCGGCGCGCCTGAGGCAGCTCTCAGCCCTGCGGGGCCGGTTTGTCTTGCGGAAATCGGCGTCCACGCCCATATTCACTGCAATCCGCGCGAGTCATCTTTCGCGCGGGCCTCGTGCAACCTGAACCCAGATAACCGAAAGGTTTTCGAAAATGAACGACTTCAACAGGTCCTATGCTGCCACTCCCGGCACCCTGGACATGTCCAAGGATGCCGGCCTGCGCAGCTTCATGCTCGGCGTCTACAACAAGCTGGCGCTGGGGATTGCCCTGTCCGGCCTGATTGCCTTCGCCGTCGGCACCTATGAGCCCCTGACCGCCCTGATCTGGGGCACGCCGCTGGCTTATGTGGTCCAGTTCGGCCCGATTGCGCTGATCCTGATCTCGGCCTTTGCCATGCGCAATCCCTCGCCGCTCGGCTCGGCGATTCTTTATTGGGCGATTGTCAGCCTGCTCGGCGCATCGCTGAGCATGTGGGTGGTCCTTGCCCAGATGAATACGGGCGTGACGACGCGGGCCGGAACGGAGCTCGCAATCGACTTCATGACCATCACCAAGGCTTTCCTGGTGACGGCCTCGGCCTTCGGCGCCCTGTCGCTGTTCGGCTTTACCACCAAGATGAACCTGAAGCCGCTCGGCGCCTTCATGATCATCGCCCTGTGGGGCCTGGTGGCAGTGGGCATCATCTCGATGTTCTTCCCGCCGTCCGGCATGATGGAGCTTGGCCTGCAGGTCGGTATCCTCTTGCTGTCCGGCGGCCTTGTGGCCTGGGAAACCCAGGAGCTGAAGGAAGGCTATTACCAGTTCGCCGGCGATGCCCGCTCCCAGGCGGTCATGACAAACTGGGGCGCGCTGAACTTCTTCATCCTGTTCTACAACATGTTCACCATCATCCTGTCCCTGATGGGCCGCGACTGACGGTCTGGACATCTGAAACCAAGCGCCCCGGCAGTTCACGCTGCCGGGGTTTTTCTTTGGCCTTGATCAGACCGGCTCACCCGCCCGGCAGTAGCTGTCGACAAAATCCTGGTGCGCCGGGAGCTGCTCGACTGCGCGCGCGATATTCGCGCTCATCTGGCTCATGATGCCGGCGAGTTGGTCGCGCGACATGAGCCGGCCCATATGGTGGCGCCCTTCCGGTTCCAGGCGCTGGCCGAGCATGACCTGCAGCCACGAATCCACCTGGAACAGCTCGTTCTGCATCTTCCAGGCCTTGGCGTGCTCGCGGAAAAGCGTGATCCGCTCAGCCAGGCTATCGGGGATATCGAGATCCCGGCAGCCGCGCCAGAAGGCGCTGTCATCGCGCTCGGTCAGCTTGTAGTGGGCGATGATGAAGTCGCGCACATGCTCCAGCTCATATTGCGCCTCGCCGTTGAACTTCGCCGCCAGCGCTTCGGTGACGCCGCTGAATGGGAAATTCTGGACGAGGCGCGTAATGCCGGTCTGGATAAGGTGAATACTGGTGGATTCCAGCGGCTCCACGAACCCGCTTGAAAGGCCCAGGGTCACGCAGTTTTTGTTCCAAGCCTTGCGCCGGCGCCCGGTCGTGTAGCGGATCAGTTTCGGCTCGGTGATCGCCTCGCCCTCAATCGCCCCCATAAGGCGGGCATGGGCCTCATCGTCAGAGAGATGCACACTGGAAAAGACCAGCCCATTGCCGACCCGGTGCTGCAACGGGATGCGCCAGCGCCAGCCGGCATCATGGGCAATCGCGCGGGTGTACGGGATGGCCGGGCCGGTCGAGCGGGTCTGCATGGCCAGCGCACTGTCGGTGCCGAGCCAGTGGGTCCAGTCCTCATAGCCGGTCTTCAGCGCCCCCTCGATCAGCAGGCCGCGAAACCCGGTGCAGTCGATAAAGAGATCGCCCTCAATCTCCTGCCCATCCTCCAGCACCAGCGCGGTGATGAAGCCGGTCTCGCCGTGCTGGCGCACCTCATTGATGCGGCCCTCGACGCGGCGGATGCCGAATTGCTCCGCGATGGCGCGCAGGAATTTCGCATAGAGCCCGGCATCGAGGTGATAGGCGAAATTGATCGGGATCTTGTCGGACGTCGCGAACTTCCCGGCCTCGGCTGCCTGGTGCTCGAAGCAGTATTCATTGATGCTCCCGGCGAGGCCCTGTTCGCGCGCTTCGAGCCAGATCTGGTGGAAATCGCCCATCCAGTTGGATTTGCCGAGCTGGCCGAAGGAGTGGATATAGCGGTCGCCGATCCGCGCCCAGTTCTCGAAGGCGATACCGAGCTTGAAGGTGGACTGGGTCGCGCGCATGAAGTCGCGCTCGTCGATATTGAGCAGGTGATGGAAGGTGCGCATGGTCGGCACCGTTGCCTCGCCGACGCCCACCGTGCCGATCTGGTCGGACTCCACCAGCGTGATATCGAGCAGCGGGCCAAGCAGGCGCGAGAGCGCCGCGCCGGCGAGCCAGCCCGCCGTGCCGCCGCCGGCAATCACAACCCGTTTCACGCTCTGGCCCTTCATGCTCGCCTCCCTAGCGGTTCAGCCGCTGCAGGAGCTGCGCACGCAGGCGCCGGGCGCGCATCTCGTCCATGGGCGCGAGATTGCCGCGCGCATGTTCGGGCAGGTGCGCCCCGGCCTGCCCCGCTGCTCCGAAGACATAATAGTCGAACACCGCCTTCCAGGCGCGCTTTTCCGGCTCGGGCCGGTCGCGCAGGCTGAGGAGGGCGTGCAGCAGCGTGTTCTGCGGGGTGTCGATAAAGGCCGGCGAGGTGTTCCACCAATAGTTCACCATGGCGTTGAAATCGCTCAGCGCCTCGACATGGTGCCACCACATGGCGGGATAGAACAGCATGTCGCCGGGCTCCATCTCCGCCACCTCGGCATGTTCCAGCGCTTCGGCAAAGCCGGGATGTGCTTTGAAATCCGGGTCGCGGAAATTCACCATGGAAACCACCTGCCCGCCCGGCGTCGGCTCCAGCGGGCCAGGATAGAGATTGGCGATCTGGTGCGGGGGAAACAGCGTGAAGCGCCGCCGGCCCACCAGCGTGCAGGCCATATTGTTCGACATGTCATAATGGCAGGTCGCCGTGGTGCGGTTGCCGATCCAGATGCTCGCGAGCGGCGGATTGGCCGCGAACATGGGATGGTTGAGCGCGAGATCATTCTCGCTGCGAAAGCCCGGCAGGTAGAGATCGAGATCGGTTGAGCCGATATAGAAGCTCGGCGCGTCAGGATTGCCGAGATGGGATCTGATCGCATCGAGATAGTCCGTAAGCTGAACACGACCGCGCTCGAAGTTCAGGCCACTGACATCCTCATTGTAGAAATACCGGCCTTTCACTTCGGGCGGGCAGGTATAGCCCACCACGGGCCGGCCCTGGTAGAATGTCAGGAGATAGTCCATCGCCGCCCCGGGCGAGGTCAGCCCCGCTTGCACCAGTGGCCAGTCCGCCACGACGCCCTTGAGGATGACAGGCCGGTCGGTTTCAAGCAGCTCGCCATAGGGGATGGCGTCCGGCGCGATGCCGGTCAGCTCCTCTGTCCTGCGGGCGATCTCGACCATGGCCGGCTCCGAGCCCTTCCCTAACCCGCCGCCCCGGCCGCGCGCCGGGCATTCTTCATGGCGATGAGCCGGTTCACATTCGGCAGCGAGGCGAGCACCAGATAGGCCGCGCGCAGATAGCCGGACTTGTGCAGGCGCTGCAGCTGTTCACCTTCCAGCGCGGCGAGCTTTTCCTCGCTGATCGAATAAATGTCGGGCACCTTGTAGGTGGTGGCCTCATCCAGGCGGATATCCATGCTGGCCGGCTCGATGAGACCGGCTTCCTCAAAGGCCTCGAACATGGGTTTTGAGATTTCCGCACCGGTATTGATGACGCGCAGCACATGGCTGACATGCTGGAGATAGGGCGAACTGCCGCCCTGGGGCAGGAAGACCGGCTCGCCCTCGCTCTCGCTGACGCGCGGATTGTCCATGTCGACGAAGATCACCGGCTCGCGGCGCACCTCGCCATCCACCTCCTGGTTCTGGAAGCCGATGATAAAGGGCCCGCGCTGGTGGAGCACGGGCACATGGCGCGCCTGCCAGCCCTGGTCTGTCAGGAACAGGTTCTCGCCCTTGTCGAAGCCTAAAAGCGCGACCGAGCGATAGGCGCCGCCCTCATCTCTCTGGAACAGGATCGGATAGTCGCGCTGGACCTCGGCAAACTCGGTCGGGAACACCGTGGTCAGGTTCACCGCATCGCCAAAAGCGGCGCTGTGGCCGGTGACGACCTTCAGATCCTTGTGTTCGGTATTGTTCAGGAGCGCCGTGTTGGCCATGGCGTTGCCTCTCATAGGGTTGGCCGGGAAGGCCCGGCGGTCCGGCGCGGAAGCTCCGCCCGCTGGCCGGAATGATGAAACAAACCCGGCATCCACTCAACCGGGCCAAAAAGGCCGCTGCGAACAGCGGCCTTCTCCAGGGGCGCCCAAAAGGGGGCAGGCGGGAAAGCACCTGCCCCTTCTCAGGCTAGAACCGGTAACGTGCACCCAGCGCGTAACGCGGCGAAAGCTCGTAGGCATAGTAGACCTGCTCGGAGACGCGGTGATAGGTCCGCTGGTCCTCGCCGGTCAGGTTGATCGCCTCGAAGGACACCGCCAGTTGGTCATTGATGTCATAGGACACGTTCAGGTCGAGCTGACCATAATCCTCGACATAGATCGGGCTGCGGTCACCAGTGGCATTGGTCTCCGACAGGAAGGTGTCGCGCCAGTTATAGGCGAGGCGTGCCGACACGCCGTACTTCTCGTAGATCGCCGTGAAGTTGGCCGAGTCCGCCAGGCCGACCAGTGCGAACTGGTTCGACGAGGGGTCGGAGGCCGCATCGGCGACGATGTCACCATCCACGATCGTGTAGTTGGCCTGGAAGCCGAAGCCGGTATCGCCGAAGAAGTGCTGGATGGCGAATTCGAAGCCGTCAATCTGACCGGAATTGTTATTCACCGGCTGTTCGACCCCGAAGATCATGAGCGGATCATTCTCATCGGCCGCCACGTCATAGAGGCCAAGAATGAGATCGACATAGCTTTGCGGCAGGGCATTGGCCGCCGCACCATCGGTGCCGAGATTGGCCTGGAATTCCGCCTGCGCCGCGGCCCGGTCTCCGCCATTGGCATCAATCAAGGCCACAAGGGTGAACAGGTTGGCTTCCGATTGGTCGACCCCGAGAGAGTCGATAATGTCGAGGGCATCTCCAGAGCGCGTTCCCGCCGCACCAGAGGTCGGATCACGCAAACCGAACAGGTTGCGGCTGTCCACGCCTGTACCGGTGAAATTCTCCACATCCTTCAGGAAGTACCCAATCGAGACGTAGCTCGAATCGTCAAAGTACCACTCCAGAGAAAGGTCGAAATTGTCCGATTCCAGCGGCACCAGGGCTGGGTTCTGGGACGCGCCGGTCACCTGTCCACCCAACACGGATGGACGATTCGGTGCATTTGCCGTCGTCGAAGCGAACAGACTGGAATAGCCCACACGGCCGATGGTCTTGGAATAGGAGGCCCGCATCAGCAGGTCATCGGTGAGATCAAGCTGAAGGTCGAAATTGGGAAGCAAGTGCTCATAATTGCCATCCCCGCCGACAGGCTGCACCTCACCCGGCAAGACCAGAAAGTCGTTGTCAGCCGTCCACAGGATGCCTGACGGCACTTCCTGAACCGCGTTGGAGCTGAGATCCGTCTCTTCATAGCGCAGACCCGTATTCACGCGGGCCGGGAAGTTGAACAGGTCCATTTCCCATTCGAACTGAGCGAAGACCGCCGTGATGGTCTCTTCAACAATGTCCGTTGAACCGCCTGGGATGACGTCATTGTCAGAATAGGCCGCCTGCAGCAGCGGGAACAGCTTGGTTGCATCGGAGCGGAACGCGACGTCCGCCTTGCCAACCGGCAGGTCATCAAAGGTACAGGACAGACAGTAGGTGCTGACCAGGCCGGGGGCGAACTGTTCCACATCGCCAGGATTGGCGATACCCCAGGAGCCGAGATCCTGCTGCGTGGTGCGGACCCGACGTTCCATCACGGTATCGCGATGGTTCACACCGGCCGTAAAGCTTGCGCCATCGAGTTCCCACAGGAAGCGCAGATCAATTTCGTCGACCTGATGGTTCATGTTCGAGGAATTCGAACGCTGCACCTGGGTGCCCAGATCGCCGACATCGAGGACGCCATTGCCATTGCCACGCACGCTGTCGTCAATGGTGTAGTCCTGTACCGGATAGCCGGAGCGGTAATCCACCGAGTGCTGCAGGATGACCGGCGCGCCGAAGGTCACGAAGGTCGCGGTGTGGCCGAGCGGGTTGTTGCCGCCAGATTCCGCTTCCGAAGTGTGCGCATCCAGGATGATCGACATGGAGTCGTTGAGATCCCAGGCCGCGTTGAAGCCGAACGAGGTCAGCTCGTCCTTGGTCGCGCGGTTGGTCTGCTCAAAGCCCATATCCTTCGAGCCGTTATTGTTCTCCTGCATGAACACGGCCGTGGAGACCGGTCCGTCGCTGTCGAAGATGAACTGGTCCATCGGCGTGGCGAACCAATTGGTCTGCTCGAAGCGCAGCTCTTCCGATTCGTTCTGCGCGAAGGTCACGTCACCGGTCAGGCGCAGATTGTCCATCGGCTGGAACTGCAGGACCAGCTGACCGTTGAGGCGCTCGCGCGAGATGTCGGAGAAGTCGTACCGGCTGTCCTGGGCGATACCGTAGAGCTGGCCGGCAGAAGGGCCGTTCTCGATCGAGGTCGAGCCGTCCGCACGTGTATAGGAGCTGGAGATCGTGCCATCTTCGGAGCGCTCCACGATCCAGTCATTGATCTGCTGGGTCGGGGCGCCGGAATCGCGCTTGGAATAGGATCCGAACACGCTGACGCCGAAAGTCTCGTTCGGATTGGTCCAGCTCATCAGGCCCGACAGTTCCGGGGTGAAATCGTCGCCGTTCTCATTGCTGGCATCGCTGAGGATCTTGCCCTGCACGGTGCCTTCAAAGCCCGGATTGTCCAGCGGCTTGCGGGTGACCACGTTCACCGTGGCGCCGATACCGCCGGTCGGCAGGACAGCCTGCCCGGTCTTGTAGACCTCAAGCGCCGAAACGCCTTCGGACGCCAGGTTCGAGAAGTCGAACGAGCGTCCGCCGCCCGCGCCATAGTTGCCGCGCTCGCCGATGGCGGCAACTTCCGCAGTCGGCAGGGTACGGCCGTTGAGGGTGATCAGGTTGAAGCCCGGGCCGAAGCCGCGAACGGTCACTTCCGAACCCTCGCCGTTCACGCGGTTGATCGACACGCCGGTGATGCGCTGAAGCGATTCAGCCAGGTTGGTGTCAGGGAACTTGCCGATATCCTCGGCCGAGATGGCGTCGACGACACCATTGGCATTGCGCTTGATGTCCATGGCGCGTTCGAGCGAACCGCGGATGCCCTGGACGACGACGGTTTCCTGGCGAAGCGCCTCATCTGTGTCTTCCTGGGCCATGGCCGGCATTGCCGTCATGATCGAGACAGCCGACGCACCACACAGCAGAAGGGCCCAGCGGCGCGCACGCACAGCCTCGGACCCGCCAATGTTAGCGGTCACAATTTTTCTGATACTCATGCTTACTTCCCTCCCTAGAAAGTGCCGGCACCGTCAGATCCGGTTGCCAGTCATGATTGACTGCACTTGGGGGGAGACCGCTCCCACCAAGATTGCAGGAGACAATGCAACATTAAATGTTTGCGCTATCAAGCACGAAATCGTGAAATTCTGGCCTCGCTGCAGATCGACAACACCTTGCAGTGCAACAATTTTTATCGACGTGCCCAGATCATCCGGACACGGCGGAATTGAGCCGATGAGTCGTTTTTGCAGGCCTGCCATACCGTTTTGCAGGTCTTGTCCGGTCGCAAAAACCCCCGCAAATGCTGGGACTTTGCCGCGAAACCGCATTCACCTTTGCGTGATCGACTGCACCGCAGTCGGGTATCATGTGCAAATTCTGCAACAGGTTGCAAAACGATAAGGCTCGACTTGCTGCAGTGCAAAAATCCGCTGAGGCGAAATCCGAGTGCAAAATCTTAAAAGTCTGGAAGATTCACGAGCGAGGCCGTCCGATGACCGGATCAGCCTGTGGAATTCCCCTCGATTCGCCTCTCACGCGAGTCATGCTCAGCCGGAGATGACGTCGAATTTCCGGCTGTCGAAGACCCTCAGGACGGCTTTGAGATCATGTCCGCGCTTGAGCACCTGGCCTGCCGATCCGTAGACCACGAAAGCGCCCTGCCGGTTGGCCAGCGCCGGGACCTTCTCGATGCGGTAGGTGGGCTGCTCGGCCGCGCGCCGGAAAATCGCGAAGATCGCCTTGTCGGGAAACATGCCGATCGCATAATCGCGCGCCTGTCCGGACTGCACGAGGCGGCCATAGACATCCAGGATCGGGGACATTTCGGTTCGGTGAAAGGCCACCTTGGGTACGGGTTTTGCCGCAGGCTTGATCTGGGTTACGCTGGCCTTTGTAATGTTCACCTCCCGGATCGGCTCTTGACAGTGGCCTTCCTGCATTGCGCATCTTTAATCAGAAATGCCTTATTTCACCACATTCTGGCCTTGCAAACGCCCCCGGCGCAATACACTTTCATACTCGTCAGGCGGCGGGATTTTGACAAGATCCTCGGACCCATCAGCCCCCCCAGCCCCTCGGGGAGCTTGTTTTTACCGCCGCCTGATACTTTCTCTGACAATCCATTGATCAGTTGCCGGTGGCCATCGCCTCAATCGCGGCCTGCACGTGGACAAGCCGGCGCGCCTCTTCCAGATGCAGAAGCTCGGTCATCTTGCCGTTAACCTTGAGCACGCCCTTTCCGGCATTGGCCGGGTCGGCGAAGGCTGCGATCACGTCGCGCGCCTGGGCGACATCGCCGGGCTCGGGCGAGAAGACCCGGTTGCACGGTTCCAGCTGGCTCGGATGGATCAGCGTCTTGCCGTCAAAGCCCATGGCCCGGCCCTGCCGGCATTCCGCCTCCAGGCCGTCCGTATTACTGATATCGTTGAACACCCCGTCGAGAATGGCGAGGTCATAAGCCCGCGCGGCAGCGACTGAAGCCCCCAGCGCATACTGGAAGGCAATCCGGTCGGGGGTCATCTGGGCGCGCTGTTCCTTGGCGAGATCATTGGTGCCCATGACGAATCCGGTGAGGCGCGTGCGGCCCACCGCCTCGGCGATCTCCTGGATGTTGAGAATGGCCTTCGGCATCTCGATCATCACCCACAGGCCCATTTCCTTCGGCGCGCCGGCGCGGCTCATGGCATCGTCGATCCGGTCGATATCCCCGCCATCGATCACTTTCGGCGCAAGCACGCCGTCCGGCCCGGCCGCGACGGCAGCGGCCATGTCATCCAGACCCCATTCGGTGTCGAGGCCGTTGACCCGGATCACCACTTCGCGCGCGCCATAGCCGCCGGCCTTCACCGCGCCGCACACCGCCTCGCGCGCCTCGTCCTTGGCTTCGGGCGCGACCGCATCTTCCAGGTCGAGCAGCAGCATGTCGGCCGCCAGCGTCTTCGCCTTTTCCAGGGCGCGCGTATTCGCGCCGGGCATGTAAAGGGCCGATCGGCGGGGGCGGTGGGCAATCTCGGTCATCTGCAATCTCCAGAACACATATCGCAGATCTGGATGCCCAAGCCGGGCGGTGAAGTCCAGATACTAGGCCCCGCGACCCTTAAGCGCTCCAGAACCGGCGCGTCAGCACGGCAAACACCGGCACAAACTCCAGCCGGCCGAGCAGCATCAGGATGGTGCACACCCATTTCTGCGGATCGCCCAGGGTCTGGAAGGTCGCGCTCGGCCCGATCTTCTCGCCGATGCCCGGGCCGACATTCGACACCGTCGTCGCCGCCGCCGAGAGGGCGGTCATCGCATCCTCGCCCATGATGCCGAGCAGCACCGCCCCCGACAGGAAGGTCGCGAAATACAGGAACACGAACACCATCACCGACTGCAGCGTGTCCTCGTCGACATTGCGCCCGTCATAGCGGATCGGGGCAACGCGCCGGCGGATGATCATCTTGCGCGAATGGGCGATCACTGCCTTGTAGGCGATCTCCAGCCGGAACATCTTGATGCCGCAGGCGGCCGAGCCCGCGCATCCGCCGAGAAAGGTGGCGATCAGGAAGATCGCGATCACCGGCTCGCCCCAGGTATCATAGGGGGCGCTGGCATAGCCGGTCCCGGTCATCACCGAGACGATATTGAACAGCGCATCGCGGAAGGCATGCAGCCGGTTCTCGAAGGTCGGCGGGATCACCTGCAGCTCGTGCAGGCCGACAATGGTGATGGAAAAGCCCAGGAACAGCGCCACGAAGAGGCGCGGCTGCGGGTCGTCCCACAGCGCGCGGATCCGGCCCTGGAACATGGCCATGGCCAAGAGGCTGAAGGGCAGGCCTGCCACCATCATGAAGAAGACCGCGAAATAGATCGCCGGCGTGCCGTTGAAGTGGCCGAAGGACAGGTCGTGGGTGGAAAACCCGCCCGCCGACACGGTGGTCATGGAATGGGCAATCGCGTCGAAGGGGCTGAGCCCGCTGATCCAGTAGCAGGCCGCGCAGGAAACCGAGACGATGAGATAGGCATAGCCCATGCGGGTCGCGATATCGCGCATGCGCGGCAGGAACTTGCCCGACATGTCCGAGCTTTCGATCTGGAACAGCTGCATCCCGCCGACGCGCAGTTGAGGGAGAACGGCGATGGCCGTCACGATGATGCCGATACCGCCGATCCATTGCAGGATGGCCCGCCAGAGCAATAGTCCCTCCGGCAGATTGTCGAGCCCGGTCAGAACTGTCGCGCCCGTGGTCGTCAGCCCCGACACGCTTTCGAACATCGCATCGGTGATGCTCATGCCCGAGGCGATGAATGGCACCGCGCCCTGGAAGGGCAGCACCACCCAGACCCCGACAATCAGGAGGAAGGCCTCGCGCTGGCCGGTGCGCGAAGGCTCGCCCTGCGCCAGCACATAAAGGCTGAGGCCGACCACGCCGGACACAAAGGCCGAGATGGCAAAGACCGGCCAGTCGCCATTCTCATGGGCGATATCCACCAGCGCACACGGCACCATCGCGCCCGCAAGCAGCAGGATCATGATGCCCAGGGCCAGGAGAATTGCGCGGAATTGCATCGACTCGCCGTTTGTCAGCCGGGATGGGGATCATGCCGGTGCGCGGCCATCCAGGCGCCAGGATGCCCCTGAGGGTCTTTCAAAACACTTGCCAGCGCGCAGCTGGCACGCCTGCAGGACAAGGTAAAGCAAATATCCATTTGGAAAGTCTGAAGATTCTTTCCCGACGCGGAAGCGGCATTGACCCTTGTGTGCGCCTCGGTCCACACCCGATAGCAGAAAACAATGATCGCGAGGAGCACCGCACGCCATGACCGATACGCCGATTTCAGGACATGTCGCCCCCGGCCTTGAAGGTGTGCGCGAGGCTTTCGAGGCGAATTTTGCGGCCGGCGAGGAACTCGGGGCCGGCTTTGCCGCCTGGATCGGCGACGAGCTGGTGGTCGACCTGCAGGGCGGCTGGACCGACCGGGGCAAGTCAAAAGCCTGGGACGAGGAGACCCTGGTCCCGGTCTTTTCCACCACCAAGCCCATCAGCGCGCTGGTCGTGGCCCTGCTGATCGACCGGGCCGGGCCGGATGTGACCTATGACACACCGGTCAGCGCCGTCTGGCCCGAATTTGCCGCCCAGGGCAAAGGCGAGATCACCATCGCGCAAATGCTGTCGCACCAGGCCGGCCTGCCGGGCTTCGAGCAGGAGATCGACCCGGAACTCTGGCTCGACCCGCCCGCGCTGGCTGCGCGCCTTGCCGAGCAGGCCCCGATGTGGACGCCCGGGGACGGGTCCGGCTACCATCCGCTCAGCTGGGGTTATCTGGCCGGCGAGCTCGCCCGGCGCCTGGATGGCCGCAGCCTCGGCACGGTGCTGCGCGAGGAGATCACCGGGCCGAATGATATAGATTTCTGGATCGGCCTGCCGGCGGGCGAGCACACCCGCGTCGCCGACATGAAGCGCCCCACGGCCCTGCCGGAACTTGGCGAGATCAACGCCTTCAACACCGCGGCCTTCATGACCAAATGGTCCGCGCCCCAGCGTGGCGGCGCCATCTGGAAGGAAATCGAGATCCCGTCTGCCAATGGGCACGGCACGGCCGCGGCCACCGCCCGGCTCTATGGCGCCTATGCCGGCGCGTTAGATCTCGGCATCGGAGCCGATACCTGGGCCGGCCTCACGGCCTCGCGCAGCCATGGCCGCGACCGGGTGTTACCGTTCCAAATTGACTTCGCCGCTGGCGTGATGCGCAACTCGCAGCAGGTCTATGGACCGAACCGGGCCAGTTTCGGACACAGCGGCTGGGGCGGATCGCTGGGTTTTGGAGACCCCGACAGGGGCCTCTCGGCGGCCTATGTCATGAACCGACAATCCAATATATTACAAGGTGATCCGCGCGCGCTGAGGCTGGTTTCAGCCCTCTATGGAAGCCTCTGAAGGGAAGTTTCCCGGCCCTGCTTCCCCACCCGCGCGAATCTGGCACACGCATTGCACGAATTTAATCGAGCTTCCTGCGAAGCTCTGCCTTCTATGCCACTCAACGCCCCGGATCGGATCCCCTCCCGTCCGGGGCTTTTTTTGTCTTCAGGTCAGGTCAGCTGCGCCGCCCGCGCCAGGCGCCGCGCCCGCGCCGTGCCGACAAGGCTGTCGACCGTGAAGATGATCAGCGCCAGCCAGATGAACCCGAACGCAGCCGCATGGGCCTGGGTGAAGGGCTCGCCGAACACCAGCACTGCGATCAGGAACTGCAGCGTCGGCGCCAGATACTGCATCATGCCGATGGTGGAGAGCTGCAGGCGCCTGGCCGCTACCGAAAAGCAGACCAGCGGAATGGCCGTCACCGGCCCGGACGCGATCAGGAGCAGCGGGTCCCAGCCGCCCTCGCCCATCGGCCCGGTCTCGCCGGACCCGACCAGGTGGCCGAGCCAGATCGCAGCCAGCGGGGCAAGGATCACCGCCTCGACCACAAAGCCCGCGCGCCCGTCCACGCCGATCTTCTTGCGGATGGCGCCATAGAAGGCGAAGGTCAGGCACAGGCCCAGCGCCACCCAGGGCAGGTAACCGAGCACCACGGTCAACACCACCACGCCGATACCGGCAATCGCCACCGACACCCACTGGGCGATCCGGAGCCGCTCGGAAAACATGATCCGCCCGAGCAGCACGCTGACCAGCGGGTTGATATAATAGCCGAGCGAAGCCTCGGTGACGCGCTCGACCGAGACCGCCCAGATATAAATCATCCAGTTCACCCCGATCAGGGCCGCCGACAAGCCGAGCCAGGCCAGCCGCCGGGGCGTGAACAGGCCGCGCAGCGTGGTCCAGCTGCGCGCCAGGGCGACCATGACAAGCCCGGTCGGCACCGACCACAGGATCCGGTGGGCCAGCATCTCGTCGGGCCGGACATGGTCCAGCGCCCGGAAATAAAGCGGCAGCGCGCCCCACATCAGATAGGCGGCCAGCGCTGCGAAGAAACCGGTGCGAAGTTCAGAGCTCATGAGCGGCCCAGATAGGCGTACGCGCGCGATGCGGCCACCCGTTTCATGCGGATGACTGTCATGCCGATCCTGAGGGGATGTCGAAAAACTATGACTTTACTCGCAGGGCCGACACTTTAAGCTCCCCAATGGGTTGAATTGGGTTTGAGGGGCTCTCCATGAAACGGGTGGGGATCGTATTGCTTGTTGCCGTACTGGCAGCCGGCGCGGCGGCGCAGTCGCCACAGGAAGCGGCGCCGAAAGTCACGGCCAAGCCGGCACCGGCGCAGCTGCTGGACGAACCTGAACCGCCGGAAACGCCGACACCGGCCCCCCAGCCGGCGCTGCATGGCGGGGGCACGATCCTGCCGATCGCCCACGCGCCCACGCACCAGCCCACAGGCAGTGACGCCGGCCTGCATGCCGCCGCGATCACCCTGCTCGGCTCCGAACCGAGCCCTGAAATCGCCCCCACGCCAGACATGGCGGCCCCGGCGGTCCTTGTCCCGCAAGCCGAAGCCATCACCCCTCAGCCGGTGGTCGCGGTTCCCGCGCCAGACCCTGCCACTGAGGCGGTCGCCGACATTCCGGCCGAGCCGGACATGCCCGCAATCGAGGGTCCGTTTGCCAGCGCGCCCCTGCCCGTCGCGATGACGGATGTGGTGGTCGGCACCTGCCTGGCGAACCTGCGCGGCAATCTTGTGCTCGACCAGTCCCTTCCGGCCGATGCGGTGGACGGAATCGGCGAGACGATTGCCGGCCGGATGATCACGCGGCCCCAGCCGGGCCGGATCTGGACCACCCGGACGCTGGAAGGCGAGATGCTGCTCGGCCAGGTGGAACAGCGCCCGGCGGCCTGCCAGGTGCTGGCGGTCTCCCCGCTCGGCAAGCTGGTGATGGACGAGATCACCGAGGCCTTGATGGATCTCGATTCGGCCTTCGAGATTGTCGATGAGACAGGCACTGACAGCGGCACGCCGGTTCACTGGCGGCGCCTGAAATCCAGCGACAATGAGTTCATCGATATCCTGCACTACAAGGGCGTCCCCGGCGGCCGCGCCTCGACCCTGCACGTGATTGTGGGATAAGGCGGCGCGCCAGCATGTAGGGCGCATGGAGCGCAAGCGACATGCACCAGAGCGGGGCCCTGCGGTGCATATCGGCCTTTGGCCTCCATGCACCCTACATGTTGAGCCGAGAGACGGAGAAATCCGACCCACTTGCCTTCGGTGCCAGGCTCTGGGCCATGGATGCGCGCACTCACTCTGCCCTGGACCTCGGCTGGCGCCTTGTGCGTGCCACGCTGGCCGGCCTGCGCGATCTGACGGGGCGGTCGGCGGGTTGGCTGCCCGGCCCGGCCTGGTCGCGCGCCTTCGGGCAGCTGCGCCGGGCCGAGGCGGCCGCGCGGCGCCTGCTCCTGATCCTGGCGGAAAACCTGGCTGCTAAGGCTGTGCCCGAAGCGCGTCCACGGCATGCCCCCGCCGCGAAACCCGGGGAAAACCGCTCGAAAACGCCCGGATTCGCGCTGTTCGATCCCTTGCCGGACCTGCGTTTGCCGGCCAGCGACAGCGCGGCGGTTCCTGCCTTGGGCAGCCTCCCTGTGCACGCAACAACCGGTCTGGAATCGCGCCTGTGCGCGCTGGCCGCGCTGGTGGCCGATCCCGCGCCGGCGATCCGGCGCATGGCATGCTGGCTTGCCCGGCGGGCCAGCTCACGCACAAGCCCCCTGCGCCCCGGCCTGCCGCCCGGCGTGTGCGGCGATCTGATGGACCGGGACCAGGATGTGGTGATGGTGTGCGACGCACTGGCCCGCGAGCGGCTCAACCGCCCCCTGCCGCCATGAAGCCCCGGCAAGTGAGCCCTGTTGCCGGCGCCTATCCGGGCGTGCGGGGCGTTTGGCATGGGCGGTGTGGAGGGGCGTGCAATTCACCTCCTCCAGCACCGATTCCCCGCGGCTCGACCGCGGGGTCCAGCTCTGAAAGGGGCTACAGGAGAGATGGCCGCGAGAGATCGGAGCGGCACTGCGCGCATATCTGTCTCACCATGCGGCGTAGCAAAACGGGCAGGAGCTGGGCCCCGCGATCAAGTCGCGGGGAATCGGGAGAGAGAGGGGCTAAAGCCCCAGCACGAAATACTGGTTGTGTTCGGTGAGGGAGTAGTCGGCAAAGGCCGGGCAGGAGACAAAGCCATAGCGCCTGTAAAGCGCGATGGCGGGGGCGAAATGCTGCGACGTGCCCGTCTCCAGCCTGATCTCGCGACAGCCCAGGGCGCGCGCCTCGGCGATGAGATGCTCCAGCATCTGCCGGCCGGCACCCTTGCCGCGAAAATCCGGATGCGCGCGCATGGATTTCAGCTCGACCATATCCGCATCGTGCTGCTTCATCGCCCCGCAGCCGGCCACGCGGTCGCCGGCCCACAGGGCAAAGACCGACATGCCGGGTGCTTTCAGCGCACCCAGATCGAGCGCAAAGGAGGTGCCCGGCGGGGAAACCGCCAGCATGTCGGCAACATGAAATTCGAGCAGCGCGATGACCTCCGGCTCGGTCAGGTCGCTGCGGCGGATTTCAAAGGGCGTGTCAGGCGCTGTAAGCGGCGGCAAGATCGGGATCCTTGGCGGCGACGATATCGGCGAGATCCGCGATCACCTTGGCCTGTTTCCAGGTCGCATCGTCCTGCATCTTGCCGTCGAGCATGGCCACGCCCCGGCCATCGGGAATGGCTTCAAGGATGCGGCGGGCGAGTTTCACCTCATCCGGGTCCGGGCTGAACACTTTCTTGGCGATGGCGATCTGGTTCGGATGCAGGCTCCAGGTGCCAACGCAGCCCATCAGGAATGTGTTGCGGAACTGCTGCTCGCAGGCTTCCAGGTCGGCAATGTCGCCGAACGGGCCGTAAAAGGGCTTGATGCCCGCCATGCCGCACGCATCCACCATGCGGGCGAGCGTGTAATGCCAGGGGTCCTGCTGGGCTGTGGCGCGGGGGGATCCGTCCTCGTGGGGATCGTCGATGACGCGGTAGAACGGGTGGCCGCCGCCGACGCGCGTCGTCTTCATCTTGCGGCTCGCCGCGAGGTCGGCCGGCCCGAGCGAAATGCCCTGCATGCGCGGGCTGGCGAGCGCGATTTCCTCCACCCGCGCGACGCCTTCGGCGGTTTCGAGAATGGCGTGCAGGAGGATCGGACGGGTGAGGCCGGCCCTGGCTTCGAGTTGTGCAAGGAGCTGATCGCAATAATGGATATCGAACGGGCCTTCGACCTTCGGGATCATCAGCACGTCGAGCTGGTTTCCGGCCTTCATCACAAGCTCTGTGACATCATCGAGAAACCAGGGCGAGTTGAGCGGATTGACCCGGCTCCAGAAGCCCGTGCCCTTCGCCTGCCAGTCCAGCATGGAAGCCATTTCCACCGCGCCGGCGCGCGCAGCCTCCTTGGCATCGGCCGGGATCGCGTCTTCCAGATTGGCGAGGATCACATCGGCCTGATCGGCCATGCCCGGCACCTTGGCGCGGACCTTCTCGATATGCGGCGGGACGAAGTGGATCATCCGCTCCAGCTTCACCGGCAGCTCGCGATAGGGCTCGGGCGCGCCGGCGGCGAGCGGCTTGAAGAACTGGCGCGGCGTGCGTGCTGTCATTTTGGCTCTCCCACAAGATTGCCCGAAGCTAGTTCCCACCCTCCGGGCGGTCAAAGTCTATTGCGCCGCACCATGGCCCAGTTGCGAATGAAATCGCCTTTCAATCTCATTCAAGTATCTGTAATTGTTATGATTTTGAATTTACCCTATATAGAAGCCGAGCGCGAAACCAAATCATGATTTCGCAAGGAGGCGAGCCGAAAATGGCCCATGATATCAGTCATGAAGCATTGCCCGGCGGCATGCGCGCAGCCGAGGCAGCGAAGATCACAAGGACGGTGGCACGCCTTTCGGTCGCCACGGCAACGGTGCTCATCGCGCTGAAACTCTGGGCCTGGCTCGCTTCAGGTTCGGTGGCGATGCTCTCCTCGCTCGCCGATAGCGGCCTGGATGGCGTGGCCTCGCTGTTCACCCTGCTGGCAGTGATGTACGCCGCCGCCCCGCCCGATAACGAGCACCGCTATGGTCATGGCAAGGCCGAGGCCTTTGCCGCCATGGTGCAGGCCGCGCTGGTGGGCGTGTCGGCCTTTCTGGTCGCGCTGGAAGCCATTGAGCGCCTGCGCGATCCCCGGCCGATTGCCGAGAGCGGTCTTGCCCTGATGGTGATGTGCATCTCGATCGGGCTGACCCTCGCCCTGATCTATGCCCAGACGCGCGCCGTGGCGAAGACCGGGTCGGTCGCCACCAGAGGCGACCGGGCCCACTATGCCGCCGACCTTTCGGCCAATCTGGCTGTGATCGTCGGCATTGGCGCGGCAGGTTTCCTGGGCTGGCGCTGGGCTGATCCGCTGGTCGGGTTTCTGGTGGCCCTATGGCTGGTCTGGACCGCGATTGAGGTCGCCCGCGGCGGCTGGGACCAGCTGCTCGACCGGGAACTATCCGACGAGGCGCGCGCGCGGATCTGCGAGCTGGCCATGTCACAGGGTGTCCTGCTCGGCGTGCATGACCTGCGCACGCGCGCGTCCGGTCCCTATGTCCACATCCAGTTCCACGCCGAACTGTCGCCCAATCTCAGCCTGATCGAAGCGCACCAAGCCATGGTCAAGGTCGAGCGGGCTATCCTGAATGAGTTCCCCGCCGCAGATGTCATCATCCATCCGGACCCGCGCGGATATGCCGAACCGCACGGCTCGGACGTGTTCGCCGAAGCCGCCGAATAGGTCTCTCGCGCGCCCGGAACCGCCATGCTAAGAGGCCGGAATGGCAGACTCCGCACATCTCGACGCCGCGCAGAAGGGCATCACGACTGACGGCTTCCTGACCGACAGCTGGTATTTCGCCGCGACCTCGAAGGAACTGAAGCCGGGCAAACAGTTCCGGCGCATCATCCTCGGCGAGCCTGTCCTGCTCGGGCGGACGACAAGCGGCGAGGTGCTCGCCCTGCGCGATATCTGCCCGCACCGGCTTGTCCCGCTCAGCGCCGGCAAGCAGGTCGACACCGATGGCGAGGCCACGGTGGAGTGCCCCTATCATGGCTGGCGCTTCGGCAAGGATGGCGTGTGCAGGCACATGCCCTCGCTGACGGGCAAGGAGCCCTATGACTCCACCCGCTTCAAGGTGCGCGCCTATCCCGCCCATGAAGCCAATGGCTGCGTCTATGTCTATGTCGCCCATGACCCGCGCGAGGCCGGCGAGCCCTGTATCGCCCCGCCGGAATTCGGCCCGCTGCCGGACAAGCCGAAATTCGTGATCTCCGAGGTGTTCAACGCGCATATGGACGATGCCGTGGTCGGCCTGATGGACCCGGCGCATGTGCCCTTCGTGCATAATCAGTGGTGGTGGCGCCCGCCTTCGGTGGGCCTCAAGGTGAAGGAAAAGCCGTTTGAGCCGCGCGAGCGGGGCTGGGCCATCGCCCGCCACCAGCCGAGCTCGAACTCGCTGGCCTACAAGGCCCTGTTCGGCGGGCTGGTGACGACAGAGATCCTGTTCCAGCTCCCGGGCTATCGCTGGGAGATTGTCGAAAACGACAAGGCCCGGCTGCTCACCCTCACCTGCCTGACGCCCCAGGCGCCGAAGAAAACGCGCATCACCCAGATCACCTGGTGGACCGGCGCGCCGCTGCTCAACCTCGCCATCCCGATCTTCAAGCCGGCTGCGCGCATGTTTCTGGGTCAGGATGGCCGCATGGTCGACCTGCAGAACGAGGGCATGAAATATCAGTCCGCCATGATGTGGATCGACGATATCGACGTGCAGGCGAAGTGGTATCGCACGCTGAAACGGCGCTGGAGCGACTGGCGCAGCAATGGCGGCAATTTCGAAAACCCGATCCAGCCGACGGTGTTGAGTTGGCGGAGCTAGCTGACCGCCTCACGCACAACCGCCGTCCGCGCCAGCCAGGTCCGCAGGCCCGCTGTCACCACCGCAATCCCCGCCAGCGAGAACATGCCTGCCCCCAGCGCCAGCGCCGCCAGGATCACCAGCGCGCCGGCGAGCAACACATGCACCGCCGGCCCGGTCAGGCATTTGCGGTCGCGCACGAACCAGAGCCCGGCGAAATAGACCGCCACCGGAATGCCGACAGCGAGATAGGCGGTGCCCAGCTCGATATGCGCATGATGGGTGAGCGTATCGACGAGCACGGCAAAGCCCGCCCCCACCGCCGCTCCGGCGGCAAAGATCAGGAGATGCCCATAGCCCCAGAGCAGGGCATCGGGCAGCTCATGGGAGGTGAGGTGGTCCTCGTCGGTGAAATAGACCCACCACATCACGAACACCACGACCAGCGCAGCCACCGCCGTCGCAATCAGCGTGGGGCTGAAATGATCCCCGCCCGATTGCTGCAGCGCCATCACGCCGGCCAGCAGCGTCTCGCCCAGGACGATGATATTCAACAGGCCATAGCGCTCGATAATGTGATGGCGATGCCAGGGCGTGGTGGCAAACCGCTCGGCCACGGCCGGCACGGCAAGCTCGATGACAACCCCCAGGAGAAAGAGGCCAAGCGACACATGAACGGCGAGCGGCTGGGCCAGGGCAAAGCCAACCCAGTAGACCTGCGCAAGCGTGATGCCCGCCGCATAGGCCAGCGCCGTGCGCCGGCGCGCCGGATCGCCCGCCGCCGCACGCAGCCAGAGCGCAACCATGCCGACGCGCATAATGACATAGCCGGTCACCCCGCCGGCCACGTTCAGCCCATCAAACATTTTCGGGATACCCGCTGCCATCACGAGGGCGCCCGCCAGGATCACCATCACCAGCAGGCGGTAGACCGTATCGTCATTGTCATAGGCCGAGGCGAACCAGGTGAAGTTCATCCAGGCCCACCAGATGGCGAAGAAGGCCACGCAGAAATAGGCAAGGCCCTCCAGCGCATGGTTTTCGGCCACACTATGATGGAGGCCAACGGCCGCTGCCGCGATGGCGATCACGAAGACAAGGTCGAAGAACAGTTCCAGCGGGGTCGCCGCCCGGTGGGCATCCTTCGGGTCTCTCGGCACCATCGGCGCGATCAGTTTCGGCATTGTGGTGTACCCCTTTTCTTCCTGCGGCCCTTCACTTTTTCTCTAGCTGCTTCGCGCAAAATGCCCAAGCGCCAGATCATCTGGAAGCTGCGCAGCACACTCCCGGAAAATTCCCATAAATTTCAACATTCCCCTAAACCGTAATTCCACTCCTATGTGCCAAACCGGGGCGTAGCGGAACGGGACATTTCCCGCTCATCAGGTTTCAGAAGGGGCACGAGGTATGGCGAAGACGGTTCTGGTAGTCGATGACGATCCCACGCAACGCCGGCTGCTGCAGGCGGCGGTGGAGAAAGCGGGCTTTGCCTGCCGCACCGCGCCGGACGGCGAAAGCGGCTTTGCCCTGGCCGCCGATCCCAAGGACGGCGTGGATGTCGTCCTGCTCGACCTGATCATGCCGGGCCTGTCGGGCATGGAAACGCTGGAGCGTCTCTCCGAGCGCCGCCCGGACCTGCCGGTCGTCGTGCTCACCGCCACCGGCGGGATCGACACGGTCGTCCAGTCCATGCGCGCCGGCGCCATCGACTTCTTCGTCAAGCCCGCCAGCCCCGAGCGGATCATCGTCTCCATCCGCAACGCCCTGAAGATGAGCTCGCTCTCGGGCGAGGTGAAGCGCCTTTCCCGCAAGGCTGAAGGCGGAATGGCCTTCGAGGACATGATCGCCAGCGCGCCGGCCATGCGCCAGGTCTTGAAAATGGGCCAGCGTGCGGCCTCCAGCGACATCCCCGTCCTCATCCTCGGCGAAAGCGGCTCGGGCAAGGAAGTTGTCGCCCGCTGCATCCAGGGCGCGTCCGAGCGCGCCGGCAAGCCCTTCGTCACCGTAAACTGCGGCGCCATCCCGGAAAACCTGGTCGAGTCCATCCTGTTCGGCCACGAAAAGGGCGCCTTCACCGGCGCGGTCTCGAAATCGCTCGGCAAGTTCGTCGAGGCCGATGGCGGCACGCTGTTCCTCGACGAGATTGGCGAACTGCCGCTCGACATGCAGGTGAAACTGCTGCGCGCCCTGCAGGAAGGCGAAGTCGACGCTGTCGGCTCGCGCCGCCCGACCAAGGTGGATGTGCGCATCATCTCGGCGACCAACCGCGACCTTGCCGGCCAGGTTGCTGCCGGCACTTTCCGCGAGGACCTCTATTATCGCCTCAATGTCTTCCCCATCGATGTCGCGTCCTTGCGCGAGCGCCGCGAGGATATCCCGGCCCTGGTCGATCATTTCGTGACGCGCTTCAACGCCGCCGAGGGCACCAAGATCCTCGGCGCCCAAGACGATACGCTGAAAATGCTCTGCGCCTTCGACTGGCCGGGCAATGTGCGCCAGCTGGAAAACGCGGTGTTCCGCGCGGTGGTGCTGTGCGACGGCGACTGGCTGCGCCCGGAAGACTTCCCGCAGATCTCCGGCATGATGCCGGATCTGGAAAGCCTGCCGGACGCCCCGGTCCTGCCGCGTGCAGCAAATGATCTTGCCGCTCCGGTGCAAGCCGTCAGGGGTGAGGTGAGCCCGGTTCCGATCTTCGACGAGGGCGGCGATATCCGTTCGCTGGAAGAGATCGAACGCGACCTGCTCGCCTTCGCCATCGATCATTATGAAGGCCATATGAGCGAGATCAGCCGCCGCCTCGGCATCGGCCGCTCCACGCTCTATCGCAAGGTGCGCGAATACGACCTCACCGTGCGAGAGCGCGAAGCGGGCTAACGCCTGACGGCTTGCCACCCGGCCAACCATCTCGCAGGAATGAACACAGGCGTATGGCAATCAGCCATACGCCTGTATCAATTTACCGATGGCCGGAAACAAGACATGAGATATCTGACTGGCGCGCTCATCGGCGCTGCATTGGGCCTGAGCGCCTGCACCGAGGCCGATGCGCCGCCTGAAGAGCCTGCAATGGAGGCCGCCACGCCCGCGCCAGAACGCCCTGCCCTGCCCGAGCCTGCCACGACCCAGGAGCGCTTTGCCCGGCTGGCGCTCGACTGCATCCACCGTCCCTATCCCAACAAGATCTCCCATGTCATGGAAAGCGATGGCGACGTGGCCACGCCGCGCGCCCTCACGCCGATGTTCTATGGCTGCTATGACTGGCATTCTTCCGTGCACGGTCACTGGCTACTTGTCCGCACACTGAAGGGCGAGGTCGGCGCGGACTGGCGCGAGGCGATCATCGCCGCGCTGGATCAGAGCTTCACCACCGAGAAGATGGCTGGCGAGATGGATTATTACGCGCCGGACTATCGCGCCGGGTTCGAGCGCCCCTATGGCATCGCCTGGTATCTCCAGCTCATCGCCGAACTGGACGAAAGCGAGGATCCCAAGCTCACCGAATGGCGTGAAACCCTACGCCCGCTGGAAGATGCGATTGTCGCGCGCGTCCTCGGCTGGCTGCCGCGCCTCTCCTATCCTGTGCGGCTAGGTACCCACAACCAGACCGCTTTCGCCTTCGGCCTGATGGTGGATTATGCCCGCCAGGTCGGCGACACGGAGCTGGAAGCCGCGCTCATCGCCAAGTCCGTGGAGTTCCATCTTCGGGACACGAACTGCCCGCTGAGCTATGAGCCGTCCGGCGAGGACTTCCTCTCGCCCTGCCTGATGGAAGCAGACCTGATGCGCCGCGTCCTGCCGCAGGCGGAATATGCCGCCTGGCTCACCGACTTCCTGCCCGGTCTGCCTACGGACGGATCCGGCGACTGGCTCGCGCCTGGCATCGTGCTCGACCCGTCCGACGGCAAGCTCGTCCATCTCGATGGCGTCAATCTCTCGCGCGCCTGGGCGCTCGAGGGCATCGCCTCCGCCCTGCCGGAGGATGATCCGCGCCGCACCGGCCTCATCGCCGCCGCAGAAATCCATCGCGAGACCGGCGTCGCGGCGGTCTCCGATACGCATTATGAAGGCAGCCACTGGCTCGCAAGTTTTGCCACCTATCTCACCACCGAGCGCGGCATTACCGGCGCCGGAGCGTCGCAATGAAATGGCGGCCCGGCCCCGGCGCCCTGGTTGCCGCCGCATTCATCGGCCCGGGCACGGTGACGACCTGCACGCTGGCAGGCGCGAATTTCGGTTTCGCGCTGGTCTGGACGCTGGTCTTTGCCACGCTCGCTACCGTGCTCCTGCAGGACATGGCCGCCCGGCTCGGCGCCGGCGCGCGGCTCGGCCTCGGCGAAGCATTGATGCAGGCGGCAAGCTCCGGACCGCTGAAATGGCTCGCCGGCGGGCTTGTGCTCGCAGCCCTTGCCATAGGCAACTCGGCCTATGAGGCGGGCAATCTCACCGGCGGCGTGCTCGGCATCGAGGCCCTGCTCGGCGAGGGCGCGGTGGACCGGCGGATCATCCTCGCAGCTCTGGCAGGTCTTGCCGCCGCCCTGCTCTGGTTCGGTGGATACCAGGTGCTGGAGAAGGTGCTGGTCGGGCTCGTTGCCGTGATGGGCCTTGCCTTTGTCGCCGCCGCCTTGCTCGTGAGACCGGATTTCGGCGCGCTGGCCGCCGGCTTCATCCCGCGCATTCCGGACGGCGGGCTGATGACCACCGTCGCCCTGATCGGAACCACCATCGTGCCGTACAATCTGTTCCTTCACGCTGCCGCCACGCGCCGCAAATGGGGCACGGGCGAGGATGCGATCCACGAAGCCCGCAGCGAGGCGGCAGTCTCCATCGGCCTTGGCGGGCTGATCTCGATCCTGGTGCTGGCCACCGCCGCCTCCAGCCTGTTCGGCATGGCCGCGGAGATCAGTTCGGCAACCGACATGGCGCGCGCCATCGAGCCAACCTTCGGCGTCCTCGCGCGCTATCTGGTCGGCGCAGGCCTCTTCGCGGCGGGGCTGACCTCGGCGATCACCGCGCCCATGGCGACCGGATTCGTGCTCGGCGAACTGATGGGTGGCGGCACCGACCGCCACCAGCTCTGGTTTCGCGGCACGGCACTCACCGTGGTGGCGATCGGCCTTGCCATCGGCCTGATGAATATCCGCCCGGTCGAGCTCATCCTGATCGCGCAATACGCCAACGGGCTGCTGCTCCCGATCGTGGCAGTGTTCCTGCTCATCGTGATGAACCGGAAATCCATGCTCGGCGCCCATGCCAACGGGCCGCTGGCAAACCTGGCCGGCGGCTTCGTGGTGCTCGTCGCGCTGGGCTTGGGCTTGCGCGCCATCGCAAGGGCTGCTGGAGTTCTGCCATGAGCGGATGGATCGATCTCAATGCTGATCTCGGTGAAGGCTGCGGCGACGATCCCGGCCTGATGGCCGTGATCTCCAGCTGCAACATTGCCTCTGGCGGCCATGCCGGTGATGCAGCCAGCATGCGCGAGGCCGTCCGGCTGGCAAAGGCCCATGGCGTGCGGATCGGCGCGCACCCCTCCTATCCCGACCGCGAAGGCTTCGGGCGGCGCGTGATCGAGGTGTCCGACACCAATCTCAAAGCGGAACTGACTGAGCAGATCGCGGCGCTCGCCTACATCGCCGACGAGGAAGACACCGCCCTCAGCCATGTGAAACCCCATGGCGCGCTCTACAATCAGGCCGCAATGGATGCCCCGCTCGCCCACCTCGTTGCGCAGATTGTCGCCGAGGCCCTGCCGGGCGCGGCACTGGTCGGCCCGCCGGTTTCAGAGCTGGAGGCCGCCGCCAGCGCACTCGGCCTTGTCTTCCTCGCCGAGGGCTTTGCCGACCGCGCCTATACGCCCGAGGGCCGACTGGTCGCACGCAGCGAGCCCGGCGCCGTGCTGGAGAGCGATGAGGCACGCCTCGCCCAGGCGCTGGAGATCGCCCGCGAGGGCACGGTGACCGCGATCAACGGCCTCGCCATCCCCCTGCCCGCCCGCACGCTGTGCCTGCATGGCGACACGCCGGGCGCGCTGGCCTCGGCGAAAGCCATTCGCGCCGCGCTGGAGCAAGCCGGGCTGCAGATCGGGGTCGGGGGCGATGGCTGAGATTGCCGCCCTGAGCGATTGCGCGCTGTTCGTCCCGGCAGCCGATGCGCGCGAGGCCCAGCGCATGGCGGCGCATTTGCGGGCATCCGGCGACTGGCTGGAAGTGGTTGCCGGCATCGACAGTGTCAGCGTCCTGTTCGATCCCATCGCACTGGACATGAGCGCGGCCACGGCCCGCCTGGACCGGGCGCTCGCCACGACGGGCGAGGCCGCTCCTGGCCGCACGCCCCAGACCCACTCCATACCGGTGCACTATGGCGGGAAAGCCGGGCCGGATCTTGCCGCCATCTGTGACGATCTCGGCATGGGCGAGGATGAGCTGATCGCGCTGCACACCAGCCTTGAGCACATGGTCGACATGATCGGCTTCACGCCGGGCTTTGCCTATATTTCCGGCCTGCCGCGCGATCTGAAAATCCCGCGTCTGTCCACGCCCCGCACCCATGTGCCCGCCGGCGCCATCGGGCTCACGACAGGCCGCACAGGCACCTATGCCTTGCCCGGCCCAGGCGGCTGGCCGCTGATCGGGCAGAGTGATGCGGCCCTGTTCGATGCGGCGCGGGGCGATCCTTTCCTCCTGCATCCGGGCGATACGGTCCGGTTCGTACCGGCATGAGCCTCACAGTGGAAAAGCCTGGCCTGCAGACGACGCTGCAGGGCGCACCGCGGCGCGGTTATCGGCATATGGGTGTGCCCTGGTCCGGGCCGGCGGACGGGGTGTCGATGGCGCTCGCCAACCGGCTGGTCGGTAATGGGGCGGAGGCCACGGCGCTGGAGATCACACTCGGCGGCTTTGTCGCCAAGTTCCATCAGGCCGGCTGGATCGCGCTGACGGGTGCGCCGGCGCCGGCGCGCCTCAACGGCCGACCCGCGGCCTATCACACCACGCTGGCGGTGCATGATGGTGACCGTCTGGAGCTCGATCCTCCCGCCCGTGGCGTGCGCACCTATCTCGCCATCGCCGGCGGGTTTGCCGCCGATGAGCTGCTCGGCTCTGGCTCGACCTATCTGCCTGCCCGGCTCGGCGGACATGAGGGGCGCGCCCTGCAGGCGGGCGATGTGCTGGAAATTGGCGCTCCGGACGGCGAGCCTGACCTGATCTCCACGCCGCAGGAACACCGCCCGCATATCGGCAACAGCCATATGCTGCGCGCGGTAATCTCGGCGGAGACCGGTCTTCTATCCCCGGCGAGCAAGGCGGCCCTGTTCGAGGCCGCCTGGACGGCCGGACGCGCGGCAAGCCGCATGGGCCTGCGCCTTGCCGGGCCGAAACTGTACCTCACCTCCGATGGGCAGATGAACAGCGCGGCAGTGTTTCCCGGCATTGTGCAATGCGCCGAGGATGGCCAGCCCATCGCGCTGATGGCCGACGGCCAGACCACGGGCGGCTATCCGCGCATCTGCGCGGTGATCGGCTGCGACCTGCATCTTCTCGGGCAGGTCCGCCCCGGCGATACGGTAAAATTCCTCGCCCGCGACCAGGCGCTCGCCCTGGAGGACAATCGCGCCAAGGCGGAGTTTCTGGCGAGCTGGCTGGAGCCGGCGAACTAGGCGACGCGCGAGGCGGGATCCCGGTCGGCTTCGAACATGTCTTCCAGCTCCAGCACCGAAGCGCCCCGCCCGAAGAAGAAACCCTGCATGTATTCGCAACCTGCGGCCTCAACAAAGAGGGCCTGCTTGGGCGTCTCGATGCCCTCGGCGACCACATCCACACCCATGCCCTGAGCCAGCTGCATGATCGAGACGAAGAGGTCGAGCATGCGGGCATTGTCTTCCAGGCTGGCAACCAGCGAGCGGTCGACCTTCAGCCGGTTGATCGGCAGGTCCAGCAGGGCGCGCAGATTGGAAAACCCGGTGCCATAGTCATCGAGTGCAGACTTCACACCTGCCGCACCAAGCTCGCGCAGATTCTCCGACGCGGCGTGGATATCGTGCACGATCGAGCTTTCGATCACTTCCAGGAAGACCTGGCCCGGCTTGATGCCACACTGCTTGATCCGCGCGAGCAGGTCGGACGCAAAGCTCGGATCGATGATGTCGTTGGGCGACACATTGAAGGAGACATAGTCGATCTGCCCGGCAAGCAGGAATTCGCGCATGGCACGCGCCGCCTTCAGGAACACCGCCACATCGAGCTGTGAGGTCAGGCCCATATCATTGGCGATATCGACAAATTCCTGGGGCTGGACATTGCCCAGCTGCGGATGGCTCCAGCGGGCCAGGGCCTCGACCCCGCACACGCGCCGCACCGTGCTCGACACGATGGGCTGGAACACTACATCGATCGCGCCCTCGGCGATGGCCAGTGGCAGCTCTTCCTCGATCATGCGCCGGCGGTCGGCAGCGCGGCCGAGCGCCTCGTCAAAGATCTTCAGGCGGCTGCGCCCCTTCGCCTTGGCGTCGAGCAGGGCGAGGTCTGCCCGGCGCTTGAGCTGGGAGGTGTCCCTGGCATGGTCCGGGAAGACGCAGAAGCCGACCGAGCCGGACAGATTGACAACACTTGAGCCGTCCACCAGCGGGCGGAAGACATAGGTCTGGGCCTGTTCCAGGTCGGCCTGGCGGTCGCGGATCTGTATCGAGGGACGGTCGGTGATGATCGCGAACTCATCCCCGCCAATGCGCGCCACGCTGCGGATATGCGGCAGCTTGCGCAGGCGCTGGCCGACGGTCTGGAGCACCTTGTCGCCCATATCGTGGCCAAAGCGGTCATTGATCCGCTTGAAATGGTCGATATCGAGCAGCGCCAGGCCGAACACCTTGCCGGTATCCTCATAGGCCTGGACGGCATCGGCAAGATCCTGCTCGAAACCGAGCCGGTTGCGCAGGCCCGTGGCCGTATCAGTGTGAGCGATCTCGATGGCGCGGGTCAGCTCCAGCTCGCGGTGCATGAGCTTCTGTTTCAGCGCGGCATTCTTGGTGGTGAGCTCGGATTTGAGCTGGTTGACCAGTTTCGCCGTCTCGCGCAGGCGGGCCTCGTAGCGATTGCGCACATCGCTGGTCAGGACCTCTCCGGAGGCCATGGCAATCACGATGGCGATGAGGCCGGGCTCGCCGTCTGCCAACTGCAGGGGGACCTTGTGGGTCAGCACATATGTGCCCTCACCGATCTCTTCCTCGTTCAGGCTTTCCCCACCCTTCAGGACAGCGTCATCCTCGCGCCAGAACACCTCGACCTGATGTTCCGGGAACAGGTCGGAATCGGTCTTGCCGAGGAAATCCTCGCGACCGATCAGCCTGGCGAATTCAGCATTGCCATAGACCCATTCGTGTCGGCTGTTCTTTATGAACACCGGATAGGGCAGGGCATCGAAGACCGTTCTCAAGAGACTGTCGGCAATCATGGCTCAGGCGACCTCAAGCTGTTCGAGGCGTTCGGCCAGCTTGCGCTGGTTCGCGAACCGGCTGATCTCCAGCATGGAGAGGCGGGCAAGGCCGACCAGCTGGGAAATCTGACTGTCGGGAAAGTTGCGGGGGCGGGGGTCGACCAAGCAGATCGTGCCGATGCGGTGACGCTGCTCGGCTGTCAGCGACACGCCGGCATAAAACCGGATATGAGGCGGGCCGACGACCAGAGGATGGTCGGCATAGTGCTCATCTTCATGCGTATCGCCGATGACCACCGGCAATGAGGTACGGATCGTGGTATTGCAGAAGGACAGATCACGGCTGGTCTCGGTGAGATCGAACCCCGTGCGCGCCAGGAACCATTGCCGGTTGCGGTCAACCAATGTGATCAGCGCGCCCTGAACGTCAAAGGCTCGCTGGGCCGTGCGTACGATGGTGTCCAGTCGATTGTCCGGCGGCGCGTCGAGCACGAGCAACCGGTGCAAGCAGGCCAGTCGGGCCTCTTCTTGCTGGTTCGCTATCCGCTTCGCCTGATTTACCATGAAAGCACCTCCAGGATGCTCTCTTTGCACACAGGTGGTAGCTTTCCGTCACGCTGGCAGGGTGAATTGGGGAAACAGGCTTAACGCTCTGTTTACGCGGCGGATGGAGCGAACCTTGCCTCAGTGCTCCCCGGAGAGTTTGCGCGCGCAGTCTGCCGGCGCGCCGACCAGGAACAGGCCTGCCTCGGTGGCATCGGCCATCCCCATTTCCTCGCGTAGGCGTTCGGCGCGGGCCTCCTCATCACGCACTGCAGCCAGCAGGAACCTGATCTGCCGGCCATTGAGCTCCTCCGTGGCGGTCTCCCCGATACACTCGCAGACCGCCCCGGACATGTTCAGCTCGCTGGTGCAGGCTTCTGCAAGATCTCGCCCGGCGCTGGCCGAGGCACCGCCTGTCCCACCGCCACAGGCTGCAAGCGCCAGACAGCCAATTCCGGCGGCGATCCATCCCTCGATCGATTTCATTGTATCCTTCGTCTCCAGCCGTTGAGCACTCCCCTGTCAGGAGGGTGCCCCGACCGGGCTTCGCTTGCCAAGCGTGCCGGCAGGAAAACCGGCAAATACTTGCAGTTTACTTTGGCGCAGATCTCTCAGTCGGGCGCGAAAGCCTGACCAATTCGTTGCCAAGGCTGAATGAATTCCAGCGCCGCCTTCATCGGCCATCAATGCGTTTTGGATAAGGCTAACTGGATGCCCCGCAAGATCATTGCCCTGCTCGTCTCCCTGCTCGCCGTGGCCTTCGCCTTCGGCGCCATGGCGGCCATTCGCTGGCCGTCCATCGTGATGATCCTCGGCATGATCAACAAGGACAATCTCGGCCCGGTCATGGCCGATGTGGACTGGCGCGAACTCGGCATCCATTACGGCCTGCCCTATTTCCTCGCCGCCATGTGTCTTTACACCGCCTCGGTGCTGGTGACCCAACGCCGGCATGGTGCGCTGTCCTGGTATCTGCTCGGCTGCGCAGCAGGCTTCCCTTACGCCTTCCTCGTCGACTTCGAGGAGGGCTGGTGGCGCGACCCGAGCACGGCTGAAGGCGCCGTTGCCGGCGCCGGCGCGATCGCGGTTCTGCTGGCGATCGCCATGTGGGACCTGCGCAAGGGCAAGAAGGTGAAGGTAAAGGCCGAACCGGAAACTCCAGAGGAAGAGGAAACCGTCACCATCCCCGCCGCCCTCCTGCGCGCCATGGCCGCCAATCCGGCCCTCGCCCATCAGGAGGCCGCCGCCCCGGCCAAGCCAAAAGTGATGAAGCGCCCCCCGCCCATGGTCCTCGCCCAGCGCCGCCATTTCGCCCGCGAGGGGCAGAAAATGATGGCAAGGCGCGCCGCGCGGCGGGGCTAGCCTGAGTGTATGGCCAAAGTGGCGAGTTCGATCGCACGGTCCCAGCTAATTCCATCGCGTTGATCCAGGAACAACTGGTGCTCACTTTCATGCAGTTCGATCTTCGGCCTTTTCCCCGGAGGTCCCCAATTTACGTCGCAGGCCAAGTGCTCATAGGGCTCTCCGGGTTCGGTTGTGTTGTAACCCGGCATTGTGACCGCGAGCCAGCCGAAGCTTTGCAGCTCTGACTGGTCTTCTGAAAACGTCTCCAAATACCTGTCGAAACTTTCCTTCGACTGAGTGACCCAAACCCCCCAACAGAAAGGGTCATCAGCGCCGTGGATCGGCACGTTCAGCGTGACGCGAACACAATAGATGGTGTCATCACCATCCACACCGTTGGGACCAAGTATCCGGCACAAATCCGACGAATGCTTCACACGTTCGGGGCGTTCTTCTTCTGGCACGCCGAAGACATAAGTCGGGAAGGCGTACGAGAGTGATGGTGAACCTGAGTGGATCTCTCCGCATTCATGACATTTGAACTCGAACTCTCTTGCCATGCCTTGGTTCTCCGTTACTCCGCCGCAACCCGTGCATACGGATCATAGTTCAAAATCGGCGCGAGCCAGCGCTCGGCCGTGCGCATGTCCCAGCCTTTTCGGGCCGCATAATCCTCCACCTGGTCACGCTCGATCCGGCCGACGGCGAAATAGGCCGCGTCCGGGTGGGCGAAATAGAGCCCTGAGACAGACGGTGCCGGGTGCATGGCGAAGCTGGAAGTGAGCGCGACATCGATGGCGGGCTCGGCGTCCAGGAGGCGGAAGATGGTTTCCTTCTCGGTATGGTCGGGCTGAGCCGGATAGCCGGGCGCCGGGCGGATGCCGCGATAGGCTTCCTTGATCAGCGCGGCATTGTCGAAGGCCTCATCGGCGGCATAGCCCCAGAGCTCTTTCCGCACGCGCTCATGCATCATTTCGGCCATGGCTTCAGCGAACCGGTCGGCCAGCGCCTTCACCATGATGGCAGAGTAATCGTCGCCCTTCGCCTCGAACTCTTTCGCGATTTTATCGGCCTCGGGGCCCGCGGTGACGCAGAAGGCGCCGATATGGTCGCCTTGCTCACTCAGGAAATCAGACAGCGCGAAATTCGCCTTGCCGTTCTTCTTCACCATTTGCTGGCGCAGCGTGTGGAGCACATCACCCGTGTCGAGATGGATATCATCGCCGACAGGTTTCGCGCCCCAGAAGCCGACCGCTGCTTTCGGCTTGAACCACTGATCCCCGATCACCCGCTGCAGCATGGCCTGGGTCTCGCCCCAAAGATCGGTCGCCGCTGCGCCGACCTTTTCATCCTCCAGGATCTGCGGAAACCGCCCCGCCAGATCCCAGCTCGCGAAATAGGGCGTCCAGTCGATATAGCGCGCGATTTCAGCCAGATCGAAATCATTGAAATGCTTGACGCCGGTGAAGCTCGGCGGCGGAGCGGAGGGCTCCGCGCCCGCGTCGAATTTCGCCGCACGCGCCTCTTCGATCGGCAGGCGCGGCGTGGGTGGCCCGCCGGCGCGCGAAGCCCGCAGGCGTTCGTGGCGCGCCTTGGCCGCTTCCCAGTAGGCGCCGCGTTCGTCCGGGTTCATCAGCGCACCGACCGTGCCGACCGCGCGGCTGGCATCACTGACATGGATGATCGGCCCGCGGCCATAGGCCGGCTCGATCTTCACCGCCGTGTGCGCCGGGCTGGTCGTCGCCCCGCCGATGAGCAGCGGCATCTCCATGCCGCGCCGTTCCATCTCGGCGGCGACATAGACCATCTCATCCAGGCTCGGCGTGATGAGGCCTGAGAGCCCCACCATATCCGCGCCCTGTTCAACTGCGGTGTCGAGTATGGTCTCTGCCGGCACCATGACGCCGAGATCGACGATCTCATAGCCATTACAGGCGAGCACGACCCCAACAATATTCTTGCCGATATCGTGCACGTCGCCCTTCACCGTGGCCATCACCACCTTGCCATTCGACTTGCCGACGAGGCCAAGCTCTTCCTTTTCCCGCTCCATGAAGGGTTCGAGATGGGCGACAGCAGCCTTCATCACGCGAGCCGATTTCACCACCTGGGGCAGGAACATCTTGCCGGCGCCGAACAGGTCGCCGACCACGTTCATCCCGTCCATCAGCGGGCCCTCGATGACATGCAGCGGGCGTTCGAAATTCTGGCGCGCTTCCTCTGTGTCCTCGACGATATGTTCGAGAATGCCGTGCACGAGGGCATGTTCCAGGCGCCTGGCCACCGGCGTCTCGCGCCATTTGGTGTCTTTCTCCTGGGTCTTGCCCTTCTGGCCCTTGAAGCCCTCGGCGATCTCGATCAGGCGCTCGGTCGCGTCCTCGCGGCGGTTGAGGATGACATCCTCGACGCGCTCCCTGAGTTCCGGTTCGATCTCGTCATAAATGTCGAGCTGGCCGGCATTCACGATGCCCATATCCATGCCCGCCGGGATGGCGTGATAGAGGAAGACCGAGTGCATCGCCCGGCGCACCGGCTCGTTTCCGCGAAAACTGAAAGAGATGTTCGAGAGCCCGCCGGAGATGTGACAGCCGGGGCAGGTCGCGCGGATCTCGCGGGCAGCATGGATGAAATCCAACGCATAGGTATTGTGCTCCTCGATCCCGGTCGCGACGGCGAAGATATTCGGATCGAAGATGATATCCTCGGCCGGAAAACCCACCTCCTCAGTCAGGATGCGATAGGCACGCTGGCAGATCTCGATCTTGCGTGACGCGGTATCGGCCTGGCCGACCTCGTCAAACGCCATCACCACCACAGCAGCACCATAAGAGAGGCACTTGCGGGCGTCGGAGACAAACTTCTCCTCGCCTTCCTTCATCGAGATGGAGTTGACCACCGCCTTGCCCTGCACGCATTGCAGGCCGGCCTCGATCACCTCCCATTTCGAGCTGTCGACCATGACGGGCACGCGGGCAATATCCGGCTCGGCAGCAATGAGATTGAGGAAGGTGCGCATGGCGAGGACGCCATCCAGCATCCCCTCATCCATGTTCACATCCACGATCTGGGCACCATTCTCAACCTGCTGGCGCGCAACCTCGACAGCGGCAGCATAGTCGCCCTCAAGAATGAGCTTCTTGAACCGCGCCGAGCCAGTCACATTCGTGCGCTCGCCGATATTGATGAAGTTGCGGGCGGCAGATTGGGTCATTTCCTCGTCCATCCCCGTTCGAGCGGCCAGTTGCCGTCGGTGATCTGTTCAAAGCCCGTGACGGGCTGGATGTACCAGTAGATCCAGGCCTCTTCGCCCGTCCCGGCGCCGCCGGCATCCAGGAGCGCCACCTTGCGGCGTTCATAGAGCGAGCGGGCCGGGTCGCCCGGCACGACATCCTCGAATTCGTCCAGCGCGGCGATGATGGAGGTGTCGGTCATCCGATAACGTATGCCCTGGCACAGCCCCTCGCCCGCCACCACGCCGGGAAAGCCGCCAAGATCATAAAGCACCCCGCGAAGCCAGCAGGGCGAGCCGAATGTACCGGCTGCTTCCAGGTCGATATGTGCCGGCATACCGGAAGCGCCCTGCTTGAGCAGGCCATAAAAGACGAAAAGATCGCCGGAGGAGACGGGGCCGTTCGTCGTCATGCCCGCGCCACCCAGCCGCGCCAGGAAAGAGCGGCATAAAAAAGATCAATCTCGCGAAACCCGGCTTCTGTCAGCAACTCAACCTCACGCTCGGGCGAGACCATTTCGGTTTTGCCGGTCAGGCTCGCGCGCGCTCTGGCAAGCATGTCATCTGCCGCACCGGCCCGGCGGCCCTGCTCAACAAAGCGGGCTGCATGCCGTTCGAAGTCCAGCGTCCCGCCCGGATTGCAATTGTCGACCAGGATGAAAGCCCCGCCGGGCTTCAGCCGGGCCCGGATCGCCTTCAGAGCTTCCAGCTTGTCGCCATTATCGGCAACGAAGTGCAGCGTGCGCAGACAGGTGGCGCCATCATAGGGGCCGTCAGGCGCATCGGGGATATAGCCCTCTACCCACTCGATCTGGTTCGAGACCTCACCCAGGGCCTCGCGCCCGGCCGCCAGCATTTCCGCGGAAGGATCTACGCCAGTGAACGCCCAGCCCGGCGCATGCGCGGCAAAGACACCGAGCTCCATGCCGCCGCCCGCGCCAAGAACCAGAACCCGGCCATCTTCTGGCACGGTCTCGTCCAGCAACTGGAGCGTCAGTGCATGCATCATGGGGCTGCCGGGCAGGAACATCGCTCGTCCCCCGGCGGCATAGCGCCTGGCCGTCGCTGCATCCTTATAGCCGTATCTGGAAATACTCATGTCCGTCATCAGCTTGCCAGCTCAAACGGCTCCAGCCCGGACAGGTGCATGCCGGGCCTGGCCGCCGGGATGGCGCGCGGGGTCTTGCCATTTGCGGTCCTTGCAATGGCGACGATATGGTCGGGCGTGGTCCCGCAGCAGCCGCCGAGAATGTTCACAAGGCCCGATTTCGCCCAGTCGGCGAGCAAAGCGCCCGTCTGGTCGGGCGTTTCGTCATATTCCCCAAAAGCGTTCGGCAGACCGGCATTGGGATAGGCGATGATGCGGGTGTCGGCCACGCGCGAGATCGCCTGGATGTGCGGGCGCATCATCTCCGCGCCGAGCGCGCAATTGAGACCCACAGCCCAGGGCTTGGCATGGCGGATCGAGTACCAGAAGGCTTCCGCCGTCTGGCCCGACAGGGTGCGCCCCGAGGCATCGGTGATGGTGCCGGAAATGATGATCGGCAGGCCAGGATCGGCGTCGAGGATTGCCTTGACTGCGGCCTTGGCATTCAGCGTGTCGAACACGGTCTCGATCAGCAGCGCATCGACATAAGGTGCCATGGCGCGCACCTGCGCCTCATAGGCGGTGCGCACCTGCTCGAAGGTCACTTCGCGATAACCCGGATCGTTCACATCGGGGCTCAGCGACAGGGTCTTGTTGGTCGGCCCGATGGCGCCGAGCACGGCGACCGGGCGGCCCGCGCCCTCGGCAGCTTCGCGCGCCAGCCGCGCGCCTTCCGCCGCAATCTCATCGGCGAGCCCCTCCATGCCATAATCAGCCATGGCGATGGTCGTAGCCGAGAAGGTGTTGGTCTCGATCAGGTCCGCCCCGGCGGCGATATAGCGCTGGTGGATGGTGCGGATGGCATCCGGCTGGGTGAGATTCAGAAGGTCGTTATTGCCCTTCAGGCTGGAGCCCCAATCGGCAAATCGCTCGCCTCGGAAATCCTCCTCGGAGAATTTGAAGCCCTGAATCTGCGTGCCCATGGCGCCGTCGAGGATCAGGATGCGGGTCTCGGCCTCGCGGGCGAGGGCCGCGAGCGTGTCGGTCAGTTGCATGGCTCAGGCGGCTTCCTTGGTGGAGGGCTCGGCCGGTTTCAGGCCCAGCAGATAGCAGGTCGACAGGGCGAGATTGGCCCGGTTGAGCGTGTAGAAATGGAATGTGTCCACGCCCTGTTCGGCGAGGTTGAAGCAGAGCTCGGCGGCGACATTCGCCGTGATCAGGTCGCGCGTGGTCGGATCCTCATCAAGCCCGTCATAAAGCTGGCAAAGCCAGTCCGGCAGGGCGGCCTTGCACAGGCCGGCGATGCGCTGAAGGCCCTTGAAGTTCGGCTGCAGCATGATGCCCGGCACCACGGGCATGGTGATGCCGGCCGCCTGTACGCGGTCGAGAAAGCGGAAATAGGTGTCCGGCTCGAAGAAGAATTGCGTGATGGCGCGGTCGGCGCCGGCATCCTGCTTGGCCTTCAGGATGTCCATGTCGCCGTTCCAGCCCCGGCTATCGGGATGGCGCTCGGGATAGCAGGCGACCGACACCTCGAAGCATTTGCCAAGCTCGGGCCGGTGGGCGCGCAGGCCGGCAACCAGATCCACAGAGCTGGCATAGCCGCCCGGATGCGGCGCAAAGGGCTTGCCCATGCCGTCCGGGCTGTCCCCGCGCAGGGCCACGATATGCTTCACGCCGGCCTGCCAGTAATCCTCGGCGACCTGATGGACCTCTTCCTTCGTGGCGTCCACGCAGGTCAGGTGCGCGGCCGGGGTCAGGCTGGTCTCCTGGGCGAGTTTCTGCACCGTGTCGTGGGTGCGCTCGCGCGTGGACCCGCCGGCGCCATAGGTCACCGACACAAAGGTCGGCGACATGGGCTCCAGGCGTTTGACGCATTCCCAGAGCTTCTCCGACATTGCCTCGGACTTGGGCGGGAAGAATTCGAACGATACCGACGGCGCGCGGTCACGCTGTCGCTGTGCAACCGACATCTGCGTCATGCTGCAGCCTCCTCAACGAGTGCGGGCGTGCTGCCCGGTTTGTGGGCCGACCAGATCACGACAGACAGGCCGTCGCGGGTGGCATCGGGTGGATCGAAACGGTGCTCCAGGCGCGGGGCGAGCCCGGTGCCGCGTGCCCAGTCCGTCAGGGCTTCCTCTGCGACACCGAGCCGGCGATGGCCATGCTCGGCGCGCAGGAATTCCAGGTCGTGCGGCGCGAAGTCCACGATCAGCAGCTTTCCGCCCGGCTTCAGGATCCTGCCGGCCTCGCGCAGCACCTGGGCCGGTCGATCAATATAGTGCAGCACTTGATGGACGATCACGAGATCGGCCGAGGCGTCCTCGAACGGCGTCGCGCAGGCATCGCCCTGGCGCACGGCGGCATTGGGCACGCGCGCGCGTGCGAGATTGTCGCGTGCCACGGTCAGCATCTGATGGCTGAGGTCGAGACCTTCGGCGCGCAGGGCAAGTGGGGCGAACAGGGTCAGCATCCGCCCTGTGCCGGTGCCGATATCGATGACCTGACCGAACGGGCCGGGGCCGGCGGACTCCAGCAGCGCGGTTTCGATCGCCTGTTCGGGATAATGCAGGGCGCGGATGGCATCCCAGGTATGAGCGACATGGTCGAAATAGGCCGCCGCCGCGCTCGCGCGCGAGGCCTCGATGGCAGAAAGCTGGGCTGCATCGCGGGCAAATGCGCCAATGGTGAGATCAGCCTGGGACAGGACGAGATCGATCAGTTCGCCGGCCGGCCCATCACGCCGGGCCCGGTAAAAGACCCACGCCCCTTCCGGCAGGCGGGTGACAAGACCGGCATTTGCAAGCACTTTGAGCTGGTGGGACAGGCGCGGCTGGCTGAGACCAAGGATCTGTACAAGCTCGCCCACGGCCAGATCCCCCCGGCGCAACAGCGCCAGGATCCGCAGCCGTGTCGGCTCTCCCGCCGCCCGCAAACGGGCGACCGTATCCTCCAGAGAATGTCCCATATGATCATATAAAGATACTTTTATATGACACGCAAGCCTGTTGCGGTGAAGACACTCCTTTGTCTGTGAGACCGTTATCGTGGTTCGATAAGGCTTGAGAATTAGAGCAATCGTTCGCATATGCTGTCCGACGAAGGGAAGATAGATGCATCGCTCACTTACCAGTTCAGTGCTCATGGCCTCGATGCTCGGAGCCTGCGCAACACAGCCGGCCGCCACTTCGGGCGATGTCTATGATCCGTTCGAACCGGTAAACCGCCAAGTCTTCGCCTTCAACGAAGCGGCCGACAAGGCCGTGATCGGCCCGGTAACGGATGCCTATGTCACGATCACGCCGGAGTTTGCCCGCATCGGCATCGGCAATTTCCTGTCCAATCTGTCCAGCCCGGTCGTGTTCGTGAACGATGTGCTGCAGGGCGAGGGCGAGCGCGCAGGCAACACAGCCGTACGGTTCGTGATCAACTCCACCTTCGGGATCGCCGGCCTGCTTGATCCTGCAAAGCATGAGCTTGGCGTGGAAAAACACCGCGAGGATTTCGGCCAGACGCTTGGTGTCTGGGGCGTCTCCGGCGGGCCGTATCTGGTGATCCCGCTGCTCGGGCCTACAAATCTTCGTGATGGCCTCGGCATGGGGGTCGACTATGCGATCGATCCGATGACCTGGATCGAGTTTGACGATCCCGACCTGGACGACCAGATCGCCCTAACCCGCGGAATTCTCGGCGGTTTGGAGGTGCGCGCGGCGCTGGATGACGAGCTGGAAACCCTGCGGGCCCAGCCTGAGCCCTATGTCGCGTTGCGCCGGGCCTACTCGTCTGCGCGTGAAGCGGCGATCCGCAATGGGCGGGAAGAAGCAGACCCGTACACAGATTTGCCCGATTTCGATGATTTTGATGATTTCGAGGAATGAGCCCAACGACAAAAAAGGGTGGATGAGATGATGAAACTGAACCTGAAATACATGGCTGCCAGCGCGCTGGGTGCTCTTGCCCTGGCTGGCGCTGCAACGGCTGACGACGCGTCCGAGCGCTACGTCGCCGAGAATGCCAACAATGTGCTGCAAACCCTGAACGATCCGGCCCTGGATGCCGATTCCCGCACTGCGGCGTTCGAACGCTATATGGACCAGTTCACCGACCTCAACGCGGTGTCGAATTTCGTGATCGGGCGCTATGCGCGCACTTTCACCGAGGCCGAACTGGAAGAGTATCGCGAGGCTTTCCGCGCCTATGCGCTGGCGGTCTATGAAAGCGAGCTTGACCGCTATCGCGGCGAGCGCGTGGAAGTGACCGGTTCCTATGACCGCACGCCGCGCGATTCCATCGTCAACACACGCATCCCGCGCGAGGATGGCCAGGCCATGGATGTGCGCTGGCGCGTGCTGAACCGCGATGGGGAGTATCAGGTCGTGGACGTGGCCCTGAACATCGAAGGCAACCTGCTCTGGCTCGCCATCGAACAGCGCGCCCAGTTCCTCGCCCTGCTCGACCGCACGAATGGCTCGGCCGATGCGCTGATCGCCAAGATCCGCGAGATGACGAGCGATCTGGAAAGCAGCCGCGAAGTCGAGAGTGCCTTCGACGCGCTGGAGACCAGCGACGCGCCGAGTAACTAGGCCACGGCTCAATTCGAGATGATGCTGCGCCGGGCTCCCGCCCGGCGCAGTATTATTTACGGCTCAGGCCACCCAGACCATGTCGCGATGGTCGACCGTCTCGTCGCGCCCGAGACAGTGGTAAGGGCGGCGCCCGCATGGCAGGAAGCCGAGCTTGCGCAGCACACGGCCCGACGCAAGATTGTCAGCGAAGTGTCCCGACATCATGACCTTCACGCCGGCGCGCGCCTGCAGCCGGTCCATCAGGGCCTTCGCGGCTTCCGTGGCATAGCCCTGGCCCCAGGCTTCAGGCGCGATCCAGTAGCCGAGCTCGAACAGGTCGCGCGTCGTCTGCCGCCGCACGCCGACACAGCCGATGAGCTCCCCCTTGCGCTCGACCACGCAGACATGGTCTGTGCCGGCGAAATGCCCCTGCTTGGCGCACTCCAGAAAGTCGCGGGTCTCGTCCTGCGACTGTCCGGGTGCAATTCGCCCGACATTGCGATGGATGCGCGGATCGGCGACCAGCGCCGTGATCGCACGGGAATCGGTGGGCAGGGCCGGACGCAGGGCCAGGCGCGGGGTGGAGATTTCAAGGCTCAGCACGACTGAACGCTCCCTCTTGGGCCCTTGCGGGGCCTCGTGATGAGGGAGACGAAAAAAGGGAGAGGGTCGCCCCGTCTCCCTCGACATGAACCTTGAGTGCGGTTCGGGGCGCGTCCCTTGGGCGCCCCTTTCCGGCAGCGCCTATTCTGCGGCCTCGGCCGCCGGAATAACCGATACGAACTGGCGGTTGCCGGACTTGCGGCGGAATTCCACCTTGCCCTCGGTCAGGGCGAAAAGCGTATGGTCCTTGCCCATGCCGACATTCTGGCCGGGATAGGTCTTGGTGCCACGCTGGCGCAGGATGATATTGCCCGGCACGACATGCTCGCCGCCATATTTCTTGACGCCGAGATACTTCGGATTTGAATCGCGACCGTTCTTGGACGAGCCGCCTGATTTCTTGTGAGCCATGGGAAGCTCTCCTTGATCTTTGACCGGCTATATACCGGAAATGCGTGTCCTAGGCGAGGTCTTTGGCCTGGCCGACCCAGTCATTTTTCTCGAACTTGCCGGTGGCGCTCATCTTCTCTTCCAGCGCGGCGATCTCGTCCTCGCTGAGGGCGGCGATCTGCGCGAAGGTGGTGATGCCCTCGGCATTGAGTTTCTCGGCCATGACCTTGCCGAGCCCCTTCATCTTGGTCAGGTCGTCAGCCGCGGCGGCCTCCGGCTTCGCAGCGGGCCTGGCCTCGGCCTTCGGCGCTTCGGCCTTGGGCGCGGCTTCGGCCTTGGGGGCCTCTTCGGTTTTCGGTGCGGCCTTCTTCTTGGCCGGAGCTTTCTTGCCGTCAGCGAGAATCGAGGTGATCTTCACCACGGTTTCCAGCTGGCGGTGGCCCTTGGTGCGGCGATAAGTGTTGCGCTGGCGCTTCTTGCGGATGATGACCTTGTCACCCTTGCGCTGCTCGGCAATCTCGCCGACCACGCTGGCGCCGGCCACCATGGGCGCGCCGACTTTCACATCGCCGCCTTCGCCCAGCATGAGGACGTCAGCGAACTGCACATCCTCACCGGCTTCGCCGGCCAGTTTCTCGACGACGATCTCGTCGCCCTCGGCAACCTTGTACTGCTTGCCGCCCGTCTTGATGACCGCGAACATGGCGCGTCCCTTTCGCTCGCCGCGCCGGGAAGAGCCTTGAGCTCCCTCGCGCGTAAAACCTTAAATGAAAAGCGCCCGGATCGCCGCTCGCGCCCGGACGTGAAGCGCGTCATAAACACTAATGAGGTGAGAGAGTCAAACCCCGATCTGCGCTCAGCCGCGATTGGCCCCTTGCAACCTTGCGCACACCGAAGTAAGCCCACCGCTCCCGACCGCGGAGAGGTGCCGGAGCGGTTGAACGGGGCGGTCTCGAAAACCGTTGTGCTCGCAAGAGTACCCAGGGTTCGAATCCCTGTCTCTCCGCCAGTTTCCTGAAAACTGCATTTTATTCAACGTGCTAAAGAATCGGACTTCCCGCCACCGCCGGGACTGTTCCAATTCTATGTTCCAATACCCTGTGACAGGGGTCCGGACATGAGCGGGCCACGCGCAAGATATCTCAGCCGCCGAGGCGCGGTTTACCAAATCCGCATTCCCGTTCCCAAGCAATTGCACACCCATTTTGGCTGCAAGGAAATCCGCCGCTCGCTGCACACGAAGGATTACTTGGCGGCTAAGCGAAGAATCTCTCCGGCAGTTCTTGCATTTCAAAATTTATGTATCAAATTGATACATATGTTAGATGCAAGCGTTATCCCGACCCGAGGCTTGGTCAGTGAGTTCTACCAGCAACTCGACAAAGCGTGTGCGCCATTTGCGGCGATACCGCCTAGCCAGATCGACCAGTATCATGACCAGCAACAGGGGCACGCCGAAGACGCCCGCTCCGAGTTGGCCCTGGAGCTTCAATCCAGGTCATTCTCAGAAGAATCAAAGGACTATGCCAAATTGATCTTGGCCGAGCATGGACTTTCCCTCGACCAAATCGGACCTCGTCAGCGCGCCGAGCTGCTGGAAGGCATTGTCCGGGCTCGCATCGAGCAGACCTATCTCACCCGCCACCGGCAGAATTCCATGCTCGATCCCTACGAACCTAGAGACGATCTCTTCAAGGAGTCCGCCCGAATGCAATTAATTGCACAAGAGCGCACGACCAACTCTTCCAGCAAGAAAGAGGACTCCCACGCCAACCCCCACCCAAGCCAGTTGGTGCAATCAATTGCATTTCAACGGCCCAGCGAAGTGCATTCAAACGCACAAGGAGCAACGGAAGAAATGTGGGTAGATACGACAAAAAATGTCACAGGCCGGATCGACCAATATCTCACAACAGAGTCTATGGAAGAAAAGACGCGGAATGAAAAACGTGTCGTCCTGAATTGGTTCGCCGATTTTGTCGGTGGGAATACCCCCGTCACGCAAATCACGAATGATCAAATGCTTGGGTTTCGCACCCTGTTGATCAATCTCAGAAAACACACGCCGGCTTGTGCTGACCTGAAGAACTCACAAACCACAGTTCCCCAGGAGCGGGTCAGCGCAAAAACCGCGAAAAAGAAGTTCGACACCGTGAAGCGGTTTATGATCTGGTTGGAAGAATCAGGATTCATTCCGTGCCTACCCTATAAGAAACTGGCAGTGGCCGTACCCGCACAAGCAAAAAGTCTACGCCGCCGTCCATTCAATGCCAGTGAGTTGGAAACCCTGTTCTCCTCGCCGATCTATACTGGCAGCAAGAGTCTCAAACGCCGGAACGAGCCGGGCGAGACGGTGCACCGCGACGATCAGTTCTGGCTGCCGCTCTTACTTCACTATACCGGCATGCGGGTTGCCGAACTTATTCTACTGCCTGCCATGTCTGTGGTTCTGGATAGCGCCAGTCCGCACATCAACCTGGACCCGAGCAAGCAGAAGCTTAAATCCAGAGCTGCTGAACGTTTGATCCCGATTCACCCTGACCTGCTGGATTTCGGTTTCGGAAAGTTTGTGAAAGCGCAACAGAAGCGCGCTAAGAACGGCCCCCTCTTCTCGACGCTGGCTTCAGGTAGTCGTCCCCAGGATCGGTACTCGAAACATTTCGGCCGCTGGCTCGACAAGTTGGAGCTGACCGATAGGCGTCTTGTCGCCCACAGTTTCCGGCATGGCTTCGTTGATGCACTTCGCAATGCCAGCGTTGACCAGAGTCAAATCCAACAGATCATCGGGCATGAAACGAATTCAGTTACGTGGAATTATGGCCGGGGTACGGACTTGGATGTGCTCTACGAATCCGTCGCCTCAGCCGATTTTGGTCTGTCGACGCAGCGCAAACTGGCACTGAAAAACTCCTAGGTTGAGACGCTAGCTCGTCCTCTTCGTCCCCAGTTCTGCCAAGGCTGCAAGTTGCTTAAGGGCGACTTGCAGCATTGCCGTGTCCATCTTGCTCACGACCTGTGCGATCTCCTGTTCCAACCTGATGGCCTGCGGCGCCCGGTCAGGAAGTTCTCCAGTCTCAGGCAGGAATGATCCTGGCTGCAAATCGAGCGCGCTTCCAATCAGCATCAGGGTTTCCAGCGAGGGCAATGCATGTCCACGCTCAATATTGCTGAGGCTCTCCGGCGTGCGCTCGATCTGCGCTGCCAATTGTTCCTGGGTCAGGCCCTTGGCTTTGCGGGCGGCCCGGATTGCGGCTGCCACGTGATGATGAAGGTTCGTCGCCATGGCTTAAGGTCTGGCTTAATCGAACTAACCTCCATGATGTTCACTTCGGATTTTCCACTTTCCTTAACGCCAACCCAAATATAACGTTATGTTTCAGGCAAAACATAACGTTCAGTTCGGGGGCGCTGCCTCCCCCACAATCTGGGGCTCTCCATGATCCATCGTGCAATCTTTCTTGCGTCCATCCTCACTCTGACTCTGTCCGTCTCCGGCTGTGCAAATGTGCCGCCGGAGCAGCTTCCCGCTGACTATGACTTCGGAAAGCCTCCGTCGGGCTACGAGCCTCAAGTCGAAGCTTACTTCGACACCATCCTCCGCGACCCCAAAAGCGCTCGCTATGAATACGCAAATGGCTTCGTCCAGGTTGTCTGTCACACCTTCGAACTGCGCGGCACACCAAGGCGCATCAAGCACGCTGGCTGGGGGCGCGTATTCACCGTAAATGCGAAGAATGCCTATGGGGGCTATGTCGGCGCCGAAGAATACATTGCGCTATTCGAAGGCGACACTCTCTGGAAAGTCCTCGACTATGGGAAGTTCTCCCTAGAGGGCTGTTCCTTGCTGTAAGGCGCATACAAAGGATGGCATCCGGCCCCAAATCCGATACCGCCTTCCACCCCAGATACATGTTGTTTATCTTGGTTATTTCCTTGCGATTCTGAGGCGGAATGGGACGGTCACATAGGCCAACACCACGAAACACCCGGTGTCTCTAATAGCCCGTATATTGCATGTGGATTACCTCATGGGTTTAGCGACTTGCAGTACGTGCAAAAGTTGGCTGTAATCTTGCTTCGACCCTGACTCTTGTTCCTACACCACCTCCACACGGAGTCTTGTGTGTAACACCCAAGGGTCGCCGCATGACTGTCTTCGAGTTTGCGAATCTGGTTGAAGCAAAACCCGATCACATCATCACGGTTCTAAAGCCGAAGATCGACATGATCACTATTACCTCGAAAGGTCACAAGGCCATCGAGGCGATCATAAATTCCACTGGCGACAACAAAACCGCCATTGCCGTTGAATACTGGAACGGCTTCTTTGCACGCGTCTTGGCAGAGGCTAAGGATCCGACTCAAACTCGGATAGAATTCGCCAAAAAGCGTGTGCCGAACTATAAACTCAATGTCATTTTGAAACTCGAAGATGGCTACGAACCTGTCAGGCTAAATACGAAACCCATAGGAGATCTCGCTGCGGTTCGTCTGGAGTTCAACCCTTCGCACCTCCCACCTAATGGCCTTCAGAAGCTGTGCGCGATCTGGGAAGAAATTGATTTAGACAACATTCCCCTGCCAGCACTCATTCCAGACGCTCGCCTTACACGTTTAGATATCGCCATTGATCTGCTAAACATTTCCCCGCGCGATCTTTTCGTCCAGAACGTTCAAGTCGCTAAAATTTACTCATATTCGTCAATTGACGAAGGGATCGAGACCTCAAACTTCTACGCTGTCTCCGGCGACAAAATCCCCGACAAGTTTGTCCCCAAAGGGCGGGCTCAACTTGTTGTGTATGATAAGAAAAAAGAACAGTTAGCGAATAATCAGGTCCCGCTCCATGGCGACATCGAACATACCCGTGTGGAGCGCTGCATGCACACCAACACAATGTTCAAGAACCTTCACAAGGTGAAGTTTCCATTCAAGGGCTGGAACATTCACCGAGCGATTATTGAAGAGCCCCCATGCCCAAAGCACGAATGGCCGTGGTTGTTAGATAGCGCACGTTATAGAGGAATAGACGCCGCACTATCGTTGCTGCCTGAATACATCCTGCCGAGCTACCCTGCGATATCTAAACAAAATTTCACGTCCTTCATGCCCAATGACCTAATCGTTGAAGAGGAGATCTGGCCGCATTGGCCAGAAGCAATCAAAAACGCGCAGCTCGATACACTGATTGGTTGGGCGCTTGATGACCCCCAAAAACACATGCCACACCACGGGGTATTCTCACCTTGGTGATTTGCAAGTGCAATCAATTGCACAAAGACACGCGCTGTTGTTGAGGTAGTAGCTTCCTACTCACTCAAGGCGTCTCACCTTCACCCTCAGGCTCCGGTAAATCTAAGTCCGGCAGGCCATTCACAATCTTCATGGTTTCCAGGCTGACGGTGATCACGCGCTGGAAGAGTTCCAGCGGATAGGCCGGGTTGTTCATGGTCTCGTTGGCGTAGTCATTGGCGTCGTTGACGATGCCGCTCGCCTTGTCGGTCTTCACAACCTGACGCTCCATCACCCATTCAAGCGCCGGCTTGCCGTTCACGACATAGTCGTAGGCCTCAAGAGGGATGCCTTCCATGGTGATGTTGTGATTGTAGATGACGGTCGTCTTGTTCTGCGCGCCGCGCTTGCCGGCGAACTTCATCTTTTCGACGCGGAAGAACTTCTTCGGGTCGTCGATGCTCGCCAGCCGCAAATCGCCCTGCTTGATCGTGACCGGGTAGGGCTCGACTTTCTCATAATTGACGTGAAGATCGCCCAGGCGCCGACCGGCATCAGAGAAAGCGCGGAAGCCTTCATAGGTCTTCACGCAAGGGATGCGGGGCAGTTCCTTTGTCAGGTTGTCGGCGTAGCGCTCGCGATAGTCGGGCGAATGCAGCAAGCCGTAGACGTAGTAGAAGATGTCTTCCTTGGTGACTGCCTCGCCTGGATAGGCCGCTTTGAAATGGGCTAACCCTGCATCGGTAATTGCATCACGACGTTGAAGGCCGGAGGACTGGCCTTCGAATAGGCCTCCGGGCTCCTCATCCTGCTGGCCGTAAAGGTAACGGGCGAAGCACTGCGTACCACCATCACTTTGAAGATCAGGAACGCAATCTACCATAAGAGCGAGTTGGCCGTCGCCGTGCCACCTTTGCTTGACCATTATTACGCGGTTGACAGAGTCCCTGTTCGGGAAGAACCGGGGCATAAGATAGCTGCTCCAGTTCAAGTCTTTATCCTTGTACAGCCAAGTGCTTTGATATGGTCGATAGAGCGCTCTCTGAAGACGCTCTTCGCTGAAGCACAGATATCTTCCTTTCTCATAGGAATTCAGGGTGGATTGGCACCACTTGAATCGATCAGCGCGTGTGTCCGGCTTGTGATTTCTATTGGAACGGCGATCGTCGACTTGCTGATTGTAGAAGGCAATGGATTGCTCAATCCGACGTTCCAGACTGGACCTTGATGCGTTGTAAACCCATGAGTCGCGGTTTGTTTTTAGTCCGGCGGAGTGTGTCTCAAAGATAGCGATCTGAGATCCACTTTTTTCGGAAATGTCGATGAATTTGCCAAAGTCGGCGTCTCGCTGCCCCAACCAATCAAAGTTCTCGTTGGGCGTTATTCTCTCCCAGCCTTCAGCATCGGTGATTCCGTTGATGGCGCCGCACTTACGGATAATCGCAAGTTTCTGCTTCTGGTCGAGGTAGTCGCCAATGTCGTGGAAGAAGACGCGGCCATGCTCCGCTGCGTCCGGGCTCTTGACGAAGACACTGATCGCTATGGGCGCGCGACTGCCCGAGCCAAAGATCTTGCCGCCTTCCTTTCGTGATCGCTCACCGCTGGTGCGCTGATTGCCGCGAAGGTGGAAAATGTAGAGGTCCGTAAACTCCTCTGCCAGACAGGCGCGCATGCCGTCAGCCGCATTGCCATCGACCCACCCAGCATTGGTGACGAAAGCCACTACGCCTGCGTCGCCGATGCGATCCGAAGCCCAACGGATCGCACGGATATAGCTATCGTAAAGCGAACGCATGTTCGTGTTGGACGACTTAGCCGCGTAAGTAGACCTAATCCGCTCATTTAAGTTGGGGTAGATGACGTTAGCGTTGTCGTCGTTGGCCGTTGATTGCCCGACGGAATACGGGGGGTTGCCAACGATGACCCGAATGGCCGTCGCCTTCTGCCGTTTCCGCCGCTCTGAGTTGTCGGGCATGTAGATAGCGAGTTCGTCGTCACCCTCATACATCTGGAAGGTATCTGTCAGGCAGATGCCTTCGAAGGGAACGTATTCCTCGCTGTTACTGACACCCTGATAGGCCGCTTCGATATTTACGGCCGCGATATAGTAGGCGAGCAGCACGATCTCATTGGCGTGAATCTCGTTTCGGAATTTGTGCTCCAGCTCATCCGGTGCGATCAATCCGGATTGTAAGAGGCGGGTGATGAAAGTGCCGGTGCCGGTGAACGGGTCCATGATGTGAACTCCGCGCGAGCCCAGCGTCTGGCCGAAATGCTCCTGAAGCATCTCATTGACCGATTGCAGGATGAAATCGACGATCTCGACCGGCGTATAAACGATGCCCAGCTTTTCCGTCATGCGCGGGAAGGCATTGCGGAAGAAGCTGTCGTAAAGTTGAATGATAACCTGCTGCTTGGCTTCGGCCGTCTTGAGCGTCGCAGCGCGGCGCCTGACGCTATCGTAGAACTGTTCCAGCTCTTCGCGCTCGGCTTTCATGCTGTCGCCGTGGATTGCGCCCAGGACACGTTCCAGTGCCTGTGACACGGGGTTGCTGGCCGCAAAGTCATGATCTCTGAAGATGGCGTCGAAGACAGGCTTCGTGATGAGGTGCTGCGCCAACATCTCGATCGCCTCTTCTTCTGAGACGCTTGGGTTCAGATCGTCGTGGATTTCGGCGAGGAAATCATCAAACGCCTTGCGCTCCGGCGTGTCCGGCTTTGCCAGCGTCGCCTTGATCCGTGTGATGTGCTTCTGGGCGATTTCGGCGATGCTGCTCGCCCAGCGATCCCAGTAATCCTTGGTGCCGCACTTCTTGACAATCTTGGCGCGGATGGCGGCGGCAAACTCATCTACCCAAAGCGAATATTGCTCCGGCTCAGAGACTTCCCGGGTCAGCTCCGGTCGGTCATCGTCATCATTGGCTGAGCCTTGCCCCAGGCCTGCCGTTTCTCCCTTTGCAGGCTTCTTCGTCGGCACCTTGTTGGTGACCGCGACAATCTCGATCTTGTCGTTGACGCTTTCGCCAAAACCGATGCGGTTGATCGTGGCGTCCATACGCTCATCGTGAGACCGCAGCGCGTTCAGGATCTGCCAGACAACCTTGTAGCGTTCATTGTCATTCAGGGCATCTTCGGGGGTGACCCCCGCCGGGATGGCAATCGGCAAAATGACATAGCCCATCTTCTTGCCCTCGGCCCGGCGCATAACCCGGCCGACCGACTGGACAACATCAATCTGGGATTTGCGGGGGTGCAGGAAGAGGATGGCATCCAGCGCGGGTACATCCACACCCTCGGAAAGGCAGCGGGCGTTTGAGAGAATGCGGCAAGCGTTTTCGCTGTCAGCCTTGAGCCATTTCAAAAGATGCTCTCGGGCCTTGGCGTTATAGGTCCCGTCAACATGCTCCAGCTCACAACGAAGGCGCTTTTCCTCTTCGCCCGATAGCTCTTCTTCGGTGTCGAGATATTCGTTGACCACAGCGGCAAACTGATTGGTGACCAGTTTCGATGTCTTGATGTCCTTGCAGAAGGCAAGTGCCCGCCGCATGGGATGTGGATCAAGAACGAGATCATCTGCCAGGCCGTCTTTCGTAAGGGCTTTGTAGCAGCCGATGATTTTGGTGGCATCGTCGAGCTTAAGCTCGCTGCCCTCCGTCAGTCGCTTCTGAACGCCTTCGGCCACAGACTCTTCATCGACGGCCAGGACGACAACCTTGTAGTCTGTCAGCAGTCCGTTCTCGACCGCCCAGGAAAAGCCACGCGTGAAGAGCGTCTTGCCATACAGCGCCTCGTCATCCATTGAGCATAGCTCGACGGACGCCTCATCTGCCTTCTGCCGCACGCCTTCGCCATACACTCTGGGCGTCGCCGTCATATATAGGCGTTTCGCCCCCCTGACATTGTCGTCGGAATGGATCTTGATGAAGTTTGACTCTTCTTCATCCTCGAAGCGCGCGCCTGTGGTGCGGTGCGCTTCATCGCAAATGATGAGATCAAAGTCCGGTAGGTCATGCCAAAGCTGGGCTTTCGAGATCGTATCGATGGAGTGATAGGTCGAGAACACGACCGTCATCTCGTCCGATGAAGCCAGCTTCACTTTCTCGGCGAGTTTCTCTGGATCGGTCGTCGCGGGATAAGCCAGATCGTAGGCGGCGATATCGCCGTAATCGCCCTCATTACTTACGCGCTTACCAACCTGAGCATCAGAGCACACGGCGAAACTGTGCAGATTCACCTCGGCGTCGTTTGTCCACTCACGAACCGTCTGCGACATGAGGGATAGAGAGGGCACCATAAAAAGAACGCGCTTGCCAGGTCCCGCAAGGTCTTCTGCAATCTTGAGACCGGTAAACGTCTTACCTGTGCCGCAAGCCATGATGAGTTTGCCGCGATCGGCTTCAGACAAGCCCTTGCGAACGGCTTTGAGGGCTTCTGTCTGATGCTGGCGGAGCTGTTTTTTCGGCGCGAGAGAAATCTCGTCGGTGCGGAGAAAGCGCCCCCAGTCGATCGGACTATCTTCAAGATCGGTCAGTCCGATGCGATAGACAGGTGGGTTCTGGTTCTCCAGCAGGCCCTGAGCATTCGCACCCCAGTCACCATTCGTCGTATCGACAACAACGCGGCGCGTGAAATGCGACTTTCCCGATGCGGCAAAGAATGAGTCCAGATCGCCCCTCTGGATACGATAATTCTCCCGATAGAACTTGCACTGAATGGCGCAGTAGCCCTCTTCATCGGTTATCTTCGCGACCAGATCGATCCCGACGTCTCGACCGTCCAACCCCTTTGATGCAGCCCATTCCTGATAAGTCCACGCCGCGTCGTAATTGTCTTTCTGAAGGGGGTCATGGCGGAAGTAGGCCAGCGCCAGATTTTCAAACGCGGTTCCCTTATCACGCTCGTTCTGAGCGCCTACCCTATACTGCTCCAACAGCTCTCGAAGCGCCATGAATTACCCCCGTCGAATCGCTTAGGATTCGTCACATTTGGTGGCCATGGGGTCAACTTTGCTAGCCGCCGCGGAGTGGACTTTCCAGAGCCAAGAACACCCATCAAAAACAGGCCGTACGTCAGTCGAGCACCGTGAAAGCATCATATTTTCAGAACATGTGAGAAGGCAGTACGATTTGGGCTGATGGCAACATAAATGAGAACAACCGCTAGACGCTTCTAGCGGTTGTTCATCCTTTGGAACCATTTAGAGTTCCTCAGGGTTAGTCCTTCTGCCATTAACGTAGGCTTCGCAGTGCAAATGCGGAGTAATTCCAGGATATCGCAATGAAATATCCTGAGCCGTGCCGACAATCTCGCCGGCCCGCACAAAATCACCCACCTGCACCGAAGGTGTGATGTAGAAGACCTTCAGTAAGAGAGCATCTTCGCCTTCGATGACAACCAATGTATAACGGGTATCGTCAAAGTAAGGGCGACCGAAACGCTTGATACGGCCGCTGATTGGCGCACGGACTGGATCGCCCGGTGTGATGGCATAGTCGATTGCATTGTGAACCCGATCCCCGCGAGGACAAGGATAGTCGCCACATCCGTGAGCATCTACGCCGCGGATAAACTCCGCCGGTCGCACATAATTTGGGGTGCCCTCATCTGCGTGGGCAAGGTTTGTAATGGCCAAAGGCAACAAAAGAAAAGAAAGCCGAAGCACGACGTGTTCTCCCGTCGAATTCCGCCTTGCATTCCGAACGCCGCAGGAGTAACTCGCAGGGCGCCGGTTGAAAGACGGGCGTGAATGACAGGGGAGACCGCCGCATTAGACCCGTGAGCGGCCTCCCCACCGTCGGATTCCAGGCCCGCCGGCCCTATCTATAAATACCCACAATCTTTCGCGCTCCAGCAAAACGTTCTCCCTTCGTTTTTTCGCAGGAAATGACCGTCGTCGAATCAGTTCGTGGAAATTCACGCGCTGATCGGTCTCCAGATTGTGTCCAGACTCAGAACGCACGGAATCTATCCACCATCCCGTTCGCTTTCTTGTTCGGATACAACTATTGCTTGTTTTTCATGGTTGTTTTCCGTAGCTAATTTTCTTCGAATTTTTTTATGTACATTTTTTGCGCACTGATTTCTCACGACGAGTCTTCAAGTGACTAGAAAGCACCGAGGGGTAAGGATTGTGACGGTTGGGAAGGGGGCGCTTCAGCCTTTGGGGTTGGGCGAGGTAGTGCAAATGATCGGCAGTCTTAATCACGCCCACAGCAAAGAGTTCTCGTCACTGCTGCGCCAAGCTACAACCGAATTCGACCAAACTGAGCATATTGCCGACCTGGCGTGCTATCGCCTTCATGAAACCATTGCCGACCGCGGAACCCCCCTGAAGCCCGGCGGCATTCCGTTTGATGGTGGAGACGACCTGCTGCAGCCGCACTGCTTTCCATTCGGCATAGTCGTTCAGAACGCCGCCACAGTCGCGATCCCCAGCGGTTCGAACCAGACCCATCATCACGATATCAAAGTAGTTCTTGGGCCGGGTGAAACGATTGGCCTGTTTGAGCTATTCGAAGGCGCCGCACATAGTGCGTCACGACCCGTGCAGCCCTGGACCATTTTCTCCGGATCCAAAAACATCCACCCACTTTGTGACGCGCAATCAAAGGGCCGATGCAATGGCTTGAAGAAACGATATGGCGACAATGACGTCGATACGGCATTCTTCACGAAGAATAACAAGCCGCTGTTTGAATCCCTGGAAATGTTCAAGGAGTGGACACGCATCAGAGACAGCTGGTCGTGCAATGTGATTTATTTCAGAGCCTCATTCCTGACCCGGTTAGGCCTTGGAATGGAGATCTCCAACCTATCTGAAGTAGCCGCCAAGCTGCGACTGAAACTGGCATCCTACGCCGCTCATCGGCTTGCAATCTCAGAGAACTATTTTTCCGGCTTTTGGCGCACTGCGCTCGGCGACCTATTCGGCGCTCGCAACTCGGTTGTCAGATCAAGGCGCCAGGCGTTTGATGTCTGGACGCGCATACTGACCAGCGTGCATGGACAGAAATTCAGTTATGAAATCCGCGAAAAAGACTATGAGATCTTCCCTGCGGCAGAGCTTTGCGAATTTCTGGCCACGGATGACGAGGGAAAGAAGTTTACCAAACCCGCGCCCGTATTGGCCCCTTTCGTTGGCGGCTCCGGCCCGCGATATCTGCCGATTGTCGAGGTACTGGAAGGCGTAATCGAGAGCGAGTTCAGCGGGGTCATGGAACAGATTGTCAACATGTACAACGATCCCGGTTTCCAACACGCGCAAGAGCAGATTGCCGTTCCGAAGGCCGCCTTTTTTTCGGCGCTGAAAATTCGCAAGAACGCCAAGCCCTCGGAGTATTACGGCTACCAAATCGACAAATCCGGCCGGCCAAGGCAAGTTGATATTGAGTTCAAGGACTTTGTCGACCGGAAGCACTGGATAACCGATAACGATAAGAAAGATGGCGCGTTAAAGTTCTCAAAATACACTCGCAATATCATTCGAATCGATCTGGACGTGTTCGCGGGCGAGGGGGAGCAGCGAGGTGAAGGTGGATGAATCATCTTCACGCAGGTTGGCACAACCAACCTCGGTAGACAGCAAGCTTCGACTGGCAAAACTGCTTCGAACGCTTGATACCGACCTCGTTGCCTCTCTAAGTCAAACAGTCGCGCCGGCAGCGCCTAGCAATTGCATACTTCTGATGCATGCGCACTGTCTTCCGTCTTTTTCTGTTCTTGTCGATGCGCTGGTCAACTATGCGGGCTTCCCGGCACGAAACATCATCGTCGTTCCAAAGCCGTATTCGACTATTCCAGGCGTGCTGGACGACCTGTCATCCACGGGAATCCGCGTCGTTGATACCGAGACATCATTTCGAATCGGCCGGTACGATGATTCTCAATACCACGCATTGATATCGGCATGTGATCTTGCCGCTTCGCTGGTTGGGAAAAGACCAGCGCACACTCGGCGCAGGCAACGGGTCATCGTCGTGGATGATGGTGGGCTATTGAGCACCGTATGGGGACACATTCGCGACACTTGGGATATCCCGACCATATCCATACAACATACTGCTTCTGGAATTGGCCGTGAACCGCGGAACGTCCCGAAGATCGACGTCGCCCGGTCTGCGGTCAAACGACAGTTTGAAGCGAAGATAATCGCCAAGTCGATCGTCCGGAAAATCAAGTCCATGCAGTTGGACTTCGAGGGGCGGACGGTCGGAATTGCCGGGCTGGGCGCCATTGGCGGAAGTTTGGCCAGCGCCTTTGGCGAACTGAATGTTCGGACAATCGGCCTGGAAAAGAGGCCGATAGATAGAATTGGTGCAATTGACAAAGTTTACTCAAAGCCACGTGATTTCATCCTAGACAGCGACTACATATTTGGCTGCACGGGTAAAAATTGGACGTCTGGAATCACCCGCAAGCGCGTTATCGCCGGGAAAGTTTTCATTAGTTGCTCGTCGCGAGATGTGGAATTCAAAAACCTGCTGAATTTGTTCTCCGACGAGGACGTCTCCCACAACTTCGCAGATGTCTCCCTGGACAGTGATCCTCAAGCCATCGTTCGCAATGCCGGGTTTCCAATCAATTTCGACCGCAAGCATGAGTGGGAAGAATTCCACGAAATCGCAATTACGCGTTTGCTCATATTGTACGGGATCGTTCTCGCCCGCTTCATAAGAACGACTGACATATACGACGACACAATAATGCTGCCTCCAGCGATTCAGCGTCTCATCATCGAAGACTGGCTTGAAAGCACGGGTGAATCCCTGGCGGCCTTTGGGCACACGCGTGAATCGATATCGACCCTTCGTTTCTGGAGGGAGCACTCAGTCGGCATCGACGTGCACAAATAGCTCGGATCAGAATATCTACCCATGTAGGCTGACCAGGTTTTAAAGTGCAGGTTCGGCGTTGACGGCCCGCGTTCATATCGCTATTCACGCGCCTTCCAATTACGTGCCCAGATGGCGGAATTGGTAGACGCGCACGGTTCAGGTCCGTGTGCCGCAAGGCGTGGAGGTTCGAGTCCTCTTCTGGGCACCAGTGATTTGTTTTCATTGAAAAATTTTCGCGCGCATGGTCCATTCCCAACCCCGCTGAATTAGCAATCTAAAACGGTTCTGTCTAAGACGGGACATGCCGCTTACATCCGACCAAATCGAAAACTTTGCGCCCCAGACAAAGCCTTATAAGCGTGCGGACGGGCGCGGCCTCTACATCTATGTGACGCCCAAGGGCTCGAAACTCTGGCGCATGGCTTATCGCTATGAGGGGCGCCAGAAGACTCTGTCCTTCGGTCCCTACCCCATCGTAACACTCGAAGAAGCGCGTGAGCAGGGCATACGAGCAAAACGTCTCTTGCGGCGGGGCATTGATCCGAATGCGTCGGAGATGCGCAGGACGAGCCATCCTGTCGCCTTCAACAGCATCGCGGATGAGTTTCTCCGCAAACGAGAAGCTGAGGGTATCGCGGCAACGACGCTTGCAAAGAAAACCTGGCTGCTCGGCTTTGTACGGGCGGAGCTTGGCCACATGCCAGTCACTGATATCAAGCCCGCCGATATTCTCCCCGTCCTGCGCAGTGTGGAGGCACGCGGCACTTATGAGACTGCCAAGCGCCTGCGGACGACCATAGGCGAGGTTTTCCGCTATGCAGTGGCAACTTTGCGTGCAGAGACTGACCCCACAATGGTCCTTCGAGGCGCGCTGATCTCGCCTAAGGTACGGCACACGCCGGCGATTACCGATGCAAGGCGCTTCGGTCAGCTTATCCGCGCCATCTGGAGCTATGAAAGCACATCCGATACGCGAGAGGCGCTGAAGCTGATGGCTCTGCTCTTTCCACGCCCTGGTGAGCTGCGCTTGGCGACATGGGGCGAGTTCGATTTTGATCGTGCGATCTGGAAAATCCCCGCTGAGCGCACGAAGAAACGGCGTCCTCACCAAAAGCCACTCTCCACGAAGGCCGTGCAGGTCCTGAAGGGATTGAGGGAGCAGAACCAGACGACGGGGCTGGTGTTGCCATCCTCCCTCTCGCCAGGGCGGCCCATCAGCGAGAACACGATGAACCAGGCCCTGCGCCGGCTGGATTTCTCGAGCGAGGAGATGACACCGCACGGGTTTCGCGCGAGCGCATCCACCTTCTTGAATGAGAGCGGGTTATGGAACCCAGATGCAATCGAAGCTGAACTTGCGCATGTGGATACGAAGTCCGTGCGAAGCATCTATAATCGGGCGCTCTATTGGGACGAACGCGTCAGGATGTTGGACTGGTGGGGAAATCAGGTGACGCAGTACCTCTAACCCGTGCCCGGACCCGGCCATCTTCCACCGTTGAACCGGTCTGAATTCGCTACTTTTTTGCAGCAATTACTGTTCCAATCCACTGTTCCAATTCTCTTTGACCAATCTGGATAAAAGTCTAAAATAATCAATACATTCAACGCCTATCGGAGTGTTCCAATTTGGTCTTCTTCTCCCTGTCTCTCCGCCACTCGGGCTTCTGCTTTTGGCCGGTTTCGGGACAGTGGCCATGCTGATGGCACTGGCCATCTAACTCCCATGCAGTGTCCAACCGTTAACCGACGAGCGGCCAGCGCGCCAGGATGTCGTATCGCGATTGCCCGATATGACTGTGTACAAGTGAGACTTCCCGAACCGGTATCATGACCGGGACAATGGGCTGCTCGGGAACCATGATTTCATCCCAGACCAGTGTGACATGCGGGCTGATCGGCCTGGCGCCACGTGTCTGTTGACCCGACAGGATATCGAAGGCCTCTGTGATATGCTCACCAAGCTGGCTCACATCAGTTGCGTCTGAGGCCGCCAGGACGAATGGCTTCTTCGTCTTCCGGTTTCTGTAAGTCAGAGCCTTGTCCAGACGGATCTGGAATTGTTCGAAACGGATCGAACTGCCCACACGTTTCGAAAGCTCAATCACTTGGTCGGGCAACAGGTCTCCGATAAAAATCGCGTTCAGGGAGAGATGAAGGCGCTCGGCCCCGATTGGTCGGCTCAGAAAGGGATATCGCCCCTGAAAATCCATGAAACATGCCGCGATCTCATGCCTGACCTGCATCGGCACCATTACCGCGAAAAACAATCCGTGCGCCGGGCGAGGCTCAAGCATCCGATTTGCCTTCAGGACCACCGGGAGTATCGGTTGTAAAGTCTACAGCATACACATCACGGATCAAGAACGAAGGGGAAACATTTATCGGCCGTCAGCTCAGATCGGATTGCTCCAGACGAACGCATTGCGGGCGGCGTGGATGACGGCTTCGAAGCGGTCCTGACCGTGCGTGCCGCCGTTTACCGCGCGACGTGCATCGCGCCAGTCCTGGTTTTCCCAGGCCCTCTGAATGCGTTCATCCTTGTCCTTCATGAAGGCAGCCAGGATGCGCGCCGCCGTTTTCGGGTCCAGCGCGGCATCAGGGTCGGCGATGAGATCAACGCCAACCTTCGGCCCGTATTTCTTGTAATTGTCCCGACCGGTGAGCTGGACAAAACCGCGCCCCTTGAAACGCGCGCCGTCACCCGGCCCCTGATTGCCGATATCGCTGCGATTATCATAGAGCGCGAAAGGCGCCCCACCCGGCGCGGTGTTGTATTTCGACTGACCTTCCGGAATGGAGGCAAAGCCGGCGCTTTCGGCATTGATCGTGCCGAGCGCGACAATGATCTGCGGCCAGGTGTCAATGCCGAACTCACGCAGGGCGTCCAGCACCAGCGGCAAGTAGCGCTCGACATTGCGCCGCGCCGATGGATCGAAAAAGCCCGAAACGACGCTCGCCGGCACGGTGGCGTTGAGCTGATCCAGGCGTGAGACCGGGGTGGCTGGCGCGGCCACAGGCGGGGAAGGCGGAGGCGGTGGTGCCGGGGGCTCTTCGGCCGGTGGCGCTGTGCCTGCCGTCGTATCAGCGCCCGGCACCAGCGTGCCCATATCCGCCCCGCCCAGGGTGAGCTTGCTGAAATCGCTCGGCGCACCGCTCGGATGGGCTTCGATATTGCGCAGCAGGTTGGCCGCCCAGGTCGCCCCGCCGCCGGGCGGGAACTGGCCGGCCTGCAGTGCGCGCCAGGTCAGGTCCGGCATCTGCACATGCGGCAAGTCCCAGTCCGCGCCGGAGGAATCGGTCAGCGTCTTGAGGCCGAGCCCGCGTGCATAGTCACGCATCTTCAGCCACTGCTTCATATAGTCGACCCCGCCGACCTTGCCGGTCTCCCACGGGTTCACATCCCGCACATTGAGAATGATGTCGGCGGCGAAGCCGTAATTATGGATCGACTGCCAGGCATCGGCATTGGTGATGCGCCGGCCATAGCGCGAGGAATTGTAAAGCTCGGCCTGACGGCTCGGCTGGCGATAGGCTTCGAACAGCCGGAAGCTGAGGCCGTTGCGCTTGCACTTTTCAAGCAGAGCCTGGATGCGCTCCAGGAAAGTCGCATGCAGCTCGTTTTCATACCGGCGCGCCACGCTGGGCTCGGTCATCGGATTGAGCTGGTTCCAGGCATAGGCCGGCGTCGAGGCGATGGCCTTTTCAAGCGGGGTCTGCGCGGTTTCCGGGGGCGCACCGGATGGTGGCGGAGGCGGGCTGGTGGCCCCCAGCGGGCGCAGGAAGCTGGAGGCGCTGTAACCCTCCACGATGCCCGCCCGGGAGAACTCAGCGCGGATCCGATACCATGAATTATTCCACAGGCGTGGCTCGATCAATTCCACGATCATTCCGGGCGGCATGGCGGCAAGCTTGGCCGCACCATTTTCCGGTAATCGCCGAATATTCAAGCCACTAGGGGCTGTCACCTCGAGTCTCTGCAAAGTGCATCCCTTCCACTGCGGACCTCGACAAAGTTAATGAAGTGTGCACGACTGTGGATAACTCGTCCAGACAGAACGCGAGGGTGGGGACAGATGTCATTTTTGCTCGCTTTGGTTGGTTTCGCGGCTGTCATAGCGGTCTATTCGACCATTGTGTCGGTCGTGGTCGAGGGCATTCACAAGATCTTCGCCCTGCGTAGCGCCGGCATGTCGGAGATGCTGCGCGCCTTCTATGACCAGAAGCTCGCCGCCCTCCAGCCGCCCGACACACCGGCCGAGCTTGGCGCGCCGACCCTCTCGACCAGCGAGGTCTCCTCGCCGCAGTCGCGCGAATTTGCCCGCAGCATTTCCCGGCGCGCCTCGTCGGAGAATCTGCGGCCCTGGTATATCCGCCGCTGGCCGCTGATCGGCTCGATCCTGTCCTCGCGCAGCCAGAAGCTCAGCACGCTCCAGTTCATCGAACGCCTGGCCGAGACGCCGGAAGGCCAGGCTCTGGCCGGCTATGACCGGCGGGTGTTGCGACGGGCCCTGTCAGCGGCGGCCTATGAATTCGAGCGCATCGGCGAGGCCCAGTCGGAATATTTCCGCTCGCGCGCCAAGATGCTCTCTGTCATCGCGGGGATCTGCGTGGCCGTCTTCATCAATCTCGACGCCATCGCGCTCTATCGCGAGCTTGCCACCAATGCGACCCTGTCGGCTCGGCTCTCCACGCTGGCGGAGAACGACCAGTTCTCGAAACTCCAGCAGTTTGCTCAGGACGGCGAGGTCAGTGTCGAAACCCCGCAGCTGATGGTCTCAGATTTCAGCAACATGGCCGCCAGTTTCACCGAACTGGGCATTCCCATCGGCCGCCAGATGTTCCCTCATTGCGAAGGCTATCGCCATGACGGCCCGGCCGAACAGGCGGAGGGGACCTATCGTGACGAGCGCTGTGGCTATGACAAGCAGCGCACCGTGAACAGGACCTGGCAGGAGAGTTATCAACAGCATTTCGCAAGAACCCATCCTGCAGGCGCCTCCTTTGCCGATCGCACCTGGGGCGACTTCCTTGCCTATCGCTGGAGTCGGGTGGCCGCCATCGCCTACAATTTCCAGACCTTTGCCATGTGGTTTCTCGGCGTCCTGATCGGCGGCGGACTGCTCGGCCTCGGCGCGCCCTTCTGGTTCAAGCTGTTCGGGCAGGCCGCTGCCCTGGTCGCGCCAATGGCGCGCGCCACACTGGCAGCCCCCACCATCGGGCGCAGCAAGGCCGACACCGAAACCGCGTCCGGCCAGTCACGCCAGGAAACGCTCGGCCGGCCGGTGCGCGATGCCAACGCGCTTTCCCCGGCAGACCTTGAGCGGGCCTATCTCACCGTGATGGGCCGGGGCACCGAAGTCGCGCTCGAAGGTGACGAGCCAATCGCAAGCTATCCCGGTGACGTCCCGCCGGAAGGGCGGATCATCGGCACACTGCCCGAAGAGCGCTGGCCGGACGGCGAGGCGTAACCGGGCCAGCGGTGTAACAGTAGCGTTAAAGTGAGGGACACAGTCATGACACCGGCCACGACCATCTTCGCCCTGGTGCGATCGGTGTTCAGCCTGTCGCAGGCCGTGCGCGAACAGCTCGCGACCAATGCCCGTCTGCGCCCGATGCTCACCGTCGTGCGCAACATCCAGCCGCGGAATGTCGAGGCCCTCGCCACCAGCTATCTCGGCAATGAAGCCCTGTTCGGCCCGCAAGGACCGCTGCCGGACTATCGCGAAGAAAATGCGGACATCATCCGCTTCCACAGCACCTCGGGCTATTTTCTCACCACCGATGCCGATCCGGAACGCCGCCAGACCGTCATCGAGGACCTGATCGACATTGCCAGCGGCAAAGCCATTCCCTGGAGGGAATCCTATGGCACGCAGCTCGCCCGGGCCGGCACTCTGGACCTGCGCGATGAGTTCTACCTCGCCGAGATCAAGCACTGGGTGAGCCATGACGAGAGCCGCCAGGATCGCAATGCGATCATCGTCGCGCTTGCCCAGACCGGGCTGAACCTGCTCTCCGCGGGCAGCCACAAGCTGGGCATCGGCGCCGATGCCCAGCGCGTCGTTACCTCGGTCGCGACGAGCCTCGATTCCTATTTCGACACCCATCGCGAGCAATTCGTCGAGACCGCTTTCACCAGGGGCGCACCAAAGCGCATGTTCGAAATGTTCCTTTCGACCAGCCTCGATATCGCCGCCAACCAGCCCGAACTGCTGTCCGACCAGACCCATGTAAAGGCCGTCGTCGCCGCAGTGGCCGAGCCGCTGCGCAGTCTGAACGCCGAGAATGCCCTCTCGGGCGGCAACCTCACCCAGCGTGTTGAATCCATCCGCCAGGCCATTCGCGGCCCGGTGCTGCTGGGCATGCTGGAAACCCTGCACACCCACCGCACCCAGTTTTTCGGCGACTATCCCGACAAGCAGAAAGCCGCCGGCGTCGTCACCGAGGCGCTGTTTACCGGCCTTATCGAACAGGCCCAGGCCTCGCCGGACAATGTGCTGCAGATCTTCTCCGAAGGCTTCGTACAGCGCACCTATCCGCTGGTGCTCAGCGCTGTGGCCGAAACGCCTGAAGCCTTCATTCGCGGCAAGGGCCAGCATGTGCTGGGCGGCCAGGAACTGCTCACCTCGCTCAGCCGCGCGCTGGGCCAGCATTCCACCGTCGCGCGCAATCCCGACCTCGCCGCCGATCTCTTCGCCATGGGCATGGACATCACGCGCCGCCATGCCCGCAAGTTCGCTGTCGACGAGGCTCGCACCGCACTCACCCAGTGGGCCGAGGAAAAGCAGTCAGTGAACATCATGGAAGACGGCTCGGACGAGCCCTGGGCCGCGGTTGGCCTGCGCATCGTCTCCACGATCGCTGACGGCATGATCACCCAGTTCGAGCAGAGCGGCCTCAGCACGAACCTGATTGCGGGCCAGATCGACCAGCCGCTGATGCTTGAGATCGTCGGCATGGTGGCTGAACAGGTCGCCGAAACACCGGGCATGGTCCTGCCCAATGATGTGAATGACGAGGTCGTCCAGATCGCGAAAGGCGTGGCGGCTTTCATCGCAAACGAAAATGCCGGACTGCTCACCCAGCGCGACTGGAAACAGGTCTCGGCGACGGCGGTCGACCTCGCCATGAAGAATCCCGGCGCCTTGTTCAGCATCGACGAGCACAACCCGACCGGGCATCTTGCCGTCCAGCTGGTCAACCAGATGCTCAATCTCGCCGCCACCAGCCTGCGCGAGCAGAGCTCCACCGGAGCGACGGCGCTGAAACGCTCCGAAGGCCGGCTCTTGTTCGGGGAAACCCTGGCACGCGCCCTGATGGCGACACTGGAACTGGCCGTTTCCAATGCCCGCGTGCTGCTCCAGCCACGGAGCCTGCCAGCCATGCTGGAATTCGCCCAGACGCTGAACCAGATGGCCGCCGGCAGCGAACATCTGCGTGGGCGCCAGATGACGGCCGATGACTGGATCTATGCCTTCCGCTGGTTCGCCGCCGATGCGATCGCCGATCCCGATCAGACAATCGATGAGGAAGACATCGCGGCAGTCCTCGACAGTGCCGAACGCCGGGTCATGGCTGCCTCGAGCCAGACTGAGACGCCCGCCACGCCGGCAGAAGCCGTCACCCCACCCTTTTTCCCAACCGATGGCGATGACGTCATCCACCCCGTCCCGCGAGAAGGAGCCCAAGGATGAAACGCCTCTATGTCAGCGCCGCAATTGCCGCCGTATTTGCCCTGTCAGGCTGCAAGACAACAGATGATCCCGTCATTGATCCCGGCCCGAACGCACGTGCGCTGACCGCCCTCATCAATGCAGGGGTTGAGGTGGAAACCGAGATCGCCCAGCAGGACACGGCCGAGAAGATCGCCGAGAAGGTCCAGGGCGCCATCGAGAATGCCGATGAGGCCAAGCTCGCCGGCGCAAAGGACAGTGAACTTGTCTGGCGCTCGGTCGCCGTGAACGGGCTGGATGCAGCCGCCAAGCTGTCCGGTTCGGACACTGAAAAGGTCGTCGCTTATCGCACCCAGCTGCTCGGCGAGGCGGCTGCCCTGCAGACCCTGTGCGAGGGCAATGTCACCGATACGCGGCTTGGCAACCGCTGCGCGCTCGGCCAGTCCATCCGCCTTTTGAACCAGAGCGAGATCGCCCTGACCGGCTTTGAGGCGGCGGTTGCGGGCGGAGACTATGAAAAAGCCACTGAAAGCGCGGACATGTACATGGCCTCCATGAGCACAGACTGGCCGGCCTATCCTGCGGCGGTCGCCGACCTGCCGCTGGTCGAGCAGGATGCCACGCCCATGGCGGCCCAGCAGACAGCCAGCGCCTGCAAGCTGAACGAGATCGCCAACAGCCCGCCTGCTGGCGGTATGGATGGCCCGATCTGGTGGAACCTCACCCTGGATGCAGCCGTCGACGGAGACGAAGCGGCCGACGCCGCCGCTGCCGCCTATCTCTCCGCCGCCGCCACTGCCGCACAATTTGTCGGGGTGACGCCGTCCGGAGGCATGAGCTGTGACGGCGCCGTGGAAGACATGGCACCGACGTGCCGGCGCGCCCTGGCCGATGGCCTCACCCAGTATTGCGAGCAACAGTCCAACACCTGACAGGGACCCTCTTGAGGGGACAAGAACGATGGCAGACCCGGACTCTCAGAACCCGTTTGACGAGGATCCGCACGATTATGAGCACACCCCGTCCCAGGACGAGATCGATGATGCCGATATCGTCCTGATCAGCCCGTTCGAGTTCCACGCCAAGCGCCAGTTCCACCGGTTCAAGGAGCGCGTCATCGACCCGGCAATCGAGGCTGCGCGCCGGGATACGGGCCAGGATATCCAGGTCGTGGTGCTCAACCCTCTCGTCACCGAGCCAAGCGCCAATCTGGAGATGGCCTATCGCGTGCTCCACCAGGCCGAGCTCTGCATTGCCGACATCACAGATTGCGACCATCGGGCGATCGCCTTTTTCAGCATGCGCCTGACCCTTTCGCCCGGCTCGGCCGTCGCCCTCGACCGCACACGCAACCGCACCGCCTATCCGCTGCACATGCATGATCGTGTGGAGAATGCCCGGCCCCCTCACGAGGAAGAGGTCGGCGCCCGGCTGCGGCGCATGATTACCGACTGCATGAACCGGGGCCGGAAAGGCAATCCGAAGCCGAGCCCTGTGTTCCAGGAACTGGAGGCACTCAGCGTCAATCTGCGCGGATCGCCGCGCAAGGAGTTCATGCCGCCGGACTTCCACCAGTACCGCCTGATTGAGCGGCCCGACACTCCGCGCATCGCCATCGCGGTCGGCGATATCCGCTATGTCCGGGGCATCGATGTCTGGGTGAACCCGGAGAACACCAAACTGGAAATGGCCCGCGAGTTCGATCCATCGATCTCCGGCACGATCCGCCACCTGTCCTCGAACTGGTTCAGCGGCGGGACAATCAGCGACGATTACATGCGCCGACAGGTCGCCCAGAGACTGCCCGGCGGGCGGGTCCATCCCGGCTATGCGGGCCTGACGGCCTGCGGCGGCGACCTGAAATCCAAGAATGGCGTGAAAGCGGTCGCCCATGTTGCCGCTGTCGAGCTGAAAGGCGACCATCCCGGCTCGGGCTATGAGGCAGTCAGCGGAGACTATATCTCCCTCTGCGTCACCAATGTGCTGAAGGAAATCGACAAGTCGAACCGCAACTGGGGCCGCAAGACTCTGAGAACGGTGATTATGCCGCTCATCGGCTCATATGCCTCCCCGCACCTGGCCGAAGTGAATATCGGCTGTATGGTGCGCGCCCTGGTGGAGTATTTCCTCTCCGATATTGGCCAGACCTCGCAGATCGAAGGGGTCGCCCTGCTGGGATATACCGACGAGGACGAACGGCTGATCCGCAAGGCCTTCGGGCGCGACCCGCGGCTTGAGCGCCTGCCCGGCGGCCCGACGGAGTCTCTGTAATGGCGCCCCCCTCGCCCGTCATGCCGCTGACCCAGGCGAGCACCGGGCTGGTCGACAGCATACGGGCGATCTGGAACGATGACCGCCGCACCCGCTGGGCGATCTTCAACGACCATGTGAACATGATGCGCACCGCCTGGCCCTTCGTGGCCGGCGTGATCTTCGTGCTGCTGATCTCCCTCGCAACGACCCAGGGGCGCGAGGCGCTGAAATATTCCGTGAGTCCGGACTATCCCGGCGGCTGGTGGCGGCTCGGTTTTACCGGGCTCACCATGTTCCTGTTCGCGGCAGCCGTGCACGAGGTCACGCTGCGCACCATCAATGTCTATTACCCCTTTTCCAGCCGGGCGAACCCACTGCTCGACCGCCGGTTCAAGTTCGCCGCCGTGCTCGCCCTGGCCGTGCCGGTGGGGCTGACCCTGTTTTTTCTGCACAACTGGATCAGCCTGGCCGATATCCAGACCTGGTCGCCGCCAGCCTGGCTGTCGCCCATGGTCTGGGACGACCGGCTGCTGATCACGGCCCTCGTCCTGTTCTTCATCAGCGCGGCCTATGATTTTACCGCGCCGGCCTGGCGCGCGCCTCAGGCCAGCCGCACGCTTCGCCGTGTGGAACGCTTCGTACAGCGCGCCCTTCTCGTACTGATTGTCGTCACCCTGCTGGTCTTCACCTTCAACCTGGTGCTCGACCCGATTGTGGACGTGATCTGGGGCGCCGTGCAGCAGAAACTCGACATGAACTCCAGCTCTTTCTGGGGATTTCTGATCGGACTGGCGGCCACAACGATGAGTGCAGGGCTGGTCCTCCTGACCCCGACCCATTTCATGTTGCGGCGGTTCTACGCCAACACCAACCAGTTCCTGGTCTTCCGGAAAGGTCGCACCTGGGTCTCGCAGATCCTCGGCCTTGCCTATTTCGCGGCGGTGCTGGCACTGGCCGTGTATCCGGCCAAGGTCGCCGGCTTTGTCGGGCCGGTGGCGACGCTCCTGACGGCCGTTTTCGCGATTGCCGGCGTGTTCGGCTTTGCCGCCTATCTCAATGCCCGCCGCCAGAGCGTCCCGCTGCTCCTGAGCCTCATGGGACTGGCCATCCTGTCAGGCGTGGTGAGCTGTTCGGAGTATCACAATGTCCAGATCGCGGTGGAAACCTCCACGGCGATCTCCACCACCCGCGATCCGGCCGGACCGTCGGTGCGGGGCTATGAGGAGGTTGTCACCGACTGGGTCAATGCGCGAACCGGGGAGCCGGCGGTGGAGTCCCGTCCGGCGATTGTCGTTTTGGCCGAGGGCGGCGGCATCCGCGCGGCACTGCACACCGCCAGCGTGCTCTCCTGCCTCGATGCGCAGGACACGGAATTCAACGAGAATATCTTCGCAATGTCCGGGGTCTCGGGCGGGTCTGTGGGCATTGCGACCTATCTCAGCGCCCGCACCCAGCTTCGGGCAGTTCTCGGCACCGAAGCCGGCACGAGCGGGGACTGCAATTTCGCCTATGATGCGGGCGGAGAGGCGCCCGATGGCGGCCGGGCCATCCTGCCCTATACCACCTCGCAGTTCCTGCAGTCAGACTTCTTCTCGCCGCTGCTTGCCGGCTTCCTGCTGCGCGATTTTCCCCTCAACGCGACGATCTGCGTGTTCCTGCCATGTGAGTCCGGCATGGACCGCGCGACCGTGTTCGAAAACTCCTTCCGGCGCGGGTTTCGCGTCTCGCTCGGCGGCCAGCCCCAGGCCGAAGGTGCGCAGATGGAGGAAGATCCGCTTGGCTTCCTCGAAGCAGTGCGCGGCGCCGGTCTGGGGCTCGCGGATGCCGCACACAGCCCAGAACCCGTGGTGATCCTCAACACGTTCGACGTCCAGACCGGTCAGCCAGCCATCGCCTCGAATGTCCGCTATGCCAGCGCGGATGCCGACCCGGCCGCGTTCGACAACTATCCCTACTGGAACGTGATCGACGCCATCGAGGCGGCCGAGGACGGGCCGGTTGGCCAATATCTCGACGTCGCGAGCGCCAGCCACCTGTCGGCCCGTTTCCCGCTAATCAGCCCGCCCGGCCGGATCTGCGCCAGCGGCATCGATTGCAACCGCACCAGCCACGGGCCTTTCATCGATGGCGGATATTACGACAATTCCGGCGCGTCCGGCGTGCACAAGGCCGTGCAGAAACTGCTCGAGCTCGATCCCGACCGGCCGATCATCGTGCTGCACATCATCTTCCGGCCAACAGAGGCCGCGGCAGGCGAGGCGCGCCTGCCGACCTTCTTCGACTTTGCCGTACCGGTCACCGGCGTGATGAAGGCCCGCTCGGTGCACGGCCAAGTGCCGATCCAGCAGCTTTGCCAGACGCTGGTCAGCGCCTCTCAGTCATTCGCCGTGCCGCCGGACAGATCCTGCGATGACATCAATGTCTGGCTCGCCAGCAGCCTGGAAGACCACACCGGCTCCGACGCGCCGTGTTTCGACACGACCTATTTCGACCAAGGCCGGGTCCAATGGGTACGCTCACCGCTGCAAGCCAAGGTCGGCGAAATCTGCGGCGGGCGGACCGCGCCGTCCGATCGCTATGAGGTAGAACTGCCGCTCGGCTGGCTGCTCGGCGATGCCGGAGAGACGATCCTCAACCGCGTCAACGATCAGGCGCCGGCCCTGTGCGACGGGCTTCTTCTGCAGTGCGGGCATCATCCGCCCATGGAACAACCTATTCCCGAGCACCTGCCAGAGACCGCGCCGGAGCCACGGGCCGATCCGAGCTGAGATCAGGCGATATCGAGCAGGTCCGGGCCGAGCTCATCGAGGGATGCTGCACCAGTCAGCACCATGGCCACGCGCATCTCGCTCGCCATGAGGGACAACAGCGTCTCCACGCCTTTCTGCCCGCCGGCTGCCAGCGCATAGATGTAGGACCGTCCGATCATCACCGCGTCGGCGCCCAGGCACATTGCGCGCACCACATCGAGCCCGCTGCGGATGCCGGAATCCATCAGGATCTTCGTGCGCCCGGCCACGGTATCGACAATGCGCGGCAGGGCAGTGATGGATGATGCCACCCCATCAAGCTGGCGGCCGCCATGATTGGACACCACGATGGCATCAGCGCCGAGCTTGATGGCGTCCTCGGCATCTTCGGGGTCAAGGATGCCCTTGATGACAAGATTGCCTGGCCAGAAGTCGCGCACCCATTCGACATCCTTCCAGGATATCGCGGGGTCGAAATTCCTCGCGATCCAGGTGATGAAATCAGCAAACTTCGTGGACTTGCCCAGATAAGCGGAAATATTGCCAAGCTCCAGCGGCGCGCCCCTGAAACCCACATCCCAGGCCCATTGCGGATGCTCGACGATCTGCCTCAACCGGCGCAGGCCGGCATTCGGCCCGCCAAGCCCGGAATGCGCATCGCGATAGCGCGCGCCCGGCACCGGCAAATCGACCGTGAAGACGAGTGTCTGCACGCCGGCTTCCAGAGCGCGGGTGAGCACATTCTTCATGAACTCGCGGTCCTTGAGCACATAGAGCTGGAACCAGATCGGGCGCGAGGACGCCGCCGCCACCTCCTCGATCGGGCAGATCGAAACCGTCGACAGCGTCGTGGCGATGCCCATCTGCTCGGCTGCCCTGGCCGCCTGTGCCTCGCCGCGCCGAGCATACATCCCCGTCAGGCCGACCGGCGCCAGGATGATGGGAAGCTTGAGGTCCTCGCCCAGGAGCTGGGTTTCGAGCGAAACCTTTTTAGAGCCCTTCAGCACGCGCTGGCGCAGTTTCACATCGCCGAAATCGGAGACATTCCGCGCCAGTGTCTGCTCGGCATAGGCCCCGCCATCGATATAGTCGAACAGGAAGCGCGGCAGCTTGTCTTCGGCGACGGCGCGGAAATCCTCTGGTGACGAAATAATCATGGCCCTGCCTCCCCGGCACATCTGAATGTGTGTCCTGATTTCCCCTTAGCGCAGTTTTCCGGCGGGGGTTAGCCGGACAAAAAGGAGCGGCGCTCTCCCATGAGGACAGCGCCGCCAAGGTTTGCAGAGTACTTTCAAGGGGCCTTAGGAGACCGCCTCGAACTGGTTCATCGTGTTGTGGGCACCGCCGGCCTTCAGGGCGCGCTCGCCGGCAACCATCTCCTTGAACGTGTCGCCCAGATCGGAGCCGACCTCGTGCTGGTGCTTCACCGCAGACACGCCGCGGCGGATTTCCTCGCGCTGGATCGAGGTGACATAGGCCGCCATCTTCTCCTTTCCGAAATAGCCGCGCGACAGCTCGTCCATGCCCTTGGCCGTCAGGTGGAAGGTCGGCAGGGTAATCAGGTTATGGAACACGCCGGCGCGTGCCGAGATGTCATACTGGAAACGTTCCAGGCGGGCATCGGCCTCACGGCCAAGTTCGGTGGCGTCGAATTCGGCTGACATCAGCGCGGTGCCTTCGGGATAGTCGCCCTCGGCGATCCTGCCCTCGGCGATCCACTGTTCGCGCACCTGCTTGCGCAGGTTGAGCGTCCAGTTGAAGCTCGGCGAGTTGTTGTAGGTCAGCTTGGCGTTTGGCACGACCTCGCGGATCTCGTTCACCATGGAGGCGATCTCGTCGACATTCGGCGTGGCTGTTTCGATCCACAGGAGGTCCGCGCCGCCTTCGGTCAGCGAGGCGATGCAGTCTTCCACCACGCGCTGCTTGCCGGTGTTTTCCTGGAACTTGTAGAGGCCGTTGGGCATGCGCACAGGACGCACCAATTTGCCCCCCATCTGGATCGCGAGCTCACCCTCGCGCAGCGGCGCGGCCGGGGTGATCTCCTCGGTTTCGAGCCATTTGATGTATTCCGAGGCCAGATCGCCCGCCTCACGGCTGACCGGGACCTTCTGGGTCAGGCCCGCCCCGAGACTGTCGGTGCGCGCGACGATGACACCATTGTCGATACCCATCTCCTCGAATGCCATGCGCACCGCGCGCAGCTTGGTGATGAAGTCCTCGCGCGGGACGGTCACCTTGCCATCCTGGTGGCCGCACTGTTTGGCATCAGAGACCTGATTCTCGATCTGCAGGCAGCAGGCACCGGCCTTGATCAGCTCCTTGGCGAGCAGATAGGTGGCGTGCTCATTGCCGAAGCCGGCATCGATATCGGCGATGATCGGCACGACATGGGTTTCGAACGTGTCGATGCGATAGATGATCTCATCGATGGCTTCCTGGCCAGCGCCGGCCTCGCGGGCGGCTTTCAGCTCCCGGAAGAGATCGTTGAGCGCGACCTCGTCGGCCTGGCGCAGGGAGACATAGATCTCCTCAATCAGGTCGGCCACGGCGGTCTTCTCATGCATCGACTGGTCCGGCAGGTGGCCCCAGGTGTTGCGCAGGCCGGCCACCATCCAGCCTGAAAGATAGACATAGGTGCCCTTGGCGGTGCCGCGCATACGCTTGACCGACTTGATCATCTGCTGGGCATGGAAACCCGACCAGCAGCCCAGCGACTGGGTGAAATTCGCGCTGTCCTCGTCATAGGCAGCCATGTCGGCGCGCATCACGCCGGCCATTTCGCGGGCGATGTCGAGATGGGTCTTGTAGGTGTTCTGCAGCTTCAGCTGGACGATGTGATCGACGTGGATGCCGTTGGAAGTCGCGCCGCTGGGATAGCGGGCGAGCACCTGGGCGCGCGTTTCGGCATAGGTAGGACGGGTGTTCATTGGGATACTCCAAATAGAGGGGGTCTGATGTGTTTGGGGGGAAGCTCGGATTGGCTCAGCCGGCGGCGCGCAGCACCTCGTAAGCCGGCAGGGTCAGGAAATCGGCCAGCTCTTCGCCGGTGGCGGTGGCCAGGAAGACGCCGGCTGCCTCGCCATAGCGGCCGCTCGCATAGCCCTTGGTGCTATAGGCGGCTTCCAGCTTGGCGATCTCATCGGCGAAGATGGCGTCGAACCAGTCGCGGCTCATCGGCCGGGCTGTGCCATCCTCGGCAATCACCTCGGCGCCGAAGTTCAGCCATTGCCAGATCTGGCTGCGGGAGATCTCGGCCGTGGCGGCATCTTCCATGAGATTGTGGATCGGCACGGCGCCGCGACCGTTCAGCCAGGCGGCGGTGTATTCGATGCCCACCGAGATATTGGTGCGCACACCGGCTTCGGTGATCTCGCCCGTATGAGGCTTGAGCAGGTCAGCCTGCCCTATGGGCGGGAAACACTGTTGAGAGCGCACCTGATTGCAGGCGGGCATGTATTCGTCGAACACATCCATCGCGACCGGCACGAGGCCGGGGTGAGCCACCCAGGTGCCGTCATGGCCGGCCTGGACTTCGCGCAGCTTGTCGGCACGCACCCTGGCGAAGGCGGCTTCATTGGCCGCTTCGTCATTCTTGACCGGGATCTGCGCGGCCATACCGCCCATGGCATGGGCGCGGCGGCGATGGCAGGTCTTGATCAGCAGCAACGAATAGGCCTTCAGGAAGGCTCGGTCCATGCCGACCTGAGCCCGATCCGGCAGGGTATAGGCGGCATGATTGCGCAGCGTCTTGATGTAGGAAAAGATGTAGTCCCAGCGGCCGCAGTTCAGGCCGGCGGCATGCTCACGCAGCTCATAGAGGATCTCGTCCATCTCGAAAGCGGCCGGCAGGGTCTCGATCAGCACCGTGGCCTTGATCGTGCCGGTCTCGATGCCGAGCGTTTCCTGGGCGAAGACGAAGACATCGTTCCAGAGGCGCGCCTCCAAGTGGCTTTCCATCTTGGGCAGATAGTAGAAGGGGCCACGGCCTGAGGCAGCGAGCGCCTTGCCATTGTGGAAAATGTGCAGGCCGAAATCGAACAGGCTGGCGGAGATCGGCGCGCCGTCGATTTGCAGGTGAGCCTCCACCATGTGCCAGCCACGCGGGCGCAGGATCATGGTGGCGAGGGTCTCGCCAAGCTCATAGCACTTGCCGGAATTGGGATCGGTGTAGCTCAGCGTACCGGCGGCATAATCCTGCATATTGACCTGGCCATCGATCATGTTGGCGAAGGTCGGTGAGGAAGCATCCTCGAAATCGGCCATGAACATTTTCGCGCCGGAATTGAGCGCATTGATCATCATCTTGCGGTCGACCGGGCCGGTGATTTCCACCCGGCGGTCCTTCAGCGCTTCTGGGATCGGGGCCACTTCCCAGGCACTGTCGCGGACGTTTTTCGTCTCGGGCAGGAAGTCCGGCAGCTCGCCAGCGTCGAAACGCGCCTGGCGGGCAATGCGGGCGGCCAGCAACTCCCGGCGGCGCGGGCCGAAACGGCGCTCCAGCGCGGCGAGGAAGGCAAGGGCTTCCGGCGTCAGGACGCGGGACAGGTCGGGGGCCTGGCCGGCGATCTCAATGCCATCTCTTGTGTTGCTCGGCCTGTCGAGGGTGGCGGCGTCGGACATACTGATACTCTCCCAGCGGTGTATTCGTTAACACAACTGTATTTACAGGGAGATCGCGAGTCGAGTATAAGTTTGTTTCTATTGGGTTTTTCTGTTTTAAATGTAAAGTTACTACTGTGTGTTTTGTTAAGTTTGTAAATCTCGGGCGAGGCAGGCGATGACCAGACGCAAGGAAAAGCTCCTGATCGGACCGCGCGTCCGGCGGTTGCGGCGCACGCTCGGCATCACCCAGGCACAGATGGCCGAGGATCTCGGCGTGTCGGCGAGCTATATCAATCTCATCGAGGCCAATCAGCGCCCGATCAGCGCCAAGCTGCTGCTCACCCTCGCCCAGGTCTATGATTTCAACCTGTCGGACGTCGGGGGCAGCATGGATGCCCGCCTCGTCTCCGAACTCATGGATGTGGTGCGGGATCCGACACTTGAGCTTGCCGGTGTCGGCAAGAGCGAGGTGGAGGAGGTGGTCAATGCCAGCCCCGACATGGCCCGCGCCTTCCTGCGCATCTATGGCCGCCACCGGGACCTCGCCATGCGCCAATACTCAGATGCCAACCTGCTCGCCGACCGGGAAAAGGTCGAAGTGCTGGAAGAGTCTGCACGCAGCGTGGATGCCGTACGCGAATATTTCCACAGCCACCGCAACTATTTCGCCGAGCTGGACGAGGCAGCCGAGAGTTTCTCCGCCGAACTGTTCCTGTCCACCGACGAGCCGCACACGGCGCTGACCGACCGGCTGAAAACGCGCCATGGCTATCGCGTCCGGATCGTTCCGACCGATGTGATGCCCGACAAGCTGCGCTATTTCGATCGTCACCGCCGGCGGATCGAACTGTCGGAACTGCTCGGCCAGTCCGGGCGCCGCTTCCAGCTGGCCGTGCAGCTCACGCTCCTGGAATTCGCCGATCTGATCCAGGCCCACACCGATGCGGCCGACCTGCCGGACCAGGCCGCGCGCGACCTGGCGCGGGTGAGCCTTGCGAACTATTTCGCCGCCGCCCTGCTCATGCCCTATGGCCGCTTCCTGCGCGAATGCGAGACCACGCGTTATGATATCGAACTGCTCAGCCACCGGTTTGGGGCAAGCTATGAGCAGGTTGCCCACCGCATGACCACGCTGCAGCGGCCCGAAGCGCGCGGGATTCCCTTCTTCTTCCTGCGCATGGACGCGGCCGGCAACGTCTCCAAGCGCTTCAGTGCCGGCCGGTTTCACTTTTCAAAGTTCGGCGGCGCCTGCCCGCTCTGGAACATCCACGACTGCTTCGCCACGCCCGAACAGGTGCGCACCCAGGTGATCCAGATGCCGGATAACACGACCTATTTCTCGATTGCGCGCACCATCTCTCGCGCCGAGGGGGCCTATAACAGCCCGGCGGCAAAATATGTTATCGGGCTGGGCTGCGACATCGCCTATGCGCCGCGCCTCATCTATGCGCGCGAGCTGAACCTGGAGGCCATGGAGCCGGTGCCCATCGGCGTGAACTGTTATCTCTGCGAGCGCCAGCACTGCCCCTCTCGCGCGCACGCTCCGCTCAACAAGAAACTGGATTTCGACCCGCGCGCCCGCGGTATTTCGGTCTTCCGTTTCGGAGATGCCTAGGTCTCGGTTTTCCTGAAGGGCTCGCCGAAGATCTTCTCGACCACCGGCACCAGCACATCCACCAGGGACTGGCGTTCCTGCTCGGGGTGGCGCAAGGCGCGCGCGGGCAGGCCCGAAAAGAAGGCAAGCAACAGCTCTGTCCGGTCTTCCGGTTCGTCGACACCAGCACTGATGAGCAGCGCGCAGAAACGGTCGCGCATCAGCTTGTCATTGACCTGCAGCATCTGCGCGATCTTGGGATTTCTCTGAGCCTCGGCCAGCATCTCGAAGTTCAACACCGTACGGTAGGGATTGTCATTATGCATCAGGATCGTCTCGACCTTCCTGGCCGCATCCGAAGCGAGCATTTCCGGGGGAAGCGACTCCAGTTCGTCCAGCCGACAGGCCTGGCGGTCAAGCTCGGCCTGAACCACGGCCTGGATCAGCTCCTCCTTGCTGGAGAAGTAGTGATAAAGGTGACCGACACTCATGCCGCAGGCCTTGGCGATGGCCGACATGCCGGCGCCGTGAAAGCCATGTTTTTCAAATTCACCTTCGGCACAGGCAATGATTTGCGCCCGGCGGATTTCATGTTTGGGACTGATTTTCTGTGTTGCGGTATCAGCCATGCAAATTTGTTCCGATCCGTTTCTTGACATATTGCGGCGCAGCATTAGATAGAGCGTTCACTCTAATTCATTGCCCGGCATTCCGTGGCAAGTCAAGGAAGACCCATGAAACTTCGTCGCGACCAAATGTTGGGCAGCCTTGCCATGCTTGCCCTCGTCAGCGCCTGCTCCAGCGAACAGGGCGCCATGACCGAAGCCACCGCCGGACAGCAAGTACAATCCATTCCCGTACGCACCATGCCGGTGACCTTCCAGGACCAGCCCAACACGATTGAGCTGCCCGGGCGCGTGCGGGCCTCCGCCGAGGCCGAGATCCGCCCGCAGGTGACCGGCATCATCGAGGAACGCCTGTTCACCGAGGGTGACTATGTGGAGGCCGGACAGGCCCTCTACCAGATCGACGATGCAGAATATGTCGCCGCCGTGCAGAGCGCGCGTGCCGCGCTGGCCCGCGCCCAGGCCACGGCTGAGAATGCCCGCGAGACGGCAAACCGCTTCGAGCGCCTGTCGGGCATCAACGCCGTCAGCCGCCAGGAATACGACCAGGCGGCGGCCGCGGCCAAGCAGGCCGAAGCCGACATCGCCATGCAGCAGGCGGCCCTCTCCCAGGCCCAGATCGATCTCGCCCGCACCACGATGAAGGCACCGATCGATGGCCGCATCGGCCGCTCGTCTGTAACCCAGGGTGCGCTCGTCACCCAGAACCAGACCAATGCACTTGCCCGCGTGGTGCAGATCGACCCTGTCTATGTCGACCTGGCTGTCTCCAGCTCGCGCCTGCTCGGCTGGCGCCTGCAAGCCGCCGAGGGCCACATCGCCGGAGGCGATGATGACAAGGCCATCGAAGTGGACATCCTGCTGGAGAACGGCGCCACCTATGCCCACAAGGGCCGGCTGGAGTTCAGCGAAACCAATGTCGACGAGACCGCCGGCACGGTGGCCGTGCGTGTGGTCGTGCCCAATCCGGATGGCATCCTGCTGCCGGGCATGTTCGTACGCGCCCAGTTCAACGCCGGGATCTACGAGGATGTCGCCCTGCTGCCCCAGTCGGTCGTATCGCGCACACCCACCGGCACTGCGACAGTGATGGTGGTTGGCGCCGACGGTACCGCCCAGCAGCGCCAGCTGCAGGTCGAGCAGCAACATGAGAGCAACTGGATCATCCGCGCCGGCCTGGAGCCGAGCGACAATATCATCGTGTCAAACCTGCAGAATGTGCGGCCCGGCACCCCGGTCTCGGTCGTGATGGAGCAGGGCCAGACAGACAGCGCGCCCACCAGCCGCGGCGGCGTTCAGTAGGAACGAACGGACACTACACACATGGCCAGATTCTTTATTGACCGCCCGGTCTTTGCCTGGGTGATCGCCATCATCGTGATGCTTGGCGGCGCCTTCGCGCTCGTCACGCTTCCTGTCGCCCAGTATCCGGATGTGGCCCCGACCACGGTTTCGGTGAACGCCAACTATCCCGGCGCATCGGCCGCGGCGGTCGAGGAATCGGTGACGCAGGTCATCGAGCAGCAGCTCACCGGGCTCGACGGGCTGGACTATATCACCTCCAGTTCGAGTTCGAACGGCGCGGCCAGCATCACGCTGAGTTTCCAGCCCGGCACCGACGCAGACATCGCCCAGGTGCAGGTCCAGAACAAGCTCTCGCTTGCCACACCTTTCCTGCCTGAGCAGGTTCAGCGCCAGGGTGTTACGGTGAGCAAGGCCAATTCCGGCTTCCTTCTTGTCACCTCGCTCTACTCGCCGGGCGGCACCTATAACGAGACCGATCTGGGCGACTATGTCCGTTCCAATCTCTACGACACCATCGCGCGTCTTGACGGCGTGGGCAGCGTGCGTGTGTTCGGTTCGCAATATGCGATGCGTGTCTGGCTCGACCCACAGAAGCTGGTGCAGTTCAATCTCGTTCCATCCGATGTGATTCAAGCCATTCAGGCTCAGAATACCCAGGTTTCGGCCGGATCGCTCGGCGGCGCCCCGGCTATACCCGGCCAGGAAATCAACGTCACGATCACTCTGCAATCGCTGCTGTCCACGCCCGATGAGTTCCGCGAGCTGCCGATCCGCACCACCGCCGATGGTGGCACGATCTACCTTAAGGACGTTGCGCGGGTCGAGCTCGGCGCGGAGGACTATGCCAATATCACCCGTTTCAACGGCATGCCTGCGGTCGGCTTTGTTGTGTCGCTGGCCAGCGGCGCCAATGCGCTGGCAACCGCCGAAAGCGTGAAGGATACGGTCGAGCGCCTGTCCCACAACTTCCCGCCGGATATCGAGTACACCTTCCCGATCGATTCCACGCCCTTCATCGAGACCTCGATCCACGAGGTGCAGAAGACATTGTTTGAAGCCATCATTCTGGTCTTCATCGTGATCTTCATCTTCCTGCAGAATATCCGCGCCGCCTTCATCCCGATCATCGCCGTGCCGATCGTGCTGCTGGGCACCTTCGCCGTCCTGCTGATCATGGGATACTCGATCAACACGCTGACCATGTTCGCCATGGTGCTGGCCATCGGCCTGCTCGTCGACGACGCCATCGTGGTTGTCGAAAATGTCGAGCGTATCATGCACGAGGAACATCTCTCACCCTATCAGGCGACGGTGAAAAGCATGGGCCAGATCGTCGGCGCACTCGTCGGCATCGCAGTTGTGCTCTCGGCCGTGTTCATCCCGATGGCCTTCTTCCCCGGCTCGGCCGGTGTGATCTACCGCCAGTTCTCGGTGACCATCGTCTCGGCCATGATCCTGTCCATCATGGTGGCGATTGTCCTGTCGCCGGCCCTGTGCGCGACGATCCTGAAATCGCCCCATGGCGCGAAGAAATCCATTTTCAGCCGGCCGGCGGAGATCTTCAATGCCGGTTTCGACCGCCTGATCGACGTCTATGAAAACCTCACAAGTCGAGTGCTGCGGCGCTGGCCCATCATGCTCGGCGTCTTCCTGGCCGTGATCGCCCTGGTCGGCGTGGGCTTTACCCGCCTGCCCGGCGCCTTCCTGCCCGATGAAGACCAGGGCCGCCTGTTCACCATCGTCCAGCTCCCCGAAGGCGCCAGCCTGGAACGTACCAATGAAGTGCTCACCCAGGTACGCGAATACTATACCAATAACGAGCCCAACAACATCACCGGCATCTTTACTGTGGCGGGCTTCAGCTTCGCCGGCCCGAGCCAGAACAATGGCATGGTGTTCCTGGCCATGAATGACTGGTCTGAACGTCCCGGCCCGGAAAACGCCGTGCAGGCCATTGCCGGGCGTGCTTTCGGTGCGTTCTCTCAGATCGACCGGGCCCAGGTCTTTCCGATCGCCCCGCCGGCCATTGCGGAGCTGGGCAACTCCAGCGGTTTCGACGTCTATCTCCAGAACACCAGCGGGATCAGCCATGAAGAGTTCATGGCCGCGCGCAACCGCCTGCTCGGTATGGCCGCACAGGATCCGCGCCTGTCCGGCGTGCGCCCCAACGGTCTGGAGGACGGCCCGCAATTCAATATCGATCTCGACTATGAGAAGGCTCAGGCCCTCGGCGTCTCGACCGGTGATCTCACCAACCTGCTCTCTGTCGTGTTCGGCGGGCGCTATGTGAACGACTTCGTCGACCGCGGCCGGATCAAGCGCGTCTATGTTCAGGGCGATACCCTCGGCCGGATGCAGCCAGAGGACCTCTCCAAATGGCAGGTGCGCAACCGCGACGGGCAGATGATCCCGGTCGACGAAGTGACCTCCTCCGAATGGACTTATGGCCCGCCGCAGCTCCAGCGCTTCAACGGCATGCCGGCCCTCAACATCCAGGGCAACCCCGCCCCGGGGCTCAGCTCCGGTGATGCCATGACCGCGGTGGAAGACCTGGTCGGCCAGCTCGGCAACGGCATCACTTCCGACTGGGCCGGCCTGTCGCGCCAGGAAGCGGAATCGGGCGGCCAGGCGGGCCTGCTCTATGCGGTCTCGATCCTGTTCGTCTTCCTCTGCCTTGCCGCACTCTATGAGAGCTGGACGATCCCGATCTCGGTGCTCCTGGTTGCACCGCTGGGCGTGGCCGGCGCTGTCGTCGCCGCCTGGGCCGGCCAACTCGCCAATGACGTCTTCTTCCAGGTCGCCCTGCTGACCACGGTCGGCCTGACCTCGAAGAACGCCATCCTGATCGTGGAGTTTGCCCGCGGTCTGGAGGAACAGGGCAAGCCCCTGGTCGAGGCCACCATCGAAGCCGTGCGCATCCGTTTGCGTCCGGTGCTGATGACCTCGTGCGCCTTCGGCTTCGGTGTTCTGCCGCTGGCACTCAGCACCGGTGCGGGCGCGGCGGGCCGCAATGCCATCGGCCTCACCGTGCTCGGTGGCGTGATCGCGGCGATGAGCTTTAGTCTTCTGTTTGCCCCGCTCTTCTATGTCTTGGTGCGCCGCGTGGCCGGCAACAGACCCAAGCCCTATCTGACGGAGGCTGAGCAAGCCTGATGACCCGTGTAAAAACTCTTCTGTCGGTGGCAGGCATTGCTCCGCTTGCCGCCTGCGTGAACCTCGCGCCAAGCTACACCCCGGTGGATCCGCCGATCCCGGCCGAATTGCCGGCTTATGGCGATCCGGCGAGCGAAGCGGTGCTGCTCGACTGGCAGACCCTGATCACCTCTCCGGAGCTGGCCGGTCTGATCCGCCAGGCGCTCGAGCAGAACCGCAATCTGGAAGCGACCGCCGCGAATGTGCGTGCGGCCCGCGCCAGCCTGATGGTCTCGCGCTCGGCGCTGTTTCCGACCATCGGCGCTTCGGGTAGCCTGACCGAGGCCGACACATTCGACAATGATGCCGCCGGCGCCATGCTGTTCTCGGAGGCCGGCCGCGTCCAGGCCGGTGTGACAGCCTGGGAAATCGATTTCTTCGGCAAGACCCAGAACCAGAGCGAGGCGGCGCTGCAGACCTATCTGTCGACCCAGGACGGCCTGCACGCAGCGCAGATCGCGCTGATCGCCACTATCGGGGAAACCTGGCTGCGGCTTGCCGCCGACCAGGAACTGATTGCACTCGCCAATGAAACCGTGGACTCCCAGGGTGAGAGCCTGTCGCTGACGCGCGAGTTGTTCGATGCCGGCGCAGCCAATGAACTCGATGTACGCCGCGCCTCGGCCTCGGTCGCCCAGGCCCGCGCCCAGGCGGCCCAGTTCGAGGCCGCCCTCTTGCAGGACCGCAACCTGTTGCGCCTTCTGGTCGGATCTGACATCCCCGAGGAAATGCTCGCCAAGGCGGAGCTTTCCCCGTCGCCAGTTGCGGCGAATATCCCGCTCGGGCGCTCCTCGCAGATTCTGCTCTCGCGGCCCGATGTGATGGCGGCCGAGCGCCAGCTTCTGGCCGCCAATGCCAATATCGGCGCGGCGCGCGCGGCCTTCTATCCCTCAATCACGCTGACCGGCAGCGCCGGCTATGCCAGTGCGGACCTCACCGATTTCGTCAGCGGCGACGGAACGGCCGGCTGGTCTGCCGGACCGAGCATTTCCGTGCCGATCTTCGATTTCGGCCGCCGCCAGGGAAACCTGGATGCTGCCCGCGCCCAGGCCGACGCCGCGCTCGCGCAGTATGAATACGCGATCCAGAGTGCCTTCCGCGAGACCGCCGATGTGCTCGCCGTGGCCGAGACCATTGACGACCGCCTCGATGCGCTGGACCAGCTTGCTCAGGATACGGATGTCACGCTGAATCTGTCTACGGAGCGGTTCCGTTCGGGCCTCGATGGCTATCTCACCGTACTCGATGCCCAGCGCGAGAATTACAGCGCCCGCCAGCAGCTGATCAATGCGCGGCTCGACCAGGCGCTCAATCGCGTGGCGCTCTACCGCGTACTCGGAACATGGCCTGGGGCAGCCCCGGCGCCCTAATCCTCGTCGGTCTCAGGCTGGTTTTTCAGGAAATCCCCGGCACTGGTCTGGGTACCGCTCTGGCTGGTCTGGGTTGAACCGAAGCTTGGTGTCGGACGCGGCTGTGTCTCCGTTTCCGCACCGGCATCGGCCTCAGCGCCGGCATCGCCAGAATCGGCGCCCTCCTGACCGGTTTCAGTGCCATCGCCCTCGGCGCCATCCGCATCGCCCTGGCCGTCAGACTGGCCTTCACCAGCGGCCTGTGAGTCTGCCTCCGCGCTCTCTCCGTTCCCGGATTGTCCCGATCCGGAGGCTTGCGTCCCCCCACCCTCAGCCTGCGAAGCTGATTGTCCCGCACCGGCGCCCGTCGCATTGCCGGCGCCTTGTCCCATCTGGCGCAGCATTTCCGCCGCGCTGGTCTGCGCGCCGCCCTGACTTGCCTGCGTCGAACCAGGCGATCCGCCCTGGCCGGCCTGTCCGCCGGCCTGACCCATTTGCGCCAGCATCTCTGCTGCGCTCTGATTGCCACCGCCGGACATGGCGGTCGGTTGCATCCCGCTGCCGCCACCCGTGCCACTGCCCTGCCCGGCCATCACGGCAGGCTGGGCATCCGGCTGGCTCCCACTACCGCCGCTCCCTGTCGCCGCTTGCATATCGGAGAGGATATCTTCCCAGGCGGCCTCTTCCCGCGCCATGAGATCCGGATCACCCTGTGCAGCACCGCTCGGCTCATAGGCAATGTTCTCGAAATCCGGATTGTCGAGATCGGCCGAGGTGATCGCCTGCGTGCGCATCTGCGCGAGATGGCGCCGGGATTCCTCGGGCAACTGATCGACCGGGTCCATCTGGGGCATGTTCACGCCCCAGCCCTGGTTTGACGAGTTCGGCCTCGGATCGAAGGGATTGCTGGAACCGACCCGGTTCTGGTTGCGCCAGTCGTCTTCCTGCTGGTCGGTCTGGTCTGTATCCGGGGCCTGCGCGCCGGCTTCCTGCGCCGCGACGAGCGGGGCGGGTGTGAGCGACAGGCCAAAGGCAGCAAGCCAGAAAAACCGGTGCAGTTTCATGGGGCTTTCTCTAGCGCGCAGCCGATGACTGGCGTCTGAACAGGCGCGGCAGCCAGTTTTTCCGTATGCGATGGCACACCAGCGCGCTGGTATTGTCCTGGTTCGGCTCGCCGCGCGCAGAGACCGCATCGAGCAGAGCCTGCACCGCCTCTGACGGGCTTTCGCGCGCCCGCACGAGGTCGGCCATATCGGAAACGGGCAACGTCAGGAGCCCGTCGCTCGCCAACACCAGATCATCGCCTGGATGAAGGCTGGCCGGCACATCGCTGAGATCGAGCATCGGGATCGGCGCGCCAGTGAGCGCGCTGCGCAGCTGGCCCCGACGCGGATCGCGGGCGGCTTCCTCGGCCGCAAGCTCGCCGCTGCGCACCAGCTCACTCAGCACGGGCGCCATGGAATGGTCGCGGTTCAGCCGGCGCATGGCATTGTCGCGGATCTGCCAGAGCGGGCTGTCGCCGACCGAGGCCCACCAGACCTGCCGCCGCAGGGCCACGACCAGCACCAGCGTGGTGCCCATGTCGCGCAAACGCGGCTCACTCTCCTTCGCCTCTCCGATCGCCTCGTTCGCTGCCGTCATGGCCGCGTCCATATCGGCCGGAATATCCTTGCCTAGCGCGCCGAGCAGGCTGTCGACACCGGCATTCACCGCGAGATCCGCCGCCATGGCGCCGCCCTCATGCCCGCCCATGCCATCGGCGAGCGCCAGCACAAGGCCCCGCTTGCCCCAGGGCGCAGCGCGGAAGACATCCTGCTGGTCAGCCCGCGCGCCGAGGATCTGCCCGCCCGCACAGGCCAGCTTCGGCGTTTCGGCGAGCAACAGGTCTGCCATGCTGGCTAGCCCGAAATCGCGCGCACCACGCGCACGCCGGTGAAGTCGTTGCTGTCGCCGGTGCGCTGCATCAGGCGCGCGGTGTAGCGCATGTCGCGCGGGCCGGAGAACCAGGACCCGCCGCGCACGGCCCGCTGTCCGCACGAGCCGCGCATATCGGCGCCGCCATCGCTGGGCGCATCGCGCAGGTTCAGCGTGTTGCAGTCGAGCGTCCACTCCGCGACATTGCCGAGCATGTCGCGCAGGCCAAAGCCGTTGGGTGCGAGCGCGCCCACGGGCAGCGTGCTGGCGGCTGCCGGGTCGCGGCACTCGCCATTCGCCCATTGCATGCCGCTTTCCCCGCCCGCGCCGTTGGCAAAAGCACAGACTGCCGCGAGCGACCCGCCGGGATAGATGCCGGTATCGCCGCCCCGCGCGGCATATTCCCACTGAGCTTCGGTGGGCAGGGAATAGGCCTGCCCGGTCTTCTCCGACAGCCAGCTCGCATAGGCGTTCGCCTGCTGCCAGCTGACATTGATCACCGGGCGATTACCCCGCCCCCAGCCGCCATCGGAGGCCACCGCCGCGCAGGCCCCGGCGCTCACACAGGCCTGCCACTGGTCGAAGGTCACCTCCGTGACGGACATGGCGAAGGTATTGGCGAACATCACCGGCCGCTGGGGCTTTTCCGCCGCGCTGGCATCGGGGTCGGTATCGGGCGCGCCGAGCGGCTGGGAACCGGATGGCAGGACCATCATGGGCGGGCATTCGGCGCAGTCACGGATAATCTTGCCCGGCGCGGGTCGCAGCTCTTCCAGCGCGGCCTGAGCCGCCATGGCATGACGGCCCTGCGGGAAGCTTTGCAGGTATTGCTCATAGGCCGCAGCCGTGTGGAGCTGTTCGGCCTGGGCGAAGGCGGTATCGTCGGCAGCTGCGCGCTGGATCGCCTCGATCAGGCGGCGCGCTTCGGACGCGTTCAGCCCGCCGGGATGCTTGTCGAGATAGGCCTGGTAGCTCGCCACCGTGTTGAGCTCGGTGGCGCGGGCCCAATCAGCGGCTTCCTGCTGGGCCAGTTCTTCGGCGCGCGCGGCAGCATCTGCGGCGGCCTGCTCGCGGGTCTCGATGATAGACCGGGCTTCCTCGGCATGCAGGCCCTCGGGCCAGTCTGCGAGATAGTCTTCATAGCCGGGAATCGTGTCACGCTGCAGGGCACGCGCCCAGTCAGCCTCGTCATATGTATCGATCGCGGCCTGGGCGTCCTCGGCATGGCGGCCTTCGGGGAAAAGCTCGAGATACTGGCGATAGGCCTCCAGCGTGTCTGCCTCCAGCGCGCGGACCCAGGCCTCATTGTCGGTGAGGGTGTCGGACGGCGTTTCGACATCCACCACCTCGCCGGAGGGATCCGGCGTGACCGTATCATCACCCTTGGGAAGCAGGACAATGGTGTTGAGCGCCAGCCAGACGCCAGCGCCAAGCACGCACATCAGAATCGCGCCGAGCACCATGTAGCGGCCCCAGGGCGTGCGCTCGTCCTGAGTGGGGAGACGTGAGAGCTCCGGATCGGAACCGGCCGGATGCCAGTTGCCCGCACCGGTGCCGGCCGGGCCGGGCGCTGCCTGCATCACCGGCCCGGGCTGAGCCTTGCCGGCGAAGATCGCCTGCAGCTCGGCCACACTCTGCGGCCGGTCCACGCGGCGCACATTGAGCCCCGCCGTGATGGCCGTAAGAAAAGCCGGATCGAAATCGCGGGCGAGATTCGGAAAACCGATGAGCGGCTTCAAAGGATCGGGCTGGCCATTGGACACGCAATCGAGCCGGTCAGCGGAGTCCTCGGGCCGCGCGCCGGTGATCATCCGGTAGAGCGTGGCGCAAAGCCCGTAAATATCGGTCCAGGGGCCGATATTCCCCCGGCTCGCGGTCTGCTCCGGGGCGCGGTAATGCTCGGTGCCGACGCGGGTGTGCAGGCTGGTACCCTCGGCGAGGGACTGCTTGGCCGCGCCGAAATCCAGCAGGATCGGCTTGCCCTCGGCGGCAGTGACGAAGACGTTCGCCGGCTTGATATCGCGGTGATAGATCTGCCGCGCATGGAGATAGCCGAGCGCATCGACCATGGCCCCGGTGAAGGCACGCGCTTCTTCGGGCGAGAGGGTTGCGCCGCGCGCAAGAAACTCGTGCAGGCCCATGCCGTCATAGAAGGGCATGGTAAAATAGGCCGTACCGCCATGATCGAAGAAACCGATCACTTTCACGATATTGGGGTGGTCGAGCCGGGAGAGGATCTCAGCCTCCTGGCGGAAGCTCTCCTTTCCGGTCTCGAAGGCGTCGGCCTTGTCCGGCGAAATGGGCACCACCGCGCCGGTGACATCGCGCATCACTAGCCCGACAGGAAAAAATTCCTTTACAACAAAAACCTGGCCAAGATCATCCAGTGCCTTGTAGGTGATGCCGAAATTGCCGTAGCCGAGCACATGGCTCACGGTCAGGCCGGCAAAGCGCGTGCCCGCCTCAAGCGCCTGCTGGTGGCCGGATCGCTCGCCGCTGCCCATGCCGGTCATGACTGCAGCGACCGCCGTGTGTAGCCGAGCTTGAGAATCAGCTTGTCGAGACAGTACTGGCCGGCGGCATTGAGGCCCTGCTCCTCGCGCGTCTGCAGCATGGACTGGAACAGGACCAGCACCGCCGAGAGCGCCAGAGCGAGCAGCGTGGTGGTAAAGGCCACGCCGAGCCGGGCGGTCACCTCATAGAGGAAATCGTCGCGCTGGGCATTCTCGGCCACGCCGGCATAGTTGAGTGCGAACATGATACCCAGAACCGTACCGATAAAGCCGAGCGTCGGGATCAGCCAGGTGATGTAGCGCAGGGTCGAATAGCGCAGGTCGATCTCGTGCATATAGAGATCGAGCGAGGCATTGAGCATGGAGCTGGCCTGCTCCTCGTTTGCATTGAGCTGGTACTGGTCGATGGTGCGCACCAGCATGCGCGGCAGGAAACAGTTCTTGCCCTGCCTGCGGCCATGGATGTTCTGGCGGATCTGGCCGAGCAGGGCCGGGCTCAACAGTGCATCATCATCAGGCAGATAGCCGCGTTTCAGCTGGCCGCGCTCTTCCTCCACCGACATCCAGCGCAGCACCACTTCGCCGAGGCCGACAAAGAAGGCCACCCACATGAAATTCTGGATGGTGAAGGGCCACCAGGAGGAATCCGCATCCAGCAGGATCTCTTTCAGCTGCTCACCCGAAAGCAGGTGCATCAGGCCAATGGCCACGACAGCGGCGAACACCGCGATGACCACGGTAAAGAGTTTCGCGATTGCCTTCATGTCTCCGGACACTCGGAGGCTCCTCTCATTCCTCGGCAGTGTCTTAACTGCCTTCCTCGATTCTGCCAGTCAGCGGGTTGCGGCGCGGAGCGCGGAACCGCTGGAGCTGGGCGTCGTCTTCATCCTCCTGCACGGCCGCGGGCGATGGCGTCACTGCACTCTCGCCGATGCGGATGCGGGCCGGCCCGGACTGCGCCAGGCGCGCCGCCCGCGCGACAATCTCGGCAACGCTCGCCTCGACCGCGCCGAAGCGCAGCTGGTCTTCAGGGCCAACGCGGGCGCGGGTGACGGCTTGCCAACCGGCCTCGACCCACATGAATGTGCCGGCACGCGAGCCCTGGTCTGTGAGTTCATAATCGTCCTCACCGACCAGCATGAGCACGGCATGGGTCTCGCAAACCGAAGTGTCGGCGAGGTGGTATTCAGCCTGAAGGCTGCGTCCGATGACAATTCTCAGCATGCTCGTCTCTCCCTTCCTCTAACTGCACGCGCCCGGCTCATAGGAGGCCAGCGCCATGAACTGCCCGCCATTGCGCTCGGCCAGCGTCTCCATGAACTCCACCGTGCCGTTGAAGTCGAAATAATTGCCGACCACCACCGTATTGATCTCCTTGCGCCCGCCATTCATGCGGGTGATCTCGCTGGCGAGGCTCATGGGCCGAAGCCCGCCATTGGCCGCCGGATTGGGCAGGCCATCGCTGACCAGGAAGATGGACTGGGCCGGCCCGTTCAAAAGCTGCTCGAAGGTGTATCGCATCGACGCGCTGCCACCGAACTGACGCGTCAGGCCGTTGGAGAAGCCGATGGCTTCCTGCCGCGCCTGCTCGTCGACCTGCTCCAGCCCGCCACCCGACGGCCAGCGGCGCAGGCGCGGGCCTGAATCAGTCTGCTGGAAGCCGACCACCGAGAGGCGGTGATGGTCCTGCAGGGAGGTGATGATCCGGCTCATCACATCCGAGATCGAACGTTCATGCCCGCGCATGCAGCCATTCATGTCCAGCGCGACGACGATATCGTCCGCATCGGTCTTCATGCCAAGGAAGCGGAAGGTGACCAGCGCCGGGCCGGGCGTCGGCGCGGGCTTGTCCTCGACCGGTTCGGGCACCTCGACAACGCGCTCGGCTTCGGCCTGCTTGCGACGCAGCTCCTCCTGCGCGGCGCGGAATTCCGCGAGCATGCGGCTCTCTTCCGACTGGATGTCAGACAGCAGCGCGGCGGCCGCCTCGCGCTGTTCCTCCAGCGCCTTGCGCTGCTCGGTGGTGCGCTCGACGCTCTCGGCGGCTGCCGAGGTGAGGTCAGAGATATTATTCTCCGGCGTGCGCTCCAGAAGCTCCTTCTGATAATCCGGCATCAGCACAATGGTGAGCAGGGCAAAGGCGCTCATCGCAGCGGCGAAGAGGTCGATGGCCGAAAGGGAGAAGATCTCGAACTCGCGGGAAGGACGCCGTTTCATCTCGCCCTCCCGACAAAATCGCCATCATTGTTGCGCGCCAGTTCCTGCAGGAAGCGGGTCAGCGCCTGATCCTCGGTATAGTCGCCAATGGCCACGGTATGGATCTCCGCCCCGCCCTGCCCGCGATTGCGCAGCGAGACATTGGCGATGATGTTTCCCGGCAGGCCATCATCGGGCGCGCCGTCGCTCATCAGGATGATCGCTTCCGGCCGTGTGTTCAGCGCGCGCAGGAGGGCCGCCTGTGTCGGCGTGCCGCCGCCAAACCGGCGGGGCATGGCGGAAACGAAATCGCGCGCGGAAGTGAGATTGGCGGGCGTGGCGGTCGCATAGCCGCCATTTGGCGGCCAGGCGGTGAAGGTCGGCCCGCCGCGATAGCCGAGAATGAGGAACTCATTGTCCGGCTTCATCTGGTCGAGCACTTCAGTGATCGCCTGGGTCACCTTGGCGGTGTGGGCCTGCATGGAGCCGGACATGTCGACCACGATAGCGATGCGCTTTTCGCTGGTGGCGAGGCCGAGAATGGAGAATTCCACGCCGCGATTGACGCTGCGCGGCGGGGTCGGCGGCTCCTCGACCGGCTTGGGTTCGGGCGGGGGATCGGGGATCTCGATCTCGGCGATCTGGTCGAGCAGCTCCTGCGTCTCGGCCTCCACCTCCGACATGTTTTCCTCGGCGGTGCGATATTGCCGTTCCAGCAGCTGTATTTCGGCGCGCAGGACGCGGATCTGCGCAGACTCGGTCTGCTCGGTCGCGGCCAGTTCCCGACGCTTGACCACCAGTTCCTCAAGCTCTTCGAGCGACTGGTCGGTCCCGCCGCGATTGTAATAAGGAAACAGCACCAGCACGATCAGGATGAAGGCGCCCAGCGCGGCGGCGAACAGGTCGAGCGCGGACATGGAAAAGATCGAAATGGTGCGGGCACGAGATCGCATGGGTCAGCATCCCGGCTCAATAGCCATTCAGGATATGCCCCCAGGTACGGATCACCTGCTCCTGCGCCTCGCGGCGCGATTCCCGCGACATTTCCGATGACAGGCCGATCGAGCTGGAAGTGATATCGCCGTCCATGCCGGAGCCGACCACCTGGTTGGAAAGCTCCAGCCGCTGGCCAAGATCGCCCATGAATTCCTCTTCCAGGGCGGCAAGCTCTGCGTCGAATTCGGCAAATTCCATCTCGTCGCGATGATGCACCATGCCGCGTTCATAAGCGGCGATCATGGGCCCATAGGCCGGATCCACATCAGCTTCCAGCCGGTAGAGCGCATCAACCAGAATGGACTTCATGAACAGCGCGTTCTCGGTGATCTGGCGGTGATAGCCGGGATCGTCGAAATTCGGCTCGGCGGCCTCCAGCGCGGCGATCTGGTCCTGGATGAATGCCCCGCATTCATGCCCATAGCCGACAAGGTATCCCATATAGCCGACGGTCATGGACGGCGCGCCCTGGCGCAGCACGGGGCTGGCGATCATCTCCACCACCTGGCTGAGCGTGGCATCCTGCGGCACGGTGCCGGCCGACAGGGCGTCCAGCGCGGCGATGAAATCCTCATCGGCGCCCTCGGCGGCGTCATTGACCATGCGGAAGAACTCATAGCGCGACTGCAGACTGTCGCTGGGAAACTGGGTCATCATCGCCTGGCAGCGTTCCGGCGCGGTGACCTGCGGCCCGACCAGTTCGACCGTATCGAAGTCTGCCGGCTGCGCCAGCGCAGGCACAGACAGGCCGGCCAGCGCGCACAGCGCGGCCAGGGCCTGCCTGAATTGTCCTGCGAACCTCATCACCTTGCGACCACCCTTTCCTGCCTCATCCTGCCCCGCGCGATGTTCCCACCGCCGCGACCACATCCGGGGCCGTGCTCGGCTCGAACAGTCTCGGCGCCTGCGCACCCGCAGGGGCCGCACCGCGATCCTGTCCGCCATCATAGAGACGAAGCTGCTCGACCTGGCCAGCCCGCGACACGCTCACCACGCCATCGGGCTGCCCGCCACGGAAAGCGCCCTCGATGGAATAGCTGCCGCTCAGGCCGTGATAGACTGCATACCCGGTGCCCTCAGGCTGACCGTTCACGGCTCCACCGTAATATTCCAGCGCCGTGCCGTCATCATAGCGCACAATGCCGACGCCCGCGCCATTGGCGAGGCCGCTTTCGCACAGGCCCTGCCAGGTGCCGATGGCCTGCCCGGTGTCGCCATTGAAGGCGCAGGAGGTACCGACATCGTCCATGGCGCGCTGGCGGGCGGCATACATCTCGCCCAGCCGGTCGCGCAGGCCCTCAATGGACTGGGCGGTGATCTCCTCGCTGGAGTCGATCAGATCGACCTGCACGGTGATCTGCTCTTCCAGCGCGGGAACGACGGCGGTGAGAAAGTTGCGCCCCACGGCCTTGGACTGCTGGTTCAGGGAGATCGCCTGCATCACGGCCATCATGGACACATCGGTGGCGAGATCCAGCGCGACATAATCCAGAGCATCAAAGTCCCCGCCCTGGGACGCCGCCACACCCGCAGCGACCACGCCGAGCACGGCCACGGCGGTTGCCATATTCTGCTGGTTGGCGAGGCGCCGGCGTTCCTGCAGCACGTCATATTCCGCCGAGATCAGCTCGCGGACATTCTCGCCATACTCGCCGGTCTGGATGCCGTCATACATCTTTTGCGACTGGACCGAGAGGAAGCGGCGCTCGGTTTCCAGGAGGCGCTCGGCGAAGCGGAAGCGGGTTTCCACGTCCGGAGTGCCCTCGCCGACCAGGGTCAGGGCGGCAAGGTTTGGGTCGAACCGGGCCACGGCGGCCGCACGCTGGACCATGACCGCCTTTTCCATGTCGACATCGTTCAGCAGATCAATGATCCGCTCGGCCAGGTGGCCGGAAAACACATTGGCCAACGGGTCGACATCGCCGGTCGTGTCATAGGTCAGACGCGAAAGGGCATAGCGGTCGAGCAGCACTTTTTCGAGCGGATACTGCTGCACGGCATGGGTCTCAGACGACATTGAAAGGCCCGTGCTGGCGACAGTGCGGCCCGGGTCGCGCTTGAGAAAGGAGATATAGTCAAGTTCGCGCGGCGGCGTTTCGAAATTGCCGCCCTGCAGGTCGGCCAGCGACGCCATGACCTCCTCGTGCGCGCCGCCGGCGGCAACTGGCGTCATCGGTGCGGAGGACAGCAGGAGCCCATCGGTCGGCGGCTCGGCGCGATGGTCGGTATGGACCACCACCATGGGCGTGACGATGTCGCCGAAAGTCAGCGGCTGGGCGCCCATCATCTTCGAGGCATCGGGATAGGTGTAGCTGACATAGTCCACCGTCAGCACGCTGGGCAGGGATTCCGCGGCTGTCACCGGCTCGGAGACCAGTTCGCCATTGGCATCCAGTTTCAGCGCATGCGGGCTCAGGAGCACAGTGTCCGGCGGCAGGCGATCACGCAGTTCGTCATAAAGCGACAGCGCGAAATAGGTCGACTTCAGGAGGATGCTATCGGCCGCCATGCGTGCATCCTGGCTGTCGAGGGCATTCATATTCAGGCTGCCGCCGATCGGAGTGCCCATATAGGCCGCGTAATAGGCCTTCTCTGCATCATCTTCGACGACATAGGGGTAGCGCACCACGACCAGTGTGGAATTGGCTGTGCGGGTTTCATCCAGAGATACCGTGCCCGGCATGACGCGCATGGTGGAGGCTGAGACGCCTGTCGCGGTGCTGGCGCAGCCGACCACCGCGAAACTGCCGGCCAGAAGACCGGCAAGGGCAAGGACTTGCTTTGACATAACCAATACCCCTCACCTGCAGTCTGAACCAGATTAGAAACAACGGTCTGGCGCACAAGCGAGAGCTCGTTTCGAACCCGCACATCTCCAAGCCATTGAAACAACAGAACTATGAACGCCATGAACTTCGCCTGAACATCCTGTTAGGCGGCAACAGCCTCGCACATGCCGCGTCCGGGATTCTACGTATGGCAGAACCCTTTGCTCCAATTTATACATGCATATACTGCTTGGGAGCCCCGAATGCTGCATCGCCATACTGTGAATACATCCAGTATTGAGAAGTACTCGCTGCGTGCGGTGCCACGCTATACCAGCTATCCCACAGCGCCGCATTTCCATGACGGGGTCACCGGGAAAACCTCGGCCCGCTGGCTCTCCAGGCTGGATGTCGACGCCCCCATCTCGCTCTATCTGCATGTCCCGTACTGCAAGCAGGCCTGCTGGTATTGCGGCTGCAACATGAAGCTGGCCTCGCGCTACGAGCCGATCGGCCAGTATGCCAAGACCTTGCGCGCAGAACTTCGCCTGCTTGCCAAACGCCTGCCGGGCCGCATGAAAGTCTCCCACATCGCATGGGGCGGCGGCACGCCGACATCTTTCCGGCCAGTCGATCTGGCCCACACCATGGATCTGGTGCGCGAGTTGTTCGATGTCCTTCCAGGCGCCGAGATCGCGATTGAAAGCGATCCGCGCACGCTCGCGCAGGAGGCAATTGAAGCCATCGGCGCGCTCGGCTTCACCCGCGCGAGCTTCGGCATCCAGGAATTCGATCCGCGCGTGCAGGCCGCGATCAACCGCGTTCAGCCGCCGGAAATGGTCGCAAGTGCGGTCCAGGCCCTGCGCGAGGTGGGTGTCTCGGCGATAAACTTCGATCTCATCTACGGCCTGCCTCATCAAACTGTGGAATCGCTCGTTTCCACAGTGGAGATCTGCGCCGATCTCGCGCCCGACAGGTTTGCCCTGTTCGGCTATGCCCATGTGCCCTGGGCAGCCAAGCGCCAGCGCATGATCCCGGAAGAAGCCCTGCCCGGCCTTTATGCCCGCATGGCCCAGGCCGATGCCGCCGCCGAAGCGCTGAAAGCCGCCGGCTATATTCGTATCGGTATGGACCATTTCGCCCGCCCGGAAGATGAACTCGCCAAGGCGGACCGGGACGGCACCCTGCGCCGCAATTTCCAGGGCTATACCACCGACACGGCCGAGACCCTGCTCGGGGTCGGCGCCAGTTCCATCGGGCGTACACCCTCGGGCTATGTGCAGAACATCACCGAGACAGGCGCGTGGGCGCGTGCGGTCGAGGCCGGCACACTGCCGGTCGCACGCGGCGTGGCGCTCAGCCCGGACGACCGGATCCGCGGTCAGGTCATCGAGGAACTGATGTGCCGGGGAAGGGTGGATCTGGATATGGTGGCAGAGGCGCACTCTGCGCCGGGCTGGTATCTCGGCGACCTGCCGGCCCTTGCCCCCATGGTCGAGGACGGGATTGTCGTGCTGGAAGGCGCGCGCCTGACCCTGACCGACATTGGCGCACCGCTGGTGCGAGTGGTCGCCGCGGTGTTTGATACATACCTTGAGGGCGGCAGGGCGCGGCATTCGATGGCTGTCTAATAGGTTCACCCGTAGGGCCGGCTTCCAATCCCTGTCCGATCGGCTTTACTGGTAACCATGCAGACCACGGAATTCACCGCATCGGCAGGAAAGACCCTGCCGCCCTTCTTTCTTATGACGGCGCTGACGGCCGGAATTGCCGTCGCGGCCATGGTGACCTGGGCGAACTTCCTTGTCGCTGGCATATTGCTGGTACCGGCCGCGCTGTGCCTGCTCGGCGCCGCGATCCTCGCCTATCGCATCCTCCTGCGTCCCGTCATGCTGCGGGTCGGGCCCGGCGGGCTGTTCATGAAGCGCCTCAGTGTGACGATCCCCTGGGAGGCGCTGTCGCGTATCGAGCGTAGAAGCTGGAAGGGCAATCCGGTCTTCGCACTGATCCCGGCCGAGCCGCGCCACCCTGCACTGGAAGAACGCACGGTGCTGCTCGCCGCAGCGATGAACCAGAGGGTGGGCCTGCCGGACCATGTCGTTCAGATGGAACAATATGATGGCTCGCCCGTTGACTTCGAAACGGCGGTGCATGCGGCAGGCGGACCGGTCATCACGGACGCGGCATAGCCCGAACCGTACCGCCTAAAAAAGAAAGGCGGCCCAATCAGGGCCGCCCTTCCATACGCTACACATACTCTACTGATTCTGTCTCTTACACCTGTTTTGCTAACAGATCACGAATTTCTTCCAGCAGGAGCTGTTCTTTGGGCGGCTCGGGCGCAGCAGCCGGTTCTTCCTCGGCCTTTTTCATCATCCGGTTCATGCCCTTGATGATGAGGAACATCACGAAGGCGACGATGATGAAGGAGATCACCGCGCTGATGAAATTGCCCAGTTCGACAACAGCGGCTTCCTTCACGACCTCGCCTGCCTCGTTCACGACCTCGGGGCTGACCGTCCAGGTCAGCGAAGACAGGTCGATCCCGCCCATAACCGGCGACAGGATCGGCAGGAACACGCCCTGAATGAAGGCTGTGACCACAGTGGCGAACGCCCCGCCCATAACAAAACCGACGGCCATGTCGACCAGATTGCCCTTCATGGCAAACTCTTTGAACTCTTTCAGCATTTCAGCCCTCCTGTGCCGCGCATGCCTTGCATTCGTGCACAGATTTGCAGGACTGGGCAAGCCGGCTCCAGTCTTGGTGGCAGCTGTTCTTGCGGGATTGAAGAGAAAGTTCGGGAGCGGCTAGCGCGCCTCCGGGTCCGCGCCGGCATTCACGCGGGCGCGCAGCTCCTTGCCGGCCTTGAAGAACGGCACGGACTTGGCGGGCACATCCACGGTTTCGCCTGTGCGCGGATTGCGGCCACGGCGCGCCTCGCGCTTGCGCACGGAAAAGGCTCCGAAGCCGCGCAGTTCAACCCGGTCTCCCCGAGCAAGCGCATCGGTGATCTCGTCCAGGATGATGGCAACAGCCTTCTCCAGCTTTTCAGCGGGCATGTGGCCGTATCTTTCGGCCAGCTTGGCAACCAGTTCTGATCTCAACATCACGTTGTTTTATAAAGTAATGCGCAGGCCAAGGTAAGACCCTGCTGTCAAAACTTGCGTGATTGTCATAATTGACTTCGCGCGGCTCTAGCGTGTCGGGACGGGCGCCTCGCCGCTATAGTCGTAAAAGCCGCGCCCTGCCTTGCGGCCGATCCAGCCGGCTTCGACATATTTCACCAGCAGCGGACAGGGACGGTACTTGGTATCAGCCAGGCCATCATGCAGCACCTGCATGATCGAAAGACAGGTATCGAGACCGATAAAGTCCGCCAGGGTCAGCGGACCCATGGGATGGTTTGCGCCCAGCCGCATGGCCGTGTCGATGCTTTCCACGGTGCCGACACCCTCGTACAGGGCGTACACCGCCTCATTGATCATCGGCACGAGAATGCGGTTCACAATGAAGGCCGGATAATCCTCGGCATTGGTCGTCGTCTTGCCAAGGCTGTGGGCAAACTCCAGGGCGACCTCATAGGTTTCCTGGTCGGTTGCCAGGCCCCGGATGATCTCGACCAATTTCATCAGCGGCACCGGGTTCATGAAGTGCATGCCGATGAAGCGGCCCGGACGGTCAGTGACCGAGGCCAGCCGCGTTACGCTGATCGAGGAGGTATTGGTGGCGAGCAAGGTCTTTTCCGGCACGATCTCGCAGATATTGCGGAAAATGGATTCCTTGAGTTCGCGCCGTTCGGTGGCCGCCTCGATGGCGAGATCCACATCCTCGAACCCGCCGATATCGGTGGTGTAGACGATGCGGTCCATCGCCTTGTCCATTTCGGCCTTGGAGATCAGGTCCCGTGCCAGTTGGCGATCCAAGTTGCGCCCGATGGTCTCTCGCGCCGCATCAAGCGCGTCCTGGGAAATATCGTTGAGCACAACATTGTAGCCCGACAACGCGCTCACATGGGCAATACCATTGCCCATCTGGCCCGCGCCGACAACGCCTACGCTTTCGATCCGTGCCATATAGATCTGCCTCCGCACTCACCGCCCTGAGCGGCCAAGTCTCCTGCCTAAGCTTGATTGTGCACGGCGTCAAAGATCAAGTTGCAGCGCCACATTGCCTGCGCATCGCCGATGACTGTCACTTCACAGACACAGCAGTTCCAGCGCAGGTTTCCCCAGCGTCTATATGAAGGATGCGGCCGAAACCCTCGGATCGAAGGCCGCCAGGCCCGGCAGCGCGGTCAGCAATTCGCTGTCATTGAGGCCGAACCAGCGGCCCAGGGCGCCTGCGAACTGATCGACCGAAAGGGTCGGGATCAGACGGCCATGGCCGGAATCATAGTCATGCTCGAAGGCAGGCGGGGGCACATCGCCATAGATGCGGTTGCCACGCACGGCATTGCCAATCACGAAATGATGGCTGCCCCAACCATGGTCGGTGCCATCATCATTGACCGCCAGCGTGCGGCCGAAATCCGAGGCCATGAACAGCGTGACATCATCGGCCGCGCCGATCTCTTCCAGCGCCGACTGGAAAGCGGTGATCGCAGCATCGACCTCGCCCATGAGCCGCGGCAGGCTGCCGACCTGGTTGGAGTGGGTGTCGAAACCGCCCCGGCCGACAAAGAAGATCTGCCGGTTCATCAGCAGCGTGTTGCGCGTAGCGATGGTCTGAGCGACGGCCTGGAGCTGGCGGGAAAGGCCCGAACCGGGGAAGTCAGTCTGCAGCTCAGGAGCGTTTTCAACCGCCAGGTTGAACGCCTCGTTCTTGTCCAAGGCCCCGGCGAGCGCCAGCCCCATGTCGCGCTCGAGCAGGTTCGACCGGCCGCCCGACTGCAGAAAATGGGCGCGCAGACGCTCATAGGTCCGGTTGCCGTCCTGGCCGAACGGATTGTCGCGGAAGCTCTCGATCAGGTCGAAGCGGCCTGCACCGTCGAGATCTACCGGAAAGGGCAGCACATGCTCCCCTGTCAGGAAGACCTGGTTGCCCTGGGTCGAAATCGCGGTGAATTCCGGCACCTGGGCCGAGCCGGCGCGCAGGATTGCATCGGCAAACCGTCCACCCCAGCCAAACTGGGCACCCTCGGGCTGGTTCGCCATCCAGGTCGACTGCTGGTCATTGTGCGAATAGAGGCGAGCGGGCAGATTCACCGACTGGTTGTTGAACTGAGTGCGTGTGGTTGGTTCGGCGAGTGGGCCAACATTGGCGACCACAGCCGCGCGCCCCGACTGGAAGAGGCTGTGAATGCCCGGCAGCTCCGGCGGCAGGGCGAACTGGCGCCCGGCAAAATCGGCGGCGTTTTCCGGTGCCAGCGGCAGGAGTCGCGCACGGGCACGCGAATTCCCGTCCTGCGCGGCATAGCGCGCGATGAGGCCCTGGCGAATCTCACCATAGGCGCTGTAGGAGGCGGGATCGTAGGGGATCAGGATATCGTGGGTATCCAGGCCGCCGAAAAAGAACATGCAGACCAGGGCCTTGTAACCCGAGGCGCTGGCCGCCTGGGCCTGGAACTGCTGCAGGGACGGCCCCAGTGTCGAGAGGGTCGCGCCGGTCATGGCGCTCGCAAGGGCGGACTTCATGAAGAGACGGCGAGAATAAGTCATTCGTAAGGCTTCCTAACGTTGCACCAGATATTCCGAGCTTGTCATGACCATCAGCGTGGCGAGGCCGATCCGCATCAGCTCGCCATCATAGTCAGGGTCATACTGGCTGGCGAGCGGAACCTGGTCAATTGCTTCAACAATGTTCGCCCGCGTGGCAGACAAAAGGGAATCATAGGCCAGGACCAGCGAAAGATGGTCGACCAGCGCGGCCGGATTGCCGGCCAGCTGACGCTCCTGGCGATAGTCGGGAATGAAGCTCGTGGCTTCCAGCGACTCACGCGCATCGCGCGGATAGGCCAGGGCAAAATAGCTCATGAAATTCGTGTAGCCTGCCGTCGAGGAGGCATTGACGATCTGCAGCTCCGGCACGGTCATACCGGCCGCGCCGCTCTCCGTGCCAGGAGCGATATAGCCAGGGCGGTAGAAATTGAACACCGAAGGCGACTTGTACGGCGCCTGGGCGAGTGCCTGGGCCGAACCGGTGTTCCACAGAAGCGGGGAGTCCTCAGGACGGATGTCGCCGGCATCGAAGGCGCGCGCCCAGCTGGTAAAGCGCAGGATGGGCTCACGGATCTTTCCGAAATCGCTGCGATTGCGGGCCGATTCGCTGCGCGCCTCACTATCGAACAGCACCGCGGCAATGGTCGCCTCCAGGCTGCCGCGCTGGCCATCGCCCACGCTCGACCCGTCCGGCAGGGTGTAGCGGCCGGATGCAAAGGCATTGGCCACGCGCTCGACATAGGCCGGCGACGGATCGCTGGTCACGAAGCGCTGGATCAGCTGGCGCGAGAAGAAGGGTGGCAGGTTGGGATGCTCGTAGAGCGTGTCGAGTGCCGTCGCGATGCTCTGCTCGGCCGGGGTGTTCTCTGGAATCACCGTGCCAAGAAAGGCCTTCTCGCGCTGGGAGTGGTACTCGGGCCAGATCTGCAGACGCGAATAATGAGACGCAAGGGGGGCTTCGTGAAAGCCCTTGTCGAAGCGCTCATTGGCCACCGAGAGGCCGGTGAAGACCCGCGCCAGACCGACCACATCGTCATTGGAATAGGTTGGAATGTGCTCCCCGGACGCATCGGTGCGTTCGGTCCCGTTCTGATTCAACTCGACCAGTCCGATCGTAAAGAGCTGCATCACTTCGCGGGCATAGTTTTCGTCCGGCATGCGCCCGGTCCGCTCATCGGCCTTCTTGTTGCGCAGATAGGTCAGCCATTCTGCCATGGCCGGCGAATAGGTGACGTCCTCCAGCAGCTCACGGAAATTGCCGAAGGCATTGTCGACCAGAATGTCCTGATAATCGGCCACGGCGACCGGCTCGTCGAAGAGTTCCACCGACTCGATATGCGAGATGACCAGGATCTCTGACAGCGCGAAGGCCATGCGCTGGCGCAACTGGTCATCGGCCTTGATCGCATTCACCCAGAAGGAAAAGGTTGGCGACTGGTTGCCCTCATAACTGACATTCACGCCGTTGGAGGTGCGTCCGCGCTCGCTCATGGTGTATTCGAGCACATATTGCAGGTTGTTGCTGGCGCGCTTGGAGACCTCCCGGCGGAACCAGTCCGAAGCCGAAGTCCCGGTCAGCGTATTGATCTCGGCTGCGGTCGGCCCGAATGTCGCCTGGGTCAGGAAACGCGAGGTCTCTGCTTCGGTCTCGAATATCCCTTCGCCCGACGGACCGGGTTGGGACGGGGGGGATGGTGGTGGAGGAAGCGGTGCCGGCGAGTCGCTTCCTCCACCACCACCACTACAGGCCGACAGACCCAGTCCAGCCAGCAGAATCACTGCCCGCGCCAGTCCTGGCAACGTCCTAGCGACCATGGCCACCTCCCTTGGTCTACGAAAATCTACGCACCCCCCGAGAGGTGTACCAATGCACGCAGACCTAGCAGGAAAATGAAGCGGCAGGATGAAACTTGCGAAAGCTTACTAACTATTCGCGATTGGCGCCGGGCACCCATTTCACATCGTCGGCGCCATTACGATTCGCGGCGCGGCTGGCCACGAAGAGCCAGTCGGAAAGCCGGTTGGCATAGGCCAGAGCCTCGGCGCTCACAATCTCAGCCTCAAGGGCGGCCAGTTCGGCGATCTGGCGCTCGGCCCGGCGGGTTATGGTGCGCGCGACATGAAGCTGTGCGGCAAGTGGCGAGCCGCCCGGCAGGACGAAACTGTCGAGCGGGGGAATGTCGGCATTCATCGCATCGATCTCCGCCTCAAGGCGCGCGGTCTGGGCCGCCGTGACGCGCAGGGGCTCCCAGCCGAGATCCTTGCCCGTGTCGGGCGTGGCCAGGTCGGCGCCGAGATCGAAAAGGTCGTTCTGGATGCGCGAGATCGCCGCGGCCAATTCGCCCTCCGCATGCAGCGCGGCGACGCCCAGCGCGGCATTGGCCTCGTCCACGGAGCCATAGGCGACGACGCGTGGATGCCACTTGTCCACCGGCTGGCCGGTCGACAGGCGGGTTTTTCCCTTGTCGCCTGCGCGGGTATATATCTTGTCGAGCTTGACCATGTCGGCTCCTAGAAAGGCAGCTTGATCGCGCCTGTCACAAATCCCAGGACCACCAGCAGCGCCACGGCGATTGCCTGCACGCCGACCCGCCAGCGCATCAGCTGGTTCGATCTTGAAGCCTGGCGCTCATCGCTGCGCACAAAATTGATGAGACCGAGGGCCAGGATCACCAGGACACCGGCCAGGGCGACATAAAAGGCAATTGTGAGGGCGTTCTGCATATCCGATACTCTTTCAAACTTGTCGGGTGCGGTTAAAACCCGTCTTGCAGCGCACCCTAACCCTGGCGCAGTAAAACACCAGACGGGTATGACCCACTTGAAAAGTTGACGCAGGCGTCATTATTCTTTGACGCATAGGGAGAAACACATTGGATCTCAGTTCGGCACAGAAAATTGTCATTATTGGCGGCGGCCAGGCGGGCGCGCAGGCCTCCTTCTCCCTCCGCCAGGGCGGCTATGAGGGCGCGATCACCATGGTGTGCGACGAGCATGCCCCGCCCTATCAGCGCCCACCTCTGTCGAAGGCCTTCCTCAAGGGCGAGCTGCCCGAGGAGCGGCTCTATTTCAAGCCGGCGGCCTGGTATGAGGACAATGGCGTTGAACTGATGCTGGGCATGCGGGCGACGAAGATCGACCGCGCGACCCGCCAGGTCCATCTCTCCCATGGCGGGGTGCTCGAGTATGACGCGCTGATCCTGGCGACCGGTTCGCGGCCGCGCCCACTGCCCATCGAAGGCGCAAGCCTTGCCGGCGTGCACGAGCTGCGCAGCCTGGAAGATGTCGAACGTCTTGCGCCGCAGACCATTGCCGGCCGCCGCATCGTGATTGTCGGGGCCGGCTATATCGGCCTGGAAGCGGCCGCCGTGGCGAGCCAGCTCGGCCTCGATGTCACCGTGCTGGAAATGGCTCCGCGCGTGCTCGCCCGGGTGACGAGCCCGGTGATGGCGGAGTTCTACGAGGCCGAACATGCCCGCCATGGCGTGAAGATCCGCTGCGGCGCGGGTCTGTCGGCCCTGAAGGGCGAGGATGGCAAGGTCACCGCCGCCGTGCTGAACACCGGTGAGGAACTGCCGGCCGATCTGGTCCTGGTCGGCATCGGCATCCTACCCAATCAGGAACTGGCCGCCGAGGCCGGTGTGGCCTGCGAGAACGGTATCCTGGTCGACCGCGACGCACGCACAAACGATCCGCGCATTTTTGCCGCCGGCGACTGCGCCTGCCGCCCGCTGGTCCATTTTGGCCGCACCGGGCGGCTGGAAAGCGTCCATAATGCCATCGAGCAAGGCAAGCTCGCGGCTGCGGCCATTCTCGGCAAGCCGCGCCCGGCCGAGGACACGCCCTGGTTCTGGTCGGACCAGTATGACGTGAAGTTGCAGATTGCCGGAATCGGCACCGGCTATGACCAGCTGGTGGTACGCGGCGACCCGGAAGCGCGCAAATTCGCAGTGTTCTATCTGAAGGGCGGCGTCCTGATTGCGGCGGACGCGGTCAACAGCGCCCCGGAATTCATGGTCGCGAAAAAACTGATTGCCTCAGCGGCGGTGGTTGCACCAGAACGCCTGTCCGATACATCCATTTCCATGAAAGAGATTGCCGCAGAGGCGGTTTGAAGAGAGGAACACTGAGCGCCATGGTGAAGATCATCTACAGGGACTTCGAGGGAACGGTCCGCGAAGTCGAGGCCAAAGTCGGTGAAACCGTGATGGAAACGGCGATCAAGAACGGCATTCCCGGTATCGATGCCGATTGCGGCGGCGCCTGCGCCTGCGCGACCTGCCACGTCTATGTCGACCCGTCCTTCATGGAAAAGGTGGGCACGCCGGAAGACATGGAACAATCCATGCTCGATTTTGCCGAGAACGTAACCGAGAATTCGCGCCTCTCCTGCCAGATCCCGGTCAGCGAAGACCTGGAAGGCCTGACCGTCACCACACCGGAAGCCCAGCACTAGTTCCCGTGCTGGCCCCAATATGAGCGAAACCGGGTTCACCGACCTGCTGGCTGGCCTCTCCCGCCGGCCCGATGGCTCCCTGTCTGGCGCGATCACGCCGGACTGGATGCAGGGGCGCACAACCTATGGCGGCCTCACCGCCGCGCTGTGCTTCGAGGCCGCAAGGACACTGGCCGGCGACATGCAGCTGCGCGCAGTGCAGGTCGCCTTTGTCGGCCCCTCGGGCGGCGAGGTGGTGATGACACCGAGCCTTCTGCGCCGGGGCAAAAGCACCACATTTGTGAATGTCGACCTGACCGGCCCGCAGGGGCTGGCTGCGCGCACCCTGTTCACCTTCGGCAAGCGCCGCGAGAGCGCCTACCGGGTCAATGACCTGCCCATGCCGGCTGGCCTGCCCAGCCCGGAAGAGACCGGACCGGTCTTCCGCGGCGAACGCCCCGGCCCGCACTTCACCCAGCATTTCGACATGTTCCTGGCCGACGGCCAGCCCCCGATCAGCGCGGCGCCCGAGCCCGTGCTCGGCCTCTGGCTGCGCCACAGGGACGAGGCGACCGAGGCATCGCCGACCTCCATCCTCGCCATGGCCGACGCGCCCCCGCCGGCGGTGATGTCCATGTTCGACGCCCCCGCCCCGATCAGTTCCATGACCTGGATGGCAGAATTCCTCACCGAGGATTATGCCACTGACGGCGGCTGGTACTTTGCCCGCCATGTCGCCCAGACGGCCGCCGATGGCTATTCCAGCCAATCCATGCGCCTGTGGAGCCGAAACGGCCGCCCGGTCCTGGTTGGCCGCCAGACCATCGCCATTTTCGCCTAGATGAGCCGACATCTTTAGCGCACAGGCGAATCCAGCCAGAGGTGCGCCATGTTCGATTCCATCCAGTCCGTTGCCGGCGGTCTCGCCGTCCTGACCGCCTCGCTCGCAACCGGCGCGGCCTGGATTGCCTGTATCGCGGCACCGAACTGTTCCTTCGACCGGCTCGATTATTCCCGCGCCGACGGCCATGTGCGCCAGCTCATCCGCGAGACCTCCGGCCCGATCGCGGTGATCCTCCTGGGCGCCTGCGCTCTGGCGGTTCTGGCCGGGTTTTACGGCTCGGCAACCCTGTCGGGCCTGGCCGCAATCGGTTTTCTCACCAATAACTGGACATTGGCCCCGAAGAAGAAGGGCGAAGGCGCCCCGCCCGGCGTACGACACCGCAAGAAATCCCAGCGCATCGTCGCCATCAGCCTGTCCCTGATGTTCACCGCCGTGGCCGCCATTGCCGCCATCTTGGCCGTCTTTCATGTCTAGGTCGCGCTGACTGCCCGCCCGCATTGCAAAACCATGAGCGACCGCCATAGGGTCGCATTTTGGGAGTCCTCATCATGAGCAAACGCGACTTTCTCGACCTGATCGACATTCCCGCCGCTGACCTGCGCGCCATTCTCGACGATGCCCTGGCGACAAAGCGTGCCCGTGCCGACAAGCCCAAAGGGGCCGTGGATGAGGGTGCACCGCTGGCCGACCATATGCTTGCGATGATCTTCGAGAAAGCCTCAACCCGGACCCGGTTCTCCTTCGAGGTTGGCATGCACCAGCTCGGCGGCAGCGCCATTGTGGCACGCGCCGGCGAGATGCAACTGGGCCGCGGTGAGACGGTAGAGGACACCGCCCTCGTGCTCTCGCGCTATGTTGATGCGATCATGATCCGCGCAAACGATCATGCCGATGTCGAGGCGCTGGCGGCGGCTGCCAGCGTGCCGGTGATCAATGGCCTGACCGATCGCTCGCATCCCTGCCAGATCCTGGCTGATCTGATGACACTGGAAGAACACGGTTTCGACCTGGCCAACTCGCATCTCGCCTGGGTCGGCGATGGCAACAATGTCTGCACCAGCTTCATCCAGGCTGCGACCAAGTTCGGCTTCAAGCTGACCATCGGAACACCGGCCCGCTACGCCCCGGATGAAGAGGATGTCGAAGCCGCCCAGGACCTGCAGGCCCGCGTACATCTCTACGACACCGCCGAGGAAGCCGTGGCCGGCGCCGATGTGGTGATCGCCGACACATTCGTGTCCATGGGCGATGCAGATGCAGACGAACGCCTCGACCTGCTTGAAGATTATGCCGTGACGACCGATCTGATGGAACTTGCGAAGCCAACCGCGCGGTTCCTGCACTGCCTGCCTGCCCACCGGGGCGAGGAGGTGGATGCCGAAGTCATTGACGGTCCGCAATCGCTTGTATTCGACGAAGCGGAAAACCGCGTGCATGCGCAGAAGGCGATACTGAAATGGTGTCTCAACAAACTCTAGGGAGCCTCCCCGGCCCTACCGAAGACATGGTGGCGGCCTTCCAGATCGATGGCGAGCCGGTGCGCGGGCGCATCACGCGCCTGGGTGCCGAAACGCTCGACCCGATCCTGACCCGCCATGACTATCCGGCCGAAGCCGCCCGCCTGCTCGGCGAGGCACTGATGCTGGCCGCGCTGGTCGGCTCGGGCATGAAGTTCGAGGGCAAGGTGCTGGTCCAGGCCGAGGGCAACGGGCCGATCTCCCTGCTGGTGGCCGAGTACACAAAGGATGGCGACCTGCGCGGCTATATCCGCCGTGACCAGGAGAAATGGGACACGCTGATGCGCGTGAACAAGGGCGCGCGCCCGCATATCCCGCAGCTCTTCGGCCCGAACGGGGCGCTCGGCCTGATCATCGTGCATGACGACCCGAGCATGCATCCCTATCGCGGGATCGTACCGCTGACCAAAGGCACGCTGGCCGAATGCGCGGAGGATTATTTCGCACAGTCCGAACAAGTCGCATCGCGTATCGCGCTCGGTGTCGGTGAACTCACCGTACCCGGCGGTGAAGGCGGCGGCTGGCGCGGCGGCGGTATCCTGATGCAGCAGATGGCGGGCGACGATGCGCGCGGCGACACCGAGGAAGCCTGGGAGACCGCCCAGGCCCTGTTCGCCACGCTTACCGATGTCGAGCTGATCTCCCCGGACCTGACGCCCGACCGCCTGCTCTACCGCCTGTTCCATGAAACCGGCGTGCGCATGGCCGAGCCTGTGAAACTCAAGGATTCCTGCAGCTGCAATGAAGAGCGCCTGCGTGCGACATTGCAGGGCCTGTCGGATTCCGGCCTGCGCGACATGGTCGAGGAAGACGGCACGCTGTCGATCCACTGCCAGTTCTGCAACCGGCACTATGCGATCCCGATCGAGGATGTGACCGGGCCGGTGGATGGTTAGAGCCGGTTGCTGACAGCCCGATCCCACTCACAGCCTCATGGTGAGCGGAGACGGACCATGGGGCGGGTAATGAAGAGCAGCCTTGAGCCCGTCTCATGTGAGCGAAGCGATACGGAGACAAACAGGGACTCAGCCCTGAGCGCGATCCATGTGAGGGCGCGAGCCCGATACGGGATCAAACAAGCAACAGCCCGCCCTCGCCCTTCGTCTCCGCTCAGGATGAGGGCTTTGCCAGATCGCGCTCCAGACTCAGACCTTCTTCACGAATTCCGATTTCAGTTTCATCGCGCCGAAGCCGTCGATCCTGCAGTCGATATCGTGATCCTCATCGACCAGGCGCTGGATCTTCACCTTGGTGCCGACCTTCACCGGGCTGGACGCGCCCTTGACCTTCAGATCCTTGATCACGGTGACCATGTCGCCATCCTGCAGGATGTTGCCATTGGCATCGCGATAGACCCGCTCGGCCGGTTCAGCCTCGCCCGGCGCCCATTCATGCCCGCATTCCGGGCAGATCAGCAGCGGCCCGTCTTCATAGGCGTAGGCGGAATTGCATTTCGGGCAGGGGGGAAGCGTGGGCATGGGGGAGATCCTTAGGTGTTAGCAGGCACCAGGCACTATACGAGCTTATTTCTCGCGATTCCCCGCGACTTGATCGCGGGGTCCATCACAGAAAGATGAGAGCCAGGAGCCAACGCGAGGAGATGGGCCCCGTGGTCAAGCCACGGGGAGTCGGCTCTGTGGGATGTGCTATTACTCAACCCCCGCCATATAGGCCGGCAGCCAGCCCTCATGGGCTTCGCGCAGGCGGGAGAGGGGGAGTTCAACGAGGTTGTAAATACCTGCCTGCGCAGAAGCTCCTGAAATCGCCAGATATGGCTCTTCATACATGCCTGGTGAGTGGTCGCCAAAGCCACCAATTAGGCTCCACTTCACAGAGGTATCAAACGCGTCGATCCAATCCTGAATGTCATCGGATGACAGTTTACTGGGGACTGCGAGCAGGAAACGACCCGAATCTTCAGAAAACAGATCACAAACTGTCGCTACATCTGTACCACTGTCGATGAAGAATGAAGTATTGCTCGCCAAGGCCATCTCCGCAGCGGCGCAGGCAATCCCGCCCTCGCTGACATCGTGCACGGCGTTCACCAGTCCCTGCTCGATCAGCGAGCGCACGAAATCCGCATTGCGCTTTTCCGCCGCCAGATCCACCGGCGGCGGCGGGCCGGCTTCCGCGCCCTTCAGGCCCAGCCATTCGCGGACATAGAGCGAGGCGCCGAGATGGCCCTTGGTCTCGCCGATCAGGATCAGCACGTCGCCGGGCTGGGCGCCTTTCAGTGTCGCGACTTTCGACACATCCCCGATCAGGCCGACCCCGCCCACGACTGGCGTTGGCGGGATACCCTTGCCGTCGGTCTCATTGTAAAGGCTGACATTGCCCGAAACGACAGGGAAATCGAGTGCGCGGCAGGCCTCGGCCATGCCTTCCACGGCCTTGACGAACTGGCCCATGATGTCCGGCTTTTCCGGATTGCCGAAATTGAGATTGTCGGTGATCGCGATGGGCGTTGCGCCGACCGCGCTCAGATTGCGATAGGCCTCGGCCACCACGGCCTTTCCGCCTTCATAGGGGTCGGCGGCGACATAATGCGGGTTGCAATCAGAACAGATCGCCAGCGCCTTGTTGGTGCCGTGAATGCGGACAATGGCCGCGTCGCCCATGCTTTGCGAACTGTCAACGGTGTCGCCCATCACATGGCGGTCATACTGTTCCCAGACCCAGCGTTTCGAGGCCATGTCCGGCGAGGACATGAGTTTCAGGAGCACTTCGCCATAGTCTTCCGGCTCGGGATATTTGGAGAGATCCAGCGGCGCGCGGGGCTTGGGCTCGACCCAGGGCCGGTCATAATTCGGGGCGTCATCTGCCAGCGGGGCGACCGGGATATCACACACCGTCTCGCCGAACTGTGTCAGCACCATATGACCCGTATCGGTCGTCATGCCGATGACTTCGGCGTCGAGATCGTATTTCTCGAAAATGGCCTTTGCGAGGTCTTCCTTGCCGGGTTTGAGCACCATGAGCATGCGCTCCTGGCTCTCGCTCAGCATGATCTCATAGGCCGTCATGCCCTCTTCACGCTGGGGCACCTTGTCGAGATCCATCTCAACGCCGATACCGCCCTTGTCGGCCATTTCAACGCTGGAAGATGTGAGCCCCGCCGCGCCCATGTCCTGAATCGCCTGGATGGCATCGGTGGCCATCAGTTCCAGGCACGCCTCGATCAGCAGCTTTTCGGTGAACGGGTCGCCGACCTGCACGGTGGGGCGCTTTTCCTCGTCGCCTTCGGAGAACTCCGCGCTCGCCATGGTCGCGCCATGGATGCCGTCGCGTCCGGTCTTGGAGCCGACATAGAAGATCGGATTGCCGGGCGTTGCGCCGCGGGCGTAGAAAATCTTGTCCTGATCGGCCAGGCCCACCGCCATGGCATTCACCAGGATATTGCCATTATAGCCCGCATCGAACTGCGTCTCGCCCGCCACGGTCGGCACGCCGACGCAATTGCCATAGCCGCCAATGCCCGCAACGACACCGGCCACCAGGCTGCGCGTCTTGGGATGGGACGGATCGCCAAACCGCAGCGCGTTCACCAGCGCAATCGGCCGCGCGCCCATGGTGAACACATCGCGCAGAATGCCGCCCACCCCCGTCGCCGCGCCCTGATAGGGCTCGATATAGGAGGGGTGGTTGTGGCTCTCCATCTTGAAGATGGCCGCCTGCCCGTCGCCGATATCGATGACACCCGCATTCTCACCGGGGCCCTGGATGACATACTCGTTCTTGGTCGGGAATTTCGACAGATGCCGGCGCGAGGATTTGTAGGAACAATGCTCCGACCACATCACCGAATAGATGCCCAGCTCGACAAGATTGGGCTGGCGCCCGAGCCGGCTGGTCAGCCGCTCCCATTCCTCGGCATTGATGCCGTGCCCGGCGGCATCCTCCTCGGTCTGCTCGGCGTGAAGATGGGCGAGAATCGCGGATGTGTCGGTCATGAACGCCCTATTAAACGCGCGCGTGCAGAACTGCCAGTTCAAAGCTGCCGTGCGGGCCGGGAAAAGGCACTGCCCGCACGGCCCGGCTCTTGCTTGGGTAAGCCTATGACGAGGACACACGTGCAGATCGACGCTGTTCGCAGCGAGGATATACCCGCGATCGCGGAGATCGCGAAGGCGTGCGGCTTCCCCGCGCGCAGTCCGGCCGGCTGGAACTGGCTGCTCTTCGACAATCCCGAACAGCACGGGGCGCCTGCCGGCCAGCTGATGCGCGGCGCCGATGGCGAGGCGCTGGGTTTTCTCGGCACCATGCGGCAGCAGGTGCAAAGCGCCGGCAGAACGCGTCAGATCATCACCGGTCACAGCTTCGTCATGGCACAACGGCGGGCCGGGCTCGGCCGACAGCTTGTGCAGACGGTACTGGACAAGAGCGCACCGGTTCCGGTGACCACACTGAAAAACAATGCCGCCTCCGCACCGGTCCTGAAGAAGGTCGGCATGCGTCCCTGGATCGGGTCAGCCGGCCAGTCCAGCATAGACTGGCCTCTGCGGCCCTGGATCTATTCGGCTGGCCGCGCGCTCAGCTATGCCGCCCGCAACCAGTTGGCCTATGGCCAGCTTGCGCGCCGCGAATGGCTGACCACCCGCCTGCAATGGCCGATACCGGAAAGCCAGAACATGGCGCTGAACCTCTTCCGGCGCGAGGACTGGGCGCGGCTCGATGCGGCCCTGAAAGTGCTCAACGCCGCCCCGTGCGAAAACGGCTGGCGGATCGCCCGCTCGCTGGAGGGCTATCGCTGGCGGCTGGCGGACCCGGATGCGCCGGGCCGGTCCTGTGTGTTCCTGCATCCGGCCGGCCATGTCGCCATGGTCACGCTCGCAAAGCTGAACAAGCATGAACCGGCGATTGCCCAGATTACCGATCTCGCCATCGCACCGATTGCCGGCTGGGAGAGCGACGCGGTGGAACTGCTGCGGGCGATCCATCGCTCGGCCAGGGCTGCGGGCGCTGCGGCGCTGCGGCTGAGCCCGGTACTGGACTTCCCGGTAGCGCTGGCAGGCGAGGTCGGCTCACACCGGATCGCGCCAGCACGTTATGACAGTTGCCACATTGTCGGCTTCGATGGCGGGCTGCGGGGCGATGAAATCCTGCCCGCCCTCTATGCCGGCGAGCATGTCTTCGCCTCGCGCGTGGCGCCGGTGCACCGCCGCCCGGCAAAGCTTACCGATGGCCCGGTCAGCGCGCGCCCAGATACGTCCAGTTCCGCAAAATCACTTCCATCGGCCCACGCGCGAACCACAGGCGCCACAGGCTGGTAAAGGCGATCGAGAACAGCGCCACGCCCGCGCCGATCAGCACGCAGGTCGAGGCCGGCAGCTTCGCAAACATGCCAAACCCATAGGCGCTGAACGTGAATGACAGGATTGCGTTCTGCAGCAGATACGCCGTGAGGCTGGCCGTGCCGCCGCGCGCGAAGAAACTGCGGACCGGACCGCCGGGACCTTCGGCCCATTTGGCGATCAGGCCGATATAGCCAAAGCTGGAAAACGGGCTGCCGAGGGTGATCAGGAGCATGCCGGCCATCATGCGCGGATCGAACACGCCCTCGCCCTGGATCATCAACCAGGCGCCTAATGCCGATACGACGAGGCCAACCGGCAGAGCTTGCCAGCGTGCCTTCCGCCAGATCGGTGCGGAGGGATTGGCGATGATCCCACTTTTTACCGCCGAGAGGCCGAACAGGAAGAAAGCCAGCGCACCGATCCCCTGGAGAAAGATGAAGTTGACGAGATTCTGGGCGTAGATCGCCAGGCGATAGCCCGCGGTTTCGAGAAAACCTGCTGTCGTGAAGGTTTCGAGAGATTTAACGTCCAGTTCTTCCATTTGCGTGGACGCCTTGGCCATTTCCTCCGGCGCGTAGGTCACGCCGGCCCAGATCCCGAATGCCATCAGGCCGATAAAGAGGATCTGGACGATGTAAACGCCGATGGCCCATCCGAGCAGCGTCTTCGTGCCCGCCTTGCGAAACAGAAAGAGCAGCGATCCAAGCAGCGAATACATCACCAGGATATCGCCGATGAAGAAGCAGAAAATGTTCAGCAGTCCGAACAGGAAAAGGCCGAGAATACGCCGCCAGTAGCGCCCGGCAAAGCCGACCGAGCGGCGCTCAGCCGACTGCATCTGATAGGCAAAGCCGACCCCGAACATGAAGGAGAACAGGGAGTAGGACTTCAACATGAACAGGGCGACGACGAGAAAATAAAGCGTATAGTCAGCCGGTCCCTGCATGGCGCCGCCATGATAGCCTGACACCATCGGCCAGGACAGCACGCCGACATTCACCACCGCGATGCCGAACAGGGCCCAGGCCCGCGTCAGGTCCGGCAGGACCTCGCGGCCAGCCGCCGCGGTATCTTCTGCGTAACTGCGCATGGCTTCCCCCTCTAATGGAACCGTTCCCGGAACTGTCTTAGCCGCAAATCACTATTTCGAACAGGCTCACCTTCCCAGCAGGCAGAACATGCGCGCGTTTGAAAGCTCCTCTCCCCACCCTCTCGTATATCTGCAATTGCTGATCGGCATGTCGCTGTTCGGATCGACCACGCCGATCAGCAAGATCGTGTCGGAGGCCTTTCCGGTCTTCACCGCCTCGCTGATGCGCATGACGATTGCGGCCATCGCACTGGCTCCCTTCATGGCGCCGCACCTTAAGGAACTGCGCCTTGCCAAACGGCGCGACTGGCTCGTGATCGCCCTCATCGCCATGGTCGGAATGGTTGGGTTCACCTCCACCATGCTGTTCGGCATGCGGCTGACCACCGGGGTGATCGGGGCAACGGTGATGAGTTCCACACCCGCGGTGACGGCGCTGGCAGCGGTGGTGTTTCTCGGCTCGGCGATGAACTGGCGCAAGGCCGGCGCGCTCGGCCTTGCCGTTGTCGGCGTGGTCGCGATCAACCTGATGCGAGACATGTCCGGCGAGGATGGCGGCCAAGCGGTAATCCTGGGGGCGGCCCTGGTCGGACTGGCAGTCTGCTTCGAGACGGCCTACACGCTGCTGTCGAAGTTGCTCAGCGATGAGGTCTCGTCACTGGCGGTGACCTTCGCGGCCACTTTGATGGCGATGCCGGCCTTTGCCCTGCTCGCCCTGCTGATCGACCCGAACCCCTTTGATATCAGTGGTGCCAGCGCGGCGGACTGGAGCGCAGTCCTGTTCTGGGGTGCCGCCACCGGCGCCCTCGCCCCGGTGATCTGGTATACCGGCGTGCGCCAGGCGCCCGGCCCGCTGGCAGCGAGCTTCATGGCCGTGATGCCACTCTCGGCGCTGGTCCTGTCCTATATCCTGCTCGGGGAAACCTTCCGCTGGGCTCACCTTGTCGGCTTCGGCGCCGTGTTCGCTGGCGTGCTGCTCATGGTCTGGGAACATGCCAGTTCAGGGCATGAGCACAGAACCTAGTCGTCGATCTGCCCAGGCTGGATCATGTCCCAGAGATTGCCGAAAGCATCCTGGAACACCACGACGCGGCCATAAGGCTCCTCGCGCGGTTCTTCCATGAAGGTGACGCCGGCGGCCTGATAAGCGGCATAATCGCCTTCGAAATCGTCGGTATAGAGGAAGAAGGCCACCCGCCCGCCGGTCTGGTTGCCGATGGCATTTTCCTGCTCTTCCCCCTTGGCCCTTGCCAGCAGGATGCGGCAGGCCTGGCTCTGCTTCGGCGCGACCAGAACCCAGCGCTTGCCATCGCCGAGGTCGCTGTCCTCGATCAGGTCAAAGCCCAGCACGCCGGTGAAATAGGCGATCCCGACATCATAGTCGGGCACCACGAGGGTGACCGCTGCAAGGGTCTGACGGGCCATCAGTCGAGCGCTCCAATGAAAGGAAGTCCGCGATACTTGCCCGCCACGTCCATGCCATAGCCAACGAGAAAGCGTTCCGGGGTTTCGATGGCGAAGAAATCACACCCCGTCTGCGGCGCGCTGGGCTTTCTGGCAAGCGCGCAGGTCATCACCTTGGTCGCGCCCTTGGCCTCCATATGGGTGCGGGCGAAATGCAGCGTGCGGCCGGTATCGAAGACATCGTCGACGATGAGGACCCCGCGTCCCTTCACCGGGCGTGAGAGGTCGGCCCGCACGGCCACCCGGCCGGAGCTTTCCTGCGCGTCGCCATAGCTTTCCAGCCACAGCGCATCGAGCACCGGGTGAACATCGCGCTTTGCCAGCGCCTTCATCAGGTCGCTTGTGAAGGGCGTGGCACCGATCAGGATGGAGACCACCGTCCACTCGCCCTGAAGGTGCGGGGCGAGGCGGTCTGCCAGGGCATCGATTTCTCTTGAGAGGGTGGCTTCATCCACCAGTGTGGTCAGTTTCGACAGGTCCGTCATGGCTCGGTGGGGTCGGCTGGGGTCAGGTCCATGCCGGCATCGGCATGCTGGGCCGGTTCTTCCACATCCACAAAGCGCAGATCAAGGCTGTAGGACTCCGCCGGCGGGTTTTCCAGCACAGCGCTGAAATGGCCCGAGGCACCGGCAGGAATGGTGACGGGCGTCACATCGGCAAACATGTGCGCAATCTCGCGGCCGAAATCGTCGAGCAGGCCGACGCGCACACGCGGCGCCGGCTGGGCCTTGCCGGTGATATTGCGCACATCGGCCGAGACCGTGAGCACGGGCACCGTGCCGCGCAGTTCGCGCGAGCGCTGGATATTCTCGAAATCCACACCGAACCGGTTCACATCGAGGCCAAGCAGGGCAAAGGCGCTTGCCGATTCCGGCCAGCGGCGCGCGACCTCGTCGCGATAATATACCGCCGCGGTCAGGCTGCCAGCGACGATAGCCGCGACCAGCGCCCACACGGTGACCGCCACAAGGCGCGAACGCCGGCGCCCGCGCAGGCGCACGGCCTCCAGGTAGCGTTCATGGGCCCCGCGCGCGAGGGTTTCATCACCCACCGCGCCCTCAACCTCCTCGAACCAGGCATGGCCGCAGGAGATACAGGTCAGCTCCGCGCCATCGCGGCCAAGCGTGCTGTCTTCGACAAAGTATGAATTTTCGCAGGCGGGGCAGGTGACAATCATGGCCTGTTCATTCAACGAATGGACTCAATCTGCTGTTAACGCAGGCTTAGGTGGTCGCAGGTGGTATCTAGCCAGACATGAGCATTGGCAACCCGGATATGATCTTGGACTTCGCCGTTCGCCTGGACGGCGTATCACTTCGCTATGATTCCAGTGAAGAAATCCTTTCCGGAATCGACCTAAATCTTAAACCCGGTTCCTTTACCTGTCTTACAGGCCCCTCGGGAGCCGGCAAGACCAGCCTGCTGAAACTTCTCTATCTGGCATTACCCCCAACGCGGGGAGAAGTTTCCCTGTTTGGCCGCCGCACCCATGATCTGTCGCGCAATGCCCTGTCGAACATGCGCCGGCGGATCGGCGTGGTGTTCCAGGAGTTTCGCCTGCTCAACCATCTCACGGCCTATGAAAACGCTGCCCTGCCCCTGCGCGTGGCCGGGCAGAAGGAGATGGACTATCGCCCCGATGTGGAAGAGCTGCTGCGCTGGGTCGGCCTTGGCGGACGCCTCGATGCCCGCCCCGAACAGCTCTCGGGCGGCGAGCAGCAGCGCGTGGCCATCGCCCGCGCGCTGGTCAACAAGCCTGACCTTCTGATCGCCGACGAGCCCACCGGCAATGTCGACCCGGAAATGGGCGAGCGCCTGATGCGCCTTTTCATCGAGCTCAATCGCCGGCTCGGCACCACCGTGATGATCGCCACCCACGATCTCACGCTGATCCGCAAGGTCGAGGCGCCGGTACTGCGCCTTCAGCATGGCCTGCTTGTGCGGGACGTGGAGTTCGGGGGAAATGCCGCATGAGCCAGGAAACCCCGCTCCTGCCGGAACGCGACACGCGCGAAGCCGCCCTGTTCTTCGTCGTCTGTGCGCTGTGCTTCCTGGCCGCGCTGGCCGCACTTTCGGCGCGCGCAACCTATGATGCCGCCGCCGGATGGACCGCCGAGGTCCAGGGCCAGATCACGGTGCGTTTGGTCGATGCCGACCGGCGTGCGGCCGATGAGGCGCGCGACCTGATCGCCGCCGTGCCGGGCGTGACCGGCGCGCGCGTCATGGCACATGAGGAAATCGAGGCCCTGCTGGAACCGAGCTTCGGGGCGGGCGGCCTGCCGGCCGGCCTGCCCATGCCGCTGATCCTGGCCGTTGAGGCCGATCCGGCGCTGGAAAACCTTGCCCCGGACCTGCAGCGCCGCCTCACCGAAGCCGGCATAGACTCCCGCGTCGATGCACATGAGACCTGGGCCGGGGATGTGCGCCGCGCCCTCGGTGTCGTTCGGCTGGTCGCCCTGTCCACCGTTGTCCTGCTTGGCGCCACCGCCGTGGCCGTCATCGCCTTTGCCACCCATGCCGCCCTGCTGGCGCGCCGCGACATTGTCGATGTGCTCCACCTGTCGGGCGCGACGGACCGGTTCATCTCCCGCCTGTTCGAGCGCCGCTTCTGGGTGCTCGGTCTGAAAGCCGGATCGGTCGGGGCATTATTTGCGCTTGCCGCCGTGGCGCTGGCCATGTCCATGGCGTCTGCCGGATCGGGGCGCAGCGGGCTCCTGCCGCGCCTGTCGCTCGACCCGACCGACCTGCTCATCCTGATTGCCACCCCAATCCTTGCCGCGCTGGCTGCGCGGATCGCCGCCCGAATTACGGTGATCCGGTCGCTGAAAGGGGCGTTTTGAGACCATTCGGCCTGAAATGGCGCTGGGTGCTCGCAGCGGTTGTCATCGCGGCGATCCTCGACTTCAACGGATTTCGCGAAGATGCCGCCCGCGCCCTGCCAGGCGATGTCACCGATGCCGATGGGATTGTCGTGCTCACCGGCGGCTCGGGCCTGCGCATTGCCGCGGGCATGGACCTGCTGGCCACAGGCATTGGCGAACGGCTCCTGATTTCCGGGGTAAACCCCGATGTCACGCTCGACCAGTTGGCTGCAAGCGCCGGCGGCGACCCCGGCCTTTATGAGTGCTGTGTCGATATCGGCTACCAGGCGACCACCACGCTGGAGAATGCCGAGGAAGTCTCCGCCTGGGCCGAGACGAACGGATATGACCGTCTCGTCCTCGTCACCTCGAACTATCACATGCCCCGCGCGCGCTTCCTCCTGTCGCGCGACGCCGAAGGTGTTGAGTTCATTGCCTATCCCGTCACGACCCGGATCGATCCCGTCAATGCCTATCGAGACTGGCGATCGTTTCGCGGAACAGCGCAGGAGTGGATGAAATGGCGCGTGACGCAGGCGCTAAGCTTGTTTAACTGAAGCTTATGTTGCTCCTGCGATCTCTGGTTTTCCTGGCCTGGATGTACGGCCTGATGTTCCTGATGGGCGTCCTGTGGCTGCCAAGCCTGTTCATGCCGCGCACCGTGATCCGTGACGGCGTGCGCTTTTATGCCGGCACGATCCGCTGGGGCCTGCATGCCATTTGCGGGATCCGCACCGAGTTTCGCGGGCTTGAGCACCTGCCCCCCGGCCCGATCATCTACGCCGCAAAACACCAGTGCATGTGGGATGTCTTCGTCCCCTTCCTGATCCTGTCCGACCCGGTGATCACAATGAAGCGCGAGCTGCTCTGGTATCCCTTTCTCGGCTGGTACGCGATGAAGCTGCGCATGATCGCGATCGATCGCGGCGGCGCGGCCAAGACCGTGAAGAAGATGCTGAACGCCGCCGCACAGCGCGCCAGTGTCGGCCGCCAGTTCGTCATCTTCCCGGAAGGCACCCGCCATCCCCCGGGCGTGACGACAGGTTATTTCGCCGCCGGCACCAGCGCCTTCTACAAGAAACTCGGCGTGCCCTGCGTGCCGGTGGCGACCAATTCCGGGCTTTGCTGGCCGGCGCGCGGTCTTGTCCGCCGGCCCGGCACCGTGGTGTTTGAACTGCTCGACCCCATCGAGCCGGGACTTGACCGCCGCGCGCTGATGTCGCGTCTTGAAGCGGCAATCGAGCCGGCCTCGGAAAAACTTCTGGAAGAGGGGCTGGAAGCACAAGGGCGCACGCGCGCGGAACTGGAGCTCGCCTGACATGACCACAGCCTATGGCAAACGCCGCGGCCCCGGCCCAATTACCATCCTCTTCGCGCTGATCGTGATCGCCTGCATCGCCTGGTCGGCCTACTGGTTTATCGCCCGCAGCGTGATCTCGAACGGCATTGACGACTGGGTCGAGGAACAGCGCGCCATGGGGCTGGAGGTCGACTATGCCAGCCGCAAGCTTTCGGGCTTTCCGTTCCGTTTCGTCCTGGATGTGGAAGAGCCGGCCTATGGCATTCCCGATACTGGGTCCATGTGGCGCGCCGACGACCTGCAGATCGTGATGCAGCCCTGGAACTATAATCACGCCATCATCCGCGCGCCCGGCCGCCATGAGCTGGGCAATGGCGCCCTGCAGGGCCTCATCGACGGGCGCTCGGCCATGAGCCTGCGCTGGGATGCCCAGTCCATCCGCCAGATCTCGCTGGCCCTGAACGAGGCGAGCTTCAATGTCGCCGGCGACGAGCCGGCGGAAGTCGACGATTTCGAGTTCCATCTGCGCCCGGCCCCGGGCGAGCCGGACATGCTGCAGCTGGAAACCCACTGGCAGGAAGTGCGCCTGCCAACTGCGCCGCCGGAAGACCTAGCCTTTCTTGGACCGGTAATCGGCCCGTCCATCCTTCGCGCCGAGCTTGATGACGGCGTCCCGGCGATCGAGGAAGGTGCGAGCCCGGTTCATGCCCTGGCCCTGGCCCTGCGCAGCGGTGGCGAGCTGCGCGTGCCCCAGGTCATGGTGGAATGGGGCCCGGCGCATCTTGGCGGGAAAATGGATCTCTCCATGCCTGAGGAAGTTGTCAGCGGCAGCATCGGCATCCGTATCGAACAGGCCGACGAGTTGCGCGGCGCGCTGGAATCGGCCGGGCTCATGACCGATGAACTACGCGCCTATATCGGCGCCCTGGAAGGCGCCTCGGCCAATGGCGGGTTCCTGCCTCTGCCAATCCGCGAGGACGGCATCTATTTCCTCGGCAACCGCATCGCCGAAATCCCGTTCGACGAATACCTCTCTCCGGCAAGCGAGACATGAGCGCGCCGACAGCAGGCGAGATCCAGGCCGCCTGCGAGGCTCTGGCCTCCCGCGACAAGGCGCTCGCCCGCGCCTATGAGGAGATCGGCGTACCGGCCTGGCGCAACGGGCCGTGCAATTTCGAGGCGCTGGCGCGCATGCTGGCCTTCCAGCAGGTCTCGACCAAGGCCGGTGCGGCGATCTGGGGCCGGGTGGAGGCGCTGGCCCGGCCGATGACCGCGCCCGCCATTCTCGCCCTCGACGATGACGCCCTGCGCGCCGCCGGCCTGTCGCGTGCCAAGGTGCGCTATATCAAGGCCATCGCCACCCATGAGCAGGAGGGCCTTCTGTGCTTCGACCGGGTACGCACCGGCCCGCGCGAGGAGGCCCACAAGGAGCTGGTCGCGATCACCGGCATCGGCCCCTGGTCGGCCCAGGTGTTCCTTTTGTCCACCACCGGCCATCTCGATGCCTGGCCGCCCGGCGATGTCGGCCTGATGGAGAGCTACCGGCAATTGTCGAACGCCGGGGAGCGCCACGACTCCAGGGCATTCTGCGCCCTGGCCGAGGACTGGGCCCCCTGGCGCGGCGTGGCGGCCCATCTGCTCTGGGGCTGGCTCAACGAGATGCGCGACCGCCAGTCCGCCCCGGTCGCGTGACCCTTCCGACACATCATCGCTGACAATTTTGCTGCCATCACGCATTTGATGGTGCAAACTCGGGAATTGTCATAAAGCTGTAGCGGAGAATCGCGTAATAGCGATTTCAGATCAGGGAGGTTGCCGCCACTATCAGGCTCGCATCGCACCGTAACGGTTTAGTTTGCCAGGGAGCACGCTCATGGCAGCGGTAGTTCCGTTTCCCCCCAATGGTCGCCCGGCGCTTGTTCTGAATGCGGACTTCCGCCCCCTGAGCTATTATCCGCTTTCGCTGTGGCCCTGGCAGGATGTCGTCAAGGCCGTGTTCCTCGACCGTGTCGAGGTCATCGCCGAATATGACTGTGTCGTGCGTAGTCCGAGCTTCGAGATGCGCCTGCCCAGCGTGATTGCGCTGCGCGAGTTCGTGCGCCAGGACCGCCCGCCGGCCTTTACCCGGTTCAACCTGTTCCTGCGCGACGGGTTTTCCTGTGTCTATTGCGGCACCGAGCACGACCTGACCTTCGACCATGTGGTGCCGCGCTCGCGCGGTGGGCGCACCAGCTGGACGAATATCGTCACGGCCTGCTCGCCCTGCAACCTGAAGAAGGGCGGGCGTATGCCCAAGGATGCCGGCATGTTCCCGGCTCGCACACCTGTTCGGCCTACAAATTATCAGCTTCAGGAAATTGGCCGGCGTTTCCCGCCCAACCACCTGCACGAAACCTGGATGGACTATCTCTACTGGGATGTCGAACTCGACCATTAGCCGCCCGTTCAGTCAGGTCATTCCGTGTGAAGATGTTCCGGAGTCCGGATAAATTTGGGCCGTCAGGATCGTAAATTGCACGATACGATGTGTTTTCCCGCAGAGGTTTAAGCCCTCGGAAACCAACCCGGTTTAACATGGATCAAGTAGTATACTGGGTGGTGTGGAGTACAGGTCGTGGGACACGCACAAGAAGCCGGCAGCGTCCTGTCGAAAATCCGCGAGTTGGGTCAGGCCAGCCGCGACGAAGCCGAAGCACGCATCCATGATGTCTTCCGCGACGGCGTCATCACGCGCGCCGAAGCCGAGGCGCTGATCCGGGTCTCTCCCCGCTTCAGCCAGAGCGTTCCGAGCTGGAATGCCCGCGTCACCGAAGCCGTCTGCGACTATCTCCTCGCCCAGGAATCTCCCCAGGGCTGGATCACCGATGATGAAGCCGACTGGTTGATCGGTCTCCTGCGTGGGCGCACCGGCGAGGTGCTGACCGGCGATATCGACCTCCTGCTGACCCTGGTGCGCAAGGCCGAAGGCGCCCCGCCGCGCCTCGGACTCATGGCGCTTGAACTTGTCTGCCAGCGTATTGTCGAGGCCGGCCGGGCACTCGATGAGGATGTCGAGCGCGTGCGCAGCGCGGTCTATGCCCAGTCCAGCGAAGGCGGCCTGTGGGTGACGCGCAAGGAAGCCTGCCTCCTCTTCGTGACCAATGACACCATCGCAGAAGCCGACAATGCACCAACCTGGAACGACCTTTTTGCTCGCACCATAGGCAACCACCTTCTGGCCGCCGCTCACCCGGATCCGATCACCGAAATGGAAGCGCTGGCCCGCGAGGACTGGCTCTCGCGTCCGGAAGGCGGCGTGCTGAGCGGCCTGACCAGCATGTTCGATGCCGGACGCTGGTTCGAGCGTGTGGCCTATGATCCGCGCAAGGCTGAACTTGCCCGCAAGGCAGCCAGGGCTGCTGCCCAGCGCGCGGGCGAGGCGGTGACGGAAGAGGAAACCGACTGGTTCATGCGCCGGCTGCGCTGGGATGGCCAAGTCTCGCCGGCCGAGCGCGCCCTGGTGGATTTCCTCAAGCGCGAGGCGCCCGGCCTCACCCATGGGCTGACTGCCGCGGTCTGAGACTGCTTCCCACACCAGGCACAAAAAACCCCGCCACCGGATCGGCAGCGGGGGGTCTTGCAGGCCAACCTGAAAATCAGGCGTGTTCCTTGATCCACTCGGCAATACGCTGCTTGCTCATCGCGCCGAGCTGGCTGTCGACCATCTTGCCGCCCTTGAACAGCATCAGCGTCGGCAGGCCGCGAACGCCGTATTTCGAGGCACTCATCGGGTTCTCGTCGACATTGATCTTGGCCACGGTCACCTTGCCGGTCATGTCTTCTGCCACGGCATCCAGGTGCGGCGCCATCTGCTTGCAGGGCCCACACCATTCCGCCCAGAAATCCACGACGACCGGGGTGTCACCCGCAATCGTGGTGTCGAAATCATCATCCGTGATCGTCTTCGTCGCCATGCGTGGCTCCTTTCTCAACTCTTCAAAGTAAATAGGAGATTCCCGAACCGATCAAAGCCCGCTTTGTGCTCGCTTTAGCGCTTCTAACAGACGTGACCGGGAAAGCGGCATCAGACGCGGACCCTGGGTCCAGACCAGGGCACACTCCACACGCCGGCCTGGAAAGCCGGCTTCCAGCACATTCGCATAGGTCGCCATCTGCATGAGATAAGCCTCGCTGACACCGGATTCATCGACCGGCGGAGGCCGGTCCGTCTTGATATCAACGACCAGGACGCGCTCGGGCCGCACAACCAGCCGGTCGACCCGGCCATTGATCAGCGTGCCCGCCGGCCAGCCCGTGCCGGTGCCCACAATCGCGGCTTCAGCCCGGCCGAACGGTGAGAATACCTCTGCCATGGCGGGATCGTTCAGGGTTGCGAGGGTTGTTGCGCAGATCTCCTCGCGTTCGGCATCGCTGAGGTCCGGCTCGCGCGCGAGAAAGGCCCGGGCGGTCACCTCGCGCTCAGAAACGTCGAGACGCGGCAGGCGTTCGAGCAGGGCATGGATCAGCCGCCCGCGCAGACGCCGGTCAGGTGGGCGCGGCGCCAGCGGGTCGATGACCGGCGTATCATCCGGAAGCAGGTGAGACGGGCTGATCGCGCGCCGCCCGGCGGCCTCCTTCGGGGCAGGCTGGCGCAGCCAGGCGGGTGCAGGTGTGTCCTCCGCCGCGACGGCGACCGCCGGAGTGAGCCTCGGTGGCGGCGCGCCAAAGCATTGCCGGTCCGCGCCCTCCTCGGCTGGCCCGGCAAGCCGCTCCATAGCGCTCGCGCACAGGCCATACCAGGAGGCCAGGTCGAAGCCCGCGCCCTTCTTGCTGCCATACCAGGCACCGCAGAGGATCAGCCGGTCCTGCGCCCGCGTCAGCGCCACATAAAGCAGGCGCCGGGCCTCGCGCTGGGCGGCGCGTTCCGCCTCAAGGCGTGCTGCCGACAGGCGGCCCGTATCCTCATCCTTGCGCGGCGCCCAGACCGGCATTCCATTGACCGAGAGCAGCGCACCAGGCGCGCCCGGAGGGGGCGAAGTGGTGTCCGGCAGGATCACGATGGGTGCCTGCAGGCCCTTGGCGCCATGCACGGTCATCACCCGCACCGCACCGCCGGATTCAGCGAGATCCCGCTTGATCTCGCTGGCATCTCGTTCCATCGCCGAGAGGAAGGTCTGCAGGGACGCACCGGCCTTGCCGTCATGGGCAAGCGCGCGCGAGAGCAGCGCCTCGACCGGGTCGCGCGCCGGCGTGCCGAGACGCGCACCGATCCGGTCCCAGCCGGTCTCCGCGCCCTTCACCGGCCCGTCGAGCACCGCCGAGAGGAACTCAAACGGCGGCAAGGCGCCCCGCTCGAGCACCCCTTCCAGAAAAGCACGCGCTGCGTGGAAGACGGGGTCCTCGGCCGCCTGCAGCCGCGACCACAGGCTTTGCGTCTTGCGCTCATGGGCGAGCGGGAAGAGATGCTTGTCGTCATCCACCAGGTCGCAGAACGGGCCGCGCAGGATTTCCGCCAGCGTCAGGTCATCTTCCGGCATCAGAGTAAAGCGGACGAGATTGAGCAGGTCCTGCACGCCGATATGATCTTTCAGGGTCAGCCGGTCCGCGCCGGCCACGGGCAGGTGCTGGCGCTTCAATTCCTGGATCAGGGCATTAAAAAGCCCGCCCTTGCGCTTGCGCACCAGGATCAGCACGTCACCGGCCTCAGCCGGCTTGCGCGACCAGGACCGGTCGGCATTTTCCACCCAGATGGCCTCACCCCGGTCGATCAGCGCGCGCACTTCAGCCGCCACCTTTCGCGCAAGCCGCGCCTTGGGGGCATCCTGGCCCATGGAATCCACCGGCGGCTCCCAGGGGTCGTCCGGATCGAGCTCGACCGGCGCTTCGACCGGCCAGAGCTCGACACAGCCGGGCTGGTTGGCGCGTCGGGCCTCATGGCGCATGCGGTCGGCCTCTTCCGGCACGAACCCTGAGAATGGCGCGCCGTCGAAGAGATCCGTGTCAAAGACCGTATCGACGAATTGCAGCACTTCCGGGCTGGAGCGGAAGGACATCAGCATGTCCGGGGTTTTCACACCGCCCGCCGTGCGCGCGACCAGCTCCTGCTTGTGGACATGGAACTTGTCCGGATCGGCGCCCTGGAAGGAGTAGATCGACTGCTTTTCGTCGCCCACGACGAACAGCGTGCGCGGGTCCTGGGGCTTTTCACTGCCCATGCCGGAGAAGAATTCCTCTGTCAGGGCATGGATGAGCGTCCACTGGTCGGGGCTGGTATCCTGGGCCTCATCGAGCAGGACATGGCTGATCCCGCCATCGAGCTTGTAGAGCACCCAGGCGGCCTGGCCCGACAGGGTGAGCAGGGTATTGGCCGCGGTGATGAGATCGTCGAAATCCAGGGCCCCGCGCGCACCCTTGGCTGTGTCATAGGCGGCAAGGACAGGCCGGGCGAGGGTGATCAGCGCCAGCGTGCGCTCAACCGCCCGGGCCGCGCGCCAGGCTGTGTTCACCGCGCGCAGGCGGGTGACTTCCCGCCCTTCGGGCACAGTGACGGCGAAAAGGTCTTCCAGGTGTGGCGCCATCGCCTTGGTGAAGGGATTGGATTTGCGGTCACTGCCCGAACCGGTCTTCCAGATGCCCTGCACCAGCTCCCACCGCCCGGCGGCGTCTTCGCATTCGAGCAAGGCGATCAGCCGGTCCGACAGGGCGATGTCGGTTTTCGTGGTCCCGGCCCGCAGGCTCTCGATCGCGGCGCGGTATTCCGTGACCGGCAAATCGGCCAGCATGGCTTTTTCCAAGAGCGCCTCAGCAGAGACGTCCGGCGTCTTCAGCTCCGCGCGCAACTGCTCGGCGGCCTCTTCCGGCTCAAGCCAAAGCTTCTGGCCCGCCCCGCGCACCAGCCCGAGCGAGGCGCTGAGACCAAGGCCGCGCCCCTCAGCGGCCAGCGCATCGATCACCTCCGGGCTGGCATCATCGAGCTGCAGCACGCCAGCACGCACTGCCTCCTGCCACATGCGCTCGGCATCGCGCTCCTCGATCTCGCGAAACCCCGGCGGGATGCGCGCCTCCAGCGGGAACCGCCGCAAAAGCCGCGCACAAAACGCGTGGATCGTCTCGATGCGCAGCCCGCCGGGGGTCTCCAGCGCCTTGGCAAAGAGGGCACGCGCCTTGGGCAGCTCCTCCGCCGCATAGCTTTCCGGCGTCCGGCCCTCCAAGGCGGCGAGCTGGGCCAGCAGCTCAGCGTCATCCATCACCGACCAGGCGCCGAGCTGGCGGAACAGCCGGGAGATCATCTCATTGGCGGCGGCACGCGTATAGGTGATGCAGAGAATGGAATCCGGCGCGGCATCCTTCAGCAGGAGGCGCGCGACCCGGTCGATCAGCACCTTGGTCTTGCCGGAGCCCGCATTGGCCGACACCCAGGCCGAATGGGCCGGGTCCGCTGCGGTCGCCTGCGCCCTGCCGGCGTCCTGATAGGCCGGGCTGTCGGGAGAGAAGATGGGCTCAGCCATCGCTGATCTCGCTGGTCCATTCCGCGCGCCGGGCAAGCCGGCCATAATCGCCCTCATATTTCACGAACTGCGCACGCGGGGCCGAGAGATAGGCCTGCTCGGGATTGTCATAGCCGCCGATGAGGCGTGTCAGGCCCGCCAGCGCATCGTCGGCCAGCTCCATGGCGCTTTTCTCAAGCGGCTTTTTCAGGCCGATGACATGGGTTTTGAAGTCGGCCTTCACCGTGACATAGGTCAGTTCGGTGACCTCGGCGGCGGGCACACCGGGAAAACCGCCTTCGCGCGCGATCAGGGCCTGCAAAGGCATCTGCTGGGCGAGACCCACGCCGATTTCCTTGTCAGAGGGCGGATTGCCGGTCTTGAAATCGAGAATGGCGATGGCCCCGCCCTCGCGGATCTCCACCCGGTCGGCTGTGGCCGTGAGCTTGAAGTTACCCAGATCGCCTGCGCGCGCGATTTCAAAACTGCCCTTGATTTCAGTTTTCACATTGTCCCGGGCCACCGCGCGCCCGGCATGCCAGTCGACATATTGGCGCGCTGTCTCCGCCAGCGCCACGCGCTCACCCAGCAGCACTTCCGGCTTCGCACCCGCCTTGCGCAGTTCCGCTTCCAGGCTTGCGGCGAGGCCTTCAGCACCGATCGCGGGGCTTTTCTCAAACAGCTCCAGCGCCTTGTGAATCGCCGTGCCGCGATGGCGGGCATCCATCTCCTGATCAAGCTCGTCGAGTTTCGGCAGCTTCAGTACATATTCGGCATAGACCGCATAAGGGTCGCGCTGCAGCGCATCGATGCGCGAGACCGAAAGCTGGGGCGGGCGGTGTTTTACCGGCGGTTTGGGGCGTGGCTCCACGCCAATCAGAGGCTCACTATCGCGCGGGCGCTTCAGCGCGGCGGCCCAGAGGCGCGGATCGCGCTCCGGCGCCGGCCCGAGCACATCGTCGACAGCGCCGCCAAGCGCACCGCGCGCCAGGGTCTGCAGCCGCCAGATCCAGCGCGAGGCCACCGCCGGGGCATCTTCGCGCCGTTTCGAGCAGAGCAGCGTCACACGCGGCGCGCAGGCAAGGCTCGCAAAGTCATGCGCGGCAAGGCCCATACGCGCTTCGGGATCTTCGAGCCCCAGAGCCGTCTTGAAATGGCGCGGCAGGAAGGCATCGGCCCCGGGCGGCTTCGGCCAGACACCCTCATTCAGCCCGGCCAGGATGACATGGTCGGCGGTCTGCAGGCGGCCTTCGAGCTGGCCGTGGATCTGCAGGCGCGGATGGCCGGGCGTCGAGGGCGGGACATTCGCGTCCGCCGCCATCTGGCGCCAGAGGCCGAGCCAGTCTTCCAGCGGCAAGGGGCCATAGGCCTCGGCCATCTGCAGAAGGTTCTCGACCTGCCCGGCGAGTGCTGCGCCATCCCCGCCGCGCCAGAGCTCCTGCGGATCGCAAAGCCGGGGCAGGACGGCACGGACCACATCGCGGAAGCCCTCCGCAGAGAGGACCTCATCCTCCTCCAGCGCCGCGGCAGCCTCGACCAGCCAGGCGGCAACAGCTTCGATCTGCGCCAGCTCTTCGTCTTTGGGTTTGCGATAAACGCCCACTGTCAGCCGCTCGGTGAGACGCGCCTGCATATCCTCAAGGCTTTCCCACCAGCGCACACCGCGCAGCACCCAGCGTTCGAACAGGGCTGCGCCTTCCGGTGCCGTGGTACCCGGCGCATGGAGAAGCGCGGCGATGCGGACCGGATCGGCCGGCGCGATCCACCAGTCGAGCAGCGCGTCGAACCAGATGCCCGCCGGCAGGTGCGCCAGCGGCGTGCCCTCTGATGGCGTGACCTCCAGGTCCCAGCGCTTCAGATGGGCGCTGACACGGCGCGCCAACCCCGCATCCGGACAGACCAGAGCCGCGGTGCGTCCCGGGGTCTCCAGCGTCTCACGCAGGAGGCAGGCGGCCAGCAGGGCCTCCTCTGTCTCGTCATGCGCCGCAATGAGATCAAGCCCCTCAAGGCCGGCGCGCGTGAACGCATCCGGCGCGAGGGGGGCGGAAATATCTTCCAGTCGCTTGCGCCAGTCCCCGGTCAACTGTGCCGGCGACAGGGACTCATGGACCAGGGCGCGGCGCGCCGCAAATCCGTCCTGATCGAGGTCCAGGAGGACATGCACCTGGCTCGGGGAAAGGCTGAACTCGGCCAGGGTTTCCAGCAGGGCAAATTGCGGATGGCTCGGCGTCCCTGCGATCTCTTCGATGGCCGCACGCGTCAGGCTCCGGTCGAGGCCGGGCAGCACGACGGCGCCCTGCGGCGCACGGCTGGCAGCGGCCATGAGGATGCGGCTCGCGGGCGTCGCGCCGGTCGAACCGGCAATGATCACAGGGCCTTTCGGCGGCACAGCGTCCCAGTGCGCGGCGATGGCCCGCGCGGCGGCCAGGCGCCGGGCGAGCTTGTCCTCCACACCCTTCTCGGCGAGCCAGACGGGGTATTGCTCGGTGATGATCTCCAGGAACCGGATCGATTCCTGCCAGTGGGCGGCAAGATCTGCCCTCTCCACCAGTGCGCCGAGATCGCTCCAGTCCGTCTTGCCGGCGACGGCTGCTTCGTCCAGCAGCGCAGCGAGGTTCTGCGCGGCGGCAAGGGCCGAGGCGGCCGGCAGGGTGCGCTCCCTTTTGTCAAACCACGCTTTCACCAGCGACATCAGCGTGCCGAGGCGCTTGGCATCGCTGAGCGCCGGGCCGAGATCGGTAAAGGCCGCATCGAGGCCCGGCGGGGCATCGTCTGTTTCCAGATCGCCCAGGGCCCGAATTTCGGGCATGAGCACAGTCCGACGCGCCCCGGCTGCAGCATGCAGCTCTTCGGCAAAGGCGCGGGCCGAGCGCCGGTTGGGCAGGTAAACCACACCATCGGCAAGGGCCTCGGGCGAGTCCATCAGTCTCACAGCATTCGCCAGCGCCCAGGCCAGCGCGCTGAGAAACGGCGCCCCGGCCGGCAGGCACCAGACGCGCGCGGCGCCTTCGGAGAGGAAGCCCGTGCTCAATACCCGTGACACCGCATCCACATATTCGCGTCGTCCAGTGCCCTGGGATCACCGACATGCAGCCAGAAGGCGTCAAGCGGCAGGCCGTGCAGGCGGCCTTCGGCAAGCATCGGATCCCATATCCGGTTGGCGGAGAATTTCTCCACCGGCAGACCTTCGAACATTTTCGGATTGGCAATCCGCACCCCGGCATAGGCCCACGGCGTATGCGGGGCCGCGCCGCGCCGGGTCAATGCGCCGGTCTCGCCGAGGAAAAAATCGCCCGCGCCGCCGAAACCGAGACAACGGCGGCGATTGGCGAGCAGCAGCATCTCGTCCATCCGCGCCGGATCATAGGCCGCGGCCAGATCATTCAGGGGCTTTGGCGTCAGGGGGCCCCAGAGCGCGTCGGTGTTGAGGATATAGACAGGCTCCTTGCCCAGCAGGCCATATGCCTTGGCGAGTGCACCGCCGGTTTCCAGAAGCTCCTCGCGCTCGTCGGAGATCACCGTCTCAATATCCTTGCGCGCAGCCACAGCAGCTTCGACCTGTTCGGGCAGCCAGTGCACATTCACCACCGCGCGTTTCACCCCGGCGGCCACCAGCGCGTCGAGCAGGCGGTCGAGCATGCTGCGCCCGGCGACTTCAAGCAGGGGCTTGGGCGTCTTGTCCGTCAGGGAGCGCATGCGCGTGCCGAGCCCGGCAGCCAGCAGGAAGGCAGTATGGGGCGTGGCGCTCATGCAGCCTCCATCAGGTGCGGGGCGGTCTCGCGCACGAGGCCCGCCATGCCGGCGACCGCCGGATGGGAGAGATTACGGGCAAGGATGGTGAGCTGGCGCGGCAGGAAATCGCCATAGCGCGGCCTGCCATTTTCGATCAGGCGGGCGAACACCCCGGCGATACGCAGGGCATTGAGTGTGCCGACAATGGCAAGCTCGGCTTCAAGGTCCTCACGGTCCTTGCCGCTGGCGGCGCAATAGGCCGCCATGGCCGCCTCGCGCGCGTCGGGCGAAACCTCCCGGCGGGCATCCTGGATGAGCATGGACATGTCCCAGGCCGCCCAGCCGCGCACCGCGTCCTGGAAGTCGAGCAGGCCGATCCGCGCCTTGCCGGCCCGTTCGGGCAGCCAGATCAGGTTTTCCGCATGATAGTCGCGCAGGGTGAAGACGCGGGGGCGGGCAAGCGCCTGGTTGATCAGGGCGTCGCGCTCCTCCGCCCAGCGTTCTGCCGCCGCATCGCCCCAGCGCATCTGCGGGTCGTGTTTCGGCATCCAGTCGGCGAACTGGTCGGCATTGGACCGGAGGGCCAGCGCATCGAAATCGAGGATCGGCCAGACCTGGCCATGGCCGCGTGCCGCATCCGGTGGCGGGGTGGAATGCAGGTCCGCGAGCAGCTCCGCCGCGCTGGTATAGAGCTCGATCTCATCAGCCGCGCCGCGCTCGATCAGGCGGGCGAATTCCCGGCCCTCGCCGAAATCCTCGATGATCGCAAAACCGGCCCCGGGATCGGCCGCAAGGATCTGCGGCGCCGAGAGGCCGCGCCGGTTCAGCTCCCCGGCCAGTGCCACGAAAGCGTCCACGCGCGAGGCAGCAAGCCGGGTCCTGGCGTTCCAGCCCATGGTGAGGCGCGTGGCCTCATCGGCCTCGGGCGGACAGGGCGGGTCTTCCACGCCCGGCGCATCCATCAGGATCGCGCTCATCCCGTCGGGGCGCTTCAGGCGGAAATAACGGCGTGTGGAAGCATCCTGGCCCAGCGGGCGGATAGCAGCGTCTCCCCAGCCGGCAGCGGCCAGAAAGGCGTCGATCTCGGCAGTCCGGGCGTCAGGATCGAAACTCATCCATGCGAGTCTGCCAGTCTTCGCCGTGGGGCACCAGATGGGCAATGCGGTCGGTGCCTGAGATTTTCAGGGAAATCTCCAGCCGCCAGGCCGGCAGACGGCGCCTGGCCTTGTTCGGCCACTCGATCAGGGCGAGCCCGTCCACGGTTTCCTCCCAGCCAAGCTCATCCAGCTCGGCCGGGGCTTCGAGGCGATAGAGATCGAAATGATAGATCGGGAAATTTGGGCCCTCATAGGTCTGGACCAGTGTGTAGGTCGGGCTCGGCACTTCGGCCTCTTCACCCAGCAGGGCGGAAATCAGTGCACGGCAGAAGGTGGTCTTCCCGGCGCCGAGATCGCCTTCCAGCGCGATCACATCGCCAGCCTTCAGTAGAGGCGCGAGCCGGGCGGCGAGATGCGCGGTGTCTTCCAGGCTGGAGAGGGAGAGCGGCGCGCTCATGCCGGGCGCAGCACGAGATCGTTGCGGTGGATCACGGCGGGCCGACCGCGCCAGCCGAGCAGCGCCTCGACCGCATCGCTCTGCTTGCCGGCGATCCGGGCAATGTCGCGCGCGCTATAGGCGCTGACGCCGAAGCCGATCGTCTCGCCCGTGGAAAGGCAGATGCCCACGGCCGCGCCGCGGTCGAACTCGCCATCCACGCCAACCACGCCAACCGGCAGGAGGCTCGCGCCTTTCGACAGCGCCTTCGCCGCACCGGCGTCGACGCGGATATGGCCTTCGGGCTTGAGATGGCTCATCAGCCAGGCCTCGCGGGCGCGGGCCGGTGTGGTGCGCGCACGGATCAGCGTGGCGCGCGCGCCGTCCTCAAGCGCCGCGATGGGATGCTCACGCCGGCCATCGGCGATCAGCGTCGCGCAGCCGGCGGACTCGGCGATCTGCGCGGCCATCAGCTTGGTGATCATGCCGCCCGAGCCGACCCCGGCCTCGGCATTCGGATCGCCCGCCATGGCCAGATGCACCTCGTCCAGGCCTTCGAGCTCGGCAATATGGCGCGCGCCGGCATCCTTGCGGGGGTCAGCCGTATAGAGCCCGTCCACATCCGAGAGCAGCACCAGGAGATCCGCCGTCATCATCTGTGCCACGCGCGCGGCGAGCCTGTCATTGTCGCCATAGCGGATCTCATCAGTCGCCACCGTGTCATTCTCATTGATCACCGGCAGGCCGCCGGCGGCAAGAATGGTCTCCAGCGTGGTGCGGGCATTCAGCCAGCGCCGGCGCTGTTCGGTGTCTTCCAACGTCAGCAGGGATTGCGCGACGCGGATCTCATGGGCGGAGAAGGCGGTTTCCAGCGCGCGGATCAAGAGCGGCTGTCCGAAGGCCGCAGCAGCCTGCTTTTCCTCCAGCCGCCTCGGCCTGCCCCCGCCCAGCGCCCCCCGCCCGAGCGCCACTGCGCCGGAGCTGACAAGTATGACCTCCTTGCCGCCCGCGCGCAGGCCGGCAATGTCGGCGGCCAGCGAGGCAAGCCAGCCAGTGCGCGGCGCACTGCCGTCGCTGACGAGGGAAGAGCCGGTTTTCACGACAATGCGCCGGGCGGCGCGCAGGGCCTCAGCGCTCATGCCGGGCTCCAGCCCTCGTCTTCATCCTCCTCACCAGCCTCATCGGCGGCGATGATATCGAGATGGCGGGCGACGGCGCGCAGGGCGGTTTTCACGCCTTCGCCGGAGGCGCTGGAAATGAGCAGCGGTTTCACGCCGGCTTCGGCTTCCAGCAATTTTGCCTGCTCAGCGGAAAGCTCCGGGCCGAGGGCGTCTATCTTTGTCATGGCAAGCACTTCGGGTTTCTCGTCCAGCCCCTCGCCATAGGAAGCCAGCTCCTCGCGGATGGTGCGGTAGGCGACGGCCACATCGTCCTGCGTGCCGTCGACGAGGTGCAGGAGCACCTTGCAGCGCTCGACGTGGCCCAAAAAGCGCGTGCCGAGCCCGGCGCCCTCGGCCGCGCCCTCGATGAGGCCCGGAATATCGGCGAGCACGAAACGCTGGCCGGGGCCGAGATCGACCACGCCGAGGCCGGGGTTCAGCGTGGTGAACGGATAATCAGCGATCTTCGGATGGGCGGCTGTCACGACGCTCAGGAATGTCGACTTGCCGGCATTGGGTTGGCCGACCAGGCCGGCATCGGCGATGAGTTTCAGGCGCAGCCAGATCCAGCGCTCCTCGGCCGGCTCGCCGGGATTGGCATGACGCGGCGCGCGATTGGTCGAGGACTTGAAGCGCATGTTTCCCCAGCCGCCATTGCCGCCCTCGGCGAGCAGCACGCGCTGGCCGACCTCTGTCAGGTCGGCAATCAGCGTCTCACGATCATCCTCGTAAATCTGTGTGCCGACGGGCAGTTTCAGGACGACATCCTTGCCAGAACGGCCCGTACGCTGTTTTCCCATGCCGCCCGTACCGCGTTCGGCGCGGAAATGCTGCTGGTAGCGATAGTCGATCAGCGTGTTGAGATCCGGCACAGCCTCGGCCCAGACATCGCCGCCGCGCCCGCCATCGCCGCCATCGGGCCCGCCGAACTCGACATAGGCCTCGCGCCGGAAGCTGACCGCGCCGTTGCCGCCCGCACCCGAGGCGACGAAGATCTTGCACTGGTCGAGGAATTTCATCTGGCTATCGGCTCCGGCCGCGCGGCGTCCTTTCGCCGGCGGGTCCCCTGTTTAGCGGGTTCGGCCGGAACTGTCAGCCAAATCGGCCAGCGCGGCCAATCTTGGCCAAAACAGCCCTGAGCGCGATCCATGTGAGGCGCGCTGCGCCGATACGGGATCAAACAAAAACCCAGCCCTGAGTCCGTCTCATGTGAGCGCAGCGATACGGAGACAAACAAAGGACTCATTCGCAGCCATGTCGGGCAGTGAGTTCATCCTTGAGGCTGCCACCCCATTCTTCGCCTAAAATCGATCCCCCGGATCGATTTTCCTGCGGCACGCCGCAGACCAGCTGCGAATGGCGACCCCGACAGGATTCGAACCTGTGACCTACAGATTAGGAATCTGTTGCTCTATCCTGCTGAGCTACGGGGCCTTGCGAGGGTGACTTAAAGCCATTTTGCCGCTGAGGAAAGCGCCCCGCGCCCTATCGCCCGGTCGAGCCGAAGCCGCCTTCCCCGCGCGAGGTCTCCGGCAGGGTCTCCACCTCGGCCCATTCAAGGCGCGTCACCGGGGCGAGCACCATCTGCCCGATGCGCTCCCCGCGCGCGATGGTGAAAGGCTCATCGCCATGATTGATCAGGATCACTTTCAGTTCGCCGCGATAATCGCTGTCGATCGTGCCAGGCGAATTGAGGCAGGTAATGCCATGCCTGGCGGCAAGGCCCGAGCGCGGGCGCATCTGGATCTCATAGCCCTCCGGGATCGCCACCGAGAGCCCGGTCTCGACCATGGCGCGCTTGCCCGGCTGAAGCACGAGCGGTGCATCCTCCGGCACGGCGGCGCGGACATCGAGGCCCGCTGAGCCTTCGGTCTCGTATGCGGGCAGGGCGAGGCCCTCGAAATGGGGCAGCGGGCGGACGGAAACGGTGACAGGTATGCTCATGCTCGCGGCATGGCGGGCGACGGAGATTCGGTCAAGGCTTCATTGCGCGGCAGGGCTGGTCTATGCGGGAGGGATGACGAACCCGCCCTTCCAGTCCGCTCCCGGCCTGCAGCGCCTGCCCGGCATCGCGCATGGCTTTTTCGGCCGGGAGGGCGGGGTCTCGGAAGGCATCTATGCCAGCCTGAATGTGGGGATCGGCTCCGGCGACGAGGCCGGCGCGATTGCAGAGAACCGCACCCGCGTGCGCGGCGCGCTCGGCCTGACGGAGATGGTGTCGAGCTACCAGGTGCATGGCGCGCGTGTGGTCGAGGTGACCGAGGCCTGGGAGGCCCGCCCCGAGGCCGACGCCATGGTGACACGCGTGCCGGGCATGGCCCTCTGCATTCTCACCGCCGATTGCGTACCCATCCTGCTGGCCGACCGCGAGGCCGGCATTGTCGGCGCGGCTCATGCCGGCTGGAAGGGCGCATTGGCCGGCGTCGGTGAAGCAGTGGTGGAGGCGATGGAGCAGATCGGCGCGTCCGCCACCAGGATCGTCGCGGCCATCGGCCCGGCGATCCAGCAGGCAAGCTATGAAGTCGGCCCTGAATTCCGCGACCGGTTCGTCGCCTATGCCCCGCAAAACGCCGCCTATTTCAAACCTGGCGCAGGCGACCGGCTGCTGTTCGACCTCACCGGCCATGTCGAGGACCGGCTGGTGCGCCTCGGCCTCGCGCGAGTTGACCGGCTGGCCGCTGATACCTGCGCCGACAGAGGCTTTTTCTCCAATCGCCGGCGCACCCATGCCGGCGAGCCCGACTATGGCCGGAATGCCTCAGTCATCGGACTTTTGTCACAGGAACATTAAAAACCGCGTCTGCCACATTGCGCCGCGTCCATGTTTGCGACACAGACGTGACAGTTCAGCCGCTTGCCCGTCCCTCGCCTCATCGGAGTGTGCGCACCGTGATGAAACTTCTCTCCTGCACCGCGAACACGCCTCTGGCTGAGTCGATTGCGGATTATCTTGACCTGCCGCTCACCGAACGACGGATCGAACGTTTCTCCGACAATGAGGTCTTCATCCGGATCAATGAGAATGTCCGTGGCGAGGATGTCTATGTCATCCAGTCGACCAGCTATCCGGCCAATGACACGCTTATGGAGCTGCTGATCTGCCTTGATGCGCTCAAGCGCGCTTCGGCCCAGCGTATCACCGCCGTGATCCCCTATTATGGCTATGCCCGCCAGGACCGGAAAACCGATGGCCGCACGCCGATCTCGGCCAAGCTCGTGGCAAATCTCATCGTTGCCGCCGGCGCTGACCGGGTACTGACCATGGATCTGCATGCCGGCCAGATCCAGGGCTTCTTCGATGTGCCGACCGACAATCTCATCGCCGCCCCGGTGATCGAGGAAGATATCCGGCGGCGCTACAAGCTGAAACAGCTCATGATCGTCTCGCCCGATGTCGGCGGCGTGGTGCGCGCCCGCGCGCTCGCCAACCGGCTCGGCGTCGATCTCGCCATTGTCGACAAGCGCCGGCCCAAGGCGGGCGTCAGCGAAGTGATGAACATCATCGGCGACGTGAAGGGGCGCAACTGCATCCTCGTCGACGATATCTGCGATAGCGGCGGCACGCTGCGCGGCGCCGCCCAGGCGCTCAAGGATGAAGGCGCCACGGGCGTGGCGGCCTATGTCACCCATGGCGTGTTCTCGAAGAATGCCGTGCAGAATTTCGAGACCTCCGCGCTCGACGAGATCGTCGCCTGCGACACGATCAAGCCGCGCGATGAGGACCTGAAGTCGGAAAAGCTGCGCATCCTCACCGTCGCCCCCCTGCTCGGCGAAGCCATCCGGCGCATCGCCAACAAGGAAAGCGTGTCGAAGCTGTTCGATTAGGCTTTCCTTGTTTGATCCCGTATTGGCGCTGCGCGCCTCACATGGATCACGCTCAAGGCTGCTCGTTGTGCCGTGGAGCCGCCCCTGCCTATTCCGCCGGCGGGCGCTCGACCAGTTCCACGCGGCGATTGGCATCGCGGCCTTCTTCCGACCCATTGGAGAAGACCGGCACCAGCGGGCCGACGCCATGGGGCTCCAGGCGGCCCGACGCGATGTCGTAATCCTCCACCAGCGCCTCGACCACGGATTCGGCCCGGGCGCGCGAGAGATTGTTGTTATAATCGAAGGTGCCAATGGAATCGGTGTGGCCGACCACATAGAAGAGCTTGTCGGGATTGGCGGTGAGGAAGTCTGCCATGGCCTGAAGCGCCTCGGCGCTCTCGTCTGCCAGCTCGGCGCTGTTGAATTCAAAGACGATGCCGTCGAGCACGACGCGGCCATATTCGGCGATATCGGACCCGATGGCTTCGGCGTCCACGACCACAAGCCCGGTCTCGGGCGCCTCGACTTCCACGATATCGATCAGCGCGCCCATATAGTTTGCCGAATGCTGTTCCAGCGAAATGACAACATAGGCCATGCCCGCCGCGCGCTCCTTGCGTGCGACAATGGAGCCGGCCCCGCCGGATGAGGACGTGCCGGCAAACAGGGAGTTTTGCGGCCCCTGTTCGGTGATCGGGTTGGCCGCATAGGCGACCGTGATCCAGTTGGTGGAGCCGAAATCGGCCCCGCGCCGGTCGGCAGAATAACCCTTGCCGAGGATTTCGAAATCCTGGGCCTCCAGCGCCTCGACATAGTTGAGATAAACCTCGGAAACCTCCCGGTCCTCGCCTTCCAGGGCGTAGAAGGTGCGCGTCACGCGGCCTTCGGTCTCGATCCACTCATCGATATGGCGATAGCCCGTCACCGGCCCGGCCGCGACCTTGTAGGGCATCCAGTTCTGGATGTTCTGCCAGGCAATATACTGGCCCGGATAACGCTCGATCATCGGGTGTTCGATAACACCTTCGGCGTCCTCCTGGGCGATGGCCATGGGGGCGAGCGCTGCAACAGATGCAGCGATAAGGCAGGATTTCAGGAAAGTCTTCACGGTGCGTCCCTTTTCAAATTTGCGTTCCACCCTGGCCGAAGGGTTAACACTGCCTTGAAGAAAGGACAATTTCGTGCATGTGAAACCCCGGCACGCAAGGCGCGCACCGGGGCATGTCACAGGCGGTTTTCAAATGGCGGATCAGAACTTGTAGCCAAGCGTCAGACCGGCCCCGAACGTGTCGGTATTGTCGAAGGCGTAATAGGTCGCGTCGCCGCGAATGCTCCAGCTTTCGGTGATGTCGAAAATCGCACCGCCGCCGAGCGCCGCACCGTCCTCGTCGCCTTCCACCGTGGCAAGTTCCACGCCGCCGGGCGTCATGACCGTGGCATCGAGATCGACCAGGGCATAGCCGAGACGGCCATAGAGATCGACGCTGTCGGTGATTGGCACGCTGGCGCGGCCAAAGGCGCCGATCAGGTAATTCAGGCCGACATCGCCGGACGCCGCGATGAGGTCATCGAAGTCGCCATCATCATTGTCGTCCAGGTCGAACTCATCCTCATCGGTGTTGAAATCGAATTCGCCATCATCAATCCCACTGGCGAGATCCAGCTCAAAGGCGAAATTGCGGGTGAACTGATAGCCCGCGCGCGCATTCAGCGTCGTGGTGTCGATACCGTCCTCGGCGCCTTCCGGCTCGAAATTCATGTAGCCCGCGCCGCCTTCGATATAGAACCCTGTGTCTTCCTCTGTATAGGACTGCGCGGCGGCCGTGGCCGCGGCGGTCGAAAAGAGGGCGAGGGTGGAAATCGTAGCAAGTTTACGCATGGAACAGTCTCCTGTTTCTGGAGTGATTTCGTGATGCACCCGAACGGCGCAGGTCACGGGCGAGCAACAGGCCCCTCGGGGGCGACGTTCCATGACAATGCGGACATTTGCAGTACACGGATTGGAGTGTTGTTTTCCGGCACTACCGCACACGATGCTTTGGCGCTTTGCCGGCCGCACTGGTAAACTCCTTGGATGGCTGATTCTCCTCGCGCCCGTCCCCAGATCCGGCGCCTGCCGCCGGATGCCGTTAACCGTATCGCCGCCGGTGAGGTGGTTGAGCGGCCGGCTGCCGCGGTAAAGGAACTGGTCGAAAACGCGCTCGATGCCGGCGCGCGCCAGATCGCGGTTTCGATCGAGAATGGCGGGCTCAAACGCCTTGCCGTGGAGGATGATGGCTGCGGCATGGACGAAGCCGATCTCCTCGCCGCGCTCGACCGGCACGCCACCTCCAAGCTTGTGCCCGGCCCGGACGGGCGCATCGACCTCCTGAACATCCACACAATGGGCTTTCGCGGCGAAGCGCTGCCCTCCATCGGCTCGGTTTCGCGCATGACACTGACGTCAAGGGCACCGGGCTGCGAAACGGCGGAAGTCTTCGTCGAAGGTGGGCGGATCGAGGGGCCCAAGCCCGCGCCCTGGACCGGACGGAGCGACAGCGGCACGCGGATCGAGGTGCGCGATATCTTTTTCGCAACGCCTGCGCGCCTGAAATTCATGAAATCCGAGCGCGCCGAGACCCTGGCCGTGAGCGATGCGGTCAAGCGGCTGGCCATGTCGCGCGCCGATGTCGGCTTTTCGCTGGAAAGCAATGGCCGCTCGGTCTTCCGCCATGCCGCAGAGGCCGGCGATGCCGCGCAAGCACGCCTTGCCCGGCTGGGCGCGATCATGGGCCGCGAGTTTCGCGAAAATGCCATCGAGATCGACGCCGAACGCGATGGCGTGACCGTCACAGGCTTTGCCGGCCTGCCGACGCTCAACCGCGGCAATTCCGGGCTGCAATTCCTGTTCGTGAACGGACGGCCGGTGAAGGACCGCATGCTGAACGGCGTCATCCGCGCAGCCTATCAGGACTTCCTCGCGCGCGACCGACATCCCATGGCGGCGCTGTTTGTCGATCTTGATTCTGAATGGGTGGATGTGAATGTCCATCCGGCCAAGACCGAGGTGCGCTTCCGCGATGCCGGCAATGTCCGTGGGCTGATCATCGGCGCGCTACGCCATTCACTGGCAGCCGCCGGACACCGCGCCAGCACAACCGTGGCCGGCTTCGCGCTCGGCCGGGTCCAACCGGAGCGTACCCCGGAGGCCGAGACCCGCTCGATCTGGGACAGGTCCGAACCGGCGAGCCCGCACCTACCGCAATCGCGCCTGCAGGGCGACTACAGCCCGCGCGGGGGGGTCAGCGCGCCGCCGCGTCCGGCCTATGCGCCCGAACCCGATGCCGCCCCGACCGCCCGAATCGAGCCTGATACCGCGCCAGGTACGCCAACGCAGGACTATCCCCTCGGCGTGGCCCGCGCGCAGCTGCATGAGACCTATATCGTCGCCCAGACCGAGGACGGCATTGTCATTGTCGACCAGCACGCGGCCCATGAACGCCTCGTCTATGAGGACATGAAACGGCAAATGGCGGCCGGCGGGGTCAGGCGCCAGGCCCTGCTCATCCCCGATGTGGTGGAGCTCACAGAAGAAGAAGCCGTACGCGTGCTCGAACGGTCAGAAGAGCTCGCCGAGCTCGGCCTTGAGATCGAGCCCTTCGGCTCCGGCGCGGTCTGTGTGCGGGCCACGCCAGCCCTGTTCGGGCAGATGGATGCGGCCGGCCTGATACGAGACCTCGCCGATGATTTCGCCGAATATGATGCCGGCCTCGCCCTGAAGGAACGCTTCGAGGAGGTCATGGGCAACATGGCATGCCGGGGCAGTGTGCGCGCGGGCCGTCGGCTGACGGGCGAAGAGATGAACGCCCTTCTGCGCCAGATGGAAGCCACACCGCATTCTGGCCAGTGCAATCATGGCCGCCCGACCTATGTGGAGCTGAAACTGGCCGATGTGGAGCGCCTGTTCGGACGCAGGTGATTCAACCAGAGCTTGGAATTTTCTTTGCGATCAGTTAACACAATCACCGTAGCTCTTGTGGGGAGAGCTGACGGGACGAATTTTCTTATGAAACAATGTCTGATTGTCGACGATAGTCGAGTCGTACGCAAGGTTGCAGGCCGAATCGTGGCCGGCATGCAGTTCGACGTCACCGAGGCGGCCGACGGCGCCGAAGCGCTGGAAGCGTGCCGCAAGGCCATGCCCGATGTCATCCTGCTCGACTGGAACATGCCGGTCATGAACGGCCTGGATTTCCTGCGCGCCCTGCGCCGCGAGACCGGCGGAAAATCCCCCAAGGTCGTGTTCTGCTCCACCGAAACAGACCGCGATCATATTACCGAGGCACTTCGTTCGGGTGCCGATGAATTTGTAATGAAGCCATTTGACACAGATATTCTGCAATCCAAGTTCGCCGAGGTCGGCCTGGTTTGACACTTTGTTAATGGCGCCAGTTTCAGTGTGTTGCGTACATTTTCTGCCCAAAGATTGTCAGAGGACCACCTATGCAGGAAGCCACGTTCAACACCCTTGCGGACCTGGCCTTGAAAACCACCGGGCAGTTCATTTCGCCCTCCAAGGCCTATCTGGTCGAGGCCCGGCTTTCCAATATCCTGCGCCGTGAGGGCTTTGCCTCGTGCGATGATCTCGTGGCCTGCCTGGATGCGCGCCCCAACCCGGTTTTCGAAGGCGAAGTGGCCGCGGCGCTTCAGACCCGCCAGACCTGGTTCTTCCGCGACCGCGACATGCTGGGGCGCCTGGTCAGCGATGTCATCCCCGCCAAGCTGAAACAGTCCAAGGCCGGCCGCCTGCGCATCCTGTGCGCCGGGGTCTCCACCGGCCAGGAGGCCTATTCGCTGGCCATCCTGCTGGGTGAGCATTCCCAGGCGCTGGCCGGTGCACGGATCGACATCACCGCGACCGATATCTGCAAGCAATCGCTGAACACCGCGCGGGCCGGGACCTACGGCCATTTCGACATACAGCGCGGCCTTTCCGTGCACAGACTGATGCGCCATTTCGACCAGCTCGAAACCGGCCAGTGGCAGGCCAGCGAGGAACTGCGCCGCGCCATCGGCTTCCGCCAGCACAATCTGCTTGATGCCGAGGCTCCGCTCGGCCAGTTCGACATCATTATCTGCGCCCATGTCCTGTCGGGGATGAGCAAATCCATGCGTGCCCGCGCGGCCGACCTGCTGACGAAAAAGCTCGTGCCCGGCGGCCTCCTCTTCCTTGGCCATGGCGAGACACTGAGCGGCTCGACCCCGGCCTTTGAACCCTCGCGCACCCATCGCGGCGCCTGGGAAGTGGTGCCCGAAGCCCGCCGCAAGAAGGTCGCCTGAGCAGACAATTGCAGGCGTACGGGCCGTACCTACTTTGATTCCCCCATGATCTCGACTAAATAGCGCTCTCAACTGACGCGCTGCGCCGGGCCTTGACCCCGGCTGGAGACGAGACATGACACATCCCACTTCTACCGCCCCCGGGGCTGGCGGGCTGAACTCTTTGGGCTTTGCCAAACCGCCATCGGAAACCCGCGTGGTCGCCGCCATGTCAGGTGGGGTCGACAGTTCCGTGGTCGCCGCGCTGCTCGCCGATCAGGGCTATGATGTGGTGGGCATCACCCTGCAGCTTTACGACCATGGCGAAGCGGTGCGCCGCAAGGGCGCCTGCTGCGCCGGCCAGGACATTCATGATGCGCGCAATGTCGCCGACCAGATCGGCATCCCGCACTATGTGCTTGACTATGAATCCCGGTTCCGCGACCAGGTGATGGAAGATTTCGCCGACACTTATCTGGCCGGCTCCACGCCCATTCCGTGCATTCGCTGCAATCAGACGGTCAAGTTCGCCGACCTCTTGGCCACGGCGAAGGATCTCGGTGCGGACTGCCTTGCCACCGGACACTATATCCGCCGCGAAACCGGCCCGGCGGGCGCCGAGCTGCACCGCGCCCATGATGACAGCCGCGACCAGTCCTATTTCCTGTTCGCCACCACGGCAGAGCAACTCGACTATTTGCGCTTCCCGCTCGGCGGCCTGCCGAAATCGCAGGTGCGCGAGCTGGCCGAGAAATACGGGCTGCCCGTGGCGACCAAACCCGACAGCCAGGACATCTGCTTTGTGCCCGATGGTAATTATGCCGATGTGGTCAAGCGCCTGCGCCCCGGCGCCGGGCGTGGCGGGGAGATTGTGCATATGGATGGCCGCGTTCTGGGTACCCATAATGGCGTGATCCACTATACGGTGGGCCAGCGGCGCGGCCTCGGCATCGCGACCGGCGAGCCGCTTTATGTGGTGAAGATCGATGCACCGAAACGGCAGGTGATTGTCGGCCCGCAGGATGCGCTTGCGACGGTTGGCCTGACGCTGACGGAACTGAACTGGCTCGGCGGCGGCAGTGTCGAGGAGGCCTGCGCAGCCGAGCGGCCGGTGCTCGCACGCGTGCGCTCGACCCGGGCGCCGGTGCCGGCACGGCTCGGCCTTCGCGATGGGCAGCCGGCGGTGTTCTTCGACACGCCGGAACACGGTGTGGCGCGCGGCCAGGCCTGCGTCTTCTACGATCCGGATGGCGAGACGCGCGTGCTCGGCGGCGGCTTCATCGCCAGCACTTTCGGCGTGGTGGATACCCCGGCGGCCGCCTGAGTCCCGGTCTGATCCCGTATCGGGCTTCGCCCTCACATGGATCGCGCTCAGGGCTTCGTAGCCGGTTTGCGCAGCAAGGAATTTGATCCGGGGGATCAAATTCAGGCGGAGAAGGCCACGGCAGTGGCTAAGTCCCTGTTTGCTCTCCGCTCCGCGACAGAGCGCGCTCAGGGCTGTGGTCCGTTCTCTACCGCCCGCCCTCCTCCTTCGTCTCCGCTCAGGATGAGGGCTATGATGGTTCGGGCGGTTAGACCGGTACCTTCTCGGCCTTGATCACACCGCGATTGAGCAGTTCCTCGGCGATCTGCACCGCGTTCAGGGCCGCGCCCTTGCGCAGATTGTCCGAGACGCACCAGAAGGCCAGGCCGTTTTCCACGGTCGGGTCCTTGCGGATGCGCGAGATGAAGGTCGCCCACTCACCGACACAGTCGATCGGGGTGATATACTGGTCCTCGGACGGGTCATCGACCACCATGAGACCGGGGCTCTCGCGCAGGAGGGCGCGCGCCTGGGCCGCGCTCATCGGGCCGGCAAGCTCCACATGCACCGCCTCGGCATGGCCGACAAAGACCGGCACGCGGGCACAAGTAGCGACAAGCTCGATCTCCTCGCCGATGATCTTCTTGGTTTCCACGCGCATCTTCCACTCTTCCTTGGTGAAGGCGTCGTCCATGAAGACATCGATATGCGGGATCACATTGAAGGCGATCTGGCGGGTGAACTCGGTCGGCTCGGGGGCCTGGTTCACATAGATACCCTTGGTCTGCTGCCAGAGCTCGTCCATCGCCGCCTTGCCCGCGCCGGAGACCGACTGATAGGTCGCCACAACGACGCGGGTGATGCCGACCGCGTCATGCAGTGGCTTGAGCGCGACAACGAGCTGAGCGGTGGAACAGTTCGGATTGGCGATAATGTTCTTGGCGGTATAGCCCATCACCGCATCGGCATTCACTTCCGGCACGATCAGCGGCACGTCCGGGTCCATGCGGAAGGCCGAGGAATTGTCGATCACGATGGCGCCCTCAGCCGCGATCTTCGGCGCCCATTCCTTGGCGACGCTGCCGCCCGCCGACATCAGGCAGACATCCACCTGCGAAAAATCGAACTGTTCGATATCATGACATTTCAGCTCGCGGTCGCCATAGCTGACCTCGCGGCCAATCGAGCGGCGCGAGGCCACAGCGAAGACCTCATCGGCGGGGAAGGCCCGCTCGTCGAGGATGTTCAACATTTCCTGGCCCACATTGCCTGTGGCGCCGACGACTGCAATACGCGTAGCCATGATCATTTCTCCTGCAGGCGCGGGGCTTATGGTCAAACCATGTGCGGTGTAAAGTCCTTAACGGACTGATTCTCAGCCAAAGTGGCGAACTGTCCCGGAGGAGCCACGATGATCCAGGATGTCATCACCCATTATATCGCCTGTTACAACTCCCGCGACCTGGACGGGATGATCGAATGCGTCACGGACGATGTGATCTTCGAGAATATCTCCAATACAGGCCAGTCCATGCGCCTGGAAGGCAAGGACGCCATGCGCCAGGTTGCCGAACTCTCGGGCAATGCCTTCTCGTATCGCCGCCAACGCCTGGTCAATATCGTCGCATCCGGCAACAAGGCCGCCGCCGAGGTCGAGTTCGAAGGCAAGGCTGCGGTCGACCTGCCCAATGGCGTTGCGGCGGGTGAGACGGTGAAGATTTCCGGCGCGAGCTTCTTCGAGGAACGCGACGGGAAGCTCTGCCGGGTGGCGGACTATAGCTGAGGCGTGCTGCAGATTGAACGATTCACCGCGGCATAACCCGCGGTGCCCAGCTCCCGCCGGGCGTTCCTGGCTGTGGCTTTGGAGATGGACCCCGCGATCAAGTCGCGGGGAATCGCGATAGACACAGGCCTGTCCGCAATACGCAAAAAGCCCGCCTATTCGAAGGGCTTCCTATTTTTCCTGCCACTGCCGTGGCCTTGCTCACCTATTTTCGCTCCCCCGGAGCGAAAATTCTACTGCGCAGACCGGTGATCAAGCACGCTCGACGCACATGGCGATGCCTTCGCCGCCGCCGATGCAGAGCGAGGCCACGCCCTTCTTCACATCGCGGTCTTCCATGGCGGCCAGCAGCGTGATCAGCACGCGGGCGCCAGATGCACCGATCGGGTGACCCATGGCGCAGGCGCCGCCGTTCACATTCACCACATCATGGGAAATGCCGAGCTCCTTCATGGCGATCATCGGCACCACGGCGAAGGCCTCGTTGATTTCCCACAGATCGACATCGGAGACCTCCCAGCCGGCCTTGGCGAGGGCCTTCTGCATGGCCGGCACCGGTGCGGTGGTGAACTTTTCCGGCTCATGGGCATGGCTGGACGCCGAGACGATCTTCGCGATCGGGGTCAGGCCGCGCTTTTCAGCTTCGGACTGCTTCATCAGGATCAGGGCCGCCGCGCCGTCGGAAATGGCCGAAGCGTTTGCGGCCGTCACCGTGCCGTCCTTGGAAAAGGCCGGGCGCAGGCTCGGGATCTTGTCGGGGCGCGCGGTACGCGGCAGCTCGTCGGTGTCGACCACCACCTCGCCCTTGCGCGAGGCAATTGTGACCGGCGCGATCTCGCGCTTGAACTTGCCGGTCTCGGTGGCCGACTGGGCCCGCGAGAGGGTTTCGAGCGCATAGGCGTCCTGCTGCTCGCGGGTGAACTGGTATTCCACGGCGATCTGGTCGGCGAAAATGCCCATGGGGCCGCCGGTATAGGCATCGCTGAGACCGTCCAGGGCCATATGATCCTTGGAGACCATATCGCCATATTTGTGGCCCTTGCGGGCATTGATGAGGTGCGGCGCATTGGTCATGGATTCCATGCCGCCTGCGATCACGATATTGGCTTCGCCGGCCAGGATGGCATTGCGGCCCATGACGGTGGCCTGCATGCCCGAGCCGCACATCTTGTTGATCGTGGTGGCTTCCAGACCCTTGTCCATGTCGGCCTTGAAACCGGCCTGGCGGGCGGGTGCCTGGCCCTGTCCGGCGGGCAGGCAGTTGCCCATGATGATCTCGTCGGCCTCATCGGAGCCCAGCTTGGCCTCGGCAGCTGCAGCCTTCACGGCGATGGCGCCAAGTTCATTTGCCGAGAGGGCAGAGAGGTCGCCGAGCAGGCCGCCCATCGGCGTGCGGGCCATGCCTACGATAACAACGGGATCTTGATCAGCCATGGGAGGGCTCCTTCACGGGTGTTGTGTGCCTTTGGAGTCACAGAAGGGGTCAAGACAGCCCAGCGTCAAGTGCGACCCAGGTTGTGGTAACGGTATCATGATCTTGGCCACGCCTATGCCGCATGGACCGGATCGCTCAGCCCGCCAACGCGCCCTCTATTGCCGAGACCAGCGCGGGATCCTGCGGGGTGACCGCCGACGGGAAGGCGGCGATTGGCTGAAGATCAGGACCGAGCAGGATCTTGTGGAAGTTCCATTGTGGCACCGCGCCCTCGCCGAGGCGCTTCTCGGCCAAGGCGAAGAAGGGATGGCGTTCGGCGCCGACCACATGGTTTTTCTGCGTCAGCGGGAAATCGACGCCGTAATTGATCTCGCAGAAGTCCTTGATCTCGCCAGCCTCCTCGAACTCCTGGTCGCGGAATCGCCTGACGGCATGCCGACCACGACGAGTCCCTGGTCCCTGTAGTCGCTCCACAGCGCCTGCAGGCCAGCAAATTGCGGAGTGTAGCCGCATTTCGAGGCCGTGTTCACGACCAGCACGGCCTTGCCCTCATACTGGCTGAGCGGCAGGGGCGCGCCGTTGATGGCGGTAAATTGCAGGCTTTCCGGCACGCTGGCCATGTCGATCTCCGGGGCTAGGGCGGGCGCGAGGGCTTCAACCTCGGCGGCCGGTTCGGGGCTGTCGAGATTGGCGCCGCAGGCGGCGATGAAGAGACTGGCACACAGGGCGCAGAAAATGGTCTTGTGCATGCATACCCTCCTGACCCGCAATCAACGTATCTTTTGCGGCGCGGTTGCATCGAGCGCAATGGCCTCGCCGATCACTGTGTCGAGAGCGCTATCAATTTCCGCGAGGCTGCGCACCTTCACATGGCGCAGGGATTTGCCGGTGCCCTCCACGCGCGGCGAGGCATCGGCCAGCTGCGCGCCCTGCCAGAGTTGCAGGTTGCAGTGTTCGGAATGGGCTATCACCGAGAAAATACGCTCGGTCCCGCTCCAGCAGGGAAAGCCCCAGGCGAGCTTGCAGGACAGGCTCGGCCCGAGTGCCTCGATGCGGGCACGCAGGGCCAGCGCCACATCGCGCATGGGCGGGGCCAGCTGGTCGAAATAGGCGTTCACACTCTTCGGCTTGGTCATATCAAGATGCTTGCACAGATACGCGCATTGCCCAAGAGATGCGACATGAAAATCGCGCTTCGCTGCCTCGCCGCCCTCACCGTCTGGACCCTGCTTGCCGGCTGCGGAGGCACCACAGGCGAGACCGAGCCGGCGGCCACAGCCACGGTGCCGACCAGCCCCGTCGCGCGCTGCATCAATATCTCCAACGCCCTGGAGGCCCCCTCGGAGGGCGAGTGGGGCTATACGGTAGAGGCGCGTCACCTTGAAGCCATCGCCGCGGCCGGTTTCGACACGGTACGCCTGCCTGTGAACTGGTCAGACCATACCGGGCCGGGACCGGCCTATCTGATCGACGCGGCGCGGCTGGCGCGCGTGGACGAAGTCGTCAGCCAGGCGCTGGAGGCCGGCCTGAAGATCATCGTGGATGTCCACCATTTCCATGAATTCAGCGAAGACCCGGAAGCCAACTGGCCGAAATTGCAGGCGATCTGGAGGCAGCTCTCCACCCATTTCCAGGGTGCCCCGGACAACGTGATTTTCGAACTCCTCAACGAGCCCCACAGCGAGATCGGCATTACAGAGGTCGAAGCCCTCAACATCGCCCTGCTCTCACTGGTGCGCGAGACCAATCCCGACCGGTGGGTGATCCTCGGCTCGACCGACTGGGGCGGGCTGGAGGCCTGGGCGGACACCAAGTGGCCGGATGACCAGCGGGTGGTCACCACCTTCCACTATTACGAGCCCTGGGAGTTCACCCATGAGGGCGCCGAATGGCTGGAAAACCCGCCGGACTTCTCCCAGCCCTGGGGCTCGCGCCCGCGCCATGCCGCCGCCGTGGCCAATCATTTCCAGGCCGCAAGGGACGCCGCGCTCAAGGCCGGTCATCCGGTATTCGTCGGCGAATTCGGCGTCTATCGCGACCTGCCGCCGCGTGAGCGCTCCGCCTGGACCCGCACGGTGCGCACGCAAGCCGAAAGCGCTGGCTTCGGCTGGTGCTACTGGGGGTTCGGCACGGCCTTCCGGGCCTATGATCTGGACGCTGAAGCTTGGATCCCGGCCATGGCAGACGCGCTCGACGTTAGCCCTGAGGAAAGGCCATAGGCCCGAAGCCGCGCTCGCGGAACCATTTGGTGATCACATATTTCACGCCCGAGCGCACCTTCATCCCATGGTGCAAAGTGAAAGGGTTCACCGTGCCGTCACGGTTCAGATTGTTCCAGATCACCGCCATGCCCTTTTTCGGCTGGAAGGTCTTTTCCAGCTTGCGGAAGCGCGTGCCGCCGCCGTCCTCGACATCATTGAGGTAGACCATGAAGGTCCAGGTGCGCTGGCCGCGATCCTGGCACTCGACCTGATAGTCGCGCGTGCCGGGATAGAAATAGTCGTGATGGGCCTTGTACTCCTCGCCGGGCATGTAGCGCTGCGACTGGCAGGGATCTGAGTATGACCAGTGAATGCCGAGCGCCTCGGCCATCATCTCGTCAATCTTGAAGATCAGCGGCTCGCCGAGATGGCCAAGGTCACAGGTCTTCGAGGTCCGGATCTTGGGATCGGCGAAGGCATCCACCACGGTGGACTCGCGCAGACGTCGTTCGGTGAGGATCACCACCGCATCGCAGGCCTGGGCCGGCAGGAAATCCTCATAGGTGTAGACCTGCGCCTTGTTTGTGGGCAGGCGCCTGATCTTCGGATTGGTCTCGGTCGCCCGCGTGATCGCGGCATTGAAGATCGCCTCATGATCGACCGCCTCGGGCGCGATGATCCCGCCCACGGCCGGTCCCATGGTCTCCGCGATCTCCTCCTCGCCGAGGCCTTCCCGGCGCAGCGAGGCGCGGATCGCGCCCGGCAGCATGCCCTTGCGCAGCTCCGCGCGGACCCATCCGGCAAGGCGCGGTTCTGCCTGAGAGTTGGGCGATTGCGGCATGACATCTCTCGCCATCTTGCTTTTTCCCACCGGGACAGTCATCTCCCCCTCTCGTAAAGGACAAACAAGGCATGGCTGGCAAGACGCTCTACGACAAGATCTGGGAGGCGCACCGCGTGGCGACCGACCCGGGCACCGGGGAATCCCTCATTTATATCGACCTGCACCTCATCCATGAGGTCACCACACCGCAGGCCTTTGCCGGCCTGCGCGCGGCCGGGCGCGGTGTGCGCCGCCCCGACCTTACCCTTGCCGTCGCCGATCATAACACGCCCACCGAAAACCAGGCGCTGGGCCTTGCCGGCGTGAAGGACCCCGAGGCCCGCAACCAGCTCGAAACGCTGGCGCGCAATGTCGCCGAGTACGACATCGAGTTTTTCGAGATGGGCAACATCAATAATGGCATCGTGCATGTGGTCGGACCCGAGCAGGGCCGCACCCAGCCGGGCATGACCATTGTCTGCGGCGACAGCCACACCTCCACCCATGGCGCCTTCGGGGCCCTCGCCCACGGCATCGGGACTTCGGAGGTCGAGCATGTGCTGGCCACGCAGACCCTGCGCGCGAACAAATCGAAGAACATGGCGATCGAGGTTTCCGGCACCCTGCCCGAGGGCGTCACCGCCAAGGACCTCGCCCTGCATATCATCGCGAAAATCGGCACCGCCGGCGGCACCGGCTATGTCATGGAGTATCGCGGCGAGGCTGTCCGCGCCCTTTCCATGGAAGGGCGCATGACGCTATGCAATCTCGCCATCGAGGGCGGGGCGCGCGCCGGCCTGATCGCGCCGGACGAGACCACCTTTGCCTATGTGAAGGGCCGCCCCGCCACGCCCAAGGGTGGGGCCTGGGATATTGCCCAGCGCTACTGGGAAACCCTTTTCAGCGACGAGGACGCCCACTGGGACCGCGTGGTGCACATCAAGGCAGAGGATGTGAAGCCCACCCTTACCTGGGGCACCAGCCCGGAGCAGGCCATCCCCGTCACCGGCCGCGTGCCCGACCCGGCCGACATTGACGACCCGGTCAAGCGGGCCGCGGTCGCCCGCGCCCTGCACTATATGGGTCTGGAAGCCGGCCAGAAGATTGCCGGCGTGCCGGTCCAGCGCGTCTTCATCGGCTCATGCACCAATTCGCGCATAGAGGATCTGCGTGCCGTCGCCGAGATCGCGCGCGGCAACAAGGTTGCAGACGGTGTACGCGCCATGGTCGTTCCCGGCTCGGGCCTCGTGCGCGCGCAGGCCGAGGATGAAGGCCTCGACCTCATCCTGATGGAAGCCGGTTTCGAATGGCGCGAGCCGGGTTGCTCCATGTGCCTCGGCATGAACCCGGACATCCTCGCGCCGGGCGAACGCTGCGCCTCGACCTCGAACCGCAATTTCGAGGGCCGCCAGGGCCGCGGCGGACGCACCCATCTCATGTCGCCCCAGCTCGCCGCCCGCGCAGCGCTCAATGGCGTGATCGGGTAGGCGTTCGCACTGATCCTGAGCGAAGTCGAAACGTGTTCTTGCCGAACGGGCTGGAATGGCCGCACACTCCCTCGACTTCGCTCGGGATGAGTGCAGCAAGGACCCGATGATGATCCCCCTCTGGCAAGGCAGTGCGAATACCTGGGATTGCGACGAGATGGGGCACATGAATGTGCGCGTCTATGTCGAGAAGGCGATGGAGGGGCTCGGCCCGCTTGCCCGCGCCCTGGCCCTGCCGGCGGCCTTTTCCCCGCGCACGCCTTCCACGCTGATCCCGCGCGAACAGCATGTGCGTTATGTCCGCGAGGTGTTGCCCGGCCGGCCGCTTTCGATGACCGGCTGCGTGACCGACTGGGGCGAGGACTGGGTCGAGGTCTACCAGGATATGCGCCATGGCGACGGCACCCCGGCCGCAGCCTTCCGTACACGGCTGGTGCACGCCACCGCCGCCAATGAACAGCCTTTCCCCTGGTCCTCGCGCACCCTGCCGCGCCTGGAGGAGCTGAAGGACACTCCGCCTGCGGACACTGCACCGCGCAGCCTGATGCCCGGCGGCGAGATGCGCAGCGATGCCGAGGCCGGTTACCAAACCGTGCAGGACGCCGGCGTGCCGATGATCGGCCAAGGCATGGTGCCGGGCCATCATTGCGATGTCTTCGGCACCATGTGGACGCCCTGGTTCCTGGGCCGGGTTTCGGATTCGGTGCCCAACCTGCTCTATGATTGGCGCAGCCGCGTGGCCGAAGCCGCAGGCGATGTGCGCATGGGCGCTGCCGTACTGGAATACCGGCTGATCTATCGCCGATGGCCGCGCGTGGGCGACCTGTTCGAGATCTATTCCAGCCTTGCGACAGTGGCGGAGAAAACCCATTCGCTGGTGCACTGGATGATGGACCCGGTGTCGGGACAGCCCTGGATGACGTCGGAAGCTGTCGCCGTGACCTTCGATCTCGACCGGCGCAAGGCGCTGCCCACGCCCATGGAGATGATGGCCGAGCTGGAACAGCTCGCGCCACGGGGCCTGACGATCTAGCTGGCCAGTTGGTAAGACATAGCCCTCATCCTGAGCGAACACGAAGGACGAGGGCGGAGACAGAGAACTGTTCTTTGTTGACCGCCCCATGGTTCGTCTCCGCTCACCATGAGGCTGAGTTTGGCCAATACCCTAATCAGCTTTCAACCGCCCGATGCGGCGCACTTCCCAGCGCAGCTCGACCCCGGATGTGTCGAGCACGCGGGCACGGACAAGCTCGCCGAGCGCTTCCAGATCGGCGGCGGTCGCATCGCCGGTATTGATCAGGAAATTGCAGTGCTTCTCACTGACCTGCGCCCCGCCGACCTTGAGGCCCCGGCAGCCGGCAGCGTCCACCAGTTTCCAGGCCGAACGCTGATTTTCCGTGTCCGGAGGATCAGGATTGGCAAAGGTGGAACCGGAGGTCTTGTCCTTGATCGGCTGGGTCTCGGCGCGGCGGGCCTGGTGGGCGGCGATTTCTTCGGCCAGCGCCTCAGGATCGCCCTCGCCATCGGCCTGGAGGATGAGCGTGGTGACAATGAGATCCTCGGGCAACTCGCTGTGCCGGTAGGAAAAGCCGAAATGCTCCGGGGTGAGCTCAACCACCTCGCCGCCGCGTGTCACGGCGCGTGCGCCGGCCAGCACATCCTTCAACTCCCGGCCATAGCATCCGGCATTGGTCCGCGTGGCCCCGCCCAGCGTGCCGGGAATGCCGGAGAAGAAGGAAAGGCCCGAAAGGCCGGACCTGGCGGCATATTTCGCAACGCTGAGATCGAGCGCGCCGGCGCGTGCGGCCAGCAACAGGCCCTCGCTCTCCACATTGCCCCAGTATCCCCCGGCCAGACGCACCACGACGCCCTCTATCCCGCCATCGCGCACAATCAGGTTCGACCCGACACCGAGCACGGTGACCGGCACGTCCTCCGGCAGCGCAGTGAGAAACTGTGAGAGATCCTCCTCATCAGCCGGCAGGAACAGCGCATCGGCCGGCCCGCCAACCCGGAACCAGGTATAGGGCGCGAGCGGGGCATTCTCGATGAGCTTGCCGCGAACGGCAGGCAGGGAGGCAAAATCGAAAGCCATGGCGCCCCTTAGCGCGCCTTTGCGGCGCGGGAAAGGCACGCTAAGCCATCTCCAAACAAGGATTCTCCCCCATGCCCAGCGCCCCGCTTACCTCCGGCAGCCATCTCTACCTGATCGACGCCTCGGCCTATATCTTCCGCGCCTTCCATGCCCTGCCGCCGCTTTCACGGGCCTCCGACGGCCTGCCGGTGGGCGCTGTGGCGGGCTTTTGCAACATGCTCTGGAAGCTGCTGGAGGATCTGCGCGGCGATGAACGCCCGACGCATTTTGCCTGCATCTTCGATCATTCTTCCTATTCCTTCCGCAACGATCTCTATCCTGACTACAAGGCCAATCGCGACGAGCCGCCCGAAGACCTCCGCCCGCAATTCCCGCTGGTGCGCGAGGCGGCAATCGCCTTCGCCACCCATGCGATCGAGATGGAGGGCTATGAGGCCGACGATCTGATCGCGACCTATGCCCGCAAATGCCACGAGGCCGGCGCGCGCGTGACCATTGTGTCGTCGGACAAGGACCTGATGCAGCTCGTGACGGGCGATATCCGCATGCTGGATACGATGAAGAACAAGTCCATCGGTCCGGAGGAAGTGTTCGAGAAATTCGGCGCGCCGCCGGAGAAGGTCATCGATATCCAGGCGCTCGCCGGCGACAGCGTCGACAATGTACCCGGCGCGCCGGGGATAGGCGTGAAGACCGCCGCCCAGCTCATCGCCGAATATGGCGATGTGGAAACCCTGCTGGCGCGCGCCGCGGAGATCAAACAGCCCAAGCGGCGCCAGACCCTGATCGACCATGCCGATGCGGTGCGGATTTCCAAACAGCTTGTCACGCTGAAGCAGGATGTCCCGCTGGAGGTGCCGTGCGAGGATCTCGCCGTCGCCGATCCGGACCCGGCCACACTGCTGGAATTCCTCGAAAAGATGGAGTTCCGCACCATCACCCGCCGCGTGCGCGAACATTTCGCCATGGAGGGCGTGGATGTCGAGGCGGTGCAGGAGGATGCGCCGGCTTTTGACAGCAAGGCCTATGAAACCGTCACGGATATCGAGGCGCTGAAAGCCTGGATCGCCGAGGCCCATCGCGTCGGCCATGTCGCGGTGGATACTGAAACCACGGGGCTCGATGCGGTAACGGCCGATCTTGTCGGCATCTCGCTCTCCACCGCGCCGGGCAAGGCCTGCTATATCCCCCTCGGCCACAATGATCCCGATGGCGACGACCTGCTCGGCGGCAATCCGCCCAGGCAGATCCCGATGGCCGAGGCACTGGCGGAGCTGAAACCGCTTCTGGAAGACCTCACCGTCCTGAAGATCGGCCAGAACATCAAATATGATTATGTCGTCTTTGCCCGCCAGGGGATCGCGCTGGCCCCGGTGGACGACACCATGCTGATCAGCTTCGCCATGCATGCCGGCATGCACGGCCATGGCATGGACGAGCTGTCGGAACGCTATTTCCACCACACGCCCATCGCCTTCAAGGAGGTGTGCGGCACCGGCAAGAACCAGATCAGTTTCGATCGCGTGCCGCTTGCGCGCGCCACAGAATATGCCGCCGAGGATGCCGATATCACCTTCCGGCTCTGGAAGGAGGGCAAGCCGCGCCTGGCGAAGGAACAGGTCACGCGCGTCTATGAGGGGCTCGACCGCCCGCTCATCCCGGTGATCGCCGGCATGGAACGCGCCGGCATCAAGGTCGACCGCGACTTCCTCTCGCGCCTCTCGGCCGATTTCAACCAGCGTATGGCCGCCTATGAGGCCGAGGCCTATGAGCAGGCGGGGCGCGAGTTCAATATGGGCTCGCCCAAACAGCTCGGCGAAATCCTCTTCGACGAGATGGGCCTGCCCGGCGGGAAGAAGACCAAGACCGGGGCCTGGCAGACCGGCGCAGATGTTCTGGAAGACCTTGCAGCGGAAGGAGAGGAACTGCCGCGTACCATCCTCGCCTGGCGCACGCTGTCGAAACTGCGCTCGACCTATACCGAGGCGCTGCAGGCCGCGATCAATCCCGAGACGAAGCGTGTCCACACCTCCTATTCCCTGGTCGGCGCGCAGACCGGGCGGCTGTCGTCCAATGATCCGAACCTGCAGAATATCCCGATCCGCACAGAGGAAGGCCGCAAGATCCGCGAGGCCTTCATCGCCGAGCCGGGCCACCTCCTGATCAGCGCGGACTATTCCCAGGTCGAGCTGCGCCTGCTCGCGCATCTGGCAGATATCGACGCGCTGAAAAACGCGTTCAAGGACGGGCTCGACATCCACGCCATGACGGCGAGCGAGATGTTCGATGTGCCCCTCGAGGGCATGGATCCGATGATCCGCCGGCGCGCCAAGGCGATTAATTTCGGCATCATTTACGGCATTTCCGCCTTCGGCCTCGCCCGCCAGCTCTCCATCCCGCGCGAGGAGGCGGGCAATTACATCAAGTCCTACTTCGCCAAGTTCCCCGGCATCAAGGCCTATATGGACGAGACGAAAAAACGCGCGAAGGAGGCCGGTTTCGTCACCACAGCCTATGGCCGGAAACTGCACCTGAAGGATATCAACTCCAAGAATGCCGCCGCGCGCAGCTTTGCCGAGCGCCAGGCGATCAATGCCCCGATCCAGGGCTCGGCCGCCGATATCATCAAGCGTGCCATGATCGCCATGCCGGGTGCGCTCGCCGAGGCCGGGCTGAAGGCGCGCATGCTGTTGCAGGTGCATGACGAGCTGATCTTCGAAGCCCCGGAAGATGAAGCCGACAAGGTGATCGAGACGGTGCGCGACACCATGATGACCGCGCCTTTCCCAACGCTGGAACTCTCAGTCCCACTGGAAGTGGAAGCCAGCGCCGCGAAGAACTGGGCAGAGGCGCATTAGGGGGGTTGAGTCATTTCCTCACTGGCTGGCATGGCCGCACTCCGGGGTGCCATGCGTCCACCCCGCCCCTATATCAGTGCCGACAGATACAGGAGCCAAACCGCATGATCCCCTATTCGGTTCTCGATCTTGCGCCGGTGCCGGAGGGCTCAAGCCCGGCTGAGGCGCTGGCGAACACGGTGGACCTCGCCCGCCATGCCGAGGCGCTCGGCTATCACCGCTTCTGGATGGCCGAGCATCACAACATGACCGGCATCGCGTCGGCGGCCACATCGGTAATGATCGGCCATGTCGCCGGCGCGACGAAGACGATCCGGGTCGGCGCGGGCGGCATCATGCTGCCCAATCATGCCCCGCTCATGGTGGCCGAACAGTTCGGCACGCTGGCAACGCTCTATCCGGGTCGCATCGATCTCGGCCTCGGGCGCGCGCCGGGCACCGACCAGCTGACCATGCGCGCCCTGCGCCGCGGCCTGCAATCGGGCGACACCTTCCCCGACGATGTCATGGAGCTCATGGCCTATTTCGAGCCCGCCCAGCCCGGCCAGAAGGTGCAGGCGGTGCCCGGCGCCGGCACGCGGGTGCCGGTCTGGATGCTGGGATCGAGCCTCTTCGGCGCACAGCTCGCCGCCCATCTCGGCCTGCCCTATGCCTTCGCTTCGCACTTTGCGCCCGACATGCTGGAGCAGGCGGTCGAGGTCTATCGCCGCAGTTTCCGCCCCGGCAACATCGAGGCGCCGCGTTTCATGCTGGCGGTCAATGTGTTTGCGGCGGGTAGCGATGCCGAGGGCACACGTCTGAAGACCTCCATGCAGCAGGCCTTCATCAATCTGCGCTCGGGCCAGCCCGGCCCCCTGCCGAGGCCGGTGGAGGATATTCTCGAAGTGGCCCAGCCGGACTGGGTCTCGCTGGTCGACCAGGCGCTGTGGGTGTCTGCCGTTGGCGGACCTGAAAAGGTCACCGCAGAGCTGGCTGCGCTGGTCGAGCGCTACCAGCCCGACGAGGTGATCCTGACCGGGCAGATTCACGACCATGCCGCACGCCTGCGCTCCTTCGAGATCGCGGCCGGGGCCATGCGAGAGATCGGCGCGGAAAAGTCTGGCGTGTCCACCTGACCTGGGTGGCGGCAAACTGCCACCAATTCTATCCCCGCCTCACCAGATACCCCGCCCGCGGGAAGTGGATGTGGATGCTTTCGGCCTGCGCGTCGGTGCGCTGCAGGATGATGCACTGGTCATCGGCATGGACCAGTGAGCCGGTGACCCAGTCGCGGCCATAATCGTCCGGCGCGACGGCCACGGCGTCGCCAAGCACCAGGCCCTGAGGCTCCAGCTCGTCCACCGTGGCGGCCTTCAGGCGCGGGCCGGCACGCTGTGCGATGGCGAGCGCGTCGCTGGCCGAGAGCGCGTCGGGGCGCTGACCCTCAAATTCCTTCATGCGCTGATACCAGTCGGCCACCAGGGGTGCACCATCGAGACACGCCTTCACGAAATCAGGCACATTCTGCTCCACGAACCAGATGTTCATATGAGCGTGAACATCCACCATGCCCGGCTTGGTGGAGACCATCCAGGCGCCACCGCCCGCGCCGCGCCCGCCTTCCAGGCGCTCCTCCAGCGTCATCAGATGGGCGCGCCACTGATCGCGCAGCATGGGCGCCGCCGTCTTCATCGCCTCCGCGTTAAAGGGATTGCCGGTCAGGGCTTCGCGGTCCTTCAGGAAGGCCTCGGGCGCATAGTCGCCGATCGCGCCGAACACGACGCCGACAGAAGCCTGGAACCAGGTCCGGTCGGTCCAGTGCGCGACGATTTTCGCAAGGCCCTCATGGCCGGGCAGAATCAGCGTGGGCAGCGGATAGCGCCGCTCCAGCTCCATCAGGATCATCGCGGTGTCGCAATAGATATCGGCCCCGATCTGCATCACCGGCGTGCGGCGATAGCCGCCGGTGAGCGGCATCAGGTCCGGCTTGGGCAGCATGTTGGGAATCTCGACACTGGCCCAGGCGAGGTTCTTCATGCGCAGATAGAGGCGCACCTTCTCCGAAAACGGGGACTGATCGTAATGGTGGAGAATGATGCTGCGCGCGTCTGCCATGTCTTCTAGCCCTTCAATCTCCCTCAAGCGGCCATATTGCGCAGGTTCGCAGCACTGGCAAAGTGAAACCCCGTGCAGTCCGGCGTTTCAGCGCTTGAGCGCGCACCAGGCTGACCCGATAGTGAGCGGGCTTGTTCAGGGGACTTGTCATGCCGAACTCCAGACTTGCCCACGCACTGGCCGGCACATTGCTGGGCGGGCTCGCCCTGACCGGCTGTGCCACGCTGGAGCCCGAGCCGTGCACGCCGGAATGGGTGGACTACAAGACAGACCAGATCCTCGACCCGTTCGTGCGCAAGCATCGCAGCGAATTCAGGACACTGCGCGACCTGTCCGGACAGCTGGAAGACCCCGGCGTCTACACCACGCTACGCCTGGCCAGCCAGGCCGGGGCGATTGTCGAGATGGCCGAGGATTTCACACAGAGCGCCGTGCCGGAGATCCAGGCGGCGGTGGCGCAATGCGCCCGGCCGCGACAGGCGAGCGAGTTGCTAGTCGCCCTCTTGCGCCGCGAGGGCGTGGAAGGCGATGTCATCGCCTGGGTCGAAGCGCTGGGGATATTGCTCGACAGCGCCGGCACCGAGACCTGAGGGGCCCCGGCGCCAAAAGCTGAACTGGCGGTCAGGCCCGTTTGGAGCGCTGGAAATAGGCCTGCGTGCCGTAGGTGAGGACAGTGTCCTCGGGCAGGATATCATGCGGCTCCAGGTCGGCCGCATTGCGCAGTTCGCAATAGACCGTGCCGAAATCCCGGTAGCAGGTCTCCAGAAGGTCCTCGAAGCTCTCGATGACGAAATAGGTCTTCTGAAAATCGTCGATGATATAGCGCGTGCGCATGACGCGCTGCAGGTCGAAGGCGATGCGATTGGGCGAATCGTCTTCCAGCGCGAAGACGCTCTCATGCGGGCTCGACATGATGCCGGCCCCGAACAGGCGCAGGTCGCCCTTCTCGCGGATCAGGCCAAACTCCACCGTATACCAGTAGAGCCGGGCCAGGTGATGCAGCTGGCCGCGCTCAAGCGCGCGCGCCCCGCCCTGGCCATAGGCCTGCATGAAATCGGAGAAGACCGGATCGGCCAGCAGGGGCACATGGCCGAAGACATCGTGGAAAACATCCGGTTCCTGCAGATAGTCGAATTCGGCTTCCGGGCGGATGAAGGCTCCGGCCGGGAAGCGCTTGTTGGCGAGATGGTCGAAGAAGATCTCGTCGGGCACCAGTTCGGCCACGGGCACGACGCGCCAGCCGGTAATTTTCTCCAGCCGGTCTGACAGGCGCCCCATATGCGGAATGCCGGAATCGGAAAGCTGGAGTTTGTCCAGCGCGGTCACATACGCCTCGCAGGCGCGCCCGGGCAGAACGGAACGCTGGCGCTGATAGAGGCGGTCCCAGCGGTCATGCTCTTCGGGCGAATAGCTCTCCCAGTCCTGGTCGAGCGTCCAGTCCTCGTTTCTCGGCTTGTCGAGATAGCGGTTCTTCGGCGGTGTCATCCGGATGCTGTCAGCCATATGGCAGGGGCTCCCTTTGGTATTCTTTTTATCGTAACCGAGTATATGGCAATTCGATGCCATGCTCAGATGAAAATCTCAGTCATGGGCGCCGGCGCATAAATGAAAACTTAGGCGCTTTGCTGAAATAATATGCTTTAAAAAGCTGCAATCCGCGCGCCACAGACCGCCTGAAACCCATGAGCAAAACCTCAGACCTGCCGGTCCTCGACCTCAACCATCTGTCGAAGATGACCATGGGCGATGCCGGCCTCGCTGCAGAAGTCATTGCTATTTTTCAGGAACAGGCCGCGATGTGGGGACGCCTCTTGAGCGCCAAGGAACCGGCCCCCACCTGGGCCGATGCGGCCCATACCCTGAAAGGCTCAGCGCTGGGGATCGGGGCCATCCGGCTGGCGAGATATTGTGAGCGGGCCGAGACATTGGGTCGCTCCGGCACAGCAACCCCCGTGCAGGCGGCCGTGGCGCTCGACGATGTGCGTGCCGCCCTCGGCGAGGCGCTTGAGGCCGCCGCGGCGGCGGCTCACAAATTCGCGGTTTCTTCCGATTTCAGCGCGTCGAAGGCCTCGAACTCATAGGCGATACAGCGGTCGATCATGACCCGCCAGACCGGCTCGGCAATGGCCGGCGAGAGGCCGGCGGCCTCGGCGGCGCGTTTCACCTTGGCGATCACATCCTCGATGCGCGGGCGGTCGAGCACGGCCTCGCGCGAGCCCTTGATACGGGCTGCGGCGTCCATGAAGGACTGGCGTTCCTTGATGATCTCGACCAGCAGGCGGTCGAGGCGGTCCACCTCATAGCGCACATCAGCCATGGTCTCGGCGGTCTCGGCCGTGTGCCGGCGCGGATCGGAAGTGTAGCTCGTCATGGGCGCCGATATAGCCGCGCATGCCCGCCAGCGCTACACGCCTCGCGCATAGGTCGCAGCTAGCCGGCAAAGGCCTTCTCGATCACGAAATCGGCCGGCGCGGCGTTGGAGCCTTCCACGAAGCCGCGCTCAAGCAGCAGCGCCTTGGTGTCCTGGATCATCTCCATGGAGCCGCAGATCATGGCGCGGTCGTTTTCCGGGCTCAGCGGCGGCACGCCCATGGCCTCACACAACCCGCCATTTTCGATCAGCGAGGTGATGCGGCCCTGCACCGGATAATCCGGGGTGCGGGTACAGCTGGTGAAGTGGCGCAGCTGCGCGGTCGCTTCCTCGCCGACCAGCGGGTCGGCCTTGGCGCCGGCCACGGTCTCGGTGGAATAGGCGAGCTCTTCGCCGAGCCGGCAGGTATGGGTAACGATCACCTCGTCGAATTTCTGATAGGTCTCCGGATCGCGGATCAGGCTCGCAAAGGGGGCAAAGCCGGTGCCGGTGGAGAACATCCAGAGGCGCTTTGCAGGCGTGAGCGCATCATTGACCAGCGTGCCGGTCGGCTTCTTGCCCAGCAGGACATGGTCGCCCGGCTCGATCTTCTGCAGGCGCGAGGTCAGCGGGCCATCGGGCACCTTGATCGAGAAAAACTCCAGCTCCTCGTCCCAGGCCGGCGAGGCGATGGAATAGGCACGCAGGAGCGGCTTGCCGTCATCCCTGGGCAGGCCGATCATCACAAACTCGCCCGAGCGGAACCGGAAGGTCGCCGGCCGCGTGATGCGGAACTTGAACAGCCGGTCGGTATAATGCTGTACAGACAGCACGGTTTCCTCGGTCGGGGCATTCGGATTGGGGCGCGGCTTGTCAGCGGCTGCAGCCGTGTCGGTCATGGATATTCTCGCTTCTGCACGCAACGCACATGACAAAAGCGCGCCCAGCACACAAGGTAGCGAACGCGCGATTTAGATTTACTTATAACAGAACGGGGGAGGCCTCGCGCTCCGGAAAACCCCTTAGGACAGGGACGAGACCCAGTTCACTTGCGGGTCCTCGATGGAGACCAGGTCGGCCAGCTCATAGACATTCTCATAGCCGTAGCCATAGAGGTTCACGAAGGTCGGAATGTTGAGCGCAAGCTCCACGCGCTTGAGCATCACCGGCGCGATATTGTCGGAGAAATTGTTGTTGCAGTAGATCAGGATACGCGTGTCCTTGCTGCCTGCCACCTCGGCCAGCTTCGCATCGGTGAAGTCGGAGAAATTCAGGTGCACTGCGCCCTCGATATGGCCCATGGCGAAGGCTTCGGCCGAGCGAGTGTCGAGGATGACCGTCTTCGGCTCGCCCGCCATCTCGTTGAACTGTGCCAGCGAGACCAGCCGCGTCTCGCGCAGCGCCATTACTTCCTCGGATATTTCGAGAAATCCCGGATAGTCGATCGTCGCTTCCGTGGTCGGCGTGGATTTGAGATCGGCGGGCTGGGCGGCGGAAACACCTGCGAAGATGAAGGCCAGGAGGGCCAGCAGGGCGAGAGCTGTGTTGCGGCGGGCGGACATCACGGGACTCCACTTGGACAGGGCTTCGATGAAATGAGCCTGCACTCACAATGTGGCACGAGCAGGGCCGCTCTTTGGTCATTCGGGGAACCCGGCAGCTCCATCCGGCGTTGAGTTGGGTTGCCGTGACCCGATCCGCCTGAATCTCGCGCCTATCCCTTTTGAGACCGCGCGCAGTTCAGGAGGGACGCCATGCCGCAATATTCCTACTCTCCCAGCCTTGTCGGCAGCGGGCACCTGTTGGAGGTTTGCGCCGATCATGCCCGCATCACCAAGGGCAACAAGCCAGCCCAGATCGTGAACTACGCCGATGTGAAGCGCGCGCGGTTCTTCGATATCTCCTCGCCCAGACGCCGCTCACTGGGCGTCGAGCTGGAAACGGGCGGTCGGAAATTCATTGCCGAATATGCCCTGTTCGGCCCGATGAACCCGGATGCGGAGATCTATATGGAAGGGGCCAGGACCCTTCTGCAAACGCTTCAGGCAAAGCGGCCCGATCTTGACATCCTGTCCGGCCCCGGCAGGCGCGACCAGATTTTGCTTTTCCTCTTCTTCTGTGTGATCGGATTGCCGATCGCAGTCCTCGGCATGCTGTTCGCGTCCGAACAGGATGCAAGGCATGTTGGCCTGGCCATGCTGGCCCTGACGCTTCCGATCATTCTGATGGCTTGGGCCAACCGTCCCTGGCAACGCCAGCTGGCGCTCGACACGACCGATCTTCGTCCGATACCCCCCGAAAGGAAACCGAAGACCGCCTCACCGCCGCCCGCAGTGCCCTGGGCTGGGCGCTGAGCAATCAGGCGACTGCCGTGGCCCGGTCTGCATAGGTCTGGGCCGTCGGCGCGCGCGCACTGACCAGAACAGCCCTGGCAAAGCGCGGCCAGGTCATCCGCTCGCGCGCGGCCATTAGCCCTGGCCGGAGCGCTCCGGCATCACCGCGCTCAAGCCGCTCGCGGATCAGGCTGGCCAGGTGGCCGGTATCCTGCGGGTGGGCGAGCCATCCGGTCACGCCGGGCACCACCGTCTCGCGGAACCCCGGCAGGTCGCTGGCGATCACCGGCCGGGCATAGCGCATCGCCACCGGCACAACTCCGGAACCGGTGACATGGCGATAGGGCAGCACGACAATGTCAGCGCGCGCGAAATATTCCGCCGCATACTCGTCGCTCTGGAATTCCGGCACCAGCTCGATCTGCTCGCTGGCCGGGCTGGCCGCGATCTGGCGCATGAGCGCGGCGCCATCGCCCCACATTTCCCCGACAATCGAGACGCAGACATCCTCACCGGCCAGTTCGCCCATGGCCTCGACCAGAAGGTCGGCGCCCTTGTAGGGCCGGATCAGGCCAAACATCAGAAGCTCCAGCTTCGCACGCCGGCGCAGGAGGCCTTTCGGCTCGGGAAAATCAAACAGCGGATGCGGGCACACCGCCACGGGCAGGTCCGGGGCAAAACCCGCAATGGCTTCGGCGAGGCCGCGATTATGGGTAACGGCAGAGTCGCTGGCGAGGATCTGGCGCGTCAGCAGCGCGCGCTTCCAGCCGGCGCCCTCATGGTCGACGGCATTATGCACGACAGAGACCACATGCGTGCCGGCCTTGCGCAGGGCGTTGGACACATAGGTCAGCCCCGGCGCGGTGAAGAAGGTCCAGGCCGGCAGGACGGCCAGGTCCGGCTTCCACTCGGCAAGATCGGATGCCACGCGCCGCCAGCTGATCGGCGAGATGGAATCGAGCTCGTATTCGGTTTCGTCCGGCGCATTACGGCGGGTTCTCAGGTCGCGGTCATCCTCACCGGGAAAGAGCAAGCCCGGATACTGACGCGAGAAGGAAATGGTGCGCACCTCGCCATGAGCTGACAGGGCCTTGGCCAGTTCACCGGTATGCTTGGCCACGCCACTGCGAAAAGGCGGGACGGGACCGATCACGGCGATCTTCATGGCATGCGGCTCCGGCGGAGATTCACGAGCCAGTCTCGCCCCGGGGCCTTAACGGAGCCTTTCGAAAAAGCTCAGACGCCCACCACTTCGCTGCGCTGGGCTTCCTCGCGTACCCAGCCGATAAAGGCACGCACATCCGGGCTCAGATGGCGGCCCTTGGGCCAGACGATCCAGTAGGCGAAATCGATCTCCGTCGAGCCATCGGCAAAGGGCGCGACCAGCCGGCCGGCATCGAGATCGGCCTGGGCGATGGCACGCTTGGCCAGCGCCACGCCGCGCCCGGCGGTCGCCGCCTCGATCACGAGGACCGCCTGGTTGAAACGCGGGCCCCGCCCGCCATCCACACCTTTCACGCCGCGCGCAGCCAGCCAGCTCGACCAGTCCGGGCAGGAGGGATCGTTCTCCGGGCTCTCATCGTGGATCAGCGTGTGCCTGGCGAGATCCTCCGGCTTGCGGATGGCGTCGGCGCCCTCCAGCAATTGCGGCGAGCAGACCGGAAGCACGGTCTCGTCCAGCAGCTTTTCGGCTTTCAGGCCCTCATAATTGCCGGTGCCATAGCGGATCGCGATATCGGCATCGGCGGTGTTGAAGTCCGTCAGCGCCATGTCCGCCGAGACCCAGGCCTCGATCCCGGGATGGGCCTGGTGGAAACCTTCCAGCTTCGGCGCGAGCCATTTGGCGGCAAAGCTCGGCGCGCTCGACACCATCACCCGGCCTCGCCGCGCCGGGGCGCGCATGATGCGCCCGGCCTCGCCGATCTGATCGAAGGCCTCGCGCACCAGCGGTAGGCAGGCCTGTGCGGCATCTGTCAGAAGAACTGAACGCCCGGTGCGCTTGAACAGCGGGGTTCCGGCAAAGTCTTCCAATTGCCTGATCTGCTGTGATATCGCCCCCGGCGTGACGTTCAGCTCCTCGGCGGCCTTGGTGAAAGACAGGCGGCGTGCGGCAGCTTCAAAGGCGCGCAGGGCATTCAGCGGCGGCAGGCGATCATTGGAGTCGGACATGTTCGATAGTTTTTCTGATTCTTCTCTGTAGGGGTCGCCGGTTGCTGCGAGTGCGTCAAGAACCAATTTTCGAGAGGTAAGAATGCCCCCGGAGTCCCTTCACATGAATTTGTTCCCCGCCTTTTTCCGACTGGAAGGTGCCCATGTGGTGATCTTCGGCACCGGCGTCGAGGCCGTGCGGAAAGTCCGGCTCCTGGCAAAGACCCCTGCAGAGATCCGCCTGGTGGCCGAGACAATCTCCCCGGCCATGCAGGCTGAGTTTGGCGTACGTCTCGTGCGCCGCGCGCCGGACGAGGCAGCCGGCGCCCTGTCCGGCGCGGCCTTTGCCATTGTTGCCCTGGAGGATGATGCGGCCGCCCGCGAGGCTGCCGCGCTCGCCCGCGAAATGGGTGTGCCGGTGAATGTCGTCGACCGGCCGGAGCTGTGCGATTTCACCGTGCCGTCGATCCTGGACCGCGGCGAGGTGGTCGCCGCGATCGCCACCGGCGGAGCCGCGCCGGTACTGGCAAAATCCATCCGCGCGAAGCTCGAAGCCCTCCTGCCAGCGCGTGTCGGCGATCTTGCAAGCCTCGCCCGGCGCTTGCGCCCGGCTGTCGCCGAACGGCTGAAAGAGGGCGGCGCGCGTCGCCGTTTCTGGGAGCGCGCACTGACCGGTCCAGCGGCCGAACGTGCCTATGCCGGCGACCTTGAAGGCGCCGAGCAGGCCATGCGGGACATGTTGTCGAAGGGCGACACCGGTAAGGGCGCGGTGCATATAGTCGGCGCCGGCCCGGGCGATGCAGAACTGCTCACGCTGAAGGCCCTGCGCCTCATCCAGGAAGCCGATATCGTCTTCCACGACCGGCTGGTGAGCGATGAGATTCTCGATCTCATCCGCCGCGATGCAGCGCGCGTTTCCGTCGGCAAGACAAAGGGACATCACTCCGTTCCGCAGGACGAAATTCACGACCTTTTGATCCGTGCTGCCCGCGCCGGACAGCGCGTTGTGCGCCTGAAGGGCGGCGACCCGTTCATTTTCGGGCGCGGCGGAGAAGAGCTTGAAGCGCTTCAGGCCGCCGGCATTGACGCCCATGTCGTGCCCGGCATTTCCTCTGCGCTCGGCTGCGCAGCCTCCGCTGGCCTGCCGCTGACCCATCGCGACCATGCCCAGGCGCTGACCTTTGTCACCGGCCATGCCAGGGCCGGCGGTGTGCCCGATCTAGACTGGGCCGCGCTTTCGCGCCCTGGCCAGACCCTGGTCGTCTTCATGGGCGTCGGCACGGCCCCGGCCATGTCCGAGCGCCTGATCGCCGCCGGCCGCGCGGGCGCGACGCCGGTCGCCGTCATTGAGAACGGCACGCGCGAGAATGAAATCCGCGTCTATGGCACGCTCGCCGAACTGCCCGGCCTGATCACCCGCGCCGGCATCACCGGCCCGGCCCTTCTGGTGATCGGCGAAGTGGCTGGCTTGCCGCTGGAAGCGCGTATCGAGAAACTCCTGGAGGAGGTGGCATGACCTCGGTTCGCCCCAAGCTGAAGCCCGACACCCCGAAAACCATCACCGCCTGGGACACCGCCACAGGCCGCGTCGTTTATATGACCGCCGATCATGGCTGGACCTCCGACCCAGCCAAACTCGGTGTCTTCACCGGCGAGGCGGGCGAGGATGCGCTGGAAAAGGCCGCTGCCCAGGAGGGAATCGTCACCGATCCCTATTTCATGGAAGTCTCTGAGGACGGGGCCATTGCCGGGCGCGAGACCCTGCGCGAAACCATCCGTGCGGTCGGACCGACCACACATCCCGAATTTGCCCGCGCGGAGACCTCCTGATGCCCAAGCGTGACGTGTCCAGGCTGACGCTCTACGGAAACACCAGGAGCGGGAACTGCCTCAAGCCGCGCTGGGTCGCCGATACCCTGGGCATCGACTATGACTGGGTGGAAGTGGATATCTTCGCCGGCGAAACCGCCACCGAGGAATTCCTGGAGTTGAACCCGGCCGGCCAGGTGCCGCTGGCGCGCTGGCCCGATGGCCGCGTCCTGCCCCAGTCCAACGCCATCATGCTCTATCTGGCCGAGGAAGAAGGCAGCGAACTGGTGCCCCAGCACCCGTTCAAATATGCCCAGATGATGAGCTGGCTGTTCTGGGAACAGTATTCCCACGAGCCCTATATCGCCGTGCGCCGGTCGAACCTGATGTTCCGCGGCATGACCGAGACCGAACTTGATCCGGCCCTCATGACGAAGGGCCGCCGCGCCCTCGGCATCATGGAAATGCAGCTGACCTATACCGACTGGCTGGTCAGCAACCAGATGACCCTCGCCGATGTGGCGCTGGTCGCCTACACCCGGCTTGCTCATGAGGGCGGGTTTGACCTGTCGGACTTTCCCTCGGTCGAGCGCTGGGTGAGCCGCACCGAAAGCGCCCTCGGCCTGCCCCACGCCAATCCCGCCGAGGGAGCAGCTCTATGAGCAGCCCCGAGCCCCTCTCATGTGACGCGCAAAGCGCGGATACGGAGACAAACTAGAATGTACAGATATGACGAATTCGACGCGCAGATCGTGCGCGATCGTGTGAACCAGTTCCGTGGCCAGGTGGAGCGCCGGCTTGCCGGCGAGCTTCTGGAAGACGAGTTCAAGCCGCTGCGCCTGCAGAACGGGGTCTATCTCCAGCTGCACGCATACATGCTGCGCGTGGCCATTCCCTATGGCCAGCTCAATCCGCGCCAGCTGCGCCAGCTCGCCCGCATCGCGCGCGACTATGACAAGGGCTATGGCCACTGGACGACGCGCCAGAACATCCAGTTCAATTGGGTCGCGCTGAAAGACATTCCCGACGTGCTGGACCTGCTCGCCGATGTCGAGATGCACGCCATCCAGACCTCGGGCAACTGCATCCGCAACACCACCACCGACCATTTTGCCGGCGCCGCAGCCGACGAGGTGATGGACCCGCGCCCCTGGTGCGAGATCATCCGCCAGTGGAGCACATTCCACCCGGAATTTGCCTTCCTGCCGCGCAAGTTCAAGATCGCCGTCACCGCGGCCGGCCATGACCGCGCGGCGATCCGCGTGCATGATATCGGCCTGCATATGCGCGAGCGCGGCGGGCAGGTCGGTTTCGAGGTGCATGTCGGCGGCGGCCAGGGGCGCACGCCCCATATCGCCGCAAAGGTCGCCGATTTCGTGCCCGAGGGCGAACTGCTCGATTATCTGGAAGCCATCATGCGGGTCTATAACCGCTTCGGCCGACGCGATAACAAGTACAAGGCGCGGATCAAGATCCTTGTCTCGGAAACCGGCGAGGAAGCCTTCCGCGACCTGGTGGAGGCCGAGTTCGAAGCCCAGCGCGAGGCCGAGAAGATCGCCCTGCCCCAGGCCGAGATCGAGCGTATCCACGCTTATTTCGCGCCGCCTGAGCTGGCCGGCAAACCCGCGACAAGTGCTGCCTTCGAGCGCGCGAAAGCCGCCGATCCGGGTTTCGCACTCTGGGCCGATGCGAACCTGCACCCCCACAAACAGGCCGGCTATGCCTCCGTCACGGTGAGCCACAAGCCGGTCGGCGGGATTGCAGGCGATGCCACCGACCGACAGATGATGGTCGTCGCCCATCTCGCCGAGGCCTATGGCCATGAGGATATCCGCGTTTCCCACGCCCAGAACCTGATCCTGCCGCATGTGGCGCTGGACGACATGTACGAGGTCTATCGCGAGCTCGATGCCGCCGGCCTTGCGACAGCCAATGAGAGCCTGATCAGCGACATGATCGTCTGCCCGGGCCTGGATTATTGCAACCTCGCCAATGCCCGCTCCATCCCGGTCGGCCAGGCGATTGCGCGCGAATTCGCCAGCCTGGAGGATCAGGCCGATATCGGCCAGCTCCACATCAATATTTCCGGCTGCATCAATGCCTGCGGACACCATCATGTCGGCCATATCGGCATTCTCGGCGTCGACCGGAAAGGCGAGGAATTCTACCAGATCACCTTTGGCGGCCGCGCAGATGAGAAGGCCAGTATCGGCCAGATCGCCGGGCCTGGCCTGCGCGCGGAGGATGTGCCGCCCGCCCTGAAACGCGTGGTCGAACGCTATCGCGCCCTGCGCACGGAAAAGGCCGAACGCTTCATCGATGTTGTCGAGCGCCTCGGCACCGAGCCCTTCAAGGAGGCGCTTTATGCCGCTGATTAAGAACGGTGCCGAGATCGAGAATGTCTGGAGCTTCGTGCCCGACGAGGCCGAGCTTTCGCCCGATGGCTGTGTGGTGGTCACGCTAACGCGCCTGCTCAGCCAGGCCGATCTTCTGCTCGCGCGCAACACGGCGGTTGGCGTGCGCCTGATGCCGGAGGACGACCCGCACCTGCTCGCCGAGCATCTGGACCGTCTCGGCCTGATCGAGATCAGTTTCCCTAAATATACCGATGGGCGCGGATACTCCCAGGCCCAGCTTTTGCGCCGCCGTCTGGGCTATTCCGGCGAGCTGCGAGCGGTCGGCCATGTGCTCCGGGATCAGATTCTCTATATGAACCGTTCAGGGTTCGATGCTTTCGAGACCGCCCGCGCCGACCTACCTTCAGTCCTGGAAGCAATGAGCGAGTTTTCCTCGTTCTATCAACCGGCTGCCGACGGCGCGCGCTCCGTGTTCGCTGCCCGGCATGTTGGCTCTCAGGAAGGCTGAAGCATGCCCTATGCGGATACGATCACGCGCGATCAGGAAACGGTCGAAGCCCGCCTTGCGCGCCTGAATGGCGAGCTTCGCGAGGCTTCGGCCCAGACCATCCTGCGCGTCGCCATGCTGCGCGAATGGCCACAGGACCTGACCTATGTGTCGAGCTTCGGCGCTGAAAGCGCGGTGATGCTGTCGCTGATCGCGGACGTAAAGCCGGACCTGCCGATCATTTTCCTCGAAACCGGCATGCACTTTCCCCAGACGCTGGACTATCGCGACCGGCTGATCGAGCGCCTCGGCCTGACCGGCGTGCGCAATATCACCCCGGACCCCGACGAAGCCGTTGCCGAGGACCCCGATGGCGGCCTGCACCGCCAGGACGCCGATGCCTGCTGCGCCCTGCGCAAGGTGCGCCCGCTGGAGCCGGCCCTGAAGGGCTTTGAGGCCTGGATCACCGGCCGCAAGCGCTTCCATGGCGGCGCGCGCATGTCGCTGCCCGTGTTCGAATATGCGGGCGGACGCTTCAAGGTGAACCCGCTGGCGAGCTGGACCCAGGAGGATGTCGACCTCTTCTTCCACCACCGGAACCTGCCGCGCCATCCGCTGGTCGCCCAGGGCTTTCCGTCCATCGGCTGCTGGCCCTGCACCCGGCCCGCCGAGGACCCGGCCGATATCCGGTCCGGACGCTGGGCCGGCATGGACAAGACCGAGTGCGGACTGCACATCGAGAAGGAAGACCGCCCGCGGGTTTTCTGATAGATCGCCGGGATGGATGGCCAGCTATCCGCCCACGCGGCGCATTTCGAGAAACAGGCTGAATGGTGCGAGTTGCTCGGCTCGCCCTTCAACGCTGCGCTGCTGAGAGGCCTCGCCCGGCATATCGGCCAGGGCGGGATCCTCGATCACCTGCTTCTCGGCGGTGAAACCCCGCTTTCGCCCGAGGCCGCTGATGCCGGACCCCTGCGGATTGCCGGCGCGCTGCATGCCATGACGCTGACGGGCAAGTCTTCCGTGCTGGCCGGGCTCTATCCGGCCGGGCGGCCGGACTGGGACATAGAGGAGGTGCTGCCGGCGGCCTTGGCCGCGCTGGAAGCGCATCAGGACTGGGTCGCGCAGTTCATTCTCAATCCGCCGCAGACGAACGAGACACGCCGCTCCATTGCCCTGCTGCCGGGCTTTGCCGCACTTGAAGGCCCGCTGCACCTGCGCGAGATCGGTGCCAGCGCGGGGCTTAACCTGCACTGGGACAGTTTCGGCTATGATGGCGGAAGCTGGTCGCGCGCGGGCACAGCTGGCGCCCCCGTCATCACCACCGAGTGGACCGGGCCCCCACCGGAGCTGCCGGAACGCTTCGAGGTGGCCAGCCGGCGCGGATGCGACCGCGCGCCTCTCGACATCACCGATCCGGAGCACCGCCTGCGCCTGACGGCCTATATCTGGCCGGACCAGACCGACCGGCTGGAACGGCTGGCCGCGGCGATGTCCATCGCCCTGGAAAAAGGCGTTCAGGTGGATAAGGCCGATGCCGCCGACTGGCTGGAGCGCGAGCTTTCAGGTCCGCTCCCGGAGGGCACGACCGTGATCTATCACTCCATCGCCTGGCAATATTTCGATGCAGCCTCGGATGCGCGGGCACGCGCGGCGATCGAAGCGGCGGGCGCAAAGGCCGATGAGATGCATCGCCTCGCCTGGCTGCGCTTCGAGCATGGCAAGCTGTTCGGGGGCGGGGACAAGGCCCACAAGGTGGACCTGGTGACCTGGCCGGGCGGGAGGCGCCGCGACATCGCGCTGGCCGACCCACATGCGCGCAGCGTCCGACCGGTTTGAGGCGGGGTTTCTCGCCTGACGGCGCTGAAACGCAACTCTCCCGCCACCCCAGAACGACCAATCCTTCCCCGTTCACAGGGGAGGAGGGCGGCGAAGCCGCTCGGAGGGGGCAGCGTCTGGGCAGGCTGTCGCCTTGGCTCCCCCTTCGACCCGCATTTGCGGGCCACTTCCCCCGCAGGCGGGGGAAGAAAAGGCCGCTCGCGGGCGCAGGCACCTGTTGCCCGCAAACCCCTACCCCAATCCGACTGACTTGCCGCCCATGCCAGGCTTCCGGTCATGGACCCACGCACCTCATCTGCCCTCACGCTTGGCTGGCAACTTGTCGCCGCCATACTGGCGCGGCTCGCGGTGCTGGCCGAGCGGGCCTGGCTGCCCGGTCCGGTCTGGTTTCGCGTCTTTGCCGAACTGCGCCGGGCGGAAGCCGCTACCCGGCGCCTCCTGGTAGTCCTGGCAGGAGACATGGCTGTAAATGCGGGAGCCCCGGTTCTGGCGAATGGTGGCGCCGTGGCGAAAGCCCTGCAATCGCCGGCCGGACCGCCCGGCTTTGCCCTGTTCGACTCCCTGTCCGAACCCGGGTTCGGGATGCGGCAGGACATACCCGAACAGCCTGCCGATGGGAACGCCTTCCATGCCACGGACGGCCTTGCCGCCCGCCTGGCAGCGCTGTCGGCGCTGGCGGTCAATCCGGCCCCGGCGGTCCGGCGCATGGCACTCTGGCTGGCCCGGACACGCAGCCCGCGTACCAGCCCCCTGCGTCCCGGCCTGCCGCCGGGAGCCGGCCAGCACACGCTTCTTGATCGCGAGCAGGACGTGCTGATGCAGTGCGATGGCGCCGCGCGCGAGGTGCTGAACCGTCCTCTGCCGCCGTGATTTGCGGCAAAGCCAACGGCATGACCGCCGCCCGGCAGGGCGTGCGGAGAATTGGCATGCGCGATCTGAAGGGGAAAGGCCTTAATCGATCAGCCCGTCGAGCGGGACCGCCGTGGTGCGCTTGGCGACGCGGATGATGATCCGAGACTGGACATCGGAGACGAGGCCCGAGCCGAGCAGCTTCTCGCGCAGGAACTGGTCATAGGCATGCATGTCGGTGGTCAGGACATGGACGATATAGTCGATGGCGCCGGTAACCGTCATGCATTCAATGACTTCCGGCCAAGCCTGGACCATCTGCTCGAAGGCATCGAGATTCTCCTTGCTGGGCAGGGAGAGCTTCACATTCGCCACAACTTCGAAGTCGAGACCGAGCTTCTGGGTGTCGAGCAGGGTGACCCGCCGGGTGATGATCCCGGTCTCCTCCATCCGCTTGATACGGCGCCAGCAAGGGGAGGAAGAGAGGCCCACACGGTCAGCGATTTCGGCCACGGAGAGGGCGGCGTCATCCTGAATCAGTGACAAAATACGGGCATCGATCGCATCGAGGTTTTGGGACAATTTTTGCCTCAAAATCGGTGTTGTTGGGACAAGGTTGCCCTAACCTGCATATTCATGCCCCGCCGCGCAAGAACTTACGCAAAACACACGGACGAAGCCCAGTCCTGATGCAAAATTGTCACAATAATCAGGCCAGGCGCTCATCAATCAGGCGCGCGGTTTCGCCCGGCCCATACAGCGCCGCGAAGCTGCCGAAACGCGGGCCCTGACTCTGGCCGAGCAGGACCTCATAGAGTGCCTTGAACCAGTCGCGCAGGTTTTCAAAACCGTGATCCTTGCCGACCGAGAAGGTCAGCGTCTGGAGCGCCTCACCATCAGCCTCGCCCGGCGCCATGCGTAGCCGCTGTGCCAGATCCACCATGGCCGCACGCTCGGTTTCCGATGGCGCGCGGAAGGCCTTGGACGGCTTCACGAAGTCCTCATAGTAGCGCAGGGCATAGCCTACCAGCTTGTCGAGCAGCGGATGGTTCTCCGCGCTCGCGCCGGGGGCATAGCGCGCGATGAAGGCCCACAGGGTTTCGGGGTCCTCGGCATGGGACGCGCTGACAAGATTGAGCAGCAGCGCGAAGGAGATCGGGCTGGTCTCTGCCGGCACCTCGCCATTGTGGATATGCCAGGCTGGATTCTCGATCTGGCGGGCCGGATCCTCGGAGGGATATTTTTCCCGAAAGGTCAGATATTCGTCCACCGCCTTCGGGATGACGTCGAAATAGAGCTTTTTCGCCGTGCGCGGCTTCTGGAACTGGAAGAGCGACAGGCTCTCGGTCGGCGCATAGGTGAGCCACTCTTCCACCGACAGGCCATTGCCCTTGGTCTTGGAGATCTTCTCGCCCTTCTCGTCCAGGAACAGCTCATAGACATACTGCTCCGGCGGGCGGTGGCCGAGGATGCGGCAGATCCTGGAATAGACCGGCGCATTGGCCTGGTGGTCCTTGCCGAACATCTCGAAATCCACGCCGAGGGCGGCCCAGCGCATGCCGAAATCCGGCTTCCACTGCATCTTCACATGCCCGCCAGTGACCGGCAGCGTGACCTCACTGCCGTCCTCATCCTCGAAAGTGACCTCGCCCCTGGCCGGATCCACATGCTTCATCGGCACATAGAGCACGCGGCCCGTCGTCGGACTGATCGGGAGGAAAGGCGAATAGGTCGCCTGACGCTCCTCGCCCAGCGTGGGAAGCATGACCTCCATGATCTCGGAATACTTCTCCGCCGCGCGCACCAGCACCTCGTCAAAGGCGCCGGAAGTATAGCGTTCGGTCGCGCTCATGAAGGTGTACTGGAAGCCGAACCCGTCGAGGAAGGCGCGCAGGCGGGCATTGTTGTGCGCGGCGAAACTGTCGAACTCGTTGGAAAACGGGTCCGGCACGCGCGAGAGCGGCTGGCCGAGATGGGCCTGAAGCATCTCCCGATTGGGCACATTCGACGGCACCTTGCGCATGCCATCCATATCGTCGGAAAAGCAGATCAGCTCAGTCGGGTGGCTGCCAGCGGTGAGTACCTCGAAGGCATGGCGCACCATGGTCGTGCGCACGACCTCGCCGAAAGTGCCGATATGCGGCAGGCCGGAAGGCCCATAGCCGGTCTCGAAGATCACCGGCGCACCCACCTCGCGCTGGCCGGCCTTTTCCATCTGTTCCACGCGCGCCTTGAGCTTGCGCGCAAGCTCGAACGGCCAGGCTTTTGCGGTTCCGGCGAGGGTGGCGAGATCGGTCATGATGTCCGGAGGCTCCGGGGCTGGGGAAGAAACAGATAGGCCGGCGGTCGCTTGGCGACCACCGGCCTGATACGTGATGATGCGCGCTCTGCCTAGTCGAAGGCGCTGGGGGCTCGGTTCTTTCGCACCGGCCAGTCGGCAAAGCCGAGATAAAGGAAGGAAATGAAACCCACAATCGGAATGAGCATCAGCAGCGACCAGGCCCCGTTGAAACCGGCCTTACTCCAGATTTTCCAGTATGCGATGATGCTGACGATGATGATCGCGGCGTAGAAGATCAGAACCACGAGTCCCACGATCATGCTTGCACTGTCATTAGCCATATAAGCCTCCCTGGCTGCAGCCCGACAATTGACTAGGTCACATCGGGTAAAAGCTCAATCATTTTGACGTCCGGAATAGCGTGTAAGAAAAATTTGACATGTCAAGAATTTCTAACTACATGGATGTCAGGAATTTTTGACATGTATGGAGCAAGAGATGTCATTCCGAGAGAAATCCGCCTGGGCCATGATCGCGATCCTCGCGCTCGCGGGCCTGTATTATTATCAGAAGATCATTGCCATCTCGCTGGCGGCAGGGGAGGCGGCCCCGCCGATCATCCCGCTGGTGATCGCCTATGTGGTCTTCATCATCATCGCCTCGATCATCGTCATGCCGATTGTGGCGGCGACCTCCGGCAAGGAGGCCAATGCCCCCGCAGACGAACGCGAGGAGCTGATCCTCAACAAGGCCGGCAACTGGTCGGGCTATGCGCTGGGATTCGCCGCCGTGGCGGGCCTGTTCAACTATAGCTGGACCCATGACGGGAACCTGCTGTTCCACATTGTCTTCGCGGGCCTGATGCTGAGCCAGATCGCCGAGTACGGCTTCCAGATCTGGTTTTATCGCCGGGGAGTGTGAGCCATGGCAAAACGCCCCCCCATCACCAATCGCGTCAAGGAACTGCGCGCAGAACATGGCGATATGAGCCAGGCCGCCCTGGCCGAGGCCATCGGGGTCACCCGCCAGACGGTCATCGCCATCGAGCAGGGGCGCTATTCTCCCTCCCTGGAAAGCGCTTTCCGCATCTCCCGCGTGTTCGGTGTCGGCCTGGAAGATGTCTTCGGCTGGGAAGGCGAGGAGACCGAAACTGCGAGCTAGGCTGCCAGCGCCCTCCGCCCACGCGCGCTGGCGGCCTCTTCGTGGCAAATAGGTGAAATTGCATCGGCTGGATTCAGTACATTTCCAGCCGATTGGCCTATGAACTGTTTCCATGACACTGAATATTGCCAGCCGGTCCACACACAGGCGCGTCTCCTATCTGCGCGCAGGACTTGTCTCTGTGATCTCGGTCCTGGTCACATGGGTGGTGACCGGGATTTCCCTGTTCATCGACCCGATCCGCTTCCGGTACGACCCGGTCCAGCCGGAAGTCCTGAACGAGATTTTCATGTGGACGATGATCACGGCGACCGTGGTGCCGATCCTGGTTTCCTTCCCGGTCGCCGTCATCCTGCAGCGCGAACGCATCAAGCTCAGCCGCGCCCTGGAACAGCTTGAACAGGCCCATGCCGAACTGGCGCACTCCTCGCGCACCGATGCCCTGACCGGCCTGCTCAATCGCGGCGCACTGATGACCGCGATCACGGAGCTGCAGTCTGAGGGCCGCAGCGGCGCCATGCTGATGATCGATATCGATCACTTCAAGACGATCAATGACACATACGGTCATGCGGCTGGCGATGAGGCCCTGCGCCGTGTCGCCAGTGCAATTGCCGAAAAAGCCCGCCCGACAGACCTGGTCGGCCGGCTCGGCGGAGAGGAATTCGCCGTCTTCCTGCCCGGCTGCGATGGCCGCACCGCCGACGCTGTGGCAGAGCGTATCCGCCAGCAGATCAGTGCCATCCAGTTTATCCCGCGCCTTGGTGTAGACCATCAGATCACGGCTAGTATCGGCGTGGCCATGGGCGCACCTGCCAGCACGATCGAGGAGCTGTTCCTGCGTGCAGACCGCTCGCTCTACACGGCCAAGAATTCCGGCCGCAACCGCGTGATCTCCGACACGGCGGCCTGAGCCGGATCGGCGCGTCTGCGGCAGACTGCGCGATTAACACTTTCGCGGTTGACAATCATTCGCATTTGCGGGCAAATTCTCGTCGTCATGATGATCTGCATCTGCCGCCGCCTGAACGAGACTGCCGTGCGCGAAGCCGTGCGGGCGGGCGCCAATTGCCCGGACACGGTCCAGGCCCATCATGGCTGCCAGTTCAATTGCGGCAAGTGCAAGCCGGCCATGGCCGAGGTCGTGGCCTGTGAACAGCAACGCCAGACCAGCGAACTGCCCCTGGTGGCGGCGGAATAAGCGCTCGCCTGCAACTGCCTCTCACTATTGATTCTACTTGGCTTCTTGCGTCGCTGCAGGACTTATCCTAGCTCGAACATTACGAGCTGCGGTTAAGGAGGCAGACATGAAGGGCGAACCGGAAATCATCGACTTCCTGAATGCGGCGCTGAAAAACGAACTCACCGCCATCAACCAGTATTTCCTGCACTCGCGCATGCTCAAGGATTGGGGCGTCTCGATCCTGGCCGAGTATGAATACAAGGAATCCATCGAGGAGATGGAGCATGCCGACTGGCTGATCGAGCGTATCCTGTTCCTCGGCGGCCTGCCCAACCTGCAGGATCTCGGCCGTCTGCGGATTGGCGAATCAGTGAAGGAGATCCTCGAATGCGATCTTGCGCTGGAGATGGACGCCCTCCCGCTCCTGCGCGATGCCATGCAGAAGGCCGAGGAAGTGCGCGACTATGGCAGCCGCGACCTGTTCGGCAAGATCCTCCACAATGAGGAGGAACATGTCGATTATCTCGAGACCCAGTTCGACCTGATCGACCGGATCGGGATCGAACGCTACATCCTGCTGCAATCAGCCCCGAACGGCAGCTCAGCACAGGATTAGGATCTAGGCCGCGCGGCGCTCGTCGACGATTTCAGACAGGGTCACACCCAGTTCGCCATCGGCGACCACTAGCCGGCCGCGCGCCATCAGGCGATCGGAGACATAGATATCCACTTCGTCGCGGATCTCGCGCTCCAGGGCGAGCACTTCGCCCGGGCTGAGCGCCATCAGCTCTTCCATCGACATGCGCATCTCCCCCAGCACCACATCCACTCGGACGGGCACATCCATGAGGGTGCGCTGAAGGGCGGGATTGGCGGCCTGGGACATGGGGGTTCCTCGCTCGGGTCGTCGGTTTCTAAAGTGAACCGGTCGCACGCAAGGCTTTACAGGTGGCAAACAAATCGCCCTGCCCGTCACAAATCTGCTTTGCGGCGCGCTCGGCCAGCGCAGCCGGACCCGGCCCGATCAGACCGGCCTGTCCGGCAGCATCGAGAAGCTCGGCGAGCCGGTTGAGCTCGCTGGCAGCCGTATTGAGCCGGTCAATGGCCGCTTCGAGCTGTTCCAGCACGCCGGCATCGAGCGTGGCACGCGCACTTGCCATGGCCTCGGCCTGGAGCTGGGCACCCAGCGCGGCCATCTGGGCCAGAGAGGCCGGCAGTTCGGTCTCGTCCTTCGCCCGCGGCGGCTCAGCCGGCTGGGGCGAGAAATCGGCCTGGAAATCAAACGGCCTGAAAGTTTCAACCTTCCGCCGGCTCATTCGACAAGCTCGTCATCATCGGCGGCGCCCTGATCGGTGCTGATATCGCCCTGGCGCAGGAGGCGGCGGGCAATCTCGACAATCTCCTGGCGCGCGGCCTCCACCTGGCTGCGGCGCACCTGGCCGAGGGCAACCATCTCGTCGCGGATCATCGCGCCGGCCCGGCGGGTGAGATTTGAGAAGAAGGCGTTGGTCAGCTCCAGCCTCCCACCTTTCAGGGCCATGGTCAGCACCGCGCGGTCGACATGGGCCAGCAGGGTCTGCATGCCTGCCGGCGAGAGCGCGGCAAGGTCCTCGAAGGTGAACATCAGCGCGCGGATACGCTCGGCCGCGCCCGGATCGCTGGCCGCGAGGCCATCCATCAGCGATTTTTCCCGCTCGCGATCGAGCTGGTCGACAATCCGTGCCACGCGGGCATGGCCATCGAGATTGGCGTCAGACCCGATGCGGGCCAGCGTGTCGGCAAGGCTCGCCTCGATCAGTTCAGCCACGGGCTTGGGCAGGGTGCGCAAATCCATCAGGCGCTTGAGGATGGCAAGGCTGGTTTCCTCGTCCAGCATGCGCACCACATTCGCTGCCAGTTTCGGCTCAAGCTGGGTCATGATCCAGGCGGCCACCTGCGGGCTTTCCTGATGGACAAGGGCGGCGAGCAACGGCGCATGGCTCGCTGTCAGGCTCGCCCACACACCGCTCAGCGCCTGGGCCTCTCGCGCAGCATTGCCAGGACCACCCGGCCCGGTTTCCAGAAGGAAGGCCTCAAGGGCCGCCTTGTCAGAAACCTGATTATCCGACGGCAGACGATTCATTTGTGCCGTGATGGCTGCGGTCTCTCTTTGTGTCAATTGGGCCCAGATCGGACCGGCCTCGCTGCCGATGGCGCGCAGCAGGCGGGCGGCCTCCTGCGGACCGGGACGGCTGGAGCCGCGCAAGGGATGGGGCTCGCTCATGCCTCACCGCCCTCCCGGCTGAGCCAACCGCGAATAACCGCAGCAGCGCGCTGGGGATTTTCCCCGATGCGGCGCGCGGCCAGGCGCGTGTCCATTCCGGCAGGGGCAGAGGCCATCGGCATGGCGCTGCGCGCGGGCATGGATGCGGCGGTCTGGCGCGCCGGCTCGACCGGATTTTCCATGCGCGAGATCACGGCAAGGCCGGCCAGCATCAGGCCGAGGCCAACCAGCCCGGCCAGTTCCAGTGCTTCCCCCCGGCCCGGCAGGGAAGACCCGCTTGCGGCAAAAACGGCGCGGCGCACCGTGATCGTGTCGCCGGCAATCGTGTCGATGAAGACGGCCGAAGACACCAGATCGACCAGCGTCTCGTCAGAGACCTTGTCGGTGGCCGGTGCGGCATTCACCAGGACCAGGAAGGCACGGCTGCCATCGGGGCGGATGGACTGGTGCACCTGCGCCTCTCCCGCACCCAGCACGGTGGAGAGAAGGCCTGTGAGACGCTGTTCAAGAAGGGAAGACCCGGCCGGCTCGGCATGCACCGGGCTCGGGGCCAGAAGAGAAGTCGCCCGCCAGCCTGCCAGGCCGAAAGCCAGCAAGGTTGCAACCAGCAGCAATCCGGTTGGCAGGGTGGCGGGCGTTCTGGATCGCATTGGGATCACTCCACAGGATCTCCGGGGACGCGGAGATCATTCGTGGTCTGATCCTTATGGATTCAGGGTAAATCCGGCCTTAACCCGAAAGGCCGAACTCGGAGGGGTTTCCAGGCTCCTGCTTACTGCCCTCGTCAGACGGCAGACGGTGAGAAGCTAGCGATACTGCTGCAGGCGGGTCGCACGAAGACCCTTGGCGCCGTAGGTGGCGTAGAGACGCTCCCAGCCGGCATATTCCTCTTCGGAGAGGCCGTACCGGCGAAGGGCTTCCTTCTGGCTGAGCAGCCCGCCTTGCACGGCGGCGACGACCTCAGCCTTGCGGCGGGTCACCCAGCGGGAAATATTGGCCGGCGGAAGATCGGCGAGCGTCAGCTTGTCGCCGTTCGGACCGCGCACGCTATTGGCGGTATTGATCTGCTGTTCCATGTCCCAATCCTATTTCTTAGGCAGTCAGACCCCTTTCTGGGATCGTGATGGAACCTGAAATACCGCGTCCGTTTTAAGGTCAGGCTGAAAACGGAGGAGCAGTTTTGATTAAAATTGCACTAGTTTCTTCGAAGTCTGTTTCGCATGGGTTGGCCGGAGGCCCGCGGCAGTGGCAGAAGACATGGCGAACAGGGAGTTCCCATGCGCGCATGTCTCACGGTCGGACTTATCATTTCTGTAATGAATACTGCCGGATACGCCTCGGCCGACGATGACGCCGGTGTCATCTCCCTGACTTCGGAAAACGACATGTTCGGGGGTACGGACCGCAACTATTCCAACGGTATCCGGATCGAGCGGGTGAGCCCGGCAGACCGCGTTTTCCCACTCTTGCGGGAGGCCGCGGACCTCGTGCCGGGCCTGGATCTGGAAAGGATCAAATTGCGTCAGGGCTTTGCACTGGCTCACACCATCTTCACGCCGGAGGATATTTCCGCCCTGGTTCCCGATCCGGAGGACCGTCCTTATGCCGGCTGGCTCTATGTCTCAGGCACGGTCGTGGCGAGCGATGAGGATACCCAGGATATCCTGCAGCTCAATCTCGGGGTGGTCGGCCCGTCGGCCCAGGCCAAGTGGGTGCAGACCAACTGGCACGCCATGATCAATGGCGTGGAGCCGCGCGGCTGGGACCACCAGCTGCATGACGAGCCCGGCCTGGAACTGATCGCCCAGCGCCTGCAGCGCTATAACGGGCCGGACCTTCCTTTCGGGCTGGAGACCGATTATGGCCTGCACTATGGCGGCGCGCTGGGCAATGTGCGCACCTATGCCTCGACCGGCGGCATGGCCCGGATCGGGTTCGATCTCGGCTCGGATTTCGGCCCGCCGCGTATCCGGCCCGCGACGGCGGGCGCGGGCGTGTTCAACCCGCACGAGGATCTCGGCGGATACCTGTTTGTCGGGGCGGATGTACGGGCCGTGATGCGCGACATCTTCCTCGATGGGAACACCTTCCGAGACAGCCCGTCGGTCAGCGATCGGCGCCTGTTTGTCAGCGACATCCAGACCGGCATCGCCTTGCACTACAAAACTGTCCAGGTGGCCTTCACCTATGTCCACCGCACCGAGCAGTTTGTGAAACAGAACGGCCCGCAGCGTTTCGGCGCGATCTCGATCTCAATCGCGCGCTAGCGGGTGAGTGGTTTCCAGCAGCTCGGCAAGCTCGTCGGCAATGACATGAGTATAAATCTGGGTGGTGGCGATATCGGCATGACCCAGCAGGGTCTGCACGCTGCGCAGGTCTGCCCCGCCCTGCAAGAGATGCGTGGCATAGGCATGGCGCAGGGCGTGGGGGTAAAGGCGCTCAGGCGAAAGCCCCGCGTTCAGCGCCAGATCGTCGAGCATCTGGCCGAGGCGCCGGCGGGTGAGATGCCCGGCCGCCCCGCGTGAGGGAAAGAGATAGGGCGCAGCGCGCCGTGCCGGCGCCTCGCCCTTTGGCAGGTGCTCTTCGCGTACATCCAGCCAGGCAGAGATCGCCTCCAGCGCCGGAGGCCCCAGCGGGCAGAGCCGGTCCTTGCCGCCCTTGCCGCGCACCGTGATGGCCCGGGTTTCCCAGCGCCCACCACGCCGGCGCGGCAGGGCGCTGACCGGCAGGGAGACCAATTCGCTGGCGCGCAGGCCCGCGCCGTAAAGCAGCTCGACAAGGCAGACGAGCCGGCGATCCTCGCCGCAGGCCACGATCACCCGCGCCATATCCTCGCGCGTGAGCACATCGGGCACAGCGCGGCGGGACTTGGGGGCGTCTAGCTGGGAGGTCGGATCGTCGGCGCGGCAGCCCTCCTGGAACTGGAAGCGGAAGAAACGGCGCAGCGCCGAACGCTTGCGGGCGATGGTCGAGGCCGCCATGCCGCGGCGGGCGAGATCCTGAATATAGCCGCGCAGGTCATTGCCCGAGGCGGAGACCAGCCCGCCGGCAAGGAACTCCGATGCGTCCGTGAGATCGCGGCCATAGGCCTCGAGCGTGTTGGCGGCTGCACCCCGCTCGGCGCTGATCATTTCAAGGAAGGCTTCGATGCGCGCACCATCGCCAGCGATACGCCGTGCGCGCCTAGCCGACAAACTTGAAGCCCGCATCATGGGTTTCCTGCCAGACCACGTCTGCCGTCCGCTTGCCGGACTGGCCATCGATCTTCAGTTCCACACGCGACGGCAACTCCCCGCGCTGGAAAAAGCGCACGCGAACACCCGTGTCGGAAATATCGACGGCCACACCCTTGCGCACATATCCGGTGGGATAGGTCACCGTGACAACCTTGTAGGTGCCATCGCGGCGCGCACGGCGATAGTCGACCGGCTCGTTGTCGACTTCCGCTTCAGGCTCTGAGGAGCGGCCGATGAGTTTCTTCAAGAATGACAAGGGACGATTCCGGAAGCTGGCAGTGGAACAATGCCGAGCTAAAACATTGAAATACGACCAACATGTTAACGATGCTGTCTGCGCATGCAGATTTTCGAATTAAAACAGCAGTATAACCGCGTAATTGGTAAGTATTAGCTCACATCAGCGCCAGTGCCGGGCGATGCGCCGATTTCGTCAAGCTCGACATCGAAGCCCCACAGGGTTTCGACATGGCGCAGGACGCTGTCCCGGTCGCGCGTGGCAAGGCGCGCGCCGTCAGACATGTGGCACTCCAGGAACAGGGAACGGTCGCCGAGGAAGTCCACATCCACCACCTGAATATCGGGTTCTATCACCGACAGGTCATGGTTGCGCGCCAGCGTGTTGCGGATGGTGCGGAAGCCGCGATCGTCATGGATCCCGTTCACCGTGTAATAACGCGAGCGCTCTTCGCCCTGCAGTGAGAACATGTGGAAGTCGCGCACCACTTTCGGGCTGAGGAATTGCTGGATGAAGCTCTCATCGCGGTAATTGGCCCAGACATTCTTCAGAATGTCCTGCCAGTTCCCGGCCCCGGCAATGCGTGGAAAATATTCCCGGTCTTCCTCGGTCGGCTCCAGCGCCATGCGCTTGATATCGCTCATCATGGCAAAGCCGAGCGCATAGGGGTTGATGCCGGAAAAGCGCGGGTCGTCGAAATCGGGCTGGGTGATCACCCCGGTATGCTGGTGCAGAATCTCGAACAGCGCGCCATCCGTGATCAGGCCTTTCTCGTGCAGCCGGTTGACGATGTAGTAGTGGCAGAAGGTGGCGCAGCCCTCATTCATCACCTTGGTCTGGCGCTGGGGATAGAAATACTGCGCGATATGGCGCGTGATCCGCAGGATCTCGCGCTGCCAGTTGGCCAGGATCGGGGAATACTGTTCCAGGAAGAAGAGCACGTTTTCTTCCGGCATCTGGATCTGGCTGCGCGGATCGACCTGTTCGACCGGGCGCCGGCCGGCCCCCTTGCGGCGCTGCTTGGCCTGCAGACGTTCCCAGAGATAGTTCACCTCGGCCTCTTCCTGTGCCAGGCGTTCGCGATGGCGCAGGCGCTCCTCGCGCAGGGTCGGCCGGGCCGGGCGCTCATAGCGGAACACGCCATTGGGCATCAGGGCATGGGCCGCATCCAGGATCCGCTCGACCTCGCGCTCGCCATAGCGTTCCTCGCAGTCGGCGATGAAGGTGCGGGCATATTCGAGATAGTCGAGGATGCCTTCGGCGTCCGTCCACATGCGGAACAGGTGGTTGTTCTTGAAGAAGTGATTATGCCCGAAAGCAGCATGGGCCATGACGAGCGTCTGCGTCGCCATGGTGTTGTCTTCCATATTGTAGGAGATACACGGGCTGGAGTTGATGATGATCTCATAGGCCAGACCCCGAAGCCCCTTGCGATAGAGCCGCTCCTCGCTGAGGAAGCTCTTGCCGAAGCTCCAGTGGCCATACATCAGCGGCATACCGGTGGAGGCATAAGCATCGAGCATCTGTTCTGAGGAAATGATCTCGATCTGGTTGGGATAGATATCGAGGCCGAGTTCCTTGAGCGCGATCTCCTCGATTGCGGCATAAGTCCGGTTCATGGTGTCGAAGCTCCAATCGGGACCTTCGAACAGATAGGCGGGTTTTTTCGGCGCGGCCTTGCGCGGCTTGCGCTTGGCTGGGGATTTTTTGGTCTGGGTGGCGTCAGGCATGGGCGCTCTCCCGTGCATTGCGCGCAAACAGCTCCCGGAACACCGGATAGATGTCGGCCGGGCGCGAAATGCGCTTCATGGCAAAGTTCCCCCAGTCGGCGGTGAGTTTCTTGTAGGTGGTCCACAGTTCCACGCCGGTCTCGTCCGACAGGAGGAACTCAGCCTCGGCCTCGTCGATGATCTCGATATAAGCGAAATACTGCACCAACGGCATGATCGCCTCGCGCATGAAGGCAAGGCACCGGTCGCTGTCGCCGGGGAAATTGTCGCCATCCGAGGCCTGGGCGGCATAGATGTTCCAGTCGCTGGCCGGATAGCGGGCATCAATGATCTTGCGCATCTCCTCCAGTGCGGTGGAGACGACCGTGCCGCCGGTCTCGCGCGAATGGAAGAAGGTGTCCTCGTCTACCTCCTGGGCATTGTGGGTATGGCGGATGAAGACCAGCTCGATCTTGTCATAACGGCGTGTCAGGAACAGGTGCAGCAGCACGAAGAAGCGCTTGGCGAGATCCTTCTCGCGCTCGCCCATCGAGGCCGACACATCCATCAGGCAGAACATGACGGCGTTGGCGTTGGGCTGGGGCTCCTTGTCGAACATTTTGAAGCGCACATCGAGCGGGTCGATATAGGGGATCGCCGCGCGCCGGCGGTTCTTCTCCTCTATCTCCTCGCGCAGCGCCTTCATGCGCTTGCGGTCGGCTGCGGAGGGTTCCGATTTCTTCTCAAGCTTGAACAGCTCTTCCTTCAGCGCAGCAACCTCGGCATTGCTCGGCCGGCGCAGGGCGATGCGGCGGCCCATGGCATTCTTCATCGTGTTGGTGACGGCCAGATTCGACGGCGAGCCGGTGACCGAATAGCCGGCCCGGCGCGGCTTGAAGGTCTTCATCTCCTTCATCGTGTGCTTGATAAGGTCGGGCAGTTCGAGATCCTCGAAGAAGATGTCGAGAAATTCCTCGCGCGAGAGCACGAAGGCGAACTCGTCCTCGCCCTCGCCATCGTTTGAGCCCTGCTTGCCGGCCCCTCCGCCGCCCTGTTGAGGGGGTTTGCGGATGCGGTCGCCGACACCGAACTGCTTGTTGCCCGGCAGCACGCGCTCGACCCGGCCCGAGCCCGGCTCATAGCGAAAACGCGGTTCCCGGATGCCGTCCGCCGGCACGCCGACCTTGTCGCCGCGATCAACATCCGCGATTTTCCGGTTGCGGATGGCATCGTCGACAGAGGCTTTCACCTGCCCGCGCACCCGGCGCAGGAACCGCCGCCGGTTGCCAAGGCTCTTGTCCTTGGGATTGAGGCGGCGGTCGATGAAATTCTTCATTGGGTCTCCGGGTTTAGGGCCCCCCAGCCCTTGTGCGGGGCATTCTCCTACCCCGCCTTGTTGACGCGCATATACCACTCCACCAGCCGGCGGACCTGGCGCTCAGTATAACCACGTTCGGTCATACGTTTCACGAACTCGTGGTGCTTGGCATCGGAATCCTTGTCCCGCTTGGCGCCGAAGCTGATGACCGGGAGCAGGTCCTCGACCTGGCCGAACATACGCTTCTCGATGACGCGGCGCAGTTTCTCGTATTCCCGCCAGTCGGGATTCTTGCCCTCGTTTTCCGCCCGTGCGCGCAGCACGAACTTCACGACCTCGTTGCGGAAGTCCTTCGGGTTTGAAACGCCGGCGGGGCGTTCGAGTTTCTCAAGCTCCGATTCCAGCACGTCGCGGTCGAACATCTGCCCGGTATCGGGGTCCTTGTAATCCTGGTCCTCGATCCAGGCATCGGCATAGGCGATATAACGGTCAAAGAGGTTCTGGCCGTAATCGGTATAGCTCTCCAGATAGGCCTTCTGGATCTCATAGCCGATGAACTCGACATAGCGCGGGGTCAGCTCTGTCTTGATGTGATCGAGATAGGCTTCCTCGGTCTCGTCCGGGTACTGTTCCCGCCGGATGGCGCGATCGAGCACATAGAACAGGTGCACAGGGTCGGCGGCGACCTCATCGGTGTCGTGGTTGAACACTTCCGAGAGCACCTTGTAGGCAAAGCGCGTGGAGACGCCCTCCATGCCCTCATCCGGGCCGGCCTCGTCGCGGTATTCCTGCATGCTCTTGGCGCGCGGATCGGTGTCCTTCAGGAACTCCCCGTCATAGACGCGCATCTTGGAATAGAGATTGGAATTCTCGTGCTCGCGCAGGCGCGTGAGTACCGAGAACCGTGCCATGATTTCGAGCGTCTGCGGAGCGCATGGGGCTTCGGAAAGCTCCGACTGCTCCAGCAGTTTGTCATAGATCTCGGCCTCTTCAGTGGCGCGCAGGCAGTAGGGCACCTTCACCACGGAAATCCGGTCGAGGAAGGCCTCATTGTTCCGGTTGTTCTTGAACTGGCGCCACTCGCTTTCATTGGAGTGGGCCAGGATAATGCCGTTATAGGGAATCGCGCCGATATTCTCGGTGCCGACATAGGACCCTTCCTGGGTCGCGGTCAGCAGCGGGTGGAGCACCTTGATCGGTGCCTTGAACATCTCCACGAACTCCAGGAGTCCCTGCGTGGTACGGTTGAGCCCGCCAGAGAAGCTGTAGGCATCCGGATCGTTCTGCGACAGGTGTTCCAGCTTGCGGATATCGAGCTTGCCGACCAGGGCGGAGACGTCCTGGTTGTTCTCGTCGCCCGGCTCTGTCTTGGCGATGCCGACCTGGCGCAGGCGCGAGGGATAGAGCTTCACCACCGAGAATTTCGAGATGTCGCCCTCGAAATCGTCCAGCCGCTTGACCGCCCAGGGGCTGGCCGGGCTGCGCAGGAGGCGCCGAGGCACATTATACTTGTCCTCAAGCACATCACCCATCCGATCGACATCAAACATGCCAAGCGGGGATTCAAAAACTGGGCTGATCTCATCACCGGCCTTGAGCACATAGATCGGCTCTTGCTCCATGAGCAGTTTGAGTTTTTCCGCCAGGGTGGATTTGCCGCCGCCCACCGGCCCGAGCAGGTAAAGGATCTGCTTGCGCTCTTCCAGGCCCTGCGCCGCGTGACGGAAGAAGCCGACGATCCGTTCGATCGTCTCTTCCATGCCATACATTTCGGCGAAGGCAGGATAGCGTTTGATGGTGCGGTTCAGGAAAATCCGGCCGAGCCGGCTGTCCTTTGAAGTATCGATCAGTTCAGGTTCGCCGATGGCGGCGATCATACGCTCGGCCGCAGTTGCCCGGAATGAAGCATCATCCCGGCAGCCAAGCAGATAGTCTTGCAGGGTAAGTTCTTCAGTCTGAGACCGACTGTACGTTTCGGCAAAGCGTGCAAACACGTCCATTGGACATAGTCCTCTAAGTTGTGCCCCCGTAGCGCCTTGAAAATTCCTCCTCGCCATTAACCAGAGCGCGCTCGACCCCGTTCGGCTATGATGAAAGCACCAGCCGGTCGCGCAAGCGCGGAATTGCGTGTTTCACTGCTTTTTTACATCACCGATGCATTGACGAGCATGAATTGACGGCAATGTGTGCGGGGCAAAGACCAGAATTGAGCAATTCTGTTTCGCACGCCTACAGCGAATCACTTTCAGTCTAGTGCACGCACCTGCATGACCCGAAAGGTATGCACCTCGCCATCATCTTCGCGAATCGAGACATACTCGCCGGGCACAAAGTGTTCATCCTCAAAGCGATATCCGCTCTCGGCAGGCTCGCCATCGACATAGGAAATGAACCAGCGCCCGCCCGGGCCGTGCAACAGTGTGCCGATCTCGTCATCCTCATGCGGGCGGAACCGGCGCACCCGGCATTTCTCACGGTGACCCTTCCATTCATCCGCATCCAGACGTCCGTCGGCGGCGAGCGGCGCGACAATGTCATAGCCATGTCCGGCATCGCCCTCCGGATGTCCGGCCTCGCGCGCCAATTCGAGATGGATGTGGCGGAAGGAGGTTGGAAACTGGCTCATCTATATCTCCCGATCTTTTGTTCTAGATAGGAGCGCAAAACTATTCGGGAACATCCGCAATTGTCCTTATTGCATGACCGAACCCTTCAATTTCCGCGAGTTTTTTTGAGAATTGATCCCAATTGTCGTCATCCGCGATGGGCTCCCACAGGGATTCGATCTCATCGATCACCAGACTGACGGGGCTGGCAGCCTGGAAATAGGCATGTTCCAGGCGCTCGGCGCGATCGGGCTCATGGGCCAGCAAGGTCTCGCGCACGGTGGCGAAATCGGCGCTGGCATAGAGTTCGGCCTGCGGGCTGGCGGCCGCTCTGGCTTCGCTTGGCTCCCCGCCGAACCAGTCAAAGAAGGTTTGCGCCCAGTTCGCCCCGCTGGCGGTCATCCAGCCATAGAAGGTCTGCAGGAAAGTGAGGTCCCCGGCCAGGTCCGGGCCGTCCTTCAGGCCGAGCAGGAACAGGGTCTGGCGGGCAAAGGCGGTCTGGTAGACCTCCTGGAAACTCGCCAGCGCCGCCGTCAGCGCGTCCACCGAAGCCAGCGGCAGGAGCGCGCTGGCAAGCTGCTGTAGTGCCCAGGCCGCCTGGGTCGGCTGGCGCCCGAACCGGTAAAGCCCGGTCTGGTCGAAATAGGCAGCGGTGAAATTCGGGTCGCTGACCGGGAGAAACCGGTAGGGCCCGAAATCGAAACTCTCGCCGGTGATGTTGAAATTGTCGGTGTTCATGACGCCATGGACAAAGCCGGCCGCCATCCACTGGGCCACCATGCGGGCGGTGGCTTCCGACACCTCGGTCAGAAAGGCCGCCGTCATCTCCTCCATACTCTCGCGCCGGGCGCTGGGGTGGTATGTCGCCACGCAGTGCTCCACCAGTTGCTGCAGGCCGGCCTTATTCTCCAGCCATGCCAGGCGCTGGAAACTGCCGAACCGGATATGGCTGTAGAGCAGGCGCACCAGAACCGCGCTGCGGGTCGGGCTCGGTTCGTCGCCGCGATGGAGCTGTTCACCGGTCTCGATGACCGAGAAGGTCTTTGAGGTCGAAACGCCGAGCGCTTCCAGATAGGCACTGGCGAGCACTTCACGCACCGCGCCCTTCAGGGTCAGGCGTCCATCGCCCTGGCGCGAATATGGCGTCTGTCCAGAGCCTTTGGTGCCGAGGTCGAGCACCCGACCATCCGGGCCTTCGAGCTGGGCGAAGAGAAAGCCGCGCCCGTCGCCGAGCTGGGGATTGTAGGTGCCGAACTGGTGGCCGTGATAGCGCAGGGCGAGCGGTTCCGGGAGATTTCCGGGCAGCGGCTCAAACCGGGCGAAATGGGAAATCCAGCTCTGGTTGTCGAGGGCGCCAAGCCCAACCTGCCGCGCCCAGCGCTGGTTGCGATACCGCAAGATGGTTTCGGGAAAGTCGGCCGGGGCAACCGGGTCGCCGATCAGGCCGGCAATGTCGAGGATCGGGGGTCGGGTCATCAGATCACTATGTCACGGCTTTGACAGCCTGCGAGCCCCCAGCGCCCCTGAGAGCAATCTGGTTGCCGCCAGGGAAAGAATTGCAAATATGCAACACACCTATGCAATTTTTGGATGTTTCGGCGCTGCACAATAGAAGCTGCGTTTGAAATCTCCCTGTTTGAACTACTCTTCTCTGAAATCAGTGCTGCATGAAGCGGCCGTTTTCGGGAGGAGTAAAACATGAGTCTCAAGACACTATTGGTGTATTCAATGTCGGCGGCCGCATTGGCCGCTGGAACGGCTGTGGCGCAGGAGGAGGACGCCGAGTCGCGTCAGGCCACGGTGGTCGTCACCGGGTCTTTCATCGCCGGCACACCGGAAGATGCCGCGCTGCCAGTGGATGTGCTCACCGCCGGGGAGCTGAAGCTGGAAGGCTCGCCGAGCATGACCGAGCTGATCCGCAATCTCGGCGTGTCGACCGGCGTGGACGGCCAGACCAACCAGTTCGCCTCGAACGGCCTGGAAGGCACCTCGAACGTCAACCTGCGCGGACTTGGCCCGGGCCGGACGCTGGTCCTGCTCAACGGCAAGCGCCAGACCTTCTCGCCCTATTCGGTGGGCGAGCAGGCCCAGCTCTTCGTCGATACCAACATGATCCCGGCTGCCGCCATCGGCCGGATCGAGGTGCTCAAGGATGGCGCGGCCGCGCTCTATGGCTCCGATGCGATTGCCGGGGTCGTGAACTTCATCACCCGCGACGATCTCGACGGCCTGGAACTCTCCAGCAGCTTCCAGCAATTCGATGGCTCCGACGGCGACTATGACGTCTCGGCCGCCTACGGCCTCCAGGGCGACAATTGGAACTGGATCATTTCCGGCGGCTACCAGTTCCGCAGCGAGGTCGGCCTGATCGAGAAGGACTGGGGCGTGCAGAGCATCACCGATGCCCCTGTCGGTGGGTATTCCTCATTGTCCAATCCGGGCCGCTATGTCGCGCTGGGAGTGACAGGCATCAATCCCGATACCGGCGCGCCGATTATCGGACCGATCGGCGCACTGAACCGCGAAGCGGGCTGTACCCAGGTCGGCGGCATCGTGAACCCGGTCAACGATCAGTGCTTCTTCAACTTCACCCAGTTCGACAATCTGGTGGAAGAAGAAGAGCGCTTCCAGATCTTCACCGAATACAATCGCGACTTCGCCAATGGCATCGGGCTGCATATCGAGGCGCTCTACGGCAAGACTGATGTGCCGTCCTGGAAAACCTCGCCCTCCTATCCCCCGCAGGAACTGGCGACCCAGGTGGTGCCCGCCAGCAATCCCGGCTTCCAGCAATACATGGCGGACAATCCGGGCGACTTCCCGGCCGGCACGATTGCCGCGCTGTTCATTGGCCGCAGCTTCGGCTTTGGCGGCTATCCGGGCACCGGCGGCGCGCAGGAAGGCTTCCGCACCCACGAGACCCTGCGTCTTGCCGGCGAGCTGGATGGCAGCTTCTCCAATGGCATAAACTGGTCGACCAGCCTCGGCTATTCCGAGGCCCAGGCCGACCGCAACACCAATGACACCTACATTCTCGGCTTCACCGCCGCGCTGAACGGATATGGCGTGTGTACCGATCCGGTCACCGGCAACGACCCAGCAACTGGCACCCAGCCTTTCGCGGCCGGCTATGCCGGTACGCTGGTCGCCGGCCAGGGCGCCTGCGAATGGTACAATCCCTTCTCCAACGCCATCCCGGCCAATGCGGTCACCGGGGAAGCCAACCCCTCCTATGTGCCGGGGCTTGAGAACACCGTCACGCTGGCCGACTGGCTGACCGACGGTCAGTTCACCTCCGCCGAGACCAGTCTCCTGGTGTTCGACGGCGTGCTGTCGGGGGAATCCAGCGTGCAGGCGGCCGGTGGTGCGGTTGGCTGGGCGGCCGGTGTCCAGGTTCGCCAGGAGACCTACACCCTCACGCCGAACGACCTGACCAATCTCGAAGTGACCCCGGGACCGGGCGGCACAGGCCCCTACTCCTTCCTCGCCGGTTTCACGCCTACCGATCTCGACCAGACGATCTATGCTGCCTTCGGCGAGCTACAGATCCCGCTGTTTGAGGACCTCGATGTCCAGGTGGCCATGCGCTACGAGGATTATGGCGGCGATGTCGGCTCGACCTTCGACCCGAAGGTTGCGGCCAAGTGGCAGGCCACCGATGCGCTCTCGTTCCGCGGCTCGGCCCAGACCTCGTTCAAGGGCCCGACGCTGAACCAGCTTTCAGGCAATGTCACCACGCTGCAATTCGTCGCCCCGGCCTCGGCCTTCAAGGCGGTGGACCAGTTCGGCAACCCGTCCCTCTCGCCGGAAAGCGCGTTCAGCTTCAATGTCGGCGCGCTCTACCAGGTGGGCGGCTTCAATGCTTCGATCGACTACTATAATTTCGACTTCTCCGATCCGATCATCGTGGAAGACCAGGCCTCGATCGTGAATGCGGCTCTGGCCTCTATTAATGCGGAGGTCGCTGCGGCAGCAGCTGAAGGGCGTGATCCCAGCGCGGACAACCTTGCTCCGATTGTCGACAGGATCGTCTTTGACGGATCAGCGCTCGGATTTTCCAGCACACCAGGCGACAATCTGGCCCGTGTGACGACCAACATCGTCAACGGTCCCGACATCAAGACCTCGGGCATAGATCTGCGCGTGGAAAACCTCTGGGAGAACTCCATTGCCGGCGGGGATTTCTCACTTGGCGGAGAACTGACCTACATTATCGAGTATGATGTGGACGACTTCTTCATCGAAGGGACTCTGATCCCGGCGGTGATCGGGTCGACCAGTTCAACCGGTCGAACTTCTCCCGCTCGCTGCCGCAATGGAAAGCGAACCTCTTTGCCAATCTGGCCGCCGGTCCGCACAATTTCCGCGCGGTGGTGCGCCATACCGACAGCTATGATGATGAGCGCGGCTCGATCAATCCGACCACCCTGGCCATCGATCCCAGCCTCGGCGCGGACGGGATCGATTCCATGACCACGCTCGACCTCTTCTACAATGTCGAACTGCCCTGGCAGATCGATCTCGGCCTGTCGGTGGTCAATGTCTTCGACGAGGATCCGCCGTTTGTGAACTTCGACACGAACTACGATCCCTACACCCACAATCCCTTCGGACGGACCTTCAAGATCTCCGTCACGAAGACCTTCGAGGGTCTCGGCAACTAGACAAGAGACCTGCGCTCAAGCGTGGCCGCCTCGGAAACGGGGCGGCCTTTTCTTTACCTCACGCCCATCACCAGCAGACAAAAAGAAAGCGGAGCCCGGGGGAAGGCTCCGCTTTCCGTCCCTGGGAGGAGTGAAGCCTCAGGCGGCTTCGGGAACAACTGCGTTCTTGGCGGCGCTGAGGGCGCGGCCCAAGCTGGCCGTGGCGAACCACTGGCCGGATTTCTCAAGCGTGCGCGCCGTGCGGAAGGCTGCGGCAAAGCCGCGCCGGGCGGCCTCGGCATGGTCAACCCCGCGCAGGCCGTCGGCAAAGTCGACATACTGGCCCCCGGCGATTTCCGCACCCGCGCCCGAGCCAACAATATCGCCCAGCCAGACACCGGCCTCGCTGACGATGACCTGCTCGTGCACCTTGCGGGTCAGGCGGCTGTCGAGCAGGCGCAGATGCGCCTCGGCAGCTTCGGAGCCGAAGATATTGGAGTATTGCTCAATCGCGTGCTCGCCGCCCTGCTTGCGGTCGAGACTGGCGAACACGGCATAGACATTCACGCCGGCTTCCTGAAGCGGGGCGAGCACCGACCAGACCGTCTGGGCAGACGGGCTGAGCGGGTTGCGGCAGATCAGGCTGACGCGCGCACCGCGGATCGCCTCGCCCTCGCGGGCAAGATGGCACAGCTTGGCAATGCCATCGAGCAGGTTGGAGCGACGCGACACATTCTGGTTCACAGCCATGGGGGACCTCATCGAGCTTGGCGTCACTATTTCGCCAGCCGGTAAATGGCCCGTTAAGAGATCCCGTCGGTTCGTTAGGAATTGCCCTCGTCATCCGGCGCGCCCTCGCCGCGCTCCGGATCGTCCTTCCGGCTGGCCTGCACCATGGCATCATCGGTCAGTTCCCGCCAATAAGCCTTGGGCATCGACCAGAGCTCATACTTGCCGTGCCGGTTGGCGAGCTGGCTGCCCTTGGCCCGCAGAAGCGAGCGGATCCTGGCCGCGCTCGCCCCTGCGACGAATCGCTGGCGACGACCGATGCCCTCCAGCGCATTGGCCTCGACCATCAGGCGCATCGCCTTGTCATCAGCCAGGCGCGCTTCGAACTCTTCCTCGGTGGCAAAGTCCTCCCGACGCGGAAGCTCGGTCGAGAGCACCATGAACCGCTCCCCGTTCATCATCACGCTGTACTCGTCATGCAGGCGGTAGCTCGCCACGCCGGCATTGGCCTTCGCGATCATGTCGGCCCGCAGAATCGGCGACATGACGTCCTGGTCGGCAAACAGGGCCTGCCGGCTCTTGGCCCGGCTGAACAGACTGCGGCGCACGCGCGGCGTCATCACGGTGGCCAGCAGGATCATCAGGTCGACAATCGAAGCGATCAGCAGCGGAGGATAGTCATTGGCCCGCATGACGCGCGACTCTGCCTTGGTGGAGAGTACATCCTCAAGCTGCTGGTTCAGCTCGCGTAGCAGCTCATCATTATTGGCGCCGTCGGCTTCCTCGGCGAGGGCCCGGCGGATCTCGGCGCGCAGCTCGGTTTCGCGGCGCTCGGGCGAGATGGTTGAGCGCCGGTCGCTCACAAAGACGCTGGTCAGCGTGCCCCAGAGGCGGCGGAAAGCCTCGCGCGTTGCCTTGGCGCCGTCCTTGGCGACGAGATCCTGCAGGCGGATCGGCGACGCGGTGAGGCGTTCCAGCGTGTCGGCGGTATCGTCCAGCCGGCGGGAGAATTCCGGATCATAGCAGCGGAAGCTGCTGACCGCCCCGGTGGAGCTCGGCCCCGTACGGGTGAAGGACTGGTCTTCATATTCGCTCGCATCCAGGCGCAGATCCGGGATGCGCCCCCGCACCAGCGGGCCGTCGATCAGCGTGGTGAAGCGGTTGCGGAACTGGCGCAGCATGGCGTTGACGCGGTCGAACTCGCGCTGGCGCAGGTCGCGGTCCTCGCGGCTGCCACCGGTACTGGCCTCCAGATCGCGGATGCGGATCAGCGCCTGGTTGAGCGCGTTCAGGCTGGCGGTTGTCGGCAGCTCCTCCGGCGGGATTTCGGTGATGTCGGTCGCCGCTTCCTGCGGATCGGTGAGGTCGAGATCGGGATCGGGCGCCTCCACAATCGGAGCCGGCGGCGGCGGGGCATTCACGCCGCACTGAGTCATCGCCGGATCGACAATCACCCGGTCGCCGGTTTCAATCAGGGCGATCCGCGATCCGATCTGGGCGGCATAGCCCTTGAAGCGGGTGCATTCCTGACGCCGGAACTCGCGGCGCGGACCATCGCCCGGCCCGCCAAAGCTTGTCCGTTCGCACGTGAACCCAACACTGAGTTCCTCATCATATTTCTGCTCGGAGATGGCCGCGAGCGTCTGATAAGCCGCATCGATCTCTTCAAGCTGGGTCTTGCGGCGGTTAAGCTCGTCACTATTGGCCTCGATCGCCTCGATGGCATCGCCGAAGGTCTGCTGGCGCGCCTCGATCTGTCCCCAGTAGAAGGCGAAGCCGAAAAAGATCGAAACGCCCATCAGGAAGAGATAGCCGATCACCGCCACGCCGCGCATGCGCCAGGTGTCCGACAGGAAGATCGCGTCCAGGAAACGCTTCATCATCAGCGTCGCGCCGAAGATGAGGAAGCCGATGATCAGCCATGTGCTCAGGAACCAGCCCTCGCGCTCGCCCTTGATCAGGCCGACAAGGCCCGCCGTGGTGGAAAACCAGGACAGGACGAGGAAGATATAGACCGGCCATTCGGCCCGCACCTGCTCCGGCTCGGGCAACAGGCGGTTCAGCGTGCCGCGCACGCCGCCGGGGCCAAACCAGCCATGGTCGGGAGTTTCCTGATCAGTCTTGTCCGACATCCGCAATCCTTTTCAGGCGCTGGGCATCGCGATCGGCCCGCGCTGTTTCGAGTGCCAGGTCCACAATCGGCGCAAGGGAGCCGGCACCTTCCGAAGCAAAGAGTTTGTTGGGGTCCCCGGACCCGACGAGAATGAGGAAGGAGTAGCGTTCCCCTCCCGGGAAAGCCACCGCGCCGGTCACCCACCAGTCATAATTGTCCGGCGCGCCCACCCCCAGATTCGGCAGGCCTTTCGTGCCAGTCTTGACCACCAGCGCCTCGGTCCGGCCCTTGCCCGGGCACCACTCGGTGAGCCCGTGCAGGGTGCCTTCGCTGTTGCAGGCCGGCGCCGAGAGCACTGTGGAGAGATAGTCCTGGCCGGTCTCGCTCTGGCTGAGACCAAAGGAGACGCGCGGGGCAATGCCGGTTTCGGCAATGAGGTCCGGATCGCTACGGTCGATCCAGTGGGTGTCGCCAGTCTCGGGATCCACCAGCCGATAGGCGGAAATGACCGACGGCACCGGGATATCGTCGCCCGTCCCGCCAAGGGCATAGTCGAGCGCAAGCGCCGGCGTCATCATCACGCGCAGAGGGCGAGCCGCCACCTGGCCGAGCACGATATTCTGCTCGATCCCGTTGCGGGCATGGGCGGGCGGAATGATCAAGCCGTTGAGCCGGGTCAGCTCGCGCAGGCGCGGGCCGATATCGAGCTGGATCAGCCGGCGCGTGATCGGCGCATTCAGCGAAGCCCCGAACACCTGGTCGGCACGCACGAAATGACGATCATCCCCGCACCAGCCATCCTCGCAATAACAGCGCCGGCGAAATTCCGCCCGGTGGGAAATGCAGGAATTGTCATAGCCGCGATTGGCATCGTCCGCGCCGGTCTCGGCGATGGCGAGGGCCGCAAGGATCTTCCCAGTGGAGGCGATCTCGCGCTGCTCCTGTTCCGGATCATATCCGGCGGTCATCACGCCGTCTTCCAGCGTGCGCCGGGCGAGCGAGCCGTAAAACGTGCTCTCGGAGCGGTTGTTGAAGAAGCGGATCACTTCGCCATCGCCATTGGCGATCACAACCAGCGCGCCGATGCCCTCCAGCGGGCCTTCGGGAAAGAAGCTGTAATTGTGGATATCGATGCCGGCTGAGCCAGCATTTTCCAGCGCCGAGAGCGCGGTGGTCACCCGTTCGGAGAAGGCTGCGTTCTCGACGATATCCACCGTCGTGCGGACCTCGGCGACATGGCGGCGGAAATAGCCGCCGAACCGGTCCTGCAGGTCTGCGGTAATCGCCGTGCGCACCGACCCGGCAATGTTCGCGCCCAAACGCTCTGGCGTGGAGGCATAGTGGCGTGCCGTGTCGAGCAGGGGCCAGAGATCGGCGTCCGGCTGCGGGATGAGGCGCGTGGCCGCGAGCTCGTCCAGTTCGGCATTGACGCTGGCATAGAGCGCCGGGTCGTGAGCAAGCAGGATATCGGCACAGATGCGCGCGCGTTCGACCCGCCGGCTCTGTCGGGAATCGCCGGCTGTGGTGACCGGGATCGGGTATTTCACCGCTGCCGCAAGCAGGTATTGCCGCGCCGGGCTCAAATCCTCGGCGCGCTGGCCGAACAGGGTGAGCGCCGCGCCTTCGACCCCGAGAAACTCATTGGCCCGCGTCGCGCCCAGATGCGGCATGTGCATGGCGGCCCAGCGCTGCCAGTCCTGCGCGCGCGGGCCGCCACGCTGGCGCTGGATTACCGGGGCGTCACGCCACTCGACCAGTTTGCGCCCGATCTTGTCGAGGGGGCTCTCATCAGCATCGGAGGCCCATTTGCGCATGGAGCGGGCGATCTGCATCGGCAAGGTCGAACCGCCCGAACCGATGGCCGGTCCACCATGGCGGATCGAACGGCTGACCGTGTCGAAGGGGATCTTCGCAGTGGAGATGACATCCACGCCAGCCGGGTTGCGGTACCAGGCCCCAGCATGACGGTCCTCATGCCAGAACAGGCAATCGATATAATGGCGCGGCGGGGTGTCGACATAGAGCGTCTGGTGGTCAGGAAAGACCAGGTTGCCGCCCACCGACACCGCTTCCAGCGAGACGAAAACATCGCCATTGACCATGCGGTCTGTGGTGCCGATGAACCGGCCCTCGCTGTCGGTGATACCGATGGCGCGGGCGCGCTCGTCTAGCCCGGAATAGAAATCCATCACCCGGTCGTCATAGGCATGCGAGATGAGCGGCAGGCAGAAGGCGACGAAGACGGAAACGGCTATCGTGCCGCCCGCGGCGGTGAGCAGGATCAGCTTGGTCCAGCCGCGCACGCCATTGGCATAGGCCTCCGACAGGGCGGCGCCGATCCGTGCGGCAGTCCAGGCCATGGCCTCGACCAGCCAGTTCAATGTGACGCTCACGACTCTCAGCGAGGCGTGGACAAGGTTGACCAATAGCTCGTACACCGCGTCGGGTCTCCCCGCCCCTACCGGTTTCGACGCTAGAGGGTGATCCGCCGAAATCAACCATTTCCCGCAGAGAGACAGCAGGATAGGCCAATCTGGCGATCAGTCGCGCGCCGCCGCGACGGCCAGTGCCGGGTCGATGTCACCATCATATAGCGCCCGCCCGAGAATGCAGCCGGCCACGGGACGCTCGGCCTCTGCCGCACGCAGGGCAGTGATGTCCGCGACGCTCGCCACGCCGCCGCTGGCGATCACCGGAATGGAGACGGCTGAGGCGAGTTCGGCGGTAAAATCGACATTT
>DHQO01000032.1:116324-118066 GCA_002408125.1 Hyphomonadaceae bacterium UBA5336 | reverse complement strand
CGCGGCAAGTGGGTCGGATAAAGAGCGCCGACTCCCCGTGGCTTGACCACGGGGTCCAGCTCTGGACAGGGCGACAGGAGAGATGGCGGCGCTGGAGCCGGGTGTCGCCGCCGGAGCATCTGTTTCTCCATATGGCATGGCCGCAAGAGTGGGTGATGGGCCCCGTGGTCAAGCCACGGGGAGTCGGGCTCTGGGGGCCCGTTGTCGGAATAAAGGCGCAAGCCTTCCCTCCCGCATCCCCCGCGAAAGCGGGGGTCCATGGGCCGGCCTCGCACCTGCCTCTCCCGGCCGGGACAGCAGTCCCTGGATCCCCGCCTGCGCGGGGATCAGCGGCTCTGGGGGCAGGCAGCCTTGAGCTCGATCCATCGCAAAACGCAGTGAAGCGGGGATCAAACAAGGACTCACCCCTGAGCCCGTCTCATGTGAGCGAAGCGATACGGAGACAGACAGGGAAGCCACTGCCGTGGCCTTCTTCGCCTATTCTTGGTCCCCCGGACCAAGAATTCGCTTCGCGACCGGCTATGAAGCCTCCGCCGGCCCGATTTCGAAGAACTCGCCCATGCTCCACACGCCCAGCTTGTCCGGTGCATCCGGATCGGGCCGGGCAAAGCCGGCGAGTTCGTAAAAGACCGGCCGGGTGAGCTTGGCCTCCAGCCGTCCGCGGATCAGCACATAGGGTGAGGGCTCAAGCGTGTCCGGATCGGTCTCCACGCGCAGCGGCGCCTCCGGGCCGGCCACCACCGCGTCGCCGAGATTGGTGGTGAAGAGCAGGGCAGGGAAGCCCTCTTTCTCCACCCGGTCGACGCGCACCGCCAGGAAGGGCGCGTCCTCGATCCGCACGATGACCTTTTCATGCGGCGTGACGAGATAGGTCTCCCCGTCCTCGTCCTTGCGCAGGATGGTGGAGAACAGGCGCACGAGCTTTTCCCGCCCGATCCGCGTGCCGTCATGCCACCAGCTGCCATCGGCGCGGATTTCCATGCCGATATCGCCGCAATGTTCGGGGTTCCACAGGTGCACGGGCGGCAATTTTCTGCCCTCTGCCGCATCCGGGACGATTTCGCGCAGCACCTGCTCCAGGCTCGGGATGGTATTCGCACTGGCTTTCACGAGCATCTCCGCCATAGTTTCGCTTTGAATCTTGCACTAGCCTCAACAGCAACATAGGCCCGATGCGGGGATCACAACACCCGCGAGGGGGCCGCGCAGACGAAAAAGGATGCCACGCCGCACATGACCGACCAGAGCCCCGAAATCGTTGCCGAAGCCGAAGCCGCCGTCGAAGCGCTGGCAAATGTGCGCGCTGAGATCGGCAAGGCCGTGTTCGGCCAGGACCGTGTTGTCGAGCTGGCGCTGTGCGCCGTGCTGGCCGGCGGGCATGCCCTCTTGATCGGCGCGCCGGGCCTGGCCAAGACGCGGCTTGTCACCGCCATGTCCACCGCACTGGGCCTTGATGGCGCGCGCATCCAGTTCACGCCCGATCTGATGCCCTCCGATATTCTCGGTTCCGAGGTGCTGGATGAAACCGCCAGCGGCGAGCGCAGCTTCCGCTTCATTCGCGGGCCGATCTTCACCCAGCTGCTGATGGCCGACGAGATCAACCGCGCCAGCCCGCGCACGCAGTCTGCCTTGTTGCAGGCCATGCAGGAGCGCTTCGTCACCGTGGCCGGCGTGCGCCACGACCTGCCAGCGCCCTTCCATGTGCTGGCGACGCAAAACCCGATCGAGCAGGAGGGCACCTA
>DHQO01000032.1:22115-116154 GCA_002408125.1 Hyphomonadaceae bacterium UBA5336 | reverse complement strand
CCGCTGCCCGAGGCCCAGCTCGACCGGTTCCTGCTCAAGATCGACGTGACCTATCCCGACCTCGACGTGGAGCGCCAGATCCTGGTCTCCACCACCAGCGGCGAGGAAGACGAGGTCCAGCCCGCCCTCGATGCCCAGCGCCTGATCGCGCTGCAGGCGCTGGTGCGCAAGATGCCGGTCGGCGAGAAACTGCTCGACGTGATCCTGAAACTGGTGCGCGAGGCGCGGCCGGAACAGACCAGCGACGAGCGCGTGAAGAGCCTGGTTGACTGGGGCCCAAGCCCGCGGGCCGGCCAGGCGCTGATGCTGGCCGCCCGGGCGCGCGCCCTGTTGCGCGGGCGCCTCGCGCCGAGCCTTGAGGATATCGAGGCGCTGGCAGAACCCGCGCTCGGCCACCGCATGGCCATGCGCTACGATCCCACCGGAAAGGCGCCGACGCTGACGGCGCTGATCAACGACCTCGCACGGAAGGCGGCCTGATGCTCATGAAACTGCTCTCATTCACGATTCCCCGCGGCTTGACCGCGGGGCCCATCTCCCGCGTTTGCGGCGGGAGAGGCGGCGAGGGATGGGGCAAGCCTGAAGGCCGTGCCGAATTCAAGCCGTACAGAATGCGGCCTGGTTCAGAGCTGGACCCCGCGGTCAAGCCGCGGCGAATCGGGCTTTGGCTGGCGTGCGCTCTTGCATGCTTCACTCTGGCAACCCCCGCCCTTGCCCAGGAAGAGGGCGCCGCCGCGCCGGACTGCACGGTGGAATGGCGGGTGACGCACCAGATGATGGAGCTGTGGTTCCGCGCCGTCGTCACGCGCAATTGCGAGCTGGCCGGTGAGCCGGGTCCGATCTGCAATGGGCCGATGAACCAGCAGGTGATGGAAGTCGGCGCCTATATCGATTCGCTTGAGCACAGTCAGCCGGAAGAAGCCGTCCAGCCGGACTTCGACACCTATGTGCGCGAGGGCGATATTCTCGGTGCGATCGAGGAAGACATCGTCTTCCAGGCGCGCATGGGCGAGGAAATGAACGCCCAGACCCCGCCGCCCGTCCTGATGGAGCACTACGCCACCACCTGCCCGCAGGAGGCGCCGGAGGAATGACTGACCTCGCCGCCCTTCGCTCCGAGGCGGAGATCATTGCCTCCTCGCTGCCGGCGCTGACCTTCAAGTCAACGGCGTCGGAGGCCCCGCATGTGGGATCGGCGGGGCGGCGCAAGGCGGGGACCGGCGAGCATTTCTGGCAATACCGCCACTATGCCAGGGAGGACGATGCCCAGCGTGTCGACTGGCGGCGTTCGGCGCGCGGCGACGATCTCTATGTCCGCGAGACCGAGCTGGAGACCTCGCGCACGGCCCTCTTCTGGTGCGATCCGCATCCCGGTTTCGACTGGCGCGGCGGCACCGACCGGCGCACCAAGGCAGATGAGGCGCGCGTCCTGATGCTGGCGCTGGGCATCCTGCTTTCGCGCGATGGCGACCGGATCGGCGTGCTCGGCTCGGGCCGCACGCCGAGCTTCGGCAAGCGTGCCGTGGACCGGCTGCTTGAAGACCTCGCCACCGACCAGTCCGGCGAGTTTCCGCCCCCGCCGCGCGCTTCGGCCTTCGCCATTGTCGCGAGCGATTTCTACGATCCCGCCGAAGTCTGGGAAAAGCGCCTGGCGCCGCTGGCGGAGACCTGCCGGGAAGGCATCCTGCTGGCGATCTCCGATCCAGTGGAGGTGGAGTTTCCCTTCCGCGGCCGCGTGCGCCTGCGCCGTCCTGGCGAGGCCATCGCCCGGATTTTCGGCCGTGCCCAGTCCATGCGCGAGACCTATCGCGAGAAATTTGAGGCCAATCGCGAGGCCCTCGACGGCCTTGCCAAGCGTCTCGGCTGGCGGCTTGTCATACATGACACCAATGCCGTCTCGCTGGCCGGTGCCGCCGCGCTGAAAAAGGCGCTGGAAAGCTTCGGAGGCAAGGTTTGAGCCTTCTGGCACAGGTGACGAGCCCGCTCAGCCTCGGCCCGGTGGTGTTCGGCGCGCCATTGGCGCTTGCTGCGCTGATCGCGATTCCGATCATCTGGTTCGTGCTGCGCGCCACCCCGCCGGCCCCGCGCAATGAGGACCTGCCGAGCCTGCGCCTGCTCGACGATGTCACCCCGCGTGAGGAAACCCCCGACCGCACGCCCTGGTGGGTCCTGCTGATGCGCCTTCTGGCGGCGGTGGCGGCGATTGTCGGCCTCGCCCAGCCGGTCTATGCGCCCGCCGGCCCGGCAGAGACGGCCGAGACCGGGCCGCTGCTCGTCGTGGTCGATGATGGCTGGGCGTCTGCCGCGCGCTGGAGCGATATTCTCAACGCTGCCGAGGCCGTCGTGGATGGCTCGGGCCGCGATACCCCTGTGCACCTCCTGCTCACCGCGCCGCGTGTGCGCCCGCTGACCGATCCGGCCCGCCGCCGCTCGCGCCAGGAAGCCGAGCGCACGCTCGACACGCTGGAGCCGGCGAGCTGGGCCGTCGACCGCGCCGATGCGTTGGAGCGGCTGGAAGCCTCCGGCCTCAGGCCCTCGCGCATCTTCTACGCCACCCATGGCCTGACCGACGGCACCGATGGCGCCTTCATCGAGGCGCTGGCCCGCCTCGCGCCGCTGGATGCCTATGTCGCGCCGCCGCGCGGGGCGCTGGCGCTCACCTCGCTGGCCTCCGATGGCACCGGCGTCAGCCTGACTCTCGCCCGCCTGGACGGTGCCGAGCCGCTGGAAATCGCCGCCTCGGCCCACACGGTGGACGGCTCGGCGCTGGCCACGGCAGATGTGCTGTTCGAGGCCGGAGAGACCGAAACCACGGCGCGCTTCGACCTGCCGGGCGGGGCGCTCTCGCGGGTCTCGCGCTTTTCCGTGGCCGGCCTGCAGGGCGCCGGCACGACCTGGCTCTGGGACAGCGCGGATCGTACCCGCCGGGTCGGCATCGTCTCGACCGGCGCGGCGGCCCAGCCGCTCTTGTCCGACATCCACTATGTCCGCCGCGCGCTGGAGCCCTTCGCGACCCTGCTGGAGGGCGACCTCGCCGATCTCATCCAGCAAAGGCCCGATGCCATCATTCTCACTGATGTCGGCACCGTGCCGGCGACCGAGATGGAGCCCCTGGTGACGTGGATTGAGGAGGGCGGCGCGCTGATCCGCTTTGCCGGTCCGCGTCTGGCTGCGCAGAACGACTCCCTCTTGCCCGTGCCGCTGCGGCGCACCTCGCGGGCCCTTGGCGGGGCGCTTGCCTGGGACGATCCGCAGGCGATTGCGCCTTTCTCTGAAAACTCGCCCTTTGCCGGGCTGCCGGTGCCCGACGATGCGCTGGTGCGCCAGCAGGTGCTGGCCCAGCCGGCTGCCGACCTGCAGTCGCACACCTGGGCGCGGCTGACCGATGGGTCGCCCGTTGTCACGGCGGCCGGGCGCGGGCAGGGCACGGTGATCCTGTTCCACGTCACCGCCGGGCCGGACTGGTCGGACCTGCCATTCTCGGCGACCTATGCGCAGATGCTGCGCCGGGCCATCGCCGCCGGGCGCGGCGAGGTGGCCGAGGATGGCGAGGGCAGTTTCGTGCCGCAGCTGGTGCTCGACGGTTATGGCCGCCTGCAATCGCCGGGCAGCACAGCCGAGCCGCTCGTGGCCGAGGAGTTTGCGACGGTCCAGCCGGGGCCGACCCATCCGCCGGGCTTCTATCGCGGCCCGTCCGGCACGCGCGCGATCAATGCCGCTGCCGGGGCGCGGCTCTCTGAGATTTCCGCCTGGCCGGCGGGAACGCGCCTGCTCGGCGATGCCGAGGCGCGGCGACTGGACCTGACGGGCCTGTTGCTGACAGGCGCGCTGAGCCTCCTGGCCATCGATCTTCTCGTGGCGCTGATGCTGTCGGGCCGGATGCCGCAGTTTCGCAAGGCGGCGGCCGCGCTGCCGATCCTGATCGCGATTGCCATGATCGCGCCCCAGCCGCCCGCCGAGGCGCAGATGCTGCGTGCCCATGGCGAGGAGAACCTCAGCAAGGCCGAGGCAGCGGCGATCAACATGCGGCTCGGTTACATCCAGACCGGCGATGCCGCACTCGACCGGCGCACCGAGGCTGGGCTGATCGGCCTCTCGCGCATTCTCTGGTTGCGCTCTTCGGTCGAGCCGGTGCGCCCGCATGCTTTGGATCCGGAGCGCGATGCGCTGGAGCTTTACCCCCTCATCTACTATTCGGTGCCCGACAATGCCGCCCCGCTCAGCGATACCGCCGTGGCCGCGCTGAACCGCTATATGCTCGGCGGCGGCGCGCTGGTGATCGATACCCGCCAGGGCGGCGCGCCGGGCGAGGGCGACGAGCTGGAAGACCTTTCCGGCCTGCTCGCCGGGCTCGATGCCCCGCCGCTCGGCCCCGTACCGGACGAGCATGTGCTGACCCGCAGCTTCTATCTGATCGATGGGTTCCCGGGCCGCTATGACCGCCGCCCGCTCTGGATCGAGACCGCCGGCGAGGAGGGCCGCATCACCGGCGACGGCGTCTCGCGCCTGTTCATCGGCGATGCCGACTGGGTCGGTGCCTGGGCGATCGATGAGAATGCCCGTTCGATGTATTCCGTTGATGGCGGCGACCAGCAGCGTGAAATGGCTTACCGGTTCGGCGTGAACCTTGTGATGTATGTGCTGACCGGGAACTACAAGTCCGATCAGGTGCACATTCCGGCGCTTCTCGAACGCCTCGGCGAGGACGAGGATGAGAGCACGGAGGATATCGACATCGATACCCTGCCGAGCCTTCAGGACGGGGGGCCGCCCTGATGGAAACCGCGATCAATGTCACCCGGCTCGGATTCGACCCGTATCTCGGCTGGACGGCCTTCTATGTGATCTGCGCCATCATGGCGCTGGTCTGGCTGGTCTATGCGTTCAATCGCGGGCAGGCGCCCTTGTCGCGTTTCCTGGCCATCGCGCTGGGTCTGGCGGCGCTGTCGAACCCCTCCATCGTGGAGGAAGAGCGCGATCCGCTGCCGTCCGTGGCCGCAGTCATACTCGACCGGTCCGAGAGCATGGCCTTCGGTACGCGCCAGGATGCAGCAGAGCGGGCCTATGACGCCGTGCGTGCCCAGCTGAACGCTGACCCCAGCCTGGAAGTGCGCATCCTGGAAAGCGACCCTACCGCCGACGGCACCAATCTCTACACCGCCCTGCAGGGCATGATGGCTGATGTTTCGCGCGACCGGGTGGCCGGCGCGATCCTGGTCACTGACGGCCAGATCCACGACCTGCCCACCCCGCCCAGCGAGGCGGGCGATCTCGGCCCGATCCACGGCCTGATCGTTGGCGATGGTGAGCGCGGCGACCGGCGCGTGGAAATCGTCGAGGGGCCGAGCTTCGGCATTGTCGGGGAGATGGCCGAGTTCATCATCCGCGCCGACGATCCGTCCGGTGGCGAGATCCCGGTGGATGTGTCGGTGAATGGCGGGGAGAAGCGCACCGTCTTCCTGATCGCCGGGCGCGAGACGCCGCTGGAACTGGAGATCGAACGGCGCGGGGAAAATGTCATCGTGCTGGAGGCCCCGCCCGGCAGCGAGGAGCTGACCCTGGCGAACAACCGCACCGCTGCGAGCCTCTCAGGCGTGCGCGACCGGCTGCGCGTCCTGCTGATCACAGGGCGCCCGAATGCCGCCGGCCGGGTCTGGCGCGACCTGCTCAAGTCCGATCCGCAGGTGGACCTTGTCCACTTCACCATCCTGCGCCCGCCTTTGAAGACCGATGTCACCCCGATAGAGGAACTCGCCCTGATCCAGTTCCCGACCGAGGAACTGTTCGAGGGCAAGTTGGGTGAGTTCAACCTGATCATTTTCGACCAGTATGAGCGGCGCGGGGTCATCACCCAGTCCTATCTGGCGAATATGGCGCGTTATGTCGAAGAGGGCGGGGCGCTGATCATCGCTGCCGGAGAGCCCTTTGCCAGTCCGGCGAGCCTTGCGCGCACGCCGCTGGCAGCCGTCCTTCCGGCAGTGCCCGATGGCGAGGTGAATATCGGCCATTTCGTGCCGCAGCTCACCGATGAGGGCCGGCGCCATACGGTGACCGCGCCGCTCGATGGCCGCGAATGGGGCGGCTGGATTCGCGCCATCGGCGCTCAGGCCAAGGCCGGCGACGTGCTGATGACCACGCCGGACGGCGGCCCGCTTCTGGTGCTCGACCGGGTCGGGGATGGCCGCGTCGGCCTCCTCCTGTCAGACCAGATCTGGCTCTGGGCGCGCGGCTATGAGGGCGGCGGACCGTTTTCGGAACTGATCCGGCGCATGGTGCACTGGATGATGAAGGAGCCGGAACTGGAAGAGCGCCAGCTCTCGCTGATTGCCAATGGCGACACGGCGAATGTGCGCCTGCGCACCCTGTCGGATTCCGCGCCGGACCTGACACTGGAAACGCCGGAAGGCGAGATTCTCAGCCTTGACTGGACTCCGCGTGAGCCGGGCCTGTTTGAAGCCAGCGCGCCGATCCACCAGCTCGGGCTCTACCGCGCCGAGGCCGGTGGCCTGGAGGCGGTGGCGCTGAACGGGCCGGCCAATCCAAAGGAATATGCAGACCTGCAATCTTCTACACAGGTGATGACGCCGGTGGCCGATGCCACGCGCGGCGGGGTGTTCCGTATCGGCGCCGATGGCGACCGGTTGCCCGATATTCGCCGCGTCGGGCGCTCGGGCAGCGCGGCGGGCTCGAACTGGCTCGGCCTGCGCGAGCGCGGGGCCTATGTGGTGCGCGCCTCGTCGAGTACGCCGCTCCTGCCGGGGATCGCCGCGGCTGCCGCGCTGATGATCTTCCTGCTGGTCGCCTGGCGCCGGGAGGGGCGGTAGAGGGCGGTTGCATTGGAGCCTCATGGTGAGCGGAGACGAACCATGGGGCGTGAGACGGACGGCAGGCAGCAGCCCTGAGCCGGTCTCATGTGAGCGCAGCGATACGGAGACAGACAGGACTCAGCCCTGAGCGCAATCCATGTGAGGCGCAAAGCGCCGACACGGGATCAGACAGGAACTCAGCCTTGAGCGCGCTCTATCGCGGAACAACGTGAAGCGGGGAGCAAACAAGAATGAGCCCGCCCTCGCCCTTCGTCTCCGCTCAGGATGAGGGCTTCTCTTGGGCTTGAGTGGAACCCTTTGGTTCAGTTGAAGCGCCCTTGAACTGGGCACTACGAAAATCGCTCTCCGTCATTTCGGGAATTTCGGATAAGTCGATTTCATCATCTTGCACCTGTATTGCACGTTTCCAGTCGTCGGATGTGACCGAGATTTCGCTCAGGGATTTTCGAACCATAGCCATCTATCCCACTCAAATTCCATCAATACACTCCCGCAGCCCTCAGCAACATAACAGCGCCAATCACCGTCACCAGCCATTTCATCCAGGCCTTGAAGTTCACGTCCGACATGATGTGAAGGACGCGCCCGCCGAGCCAGGTGCCGGTCATGGCGATGGGCACAGCGGCGGCGATGAACCAGACCGGCGGCATCGCGCCCCAGCCCTCGGCGGTGAGCACCGGCACGCTCCAGAAGCCGATCTTCACCATATGGCTGAGCATCTGGGTCACCGACTTGGTGGCGACGATTTCCTTGCGGGTCATTTCCGAACGCACAAAGAAAAGGTCGAGCAGCGGGCCGGCCACACCGGCAATCGTGTTCAGCGCCTGAACGCCGATGCCGGCTGCGATGGCATGGCTGCGCTTCTTGATGTCCAGATGCAGGCGCTCCTTGGGCAGCCAGACCAGAAGCGGGGCGAGGCCGAGCACGAGATAGACCTGCTGTTTGTCGGGCTGCCAGGTAATGGCGAAGAGCGCGGCCACGCCAATGGCCGCGCCGAGCGTGTAACGGCGCATGGCAAGCCAGTCGATATGCTCGCGGATGAGGAAGGCGCGCCAGCCATTGGCCACCATCTGGATCGCGCCATGGATGATCATCGCCTGCGCCACGCTGACCGAGGGCAGGGCGATCAGCACCCCCATCAGGATGATCCCGCCGGCCATGCCGAAAATGCCTGAAATGAACGCCGTCACCGCACTGAAAGCTAGGATTATGATAGCGGCGAGACTGGTCATCGCGCCCTCCTAGATCGATTCGGAAATCGGTATCAGGTTGACCCAAAGTCAGGTTGGAATGCGTTTTACAAGGCCAGAAGCGGCGCGTAGCTTTACCCGCAGGACTGCTGGGAAAATACGATTTGGAGGAAGAAATGCCGTACACACCGCAAGGGCCCGGAGAGCTGAATGACGACCTGTTCGACCTTCGCATGTCCGATGGTGCGCACCCGCTCTATGATCATGTGAAACGCTTCGTCGCCGAGGTGGTGGAGCCGATGTCGGAGGAGTTCTACGCTCTCGGCAAGGACAAGACCGATATCTGGTCCTATGCGCCCGGCCAGCTCGAAACGCTGGAAAAGGCCAAGGACGAGGCCAAGAAGCAGGGTCTGTGGAATTTCTTCCTGCCCGATGCCGAAACCGGCGAGGGCCTGAAGAATCTCGACTATGCCTATATCGCGGCCGAGCTGGGCAAGAACCCGCTGGCCTCGGAATCGATGAACTGCTCCGCGCCCGATACCGGAAACATGGAAGTGCTCGAACGCGTCGGCACGCCGGCCCAGAAGGAACAGTGGCTGAAACCGCTCCTGGAGGGCAGGATCCGTTCGGCCTTTGCCATGACAGAGCCGGGCATCCCCTCATCGGACGCCAAGAACGTCTCCACCCGCGCCGTGCTGGAGGGGGATGAATGGGTGATCAATGGCGAGAAATTCTACATCTCCGGCGCCGGCGACCCGCGCTGCAAGATCATGATCACCATGGTCAAGACCAGCCCCGATGCCGCCCCGCACAAGCAGCAGTCCCAGATCCTGGTGCCGGTCGACACGCCCGGGGTGAAGATCCTCGGCGGCATGCAGGTCTTCGGCGATTACGACGCCCCGCACGGCCACATGCACATCGCCTTCGACAATGTCCGCGTGCCGAAGGACAACATGCTGCTGGGTGAAGGCCGGGGCTTCGAGATTTCCCAGCTCCGCCTCGGGCCGGGCCGGATCCACCACTGCATGCGCTCGATCGGGGCGGCCGAGCGTGCACTCGATCTCATGGTTGTGCGCGGCATGGGCCGGCAGGCCTTCGGGCGCGACCTCATCAAGCTCGGCGGCAATATCGAGAAGGTCTCTCGCGCCCGCATTGAGATCGAGGCGATGCGCATGATGGTGCTCAAGGCCGCCAAGGCGATGGATGTGCTCGGCAATGCCGAGGCGCGCGTCTGGATCTCCATGGTCAAGGCCATGGTGCCCGAGCGGGTGTGCAACATCATTGATGACGCGATCCAGATCCACGGCGCGGCGGGCGTCTCGCAATGGACCCCGCTGGCGCGGATGTATGCCAACCAGCGCACCCTGCGCCTGGCCGATGGCCCGGACGAGGTCCACCATATGGTGGTTGGTCGCGCGGAAACCCGCAAATATACCGGCGAGGAGGAAGATCCCGCCATGGCGGCAGTCTGGCGGAAATAGACAGGCGAAACACAATCATGAGCATTGGCCGGGCGGGACATACAGTCTCGCCCGGTGTTTTCGTTCTGGGCTTCACCCTGCGCGATACGTATCTTCCCCAACTGTGCTGTCCGCTCGTTTGCGGCACGTTGCGCGCACGTAAGAGAGACAGGAAACAGCCCGGGAGCCTCGCCATGCATTTCGATTTCAGCTCTAAGACGCAGGACTATATCCACCGCGTCGACGGTTTCATGCAGGCGCATGTCTTTCCCAATGTGGAGACTTATGAGCGCCAGCATGCCGCTGCCGAAAGCCGGTGGACCATTGTCCCGATCCTTGAGGATCTCAAGGACAAGGCGAAGGCCGAAGGGCTGTGGAACCTGTTCCTGCCGCCCAATCCCGAGCATGACACGCCGGAGTTCCACGGCGCGGGCCTCTCCAATCTGGAATACGCCCCGCTCTCGGAGCTGATGGGCCGGGTGGAATGGGGCTCGGAGGTGTTCAACTGCTCCGCGCCCGACACCGGCAACATGGAAGTGCTGCACCGCTATGGCTCGCTGGTGCAGAAGGAAAAATGGCTGAAGCCTCTGCTGGCCGGGGAAATCCGCTCGGCCTTCCTGATGACCGAGCCGCTGGTGGCGTCCTCGGATGCGACCAATATCGAGACCTCGATCATCCGCGACGGCGATGAGTATGTCATCAATGGTCGCAAATGGTGGTCCTCGGGCGTCGGCGATCCGCGCTGCAAGGTCGCCATCGTGATGGGCAAGACCGCCCCCGACGCACCGCGCCATCTCCAGCAGAGCCAGATCCTGGTGCCGCTGGACACGCCCGGCATCACGGTGCTGCGCCAGCTCCCGGTCTTCGGCTTCGACGATGCCCCCCATGGCCATGCCGAGGTGCTGCTTGAGGATGTCCGCGTGCCGGCGGAAAACCTGATCCTCGGCGAGGGCAGGGGCTTCGAGATCGCGCAGGGGCGGCTCGGGCCGGGGCGGATCCACCACTGCATGCGCACCATCGGCGCGGCGGAAATGGCGCTGGAGAAGATGACCCGGCGCCTGCTTTCGCGCCAAGCCTTCGGCAAGTCACTGGCCGAGCATTCCATCTGGGAGCAACGCCTCGGCGAGGCGCGCATCGATCTGGAAATGACGCGCCTGCTGACGCTCAAGGCGGCCTACATGATGGACACGGTCGGCAACAAGGGCGCGCGCGATGAGATCGCCATGATCAAGGTCGCGGCCCCGCGCATGGCGCTGAAGATCATCGACGATGCCATCCAGGCTCATGGCGGGGGCGGGGTGACGACCGATTTCGGCCTTGCCAAGGCCTATGCGAATATCCGCACGCTCCGCCTCGCAGACGGGCCGGACGAGGTCCACCTGCGCGCCATCGCCCGCAGCGAACTGAGGAAGTATCGCGACAATCCGGACTATCCCACCCATTTGCGCGTGGAGGCGGGCTGAGGCGCGGCCATATTCGCTTGCATTCTGGCGGACGGACGCGAGAGTCGGCGCCATGTCTGAACGAGTCGCCGGCCCTGAAATCCTTCGCATGATCGAGCTGATCGCCAAGCTGCCGGGGCTCGGCCCCCGCTCGGCGCGGCGCGTGGCCCTGCACCTGCTCAAGCGCAAGGACGGCCTGCTCGTGCCGCTGGCCGAGGCGCTCGGCGAGGCTGCGGCCAAGATCACCCAGTGCCAGGTCTGCGGGAATTTCGACACCATCCAGCCCTGCGCGGTGTGCTCTGCGCCCAATCGCGACGAGACCACGCTCTGCGTCGTCGAGGATGTACCCGATCTCTGGGCGCTGGAGCGCGCCGGGGCGTTTCGCGGGCGTTATCACGTGCTCGGTGGCGTGCTGTCCGCACTCGACGGGGTCGGGCCGGACGATCTTTCCATCGCGAAACTGGTCGACCGCGTCACCGGTGGGCCGTTCACCGAGATCATCCTCGCCCTCAACGCCACCGTGGATGGCCAGACCACCGCGCACTACATCGCCGAACAGCTGGAGCCTGCCGGCGTGACAGTCACGCGTCTGGCGCACGGTGTGCCGGTGGGCGGGGAACTGGACCATCTCGATGACGGCACACTGGCCACGGCCCTGAGGGCGCGGCGCTAAGGGGCGACCTTCGGTTCACAGTCGTCACCTGCTATTCGGGCGACCAGTTGGCCAAGATTGACCTTCGACCGGCTTGCCCTGATATTTGCGGCATGGACTGGAATGACATCATCACCTTCGAGGCAGGCAAGCGTTCCGGCAAACCCTGCATCCGCAATTTGCGGATCACGGTCTATGATATTCTCGAATATCTTGCGGCCGGCATGACGCCGGAAGAGATTGTCGCTGATTTCCCCGAACTTGACCTCACCGACATTCGTGCGGCGCTCGCTTTTGCGGCGGACAGGGAACGTCGTCTGGCAGATAGCGCGGCTTGACTTTCTCATCGACGAAAACCTCTCATGGCGTCTTGGGCGCTTGCTTGAGAGGGAGTTTCCCGGCTGGCGTCATGTGACGGCCTGCGGCCTGGAGCGCGCTGATGACGCGGCAATATGGGCCTATGCAAAGGCGAACGGCCTTAGCCTGTTGTCCAAGGACGACGATATGCGAGTGCTGGTAGAGGCACATGGCGCGCCGCCCAGACTGGTTTGGCTGCGGCTTGGGAATGTCACCACTCAACAGATTGCTGCGGCGATGACCCGGCATGCGCAGTCGATCCATGCTGTCCTGTCCGGCGATGAAGCCGTCATGGAAATTCTCTGAACCGTGGTAGCCTACTCCCCCACATCCAGCCGATAGATCTTCCCGTCGATATCGATGGTGCCGAGATAGATCATGCCGTCAGTGCCGACCGCGACTTCGCGGAAGCCTTCCTGGAAGTCTTCCAGGAGGTCTTCGCGGCCGAGCACCTGGCCGTTTTCATCGAGATCGATGCGTACCAGCTTGCGCCCGTCCGGGCCCTGCATGGCGCCGATCAGGAGATCGCCCTGCCAGCCGGGATATTCATCGCCGGTATAGAGCACCATGCCGGACGGGGCGATGGAGGGCACCCAGTAGGTCTCCGGCTGGGCCATGCCTTCGGCCTCTTTCTCGGTGGTGATGATCGAGCCATCATAGTTCACGCCATAGGTGATCTCCGGCCAGCCATAATTCGTGCCCGGGCGGATGATGTTGAGCTCATCGCCGCCCTTGGGGCCGTGCTCATGGGCATAGAGGATGTCGCGCGTTGGATCATAGACGAGGCCCTGCACATTGCGGTGGCCATAGGACCAGATATAGCGCGCCGGCCCGCCCTGGTCGTAGAACGGATTGTCCGGCATCGGCTCGCCGGTCTCGCTGATGCGGATGATCTTGCCGAAATGGCTGGTGAGATCCTGCGCCTTGTCCATCCAGCGATAGCCGTCGCCGAGGGTGACGATCAGCGAGCCGTCATTCAGGAAAGCCATGCGCGAGCCGAAATGGACCCCGCCTTCCTTCTCCGGCACTTGCGAGGAAAAGATCTCCTCCACGCCTTCCAGCGCGGTCTCGCCGTCGTTCAGGCGCCCGCGCACGACGGTCGTGTGATTGCTCTCCACCGTGCCCTGGGCATAGGTGAGATACACTAGCCGGTTGCTGGCGAAATCCGGGTGCAGCTCGACATCGAGCAGCCCGCCCTGGCGCTCGACCAGGATATCCTCCGGCAGGCCGGCAAGAGGTTCTGCATCCAGCACGCCATCGCGCAGGATGCGCAGGCGGCCTTCGCGTTCGGTCACCAGCATGTTGCCATCGGGCAGGGCGGCCATGCCCCAGGGAAACTCGACATTCTCCGCCACCAGGGTGAGCCTTGGTTCAAAGCCTGTGGGCGTCGCGCTCGGCATATCCGGCGTCACCTGATCGGCTTCGCCGGAACAGGCAGCGGCGAGCAGCAATGCGGGCAGGGCGACGGCAAGAAGGCGTTTCATCAGGAACTCCCCAGTGTCTGTGCTTGCTTCAAGACATAGGGTGGCTTTGGCGGGGAAGCAAAGCCTGTCTGTCTCACGCGGCGGCATGCATTGGCGATTGGCCGGAAAAACGGTAAAACATGAAAAAATGACGCGAACGTCAGGATCGCGCATCCCGGAGGAAACTGAAGGCCATGCAAACCGAGACCCCACATTTCGACGTGCTGATCGTCGGCGCCGGCCTGTCGGGCATCGGCGCGGCAGTCCACCTGCAGCGCGAATGTCCCGGCAAGACTTATGCGATCCTGGAAACGCGCGGCGCGATCGGCGGGACCTGGGACATTTTCCGTTATCCCGGCATCCGCTCCGACAGCGACATGCACACGCTGGGTTACAGCTTCAAACCCTGGACGGCGGCGAAATCCATTGCCGATGGCCCCTCGATCCGCAGCTATGTCAACGAGACCGCCGACGAGCATGGCATCCGCGAGCATATCCGATTTCACAGCCGCCTTACAAAGGCAGACTGGAACAGCGCGGCGGCCGCCTGGCAGGTCGAGGTGGAAAACACCGAGACCGGCGCGAGCGAAAAGATAACATGCGGCTTCCTGATGATGTGCTCGGGCTATTACAGCTACCGCCAGGCTCACACGCCGGATTTCGAGGGCCGCGAGGACTTCACCGGCGAGATCATCCACCCGCAATTCTGGCTGGAAGACCTCGACTATGTCGGCAAGAAGGTCGTCATTATCGGCTCGGGCGCGACGGCCATGACGCTGGTGCCGGCCATGGCGGAGAAGGCGGGTCATGTCACCATGCTGCAGCGCTCGCCGACCTATGTGGTCTCCCGGCCCGACGAGGACGGTATCGCCAACACGCTGCGCAAGTTCCTGCCGAACAAATGGGCCTATGGCCTGACGCGCATGAAGAATGTCGCCATGCAGCAATTCCTGTATGAGCAGACCCGCAAGAATCCGGAAAAGGTGAAGGAGCGCCTGCTCGGCATGCTGCGCGAGGAGCTCGGGCCGGACTTCGATATCGAGACCCATTTCACGCCGACCTACAATCCCTGGGACCAGCGCCTGTGCCTGGTGCCCAATTCGGACCTGTTCGAGGCCCTGCGCGAAGGCCGCGCCAGCGTGGTGACTGACCATATCGAGCGCTTCGACGCGACGGGGATCCAGCTCCAGTCCGGCGAGCATGTGGATGCTGACATCATCATCACCGCCACCGGGCTCGAACTGGTCATCCTCGGTGAGGCGACCTTCTCCGTGGACGGCGAGCAGATCGATTTCAGCAAGACCTGGACATACAAGGGCCTTGCCTATTCCGGCGTGCCGAATCTCATCTCCACCTTCGGCTATATCAATGCCAGCTGGACCCTGCGCGCGGACCTGACCTCGGAATATGCCTGCCGCGTGCTCAACCGGATGGACGAGCTGGGCGCCAATACCGTGGTGCCGCACCTGCGCCCGGGCGAAGAGAACATGCCGGCGCGGGCCTGGATCGATGATTTCTCTGCCGGGTACATGCAGCGCGTGATGCACAAGTTCCCGAAACAGGGCGACCGCGAGCCCTGGATCAACCCGCAGAGCTATGGTCGCGACAAGAAGATGTTCCGCCATGCCCCGCTGGAGGATGGCGCGCTGGTCTTCACCCGTAACGGCCGGCGCCTGGATGCCGGCGCGCCGGCAGATCTTGCCGCGGCCGAATAGGCGTCAACGCCGCCGGGGGCGGCGCATGTCACTGACAGCCATCAGCAGCGCCCGGCCGACCTGCCAGGGCGTTGGGCGCTTGCCCTGGGCGCGGCGGGAATAGTCGATGCAGTTCGAGCCGGTCAGGTGATAGTCCGCGCCGAGATGGCGATGGGCGCGGTGATGGGAGAGATAGGCCAGATCCCGGTCGGCCTGGCCGTGCTTGCGCACGGGTTTGCCATCGGAGAATTCCATCAGCGTCTGGGAAATCACGCCGCCATGGCGCTGGGAGTTCGACACGATGCGACCGCCGAAGGTCACCACGCCATAGTGGCGCAGCACACCAGCAAATCGCACGGAAACCACATCGCCGGGTTCGAGATCATCGATAGTTTTCATCGATAAACGATAATATCCCTCTGCGGGAAAGGCAAGCCCGAAGTTTCACGCCCGCCCGAGCAGGGCCTCGATCTGCTTCTTGATCGCACCGAGGGACGGCCCGGCCGAGGCGGTGCGCGGGCGGGTGGCGTTGATCTCCAACTCGGTCAGCGCCATTTCCAGCCCGAACTGGCGCGCCATCTCCAGCGCTCTGCGGAAGGCCGGGCCGGCCGTCTTCGCCGCCGCACCGCTATAATGCCAGAACGCGCCGGCCGCATCGGGGCTGAGAATCGCCGCGCGCTTTTCCGGCGAGACCCGTGCCGGGATCCAGACCAGCGAACGGACATCGTCGATTGCGCTCCGGGAATAGTCGCTGTGGCCGACAAAGTCCTGCTCGGCCTCGGTGGTGTCGATGGTGTCGACCCCGGACGTACAGACAATCTCCGGCGCCCGCCCGGCGCGCACCGCGCCTTGCAACAGCTCGGAGGCCTGCAGCGCGCGGTCCTCGCGCGAGCTGTACACCGTGACCCGGCCGGCCAGGTCGCGCACGCGCTGGATCTGGCCGACAAAGTTCTGCGCATCAACATCCGGCGAGGCGAAGATCACCTCATCGGCGATGGGCCGATCAAGCTCGCGCACCCGGTCTTCCAGCTTCACCCGCAGCAGGGCATCGAGCAGGAACTGGGCGCCCATGGAGTGGGCCAGCAGGTGGACCCGCCGCGCGCCGGTATCGAGCGCGACGCGGACGATCAGCGATTTCAGCTCTTCCAGAAACGGGTCGATGACCTGGTTGCGGTCGACCACATAGCTCATCAGGCTGGCCTTGGACGGCCAGGAATAGAGCACGGTGGCCCCGTCGATATCGAGATCCACGCTGAGCTGGCCGGCCCGCATCACGGCGCCGGCAAAAGAGGTGTTGTAGCCATGGACGAAGATCAGGGCTTCCTTGCGCCTGGAAGCCTGGATGTCCTGGCGCATGTCCGACCAGAAGATCTCGTGATCGTCGAACAGGGCGATGGTGTCGATGGTGATCAGCCTGGCCTTGTCGGCGGTTTTCCAGCTGTCGCGAGAGGCGGTCTTGAAATCGCCGGTCTGCCGGTCGCGCGGCACGGTGACCTCGGCGCGGCCGAGGCTGAGGGGCGCACGCTTGCCGCGGAAATAGTCATACGGGTTGGCCCGGCCAGTGCGGTTGCGGTTGGTCGCGAAATAGACCGGCACCTCATGATAGGCCGGCGTCGCGGCGGACGAACGGGGCGCGCCCGGCGCTGTAACCGATTTGCGTACCCGCCCCGGCGCCGCGCCTGGCGAGCGCAGTGATTCGAAGCCGCCCGTATCCGACAGCGTTTCCGGCATGGAGGGCAGTTCGTCCCAATGGTCCTGACGGCCGGTAAGCTGGGCTGCCTGGTGCATCAGCTCGATTCGGTCGTCATCGGCCTGGGAGTTGTCCCCGTCGAGATCCTGGGAAAGATCGCGGGCCAGCTGCGCTCGCAAAAAGGCGCGTCCGCCCTGACCCAGCTTGATGTTGAGCCAGGCGAGGCGGTCGAGCACCTTCACGGTGTTCAGGCGCACGGTCAGGGCGGCGCGGGAGAGCCAGAGTTCGGCTGGGGTCAGCTCTTCCAGCGCCGCTTCCAGAACGTCCACGGCCAGCTGGAAATATCCGCGCTCGGCCTGTTCATCGGCAAGCGTGAGAGCAATCTCGATGCGCTCGTCCAGGCTCAGCTCGCCGCCGGGCATATAGGAGCGCGCCAGATTGAGGGCGCCTTCATAGGTGCCGGAGTGGAACAACGAATGATCGTCATCAGCTTCGAATGTCGTCACGCGTGTGCTCTCTACTCCAACTATACCCCAGACACGCTGGCCTAGCCGCGCTGTTTCATCACCATGTCGAATATGTCGTCGACCGCCGAGCCGTCACCATCGGCGTCGAGCAGGTTGCCGAGCATGCCCGCCATTCCGGACTGTTGCGGCTGGGCAGCCGCCTGCTGGCGCGATCCGCCGCTGAGCGCCGCGCCGAGTAGCCCGCCGAGCAGGCCGCCGCCGCGATTGCCGGTCTGCGGGGGCTGGGGCTGCGTGCCGCCGAGCACGCCCATCAGCTGGCTGGCGATATCATTGTCCTGGGTCTGCTTGGACAGCGACCCCATCACCATGGATGCCACCATGGGCAGCGCCATTTTCAGCACATCCTCGCCGATGCCGGTCTTCTGCGAGGCAGCACTGGCGACCGAGCGGGAGACATCCCTGGAACCGAGCAGGTGGCCGAGAATCGCATTGCCGTCCGCGATGGTCTGTGGCTGCGAGAGGGTCTCGGGCTGATCGAGATACTGGGCATGGTTACCGGTCTGCAGCGCGCCGAGAAGGGCCTCGACCCCGCCGGGCTTTGACGTGTTGGCCTTGAGGCCAGCAGAAAGGGCGGGCAGGAGCGCCTTGAGCGCTGCGCTGGTCTGGTCGTCGCTCAGTCCAAGCTGTTGTCCCATCTGCTGTTTCGCAGCGCCGCCCTGGGTGCTGAGGATCATATCCATAAGGTTGAGTCCCGCCATCGATCCACTCCTTTGCGCCTGTGGAAAATCACGTTAACGCATGTCCCCGAGTGGAGGAAGCATTGCAGAAAGGTTAATCGCAGTGGCGAGCTTGTTAACGCCCGCTTAACGCAATCCGCGCAATCGGTTAACCATTACAGTAGATTCTGGCGTCAGGATCTGGTTCAGATCGACGCCCGCGAGGAAGACAGGCATTATGGCGATTTCCGGCGATCAAGTTCCATTCATCATGGCCGCGGGGGCTTCGGCTCTTGCGCTGGCATCGCTTCTGTGGGCCCTGCGCGTCTCGGACGGCGCGCGTGGCGCGGCCAAGCGCTTCCGCGATCGCTCCACGCAACTCGAAGCGGAAGTCCAGCAGCGCAAATCTGTTCTCTCGGCCCATCCGGGCGCGATTCTCGTCTGGGACGCCGAAGCCCTGTCGAGCGACCTGGACGGCCTCGGCACGCCCGAGCTGATGGGCTCCGAAGCCGCCTTCGCCGCCATGCTGCGCTATACCGACGATGCCATTTCGCCAGATCCGGCGGTCGCTATCCTGGAAGGCCTTGCCGACCTGGAGGCGCGCGATGTCTCCGGCCGCGACACCACGCTGCGCATCGCCCTGCGCGAGCTGATGGAAGAGGGCACGCAATTCTCGCTGACCATCTCCGGGCGGAACCGGGAGTTCCTGGAAGCCGACGGCCGTACCGCCGGCGCCAATGTCATTGTCTGGATCACTGATTCCACGGTGCGCCACATGGCAACCAGCAAGCGCATCACGCGCTGGGAAGAAACCCGCCGGATCATCGCGTCGGACCCGCACGCCTTTGTCGACATGCTCGACCGCGCGCCGTTCCCGGCCTGGCGTATGTCAGGCGTGGGCAAGCTGCTCTGGGCGAACCCGGCCTATCTGGAGGCGGTGGAAGCCGGCACGCTGGAGCGTGCGCTGGAACGCCAGCTCTTCCTCGACGCCCAGTCGGCCGACCAGACCAAGCGCACCATAGAGAAGGGCGCGGAGATCGACGAGACCCGCCACATAGCCATTAATGGCGAACGCCGCGCCATGCGCGTGCTCACCTTCCCGCTGAACGGCGGAGCAGGGGCCATGGCGCTGGATGTTTCCGCGCAGGAAGATGCCCGCGAGGAGCTGGCGCGGCTGGAAAAGGCCCACGCCGAAACGCTCAACCATGTCGCCGACGGCGTGGCGATCTTCGGCTCTGACCGGAAGCTGAACTTCTACAATCGTGCCTTTGCCGAGATGTGGGACCTGGACGAGGCCTTCCTGCTCGACAGCCCGACCCATGGCCAGCTGCTCGACCGGCTGCGTGAACAGCGCAAGCTGCCCGCGCGGACCGACTATGCCGCCTGGCGCGCCGACGAGCTTTCCTACTATCTCGATATTGACGGGGTGGAGGAGGACATCTGGTCCCTTCCGAACAAGACCACCCTTTCCGTAACACGCCAGCGCCACCCGATGGGTGGTCTTTTGCTCCTGTTCAAGGACATCACCACCGAGCTGGACCTGCAGACGCGCTTCAATGCGATGATCAAGACGCAGACCGCCACGCTCGACAGCCTGCACGAGGCCTGCGCCGTGTTCGGCAGCGATGGCCGGCTGAAGCTGTGGAACCACGCCTTCGCCCAGCTCTGGAAGCTTGAGACCGACGGCCTGAAGAACAATCCCGACTATGGCCAGATCGTGCAGGAGTGCCTGCCGCTGTTCCATGACACCAATACCTGGGACGAGATCCGCGGCCATATCACTGACCCCAGCGCCAAGGCGCGCCAGGCCACGACCGGCGAGATGAAGCGCTCTGATGGCTCGATCCTGACCTATCTCACCCACCCGCTGCCGGACGGCAACACGCTGATCGCCATGGTGGATGTCTCGGCCACGCGCCGTGTGGAAGGTGCTCTGCGCGAGCGCGCCGAGGCCTTCGAGGCCGCTGACCGGTTGAAGACCGAGTTTGTGCAGAATGTCAGCTACCAGTTGCGCAGCCCGCTCACCACCATTCTCGGCTATGCCGAATTCCTGCAGAGCCAGCGCCATGGCGACCTGACAGACCGCCAGGCCGATTATGTCTCGGCCATCCTGCAGGCCTCCGATCACCTGTCCAAGCTGATCGAGAACATTCTCGACCTCGCCATGATCGAAGCCGGCCGGCTGGATCTCGACCTTGTCGATGTTTCGCTCGGCCAGCTGGTTGAGGACAGTGTGGAAATGGTCGTCACCAAGGCCGAGGACACACAGGTGCATGTGCGCGCCGAACTGGGCGACGATCTCGGCCATATCCGCGCCGACGAGCACCGCCTGCGCCAGGTCCTGTTCAACCTCGTTTCCAATGCCCTGCGCTTTACCGAGCCCGGCGGGGAAGTCGTGGTTTCGGCCCAGCGTGTCGGCGAGATGGCCACCATCACCGTCACCGACACCGGCAAGGGCATGACGCCGGAAACCCGCGCGGCCAGCTTTGACAGCTTCACCTCCGGCGACCAGCGTGGCGCGGGCCTCGGCCTTGCCCTGGTGCACCGCTTCATCGACCTGCATGGCGGCAATGTCGGCATCAAGGAAAACCCTGCCGGCGGCACGATTGTGACCTGCTGGCTGCCTGTGGTCGCTGTGATCCAGCAGACGCCCAAGGCCGCCCTGGAGCTTTCAGAAGCCGGCGCCTAGGGTGCGCAGTCTCCCTCCCGGCAAGACATGAAATAAAAGTTTTGCGCAAGGGCAGGGAGGATCACATGCCCCGAGTTTCAGGAGTGAACCTGGTCGGTGTTTTCGTCGCCGGCCTGGCAATGTTCTTCGTCGGCTTCGTCTGGTACGGGATGCTGTTCAGCGACACATGGATGGCAGGCCGCGGCTATGTGCTGGAGGACATGGAGGCTGCCAATCCGGCCTGGATGGCGGGCGGGTTCCTGATCGAACTGGTCATGGCCTTCGGCATCGGCTGGCTGATGAAGCGCGCGAATATCTCGCGCCTGTCGACCGGCATCGGATTTGCCCTGCCGCTGGCTCTGCTGATTGCCCTGCCGCTGACATCCTATGAGTTCGTCTATGGCGTCTATCATTCGGTCGGGGCCTGGCTGGTGGATGTGAGCCACCGGGTGGTGGCGATCCTGGTCGGTGCTGCGGTGCTCTCCTTCTTCGACTGACAGCCGGCTGCGCCCGGCCTCTGGCGGACGGCATCGGTGCATGCATGATGGACGCTCCTGCAGGCAAGCTGGAGTGCAATAACGAGCATGACGATCCCACGAAGTGGGCTGGTGGCGGGGCTGTTGATCATTCTGATGAGCCTGGCGGGCATCGCGCCGGCCAGTGCCGAGGCCGGCGCAGGCCGCGTCAGCTACCCGATGGAACTGGACGGGCTGAGTTCCGATCTCGCCATCCTTTCCACCATGGCCATGCCGGGAGAGGCGGTTCGCATCACTGTCGATGCCGAGGCGTCTGCCGAGGCCGGCACGCTGACCGAAACCGGAGATGGCTGGATCTGGCGCGCGCCGGAGGTGCCGGGCCTTGTCCGCCTGACGCTCGACCGCGCGGGCGAGACCCGCGTGCTGAACATCTTCGTGCTGACGGCCTGGGAGAATGGCGAGAGCGACAGCCTCAACGGCTACCGTATCGGCGCCTATTCGCCGACGCCCTTCCGGGGGCTTGCGGCCTATGCCGCGCCGGCGGGCTTCATCCATGTCACCGATGAGCTGCGCGAGACGCGCGTGACCCCGCATTTCAAGCTCGGCCAGTTCCTCTGCAAGCAACAGCCCGGCCATGATCCGACCTATGTGCTGATCTCGCCGGCCACGCTGATGAAGCTGGAGGACCTGCTCGCCCGCGTGCGCGCGGCGGGCCATGAGGTGGATACGCTCACCGTGATGAGCGGCTTTCGCACGCCCTGGTACAATGCCTCCATCGGCAACCACACCACCTCCTCGCGCCATCTCTTCGGTGGGGCGGCGGATGTCTATATCGATGCGGATGGCGATGACCGAATGGACGACCTCACAGGCGACGGCAGGGTGGACATTGCCGACGCCCAGGAACTGGCACGCCTCGCCGAAGGACTGGCGGCTGAGCTGGACGAGGCGGAATGGCGCCCCGGCGGGATCGGCATCTACCGCGCCAATGCCGTCCACGGACCCTTCGTGCATATCGACTCGCGCGGCTATCGCGCGCGCTGGTGATGCCCTAGGCCAGCACCCGTGGCAGCTTGAACACCACATCCTCGCGGGTGACGGTGACTTCGTTCACCGTCACGTCGAAGCGGTCCCGGCAGGCGAGGATCAGGCCCTGGACGAGGTCTTCCGGCGCGCTGGCCCCAGCCGTCAGGCCAAGCGTTTCCACGCCGTCGAACCAGGCCCAGACGACATCCTCCGCGCTCGCCACCAGGCGGGCATCGCCGGCGCCCGCGCGCTTGGCGACATCCACCAGCCGCTTGGAGTTCGAGGAGGTCTCCGCGCCGATCACCAGCACCAGGTCGGCCTCGCCCGCCATGGCCTTTACCGCCTCCTGGCGGTTGGTGGTGGCATAGCAGATGTCTTCCTTGTGCGGGGCGGAGATCTCCGGGAAGCGGCGCTGCAGCGTGTCGACAATCTCGGCGGTATCATCCACCGACAGCGTCGTCTGCGTGACGAAGGCGATATTGGCCGGATCGCGCGGCTGGAAGGCTTCGGCATCCTCCACCGTTTCGACCAGTGTCATTACACCGTCCGGCAGCTGGCCCATGGTGCCGACCACTTCGGGATGCCCGGCATGGCCGATCAGCACGATCTCGCGGCCTGCCTTGTAGTGGCGCTCGGCCTCCACATGTACCTTGGAGACCAGCGGGCAGGTGGCATCGACATAGATCATCTCGCGCAAGGCCGCCTCGGCTGGCACCGATTTCGGTACGCCATGGGCGGAAAAGATCACCGGCCGGTCGGTGGGGCATTCATCCAGTTCTTCGACAAACACCGCACCCAATGCTTCCAGCCGTTCCACCACATGCCGGTTGTGCACGATCTCATGGCGCACATAGACCGGCGCGCCCCATTTCCCCAGCGCTTCCTCGACAATCTGGATCGCCCGGTCGACCCCGGCGCAGAAGCCGCGCGGGGCTGCCAGCAGCAGCGTGAGAGGGCGTTTCAATTCAGCCATGTAGGCGTTCTCCTGCAGCGGTCACTTTGCAGTTGGCTTGCATCGCATATAAGAGGCAGAACCTGCCTTGGATAGGCGCCCGAGTGACACCCCCTGCCGGCCAGGCCTTTCCCGGCCCGCGCGTATAAGGACTGATGCGGACATGCCCAGTAAATTCCGGCCCAGCCAATTTTCCATTCTCGCCATGGCCGCAGGCAGTTTCGCTCTGACCGGCTGTATCGGCGGCGTTGGAGAGGCCTTCGATTCGCGCCAGAATGTCGGCCCGTGCCCGCCGGCCGCCTCGCTCTATGACAGCGCGCGGGTGGTCGAGCTGGAGGGCGGGGAGACCTTCGGCAACATCACCTATACCGGCGAGATCACAGGGGTGGAGCTGTTCTGCCGCTATGCCGGCTCGGACCCGATCCGCGCCGACCTGAAGCTGGACTTCGCCTTCGGCAAGGGCCCGGCGGGCACCGCAGACAGCCACAACTATACCTATTGGGTCGCCGTCACGCGGCGCAATGGCTCGGTGCTGGCCAAGGAGCACTTCGCCGTGGATGCCGATTTCCGCGATTCCGTTGTCGATGCGACGCGCGTCGAGCTCAACGACATTGTCATTCCGCGTGCGGACGAGACGATTTCCGGCGTGAACTTCGAAGTGCTGGTCGGCTTCGACCTGACCGATGAGCAGCTTGAGTTCAACCGGGCTGGCAAACGCTTCCGTCTCGATGCAAATAGCGGATCCTAGAGACAGGGCAGGACGGGTCTGATGGGAGATTTGGCGGGCACGCTGAGCGCGGCGTGCGGCGAAGCATTCGAAGCGATCGGGCTGGACCGGAAATGGGGCGCGGTGCGCCGCTCCGACCGGCCGGAACTGGCCGATTTCCAGTGCAATGGCGCCATGGGCGGTGCGAAGTCGGCCGGCCGCGTGCCGCGCGATGTTGCCGCCGAGGTGGCCGGGCGCCTTGCCGGGCATGAGGCGATTGCGAGCTGCGAGGTCGCCGGGCCGGGCTTTCTGAACATCCGTGTCACAGACGCTGTGCTCACCGCGCGCGCCGAAGCCGTGCGCAGCGAGGAGATGGCCGGTGCGGAGAAGGCCCTCGATGCCGAGCGGGTGCTGATTGATTTTGGCGGACCGAATGTCGCCAAGCCGATGCATGTCGGCCATCTGCGCTCTGCCGTGATCGGCGACACGCTGCAGCGTGTGCTGAAATTTCTTGGCGACGACACCGTCTCCGACACCCATCTCGGCGACTGGGGCCTGCAGATGGGCCATCTCGTCACCGAGCTTTATGACGAACAGCCCGATCTCATCTATTTCGATGCGGACTATACCGGTCCGTATCCGGAGGAACCACCGGTCACCATCGACGATCTTGGCCGGCTCTATCCGCAGGCCAGCAACAAGGCGAAGGCGGACCCGGCGCGCAATGAGCGCAGCCAACTCGCGACGGCCGAGCTGCAGGCCGGCCGGCCCGGATATCGCGCGTTGTTGAAACACTTCATCGACGTGTCCGTCGCAGCGCTGAAGCAGGATTATGCCTTCCTCAATGTCTCCTTCGACATGTGGAAGGGCGAGAGCGATGTTGCCCATCTCATCGATGCTGTCGTTGAGGATTTCCGCGCCAGGGGCCTTGCCGAGGAAGACGACGGTGCCGTCATCGTGCGGGTTGAGCGCGAGGGCGACAAGAAGGATTATCCCCCGCTGATGCTGGTGAATTCGCGCGGCGGTACGGGCTATCACACGACCGATCTGGCGACGATCAAGGAGCGAGTGGAAGAGTTGCGTCCGCCGCTAGACCGGATGCTCTATGTCGTCGACTACGGGCAGGCCCTCCATTTCGAACAGGTCTTCCGTGCGGCGGGCATGGTCGGCTATTTCCCTGAAGAGCGGCTCGAACACATCCAGTTCGGTACGGTGAACGGGCCGGACGGCAAGCGCCTGAGAACGCGCGACGGCGGCAATTTCGCGCTCGCCGATCTCAACGCCATGGCGCTCGAAGAGGCTGAGAAGAAGATTATCGAAGGCGGGCGACTGCCCGAGGATATGGGCCAGGATGAGCGCGACGCGGTCGCCGCCGCCGTGGCGCTCGCCGCCCTGCGTTTCGCCGACCTCCAGAATACGCGGACCACGAACTATGTCTTCGATCTTGACCGGTTCACGAGCTTTGAGGGCAAGACCGGGCCCTACCTCCTCTATGCAGCAGTACGGATCAAGTCCCTCCTGCGCCGTGCGGCAGAAGAGGGCCATGCGCCCGGCCCGATCCGTGTCGAGAGCGATGCCGAACGTGCGCTCGTGCTGGCGCTGGACGGGTTCGGCCATGCCCTCACCGGCACGCGGGAAAAGCGTATGCCGCATATATTGTGCGAGCATGTCTACAATCTCGCCCAGGCCTTCAGCGCTTTCTATGGCGCTCACCCCATCGCGGCAGAAAAGGATGCCGAAACCCGCGCCTCCCGCCTCGGCCTCTGCGAAGCGGTGCTGAAACAGCTGGAAACCGGCCTGGACCTGCTCGGCATCCGCGTGCCCGAGCGGATGTAGCGCCTAGCGCTCCTTCGGCTTCGGCCCGTCGCCATAGCGTCTCGGATTGCCGCACATCCAGCAGGAACACACCGCGAGATGGTTTGCCGATTTGGCATGCTTGTCCCATGGCCGAAGGCGTCTTGCCTTGGCCTTCATGCGCTGAAGGTCTCTGCGCCGGCGGGCTCGCTTGGGCTCGGTCATGCCTGAAAGATGCGCTGCCTGTGTGGCTGCTTCAAGGCGCGCGCCCAAGATTCGGGTGGCGCGCGGGCCGGTCTCGGGCTTTGCTGCCGGAAGACCCCGCCAGGAGAGCCCCATGCCGACCCAAGCCGAAAAGGCCGCCCGCTTCGCCGCCCTGCACCAGAAGGGCACCCCGCTGGTCCTTTACAATATCTGGGATGCCGGCACGGCCCGCGCGGTCGAGGCCGCCGGCGCGCCCGCGCTCGCCACCGGCAGCCATCCCATTGCCAGCGCGCTCGGCCTGGAAGATGGAGAGGGTGCGCCGCTGGAGGACATGCTCTGGGTGCTTTCCCATATCTGCGCGGCGACCGAGCTGCCGGTGAGCCACGATACCGAGCGGGGCTATGGCGAAACACCCGATGATGTGGCCGAAACCTGCCAGCGCGTGATCGCGGCCGGCGCCATCGGCATCAATCTGGAGGATAGTATGGAGGGCGGCGCCCTGCGCGACATGGACCAGCAGGTGGCACGCTTTCGCGCCGCCCGCGCCGGGCTGGATGCGGCCTGTCCCGGCACCTGGCTGAATGCCCGCTGCGATGTGTTCCGCGCCATGAAGGATGCCCCGCTGGAAGACCAGATGAGCGAGCTTGCCCGCCGCGCTGAGGCATACGAGGCGGCCGGCGCCGACAGCCTGTTCGTGCCATTCCAGCGCGATCTCAATGTGCTCGCCCGCGTCTGCGCCATGGTGGCCCTGCCGGTGAATCTGTTCCGGGTGGCCGACAGCCCGCCGGTTGCAGACTTCGCCGCTGTCGGTGCGGCCCGCATCAGCCATGGGCCGGTGCCCTGGACCGCGGCGATGGAGTTTGTCACTGAACAGGCAAGCGAGCTCTATTCCGCCTAAGGCGCCTTGCCGCCCGGCAGAATCCGTCCTAGTTTCACAGCCATTCCAGACGGGAGAGGGCAGGGCGTATTTCCTGCCGCCGAAGGCGCAACCGCCCCGGAAACGCTCAGGCAAAAGGACCGTCTCGGAGACCAAAACGCTGGAAAGAGGCAAGTCGGCTGCAAGACCGGCGGGGCCTCGCCGAAGGAGCAAGCCGGAAGGGCCGCGCGATGTCGCGCGAACCGGCGGAATCTCTCAGGCACCGAGACAGCGGGGGCAGGATGAAGGCGCGCCGGTCTGGCGGGCCCGCTTGCTCTGGATGGTGCCATGGCCGAGGCCGACAATGACAATCTGATGCGAACCGCGCTCTATGAGCTGCACGGCGCGCTCGGCGCGAAAATGGTGCCCTTTGCCGGCTATGAAATGCCGGTCCAGTATGAGGAGGGCGTCAAGGCCGAGCATCTGTGGACGCGTGCCCATGCCGGCCTGTTCGACGTCGCGCATATGGGACCGGCGAGTTTCCGCTTCAAACCGGGCATGGGGCCGGACACGCCCGATGAACGCTTTGCCGAGCTTGCCCGCCGTGCCGAGACGGTGATCCCGAGCGCGATTGGCGTGCTGAAGCCCGGCCGGCTGCGCTATACTGTCTTGCTCACCGATGAGGGCACCATTGCCGACGATCTCTTTGTCGGGCGCCCGGCGCATGGCCCGCGTCAGGGCGATCTCTATCTGGTGGTGAATGCCGGCGTGAAGGAAGCTGATTTCGCGCGCCTGTCCGCTGTCATGGGCGAGGATGTCGAGCTGGAGCGCTATGATCATGGCGCGACGCTGATGGCGTTGCAGGGCCCTGAGGCCGAGGCCGTGCTTGAAGGCATCCTGCCCGGCGTGGCGGCGATGAAATTCATGGATTTCTCGCCCTTTCCATGGGAAGGGCAGGGCGTGATCGTCTCGCGGTCCGGCTATACCGGCGAGGATGGTTACGAGATCCTGGTCTGGAACGACCATGCCTCGGCCTTTGCCGCCGAGCTGCTCAAGGATGCGCGGGTCAAGCCCATCGGCCTCGGTGCGCGCGACTCGCTGCGCCTGGAAGCCGGGCTCTGCCTTTATGGGCACGATCTCGATGTGACGCGCGACCCAATCGAGGCGGGCCTTTCATGGGTGATCCAGAAGTCCCGGCGCGAGCGTGCCGATTTCCCCGGCGCAGCGCGCATCCTCGCCGCGTTGGCCAGCGGCCCGGCCGAGCTGCGCGTTGGTATCCGCCCGCTCGAACGTGCGCCGGCCCGCGAGGGCACCGAGATCTTCGCTGGCGGCGAACAGGTCGGCATTGTCACCTCCGGCGGCTTTGGCCCAAGTGTCGAGGCGCCGGTCGCCATGGGCTATGTCCGCGCCGATCTTGCCGCGCCGGGTACGCCTGTCGAACTCATGGTGCGCGGCAAGGCCCGGCCTGCCGAAATCGCGCCGCTTCCCTTTGTCGAACACAACTACAAACGCTGAAAAGGACCGCCAGAATGACTGATCTCACACAGCATCCGACCTATTTCACGAAAGACCACGAATGGGTCACCGTGCATGGCGACCTTGCCACGGTCGGTATCACCAAATTTGCCGCCGAGGCCCTCGGCGATGTGGTGTTCGTCGAGCTGCCGGATGTCGGCAAGGCCTGCAGCGCGGGCGATGACATGGCCGTGGTCGAGAGCGTGAAGGCCGCCAGCGATGTCTATGCCCCGATCTCCGGCGAGATTGCCGAGGTCAACGACGCCCTCACAGACGCGCCGGAAACGGTGAACGAGGCGCCCGAGGCCGGCGGCTGGTTCGTGAAGATGAAAGTCGCCAATGCCGACGAGCTGTCGGCGCTGATGGACCGCGCGGCCTATGACGATTTCTGCGCGAGCGAGGCGAGCTGATCCATGCGCTACCTTCCCCTCTCCCCTGAAGACCGCGCGGCGATGCTGGCGCGCATCGGCGCAGGCTCGGTCGAGGATTTCTTCCAGGATGTGCCGGAAGCCGCGCGCCTGGACGGCCCGGTCGAGGGCCTGCCGAAACATATGGGCGAGCTTGCGGTGGAACGCCACATGCAGGCACTGGCACGGAAAAACCGCACCGCCAGCGAAGGCCCCTTCTTTGTCGGCTGTGGCGCATACAAGCACCATGTGCCGGCCACGGTGGACCATATCATCCAGCGTTCGGAATTCCTGACCACCTACACGCCCTACCAGCCGGAAATCGCGCAAGGCACGCTGCAGACCCTGTTCGAATTCCAGACCCAGGTCGCCGAACTCACCGGCATGGATGTCGCCAACGCCTCCATGTATGACGGCTCGACCGCCTGCGGGGAGGCCGCGTTGATGGCCTGCCGCGTGACACGCCGCAAGCGGGTCGTGCTGTCGGGCGGGGTGCATCCGCACTATGCCGCCGCGACGAAGACCATGTGCGAGGCGCAGGGCATCGAGGTGGTGATCCTGCCGCCGGCGGTCGATGACGAGGCCGCGCTCACCGAGGCGCTGACGGGCGAGACCGCCTGCCTGATCGGCCAGAGCCCGAACGTGTTCGGCACGGTGACGGACCTCTCCGATGTGGCCGAAGCCGCCCATGGTGAGGGCGCGCTGATGGTCTCGGTGTTCACCGAGGCGGTTGCGCTCGGCCTTGTCCCGCCGCCCGGCGAGATGGGCGCCGACATCGCTGTCGGCGAGGGCCAGTCCATCGGCAATGCGCTCAATTTTGGCGGACCCTATGTCGGGCTGTTCGCCGCGCGCGAAAAGCTCACCCGCCAGATGCCGGGGCGCCTGTGCGGGGAGACCGAGGATGCCGACGGCAAGCGCGGTTTCGTGCTGACGCTCTCGACCCGCGAGCAGCATATCCGCCGTGACAAGGCGACCTCGAACATCTGCACCAATTCCGGCCTCTGCGCGCTGGCCTTCACCGCGCACATGACACTGCTTGGCGGGGTCGGCCTGGAGAAGCTGGCCATGCTCAACCACGAGGCGGCCTGCGCGCTTGCCGATGCGCTCGATGCCTTGCCGGGTGTGGAGATCCTCACCCCGCGCTTCTTCAACGAGTTCGCCTTCCGCACGCCGATGAATGCCGAAGCCGTGCTCGCCATGCTGGACGAGGCCGGCGTCGTTGGAGGCGTGCGCGCCTCGCGCCTCTTCCCGGGCGGGCATCTGGACGATGTCATCATCTGCGCGGCCACGGAGTGCACGACAGAGGAAGATGTCGAGGCCTATGCCGCGGCGCTGAAGGAGATCATCTAGGTGCGTATCCTGCGCTGGGTGCTTCTGGTTCTGGTCGGGCTCTATGTCCTGATCGAGGTGGCTGCGTGCAGCTTCCAGGAGCGGTTCATCTATTTCCCCGACCCGACGCTCGCGGCCTTGCCCGAGGGCTCGCCCTATGGGGAACTCCACATCGAGACGCCAGACGGGGAGACCCTGCTGGCCTGGACCCTGGACGCCGCTCCGGGCTGCCCGACCATGCTCTTCTTCCATGGCAATGGCGGGCATCTCGAACGCGACCCGTGGCGTTATGAGCGCCTGCGCGAGGCCGGTGTCGGGATGCTGGCCCTCTCCTGGCGCGGCTATGCCGGCTCGACGGGTACGCCGTCGCAGGATGGCCTCTACACCGACGCCCAGGCTGCCTATGACACGCTGATCGCGTCTGGCCTCGCGCCGGACAATATTGTTGTGCATGGCTTCTCGCTCGGTACCGGGCCGGCCACGAAGGTCGCGGCTGAAAACCCGGTCGGCGCGCTGGTGCTGGAGGCGCCGTACTATTCCATCCTGCGCATTGCCCAGAGGAAGGCACCGATCTTCCCGGTCGGGCTCGGCTTCCGCAACGGGTTCCGTTCCGACCGCTATATCGGCGATGTCACCGCATCGATCCTGATCGCCCACGGCTCTGCCGACAGCGTGATCCCGGTCGGGGATTCCGCCGATCTCGCCGCGCTCGCCCCCGAAGGTGTCACCCGCATCGTCTTCGAAGGCAGCGAGCACGCCACGCTGGTCCGCGACGGCCTTTATGAGGAAGCCGTCTGGCCGTTCCTTTCCGCCATCTATCCCGATTGCTCCTTTGCCCCGTCAGACGAGGTATCCACGCCATGACCATGAACACCCAGGGACGCCCCACATCCCCGGCCCATATTGACGGGCCGGACATCCCTCAGACCGTTTCCGGCTCGAAAGGCCTGTTACAGGCCGAGCCGCTGATCTTTGAGACCGAGCGCTGGAACGCCACCGGCGTCGACCTGCCGGAACCGAAAGGCACGGGCCACCGTCTCGGCGGGCTCGGCCGCAAGCAGAAGGTCGGCCTGCCGGGCCTCTCAGAGCCTGAGGCCATGCGCCACTATGTGCGCCTTTCCCAGAAGAACTACGCCATTGATCTCGGCCTCTTCCCGCTCGGCAGCTGCACAATGAAGCACAATCCGCGGCTCAACGAGAAGATCGCGCGCCTCGCCGGCTTTGCCGACATCCACCCGATGCAACCCCAGGCCACCGTGCAGGGCGCGCTGGAGCTGATCGACGAGCTGGCTTCCTGGCTGAAGACCCTCACCGGCATGCCCGCCGTCGCGATGAGCCCGAAGGCCGGCGCCCATGGCGAGCTCTGCGGCATGCTGGCGATCCGCAAGGCGCTGGAGATGCGCGGCGAGCTTTCCCGGCGCACCCGCGTGCTGGTGCCGGCCTCGGCCCATGGCACCAATCCGGCGACGGCGGCCCAATGCGGCTTTGTCGTCGACGAGATCAAGGCCGGCCCCGATGGCCGGGTGAACATGGAAAGCCTGCGCGAAAAGCTCGCCGTCACCGATGACGTGGCCGGCATCATGCTGACCAACCCGAACACCTGCGGCCTGTTCGAGCGCGACATCCGCGAGATTGCCGATCTCATCCATGAGGCCGGTGGGTATTTCTACTGCGACGGGGCGAACTTCAACGCCATTGTCGGGCGCGTGCGGCCGGGCGACCTTGGCGTCGATGCGATGCATATCAACCTGCACAAGACCTTCTCCACGCCCCATGGCGGCGGCGGACCGGGCTCCGGGCCGACCGTGCTTTCCGAAGCGCTGGCGCCCTATGCGCCGGTGCCTTTCGTGGTGTGCGACGAGGACGGGGTCTACCAGCTCATTGAGGAAGACCGGCGCGCGGCCGAGCAGACCATGGGCCGCATGGTGGCCTTCCATGGCCAGATGGGCATGTTCGTGCGCGCGCTGACCTATATGCTGAGCCATGGCGCCGATGGCCTGAAACAGGTCGCCGAGGATGCGGTGCTGAACGCCAACTATATCCAGGCGCGGCTGAAATCTGTGATGAGCCCGGCCTTTGACGGCTATTGCATGCATGAGGCGCTGTTCTCCGACGCGTTCCTGGACGAGACCGGCGTCGAGACCATCGACATCGCCAAGGCGCTCATCGATGAGGGCTATCACCCGATGACCATGTACTTCCCGCTGGTGGTGCATGGCGCCATGCTGATCGAGCCAACAGAGACCGAGAGCCGTGCCGAACTGGACCGGTTCTGCGACGCGCTGGAGGCGATCGCCAAACGCGCTGCGGCAGGTGACGAAGTGCTGAAAGGCGCGCCCTATCTTGCGCCGATGCGCCGGCTGGACGAGACCCGCGCGGCCCGCAAGCCAGTGCTGAAATGGACTGCGCCCGAGCCCGCCATGGCGGCAGAATAGGGCTTACGGCGCGGCGGTGGCATAGACCGGGGCCGGGCGGAACCGGTCTTCATTGCTGCGGAACAGGCGCCGCCGCCAGCCATTGAAAAAGCCGATCAGCGGCCGCTCGAACAGGCGGTAGGTGAGCCAGGATACCAGGATCGCGGCGAACACGCAGGCAATGTTGAGCAGGATATTGTCCCAGATGCCTGCCGAGCCCGGGCGCAGAAGGTCTGCCAGCTGCGAGGGCAGGCCCCAGGCTTCCAGATGGTTGCCCACCACGGGAAAAAGGCGGCGGACCGCGCCAATCGTCAGGAAGTGGCTGAGATAGAGCGCGTAGGACCAGTCGCCGACGGCGGCCAGAACGCGCGGCGTGGCGAAATCTCCGCGTGCTTCCAGCGCCGCCACACCATAGATCATCAATGCGCAGGGCGGCCCGTAGACGAGCACGCGTCCCCAGATCAGGGTGAACTCGGTCGGGGCAGGCTGCAGCGCCAGGCCGGCAATGAAGGCGACAAGACCGAGCGCAAGTGCCAGCCAGGGCACCATGCCCGGCGACAGGCGGTTTGACACCGCCAGGCCGGCAAAGGCGCCCATGATGAACTCCAGCGAGAGCGGGGAGAAGAAGAGCTCGCTCATCGTTCCTGCCAGGACGGCCGTTTGGCCGGTGAGCGCGCCGGCGATCACTGCGCCGCCCCAGACAAGGAGGCCGAGCGCCAGCCAGCGTCGGGGCAGGAGGAGGAGTACGGCAAAGACGATGTAGAATTGCATCTCATGCACCAGCGTCCAGCCCACACCGAGCACGGGATGGGTCGGCTGTGGCAACAGGAAGAAGGAGGCCGCCAGGTGCCAGCTATTGGAGACAATCTGTGTGTTTTCTTCCGAATAGAACCGGGTCGGCCCACCCAGGGTGACGAAATAATAGCCCGCCATGATTGCGGCAAACAGCCACCATACGGGATAGATCCGCGTGATCCGGGCAAACAGGAACTCGGCAATGCTGGCCCCCGCCCCGCGCCCGGCGCTGGTGACATAGACCATGATGAAACCGGAGATCACGAAGAACAGGTCGACGCCGGCATACCCGTTCATCCAGATCCCGGCCATCAGCGGCTCGATGTCCGCGCTGGTGGGATTCTCTGTCAAAGCCAGATTCTCAATCGAGACGATATGGTAGAAAAGTACCAGCAGCGCGGCGATCCCCCGGAGCATCTGGACCGATTGCAGCTTCATGTCTGGTACTCCACAAAAGATTTGCCAGCCCGGTGTCATTGCGGGGCCACAGTCTGCACGAAAAATTAGCCTCCAGGCCCTATTCTTGCCAGAAGGCGCTGACAGTTTCCGCAGTCGTGACTGGCCCTGCCGAGTTGAGTAGCCATATATCAATGATGCCTGACAGCAACGAACCTTTTGGCGAACGCCCTTCGCCGTCTCAGTTTGGCCAGCCCATCGCTGCGATGGGCCAGACCATGCGCACATTGCTGCGCCAGTTTCTGGCGATTCTCGGGCTTGTTCTGATCGTTCTCGGCGTGCCTCTGGCCTTCCTGACGCCCATCCCCGGTGTGCCGATCGGCCTTACTGTGGTGATCCTCGGCGTTGTCCTGCTGGGCCGCAATTCGGTCTGGGGCCGGAACTGGATGGAGGGCGTGCTCGCGCGCCATCCCACCATTGAGCGCTTCGCGCCGAACTGGCTGATGAAGCTGGTCTTCGGCCGCGACAAGCACGACCACAAGGCAAAGTAAACCGTACTCTCTGGCTGGGCGACCCGTTTGGTCAAGATCAGCCCACTCCCGGCGAGTCCCCGTGACTTGATCACGGGGTCCATCACGGAAAATGTGGTCAGGAACACACGTCACGAGATGGGCACCGCGGTCAAGCCGCGGTGAATCGAGCCACGGACTTGAAACTGAAACGCTAACCCAGCGCTTTCTCGATCTCGGCAGCCGCCGTCTCGAAGCTGTCGGTCTTGCTGCCCGCAAGCATGTCGCGCACGGCGCGGGTGGCCGCGTCCACGGCGGCCGAACGCACCTCGTCGACGGCTTCAGCCTCGGCGCGGGAGATGCGGGCATCGGCCTGGGCCTTGCGGCGGGTGATGCGCTCTTCGAGGTCCTTCTCGGCCTGGGCCAGCATGGTTTCGGCGTCGACCTGGGCCTGGGCGACGATCTTCTGGGCTTCCTCGGCGGCGCGTTTCTGCTGGCGCTCGGCATCGGCCAGCACCTTCTTGGCCTGGTCGCGCAGCGTCTTGGCTTCCTCGATGCGCGCCTCGATCTCCGAGCCGCGCTGGTCGAGTGCGCCGAAAATGGTCTTGAAGGCACCCGCGCGCCAGACAATGGCGAAGAAGATGATCAGCGAGAGCAGCGCCAGCCCCTTGACCGGGTCTGTCCACCAGGGGCCGTCGGTTGCGGCATGGGCCATGGGCGCGGCGAGTGCGGCGGTTGTCAGCGAGAGGGCCAGAACGCGGATCATGGCTGTCTAAGCTCCTCTAGTTTGCCAGGGCCGCTTTCACGGCCTTCTGGGCATCGCTGGCAGTGACGGACGCGCCAAGGCGCCTGGCCATGGCTTCGGCGGCCTCGGTGGCGATGTCCTCGACTTTTTCCATCGCGCTGGCGCGCATGGCCGAAATGGTCGTCTCGGCCTCGCTCAGCTTGGTCTCGATCTCGGCATCAGCCTCGGCGGTCTTGGCGCTCATCTGGGCCTGGGCGGTGGCCTGGGCCTGGGCGGCGGTCTCGCGCGCTTCGGCACGGGCCTTGGCCATGGAGAGTTCCAGCGCCTGCTGGGCCTCGGTGGCCTCGTCGTTCAGCCGGGCCGCTTCGTCCAGATCGGCCGCGATACGTGTGCCGCGGCGCTCGATGGTGTTGGCAAAGCGCGGCAGGATCAGCCGCGAGAGCACCATGTAGAGCACGGCAAAGCTGACCACCAGCCAGAAGACCTGGCTTTCCCAGTATTCCGGGTTGAACGGCGGGAACACCGATTCCTCGGCATGGTCGCCATCGGCGTGGCCAGCGGTTTCAGCAGCAAAAGCGAGCAGGTACATCTCAAGCGATCCGGCGTGGTCGGCTAGTCTTCATGCCAGGGCAGACGCGCCGCCCTGGCCATTGGTGCGGTCTGGTCGACAGCCTTAGGCCGCGAACAGGATCACGAAGCCCAGCACGATCGAGAACAGGCCGAGGGCCTCGGCGAGGGCGGCGCCCACGAAGAGGTTGCCGGTCTGGGCCGGGGCGGCCGACGGGTTGCGCAGGGCGCCGTCGAGGAAGCTGCCGAAAATGTTGCCCACACCGATGGCGCCGCCGATGGCACCGATGGTTGCAAGGCCGGCGCCGAGATACTTCATGCCGTCTGCGATATTGCCTTCCATGGACCTGATCTCCTGTTTGGGAAGTTTCAAAACTGTTTGCGCGGGGAAAAGCGCGTTCGGGTGTACGGGTCAAGAGCGCCTTTGGAACAATATCGACGCAGGGCCTTGACCCGGATCTCTTTAGTGACCGGGGTGCAGCGCGTCGGAGAGATAGACGCAGGTAAGAATGGCGAACACATAGGCCTGCAGGAAGGCCACCAGGAATTCCAGCGCGGTGATGGCGACAGCCATGATCACCGTGGCGCCCGTGCCGATCCAGCCAAGGCCGCCAGCTGCAGCCATCACGGCCGAGAAGCTGACGATCAGCTTGAGCATGATGTGACCGGCCAGCATGTTGGCGAACAGCCGGAAGGCCAGCGTCAGCGGGCGGGCGAAATAGGAAATGATCTCGATCGGCACCAAGAGGATGTAGATCGGCCACGGAATGCCTGACGGCGCGAACAGTTTCAGCCAGCCAAAGCCGTTCTTGATGATGCCGATCAGCGTGACCAGCGTGAACACGGTCATCGCCAGTACACCGGTGACGATGATGTGGCTGGTGGTGGTGAAGGCATAGGGGAACATGCCGATCAGGTTCGCCGCCAGGATGAAGAAGAACAGCGTGAACACGAAGGGGAAATATTTCAGCCCGTCCTCGCCCGCCGTGGAGCGGATCATGTTGGCGATGAACTCATAGCTCATCTCGCCGAGGGACTGCAGCCGGCCCGGCACCATCGCGGCGCTGCGCGAGGCCAGAAAGAAGAAGGCGATCACCAGGCCCGAGGCCAGCAGCAGATAGGCCGCGGCATTGGTGAAGGAGATGTCCCAGCTGCCCAGGCTGAGCGTCTGGTAGGTCGTCACTTCGAACTGGTGGATCGGATCAATCGCGCCGTCAGCCATCTGTGTCTCTTACTCGCCTTCTTCCGGCGCATCACGCGCCGCTTGGTCCCGTTGAGCGCGCTCGGCCATCTGATTGGCGGCGCGAATGATATTGAGGAATCCGGCCGCCATGCCGAACACCAGGAAGATCAGCAGCGCCCATGGCCCAGTGCCCAGTGATTTGTCAATGGCCACACCGATAAACGCGCCAATTGCCACAGCCACCACCATGGCGGCAGCATGGCCGAGCGCGGCCGCAGCCCCACCGGCATTGCTGTTCAGATCCCTGGGGTTCTGCTTCGGCTTGCCGGCATTTCGCGCCGCTTCGATGCGTTCGCGCAGGTCGTCGCTCTCATTCATGGCGCGCTATTCTGCCGCAACGAGTTCTTCGGCAGTCCCCAGATCCACACTCACCAGCTTGGATACGCCTTTTTCGCGCATTGTCACGCCGAACAGGCGGTCCATGCGCGACATGGTGACGGGATTGTGGGTGATGATGATGAAGCGCGTATCGGTGCGCTGGCGCATTTCGTCCAGCATGCGGCAGAAGCGGTCCACGTTCGCGTCGTCGAGCGGGGCGTCGACCTCGTCGAGTACGCAGATCGGCGCGGGGCGCGACAGGAACACCGCGAAGATCAGCGCGGCGGCCGTCAGCGCCTGCTCGCCGCCGGACATCAGGTTCAGCGTGCCGAGGCGCTTGCCCGGCGGCTGGGCCATGATTTCCAGGCCCGAGGCCAGCGGATCGTCTGCATCCACCAGGCGCAGCTCGGCCTGCCCGCCGCGGAACAGCGCGGTGAACAGCGCCTTGAAATGCTCGTTGACCGTCTCGAAGGCTTCCAGCAGGCGGTCGCGGCCTTCGGCATTGAGGGCATCCACGCCTTCGCGCAGCTTGGCAATGGCGCCGGTGAGGTCGGCCTTTTCGGTCTCCTGGCTGCCCATGCGTTCGGCCAGTTGCTCGGCCTCGGCCTCGGCTTCCATGTTCACACCACCGAGAGAATCGCGGTCGCGGCGGGCCAGCATGGCGCGGGTTTCGGCCTCGCGCTGGTCGAGCTCGGCGACTTCGTCTTCGTCCAGCCCGGCCTTGGCAAGGATCAGCAGGCCTGAGGGCTGGCGCTGGAAGGTTTCGCGGGCCTGCTCGACCAGGTCTTCCAGGCGCAGCTCGGCATTTTCCAGTTTCACCTTCGCGCCGGCCAGCGTCTCGCGTGCCTTGGCGGCGGATCCTTCCGCCGTACGCAGGGCGGTTTCGGCTTCGCGCAGGGCGGTTTCGCGTTCGGCCAGCCGGTCGGCGGCAGATTTGCGGCTCGCCTCGAAGCTTTCCACCTGTGAGCTGAGCGTGGCGAGTTCCGCAGCCATGGCCTCTGGATCGACCTTCATCTGGCTGGCGGCATCGGCCGCCTCGCGCCGGCGCGTGACGAGGGCGGCAAGGCGTTGCTCGCCGGATTGCTTGCGCTTGGCCCAGGTTTCCAGATCGCGCTCCAGGCCCGCGCGGCGCTTTTCGGCTTGTTCGCGGTTGCGCGTGAGGTCGGTCAGGCGGCCCCGGGCTTCAGTCTCGGCTTCGCGGGCGGACCGAACGGTATCGCGCAGCGTGGCGAGACGAGCCTCAAGCGCGGAGAAATCCCCGTCGCCTTCGCTCGGATCGGCGGCTCTGAGCGCTTCCTCTGCGAGTGAAAGCTCGGAGCGAGCGCGGCCAAGGGCTTCTTCCAGGCTATCATGGCGCACGCTGGCGCGTTCGAGCGCCTGACGGGCCTCGGCGAGGCTGCGGCGGGCGGTTTCCAGCGTGCGTGCGGCCGGGCCGACTCCCTTGCGGGCCTCGGCGAAGGCAGCCTCGGCGGCCTGACGGTCCTCGCGCAGGGTGCCGCGTTGCGCATCGGCGCGGGCCAGGGTGTCCTTCAGCGGCGGCAGTTCGGCCTGAGCCGCTTCCAGGCGGGCCTGCTGGGCGAGGCGCTCAGCAGCGCTGACAGGCGCGCGCGGTGTGCGGGTAAACCCATCCCAGCGCCAGAGATGGCCTTCGGTGCTGACAAGGCGCTGGCCGGGCGCAAGGTTCGCGGCAAGGCGTTCGCCATCAGAGACCGAGACCACACCACATTGCGACAGGCGCGCGGCGAGCTGGCCGGGCGCTTCGACGAAATTCGACAGCGGCTGCGCGCCCGCCGGCAGGGCCGGGCCGGAAACATTCGCGCCGGCCCAGTAGAGCGCGGCCTGACGGTCTGTCGGGGCCTGGAGATCGTCGCCGAGGGCGGCCGCCACGGCGGTTTCATAGCCATCCTGGGTGCGGATCGCCTCGATCACCGGCGGTGCGCTCGGGCCTTCCTGACGGCGCAGCAGCCTTTGGAGGCCGGAGATTTCCGCTTCCAGCGTGCGCACGGCCTGGTCGGCATCGGCGCGGGCCGGCTCGGCGACGGCTTCGGCTTCGCGGGCTTCGGAAAGGGCCTGCTCGGCGCCGTCCTGGGTGCGCTCGGCATCGGCGAGGGCCAGTTCGGCGCGTTCGACTTCGGCTTCGGCGGCGGCCACGCGCGCCTGAAGGGCGGCGCGGTCGGGCAGGCCGGACTTTTCCGCTTCCAGCTTGCGGACCTGGGCGCTGAGGCCATCGACGCGCGTGCGGGCAGTCTGCAGCGCACTGCGGGCAGCGTGGACGCGGGCCCGGGCTTCCGACAGCTCGGCCTGGACCTGGTCGGCTTCGGCCTCGGCCTGACGCAGGCGCTGGCGGGCGGCCTCGACCGCGTCGCGGGCCGCGGCTTCCTTCTCGTCGTTCTGGGCCTCGTCCAGGACGGGCAGGGCGTTCAGCTCGTCACGCGTGGTTTCCAGTGCGGCTTCGGCTTCGGAAATCGAGGCCTGCTCGCGCTCCATATCCTCGATCAGGCGGCGGGCCTCGCCCTCCAGCCGGGCCTTGGCCTCTGCGGCGGACTTGTGCTCGGCTTCCATGCGGGCAAGCGCGATGCGGGCCTGGCCGAGCTTGGCGCCGGCCATGGCTTCGGCCTCGCGCAGGGCGCCGATGCCCTCCCCGGCTTCAAGGCGGCGGGTTTCGGCCAGCGCAGCTTCACGGGTCAGGCGCTCGACCTCGGATTTCGCGGTTTCCAGCGCGGCCTGGGCGTCATTCAGCCCGGTTTGAGCTGCTTCCCATTTCAGATGGGTGGCGAGGGCTTCCAGCGCCTGGATTTCCTCGCTCAGCGCCTTGTATTTGCGCGCCTTGCGGGCCTGGCGGCGCAGGCTCTCCAGCTGGCGCTCGACCTCTGCGGACACTTCGGTGAGGCGTTCCAGATTGGTCTCGGCGGCGCGCAGCTTCAGCTCGGCCTCATGGCGGCGGGTGTTGAGCCCCGCAATGCCGGCGGCTTCTTCCAGGATGCGGCGGCGGTTCTGCGGCTTGGAGGCGATCAGTTCCGAGATCTGGCCCTGCCGGACAAGCGAGGGGGAGTTCGCGCCGGTCGAGGCGTCGGCGAACAGGAGCTGGATGTCCTTGCCGCGCACCGTGCGGCCATTGAGCTTGTAGGTCGAGCCCGCGCCGCGCTTCAATTTGCGCAGTACTTCCAGGACGTCGGAATCGTTGAATTCGGCCGGGGCGCGCCGGTCAGCATTGTCCAGCACCAGCGAGACCTCGGCGGTCTCGCGCGCTGGCCGGCCATCGGCACCGGAGAAGATGAGATCGTCCATCTCCCCGCCGCGCATGGCGCGCGCCGAGGAGGCGCCCATCACCCAGCGCAGGGCTTCCAGCAGGTTGGACTTGCCGCAGCCATTGGGGCCGACAATGCCGGTCAGCCCCGGCTCGACAAGCAAGTCCTGGGGATCAACAAAGGATTTGAAGCCGGCGATACTGAGTTTCGTAATATGCATGCCGGCTCCGCGCCTATTCCTGTTCGGACGGAGAGTCCACGCCGCCATCGGTGGCGGGCGTTTCAGGTGTTTCTTCCACGGCCGGTTCCGGCTCGCTGACCTCGACGCCGAGGGCGGCCAGTTCCAGGTCGATCAGTTCCGACAGGCCCTCCGGCGTGCGCGACTGGATGGAGTTCTCCAGCTTGTGGCCCTGAAGGATCAGGGTCGGCGTGGAGGAGACGTTGTACTCGTCCCCGCTGAGGATGACATCGGCAATGTCTTCGCGGATTGCGCTGTTGTCGATGCAATCATTGAAGGCTTTCTCGCCGCTGATGCCGTGACGTTCGCCGACGGCTTGCAGGGCCGAGATCACCGTGCCGTTGCGCGCTGCGGCCAGGATGCCCGGCTGGTTGTCGAACAGGTCGTCGAGCACATTGTAGTACTCGTCCGGGCCGGCGCAGCGGGCCAGCGCAAAGCCGGCAATCGCCACATTGTGCGGGGCGGTCGGGTACTCGCGGAAGATGAACTTCACCTTGCCGGTCTCGACATAGTCTTCCCGCAGGGTCGGCATTACCGTCTGATGAAAGCCATAACAGGCCGGGCAGGTGATCGAGGCGTATTCCACCAGCGTTACCGGCGCATCGGGATCGCCCAGCACGATATCGGGCAGGCCGGTTTCGGCATTGCGCACCGCGCCGCCATGACTGGCATCATCGCCATTGGCATTTCCGCATGCCGCAAGGACAAGCAGGGCGAAGGCGGAGAGAGTGGCACGGCGGCTGATGGAGAGCATCGGTATTACCTTTGATCATCAAGGTGAGTCGGCGGAGTTTCGAAACAGTTAACACGGGGTGGCATTTTGTTTACCATTGTTGCTGTCAAACTGCTTTTCGCGCCGATAACATAGCTTTTCCGAGCGCCATAGTTGCCTCACGAAGTTGTGGGCTCTCTATTTCAGCAACTGCACGCCGGAGCGCCGACAGTTCTTCCACGCTCAGTGCGCGCCGCACCAGCCGCTCGCGTGGGGCATCCGCGCCGGGCAGGGGACCCTGCACGAGTTTCAGGCCTGTCACCACGCCGCCAACCGCCGTGCGCACACGCTGGCGGATCTCCTCGCCGCGATGCTGTACCAGCGGTGCGGCCTGCGGAATGACGCGCAGGGTCAGCGTGCGTTCGGTCTTCTTGCCCGTCAGCTTTTCCGGCGCGCAGTATTTCGCGATGTCTTCCCCGACAATCTCGCGCCACTGGGCCTTCAGGCGCGCGAGGCCCGCGCCCGGCTCGGGCAGCGATTTGCGGGCAAACGTCGCGGCGGCTTGCCCGACAGTCGGCGCGCCCATATGCATCGGCTTCGCCCGGCTATAACGCAGGGCGACTCGCGCGCGGGCTTCCGCAATGGGATCGCTGTCGAGACGTTTGACCATCCGATCAGCGCTAGCCGCATTCGCCTGTGGAATAAAAGAGGGAATTCTCCATAGCTGCCACCGCACTGACATCGCTGCCCGAGCGGCTGCTGGCCTGGTATGAGGCGGCGGCGCGCGACCTGCCATGGCGGGTCGGGCCGGCAGAGCGTGCGGCAGGGCTGCGCCCGGACCCCTATCGGGTCTGGCTGTCGGAGGTGATGCTGCAGCAGACCACCATTCCTCATGCCACGCGCTATTGGGTGGATTTCACCGCCCGCTGGCCGCGGGTCGAGGATCTCGCCGCCGCGCCGGACGAGGCGGTGATGGCCGCCTGGGCGGGGCTCGGCTACTATGCCCGGGCGAGGAACCTCCTGAAATGTGCGCGGGTTGTCGCCGATCTCGGCGGGTTTCCCGAGACGCGCGAAGGGCTGCAGGCGCTGCCCGGTATCGGGCCTTACACTTCCGGCGCCATCGCCGCGATCGCCTTCGATCGGCCGGCCGCCGCGGTGGACGGCAATGTCGAGCGGGTGATGGCGCGCCTCTTGGCAGCCAAGGGGGACTGGGCGGAAGAGAAAGTCCGCATCCGCGATGAGGTCGAGGCGCTGGTGCCCGATGAGCGCCCCGGCGAGTTCGCCGAGGCGATGATGGATCTCGGCGCCACACTGTGCACGCCGAAATCGCCCAATTGCCTGATCTGCCCGCTTTCTGGTCTCTGCGCCGCGCGGGCCGAAGGCGCACCCGAGCGCTATCCGATAAAGCCGAAGCGCTCGGCCAAACCCAAACGCACGGGCCGGGCGCTGATCCTGGTCATGGATGGCAAGGTCAGGCTGGAGCGGCGCCCGGACACCGGCCTGCTCGGCGGCATGTTCGCCTTGCCATCGACCGAATGGGACGAGCTCGGCGGGGATATCGCGGCGCTTTGCCGGGCCGAGGGGGGCGAGGCCGACAGCCTCGCGCAGATCGGCGAGGTGCGCCATGTCTTCACCCATTTCGAGCTGCGGCTGGAGGTCTGGCAGGCGGATGCAAAAACGCGCCAGCCGGGGGACTGGCGCGTTCCGGAAGATGTTCATGGCCTGCCGAGCGTGTTCGCCAAGGCTTTCCGGCTGGCCTATCCCTCAAGGCCCATTTCCGAGCGATAGCGCCGGCGCAAAAGGTCGATCGGGGCAAGCTTGCCGCGATCTTCATAGTGCCAGAAGGTCCAGCCATTGCAGGCCGGCGCCTGGGTGACATGGGCGCCGATGCGATGGATCGAGCCGCTGGCCTCGCCGGTGGTGAGAGAGCCGTCGACGCGGATGCGCGCCTCATGGCGCCGGCCGGGCGAGAAGAGCCGCTCGCCGGGCTTCAGCCAGCCGGTTTCCAGGAGCACGCCGAAGGGCACGCGCGGCTTGGCGCGGGCGCTCTTCATGGTCTTCAGGTCGTCATTGGCAATCGGGGTGATGGCGCGCAGCCGCGAGCGCGACAGGCGTGCATAATCGGCCTCCTGCTCGATGCCGAGATAATCCCGGCCGAGGGATTTCGCCACGGCCGCCGTGGTGCCGGTGCCGGAGAAGGGATCGAGCACCAGGTCGCCGGTATGCGAGGTGGCCAGGATGATCCGGCGCAAGAGGGCTTCGGGCTTCTGGGTCGGATGGGCCTTCTTGCCCATGGCATCCTTCATGCGCTCGCCGCCGGTGCACAGCGGGATCATCCAGTCTGAGCGCATCTGCTTGTCGTCATTGAAGGTTTTCAGGGCGTCATAATTGAAGGTGACCTTGGATTTCTCGGTCTTGCCGGCCCAGATCAGGGTCTCGTGCGCATTCTGGAAGCGGGTGCCCTTGAAGTTCGGCATCGGGTTGGATTTCAGCCAGATGACATCGTTCTGGATCCAGAAGCCGGTGTCCTGCAGGATCGTGCCGACACGGAAGATGTTGTGATAGGAACCGATCACCCAGATCGCGCCGTCGGGCTTGAGCACGCGCCGGCATTCGGTCATCCACTGATGGGTGAACAGGTCATAGGCGTCGAAGCTGTCGAACCGGTCCCATTCATCGTCCACGCCGTCGACATGCGACTGGTCCGGGCGGGTCAGCCCGCCGCCGAGCTGGAGATTGTAGGGCGGGTCGGCGAAGACCAGGTCCACGCTTTCATCGGGCAGGCGCGAGAGCACGTCGATGCAATCGCCTTCGATAATGGTATTGCGATGGACCTCCATGAGGTGAACTCCTGCCTTCTGGTACGGATGCAACTGATTCGCCGCATCAGGATCGCGATTTGCCTTAACGCGTTGCTAACGCCGCCCCGCCCAGCGATGCGATCACGGAGTAGGCGTCATAGACTTCCTCGCCCTCCGGTTTCTCGCCCGAGCCTGTGAAAATTTCCACCAGGTGGACCACGTCATCCTTTTTGCCGCCCCCCAGGCCGATGCCGATCCCGACGCCCACGCCGGAGCCGTATGAGCCGGTCGATCCGCCGACGCTCACACTGGTGCCGCCGGCATTGGAATAGGGCTCGGCCTGCTGAGTGTAGGAGTTGACGACCCGGAACCAGTCATCGCCGTTTTCCTGTGTGATTTCAGCGGCCCGCAGCAGGGCGAAGTCGCGCGCGGTGACCACGTCCTCGGCCCGGTAGGAGACCCGGAAACGGTTGGATTCGATGGCGAGGCTCGAATAGCCATTGGCCTCCGGCCCCGTCGCGGCGCGGTAGGGCTCGGGTGTGGAGGCGCAGGCCGTGGTGAGCATGACGGCCAGCAGGGCGGCCCCTGTGAGTTTCTTCATGATGCACTCCTGATCGCGTGATCGGACAGCATAGCAGGCCCAGCCGCAAAACGCCTAGAGATCGAACCTGAGCTGGCCGTCCGGGCTCTCGCGTACGCGGAAAAGATCGGTGCGCAGGGCCGGCCGCGCGGCATCCAGGCCCAGCCGCCGGCGGGCACTGGCAAAGCGCTGGGCAATCAGGCGGGCATAGGGGCCCTGGCCGTGCCCGCGCTCGAACCAGCGCGCGTCATAATCCTTCCCGCCGCGCATGTCCCGAAGCAGGTTCACCACCCGCGCGGCGCGGTCTGGATAGTGCTCGGCGAGCCATTCATGGAAGAGGTCCTTCAGCTCATGCGGCAGGCGCAGGAGGACATAGCCGGCCCCCGTCGCGCCGGCCGAGGCGGCCGATTCCAGCAGCGTTTCGAGTTCATTGTCATTCAGGGCCGGGATCATCGGCGCGGTCATCACCGTGACGGGGATGCCGGCCGCGCTGAGTTTCTCGATGGTCTCCAGGCGCCGGCGCGGGCTGGCCGCGCGCGGCTCCATCTTGCGTGCGAGCTTCGGCTCCAGCGTGGTGAGGGAAATGCCGACGCGGGTAAGCCCCAGTTGGGCGAGCTCCGAGATCAGGTCGATATCGCGCTGGATCAGCGCCGATTTGGTCAGGAGGCTCACCGGGTGGCGAAACTCGGTGAGAATTTCCAGCAGGCACCGCGTCAGCCTCAGCCGTTTTTCCACGGGCTGGTAGGCGTCGGTGTTGATCCCGAGCGCAATCACGCGGGGCACATAGCCGGGGCGCGACAGCTCGCGGCGCAGAAGTTCCGGCCCGTTGGCCTTGAAGAACAGCTTGCTTTCGAAATCGAGCCCCGGCGACAGGCCGTGATAGGCATGGGTCGGGCGCGCGAAACAGTAGACGCAGCCATGCTCGCAGCCGCGATAGGGATTGATCGACCGGTCGAAGTGAATGTCCGGCGAGCGGTTGAAGGTGATGATGGTGCGCGCGGTTTCGCCGGTCAGCTCGGTGCGCAGGGGTGGCGGAGCATCTTCCACCGTGTCCCAGCCATCATCGAAATCGCCGCGGCTTTCCGGTTCATAGCGCCCGGTGGGGTTGGAGATGGCGCCGCGCCCGCGATGATCGAATCGCTCGGCCGTCTCGGCCAGCTGCTCGCGCGTCACGCGCCCATGCTTGGGCAGTTTCTGCTCGACCTTGATGAACTTTGCCATGGGCGGATTTAAAGCACGCCGCAGTGAACAAATAAAGAACACTGGCGCGACAGATCTGTGAAAATCACAGTCGCAGCGGGCCTGGCATGCCGGAAATGTTTGACGCCCGGGGCGGGGGTGAATAGCTCGCAGTCATGACGGATACCGCGTACCCGCAAGGGCTTTCCGAACTGGCGCCGCGATATGATCTCATCCTGTGCGATGTGTGGGGTGTGATCCATAATGGCCGCGCAGCCTTCCGGGAGGCCGGCGAGGCGCTGTCGAAATTCCGCGCCCAGGGCGGCCGCGTGGTGCTGATCACCAATGCGCCCGTGCCCAAGCCGCGCGTGATCCGCTATTTCGCCCCGCTCGGCGTGCCCGGCGAGGCCTGGGATGATTGCGCGTCTTCCGGCGATGCCACGCGCCACCTGCTGGAAAGCCAGCCAGGCAAGAGCATCTGGATCTATGGCGCCGATGGTGGGGAAGAGCATGACCGCTTCCTCTATGAGGGCCTGCCTAATCCGGTGGCGGCCGGACCGGAGGCCGATCTCATGCTGTGCATCGGCCTGCGCGACCAGCTTGGCGAGCACCCGGAAGACTATCGCGACGAGTTGCGCGAGATTGCCCGCATCGGCCCGGTCATGGTGTGCGCCAATCCCGACATCCAGGTGCGGGTCGGCAACCAGCTGGTCTGGTGCGCCGGTGCGCTGGCGGAGATCTATGAGCAGGAAGGCGGGCGGGTGATCTATCCCGGCAAGCCGCATGCGGCGATCTATGATCTGGCGCGCGAGAAAGCCGCCGCGCTTGGCCCGCTGCCGGGAGCTTCGCGCATCCTGGCGATCGGGGATGGTCCGCTCACGGATATTGCCGGTGCGAACCGGGAAGGGATCGACTGCATCTATGTCGGGACCGGGCTTGCCAACACCCATTCGGGAGACTTCCCGGCCGATGTTCGTGCCCGGATGATGGCGGCCGGCGTCCACACCACCTATGCCATGCAGGCCCTGGCCTGGTAGCGCCCACACACTGCGCGGTGATTGCGCCTGCGGGCAGAAAAGGGCTATGCGCCTTTTTCAAAGACGAAAATCCGGGAAAGGACCCCGCCATGAGCCAGCCCAAAGGCTTTGCCTATGAATATCTCGAAATCGGCATGTTTCACGAAACCCACCACGTGATCACCGAGGACGATATCCAGGCCTTTGCCGAGGTTTCCGGCGATTTCAATCCGCTGCACATGGATGACGAGTTCGCCAAGACCACCATTTTCGGCCAGCGCATCGCCCATGGCGCGCTGACCGCAAGCTATATTTCCGGCATTCTGGGCAACAACCTGCCCGGGCCGGGCGCGATCTTTACCCATCTGTCCATGCGCTTCCGCCGTCCGGTCTTCGTCGGCGCGGAAGTGACCGTGCGCGCGGAGGTGATCGAGAAGCAGGACAAGGGCAACCGCGTCACGCTGAAGGTCTCGTGCATTGTCGAGGGTAAGCCGGTCATCACCGGCGAGGCCGGCGTCGTGGCGCCGTCGAAGGGCGCCTAATTTTCAGGACAGCGCGGATTGGGCCGCTCGCTGAGGCCGTCGAAGCGGTCTTCCCAGTCTTGGGTGCGCGGCAGTTCCTCGAACCCGCTGGCCTCGTACAGCACAAAGCGCCGCGTGATCGGACAGCCGTTCGAGCGCGTGCCGAGCGGGGTCTCGATCTCGCCGAGAACCTGGAAGTCCGCGAAGTCGGCGCGCATGCGCGGGCGCAGATGCGCGCGGTAGCTGACCACCAGCACCTTGTCGTCGATCTCGTCGGTCAGCTCGGCGGTTTCCGAGAAACTTTTCGGCCCGGCATGGCGACGCCAGGCGATGATCGGCGGGATGTCCTCGTCGCGCAGATAATAGTCCAGCCCGTGCCAGACCTCGCGTTCGTCGACCAGGATGGCCGTGGCGCCGATGGCGCGGGCCTCAGCGGCGACGGCCCGCGCGCCGTCCTCCCAGCCGCGCACGCGCTTCATGGCATTGTCGAGGCCGAGCAGGGTGGTGAGGCTGGCGGGCAGGGCAAGCAGCAGCGCGATCAGCGCCGCGCTCGCACCGTGCAGGCCGATGGACGACCAGAGCAGACCGGACGGGCGCCAGCTCGACGCAAATCCAACCGCCAGCACGGTGACCGCAAAACTTAGCCCTAAGCCGATCTTCAGGAGCAGGGCGACATCGGGCAGGGCGAAGAAGGCCAGCGCGCAGATCGCGGCGATGGCCAGCCACAACCAGCGATTGGCCCCGGCCCGCACCAGCCAGGCCGCGACCAGCACGCTGGCGGCCGGATAGGCGGTTGCCGCCCAGTTGGCATGGGCACGCGAGAGCACGGACTGGCCGGCAATGATCACGATCACCGGCAGGATGAAGGCGAGCAGCCAGAGGTCGCGCCGGTCGCGCGCCTTGCCGCCCGGGCGCAGGACGAAGGCCCAGATGCCGCCGATGAGGGCGAGGAAGCTGATCGGACCGAATACGCCCATCTGGTCGACGATGAACTTGCCGAAATTCTCCGGATTGACGAGGTCGCCGCCGAGATTGGCATTGTCGACCGTGTGGCCCACCGTCTTGAAATCATTGGCTGCGTTCCAGATCATGTGCGGCGCGATCAGGGCCGCGGCGATGGCAATGGCCACAAACCCTTTCGGCGAGAGCAGGGCGCGGCGCGTGTCGCGGTCGATCACCGCGGTCAGCGCCAGGCCGATGAAGAAGTACAGCATCGCGTATTTCGACAGGAAGCCCCCGCCCATGGCGATGCCCAGGCCAACCGCTGTTGCCCAGCCCGCATCGGGCCGGCTGCGCAGGCGCCAGAGCAGGTATAGCCCGGTGCACCAGAAGGGCAGGAGGACGCCATCGGTGGACAGGACTGCCGAGGACAGGATGATTCCCGGCATCAGAGCGTAGCCAATGGCGGCAAACATACCCACGCGAGGCGAAAACATTTCGCGACCGAGACAAAACAGCGCGCTTGCAGCAATCGTGTGCAGAAAAGGCGCGGGAATTCGTATGGCCCACTCTGCATTTCCAAGGACTGAGGTCACCGCGCCGATGACCCATGCAATCATGGGTGGTTTTGAATAATAGCCCCACTCAAGACTGCGGCTCCAGCGCCAATATTGCGCCTCGTCGGCGTACAGTTCCATTCCGCTGAGCAGAACAGCGACGATCCGCACGAGGAGCAAACCTGCAAGCACGGCGAAAGTGATCCGTCCGACGGCGGATTGAGCTAGGTCCGACTGTTGTTGCATGGCGCCGTTTCTCCCGCGGGTCGCGCGGACACTAGGCACTTGTATCCTCAGAATAAAGCCCCCGAATACCGTGGTCTGACTGAGCTGTTGCAGCATTCTAGCTTTCCGCTGCTCAGCCTTGAGTTGCTGGGGATTTCAGCAGATATGTTGCTTCAGAACCACAGTTTTTGCGCACTGCACCAGTGTAGCAAAACCTTCACATTAATGTTACGGATGTGTTGCGAGAGGCCATTAACGGGGTCCGCAACCGGTCGAACTTTGACCTGCACATACGTTCATCTCGAGGGGAACGAAAATCATGAACTGGAAGACACTGGCGGGCGGTGCCGCCATTTCGATGATGGCCGCCGCCATCATCCAGCCTGCCGACGCTCAGGTAACGACGTCGGGTATTGGTGGTGTCGTGACCGATGACACGGGAGCGCCAATTCCGGGAATCACGGTAACGCTGACCAATCCAGCGACGGGTCTGACGCGCCAAACCACGACTACGGGTGGCGGCTTTTTCTCCTTCCGCGGCCTGCCAGTGGGTGGCAGCTACACCGTGACTGCCGATGATACTGAGTTTCAAGGCCAGTCGATTGAGGGGCTGAACCCATCACTGGGCGAGGAAATCAATCTGAATTTCACGCTGGCGTCGGATGAGGCGCGCACGCTCGATACCATTGTCGTGACGGCCAGTGCGGCTGGTGCCGCTGACGTGGCCGTCGGTCCGAGCGCCTCGTTCGATATCGACACGCTTCGGCGTGCGCCGGCCATCAACCGTAACATTACTGACGTGCTGCGCATCGATCCACGCATCTACGTCAACGAAGCCAGCGGAAGCGATCCGGTCCAGTGCGGCGGCAAGAACAACCGGTTCAACTCGCTGACGGTCGATGGCGTTCGCATGAACGATAATTTCGGCCTCAATTCCAACGGTTATCCGACCGAACGCATTCCGTTCTCCTATGACGCGATCGAACAGGTCTCCGTCGAGCTCGCGCCTTTCGATGTGCAATATGGTGGCTTCTCGGCCTGTAACATCAACGCGGTGACCAAGTCCGGTACGAACGAGTTCCATGGCTACCTGTTCGGCGACTATACCAATGACAGTCTGCGTGCCGACAGCCTCGAAGGCGATGACATCACCACCGGCGAGTATGACGAGTACCGTTACGGTCTCGGCGTTGGCGGTCCGATCGTCAGGGACAGGCTCTTCTTCTTCGCGGCCTATGAAAAGCTCGAGGGCTCGAATCTGTTTGACCGCGGGCCGATCGGCTCCGGCGCCGTCAACGAGGTTGATATCACGCAGGCGGAACTCGATGAAATCCTGCGCATCGCTCGCGATATTTACGGTTATGATCCGGGCGGTCTGCCGACCAGCTATGACAACGAGGATGAAAAGCTCCTGGTCAAGCTCGACTGGAACATCTCCGACAATCACCGTGCGAGCTTCACCTACAACTACAATGATGGCTTCAACATCGCCGAATCCGATGGTGACTCCAACGAGCTGGAATTCGCTGACCACCTTTATGAACGCGGCGCCGAACTGAATGCCTATGTCGGCTCGCTCTATTCGGACTGGACGGACAATTTCTCGACTGAAATCCGCGTTGGCTATTCCGAGCTGAAGAACCGCCAGATCTCGAACGGGGACCCGGCATTTGGTGAGATCACGATCGAGACCGATGATGTCGACGTCTATTTCGGCCAGGATGACAGCCGTCATGCCAACGTGCTGAGCTACGAGACCTTCAACCTTGCGCTGAAGGGTTTCTACACGGCCGGCGACCACAACCTGTCATTCGGCTATGAGCGTGAAGCGCTCGATGTCTTCAACATGTTCGTCCAGCAAGTCGATACCGAGATCGATTTCGACGCCTCCAGCGGCCTTGCCGGTGCGGGCGGGCTGCCGGGCATTTACGACCCGGCGATCGAGAACTTCGAACTCGGCCTCGCCGACAATATCAACTACAACAATGCGCCTTCCGGTAATCCGGAAGAGGCGGCAGCCGACTGGGGCTACGAGATCAACACGCTCTATGTGCAGGACGAGTATGATTTCGGGACCGGCTTCGTGCTGACGGCCGGCCTGCGCTACGACTGGTACACCACGGGCGACGAGCCGCCGGTGAACCCGGACTTCCTGGCCGATTACGGCTTCGGCAACAACGAGACGCTTGATGGCAAAGGTCTCCTCCAGCCGCGTATCGGTTTTGCATGGGCAATCGATGACACCCTCGACCTGCGCGGCGGCATCGGTCTGTATTCCGGTGGCAATCCGAATGTCTGGCTGTCGAACACCTACTCGGCGAACAATGTCCAGCAGTTTGGTGCTGATGGCGGGGATTTCGGTCTTGAGCAGAATGGCGGTCCGTCGCTCTTCGATATTCCCTACTCCATGTGTGAGGACGGCGTTCCGACCGGGCCCGGCTACTGTGTCCCCACGGCGATGGCAGAAGCGGTTGCGGCCGGCCAGGGCTCGAACTTCGAGATCAACTATCTCGATCCCGACTTCGAGCTGCCCTATGAGGTCAAGGTGGCGCTCGGGGCGACCAAATATGTCGACCTGCCGGCGCTCGGCGGTGAATACATGCTGACTGCCGATGTGCTTTACACCCATACCGAGAACAGCGCGGTCTTCAAACGGGGCGACGTGGAGCGGACCGGCACTACGACAGGGCCTGATGGTGGCACGTATCCAGTCTATGAGAGCGTCCGCGAGGCTTCCTTCGTCCTGACGAATGCTGCAAATGACGCTGAGTCGCTGCTCCTGTCGGCGGGCATCGCCAAGGAATATGATTTCGGCCTCGACTGGTCGCTCGGTTATGCCTACTCGGATGCTGAAGACGTCCACCCGATGAACTCCTCGGTCGCCTTCTCGTCCTACATCTACCGCGCGTTCACCGATCCGCAGGCTACCGAGCCGTCCCTGTCGGATTACAATATCGAGCATCGCTTCACGGCGACTGCGAATTACCGCAAGGCCTTCTTTGGCGACAATGACACGATCGTCTCGTTGTTTGGCCAGGCCAATTCCGGCAATCCGTACTCAGTCGTCTATGATGGTGACGTGTCCAGCTTCGGCATCTTTGATGGCACACCCTACCTCGATGGCGAGGCCAACACGCTGTATCCGGGTTTCTCCCGCAACGATCAGGAAGCCTCCTGGTGGGCCAAGCTCGACCTGAAGATCGAGCAGGAATTCCCGGGCATCTATGACCACAAGGCATCTGCCTTTGTCGTGATCGACAACCTCACCAACCTGATCAATGACGAGTGGGGCATCCTGCGTCAGGCAGACTATTCCTGCGTGATCGACGACTTCCAGGCGGGCGATTGTGAAAGCCGCCGCGGTGATGGGTCGCGCTACGAGATCCGCTTCGGCCTGCGCTACGAGTTCTAGGCCGATCTGAAATCACCGGCCGCTGGCACTGCCCGGCGGCCGGTTCCACTTTTAGAGTATGTCGCGTGGGAAAGGCGGGCGCTCATGTTTTGAGCTCCCGCCTTTTTCCGTTTTTCGCCTCTGGCGCTGGAGGCGCGGCTGTGGGAAATCGCAGGAATGGACATTCGGACCGACATCCTGATCCCGCCGGAATGGGCGCGCCAGTCTGCGCTCTGGGTCGGCTGGCCGCGCCTGCCGGAAGAATGGGGTGGCGCCTTCGAGGCCGCGCGCGCCGAGATCGCCGGGTTCATTCGCCTGGCGGCGCAATACCTGCCGGTCAAGCTCGCCGCGGGCGATGATATCGCGGCCGAGGCGGCGCGCGGCGCGCTGAAGGGCACTGGCCAGATTGTCCGTGTGCCCAGCGGCGACATCTGGCTGCGCGACACGGGGCCGATCTTCGGCTTCGATGAGGCCGGCCAGCGCGCCGCGCACTGTTTCCGGTTCAATGGCTGGGGCGGGAAATATGTCATGCCGGGCGACACCGGGACCGCTAATGCCCTCGCCGGCAAGGAAGGCGCGAAGGCCATACAGCACGACTTTGTGCTCGAAGGTGGTGCGGTGGATCATGATGGCGATGGCACGGTGCTCACCACGCGCGAATGCCTTATCAATCCCAACCGCAATCCCGGCTGGAGCGAGGCCGATGCCGAGCGTGCGCTGGAAACCGCGCTGGGCGCGCGGCGCGTGATCTGGCTCGACCGCGGCCTGGTCAACGACCACACAGACGGCCATATCGACAATATCGCCCGTTTCATCGGCCCGGGCCGGGCTGCCTGCCAGGCGCCGAGCGGGCCGGGCGATCCGCATCGCGAGCGCCTTCTGGCGGCGCAGGACACCCTGCGCGCGGCTGGACTGGAGGTGGTGACCGTCCCCTCGCCGGGGCGCGTGGAGGACGAGGATGGCAATCCCGTGCCGGCGAGTCATATGAACTTCGTCTTTGCCAGCAGGGCGCTGATCCTGCCGGTCTATGAGGACATCAATGGCCGACGCGCGGCGGCGGCGCTGGCCAAGGGCCTGCCGAACTGGCGTGTGCGACCGCTGCCCTCGCGCGCGATCCTGGCCGGCGGCGGCAGTTTCCACTGCATGACGCGGGAAGTGCCCGCCCCCATGGAGGAGAGCCAATGAGCCGTACCCTTCGCGTGTCTGCCATCCAGTTTGCCCCGGCTGCGGCGTCCGATCCGCTTGAGGAAGCTGCTGGGCTGGTGCGCGAGGCGGCCGGGCAGGGGGGAGAGATCATCCTGCTGCCGGAACTGTTCATGGGCCCGTATTTCTGCCGCAGCCAGGACGAGGCCTGTTTCGACCTTGCCGCGCCGGTTGACGGCCATCCTGCGGTGGAGCGGCTCTCGGCGCTGGCGCGGGAGCTTGGCGTCGTCCTGCCGGTCTCGATCTTCGAGCGCGACGGGCCACATTTCTACAATTCCATCGTCATCGTGGACGCTGACGGCTCGGTGCTCGGCACCTATCGCAAGAGCCATATTCCCGATGGGCCGGGCTATCAGGAGAAGTTCTATTTCCGCCCCGGCGGCGGGGGCTTCAAGGTCTGGAAGACGCGTTTCGGCACCATCGGCGTCGGCATCTGCTGGGACCAGTGGTTCCCGGAAGCCGCGCGCGCCATGGCGCTGATGGGCGCGGAGATCCTGCTCTATCCCACCGCCATCGGTGCCGAGCCGCAGGACCCCACTATGGACACTGCCGCGCGCTGGCGCCGGGCCATGCTCGGCCATGCGGTGTCGAACACCATGCCGGTGGTCGCGGCCAATCGCTATGGCGATGAGGGGGGGCAGGTCTTTTACGGGACGAGCTTCATTGCCGACCAGACCGGCGAAGTGGTCAGCGAGCTGGGCCGCAGCGAGACCGGCGTCATTTCAGCCGACTTCGACCTAGACGCGATCCGCACCGAGCGTGCGGCCTGGGGTTTTTTCAGGGATCGCCGGCCGGAATTCTACGGCATCCTCACCGCCAGCGATCCGGGCGGTGAGCGTTAGGCATCAGACGGAGAAGTGGCTCAAGCCGCCTCGATGGCCTTCATCAGCTCCTTGGCCTGCTCGATCCATTTCTCGCGGGCCACGCGGCGCTTGAAGGCGAGCTTGTCGTCGATCCACTCGCCGTCGGCCTCGGTCCAGGCGGCAATCTGGGCGAAGTGGTAGATGCCCAGCTCGTTAAGCAGGGCAGAGAGTTTTTCGCCGATGCCCTTGATCTGGGTCAGGTCGTCGGGCTCGCCATTGGGCGCGTCGAACAGTTCCGGGCCCTCGGGAATGGGCGCCCAGAAATTCACCGCCGACGGCTTCGGCACGGCCCAGCTGTCATTGGCCGGCATGAAATTGACGCCGTTGCGGCGGATCTGGTCGAAGAAGTCGGTCATCATGGTGCCGGGCACCCTGGATGGCCAGGAGGTCCAGCTCGGCAGTGCCTTGAGCATGTCGGCGGCATATCCCCAGCTGCGCAGGTTCGCGTCGGCCAGCGCATGGAAGCTGTCGCGCATCAGATCCTCGTCGAAATAGTATTCCGGGTTCGGGGCCGGAACTTTCGGCGCGAGCCAGACAAAGGGCTCGGTGTCGGACTTGGCAACGCGCTCGAGCGCATGGATGGCGGCCTTCTGAGCCGACTCATTGGCGTCGAGCATCGCCTTGGCCGCCACAGCGAAGAAATTCATGGGGGAGTAGGCGGTGGGCATGGGACTCTCCAATAGTTTATGCCTGCCTAGCACATTTTTGTGCGCCGCACAATAATTATTGCAACTGCGCATTGCTGTTGCCCCATTCCAGCCATTGCATAGGTGAAGTATGCGCTCTGCCATGAATGCGACTCAAAGCGATTCTCAGAGCGGTCTGCTGGAGCCGGCGCGGGTGCTGGTCTTCGATTCCGGCATTGGCGGCCTCACCGTGCGCCAGGAACTGGCCGCCCAGGCCCCGCGGCTATGTATCGATTATGCTGCCGATACCGGTTTCTTCCCTTATGGCGACAAGGGCGATGATGAGCTGCGCGCGCGCCTGCCCGCGGTGGCGCGGGCCCTGGTGGAGGCCGCCGAGCCGGACATCTTCGTGATCGCCTGCAATACCGCCAGCACACTGGCCCTGCCGGAAGTGCGCGCCGCGCTCGACATTCCGGTGGTGGGGACTGTGCCGGCAATCAAGCCGGCCGCCGCCATCAGCCAGACCCGCACCATCGGCCTTCTGGCAACACCTGGCACGCTGGCGCGCGACTATACCGCCAATCTGATCCACCAGTTCGCCCAGGGTGTGCGCGTGGTCCAGCAGGGCAGCCTGGACCTGGTGCGTCTGGCAGAAGCGGCTGCTGCCGGCCGGATGCCGGAGCTGGCGGAATTCCGCGCCGCGCAGGTGCCCCTGTTCGAGCAGGAGGGCGGAGAGGCCATCGACACGGTGGTGCTTGCCTGCACGCATTTTCCGCTGGTGCGCGCGCAGCTGGAAGCCACAGCTCCGCGCGCCATGACCTATATCGACTCCGGCCCGGCCATCGCCCGTCAGACGCTTAAACTGCTGGCAGGACGCGATGTCCCGCGCCACCGCATTCAGCGCGGTGCCATGGGTTGGGTGACATCAACAGATGGCCGGGCCGCGCTGGCGCCGACGCTCGGCCGCTATGGCTTGAGCGAGACTGCCAGCGTCGCGATCTCCGCCGGGGCCGGCACCGGAACCGGTGCGGTCCATGCCTCCGGCACATAGGCGCTGGCGAACGGCGCATCATCGGTCTCGACCAGGCCGTAGCCGCCGAAGCCGTTGAACCGGGTCGACATGGACCGGCCATAGGCGCCGATATTGCCGAACTCGATATAGTCGCCTTCGCCGATATCGGCCGGCAGGCGCACGGGCAGAGCGAACTTGTCGGCGCTGTCGCAGGTCGGGCCGTAGAGCGTCCAGGCACGCGTGCGCCCGGCCAGAGCCTTCTCCGGGGAGTGTGCCCGCACCGGGAATTCCCAGCCGAGATTGACCGCGTCATAGAGCGCGCCGAAGCCGCCATCATTGAGGTAAAGCGCGTCGCCCTTCACCCCGTCCACGCGCACCAGCAGGCTCTCGGCCTCGGCCACGAGGGCGCGACCCGGCTCGCTCCAGAGCTCGGCGCTTTCCAGAACCATCATGTCTTCGAAGGCATCATCGACGCTCGCGGCATAGTCAGCGAGGGCCGGCATGCCGCCATCGGACTTGTAGAGGCTCGGGAAGCCGCCGCCGACATCGACGATGTCAACGGTGACCGCGGCCTTGCGGATCAGGCGCGAGATGTTCGCCATGGCCGCCGGCCATGCGCCGGGGTTCAGCGACTGGCTGCCGACATGGAAGGACACGCCGAGCCGGCTGGCGACACGGCGGGTTTCGCGCAGCAGGCCGGGGGCTTCTGCCTCGCTGGCGCCGAATTTGCCCGTCAGCGGCACGGCCGCGCCGGCATTCGACACGCCCACGCGCACGACCAGGATCAGGTCTTTGGCAAAGTTCGTTGCTTCCAGGATCTTCTGCAACTCGGCATGGCTGTCGAGCACGAAGCGGCGCACGCCGAACTCGTGATAGGCGCGTGCAATCGCGTTGCGGTTCTTCACCGGGTGCATATAGGCGAGGTCAGCTTCGGGAAAGCGCGTCGCCACCAGTTCGATCTCGGCCGGGGAGGCGACATCGAAGCCGCGAATGCCGGCGGCCCACAGCCCATCCAGGATGTGCAGCGCCGGATTGGCCTTCACGGCATAGAAGACCTGGCCCGGGAAGCTGTCGCGAAACCATGTGGCAGCGCGCTCCAGCCGCTCGGGCCGGAAGCAGAAGAACGGATCGTCAGGGCGAACCTGATCGACGAATACGGGGATTCCGCTGGCGTGAACCATCGCAGACCTCTCCAGTTACATGGGCAATAATTACCCGCCTGTGACTGGCGTTAGTGCGAGGGATATTACCCCGAGGTCCGCCTTGTGAGCAGCGATATACGGGCCATTCCTGAGGAATTCAAGAGCAAAAATAACCCCGACACACAGATTGTCTTGCGGCTGTCATATTCGGCAGGTAGTCGAGGGCGAAACTCCCCGTCAGAAGAGGTTACCATGCGGCTGAAAACCCTGCTGTCATCGCTCGGCTTTCTGGCAGTTGCCGCCTGCGGGGACGGCAATCTGCAAGCCTTCGACGGCGAGCCGGTTCCCCCGCCGCCGCCGCTCGGCCAGGCCGACCGGATCCGCATTGTCGGCTCGTCCACCGTGGCGCCGTTTTCCACCACCGTGGCTGAACAGTTCGGCGCCTCCACGCGCTTTGCCACGCCGATTGTCGAGACCACCGGCACGGGCGGCGGGTTCAAGGCCTTCTGCCACGGCGTCGGGCCGGAGCAGCCCTCCATCTCCAACGCCTCCCGGCGGATCAAACCGTCAGAGATAGAACTGTGCGCTTCGACCGGCGTGACCGAACTGGTGGAAGTGAAGATCGGCTTTGACGGTATCGTCCTCGCCTCGGGCAAGGACGGGCCGGATTTCGATCTTAGCAAGGAAGAGATCTTCCGCGCGCTGGCCGTGGAGTTGCCTGACGGCAATGGCGGCTGGATCGCCAACCCGAACCGGACCTGGGCGGACGTCGCCGCGCACCTGCCGGGCATCCCGATCTATGTCTATGGCCCGCCGCCGACCTCGGGTACGCGCGATGCCTTTGTCGAGATCGCCCTGGAGCTGGGCGCGGACGAGGTGCCGGAAATGGTCGCGCTGAAGGCCTCCGATCCCGAGGCCTGGGACCGGCGCGCGACCACCATCCGCACCGACGATGCCTGGATCGATGCCGGGGAGAATGACACCGCGCTGATCCAGACCCTGACCAAGAACCCCAATGTGGTCGGCGTGCTGGGCTTTTCCTCCGCCGAGCAGAATCACGACCGCATCAAGTCGGCGCGTGTGAACGGCATCGAACCGACCTTCCAGAACATCGCCACCGGCGAGTACAAGATTTCCCGCTCGATGTATTTCTATGTGAAGGCCCAGAATGTGCCGCTGGTGCCGGGCCTGACGGAGTATATCGACGCCTTCACCCGCGAGGATGCCTGGGGGCCGGAAGGCTATCTCGCCGAGAAGGGGCTGATCCCGCTGCCGGCCGACGAGCGCGACCGGGTGCGCGCCCATGCCCTGGCACTGACGCTGATGGAAACAGAGGGCTAGCGCCGCGCCCGCAAACCGCCTAGGACGGCGCCCATGTCGCTGACCGAAGAAGCTCATCGCCGCCGCACCTTCGCGATCATCTCGCACCCCGACGCCGGCAAGACCACGCTGACCGAAGCCCTGTTGCTGGCCGGCGGTGCGATCCGGCTTGCCGGGCAGGTCGCCGCGCGCGGCGAGCGTCGGCGCACGCAATCTGACTGGATGAAGATCGAGCGCGACCGGGGCATCTCGGTCGCCTCCTCGGTGATGACCTTCGAGCATGACGGACTGGTCTTCAACCTGCTCGACACGCCGGGCCACGAGGATTTCTCCGAGGATACCTACCGCACGCTGACGGCCGCCGATTCCGCTATCATGGTGCTCGATGCGGCCAAGGGCATCGAGCCGCAGACCCTGAAACTGTTCGAGGTCTGCCGGATGCGCGACATCCCGATCATGACCTTCGTCAACAAGATGGACCGCGAGGCGCAGGACCCGTTCGCGCTGCTCGATGAGATCGCCGACAAGCTACAGCTCGACACCGCGCCGCTTTACTGGCCGGCGGCGTCCGGCCAGCGCTTCTCGGGCATGATGGACCTGCGCAGCGATGATTTTCTCGTCTTCAAGAAAGGCGGAGAGGCTGAGCCCGGACCGGCAAAACGCATAAAGTGGGGCGCCAATTCCGTTGCCGAGGCGATGGACGAAATGGTCCAGGATGAACTGGCCGAGGGCATGGAACTGGCGCGCGAGGCGCTGCCGGAGTTCGACCTTCAGGCCTATCGCGAAGGCCACATGACGCCGATCATCTTCGGCTCGGCCCTGCGCCATTTCGGCATGGCGGAATTGCTCTCTGCGCTGGCGGAGTTCGCCCCGCCGCCGCGCCCGCAAAAGGCCGAGGTGAGCGGCGCGCCGACAGTGATCGAATCCGACAATCCGGAGGTCTCCGGCTTCGTCTTCAAGATCCAGGCGAACATGGACCCGAACCATCGCGACCGGATCGCCTTCCTGCGGCTCTCCTCCGGCGAGTTCAAGCGCGGCATGAAGCTGAAGACCACCGGCGGCAAGCTGCTCAATGTGCACAATCCTCTGATGTTTCTGGCCCAGGACCGCGAGATCACCGAGACCGCCTATGCCGGCGATGTCATCGGTGTGCCCAACCATGGCGCGCTGCGTGTGGGCGACAGCCTGTCGGCCTCGGGCAAGGTGCAGTTTGCCGGCATCCCGAACTTCGCCCCGGAAATCCTGCGCCGGGCGCGGATCAAGGACCCGATGAAGCAGAAGCATCTGCGCAAGGCGCTCGAAAGCCTTGCCGAGGAGGGCGTCACCCAGCTTTTCCGCCCGGCCATCGGCTCGGACATGATCGTCGGCGCGGTCGGCCAGCTGCAGATCGAGGTGATGATCGAGCGCGTGGCGGCCGAATACAATCTGGAGGTTGCCTTCGAGGCCGCGCCCTACAATGTGGCGCGCTGGATCTCCTGCGACGATCCGAAAGTGCTGGAAGCCTTCCTCGACAAGAACAAGTCCGCCACCGGGACAGACCTCGACGGCGCGCCGGTCTATCTCGCCAAGAATGCCTGGGATGTCGGCTATGCCCAGGAAAAGAACCCGGACATCCGCTTTTCTGCCACGAAGGAGCGGTCGGTATAGGCCGCGCCGTGCGAAACTGACACGAGAGAGGGGACAATATGATCATCACGAGTGTCGCAACCCCGACACCAGCCGTACCGGGCTGGATCGAGGATAACCTGCCGCAATGGGCGACCGACGCCTATCTCTACATGCTCGACATCTGGAACGAGGGCGCGCTGGGCCTGACCTATGGTGAAATCATCATGGCGGTCGGCATCCTGTTCATCGCTCTGATCATTCGCGGCATCTTTGCGCGCACGGTGGTACGCGCCATCACCCGCGCGGCAGCCGGCACCAAGACCAATTTCGACGACGCGCTGGTCAAGGCCATTGCCACGCCGCTGAAGATCGTACCGGTGATCATCGGCTTCTATTTCGCCCTTCAGGTGATCGATATCGGGCCGGACACCGAGGATATCGCCAACCGGGTGGTGCAGTCGGTGGTGGCGCTGGCGGTGTTCTGGACGCTGTCGCGCGCGGTGAACGCCTTCGAGTTCGTCTTCACCAGCCTGCGCGACACGCTCTCGCCGGCGATTGTGGACTGGATGCTCAAGGCGCTGCAGATCGCGCTGCTGATCCTCGGTTTTGCCGCCGTGGCGGAGATCTGGGGCATTGCCATCGGCCCGATCATTGCCGGTCTCGGCATTTTCGGCATCGCCGTCGGCCTCGGCGCGCAGGACCTCTTCAAGAACCTCATCTCCGGCATCCTGATCCTGACAGAAAAGCGCTTCGTGCCGGGCGAGTGGATTGCTGCCGATGGTGTGGTCGAGGGCACTGTGGAGAAGATCAATTTCCGCTCGACGCTCATCCGCCAGTTCGACAAGTCGCCGGTCTATGTGCCCAATAGCCTCCTGTCGGACAATCCGGTGAAGAACTTTTCGCGCATGACCCATCGCCGGATCAAATGGGTGGTTGGTGTGGAATACCGCACAACGGTGGACCAGCTGAAATATATCCGCGACGAGATCGAGGCCTGGCTATGGACCGATGACCGCTTCGCCAAACCGCCCGAAGCGGCCCTGTTCGTGCGCATTGACAGCTTCAATGCCAGCTCGATCGACTTCATGATCTACACCTTCACCTACACCAAGAACTGGGGGGAATGGCTGAAGATCAAGGAAGAGCTGGCCGTGGCCATCATGGATATTATCGAGAAGGGCGGAACCGGCTTTGCCTTCCCCTCGCGCACCATCTACATGCAGCAGCAGGATCCGCCGGAAATCATGGCGCCCCCGGCGCGCAGCGAAACCGTCGAGCGCACCCAGCGCGAGATGGCCGAACTGGAACGCACGCGCGGCATCGGCGAGGCCGACGACGACGGCTGATCAGAAGCCGGCGCGGGCGCTGTCTTCGTCCTCGCCGGCGGTCGCTACCGTCCGGCCAAGTCGTACGCCGGAAACCTGGCGCGGCGCGAAGGAGACAGGCTCTCCGGTCTGGGTGCTGGAAGCCGGCACCCATGCCGTGCCCGCGGTGGCGGTGTCATTCGCGCCGCCCGCCAGTTCGGAGATTTCCATGCCGGCGCTGACCGGCTGGTAGGCGCCGAAAACAGCGGAGGTGTCCGTGGCGGTCTCGCCGGCGGGCGCGGCTGACGCGGGTGCAATCTCGTGGACGCCGGACAGCCCTGACATATAGCCCGGCCGGAATTCCGGCCGGCCCGGGGCTGATTTCAGCTCACAGGCCGCGCCATGGGCATCCTCCGGCGAGTACTGGCTCCAGGCCATGCATTGGTTTGAAGCGGCACAAAGAGCGGCGCAGGCGGCGGCGTCCTCGGCAGCTTGGCGGACAAAGGTGGCGCCGAAACGATAGGTGTCGAGCTCAGCGCTCATCTGATCGGCGGCGGCGGGAAGGGCCAGTGCGAAACCAGCCAGAGCGAGGGCAGAGATCCGTTTCATAGTCGAAATCCTCGCCCGGCGGGATTAAGGTCTGATTGACGCAGATTGCGAGATTTTCAGCGCAGCCTTAGCCCTGCAGGGCTTCGCGCTTTTCCTCGATCTCCAGCCAATCTTCTTCCATTTGGGCCTGTTCGGCCTTCAGAGCGGCAAGCTTGTCGGCGCGTTTCTGGAAACCATGCGGGTCCTTTTCGAACAGTCCGGCATCGGCAAGTTCGGTTTCGAGCCGTTCGATCTCGCTGGCCAGCCGGGGCAGGCCCGCCTCGATTTCCTTCAGGCGATGTTCATCCTTGAAGGAGAGCTTGGTCTGCGTTTTCGGAGCCGGCGTGGCAGGTTTGCCCTGTGGCTTCGAAGGCGATTTCGATTTCTTCAGCGCGCGCGCCGCGCCGAGGCTCGGCACCTGCGAGACCGCATCGCTCCACCCGCCCGGCACATGCAGCCATTGCCCCCGTTCTGTCGGCACCAGGCAGGAGGTTACCGTACCATCGAGAAAGGCGCGGTCGTGGGAGACCAGCATCAGCGTGCCTTCATAATTGGCGAGCATGTCCTCAAGCAGGTCGAGCGTCTGCATGTCGAGATCGTTTGTCGGCTCGTCCAGCACCAGCACATCGCAGGGCTGGGCGAGGGAGACCGCCAGCGTGAGCCGGTTGCGCTCCCCGCCAGACAGCGCGCCGACCGGCTGGCGCAGCTGTTCGGGCATGAACAGGAAGTCCTTGGCATAGCCGGCGACATGGCGGGACTTGCCCTGCACCATGATATGATCCCCGCCGCTCGGCGTGAGGGTCTCCCACAGTGTGTCCTTCGCGCGCAGGCTGTCGCGCGCCTGGTCGAGATAGGTGACCTTGACCGCCTTGGAGAGCTTCACGCTGCCCTCGTCGGGTTCAATCTCGCCGAGCAGGAGTTTGAGCAGCGTCGTCTTGCCGACGCCATTGGGGCCGACAAAACCGATCCGGTCGCCGCGCAGGATCTTCAGGTCGAGATCCTTCACAATGGTCAGGACCTCGCCATCGGGGCGGGTGAAGCTCTTGGTCAGGCCGCGCGTCTCGATCACCTTGCGGCTCATAGCATCGCCGCTGTCGGCCGAGAGGTCCGCGCCGGCCCGGGCCTCGCCAAGTGCAGAGCGCATCTGCGCGGCCTGCGCGCGCATCTCCTTCAGCTTGGTCAGGCGCCCCTGGTTGCGCCGCCGCCGGCCGGTGACACCGCGCGCGAGCCAGCGATGCTCATCCTTGAGCTGGGTCTGCATGCGCGCCAGCGCCTTTTCCTCTTCAGCCTCGATGCCCTCGGCCCATGCCTCGAAGGCGCCATAACCTTCCGGGCTCTTCAGCACCTTGCCCTGGCGCAGCCACAGCGTGTTGGTCGAGACATTTTCCAAGAAGGCGCGGTCGTGGGAGACGATCAGCGCAGCGCCGCTGAAACCGGTCAGGCGCGCTTCCAGCTGCTGGATGGTGGCGATGTCGAGATGGTTGGTCGGCTCGTCCATGAGCAGGATGTCCGGATCGCGGGCAAAGCCCCGGGCGATGGCAGCCCGTCGCAGCTGGCCGCCGGACAGGCGAGCGGGATCTGCCTCGGGGTCGAGGCCCATCTCCGTCAGCTCCGCCTCGGCACGGTAGCGATCCTCCAGCCCGTCGGCAGCAAAGTCGGCCAGCGTGGCATAGGGCGAGAAATCCGGCTCCTGGGCGACGAAGGCCGCCACGCTACCAGGCTGGATCCAGACCTCGCCAGCATCGGGCTCGATGACACCGGCGACCAGCTTCATCAGGGTCGACTTGCCCGCGCCATTGCGCCCGACCAGCGCGCAGCGCTCGCCCTTCGACAGGGGGAACTCCACGCCGGAAAACAGCGGGCGTCCGCCAAAGGTGAGCTGGACATCGGTAAGGGTAAGAAGCGGAGGACGGGCCATGGGTCGGGTATTTCGGGTTCCGGGTCGTGAGTTCAACTGGTTGGCGCGAAGCTTGCTAGTCTACTCGCGTGTGACACGAGGTGAGACATGCAATTCCACTGGCCATCGCAGACACGCGAGACATTTGGCAAGTCTCTGATTGAGGCAAGCCATACTCTGCATGCCGATCCTCGGTTCGAGGATGACGGTCTGGCCGACCTGCTGGACCGCTTCCCGCGCGAGCATATGGGCATTTATTGTTTCCCGCGCCAGTCCGAAGGCCGTGTCCAGCCGGCTCATGGTCGCGCCGATGGCATCAGCGGCAGGGATCTCCTGGAAGCCGTCAAGCGCGGCGATATCTGGCTCAATCTGCGCGATGCCTCCCGCCACCTGCCGGACTATGGCGAGATCTGCGACGATCTTTTCGTGCAGCTGTCGGCTGCTTCAGGCCGGCACATCCTGAAACCCGATCTCGGTGTCCTGATTTCCTCGCCGAACGTGAATGTGCAATACCACCTGGATATCCCGTTGGTTGTGCTGGTGCAGATCCGCGGCAAGAAGCGGGTCTGGCTCTATCCCACCGGTGCGCCTTTTGCCGAAACCGAGCATATCGAGGCGATCGCCCTGCGCGAAACCGAGGAAGACCTGCCCTACAGCAAGAGCTTCGACGCGCATGCCGAGATCGTCGACCTGGAACCCGGCATGGCGATCACTTGGCCGCAGACCGCGCCGCACCGAGTGCAGAACGGCAATATGATGAATGTCTCGCTGTCATGTGAATTCATGACCCTGCCGGCATTGATCCAGGCCAATGCGATCCATGCCAATGGCGTCCTGCGGCGCAAGGCCGGCTGGAACCCGCGCCAGCCCAGCGGGCTTGATGCGGGCACCCTCGCCAAGGCCGGCCTGTCGCGCATGCTGAAACTGGTGCACCGCCCGGCCGGCGCGCCGAACCCGGCACCGCAATTCGAGATCGACCCGGAGGCTGAAACCGGCGTGCGGATGCTCTAGGTCCTACTGGCGCATGCCTGCGGCCTGGAGCGTGGCGACGTTGCGTCCGGCTACGCTGGAAAAGGCGCCCGCGAGCGAGCGGTAATAGGTCACGCGCTGTTCGGCGGCTGGTGACATGGCGACATAGCGTTCCGCCCCGCGCAGGCCGCCGGCCTCCTGGCCCTCCATGGCCGCCGTCATGATGCCCGAGAAGATCTGCGCTGGCAGCCCGCCGCCTGAGACCCGGCGCATGGCGCTGTCATTGTCATTGCCGACCCAGACCCCGACCACCGCCGAGCGCGTGTAGCCGACGAACCAGGCATCGCGCCAGTCCTGGCTGGTGCCGGTCTTGCCGGCCACGCGCCAGCCATCCACGCGCGCCGCGCCGCCTGTGCCGTTTTCCACCGTGCGCACCATCATCGCCGTCATGTTGCGCGAGACATCCTCGCGGATCACCCGCCGGGCAGACGGTTCTGTGCGCTCATACTGCACATTGCCGCGCGTATCCTCGATCTTGGCGATCAGGAAGGGGGCCAGCCGCAGGCCGTCCTTCATGAAAGTGCCATAGGCGCGGGTCAGCTCTTCCAGTGTGACTTCCGATGTGCCGAGGGCGAGGGAGGGGACCGGGTCGAGATCGCTCTCGATACCGAGCCGGCGCGCGGTTTCCACCACGGTTTCCTCGCCGACTTCCTGGGTCAGCTGTGCCGCGACAGTGTTCAGGGATTCGGCGAAGGCCTCCGACAGGGTGACGGGGCCGAGATAATGGCCGGTATAATTCCGCGGCTCCCAGTTGCCGATTTCCAGCGGGATGTCCTGGCGGATATCGTAAGGGCTCGCGCCATTGTTCAGCGCGGCGGTATAGACCACCGCCTTGAAGGCCGAGCCGGGCTGGCGCTTTGCCATGGTCGCGCGATTGAATTCGGAGGTGGCATAGTCCACCCCGCCGACCATGGCGACGATCCGGCCATCCTCGCGCATGGCGATGGCGGCGGCCTGGCTGGCGCTGAGATCGGGGCCTTGTTCCGCGATGGTTGTGGCGACCAGTTCCTGCACCTGCGCCTGCAGTTCGGGCTCAATCGTCAGGGTGATCACAAGGTCCGGCGGAGCATTTTCCGGCAGCAGATCCTGCATTTGCTGGACAGCCGCATCAAGGACATAGCCGAATTGCGGGCTTTCCGCTGCGCGCTCCACCAGCGAGATTTCTTCCTTCCGGGCAAGATCGGCCTGCAGGACATCGATGAAGCCGGCATCGGCCATTTCGCTAAGCACATAGGCCTGACGCATGCGGGCCTCATCGAGATTGCCGGTGAGAGCCAGCCGACTTGGCGCCTGTGGCAGGGCGGCGAGCAGGGCGGCTTCGCCGAGGGTCAGCTCGGCCGGGGGCTTGCCGAAATAATGCGTGCTGGCCGCGTCGAGGCCATAGAAGCCGGCGCCGAAATAGACCCGGTTAAGATAAAGCTCGAGGATCTCGTTCTTCGACAGGCGCTCTTCCAGCTCGCGGGCAAGCCGTACTTCCTGGGCCTTGCGGCGGATGGTCTGGCGCGGGTCGAGCACAAGGTTCTTGATCAGCTGCTGGGTGATGGTCGAGGCACCCGACACCGTGCGCCCGGTGCGCCAGTTCACCCAGGCCGCGCGGACAATGGCGGTCGTATCGGCGCCGTCATGTTCGTAAAAGCGCTTGTCCTCGGCGGCGATGAAGGCCTGCGGCACATGCGGGGGCAGGTCGGCCACGCGCACGACGCGGCCATAGCGCGGTCCGCGAATGGCGAGCAGCGTGCCGTCCATGGCGCGGAATTCCACAGCCGGGTCGCGCTTGATGGTCCACAGCTCAGCCGTGCTCGGCAGCTCGGGCATGTCGGAATAAAGCGAGTTGTAGTACCACCAGCCTGTCCCCCCGAGGCCGAGCAGGCTGACCAGGAGGGCGATAAGGCCATATTTGATGGCCTGGCCCTTCCAGGTGGTGGGCTTTTTTATCTTGCGGACGATGGAGCGTCTGGCCGGGCGGGCAGGCTCGGCCTTGGCCGCTGTCTGGGTGCGGGTCTCATGGCTTTTCTGGACAGGCTTTTTCGCCGCTGGCTTTTTCGGCTTGGGTGCAGCTGAAGCCTTCGCGCCGGTCTCGGCGGGCTTGGCGCGTTCCGGCGTCTCAGGCTTCGACGGCTTGTCTTCCATGGGACGGCTTTCACTCGACGGGACTCTGGCACCGGGCTGGTGCGATTCGTGTGCGTTCTGATCGACGAATACGGCGGGGAGATGGCCGGGGGAAATTACCGTCTGGTTAGGTATCCTCCGGCAGAAGTTTTTCCAGGCTTTCCAGCCGATCGGCCTCGGCTGCCGGCTTGTCCCAGCGGATGCGGTTTATCCGCGGAAACCGCATGGCGATGCCGGACTTGTGGCGTGGGCTGCGCTGGAGGCCTTCGAAGGCGACCTCCAGGACAAGCCCATCCTCGGCTGTCGCGGTGACTGCCCGGACTGGGCCGAACCGGTCAATCGTGTTCTCGCGAATGAAGGCGTCGAGCTGTTTCAGTTCTTCGTCCGTAAAGCCGAAATAGGCCTTGCCGACAGGCGTGAGCTCCTCGCCAGCCTCGCCTTCGCGCCAGACGCCGAAGGTGAAGTCGGAATAGAAGCTGGAGCGCTTGCCGTGGCCGCGCTGGGCATAAAGCAGCACGGCATCGATGAGGAACGGGTCACGCTTCCACTTGTACCATGGCCCTTTCGGCCGGCCGGCGACATAGGCGCTGTCCCAGCGTTTCAGCATGAGGCCCTCGATCTCCGGCGCCGGCGGGGCGTTGCGCGCAGCTTCCAGCGCTTGAAGATCGGTGATCTCGACGAGGGGGGACAGATCGATCCGGTTGGTCTCCAGTGCGCCGACAAAAGCCTCCAGCCGGGCCCGGCGCTCAGCAAAGGGCAGGGCGCGCAGGTCTTCGGCCCCATCCACGAGAATATCGTAGGCGCGCACGAAAGCCGGGTGGCTATCCATCTGCCGCTTTGAAACCGTCTTGCGGTTCAGCCTCTGCTGCAGGGCATTGAAAGGCGCAACGCCGCCCTCGGCATTGCGCACCAGCAGCTCGCCATCCAGCGCACCCTCGAAATCAAGGCCGGCCAGCACATCGGGAAAGGTGTGGCTGATATCGTCGCCCGTGCGGGTATAGATCCGGCGCACGCCGGCCTCGCTGACCACTTGCACCCGCACGCCGTCATATTTCCATTCGGCCGCGAAGGTCTCAGGTGTGATCAGGTCCGGGGCGACCGCATCCGGGTCCTCGCGCTTGTCCTTGGTGACCAGCGGATGGGCAAGCATGACCGGGCGGAAGGGGGCGGTAATGTCCGGGCTGGGCCGCGGTGCGGTGCCATCCAACCAGGCAAACAGGCTCTCATAGGGCGGGGCAAGGCCGTGCCAGATCTCCTCGATCTCGGAGACGTCCACCTCGCCATATTGCGCCAGCGCCAGTTTGGTCAGGCGCGCCGAGACACCGATGCGCAGCCCGCCCGTGATGAGCTTCAAAAGCGCCCAGCGGCCCGATGGTGTGAGCACATCCATCCAGCCCTCGGCCAGGCGCGTGCCCTCAGTGCAGCTGGCCTCCATCAGGGCCGGGACGATCTCCTCGATGGGCGGGGACCAGTTGGCCCGCGCAGTGCCCGGCCAGACCAGGCTGACAGTTTCGGCCAGATCGCCGACATAGTCATAGGACAGACGAAACAGCTCACTATCCATGCGAGCCTCGATGAGGCCGCGAATGGTGCCAGCCTTAACGCCCGGGATGTCGAGCTCGCCAGTCAGCGCCGCCAGCGACCAGCCGCGCGCCGGATCCGGCACACTTTTGAAATAGCTTGACAAAATCCGCAACTTGCCGTTGAGCTGCGGCGTGTGGACAAGGCAGTCGAGTAGAGTGGCAAATCGCTCCATTTCCACAACATAGTCTGTTGGTTCTGTTCAATCCAAGGCTTCAACTTTACCCTTTGAAAGGACCGTTGAAGTACCAGTATCGGCAACAGCGAGACCGGCATCCGGACCCCTCTGGAAAGTCGGCGATTGAACGGAATCGAATGGCAGATTGCTAAAGCAGGATATGGGGGTAGTCCCCGGATTTGAGTAGGATTTTACTGGGCTGACGCACATGTTTGAGGCGTGCAGGGGGTAGTATGAAAAGCAAGGCTGATCGTTTGATCACAGAGTTCGCATCGATTCTGACGAGTTATGGTCGCGACAATGAAGGCGACCGGGATTACGATGAAATTCAAAAGGTGGCCGAGGCCTCGCTGGAGATGCTGGTGATGATCCGCCAGCACCAGCTCGAGCGTATCAATGGCGAAGATCTGATCAGCTAGGGTCTTCGTCCTCGAACACCGGAACCTCGGGATCCGTCGGCGTCTCACAGAGGTCCGGATAGGTCTCGCAATAGGTCATCACCGTCTCGATCCAGCCGGAATAGCCGGAAAGATTGGTGTAGCGGCCGAGATACTCGCCTGCGCACGGCACTTCGCCGACGGCGCTGCGCACGCTCGACAGGACGCCGACGACCCGGCGCTGGCCGTCCTCTTCAGTGACATAGAGCGGCCCACCGCTATCGCCTTCGCACGCGCCCGCACCCTGGACACCCTTTGCCAGGATGGTGCCCGGATCGGCGCCGACCAGGGTCAGCGGCCCGGACAGGAGCCGGTCGGACGGCGGCGCGCCATAACCGGAGCTTCCCCATCCGGCCATGGTCACTTCGGCATAGCTGAGCGGCGAGAGCGGCTGGTCTGGCGCGCCATAAGCCGCCACGGGGACATTGCGGATGGTGGCCAGCGTGTCGTCTGCGACATGGACAAGGGCAAGGTCGTTGAGCAGGCCGCCCTCGCTTCCGCGATACTCGCCATGGCAGACCGCCGCATCGGCATTGAAGATAAGGGCGGTTTCGGTCTCGCGCAGATTGGTCGTGCCGGCCACGATGCGGATCTCGTCAAAACCCTGGTCGAGGCAATGGGCGGCGGTCAGGAACCAGTTGTCGGCGATGCGCACGGCGCCGCAGCGGCCGACGGAAATGTCGCCATTGTCGCGGAACTGCATCGGCAGCAGGCTGACCAGGCCGGGCAGCTCGTCCAGCGAGGTGGCGATGATGAAGGGATCAGGCTCCGGCGTCGGGTCGGGAGGGGGCGGCGCCTCTTCCGGCTCGGCGTCCTCAGCGTCCTCGGCCTCTTCGCTGGCGGGGTCGACCGGGGCGTTGAGCTGGGTGATGGTCAGCGTCGGTTCGGAGTCCGGCGGCAGCAGGCAGTTGCTCGCGCCAATCTCCGCAAGGCTCTCGATCATCGGAAGCGCCGGCTCCTCCGGTGGGGCAGGCGCCTCGATCGGCTCGATATCCGAGGGCGCATCGATGTCATTGTTCGGCGCGAGTCCGGGCACCTGCACGGCATCGCATCCGGCCAGGGCCAGGAGCGAAAGTGCGGCGATGAGCCTGGAAATCGTGTTCATGCGCCTTTCGCCTTCTGCTGTCAGGCCACCCCCAGGCGCGAACCTAGCCCAGCGTGCGCGGGCGGCTCAATCCCCTTCCTCGCCATAGCCAACGAGTCGCAGGGGCCGGGCCTTCTGGCCGCGCAGCTCGGCCCAGCGGCACAGCGCATCCTCGCGGCCATATGTGACCCAGAGTTCTTCGGGGGCGACATCCTCCACGGTCTGGGTCAGTTCGGTCCAGTCGGCATGGTCGGAGATGATCAGCGGCAGTTCGGTGCCGCGCTGCTTGGCGCGCTGGCGGATGCGCATCCAGCCGCTGGCGAAAGCAATAAGTGGGTCGGGGAAGCGTCGTGACCAGGTGTCGGTAAAGGCCGAGGGTGGGCCGAGAACGATCTTGCCGGCAAAGCGCTCGTGAGTGCCGCGTTTCGCATCTGGCAGGGTCGCGGGCAGCAGCGTACCCATCGGGATGCCTTCCTCCTCATAAAGCGCGCAGAGCTTTTCCAGGCTGCCATGGATATAGAGCGGATCGTCATAACCGGACTGGCGGATCAGGCGGATCACGCGCTGGGCCTTGCCGAGGGAATAGACCCCGACAAGATGCGCGCGTTCGGGAAAGGCGCTGAGGCTGGCCATCAGCTTGGCCACCTCACCATCGGTGTCGGGATGGGTGAAGACCGGCAGGGCGAAGGTCGCCTCCGAGATGAAGACATGCGTGTTCGGCACCACTTCGAAAGGGGCACAGGTGGGGTCGTGCCGGCGCTTGAAGTCCCCGGTACAGACCATGCGCAGGCCGCGATAGTCGACAATCGCCTGGGCCGAGCCGAGCACATGGCCGGCGGGCGCGAAGGAGACCCGCACGCCATTGATCTCGACATGGGCGCCATAAGGCAGGCCTTGCGTTTCGCCGGCGAAATTCCTGCCATAACGCACGGCCATGATCTTCAGCGTTTCCGGCGTGGCGAGCACCTTGCCATGACCGGCGCGGGCATGATCGGCATGGCCATGGGTGATGACGGCGCGGTCCACCGCCCTGCGCACCGGGTCGATATAGAAGTCGCCCGGCGGGCAGTAGAGCCCCGCAGGCGTGGGCTTCAGGAGCAGGTCCGGGCGCAACATGGTGCCGATATGGCGCCTTGGACGGCAGATTCACAGCCAGATGACCTGAGAGTCATGACCGGACTTGCACATTTTGCCGCTTCGCCTCAGTTTTGCCCGGTCCGCGGGGCAGGGGTGCAGCGTAAACGACGAATGGAACCTGCCCATGCGCCTTGCCCTGTCTGCCCTTGTTACCGGGCTGTTTGCCGCCAGCCTGCCCGCCGCCGCCGAGATTGAACACGATGCCCTCGTGGCAGGCTACAAGGCGGCCTTCACCTGTTCGGCCACTTTCAATGCTGGCCAGACACTGGGCGAGATCCAGTCCAATGAGCTGACCGGCATCTATCCCGATTTTCGCGAGGCCATGGCCGCACTGCCGCCGGCCGAGATCGACGAGCGCAACAAGACGGTCAGTGTGCGTTATTCCCTCATCGCGCCACCGCGCATGGCGGTCTGGCGCGAAGGGTTCGGCTGCAGCCAGCTCCCGCTCGGTGCCGGTATGAATGAAGCCTACCACCTGCCGCGTTTCGTCAATGCGAACATGCCCAGGCTGCCAGACCGGTCTTCCACGATTGGAGCGAGCGCCCAGATCACCTTCCCGGTGCTGATCGCCGAGCGGCTGGAAGCGCCCATGGCCTTCGCCTTCGATGGCCAGACCTATGGCGCGAACACCCAGACCAGCGCCGTGCTGATCGTGCGCAATGGCGAGATTGTCGCCGAACAGTATGCTCGCGGCATTGATGCCGAAACGCCCCAGCGAACCTGGTCGGTTGCCAAGTCCATCACCACCACGGTGCTCGGCGCCGCGGCTGGCGATTCCATCATCGGCCCGGAAAGCTCGGTATTGCTGGAGGCATGGAGTCAGGGGGCCGATCCGCGCCGCAGGATCACCCTCGCCAACTTGTTGCATATGGCCAGCGGGCTGGAGGCCGGCGAGAAGGGCTCGCGCACCGATGCAGTCTATTTCGGCGGCGCGGCGATTGTCGACCAGGCGATCACCGGTCAGATCGAGGCGGTGCCGGGCAGGCGGTTCAAATACGCCAATAATGACACCCTGGCCGCCATGCGTGCCCTGCGCGAAGCGATCGGCGACGACCAGGTCTTCCACAATTATCCCTATCGCGAGGTGCTCTACAAAATCGGCGCGACCCATACGGTGCTGGAAACCGACTGGAACGGCGATTTCATTGCCTCCAGCCAGGTCTGGAGCACCGCACGAGACCTCGCCCGGATTGGCCAGCTTTATCTCAACAATGGCCGCTGGGGCGATGAGCAGATCCTGCATCCGGACTGGGTGCGGTTCGTCACGACACCCGCCCCGGCCCAGCCGGATGAAGATGATTTCGGCTATGGCGCCGGCTTCTGGCTGCTGCCGAACGATCCGGGCGTGCCCTATGATGCCTTCGCCGCCATGGGCCATCGTGGCCAGATGCTGGTGATCGTTCCGTCCGAAAACCTGGTCATCGTGCGCCGGGGCTATGACTATAGTGGCAGCGGCTATTTCGACATTGCCGGTTTCACCCGCGATGTCGTCTCGGCCATCCATGCCGCCGAGGCCCAGCGCCTGGCTGAGGAAGAGGCTGCACGGCTGGCCGAAATGGAAAACCAGCCCTAGGAACTTGCCGCCGAAGAACGCCGGGAGCGCCGCGAACGCCCCCTCAACCAGCGCTCGCGTCCGTTTGAGTCGAACTGGTCCCTAGTCGGTTTCAATCGGCTTCAGCTCGCTCAGCTGGCGGGTTTCCTGTTGCTGGAAACTCTGGCCCATGGCCGAGCCCTCGATATGGAATTCGAACCGGTTGAGATAGCTGTTGCCATTTTCAGCCGGCGTGCACTCGGCGAGCAGCTCGAATTCATTCACCTTGGCCAGGAAGTGCGGTTTGGCCGGTTCCGGCAAGGTGAGGTGGTAGCGTTGTACCATCAGCGTGTCGGGCGCGATCTCCAGCGTACCGGAGAGTTTTCGGAACAGCTTGCGCTCTGTGTCGTCGGCGTCTTCTTCGGCTTCCGGGGTGAAGGCGAAAGTGACGGTGCCATCGGTTTCGCTTGTCCGCTCGGCATCTGCCGGGACGCGTTCCAGGAACTGGCTGCACCAGACCTTGCCTTCGGTGGTCTGGTCGCTGGTCTCGACGAATTCGGCGAAATCCTCCGGCCAGTTTTCCTGCGCCGGCTCGGTCACCACAAAGCGCCCGCCTTCGGGCTGGCTTGGGTCGACCTTGGCGGTGGCGGCAAACCCGTCGCGTGTGAATTCGGTGGTGAAGGCCATGGCCGGCGCGTCGAACACCTTGCTGCGCAGGGCCGTGAGCAGGTCGTCGGCAGAGGCGGGCAGAGCGAGGCCGGCGGCCAGGGCGAGAAGGAGGGCGGTGCGCATGGGAGCATCCTCGACTTGTTTGAAACCTCTTGGCCAGACAGCGGCTGAACCGCATATGAAAGGCAAGTGCCACAACCTGAATTTCGGAGAATTTATTCTTGGCCAAGTCCGCCAGCCAGGATTTCCAACTGCCCGAAACCTTCCAGCGCTGGTTTGCCGGGCGCGGCTGGCACCCACGGCCTCATCAACTCGCGCTCACCGAGACGGCCCTGCGCGGGGAAAGCGCGCTGCTGATCGCGCCGACCGGTGGCGGCAAGACGCTGGCGGGGTTTCTCGCCAGCCTCGTGGAGCTGAGTGAGGCGAGACCCAACATCCCCCGGCTGCATACGCTCTATATCTCGCCGCTGAAGGCGCTGGCCGTGGATGTCGAGCGCAATCTGATGACGCCGGTCGCCGAGATGGGGCTCGACATAAAGATCGAGAGCCGGACCGGCGACACCTCCACCCATGTCCGCCAGCGCCAGCGCAAGACCCCGCCGGATATATTGCTCACCACGCCGGAACAGCTCGCCCTGTTCATTGCCTCGAACAATGCCGCAGCTTTCTTCGCGGACCTGAAATGCGTGATCATCGACGAGATCCATGCCATCGCCTCGCAGAAGCGCGGCGACCTGCTCTGTCTCGGCCTCGCAGCCCTCGCTGAATGGGCGCCGGCCTGCCGATTCATCGGCCTCTCGGCCACGGTGCGCAGCCCGGAGCTTCTGGCCGACTGGCTGGATGTTCGGGCGGGCGGATTGAAGCCGAAGGTAATCAAGGCCGCCGGCGGCGCGCAGGCCCGTATCGATATCCTGGTCTCGCGCGAGCGGATCCCCTGGTCGGGCCACTCCGGGCGGTTCGCGATCCCGGAGGTCTATGAGAAGATCAAGGGCGCAAGCACCACGCTGGTCTTCGTGAACACACGCAGCCAGGCTGAACTCCTCTTTCAGGAGCTCTGGCGCATCAATGAAGACAATCTCCCCATCGCGCTGCATCATGGCTCGCTCGACAAGGAGCAGCGCCGAAAGGTGGAGGCGGCCATGTCGGCGGGCAGCCTGAAGGCCGTTGTATGTACCTCAACCCTCGATCTCGGCATTGACTGGGGCGGAGTGGACCTTGTCATCCAGATGGGCGCGCCCAAGGGCTCGGCCCGCCTGATCCAGCGTATCGGCCGGGCCAATCACCGCATGGACGAGGCCAGCCAGGCGTTGCTCGTGCCGACCAACCGGTTCGAGATGCTCGAATGCCGGGCGGCCGAGGATGCGGTGAATGCCGGCGAGCTGGATGGGGAAACGCGCGAGACCGGCGCGCTGGATGCGCTCGCACAACATGTCATGGGCCGGGCCTGCGGAGAGGGCTTCCGGCTGGACGCGCTTTATGACGAGGTACGCCGGGCCGCGCCCTATCGAACCCTCGACTGGGAGACCTGGGAGCGGCTGGTCGATTTTGTCGCCACGGGCGGCTATGCGCTGAAGACCTATGACCGGTTCCGGCGGATCGTGCGCCTGCCCGACGGTGTCTGGCATGCCCGCACGGCCCAGGACGCCCAGCAGCACCGTATGAATGTCGGCACCATTGTCGAGGCGCCGATGCTGAAGGTCTACAAGGCGCAGTTCGTCGGCAGGAAAGGCAGCGGCAAGCGCGCGGTGCGTACCGGGCGGAAACTCGGCGAGATCGAGGAGTATTTCATCTCCACGCTCAGCCCCGGCGACACTTTCCTGTTCGCCGGCGAGGTGCTGTCTTTCCTGGGCATCAACGAGGATGGCGCGCTTGTCACAAGCTCATCCTCCGACAGTCCGGCCATTCCCTCCTATGATGGCGGCAAGTTCCCGCTCTCGACCTTCCTGGCCGGGCGCGTGCGCGAGATGATCCACGATCCGGCCCAGTGGCACAAATTGCCCGAGCCGGTTCAGGAATGGTTCGCGATCCAGCGCGAGCGGTCCGCCATTCCGCCGGCTGACCATTTGCTGGTGGAGACCTTCCCGCTCGGCAAGCGGAACTATCTGGTCTGCTATCCCTTCGAAGGGCGGCTGGCCCACCAGACCCTCGGCATGCTGCTGACCCGGCGGCTGGAGCGGATGGGCGCGCATCCGCTCGGCTTTCTCGCCAGCGAATATGTCATGGCCGTCTGGAGCCTTGAGGACATGTCCGGCCTGGATATGGCCGAGGTGTTCTCGCCCGACATGCTGGGCGATGATCTCGATGAGTGGCTGGCCGAGAGCGCCCTGATGAAGCGCACCTTCCGACAGTGCGCCATGGTCTCCGGCCTGATCGCCCGGCGCTATCCCGGCCAGGAGAAGACCGGCCGGCAGGTCACCTTCTCAACGGACCTTATCTATGACGTGCTGCGCGATCACGAGCCCGATCACATATTGATACAGGCCGCCCGCCAGGACGCGGCCACGGGCCTCCTCGACATACGCCGCCTGTCGGACATGCTGATGCGCATCCGAGGCAAGATCGACCACCGCGCGCTCAGCAAAATCAGTCCCTTCGCCGTGCCGGTCATGCTCGAAGTCGGCCGGGAACCCGTGCTCGGCGGAAGCGCTTCTGATGCAATTCTCGGCGAGGCCGAGGACGTGCTGGTGCGCGAGGCGATGGGATAGACTGCTTTACAAACCCTCGACCATGGCTACGAAGCACACCATATTTACTCTGGTGCGCGAGTGCACCGGCTAACCAGGAGTGCCAATGGCAAAGGAAGAACTGCTTGAGTTCAACGGGACGGTTGTGGAACTTCTCCCCAACGCGACCTTCCGTGTGAAGCTTGAGAACGATCACGAAATTATCGCCCACACCGCGGGCAAGATGCGCAAGAACCGCATTCGCGTCCTGACGGGAGACAAGGTCCTCGTCGAGATGACGCCCTACGATCTGACAAAGGGTCGGATCACCTACCGCTTCAAATAGCACACAAATGAAGATCGCCGCGCACGACGGCGCCTCGGACTGGGCAGGTTCTTCTTGAGATCATGACGAACCGCCTGATCCTCGCAAGCGCCAGTCCGCGCCGGCGCGACCTGCTCGCGCAGATCGGTATTGTGCCCGATGAGATCCGGCCGGCCGATATCGACGAGACACCCCTGAAGGATGAAAGCCCCCGCGCCCTGGCCGAACGGTTGGCGCGCGAGAAGGCCGCTGCCGTGGCCGGGGACGGCTTCGTGCTGGCCGCCGATACGGTGGTGGCCGTGGGGCGGCGCATCCTGCCCAAGGCAGAGGACGAGGCGACGGCGCGGCGCTGTCTGGAGCTGCTCTCGGGGCGTGCGCACCGTGTGTTCACGGGGTTGAGCGTCATCGCGCCGGACGGCCGGCAGGCGAGCCGGGTCGTCGACGCCCGTGTCCGGGTCAAGCGCCTGACCGAGGTGGAGATCGCGGCCTATCTCGCCAGCGGGGACTGGCACGGCAAGGCCGGCGGCTATGCCATCCAGGGACCTGCCGGGGCGTTCATCCCGGCGATCAATGGCTCCTATTCCGCGATTGTCGGCCTGCCGCTCTATGAGACGAAGGCGATGCTGGAGGGGCTGGGGTGGCAAACCAGGCAATAGCCAACACCATGCGTTTTCGACTCCCCGTGGCTCGACCACGGGGGCCATCACGGAAAGATTCAGCCGGGAACGCCTGCCGGGAGATGGGCACCGCAGTCAAGCCGCGGTGAATCGGGCTTTTGGGGCATTTGCATGCGCTTGATGGATCAGGATGCTTTGAACCTGAACGCCAGCTGAAAAAGCCCGTCTTCTCCTTGCCCAGAAATCCCTGTACCCCCTAAGTCATGGCGAAATCGGAAATCCAGTATGTCTGCCAGTCCTGCGGCACGGCCTTTACCAAATGGTCGGGGCAGTGCGGGGCGTGCAATGCGTGGAACACGCTGGTGGAAGAGAGCGTCTCAGCCGCGCCGGGCGGGCTTAAAGCGGCTTCTGGCGCGACGCGCGGCAAGGTGGAATTCGTCGCCCTGGATGATGTCGGAGAGGCCCCGCCGCGGCATCAGATTGGCGTTGAGGAACTCGACCGCGTTTTCGGCGGCGGGCTGGTGCCAGCTTCTGCGACGCTGATCGGCGGCGATCCGGGCATCGGCAAGTCGACGCTGCTGCTGCAGGTCGCCGCGCGGCTGGCGCGCAATGGGCTGAATGTCGTCTATGTCTCCGGCGAGGAGGCTGCCGCCCAGATCCAGGAGCGCGCCGCGCGCCTGAAAGTCGCCGGCAGTCCGGTGCAGCTTGCCACGGAAACCGACCTTCGCAAGGTGATCACCGCGCTGAAGGCCGCAAAGCCGGATTTCGTGGTGATCGACTCGATCCAGACCATGTGGTCCGACAGTCTGGAGGCCGCGCCGGGGTCTGTCAGCCAGGTCCGCGCCTGTGCGCAGGAACTTACCAGATGGGCCAAGAAATCCGATGCGGCCCTCGTCCTGGTCGGCCATGTCACCAAGGAAGGCCAGATCGCCGGCCCGCGCGTGGTCGAGCATATGGTCGACAGCGTCTTCTATTTCGAAGGCGAGCGTGGCCACCAGTTCCGCATCCTGCGTGCGGTGAAGAACCGCTTCGGCCCGACCGATGAGATCGGCATCTTCGAGATGCACCAGTACGGCCTGGCGCCGGCCAGGGAGCCCTCGGCCCTGTTTCTCACCGATGGCGGGGACGTGGAGGGCGGCGCGTCGGTCTTCGCCGCCATGGAAGGCTCGCGCCCGGTGCTGGCCGAGGTGCAGGCGCTGGCGACGCAGTCTTCCTACGGCACGCCGCGCCGGTCTGTTGTCGGCTGGGATTCCAATCGGCTTGCCATGCTGCTGGCCGTGCTGGAGGCGCGTTGCGGCATCACGCTGGCCGGGCGTGATGTTTATCTCACTGTCGCTGGCGGATACCGCATCTCCGAGCCGGCCGGAGACCTTGCCGCCGCCGCCGCGCTGCTCACAAGTCTGACCGAATCCCCGCCGCCGAAACGCGCGGTCTATTTCGGCGAGGTGGCGCTGTCCGGTGCCGTCCGCCCCGTGGCGCGCATGGATGCCCGCCTGAAGGAGGCCGCCCGGCTCGGCTTCGAGGTCGCCTTCGTGCCGGAAGGCAGTTCTGCGGCAAATGCCGGGTTGACGTTGAAGCCCATTCAACGGCTTAACGACCTGGTCGCTTACCTCGCCCCGGATGTGCAGAATGACTGATGCGCTGACTGCCTTCGATGCCGTCGCTATATCGCTGATCATCCTGTCGGCACTGATGGCGCTTGCGCGCGGTTTCGTCCGTGAACTGGCAACTCTGGGTGCTTTCATATGTGCACTGGCTGCTGCTTATTACGCGCGCGCATATCTGCGCGATCCCGTGGCCGGCATGCTCGGCGACAGCGTGCAGGACTGGGTGCCCGACATCATCGTCATGGTGAGCGTGTTCGTGATCGTCTATGCGGTGGTCGCCTGGCTCGGCCAGCGCCTGTCGCGAAACATACGCGGCCTGGACGGGGTCAGCCTGATCGACCGGATCGCCGGATTTGCCTTCGGCGTGGCGCGCGGCGGCGTGGCTGTGGTGTTCTTCGTCTATCTCATCCAGCTCGGCGTGGAGGATGACCGCATTCCCGAAACCATCGCGAATGCGCGCACTTACCCTTTCTTTGCGAGCGGAGCGGATTATGTCAGCGAAAATGCACCGCGAATCGCGCAAGATGTCGGAGAGGCATTGCCCGAAGCCCCAGAGCCGGATAACAGCTAGCTCAATTTCGTAGGCCTACGGAGGACTTGTCGATGATCTGGGACCATGACGACGACAAGCCCCGGGAAGAATGCGGCGTTTTCGGTGTTTTCGGACACCCGGAAGCCTGCCTCCTGACAGCGCTTGGGCTTCATGCCCTGCAGCACCGCGGCCAGGAGGCCTGCGGTATAGCCACATGGGATGGCAAGCTGTTCCACAATGAGCGCCATCTCGGCCTGGTGGGCGAGAATTTCGGCGGCGTGGACATGCTCCACCGCCTGCCAGGGCACCTCGCTATCGGGCACAACCGCTATTCCACCTCCGGCGCGACGGTGCTGCGCAATATCCAGCCGATCTTCGCCGATCTCGCCACCGGCGGCTTTGCCGTCGCCCATAATGGCAATTTCACCAATGCCCGCGCTCTGCGCCAGGAACTGGTCGAGGATGGCCGGATCTTCCAGTCCACCATGGACACCGAGGTGATGCTGCAGCTGGTAGCGCGCTCGACGAAGGGCACGCTGATCGACCGCGTGGTCGATGCCATGCGCCGGATCGAGGGCGGTTATGCCGTGGTCGGCCTGACCGAGAACATGCTGATCGGCGCGCGCGACCCGGTCGGCCTGCGCCCGCTGGTGCTCGGCAAGCTGGGTGATGCGTATATCCTCGCCTCGGAAACCTGCGCGCTCGACATTATCGGCGCCGAGCTTGTCCGTGAGATCGAGAATGGTGAGGTGGTCGTCATTACCGAAGAGGGGGTGCATTCCATCCGTCCCTTCCCGGCGCGGCCGCCCCAGCCCTGCGTCTTCGAGTTTGTCTATTTCGCCCGCCCGGACTCCATCGTCGGCGGGCGAAGCGTTTATGAGGTCCGCCGCCGCATGGGCCAGCAGCTTGCGCGCGAAACCCCTGCCGATGTGGATGTCATCGTCCCGGTGCCCGACAGCGGTGTTCCGGCGGCGATCGGCTTTTCAGAGCAGGCAGGTATCCCGTTCCAGCTCGGCATCATCCGCAACCACTATATCGGGCGGACCTTCATCGAGCCGACCCAGATCGAGCGCGAGCTGTCTGTATCCAAGAAGCATTCGCCCAACCGCGCGGTGCTGGAAGGCAAGCGCGTGCTGCTGGTGGACGATTCCATCGTGCGCGGTTCGACCTCTCGCAAGATCGTGGAGATGGTGCGCGAGGCCGGTGCGCGCGAAATCCATTTCCGCTCGGCCAGTCCGCCGATCCAGCATCCCGACTTCTACGGCATCGACATGGCCGGGCGCGACGAGCTGCTGGCGGCCAATCATACGCTGGAGGAAATGCGCAAGGAGCTGGGCGTGACCAGCCTCGGCTTCCTCTCCGTGCCGGGCCTCTACAAGGCCATCGGCAATATGGAGCGACGCGAGACCTATCCGCAATTCGCCGACCATTGCTTCACCGGCGACTATCCCACACGCCTTCTTGACCATGACCGCAAGCAGGGTTCAAAGCATTTCCAGCTGTCCCTGCTTGATGAGCCGCCGCTGAGCTAAGATGACTGACAAACGCATTGTATTGGTGACCGGTGCCTCCCGAGGTATTGGCCGCGCCGCCGCCCTCGAGCTTGCCCGCCGGGGCCAGCATGTGATCGGGCTCGCCCGCTCCCAGAAGGCTCTGGAATCCCTCGACGACGAGATCCGCGCCATGGGTGGGGCGGCAACTTTCGTGCCCATGGACCTGACCGACGGCAAGGCCATCGATGCTCTGGGGCAGATCCTGAACGACCGGAATGGGCGGCTCGATGGGCTCATTGGCAATGCCGGCGTGCTCGGCACGCTGGGGCCGTTGCAGACGGTCAAGCCGCGCAGTTTCGATGAGACGATTGCCGTGAACCTGACGGCGAACTGGCGCCTTATCCGGGCCATGTCACCACTGCTCGCCAATAGCGATGCACCGCGCGCGGTGTTCGTCACCTCCGGCGTGGCGCCGCGCCCGCGCGCGTTCTGGGGGCCTTACCAGGCGTCGAAGGCCGGTCTGGAAGCCATGGTGGCAGCCTGGGCCGATGAGAACGAGAACCTGCCCCTGCGGGTCAATCTCTACGATCCTGGCGGGACACGCACCGAGATGCGCTTCGATGCCATGCCGGGCGAGGACCCAAGCACGCTGCCGACCCCGCAGGAGGTGGCCGCTCCGATGGTGGACCTGATCGAGCCGGGCGAGACCCGCACCGGCGTGCGCATCGCCTATCGCGAGCTTTAAGGGCGCGGGCTAGTGCGCGCCGCCGAAGCGGCCGGTGCGCACCGAATAGTCCACCGCCAGCGCGTAATCGGGATCATCGTCGCTGTCGACCATGAGCTGGCCCGCGCGCGAGAGCAGGGCATGGCAGTCGCGCGAGAGGTGGCGCAGCTGCAGCGTCTTGCCGAGCGCGGCGTATTTCGCGGCCAGGTCCTCGATGGCCTGCAGGGCCGACTGGTCGACCACGCGTGAGCGCATGAAGTCGACAATCACCACGTCAGGGTCGGTCTCGGGATGGAAGAGCTCGGCAAAGCCGGCGGTCGAGCCGAAGAAGAGCGGGCCCTCGATCTCATAGACATGCGCGCCCGGTGTGCGGATGGAATCGCGCTCGATGATGCGGATGCGCTTGGCATTGTTCCAGGCATAGGCGAGCGCGGAGACGATGACGCCGACCACCACCGCCGTGGCGAGGTCGTAGAAGACCGTCACGCCGGTCACGAGCACGATGACCAGTGCGTCGGTCAGCGGGATCCGGCGCATGATGCGCAGGGAATTCCAGGCGAAGGTGCCGATCACGACCATGAACATCACGCCGACAAGGGCGGCCAGCGGGATCTGCTCGATCAGGCTGGAACCGACCAGGATGAAGGCAAGCAGGAACAGCGCGGCCAGCGTGCCGGAGATGCGCGTGCGCCCACCCGATTTCACATTGATCATGGACTGGCCGATCATGGCGCACCCGCCCATGCCGCCGAAGAAGCCGGTGACGATATTGGCCGTGCCCTGCGCGAGGCACTCCTTGCTGGCTCCGCCGCGTTTGCCGGTCATCTCGCCGACCAGGTTCAGCGTCAGAAGGCTCTCGATCAGGCCGATAGCGGCCAGGATCAGGGCATAGGGGAAGATGATTTCCAGCGTCTCGAAATTCAGCGGCACGGCCGGCAGGTGAAACTGCGGCAGGCCGCCCTCGATGGAAGCAAGGTCGCCGACGCGCGGCACATCCAGCCCGAAGCCGATCACGATGGCGGCAACCACCAGAATGCCCGCCAGAGGCGCGGGAAAGGCCCGCGAGACCTTCGGCAAGAGGACAATGATCGCCATGGTGAGGGCCGTCAGCCCCAGCATCATGGCCAGCAGCATGCCGCTCAGCCATTCGCCATTCGGCAGGAAGCCGTGGCCGCTCGGCGTTGCGGTGCCCGGCACCTGGAACTGGCCGAGCTGGGCCAGGAAGATGACGATGGCGAGCCCGTTCACGAAGCCGAGCATCACCGGGTGCGGCACCAGCCGGATGAACTTGCCGAGCCGGAACGCCCCGGCCAGCACCTGAAGGATACCCATCAGGACAACTGTGGCGAACAGGTATTCCACCCCGTGATCGGCCACGAGGGCGACCATCACCACCGCCAGCGCGCCCGTCGCGCCGGAGATCATGCCCGGCCGCCCGCCGATCAGCGCGGTGATCAGGCCGACAAGGAATGCCGCATAGAGACCCACCAGCGGGTGCACGCCGGCGACAAAGGCAAAGGCCACCGCCTCGGGCACCAGCGCCAGCGCCACGGTGAGCCCCGACAGCACTTCGGTGCGCAGGCTGGAGATGCTGAGCATGCCGCCTTCCGGGCGTTGCCAGCGGGGCAGGGAAATGCGTTCTGCAAACGCAGCGAGTGTGGACCTGGTCACTGGGGGCGTCCCTGGAAACGTATAAAAGCGCCCGCGCTTCACCACGGTTTGTTGTGCAATGCAACACACTCGGCTGGCATTGCACTGCGGAATGGTGATCTGCGTTTCTTTTCGCCGCGGATTGCTCTAGGTCTTGGCGCATGAGCGACTCTCCGGATCACACCACCGAGCCCACGCTGCTGAAGAAGCCGATCCGCGATTCCAAGCCGGGGCCGTGGCAAATCTCCAATATCATCGATGGCCGTGCGCTGCGCGTGAAGCTGACGGCGGCCTGGTATGACAATCTCGGCGACCCGGTGGCGGGCCGCGCGCGTGCCGTGGATGCGCTGCACCAGGCCATGTTCCGCGGCCGCATGATCGCTCAGGAACGTCTGCAGCAGGGCGCCAACGGGCTCGACACCGCCCGGCTTCTTGCCGCAGTACAGGACGAGGTGATCTCGGCCCTGTTCGACTACACCACCACTCATGTGCACCCGGTCTCGAACCCGACCGAGGGCGAGCGGATCGCGATTGCCGCCACCGGTGGCTATGGACGCAGCGTGCTCGCGCCATCATCGGACATCGACATCCTCACCCTGCATGCCTGGAAGCGCAGCCCACATGCGGAGAATGTCGCCGAGTACATTCTCTATGCCCTCTGGGACATGGGCCTGAAGGTCGGCCATGCCTTCCGCACGCCGGAGGAATGCGTGCGGCTCGCCAATAATGATGTGACGATCAAGACCTCCCTGCTCGACATGCGCTTCCTGTGCGGGGATGCGGAGCTTTTCACCGAAGGCCGCAAGCTGTTCGAAGACAAGTGCATGCGCGGCACCGACAGCCAGTTCATCGCCGACAAGCTCGCCGAGCGCGATGCCCGCCATGCGCGCGAGGGCGATACGCGCTATGTGGTCGAACCGAATGTGAAGGAAGGCAAGGGCGGCCTGCGCGACCTGCAGACCCTGTTCTGGATCATCAAGCACATCCATGGCGGCACCTCGCTGGAAGAGGTCATGTCGGCTTCGGACTTCACCCAGCAGGACTATCGCCGCTATATCCGCGCGGCCGAGTTCTTCTGGACGGTGCGCTGCCACCTGCACTATCTCACCGGCCGGGCCGAGGAGCGCCTGAGCTTCGACCTTCAGCCGGAGATCGCCGCGCGTATGGGCTATCGCGACCGCGGCAGCCAGCTCGGCGTCGAGCGGTTCATGAAGCGCTACTTCCTGATGGCCAAGGATGTCGGCACGTTGACCCGCGTCCTGGCCGCCAAGCTGGAAGTCGACCACAAGAAAAAGCCCGAGGGCCTGCGCCGTTTCCTGCCCCAGCCGGGGATCGAGCTGATCGAGGGCACGCCCTTCATCATCGATGGCGGGCGGATATCGGTGCCTGATGACACGCTGTTCGAGAAGAACCCGGTCGCCATGGTGTGGCTGTTCATCGAAGCCGACCGCCAGGGGCTGGATGTGCATCCCGATGCGCTCTGGTCGGTGCGTCACAGCCTGCGCCTGATCCGCAGCGAGGTGCGCCGCTCGCCGGAGGGCCAGGAAGCCGTCCTCGACGCGATCCTCGCCACCAGGGCGCCGGCCCAGACCCTGAAGCGGATGAACGAGGCTGGCGTGCTCGGCAAGTTCATGCCGGAGTTCGGCGGCATTGTCTGCCAGACCCAGTTCAACATGTACCACCACTTCACCGTGGACGAGCATTCCCTGCGCGCGGTGGAGGCGATTGCCGATATCGAGGCCGGGCGATCGGCCCGGTTCGGCCTCGCCCAGGAGGTTTTCCCACTGATCGAGAATCGCCGGGCGCTCTATCTCGCCATGCTGCTGCACGATACAGGCAAGGGGCTTGGCGACCAGCAGGTCGAGGGCGAGAAGACCTCGCGCCGCGCGGCCAGGCGGCTCGGCCTCGGACCGGCCGAGGCCGATCTCATCGGCTGGCTGGTGCGCCACCATCTGGAGATGAGCGAGACGGCCCAGAAGCGCGACCTTTCCGATCCCCGCACCATTTCGACCTTCGCGAAAAAGATCGGCGACCTGGAACATCTGCGCCTGCTCTATGTGCTCACCGTGGCCGATATCAGCGCGGTAGGCCCGAATGTATGGAATGCCTGGAAAGGCCAGTTGCTGGCTGATCTCTACCATAACACCGCCGCCGCCCTGCGTGGCGGACGCACCGACGAGGCCGCTGTCCAGGCCGTGCTGGAACAGCGCGCCGAGGAGCGCCGCAGCGAGCTTGTCGAGCTGCTCGGCAGCCTGCCCTTGGCCATGACCCAGATGGATGCTGCCTACTGGACCAGTCTCGACCTGGAGGAGCTTTCCTGGCATGCGCGCTGCCTGCATGGCGGCAAGCGGGTGCATACGCGCGCGCTGGCCGACCGCGGCGCGCTCGATGTGCTGGTCACCGGCATGGACCGGGTAGGCCTGTTTGCCGACATTGTCGGCGCAATCGTCGGGCGCGGCGCGAACATCGTCTCCTCGCAGGTCTTCACCGCGCCGGACGGGCAGGTGATCGATACCTTCGTGCTGCAGACCCAGAATGGGGAGATGTTCGCCGGCGGGGACCATTACCGCGTCGAGGCGCTGGTCCGCGATATCGAGGCCGCCATCGAGGGCACGCATACGCCGGCCCGGCTGCAGACCCGGCGCGGCAAGCGCGAGGCGGCCTTCATCGTCGAGCCGGTGGTGCAGATCCATGACGACCTGTCGAACCAGTCCACCGTGATTGACCTCGCTGGGCGCGACCGCCCTCGCCTCCTGCTTGAGGTGGCCGAGACGCTGGCCGAATCCGGCCTGTCGCTGCGCTCGGCCCATGTCGGCGGGCGCGGCGAACGGGTGTTCGACGCTTTCTATGTGCAGACGGCCGATGGCCGCAAACTGGTCGATGACAAGCTGAAGGGCGAACTGAAACAGAAGCTGCTCGCCATCCTCGGCAACGAGGAACCGGAAACGCCTGCCACGCCGGCCCACCGCCTGCGCCAGGCCAGCGCGGCCGACAGTTTCTAGAACAGGCACTGGCAGAATGAGCCTTGTCCGTAACACCATGGTCCAGGCGTCACTGACGCTCGTCTCGCGCGTGCTGGGCCTTGTGCGCGAGGCCCTGATTGCCGCCAAGATCGGGGCCGGACCGGTGGGCGACGCCTTCTTCGCGGCGCTGATGTTCCCGAACCTGTTCCGGCGTTTCTTTGCCGAGGGTGCCTTCGCGCAGGCCTTCGTGCCCTCCTATGCCCGCACGCTTGAGGCCGAAGGCGAGGCCGCCGCCCATGCCGTCGCGCAGGAGGCATTGCGGGTCCTGTTCGCCTTCACGGCCGGGATCGTGATCGTCGCGCAGGTGGCGATGCCGTGGATCATCCGCGCGCTGATGGGGACCTATCAGGATCAGCCGGAGATCCTGCAGCTCGGCATCCTGCTGACGCAGATCACCATGCCGTATCTCGCCTTCATGGCGCTTTCGGCGCTGTTTTCAGGCGTGCTGAACTCGGCGGGGCGGTTCGCCCTGTCGGCGGCGGCGCCGACCCTGCTGAATGTCTTCATCATCACCGCCGCCCTGTCGGCGACCGGGCCGGTGCAGACGGCAGAGTTTGCGGCCATGGCCGTAGCGCTGGCCGGCGTCGCGCAGGCCGCGTTGCTCTGGTGGGGCGTGGCGCGCCAGAAAGTGAGGCTCTCGCTGATCGGCTGGCCGCGCCTGACACCGAATGTGAAGCGCGTCATGGCCCTTGCCATTCCCGGCGCGATTGCCGGGTCGGGAATGCAGATCAATGCGCTGGTCAGCCAGGTGCTCGCGGGCCTGGAGGTCGGTGCGCGCTCCTATCTCACTTATGCTGACAGGCTCTACCAGCTCCCGCTCGGCCTTGTCGGTGTGGCCGTGGGTGTCGCGATCCTGCCGCGCCTGTCGCGCGCGGCGCGGGCCGAGGACGGGGCAGGGGCCACCACCATGATGGATGACGGCATCGGCCTTGCCATGGCGCTGACCCTGCCGGCCGCGGTTGCGCTCGCCGTGGTGCCGGTGGCGCTGATCGACGGCCTGTTCGGGCGCGGGGCGTTCACTGATGCCGATGCCGCGCTCTCGGCGAGCGCGCTCATTCACTATGCCTGGGGCGTGCCGGCCTTCGTGCTGATCAAGGTGCTGGCACCGGGCTTCTTCGCGCGCGAGGACACCAAGACGCCGATGCGTTATTCGCTCCTGTCGGTTGTGATCAATACTGTGCTGGGCGCCGGCCTCTTCCTCTGGTTCCAGTCCATGGATCGGCCGGGCTTTCCGGGCCTGGCCATTGCCACTAGCGTGGCGGCCTGGGTGAATGCCGGCATGCTGTTCCTCACCTTGCAGGCACGCGGCTGGTACAGGCCGGGCGCGCGGCTGATCAGCCGCATGGCGAGCTGTGTCGCGGCCAGCGCGGCCATGGGTGGGGCGCTGTGGTGGGTGATGCAGAGCGAGGCGGAGATGCGGGCGCGTGTGCCCGGCGGCGCGATTGTCGATGTGCTGGCCCTGATCGGACTTGGCGCGGTGGTCTACGCGATTGCCGCGATCGTGTTCGGGGCATTGCGCCCGAGCGACCTAAAGGCACTGGCGCGGCGCCGCTCTGTGGAGTAAGGCCCCGCCATGAGCGATACAACACCTACCTATACCGGCCCGGAACGGGTCTTCTCCGGCGTCCAGCCGTCAGGCGACCTGCATCTCGGCAACTATCTCGGCGCGCTGAAGAAGTTCGCCGACCTGCAGGACGATCATGACTGCGTGTTCTGCGTCGTCGACCTGCACGCCATAACCGTGCCGCAGGACCCGAAACTGCTGGCCCAGAAAACACGCGAGATCGCGGCGGCCTTCTATGCGGCTGGCGTCGACCCCGACAAGGCGATTGTCTACGCCCAGTCGGCTGTGCCGGCGCATATGGAACTCGCCTGGTATTTCAACTGTGTGGCGCGGATGGGGTGGGTCGAGCGGATGACCCAGTTCAAGGACAAGGCGGGCAAGGATTCCGAGCGCGCCAGCGTCGGGCTGTTTACTTATCCGGTGCTGCAGGCCGCCGATATTCTGGCCTTCAAAGCGACCCATGTGCCAGTTGGCGAGGACCAGAAACAGCATCTGGAGCTCTCCCGCGATATCGCTGACCGGTTCAACCGCGACTTCGATGTGCCGGGCTTCTTCCCGCTGCCTGAACCTCTGATCAAGGGGCCGGGCGCACGGATCATGAGCCTGAAGGACGGCACGAAGAAGATGTCGAAATCCGATCCGGCCGAGACTTCGCGCATCAACCTGATCGACGATTCCGACACCATCGCGAAGAAGATCAAGAAGGCCAAGACCGATATCTTGGGCGACATGCCCAGCGATGTGGAAGGGCTCGAAGGCCGGCCCGAGGTGGAGAACCTTGTCGGTATCTACTGCGCGCTGTCGGGCGACAGCGTGGAGGCCGTGCTGGCCGAATATGGCGGCAAGGGTTTCGGCACCTTCAAGCCGGCCTTGGCGGACCTCGCCTGCGAGAAGCTCGGCCCAGTCACCGCGAAGATGCGCGACCTCTTGGCCGACCCAGGCGAAATCGATGCACGGCTTGCGCGCGGCGCGGCGGCAGCGCATGAAATCTCCGCACCGATCATGGCCGAGGTGCGCGACATTATCGGCTTCTGGCGTGCGCCCTGAACTGGAGACCTCACAATGACTCCCATGCGCTGGCTGTTTGCCGCCCTGTCCCTCACCCTCGTGGCAGCCTGCGATGGCGGCACTGCGGACCCTGCCGCACCGGCTGCGGCCGCCGCGGCGCCGAGCATAGATGTTGGCAACGCCTTCGTCATGGTGCCACTTGAAGGGCGCGACGTGACCATGGCCGGACTCGACATCGCAGTGCGTGGGCAGGATGTGCGCCTGGCAGAGGTGCGCACGACGTTCGCCGAGCGCGCAGAGCTGCACACGATGAGCATGGTCGACGACAAGATGACCATGCGCCAGGTCGACGGATTCGACATTCCCGCGGGCCAGACATTCCAGCTCAAGCGCGGCGGCAACCACATCATGTTGTTCCAGGTTGATCCACTTGAGCCCGAAGAGGCCTATGACCTCACACTGGTATTCGAATATGGCGATGGACACCGTGAAGTGGTTAATGTTCCGGCTCGTGCCCAATCCTTCGGCGAATGACTGTTTTTTCTGCTTTAAGTCTCAGAAAATTTAGTGTTCGCGGGTTGCGCGAACCGGCCACGCGCGGCAAAGTCTTAACAATTCCGAAACTGGGGACTTCACATGTCGCTCGTACCCATGGACGTGCCTCAACCCTATCGTCGCGAGGGGCCGGTGGTCACCGTTCTCGGCAGTGACAAGAATCTGGATCTGTCCCTGGCAGAGCCCAGCCCCTATATGATCAAGGGCCAGCGTATTTGGCGCGCCACCAAGGGGCTGGTGAAGGCCGCCGCTGTTGCCGCGCTCTTCGTCACCTATCCGGCCATGATGTGGTCCGCCCATGACATCAATGATTCGCCGATTGAGGCTGTCACCGCCGAAACCTGGGCTTCACCGGCCATCGGTGCCGGGATCACAATCCTTGCGCGCGAGGTGGAAGGGCCCGGCTGGACGGCAGACAAGCCGGCTTTCTTTCCGTCACGCCAGCTGACGGCCCAGCCCGCCTGGCAGGCCGCGATTGCTGATTCCCTGGCGGACTATTTCCAGCTCGCGGCCGGTACGGTCACGCGCGATGCCGAGATCGATCCCGATCTCGCCGCCGCCAGCCGGCTTCTGCGCAACAAGTCCGATGCAGAGATGACCCCGCGCCTGATCGCGGCGGCCGAAGCGCTCGCCCGGTTCAATGGCCGCGTCCATGCCGGCCTGATCGAGGATCTCGACGCCGATGCGGATCTTGCCCAGTCGCTGCGCCTTTATGCCAGCTGGGCGGAGGCCTCCTCGGAGGAACTTGCCAGCCTGATCGGCCATTCCAATGGCTGGCCGGCCAGTCGCGCCGATGTGCACACCTATTATACCGCCCGGGCTCGCGCCCATGTCGCCGCCTCGCTGCTGCAGGCGGCGGTGCACACCCATCCGGAACTGATGCAGCGTGCCAGCCTGCGCGCCCAGCTTTATGAGACCCAGGCTCTGTGGGCGCGCATCGCCAGCCAGGATCCGCTGGTGGTGTCGAACCAGGATGGTGACGGCGCGATCCTGCCGAACCACTTGGCCGCCATGGCCTGGCATCTGGAGCAGGCCGAGGACGCCTCGCTGCAGCTGGCTGAGCTTATCCTCGGCACCCAGCCGGCGGACATGACGCTGGCTGGCGCGGATTCGATCATCCTCACCAGCTCGCCGTAAGGGGTCTTGCGCCTCGCGCAGGTCAGGTGGGCGATTGAAATCGCCGCGCGCATGGCTATTTCAACGACAGCACGCCCCATGTCTCGCACCCTCTGAAAGGCGCAAGTCCTGCCCATGTTTATCCAGACTGAAGCCACGCCCAATCCCGATACGCTGAAGTTCATCCCGGGCCCGGAGGTTGCCGGCGCGGCGGGGCCGTTCGATTTCGCAAAACCGGAGGATGCCGGCGCCAGCCCGCTCGCGCGCGCCCTGTTCGAGGTAACCGGTGTGGAGCGCGTCTTCCTCGGCGCGGATTTCGTGGCGGTGTCGAAAGTGGAGTCCGGTAGCTGGACCCAGATCAAGCCCCTTGTCCTGGCAGCGATCATGGACCATTTCGTGGCCGGCCTGCCGGTCATGGATTCCGGCCAACCGACCAGCCCGGCGGCGCGCTCGGACATCATTTATGAAGGCAACGCCGCCGAGATCGTCGAGGAAATCCAGGAGCTGATTGAAACGCGCGTGCGCCCTGCCGTCGCCCAGGATGGCGGGGATATCGTGTTCGACCGGTTCGAACCCGATACCGGCATCGTCCACCTGCACATGCGCGGGGCCTGTGCCGGCTGCCCATCTTCAACCTACACTCTGAAACAGGGCATCGAGAACATGCTCAAGGCCTATGTGCCGGAAGTTACGGCGGTTGAAGCCGTCCTTTGACCACCAGCCCGGCTTGCCTTAGGCACAAACGGTTCGATCATCAGACCTCACACGTTTTTCCAGGAGCCGACTGCATGGCCTATCCCGTCAGCGACGAAGCCTTCGATACGATCTTCCGCAAGGCGCGCAGCTATAATGGCTGGCAGGAAAAGGACGTGCCCGAGACCCTGGTGCGCGCGACCTATGACCTCCACAAATGGGGGCCGACCAGCGCCAATTGCAGCCCGGCGCGCTATCTGTTCCTGCGCAGCGCAGAGGCCAAGGGGCGTCTGATTCCCCACCTGTCGGCACAAAACCAGGAGAAATCGCGCAAATCGCCCTGGGTCGTGATCATCGCCAATGACATGAAGTTCGAAGACAAGATCCCCCAGCTCTTCCCCCACAATCCCGGCGCGAAGAACTGGTTCGGCGACCCGCAAGCGCACTTTAACACCGCCTTCCGGAATGGAACGCTGCAAAGCGCCTATTTCCTGATTGCCGCTCGCGCGCTCGGCCTCGATACCGGCCCGATGTCGGGCTTTGACAATGCTGGCGTGGACAATGAGTTCTTCATCGGCCAGGGCGGCGAGCGCGAGAACTGGCGGTCCAACTGGATCTGCAATCTCGGTTATGGTGACAAGGCCTCGGTGTTCGAGCGCCTGCCGCGGCTCGACTTCGACGAAGCCTGCGAAATTCTCTAGCAAGGCCTCTTCCCCGCTTCGCCTGGGACTGGAATAGTCAGCCATCATGAAAATTCTGGCCATCAACACGGCCCAGGCGGCCTGTGATATCGCGCTGCATGGCGGGCAGAGCCGGCTGGCCGCGATCAGTGAGGACATGGCCAAGGGACAGGATGCGCGGTTGCCGGAACTGGTCGGCGAGTTGCTGGCGCGGGAAGGGCTGGAACTTGCCGACCTCACGCAACTGGCTGTCTGTATCGGTCCGGGGAGTTTCACCGGTGTGAGGATCGGCGTGGCCTATGCCCGCGGGCTGGCCGCCGCGCTCGGTATTCCCTGTACGGGGGTGACGTCGCTGGAAGCCTGCATTGCCGAGCCCCATCAAGCCGAAACCGTACGCATCGCCCTGCAGGCCCAGAAGCGTCCGCCTGACATCACATTCTGGACCCAGCTGATCGAGCCGGGAGAGCGTCATGCGCCGGAGGAGTGGCCGCTGGACCGTGTCGCGGCCTGGAGCGGCAAGCTGTTGACCGACCGGCCGGACCTGCTGGCTCAGGTCGGGGACGCCCCATGCAAGCCGACCTCGGAGAGCCTGCTTTTCTGGGCCCGTCAGCCGGAAGCGGCCAACTGGCTCCCCAGCCCGGCCTATGTCCGTGCGCCGGACGCGGCCATGCCGGGCGGGGGCAAGCCATGACACCGCCGCCGGTCGTCATTCTGCGGCCTGAGGATGCCGGCGCCCTGGCGGAACTTTCCCGATTGGCCGACCAAGATCCTTGGAGCGAGGAGAGCTGGCGCGACCAGCTTGCCCAGCCGGCCACGCTGGTGCTGGCCACCGGCGATCCTGCCAGCGGGCTGACCGGCGCCATTGCGCTTTCAATGGTGCACGAGTTTGCAGAGATCCTGAACCTGCTGATCCATCCGGGCTATCGCCGGCAAGGGTTGGCCAGTCATCTGCTGGCCACCGGCCTGAAGCGCACCGGCGAGCGCGGCATCGACCGGCTGTGCCTCGATGTGAACGTCAACAATGCCGCAGCCCGCGCGCTCTATGCCGGGTTCGGCTTCAGTGAAGACGGCCGCCGGCCGCGTTACTATTCAGATGGGTCCGATGCAATGCTGATGTCGTGTAAAGTGGCCGGCACGACTGGACTTCCCGGCTGAGTCGGCGCATCTAGAAAAAATGAGCCGGATTGAGCAAATCTGCATCGAAAAAGGCCTGCGCATGACGCAGCCGCGCCGCGTGATCGCGCAGGTGCTGTCGGAATCCGACGACCACCCTGATGCGGAGGAGCTGCATCGCCGCGCGAATGCTATCGACAAGTCGATCTCGCTGGCCACCGTGTACCGCACCGTGAAGCTGTTCGAGGATTATGACATCATCGAGCGGCATGATTTCCGCGATGGCCGGGCGCGCTTCGAGGAAGCCCCGACCGATCACCATGATCATCTTATCGATGTGAAATCCGGCCAGGTGCTGGAGTTCCAGAACGAGGAGATCGAGCGCCTGCAGATCGAGATTGCCCGCAGGCTCGGCTACAAGCTCGTCGATCACCGGCTGGAGCTTTATGGCGTCCCACTCGACGAGAGTGAGAAAAACTAGGCTGCGTTCTCGCTGCGGCGCTGGTCGCGGACATATTCGCGGCGCACTTCCTGCGTGATCGCGCGAAAGCCGCCGGCGCCGGATTTTACACGCACCACCTCACCATGATTGAGCAGGACGAAACTCGGCCAGGAGATCGAGCGGCGCTTGCCGAAGGCCTGCATGAAGACCCCATGATGGCTGCCATAGCCGCCGGTCCAGGCTCCGCGCCCGCCCGGCAGGTCTGCCATGTGCAGCGTGGCTGCCGCCGAGGCCGGGTCCTGGCGCCAGGCGACGAGGTCAGTTTGTTTCCACTTGGCGCAGGCCCCGCAGGTGGTCGAACCGAAATAGACAATCTCATACTCGGCCGGTGGAGGCGGATTCAGCCACTCATAAGTGGCCGCAGCGCCAGCGATCAGGCCCCCGATCAGGAGGAGGAGTACGAAATTCTTCATGCGCCCGGTCTATCAGAACAAACTGAAAACCAGGCTCACCCGATCGGGCAAATTTGATGTAAATTCATGGTGGTGAGGTGTGCCGATGCAGCCTCATTGTGAGCGAAGACGAACCATGCGGCGGGCAATGGAGAGCAAGCAGCCCTGAGCGCGATCCA
>DHQO01000032.1:0-21833 GCA_002408125.1 Hyphomonadaceae bacterium UBA5336 | reverse complement strand
AGCCCTGAGCGCGATCCATCGCGAAACGAAGTGAAGCGGGGATCAAACACATAGAGCCCGCCCTCGTCCTTCGTCTCCGCTCAGGATGATGGCTTGGATGTGGTCTCGGACTCCCCGCCGGACGCGGCCTTGGCCTCCAGGCGCTCGCGGGCCGCGTCGAGCCGAGCCTGTCGTGCGGCAAGGCGCGCATCCAGCGTGGCGCTGCGACCCCAGCGGGAGAAGGCCGACTTCTTCTTCGACGGTGATCTGCCCGGCGGCATGCCATCCGCGCTGTCGTCTACCTCGCGGCGCGCAAGCAGCCGGCGCACGACCATCGCCACGCGCAGGCCGACATAGAGCGCCGTCAGCACGGCCAGCCCCGCAATGGTGCGCACTTGCGGGTCGAGCAGGTCGAGCCCCTGAAGGCGCGCGAGACCATAGATCGCCGCGCCGACAATCAGGCTGGCTGCAAGGAAGATTGCAATGAAACGGGTCATGAGACCTATCTAGGTAAGGATTGTCGCGCTGCCAGTGCCTACCACCAGCGCTTGGGCCGGGCGCTGAAGCCGGCCGCGCGCTCCAGCTCGCCGCCGACGCGGAAGCAGGTCGCTTCATCCAGCGCCTTGCCGATGACCTGCAGGCCGAGCGGCAGACCCTCGGAGTTGAGAGAGGCGGGCACGGAAATGCCCGGCAGACCGGCAAGGTTGGCCGTGACGGTGAAGATGTCGTTGAGATACATCTCGACCGGATTGTCGCTCTTTTCCCCGAAGGCGAAGGCCGCGCTCGGGCAGGTCGGCGTCAGCAAGGCATCGCAGTCATGGAAGGCATGTACGAAGTCTTCCAGGATGCGCGTGCGCACCTTCTGGGCGCGCAGATAATAGGCATCGTAATAGCCGGAACTCAGCACATAGGTGCCGATCATCAGCCGACGCTGCACCTCAGCGCCGAAGCCTGTCGCGCGTGTGGACTCGTAGGTGGCGGTGAGATCCTCACCGGAAACGCGCGCGCCATAGCGCATGCCGTCATAGCGCGCGAGATTGGACGAGGCCTCCGCTGGCGCGACGATATAATAGGCCGGCAGGGCGTATTTGGTGTGGGGCAGGGAGACATCGACGATCTCCGCACCGGCGGCCTTGAGCCAGTCAATCCCCTGCTGCCAGAGCGCCTCGATCTCGTCGGACATGCCGTCGACGCGGTATTCCTTGGGAATGCCGATCTTCAGGCCCTTCACGCCCTCGCGAACATTTTCGCGCCAGTGCGGAGTGGGCACGTTGAGCGAGGTGGAATCCTTCTCGTCATGGCTGCACATAACCTCCAGCATCAGCGCGGCATCGTCGACCGATTTCGAGATCGGCCCGGCCTGGTCGAGCGAGCTTGCAAAGGCGACCATGCCATAGCGGCTGGCGCGCCCGTATGTTGGTTTGATGCCCACGGTGCCGGTGAAGGCTGCCGGCTGACGGATGGAGCCGCCGGTGTCGGATGCCGTCGCGCCGAGGCAGAGATCGGCGGCCACCGCGCTCGCCGAACCGCCCGAAGAGCCGCCGGGCGTGAGGCTGCGATTGTCGCCGGCACGTTTCCACGGGTTCGACACCGGGCCGAAGCGTGAGGTCTCATTCGAGCTACCCATGGCGAACTCGTCCATGTTCAGCTTGCCGAGCATCACCGCGCCTTCGTCCCAGAGGTTCTGTGTGACGGTGGATTCGTAGGTCGGGGTGAATTCGCCGAGAATGTTCGAGCAGGCCGTGGTGCGCACGCCCTTGGTGCAATAAAGGTCCTTGATGCCGAGCGGGGCGCCCTCGAGCTTTCCGGCATCGCCTTTCGCGCGGCGCGCATCGCTGGCTTTCGCCATCTCCAGCGCCTTTTCCGGGGTTTCGACCACATAGGCGTTCAGGCTCGGATTGCTGGCCTCGATGGCATCGACAAAGGCCTGGGTCAGCTCGACCGAGGAAAAGGTTTTCCTGGCCAGCCCATCCAGGGCATCGGTCAGGGTCAGTTGGGTAAGCTCGCTCATGGACGGTCCTGCTCATTGTAACCTTTTTTAGGTTACACGGTATGAGCGCTCCTGTTAGGCGCGGGCGGGGGCATTGTGCAAGAGGGCGAACACGGCTGGCTCACCTGAACGTGACAACCTATTGCATTACTGCGCGCTTATACTGCAGGCAGAGGAACTTGGAGGACCACCCACATGACCCGTTTCATTCTTGCGATTACAGGCGCCTCTTTCGTGCTTGGCGCATGCGCGACCACAGAGGCCGACACGTCGTCCAAGGAAGCTTTCCTGGCCGAGTTGATGGAAGATCCGCATGTCGGTGAAGAAGTCGACCGGATATGCTTTACGGGTAGCATTGACGGCTTCAGCGAAACAACGGACCGCTCCGTCGTGGTCAGCGTTTCGCCCCGACGCGATTATGTGATCACCACCTTTGCGCTTTGTCACAATCTCGAACAAGCAAATTCCATAGTCTTCGACGATTTCGGCGCCTGTCTGACAAAGGGCGACAAGATCTATGCGTTTGACACCGCATTCGGCCCGAGTTCAGCGGACATACCGAGTCTCGGTTGCCCGATCGACAGGATTTTCGAGTGGGACAAGGATGCGGAAGCCCCAGAAGGCGAATCGGAAGAGACCGACACCGAAGCCCAGGACACCTGATCCACGGGTCACCAGCGCCCGCTCGCCCGGTTCCACCACCACAGGAGCTGGGCGGTGGCGGAATAGGTCATGCCCGACACAATCCGCACGCCCGGCAGGTCTCCCAGCCGGGCAAGCCAGCCCCAGCCCGGCGTGCGCTGCCACAGCGCGGAGATGGCCGGCCAGCCTGCAAGCAGGGCACCATCGGGCGTGACCACATGAAGCTTTCGGCGAACATCATTGAGGTGGAGGTCATGCTCGCGCAGCGGCCCTGGCACGCTGGAAACGTCCACATAGACAACGCCTTCGGGGCCGGATTTCGTGCGACGCTCGAAGTGGCAGATGCCTTCCCGGCAGACAGGGCAGACGGCATTGTAAAGGACTGTGAGTTCAGCCATGGCGGGGCAGAGTGTGGCGCAATCCCCGGGCAGGGCGCGATGTGGCCTGGCGCCGCGCGGGTTACTCCACCGCCTTGGGGACGACGAAGAAGCCGTCGGCCGATTTCGGCGCATTGGCGAGGATTTGGTCCGGCTTGTTGCCGTCGGTGACCACGTCTTCGCGTTGGGGCAGGCGGGTTTCCACCACCGAGGTCATCGGTGCAACGCCTTCGACATCGACCTCGTTGAGATCCTCGATCCAGTTCAGGATGCCGTTCAGTTCGGCCGCCAGCGGCTCAAGCCGCTCTTCCGGCACGGCAATGCGCGACAGGCGGGCAACCTTGCGGACATCATCCTTGGTGACGCTCATGAGGATCTCCTTCTATCCGCCAGCTAACCCTGCGCGGAAAAGCTTGCAAGTCCCGGCCTGCGCGCCCTAGTGGGCGATATGGCACTTGTCACTCTTTCAGACCTTCCGGCCTTCGGGCCGCTGCTGGGCCTCGATCCCGGCAGCAAGACCATTGGCCTGGCCGCCTGCGATGGCGGGCGGCTGATTGCGAGCCCGGTGGAAACCCTCGCGAAGGGGCGCAAGCTCGCGCCGGTGCTGGAAAGGCTGTTGGCGATCTATGACACGCGCGGCGCGGTTGGCATCGTCATCGGCCTGCCTCTGAACATGGATGGCAGCGAAGGCCCGCGCGCACAGTCGGCGCGAGCGCTCGCCTGGAACATTCTCAAGGCGCGCGATGTGCCGATCACCCTGTTCGACGAACGCCTGTCGAGCGCCCAGGCCGAGCGTGCCATGCTGGAGGCCGATCTCTCCCGTGCCCGCCGCGCGGAGATCATTGATGCTTCGGCCGCTGCCATCATCCTGCAGAGCGCGATCGACCAGCTTGCGAACAGCATCTGACTTGCCCCGGGCGGCAGACTCTCCTAAACCGCGCCAAATCGCAGTAGGCGGATATGGCGCGCGAGCAGAGCGACTATACATTCACCGGGCCCCACCTTCTGGGCCTGATGGGGCTGAACCCGCTCCAGCTGACCTCTATTCTGGACAAGGCCGACCATTATGCCGAGCAGGCGCGCGCCAGCCAGCGCGGCGCCCCTGTCCTGAAGAACAAGACGGTCATCAACCTCTTCTTCGAGAATTCCACCCGCACCATGTCGAGCTTCGAGATCGCCGCGAAACGCCTCGGCGCGGATGTGGTGAACATGCCGGTGGCCGCCTCCAGCGTGAAGAAGGGCGAGACCCTGATCGACACAGCGATGACGCTGAACGCCATGAAGCCCGATGTCATCGTCATCCGCCACAGCGCGTCCGGCGGGGTGAAGCTGCTGTCGCGCAAAGTCGACTGCGCGGTGATCAATGCCGGCGACGGCATGCATGAGCACCCGACTCAGGGCCTGCTCGACACGCTCACCATCCGTCGCGAAAAGGGCCGCATCGAAGGGCTGAAAGTCGCCATTTGCGGCGACATCGTGCATTCGCGCGTCGCCCGCTCGACCACTTATGCCCTGCACCAACTGGGCGCCCGAGTGCGCCTTGCCGGCCCGCGCACATTGCTGCCGGGCGATGCCAGCGACTGGGGCGCCGAAGTGGTCACGACCGATATCGATGCCGCCCTCGATGGCGCGGATATTGTCATGATGCTGCGCCTGCAGCTTGAACGCATGGACGGGGCCTATCTGCCCTCGCGGCGAGAATATTTCCGGTTCTACGGCCTGACGCAGGAGCGGCTGAAGCGCGCCGCGCCGGACGCGCTCGTCATGCATCCCGGCCCGATGAACCGGGGGATCGAGATCGAAAGCGCCATCGCCGACGGTCCGCGCTCTGTCATCACCGAGCAGGTGGAGATGGGCGTTGCCGTGCGCATGGCCGTGCTCGACATGCTGGCGGGGAGCGCGCCGTCATGATCACCGCCATTCTCAATGCGCGCCTGCTCGATCCGGCCACCGGCACGGATTTGCCTGGCGGGGTCATTGTCGAAAACGGCAAGGTCGCCGCCTGGGGGCAGGGCGTCACCGAGGCACCCTCCGGGGCCGGCAAGGTAGTCGATGCCGGCGGGCTCTGCCTCGCGCCCGGCATGATCGACCTGCGCGTGAAGACCGGCGAGCCGGGCGAGGAACAGCGTGAAACCGTCGCCACCGCCTCGCGTGCGGCGCTATCGGCCGGCGTGACACAGATGGTGTTGATGCCGGATACTCGGCCCGTCATCGACGATGTGGCGCTGGTGGAATTCCTCACTAATGAAGACCCCGAGGTCGAGGCACGCGTGCATGCCGCCGGCGCGCTGACGGTCGGCCTGGGAGGCAAGGCCATGGCCGAGATCGGGCTTATGAAGCTCGCCGGCGCGGTGTTCTTCACCAATGGCGACGAGCCGGTGGCCGATGCCTCCATCCTCAAGCGCGCCATGGCCTATGCCGCCAGCCATGAAGCCATCGTGATGTCGCGGCCCGACACGGCCTCCCTGCGCGGCTCCGGAGTCATGAATGCCGGCAGTTTTGCTGCTCGGCTCGGCTTGAAGGGCATTCCGCGCGAGGCCGAATGGATCGGCGCGGCGCGCGACCTGATGCTGGCCGAAGCCACCGGCTGTCGGCTCATTCTCGATCAGGTTTCCACCGCGCGCACGCTGGAGCTGCTGGCCGAAGCCCGGGCACGCGGCGTGAAGGCCGGAGCCACCGTGGCGGCCCATTCCCTCTTTTTCAACGAGATGGATGTCGGGGACTATCTCACCTACTGCAAGGTCAATCCGCCCTTCCGCGCCGAGGCCGACCGTCAGGCCCTGATCGCCGCGCTGGCAGCCGGCGAAATTGATGCCGTGGTCTCTGCCCATGATCCCCAGCCGCCGGAACAGAAACGTCTTCCCTTTGCTGAAGCCAGCTTTGGCGCAGCCGGGCTGGAAACCACGCTCTCGGCTGTGCTGAGCCTCGTCCATGACGGTCCGCTGGACCTGCTCACGGCGCTCAAACCCCTGACCTGTGGCCCAACCGACCTGATTGGCATCGAAGGCGGGCGCCTCGCCGAGGGCGCGCCGGCCGACCTGATGCTGTTCGATCCCGGCACCCCTTGGAAGTGCGAGCGGGAGGACCTCATCACCCGCTCGACCAACTCCCCCTTCGATGGACGCCTGCTGCAGGGCCGCGTGATGCGGACTTTTGTGCGCGGGTGCGAGGTGTTCGCGCGGGGGTAGGGGCTACTGGTTGTACCAATCCCGATTCACCGCGGCTTGACCGCGGTGCCCAGCTCCCGGCGGGCGTTTCGAGGCGGATTTTCGGAGATGGGCCCCGTGGTCAAGCCACGGGGAAACGGCTCGCTTTTGCCCGGCAGGCTTTCTTCGATCCTGGAACATGGACCGGCATTGCCGCGTGGTGACGGGTTGTGCTGCGCACTCATCATCCGACACAAGATCTTTGAAAGAAAATCAGGGAGCCCGCCATGACCGTTACCGAAGCCGTGGACAAGCGCATTTCCGTGCGGGCTTTCCGGCCTGATCCGATCCCGGAAGCCGAGATCCGCGACTGGCTCACCACCGCCCAGCGCGCGCCGTCGGGCGGCAATGTCCAGCCCTGGAAGACCATTGTGGTCACCGGCGCGGCGAAGGATGAGATCATAGCGCTGGCGGCCGGAAAACTCGCCGGCAACCCCAAGGGCGAGCCCACAGACCGGCCTGTCTACCCGCCCAATCTGTGGGATCCTTACAATCGCCGCCGCAAAAAGGTCGGCGAGATGATGTACGAAAAGCTCGGCATCCCCTATGTGGACAAGCCAGCCCGCCTCGCCTGGTTTTCCAACAATTTCCGCTTTTTCGGGGCACCGGTGGCGGTTTTCTTCGTGATCGACGAGCGCATGGGCCATGGCCAGTGGGCGCATATGGGCATGTATATGCAGACGCTCGCCCTCCTGGCAGTCGAGCGCGGCTGGGGCACCTGCATGCAGGAATGCTGGGCCATGCTGCGGCCAAGCCTGAAGGCGCATTTCGCCATCGCCGGCACCGAGATGGTCTATTGCGGCATGAGCCTCGGCATTCCGGACGAGACCGCCGCGGTCAACGGCCTGCGCACGGAACGCGCGGGCCTCGATGAGATGGCCGAGCTGCGCGGCTTCTGAGACCTGCCCAAGTCTTGCCATGTCGTAAGGCGAGGCTGGCGCCATGACGACACGCCGTGAGCTCCTTGCCGGCATGATTGCCCTGCCTCTGGCGCCGAGCCTTGTGCCGGCGGGCGTTGCGGTTGAGGCCTATGCGCTGCTCATCAGTGCCGCGCGCAGCCAGATCGGCGTGACCCGCCACTACGACCCGGCCTATGTGCGCCTCACCTATCCCGGCGGGGATGTGGCGATCGATCGCGGCGTGTGCACCGATGTGGTCATCCGCGCCTATCGCGCCGCCTTCGACTTCGATTTCCAGACAGCCGTGCATGAGGACATGACGGCGCATTTCGGCGCCTATCCTTCAAACTGGGGCCTTGCGCGCCCCGACCGGAATATCGACCATCGCCGCGTGCCGAACCTGGAGACATGGCTCGCCCGCAAGGGGGCGGAGCTGCCTGTGGGTGACTGGCAGGCCGGCGATCTCTTTACCGGGCGGCTCATCCAGAACAACCTGCCGCACATTGCCGTGGTCTCTCCGCGCCGCAGCGTCTGGAGCGGGGACCGCCTGCTGATCCACAATATCGGCCGGGGCACCGAGGAGAGCGACTGGATGAGCGGCTTCAGGGATCTGCGCCGCTTCCGCTTTTTTCCCGACAGCTAGGCCTCTCGACAAGACACCATCCGCACGGCTATTGCCTGCAATTGGAAGTCAGGTTTGACTTTGAATGAGCTATGAGAGTCTGCGCATGAGCACTGAGCGTCCCGCCTACACGATCAAGGGTGACACCGGCGAGTGGGAACTCGTCATGGGGCTGGAGATTCATGCCCAGGTGAAAAGCGAGGCCAAGCTCTTTTCCGGCGCCAGCACCGCCTTTGGCGCGGATCCCAATTGCAATGTCTCGCTGGTCGATGCGGCCATGCCGGGCATGTTGCCGGTGATCAACGAGAAATGCGTGGAACAGGCCGTGCGCACAGGCCTCGGCCTCAATGCGCAGATCAACGAGATCTCGCGCTTCGACCGCAAGAACTATTTCTATCCCGATCTGCCGCAGGGCTATCAGATCAGCCAGTTCGAACTGCCGATTGTCGGCGAGGGCGAGATCGAGGTGGATGTCGAGCCGTCCCATGGCGACCCCGCCTATGCCTTCACCGTCGGCATCGAGCGCCTGCACCTGGAGCAGGATGCCGGCAAGTCGATCCACGACATGGACCCCGACAGCACCTATGTCGACCTCAACCGTTGTGGCGTGGCGCTGATGGAGATCGTCTCCAAGCCGCATATCCGCACCCCGCTGGAGGCGGCGGCCTATGTGAAGAAGCTGAAGTCGATTGTTGTGGCGCTGGGCACTTGCGACGGCGACATGGAAAAGGGCCAGTTGCGCGCGGATGTGAATGTCTCGGTCTGCAAGCCCGGCGCCTATGAGAAGTTCCGCGAGACGGGCGATTTCTCCCATCTCGGCACGCGGTGTGAGATCAAGAACATGAACTCGTTCCGCTTCATCCAGCAGGCGATTGAGTATGAAGCGCGCCGCCAGATCGAGATCATCGAGGCTGGTGGAGTGGTGGACCAGGAAACCCGCCTGTTCGATCCGAACAAGGGCGAGACGCGCAGCATGCGCAGTAAGGAAGACGCGCATGATTATCGCTATTTCCCCGATCCGGACCTCTTACCGCTGATCCTGGAGCCGGACTGGATCAAGGCGATTGCCGAGACCCTGCCGGAACTGCCCGACCAGAAGCGCGCGCGCTTTGAGACCGACTATGGCCTCTCGCGCTATGATGCCGGCGTGTTGACGGCCGATGCCGAGAGCGCCGCGTTTTACGAGGAAGTCGCCAAGGGGCGCGATGCGAAGCTGGCCGCCAACTGGGTGAGCCAGGAGCTGTTCGGCTATCTGGGTCGCGAGGGAATCGAGCTGGCGGATGCGCCGGTGAGCGCGGCCGGGCTCGGCGGCCTGATCGATCTCATCAGCGATGACACCATCTCCGGCAAGATCGCCAAGACCGTGTTCGAGAAGATGATCGAAACCGGCGACGAGGCCGCCGCCATCGTCGAGCGCGAAGGCCTGAAACAGGTCACCGATACCGGCGCGATCGAGAAGGTCGTGGACGACATCATTGCCGCCAACCCGGAACAGGCCGCCTCCGTGAAGGAAAAGCCCAAAGCCATGGGCTGGTTCGTCGGCCAGGTGATGAAAGCCATGCAAGGCAAGGCCAACCCGCAGGCGGTGAACGAGATCCTGAAGGCGAAGCTTGGGGTGGAGTAGGGGGCTTACTCCGACCGATATTCTATTGGATAATCGACTTGCCTGCCGATCATGCGGCAGACATTCCCGCAGTTGTCATGAGTTGGATACTCCAAACTGGCAACCATGCACTCGGCGCTTGTTGCGAGCCTAGAGTCTGTGCAATCGACTGAAATATCTTTAGGTTTCCCGTCCTCACCAATAGTGAAGCTCACCACGCAATCAGCGTCATGAAATTCAGTGATGCGAGGCATACATTCATCGGGAACGTTCGACGGATACGGTGGGTCACACTCATGGTGGGAAAAGCATTTCTCTGCCGGCTCATTGACGGCGCTTTCCTGACTTTTGGCAGGCAAAGACAGAGAAAAGCACAAGATCAGCCCTGTCATGCCAGCGTATGCGTATGGTCTCATTCGGTAGTCCCTAGGAGTTTAAGCCCTGACCCGAACGGATACGAGGGGCGAGGGCGTGCCATGGAGGTTAGCTCTTCCTCTCCCGCCTCATGGTTCGTCTCCGCTCACCATGAGGCTTAGCATGGCACTAACCCGCCAGCGGCACCAGCATGCGCATATACTCCTTCAGCGTGCGTTCGTGCCAGGTGAGGCAACGCGCTTCGAAGGGCGGTAGCCAGAACTCCTCGCACGGCAGGCGGTCGTGCAGATAGAGCCGGCCTTCGCGCTCTTCCCACTCAGCGAAGCGGTTGATGGCGGACGGGTCGGCCAGCGGGCCGGCGCGCCAGGCTTTCAGGGTCTCGTGGCCGGGCGTCTCGACACCGGCGGTGACGAAGACGCCAAGGCCCGGCATGTCGAAACTGCGATAGGTCACCACCCAGCAGCCATTGCGTCCACCGGCCCCCAGCGGAAAGCTGATATTGCCGAGCCGCGCCGGGTTGGGAAATTTCGGCCAAGACTCCCCGCGCACGCGCTCCAGAAGTGCAGCCCAATAGGCGCGCGAGTTCTCCCGCCAGTCCTCGGGCGCATAACGCGGGACGAGCCATTCGGTGAGTTTCTGCGCCGCGCCGGTCTGAGCCAGATCCACGCCCTCGCCGAGATCGACGACATCATGGGTGTTGTAGGGCAGGGGCAGCTGCTCGGCGGCAAGGCCGGATATGGTCGCGCAGATCAGTTTTCCGGCGCCATCGGCGCGCTGGGCCTCCGCGCGCACCCATTTCGAGGCAATCGAAACGGGCGACCAGAGCACGAGCACTTTCCGCGCGGCATCCAGCTCGGTCTCGATTTCCTGCGCGAAGGCACCGGCATGGTCGAGATGCCGGTCCCACCACACTGTGAGCCCGGTGTCTTCCAGATGCGCGGCCACAGCGGCGGCAATGTCGCGATTGGCCTTGGAGTAACTCAGGAATATGTCTGCCAAATTCGCCCCCGGTCTTGCACCCTAAAACGGCGTATCGCGCAGGGGCGCAAGGTCCGGAAATTCCGGCTCGCGTTTTTCCATCTTGGCCTTGAAGGCCTCCTGCATGTGCGAGGGCGGCAGCATTCCGGCATTCCAGACGCCCACATAATCGAGCGTGTCGGTGGTGGAGTGGTCGCGGCCATAATTGATCGCCACCTTGCAGCCGGTCACCGCAAGCGGGGATTTCGAGGCGATCTCGCGGGCGGTGGCCATCACCGCTTCCATCATCGCCTCATGGGTGTCGTACACCTCGTTCACAAGGCCGATTTCCTTTGCCGTGGCGGCGGGCAGGCGCCGGCCGGTATAGGCCATCTCCTTCACCCAGCCTTCGGGGATGTAGCGCTGCAGGCGCGGGAAGGTGCCGACATCGGCGGTCATGGCGATATTGGTTTCCTGGATGCAGAACCAGGCATCGGCCGTGCACCAGCGGATGTCGCCGGCGCTGATCATGTCCATCGCCCCGCCGATGACCCCGCCCTGGCAGGCGATCAGCACCGGCATCCGCGCTTCCTCAAGCGCGTTGAAGCTTGATTGGATCTGCCGGACATTGCTGCGGAACTGTTCTGCCGCGATGTGGCGGTCGGCGGCTTTCCCGACCACGCCGTCGCCAGCGAACACGGCAAGGTCCATCCCGGCGGAGAAGTGTTTGCCGGTCGAGGAGATGACGATCACGCGGGCCATGGCGCCACGGTCGATCTCGCGCACGATCTCGGGCAATTCGTTCCAGAACGCCTTTGTCATCGTGTTCATCGCATCGCCGCGCGAAAGGCGGATATGGGCGATCTTGTCGGCGATCTCGACCTGAAAACATTCATAAGTCTTGGCAAGCATTGGGGGCTCCTCCGTTTCGCAGAGTGTAGGTCAAGGCCGCGCGCGCCGCCACCATGCCGCAGGGATATGCGGTAATTCACGCAGCGTTCCCCTTTGCCTCGGCGCGCAAATCGGCTTTCTAGAGAATGCGCCCCACGCGCGAGTAAAATAAGGACCGTCCCCATGTCCGCCAAAATCAGGCCCGGCCTTGCCGGTCTTCTCGCTGTTACCATCCTCGTTCTTCCTGGGTGCCAGACCACGGGCAGCTCGGGTGGGGGCGATGTGGTGTCCGTCCTCGGCGGCGTGCTCGGCGAACTTGGCACGGTGGATGGCCAGACGGGGCTCACCAAATACGAGATCGAGGCCGGCCTGCGCGAAGCGCTGACAGTCGGTACGCGGCGTGTCGCCAGCCAACTCGGCCAGACCGACGGCTATTTCGGCGATCCGAAAATCAGGATTCCGCTGCCCGGCGAGCTTGGCGAACTGCAACAGACCCTGTCGCGGGTGGGCCTCTCCGGCCCGCTCGACGATCTCCAGCTGCGCCTCAATCGCGGCGCGGAGGCCGCCGTGCCCCAGGCGCGAGACCTGGTGATTGAGGCGGTGCGCTCCATCACACTGGACGATGCCATCGGCATTCTCAATGGCGGGGACACCGCGGCGACCGATTTCCTGCGCGCGAAGACGGAGAGCCAGCTTGAGGCCGCCCTGCGCCCGCATATCAACTCGGCCCTGCAGGGCGCGGGGGCCTATACCGCGCTCGACCGGATCGCGAGTTCGAACGGGCTCGGCGCCCTCAGCACGCGCCTGAGCGACGATCTCACCGACAGTGCAGTCGGCTATGGCCTGGACGGGCTGTTCCTTTATGTCGCCGACGAGGAAAAGCGCATCCGGGAAGATCCGGTGGCGCGAACGACGGAGCTTTTGCGCCGTGTGTTTGGAGCGGCGGCATGAGACGTTTCCGGCACGACCTGGGCGAGGGGGAAATCGCCGGCGTTGAATTCGGCGACCCGGTCCAGCCCTTTGCGGCGCTCTGGCTGCACGCGACCGGCTTCAATGCGATGACCTATCAGTCGATCCTTGCCCCGCTCGGTCTGCGCGCGCGCGTGGCGGCGCTCGACATGCGCGGGCATGGCCGCACCACGCTGCCGGCCGATCCGAAGAAACTGCACTCCTGGGCGCGCTATTGCGACGATGTCATCGCGTGGCTCGACCGCTATGCGCCGGGCGGGCTCGTGCTTGGCGGGCATTCCATGGGCGGCACGGTGTCCCTGATGGTGGCCGGCAAGCGCCCCGATCTCGTCAAGGGCCTCGTCCTGATCGACCCGGTCATCCTTTCGCCGCGCCAGTATTTCTGGATGCACGCCTTCCCGCCGATTGGCTGGGGGATCCGCGCGGGCAACTCCATGGCGCGCCAGGCCCGCAAGCGCCGGAGCGAGTTCGGCTCGGTGGCTGAAGCACGCGAGCGTTATTCCGGCCGCGGCGCCTTCAAGTCATGGCGCGCACCGTTTCTTGATGACTATCTGCTGGACGGGCTGGAGCGCACCGATCACGGGCCCGCCGACAGTGCCGAGCAGACCTGGAGCCTCTTGTGTGCGCCGCGCTGGGAAGCGGCGACATTTGGCGCCCAGCGCAACCGACCATGGTCAGCGCTTGCGAAGGTGCGCCGGAAGAAGATCCCGATCACCATCATGCGCGCGGAAGCCGGATCTGTGATGACTGATAAAGTGGTTGAGAAACTGGTCCGAAAGGTCCCCGCTCTGATCCTCAAGCGCAAGCGCGGCTCCTCGCACTTCCTGCCCATGGAAGCGCCCTATGATGTGCGCGATGCGCTGTCATCCTATCTCTCGCGCCTGTTCGAAGGCTTCACCATGGCCGAGGAAGGCCCGGTGCGCCGCACCCTGCGCGTCGGCGAGCGCTATGGCAGCTGATCAGTCGAGGCTGGCGAGCATGGCATGCGCCTCCGTCTCGATCCGCTCGGCATAGATGTCCGCCTCTGCCAGCCAGAGCGCCAGGTCCAGCCGCTCGCCCCGCAGGCGGGCGCGCACCTCACCGCGATAGGCGAGCCCGCGCCCCGTGCGCACGGTGAAGGCGCTGGTTGGCCCCCAGTCTGTGTTCGCCTCCAGAGGAGTGCCGTCTTCTGAAAATCCATAATAGCCGAGCGCGGCCAGGGACCCTGCGAGAAATTCACTGGGGTTGTCGGCGCTCCCGGCTTCTGCCCAGACGGGCCCGTCCTGGGTATCCGCGCTCGCCTCGACCAGCCTCTGGCCGGGCTTCATGTCCGCGGCGACCCAGATCTGGTCGAGCCCGACACCGTATCGCGTGAGCCGCTCGCCGCGCGTGCGCCGGCCATCCTGGCCATCGGGAAGGAGCGCCCAGTCGGGCGCGAGGGTCATCTGCCCGCCGCCCGTCAGGTCCAGTTCCGGCGGCGCTGGCTGTGGCGCAAGGTTCGTACAGGCTGCAAGGATCGCCGTGAAAAGCGCAATCAGGCCGGTGGCAGGATACCGCCTCACTGGCTTGCCGCCTTCAGGGCCGCTACGAGATCTGCGGCAAGGGCGTCCAGGTCCCCTTCGCCGCCATCCAGCTTGTGGTCGAACCGCTCGACCCAGACCAGATTGCCTGTCTCCGGTTCGACCAGCGCCGCATAGGTCTCCTGCGCGCCGCCGTCCGGCCAGGTCGGGACAAGGAAGGCCGCGCCCAGGCTCATCTGCGCGATCTGATGGCCGAGCGTGTTCAGATTGGCGCGATGGAAAACGACCAGCACCAGCGCATTTTCCCCGACATCCTCCCACTCCACCCAGACTGGCCCGACTGTCCAGTCCTCCAGCGGGCGCACATCGCCAGGGGGCGCGCTCGCGGCTAGCCCGCCATGGGCGTATGCAGCCGGCAGGACACGGTCGGCAAGTTTCAGCTCCGGTGCGTGCGTGAGCAACGCACATCTTCCCCGTGCCTCAATCCCGTCATTCAACAGCGCGCCTGCTATGGCGTAAGTCAGTTCAACCTCGACCTTGAGTTCGAGCGTGTCCTGGCGCGCTTGCCGGCCGGACAAGTCTGTCTCGACAATGTCGGCCTGGACCATGGTGTAATAAATCTCATCCAGAGAAAGAGGCGTAGCCTGCACGCCCTGCGACGCCGGCGCCGAGACGCAGCCGCTCAGGGCCACAAGGGCCACGAATCCCAATATCAATCTCACCATTGCCCCGGCACCCCTGATGGAATTGGCATGCAAAACCTTGCAGTCTGTCAACTCCACGATAGGGAACAAAACATGTATCATGACTTGATGCAAGCGTTTGTTCGGTGTATGTGCTGTTTTTGTACTGGATGGAGCTGCGTTGATGAAGCCGATGATTGTAATAGGCGGGCTGGCGCTGGACGGCATGCATGTTGCCCTGCTTGTCGCCCTCCTGCTCGCCGTGGGGGCGGTTTTCTGGCTTCGTTCGAAATTTGCCGCGCGCGAACTTGAACTCGGCCATGGCCTGGCCGTGGCGGAAACCGAAAGTGCGCGTCTGGCCGGCGAGGCCGAGCGCAGGTCGGTGGAGTTGGAAGCGGTTCGCTCGAAACTTGCCGAAACAGAGCAGGCGCTTGCTGCCGCCAAGGCCCGCCAGGAAGCCGAACAGGCCAACTTTGCCGCCTTGGCGAACAAGGCGGTCGAGACCGCACACAAGAGCTTTCTGGAACGTGCGGACGAGACCTTCAAACGCCACGATACCGAGGCTCAGGGCCGGCTGCAGCGCCTGATGGAGCCGATCGGGAAGAACTTTTCCGAATTCAAGGCGCGTGTGGAGGCGCTCGAAAAGGTCCGCATGGAGGACAAGTCGGCGATCTTCGAACAGGTCAAGGCCATTGGCGAACAGCTCGAACATACGCGCTCTGTGACCGGCAAGCTGGTCACGGCGCTGTCGGCGCCCAAGGGGGGCGGGCGCTGGGGCGAGGAATCCCTGCGCAATGTGCTGGAGATGGCCGGACTTTCCTCCCATGCCGATTTCGTCGAGCAGGTCCATGACAATAATGAGCAGGGCGTGCGCCGCCCCGATGTCGTGATCCGGATGCCGGGCGGGCGCGAGATCGTGATCGATGCCAAGGTGTCGATCGAGGATTTCCTGCGCGCGGGCGAGGAAGCCGACGAGACCCTGCGCCGCCAGCATCTGGCCACCCATGCGCGCAAGATGCGCGAACATGTCCGGCGGCTGGCCAGCAAGGAATACTGGAAGAGCTTCGATGACCGCGTGGATTTCGTGGCCATGTATGTGCCGGGCGAGAATTTCTATGCCGGCGCGCTGGAAGCTGATCGCGACCTGTTCGATTTCGCTGCGCGCAACCGGGTCCTGATCGTCACGCCCTCGACGCTGATCGCGCTCGCCAAGGCGGTGGCCTATGGCTGGCGCCAGGAGGAAGCTGCGCGCAACGCGATGGAGGCCGCCCGGCTCGGGCAGGAGCTGTACGATGCTCTGCGCGTGATGGGCGGGCATGTCGAGAAGACCGGAAAATCGCTCAACCAGGCCATGGGCAGCTATAACTCCATGGTTGGATCGCTGCAGCGCAATGTTCTGCCCAAGGCGCGCCGGTTCGAGGAACTCAAGATCACCCAGGCCGGCCAGAAGGAGATGCCGGAACTGGGCGAGATCGAGGACCGTGCCCGCCTGCCGGACCGTACCGGGGAGCTGTCGCTTGCCGGTCCGGCCTCCGATGACGAAGAATCCGAGGACGAAGCCGCCTGAAATGTACCGCCATCACAACGCATTCGGAGACAATCTGAACCATTGACGTCCTTGGGCAGTGTTCATACCTAGGAAGCATGGCAATTCGCGAAATTCTCACCGTGCCCGATCCGCGGCTCAAGGACGTCTCCAAACCCGTCGAGGGCGGGGTAAGCGACGATATCCGTGCGCTGATGGATGACATGCTCGAGACCATGTATGACGCGCCCGGTATCGGGCTTGCGGCCATTCAGATCGGCGTGCCGCTGCGCGTGATCGTGATGGATCTGGCCCGGGATGGTGAAGAACCCGACCCGCGCTATTTCGTGAACCCGGAAATTCTCGAGACCATCGAGGAAACATCCCCTTATGAGGAAGGCTGCCTGTCGGTTCCGGACGTGTTCGACGAGATCGAGCGCCCCAGGCGCTGCCGTATCAGATATCTGAACTATGAGGGCGATGAGATCGAGGAATGGGCCGAAGGCCTCTATGCCGTGTGCATCCAGCATGAGATGGACCATCTCGAAGGCACCTTGTTCATCGATTATCTGTCACGCCTGAAGCGCCAGCGGGCCGTGGACAAGGTCCGCAAGGCCCGGCGCCAGAAGGCCCGTGACCACGCCGCCTGAAACGCGCCCGATGACGGGCGATGATGGCCGTTCCGACAATCTGCCCCGTCCGCGCACCTGCGCGATCCGAATTGACCCAGAGGAGATGACCGGATGAGCGCGCTGCGCCTGGCGTTCATGGGAAGCCCCGAATTCTCCGTACCAACCCTTGATGCGCTGATCACCGCCGGCCATGAGATCGCCTGTGTCTATACCCAGCCGGCCAAGCCCGCCGGGCGGGGGAAGAAGCTGCGCCCGACGCCGGTCCAGGCCCATGCCGAAAGCCTTGGCCTGCCGGTGCGAACGCCGCGCTCGCTGAAGGGCACCGACGAGCAGGTGGCCTTTGCGGCACTCAATCTCGATGCTGCGGTCGTCATCGCCTATGGCCTGATCCTGCCCCAGGCGATCCTGGACGCGCCCCATATCGGCGCGATGAACCTGCATGCCTCCATCCTGCCGCGCTGGCGCGGTGCCGCGCCGATCCAGCGCGCGATCATGGCCGGCGACCGAATGACGGGCGTCGATGCCATGGTGATGGAGGCCGGGCTTGATACCGGGCCCGTCCTCGCCTCGGAAACCTGCCGCATCTTCCCCTTCGACACGGCCGGCGACCTGCACGATCGGTTGTCTGTCCTCGCCGCCGATATCGCGCCCGGCGCGCTGAAGGGCTGGGCCGAGAAGTCGCTCACGCCCGTACCGCAACCTGAAGAGGGCGTGACCTATGCCCACAAGATCGCCGCGGCGGATCAGAAGGTCGACTGGTCGCGTCCGGCCGCCGACATCGACTGCCAGATTCGTGGGCTTTCGCCCTTTCCTGGCGCCTGGTTCGAGTGGAGCCCTGCTGGCGCAGGCGGACCGCTGCGGATCAAGGCGCTGATGAGCGAGCGCGTGGAAGGCGAGGGCGCCCCCGGCACCGTGCTGGATGAGAGGCTCGCCATCGCCTGCGGCGAGGGAGCGGTCCGGGTCACCCGGCTCCAGCGTCCCGGGCGCGGCCCCATGGCGGCAGAGGATTTTCTGCGCGGCTCATCCGTTTCTGCCGGAACGGTGCTGTCATGAGCGACATCGCCATCCGCCCTGGCCGGTCCGAGGAACTCAGCGACATCGCCGCGCTGAACGACCATGCCTTCGGTGGGCCTGAAGAAGGGCGCATCACGCGCGCGCTGTGGAACAATGGCGACACGCTTCTCTCGCTGGTGGCGGTGAAGGATAACAAGCTTGTCGGCCATATCGAAATGTTCCGGATCCGGGTGGACGGGGCCGATTGCGCTGCCGGCCTTGGCCCGATGAGCATCCATCCCGACTACCAGAAGACCGGCATTGGCAGCGCGCTTGTGCGCCGGGCGCTTGCGGCGATGCATGCCGCCCAGCGCTTGCCGGTCTTCGTGCTCGGTCATCCGGACTATTATCCGCGTTTCGGTTTTTCCGCTGACGCCGCCGAGGCGTTTTCGGCGCCCTGGTCCGGACCGGCCTTCATGGCCTGGGGCGCTGACGAGGCGAGCGTTTCCGAGGGCCAGCTGACCTATCCGCGCGCTTTTGCCGGCGACCCGCCCCCCAATGCGGCATGACGCGCTACCGTCTCGATATCGAATATGACGGCCGCCCGTTCCAGGGCTGGCAGCGACAGGCCGATGCCCCCTCGGTGCAGGAAGTACTCGAGCAGGCCGCCGCCGTGCTCGACGACGCACCGGTGACCGCGCATGCCGCCGGGCGCACCGATACCGGGGTGCACGCGTTCGGCCAGGTCGCCCATATCGACCTTCAGATCGCCCGGCCGGCAGCCAAGGTGGCCGATGCGCTCAATTATCATATGCGTCCAAACCCGGTTGCCATCCTGTGCGCGCAGGAGGTGGATGAGGGTTTCCATGCCCGTTTCAGTGCGACGGCACGCCATTATCGCTATGTGATCGTCAACCGCCGGGCCGACCTGACGGTGGAAGCGGGCCTTGCCTGGCGCGTCGCCCAGCCGCTCGATGCAGGCGCCATGCATGCCGGGGCGCAATATCTCACCGGCCATCATGATTTCACGACCTTCCGGGATTCCCAGTGCCAGGCCAACAGCCCGATGCGCACGCTGGACGAGATCGCCGTGCGGCGCATGGGCGAGCGGGTGGAGATCACCTGTTCGGCGCGCGCCTTCCTGCATCGCCAGGTGCGCTCCATGGTGGGCTCGCTGGTCGAGGTTGGGCGCGGGCGGCGGGACCCGGCCTGGATGGGCGAAATCCTGGCGGCGGCAGACCGGGCGGCCTGTGGCCCGGTGGCGCCGCCGGACGGGCTCTACCTTACCGGTGTTGAATATGACCCGGCGGCTCGCCGATAACCCTTCCCGCTAGTAGGGGAAATCAGATGTCGAGGTCTTCCGCGAACCGGGCGTTTTCCTGGATGAACTGATAGCGCAGCTCGGCCTTGCGGCCCATCAGCGTCTCGATCAGGTCGGCCGGGCGTTCCTCGATCAGCTCGTCCATGGTGTCGGGCAGGGTGACGCGCGCCAGGGTCCGGGTGGCTGGATCCATGGTGGTTTCCTTCAGCTGGCCGGGATTCATCTCGCCGAGGCCCTTGAACCGGCCGATCTCGACCTTCTGGTTCGCCTTGAACTCGGTTTCCATCAGCTCGGCTTTCTGGGCATCGTCCATGGCATAGACCGTCTTGCCCTTGTGAGAGAGGCGGTAGAGCGGCGGCATGGCGAGATAGAGCCGGCCGCTTTCGATCAGGCCGGGGGTGAGCTTGTAGAAAAAGGTGATCAGCAGGGCCGCGATATGCGCGCCGTCGACATCGGCGTCGGTCATGATGATGACCTTCTCATAGCGCAGGTCATCAGTGGAGAATTTCCGGCCCAGCGCGCATCCGAGCGCGAGAGAGAGATCGCCAAGCTCGGCATTCTTCATCAACTTGTCGTCGCTGGCCGAGGCCACGTTCAGGATCTTGCCGCGCAGGGGCAGGATGGCCTGGGTTTTCCGGTCGCGTGCCTGTTTCGCGCTGCCGCCGGCCGAGTCGCCCTCGACGATGAACAGTTCGGTATCCTCCGGGCCGCGATTGGCGCAGTCGGCGAGCTTGCCGGGCAGGCGCAGCTTCCTGGTGGCGGACTTGCGCTGGATTTCCTTCTGCTTGCGGCGCTTGGCGCGCTCATCGGCGCGGTCCATGGCCCAGTCGAGGAGATTGTTGGATTCCTTCGGGCTGGCCGCCAGCCAGTGGTCGAACCGGTCGCGCACGGCGTTTTCCACCAGGCGGAAAGCCGCCGTGGTCGACAGTTTGTCCTTGGTCTGGCCGACAAATTCCGGGCCGCTGATGAAGACCGAGAGCAACACGCCGGAATGGCTCATCACATCGTCGGCGGTGATCGCCGAGGCCTTTTTCTGGCCGGTGAGTTCGCCATAGTTGCGCAGGCCCTTCACGATGGCGCTGCGGAAGCCGGCTTCGTGCGTGCCGCCATCGGGGGTCGGCACGGTGTTACAGTAGCTGCGCGAGAAGCCGTCGGCTTCGCCGAATCCCGCGGCCGTCCAGCTGATTGCCCATTCCACCTTGCCTTCGGAGGTTTCCACCAGGCCGGTGAAGGCGGTCTCGGTCAGGGTCTGCTTGCCGGCGAACACTTCATCAAGCTGGTCAGCCAGGCCATTGGGGTAGGTGAGCACCGCCTCGGAGGGCACCTTGGCACCTTCCGGCAGGAGGGACGGGTCGCATGACCAGCGCACTTCCACGCCGCGATAGAGATAGGCCTTCGACCGCGCCATCTGAAAGAGGCGCGCGGGTTTGAAGCGCAGTTTCGGGCCGAAGATCTCCACATCCGGGCGGAAGCGCACCGCCGTGCCGCGCCGGTTGGGCGCCGCGCCGACGAGTTCCAGCCCGCCCTGGGGCAGGCCGCGCTCGAAGGCCTGGCGATAAAGCTTGCGGTCGCGCGCGACCTCCACTTCCACACGTTCCGACAGGGCGTTGACCACCGAGATGCCGACCCCGTGCAGGCCGCCGGCCGTCTCATAGGCCTTGTTGGAGAATTTCCCGCCCGCATGCAGCGTGGTCATGATGACCTCAAGCGCGGACTTGTCAGGATATTTCGGGTGCGGATCGACCGGTATGCCCCGGCCATTGTCGATCACGCTGAGGAAACCGTCCGCATCCAGCTTGACCTCGATCCAGGAAGCGTGGCCGGCCACGGCCTCGTCCATGGAGTTGTCGAGCACTTCGGCGAAGAGGTGGTGATAGGCGCGCTCATCCGTGCCGCCGATATACATGCCGGGGCGCTTGCGCACAGGCTCGAGCCCCTCGAGGACTTCGATATCCTTGGCGCTATAGCCATCGGGGGTCTGCGGAGTTGCGGTCATGTCGTCAAACAGTCTGGCCTGATTGTTGGCGGTCAAGGCTCATCTCCCTAGCAGACGTTACAGCAGCGTGCGAATGCCTGCCGCAGATCATCTGGGGATTTCCGTTAAGCGGTCGTTAACCCTGCGCGCCGGGTGTGTCATTGAGCATCGACCGCGGTGCGGAAACGGTGAAAAGTGGTCAGATCATGATTGTACGACAGGCCAGTGAGGCCGATTTCGGAGCCCTTGGCCAGGTGATGTTCGACGCGGTGCGCTCGGGCCCGAGCGCCTATAGCGAAGACCAGCGCCGCGCCTGGACGCCCGAGCCACGCCGGGGCGAGGCCTGGATGGCGCGCCTGGCGCCGCAATTCATCGTGCTGGGAGAGCTGGACGGCGTGGTGCAGGGCTTCATGACCCTGACCGACAGCGGCTATATCGATTGTGCCTTCATCCGGCCGGGGGCACGGGGTTCGGGCCTTTTCCGGGAGCTGTTCGGGCAAATCGAGGCCGCCGCGCGCAGCAAGAACCTCTTCCGGATCTGGGCACATGTCAGCCTGACGGCTCAGCCGGCGGCAGCCGCGCTGGGCATGCGCAAGGTCGAGGATGAGGATGTGGAGTTCGGTGGCGCGGTGTTCCGGCGCGCCATCATGGAGAAGTATCTCAGCACCGAGTTCTAGAGCCTTTTCTGTTCAATT
>DHQO01000017.1:2896-44094 GCA_002408125.1 Hyphomonadaceae bacterium UBA5336 | reverse complement strand
GGAACAGGAGCGCCTTGAAGAAAGCGTGCGTGAAGAGGTGGAACATCGCGCCCTCATAGGCGCCGACACCTGCGGCAAAGAACATGTAGCCGAGCTGGGAACAGGTCGAATAGGCGATGACGCGCTTGATGTCGTTTTGCGCCAGACCCACCGTGGCAGCATAAAGCGCCGTTACGGCGCCAACCACGGTCACCATGCCGGCGGCCCAGACGGTGTACTCATAGATCGGCGAGAGCAGGCAGACGAGATAGACGCCCGCGGTCACCATGGTGGCCGCATGGATCAGGGCAGACACCGGGGTCGGGCCTTCCATGGCGTCCGGCAGCCAGACATGCAGGAAGAACTGGGCCGACTTGCCCATCGCGCCGATGAAGAGCAGCACGCCGATCACTTCCAGCGCCGGCAGCGAATAGCCGAGGAAGTCAAGCGGCAGCGCCTCACCAAGATAGGCCAGCAGTTCCGGCGGCGCGACGGCCTCCGAGCCCGCAGCGACAGCGGCATTGTAGGTTTCCACCAGATTTGCGTGCTGGGCGACCGCGCCGGAAATTTGGTCAAAGACGGGCTGGAACTGCACCGTCCCGAAGACCAGGAACACCGCCATGATGCCGAGCGCCAGGCCGAAGTCGCCGACCCGGTTGGTCACGAAGGCCTTGATGGCCGCATCGTTGGGCGCCTTGTTCTGGTACCAGAAGCCGATCAGCAGGTATGAGGCGAGGCCCACGCCTTCCCAGCCGAAGAAGAGCTGGATGAAATTGTCGGCCACCACCAGCATGAGCATCATGAAGGTGAAGAGCGAGAGATAGGCAAAGAAGCGCGCGCGGTGCGGGTCTTCGCTCATATAGCCCCAGCTGTAGAGATGGACGAGGCCGGCCACGGAGGTGATCACCGCCATCATGGTGATGGACAGGCCATCGACGCGAACCGACCAGTCGGCCACCAGGCCGCCAACATCCATCCAGGTCATCAGCTTGATGATATGCGCGCCGGATGCAGCCACGGCATGTTCGCCATGCTCGGCGCCATGGGCGAGCGCCTCTTCCGCGCCATGCCCGCCGCTAAAGGCGTGGCCGAACAGCTGGATCAGCGCCAGCGCGCCACAGGTCAGCACCGTGCCGGTCGTGACGATCATCACGAACCGGTCGCCGGTGAGCTTGTGGAACAGCCCCGTCAGCGCGGCGAGGCCCGGCGCCAGGACGATAAAGAGAATGAGCGAATCTGAGAGCATGCCCCGGCTACCCCTTCATCATGTCGATGGCATCCACGGAGATATCTCCGCGCAGCCGGAAGAAGACCACGAGAATGGCGAGCCCCACGGCTGCCTCGGCGGCGGCCACCGTCAGCACCAGCATGGCGAAGATCTGGCCTGTGATCGTCCCGGAGAACACCGAGAAGGCGACCAGGTTGATGTTCACCGATAAGAGGATCAGCTCGATCGCCATCAGGATGACGATGATGTTCTTGCGGTTCACGAAGATCCCGACAACACCCACCGTGAACAGGAAAGCCGACAGCAGGAGATAATGGTTGAGCGTGAGTTCCATGTGGCTCAGATTCCCTTTCCGGGCGTGACATCGACAAGCTCTGTGGCGTCGGCGCGACGGCGCGCGGTCTGCCTGGCGATGTTCTGGCGTTTCGCATAGGGGCGGTGGCGCAGGGTCAGCACGATGGCGCCGATCATGGCGACGAGCAGGATGATGCCCGCGACCTGGAAGAGCAGGAGATAGTCGGTGTACATGACCTGGCCGATGGCCTCGGCATTGCTGTCGGCGCCGGGCGAGGGCTCAAGGCGCGTGCCGACGCCGACGGTGCGCACCATCACGATCTCGGCGAAGAAAGCCAGGCCGATAAGCACAGCGAAGGGCCAGTATTGCAGCGTGCCCTGCTTCAGCTCGACGAAGTCCACGTCGAGCATCATCACCACAAACAGGAAGAGCACCGCGACCGCGCCGACATAGACAACCACCAGCAGCATGGCGAGGAACTCCGCCCCGATCAGGACGAGCAGCGCCGCGGAGGTGAAGAAGGACAGGATCAGCCATAGCACCGAATGCACCGGATTGCGCGCCGCGATCACGAAGACCGCCGCCGCCCCGACGATGACTGCGAGAATCCAGAATGCAATGACTTCCATAACGTTTGCCTTGGCCCCTTCAGGCCCCCTCGGAACGTGGGCCGTGACTGCCGTGAGTTCGGATGAATCGCAAGGCAGTGAGCCCACCCCGCGCGTTTGAGTCGCGCCGCCTACCGGTACGGTGCGTCGAGTTCGAGATTTTTGGCGATGAGCCGCTCCCAACGGTCACCGTTCTCCAACAGCCTTTCCTTGTCGTAGTAGAGTTCCTCGCGCGTTTCCGTCGCAAATTCGAAGTTCGGGCCCTCGACAATGGCATCCACCGGGCAGGCTTCCTGGCAGAAGCCGCAATAGATGCATTTTACCATGTCGATGTCGTAGCGGGTGGTGCGGCGCGAGCCATCGGCGCGCGGTTCGGCCTCGATGGTGATGGCCTGGGCCGGGCAGATCGCCTCGCAGAGCTTGCAGGCAATGCAGCGCTCCTCGCCATTGGCATAGCGGCGCAGGGCATGCTCGCCGCGAAAGCGCGGGCTGAGCGGGTTCTTCTCGAAGGGATAGTTCACCGTCGCCTTGCGCCGGCCCATCTCGCGCAGGGCGAGCCAGAAGGCGCCGACAAAATCGGTCAGGAAAATGCCCCGAAGGGTCTGGGCAACGCTCATGACTGAACTCCCGTGTAAACGACATAGCCCGACACGATCAGCACGGCGGCGAGCGAGGTGGGCAGGAAGATCTTCCATCCCAGGCGCATGAGCTGGTCATAGCGGTAGCGCGGCACCATCGCCTTCACGATGGCGAAAAGGAAGAAGCAGAACAGCATCTTGGCCGCGAACCAGGCGAGCGCGGCGAGATTGTTGACCAGCACCGGCATGTTCTCGGCCAGTTCCGGCAGCGGCACGGGGCCGTGCCAGCCGCCCAGGAACAGCGTGGTCATCAGCGCGCACATCAGGACAATGTTGAGATACTCGCCCAGCATGAAGAGCAGGTAGGGCGTGGAGGAATACTCCACCTGGTAACCGGCCACGAGCTCCGATTCGGCCTCGGGCAGGTCGAAGGGCGGGCGGTTGGTCTCGGCCAGCGCGGAGACAAAGAAGATCACGAACATCGGGAACATGACCAGGATCAGCGGGAAATGATCCAGCGCAAAGGCATGCCAGGTCCAGATACCCCCGCCCTGCGCGTTGACGATCTCGGTCAGATTCATCGACCCGACCAGCAGGATCACCGTGACGATCACGAAGCCAATGGACACTTCATAGGAAACCATCTGCGCGGCAGACCGCAGCGAGCCGAGGAAGGGATATTTCGAGTTCGACGCCCAGCCGCCCATGATGATGCCGTAAACGCCCAGCGAACTGACCGCGAAGAGATAGAGCACGCCGACATTGATATCGGCGACCACCCAGCCCGGCGCCACGGGCACAACGGCCCAGGCCACGAAGGCCAGCGTCGTGGTCAGGATCGGGGCGAGCAGGAACACGGTCTTGTTCGCACCTGCCGGGATAACGATCTCTTTTAAAAGGAATTTTCCGAAGTCGGCGAAACTCTGCATCAAGCCGAATGGGCCAACCACGTTCGGGCCCTTGCGCATCATCACCGCCGCCCAGACCTTGCGGTCCAGAAGCAGGATGAAAGCCAGGGCGATCAGAAGGACCACCATGAACAGCGCGATCTGGATCACCACGGTGAGCGTGCCGAAAAGTATGCCGTGTTCCTGGATGAATGCACTCATGGCGCCCGCCCCTACTCCGCTGCCACCGGGGTTTCAAGACCACGTCCCAGCAGAGAGCACTCCGCCATGGTCTTGGATGCCCGCGCGATGGGATTGGTGAGATAGAAATCCTTGATCGGTGAGGTCAGCGGCGCGTCCGAAAGGGCCTGATCCGTCTCGATCAGGGCTTTCAGCGCGCCCGCGCCCGCCGCCCCCGGCGCAAAGCCGAGCCCGGCAAAGACCGAGCCTTCCGGCTCGCGCAACACCGCACGCAGGGCCTCGGCGCTGTCATAGGCCAGCGTCTTGCCCAGGACATCCGACAGGGCGCGGAAGATGGCCCAGCCCTCGCGGGCCTCGCCCTTGGGCTGGACGGCCTTGGCGGTCATCTGCACCCGGCCTTCGCTGTTTACATAGGTCGCAGCCATCTCGGTGTAGGCGGCTGCCGGCAGGATGATGTCGGCGCGCGAGGCCCCGGCATCGCCGTGGGAGCCGACATAGATCACCGTGCCGGCCGGGTTGAGATTGGACAGGTCCACCTCATCGGCGCCGAGCAGGACAACGGTATCGACCGCGCCCGACAGGATGCCGGCGGTATCGAGCCCACCCTCGCCCGGCAGGAAGCCGACATCGAGCGCGCCGACACGGCCTGCCGCGGTATGCAGCACGCCAAAGCCGGCCCAGGCCTCGCTCACCGCACCCACCTCATTGGCGATCTGCAGCGCGCCGGCCAGCACCGCCTCGCCGTCGGCGCGGCAGAGCGCCGCCTCGCCAACGACCACCATGGGCCGTTCGGCCGCTTCAAGCGTCTTGTAGAAATCGCTGGACTTGAAGTCCGGCGCCGCGGCGCCGGCACCGAGCCAGGCATAGTCATAGGTGAGGTCTGCGGCCTCGCCGATCATGCCGACTTCCAGCCCGTTCCACAGCCAGGCCTTGCGGATGCGCGCATTCCAGACCGGCGCTTCGGTGCGCGGATTGGCGCCGATCAGCAGCAGGGCATCGGCCTCTTCCACGCCCATGAAGGTCGGGTTGAGGAGATAGCGTTCGCGCACGCCATCGGTGCCATATTGCGCGCCGGCCGGGCGGCAATCGGTGGACTGGATGCCGAGGGCGCGAGCAAGGTCAAGCGCGGCCTTGGCCTGCTCAACCTCGATGAGGTCGCCGGCGACCATGCCGACCTTGTCCGGGCTCGCCAGCGCGGCCTTCACCGCCGCAAAGGCTTCCGCCCAGCTTGCCGGACGCAGCTTTCCGTGCTCGCGAATATAAGGTTTATCAAGGCGCTGGCGCTGGAGGCCATCCCAGACGAAGCGGGACTTGTCCGAGAGCCACTCCTCGTTCACCTCTTCATTGACCTGCGGCATGATCCGCAGGACGGCATCGCCCTTGGCATCCACGCGAATGGCCGCGCCCATACCGTCCATCACGTCAATCGAGCTGGTCTTGCGCAGCTCCCAGGGGCGCGCATTGAAGGCGTAGGGCTTGGAGGTCAGCGCGCCGACCGGGCAGAGATCGATCACATTGCCACTGAGTTCGGATGTGAGACTCTTTTCCAGATAAGTCGTGATCTCGGCATCCTCGCCGCGCGAGATCATGCCGATCTCCTCCACGCCCGCCACCTCGGCGGCAAAGCGGACACAGCGCGTGCACTGGATGCAGCGGGTCATGATCGTCTTGACCAGCGGGCCCATATTCTTGTCTTCGACCGCGCGCTTGTTGAGATCGTAGCGCGAGCCGGCGCGGCCATAGGCCATGGCCTGGTCCTGCAGGTCGCATTCCCCGCCCTGGTCGCAGATCGGGCAATCCAGCGGGTGGTTGATGAGCAGGAACTCCATCACCCCGTTGCGCGCCTTCTCGACATAGTCGCCCCTGGTACGGATGTTCGGCGCGCTGCCATCGCGGTTCGGGCGCATATCGCCGACGGTCTGGGCGCAGGAGGCAATTGGCTTCGGCGCACCTTCCCATTCCACCAGGCACATGCGGCAATTGCCGGCCACCGACAGGCGCTCATGATAGCAAAAGCGCGGGATCTCGGCGCCGGCCGCCTCACACGCCTGCATCAGCGTATAAGAACGCGGCACCTCGATATCCTTGCCGTCGATATTGAGTTTGAAGGTGTCGGTCATTTCACACCTGTTTGTTGGGTTGGCAGGGCCTCGACTGATCGCGAACCAACAAGCCAAAAGGAACTAAGAACCACCAGCAGGGCTCCAGCGGCCATGTAGATGACGACCGAATTAGCCTCTGCGAAAGCGAGTAAAACCGAGACAGAAAACATCAGGCCAGCGCCAGCAATTACGAGCCAATTGGCACGACAGTCCGAGAGGGACCAGATCGCCCCAATCAGCATGAGGAGAAACGAAATTGCGAATGCGAGCGCACGATAATTGAACTCGTCCGAGACAGTGATCGACAATCCGCCCAGCAGCATGAGGCTTCCAACACAGCAAAGTGCAATGAGCAAAAAGCTCTGCCCCCATTGCACCATGTATCGAAAACCAGACATCACCCTACTCCGCCGCCACCACATGGCCCTGCACCAGGGCGCGGGGCGCCCGGTACTGGTCGATGCGTTCTTCGATCTCATGGCGGAAATGCTTGATCAGGCCCTGGATCGGCCAGGCCGCCGCATCGCCGAGGGCGCAGATGGTGTGGCCCTCGATCTGTTTGGTGACATCGAGCAGCATGTCGATGTCGGAATGCTCGGCCTCGCCGCGCGCCATGCGCTCGACCACGCGCCACATCCAGCCCGTGCCCTCCCTGCAGGGCGTGCACTGGCCGCAGGACTCGTGCTTGTAGAAATAGCTGATCCGCGCGATCGCCTTGATGAGATCGGTGGACTTGTCCATCACGATCACCGCCGCCGTGCCGAGACCGGACTGGAGATCGCGCAGGCTGTCGAAATCCATCTTGCAGTCGATGATCTGCTCGGCCGGAACCATGCGCACCGAGGACCCGCCCGGGATCACCGCCTTGAGATTGTCCCAGCCGCCGCGGATGCCGCCGCAATGGGTGTCGATCAGTTCGCGGAAGGTGAGGCTCATCTCCTCTTCCACATTGCACGGCTTGTTCACATGGCCGGAGATGCAGAAGAGCTTCGTGCCGGTATTGTTGGGCGCGCCGAAGCCGGCGAACCATTCCGCCCCACGCCGCAGGATGGTCGGCGCGACGGCGATGGATTCCACATTGTTCACCGTCGTCGGACAGCCATAGAGCCCGGCATTGGCCGGGAAAGGCGGCTTCAGGCGCGGCTGGCCCTTCTTGCCTTCCAGGCTTTCCAGCAGCGCGGTTTCCTCGCCGCAGATATAGGCGCCCGCGCCATGATGGACATAGAGATCGAAATCCCAGCCATTCACATTGTTCTCGCCGATCAGCTTGGCCTCATAGGCTTCCTTGACGGCCTTTTCCAGCGCGTGGCGCTCGGCGATATATTCCCCGCGCAGATAGACATAGCATTTGTGGGCGCGCATCGCCCGGCTCGCCACCATGCAGCCCTCGATGAGAAGGTGCGGGTCATGGCGCAGGATTTCGCGGTCCTTGCAGGTGCCGGGCTCGGATTCATCGGCATTGACGACCAGATAATGCGGGCGCTCGCCGACCTCTTTCGGCATGAAGGTCCATTTCAGGCCGGTGGGGAAGCCCGCCCCGCCCCGCCCTCTCAATCCGCTGGCCTTGATCTGGTCGCAGATCCAGTCCGGCCCCTGGGCCAGCATCTCCCGCGTCAGGTGCCAGGCCCCGCGCTGTTTGGCGGCTTCCAGCCCCGGGTCGTGGCGCCCGTAGAGGTTTGTGAAGATACGGTCCTTGTCAGAAAGCATCTTGTATCTCCTCTCGGTATTGCTTCACCCGGCGATTGACGCGCAGGAACACGGCAAGAAGGATGGCAGCACCGATAGCTTGTGCGCCAATCAACCAGAACAAGTCGCCCGTGCGCTGAAACAGGAAGTAGCCCGCCACCAGGATAGGCAGCTCAACCAGCGCAGTCAGGGTGAAATCCCGACTGTTGCGATCGCCAATATGCTTGGGAAGAGGCGCCTTCTCCGTCATTCGCCCTCATCCTTCGAGCTGTCGACCTCGCCGGCCTCGACGCGTTTGGAGAAGTCGGTTTCGCCGCCGCCGGCCAGGATTTTCGCCTGACCGATCCAGTCCTCGCGCGCGATGCGGCCGGGAAAGCTCAGGAAATCCTCGACCCAGTCGACATTGGCCGGGGTCCAGGCTGCGACCTGGGCAAAGGTGTAGATACCAAGCTCATTGAGCTGGCCCTCATTTACCGGACCGATGCCCTTGATCTCTTTCAGATTGTCGCGCTCGGCCTCATCCATCTCGGCGACCTCGGGGCGCTCGCCGGCCACATCCTTCACGTCCACCAGCGCGGTTTCCTCGCGCTTGGTATTGGTCGGGGGGGCTTCCTCGGACTTGCCTATGGCTTCCGGGGTCGGCTCCTCGATCACCTCGGCTTCCGGCAAATTGGGCAGGCCAGGGCAGGTGCGATTGCGCGAGCCGTCGAACAGGGCGTCGTCGGTCAGCACATCGGTGCCGCCCTCGGGCGCGGAATTGATCCGGTCGACCTGCGGGCCGGGCTCGACCTCGGCGCCATTGCGCAGGCGCTCGATGATCTCGCCGAGGCTGTCGACGGTCAGGTCCTCGAAATAGTCGTCATTGATCTGCACCATGGGCGCGTTGGCGCAGGCCCCAAGGCACTCGACCTCTTCCCAGGAGAGCTTGCCATCATCGGTAACGGCGAACTTCTTGCCGATCTTGCTCTCGCAGACGGTTTTCAGGTCGTTCGCGCCGCGCAGCATGCAGGGCGTGGTGCCGCAAAGCTGGATATGGTGTTTACCCACCGGTTTCAGGCGGAACATGGTGTAGAAGGTCGCGACCTCGTAGACGCGGATATAGGGCATATCCAGACGGTCGGCGACGGCGCGCATGGCGGGCTCGCTGAGCCAGCCGTCATTGTCCTTCTGGGCGAGCCACAAAAGCGGGATCACCGCCGACTGCTTGCGTGCCTCGGGATACTTGCCGAGCCAGAAAGCGATGGTCGGCTCGGTTTCGGCCCTGAAGGCGAACGCATCGCCGCCGGCCTCGATGTCAAACCTGCGAAGCGCCATTACTCGCTGCCTCCAAACACCGCTTTGATTTCGTCTTTGAGATAGTGGTCATGGCCGGCCCCGCGCGCGGTGCACCAGGCAATGCCCTCTTCGAACAGGGCGCGGGCTGCCGCTTCGGAGCGCTCCAGCGAGGTGCGCTTTTCGTCGGCCACTTCGCCGCTGACGGAGACCCTGAGACCCTCATAGCCATCCCAGGGCTTCAGCTCATGCTCCCAATGGGAGAAATAGGCGACAATGCCGTCATCCTCATCATCGTGCACGGTCACGTCGCAGGCATAACAGCGGACATAGTCTTCACGCTCTTCCTTGCAGCCAAGGAAGCGATTGAACGCGGCGGCCGCATTCATGGTCGGCGTCCTGTCGACCACTTCGGCCTCATGCACGCTGTCGAGCCCGCTGCCGCACGCAGCCAGCGCACCGAACGGAAGAAGTGCCAGGGCAGATCTCACCGGTCGATCTCCCCGAACACGATGTCGAGCGAGCCGAGAATGGCCGAGACATCGGCCAGCTGGTGTCCCTTGCACAGATGATCCATGGCCTGGAGGTGCGGATAGCCCGGGGCGCGGATCTTGGCGCGGTAGGGCCGGTTGGTGCCATCGGAGACCATGTACACACCGAACTCGCCCTTCGGCGCCTCGACGGCGGCATAGACCTCGCCTTCGGGCACATGGAAGCCTTCGGTGTAGAGCTTGAAGTGGTGGATCAGCGCTTCCATCGAGCGTTTCATCTCGCCCCGGCGCGGCGGGGCGACCTTGGAGCCGGCAGCCAGCACGTCCTCGCCCTGCATCTCGCCAAGTCGCTCGATGCACTGCTTCATGATCTTCACGGACTCGAGCATCTCGTCCATGCGGCAGACATAGCGGTCATAATTGTCGCCGTTCTTGCCGATCGGGATGTTGAATTCGAGCTCATTGTAGCACTCATAGGGCTGGGCGCGGCGCAGATCCCATTTCAGGCCGGAGCCGCGCACCATCACGCCGGAAAAGCCCCAGTCCATGATCGTGCGGACATCGACATTGCCGATATCGACATTGCGCTGCTTGAAGATGCGGTTCTCGGTGACGAGGCCCTCGATACGTTCCTGCGCTTTCGGATAGGCCTCACACCAGGCGTAGATGTCATCAAGCAGAGCCTGTGGCAGGTCCTGGTGCACACCACCCGGCCGGAAATAGGCCGAGTGCATGCGCGAGCCCGAGGCGCGCTCATAGAAGACGCAGAGCTTCTCGCGCTCCTCGAAACACCAGGTGATAGGGGTGAGCGCGCCAACATCCATGATCTGGGTGCCGACATTGAGCAGGTGGCTCATCACCCGGCCGAGCTCGGCGTAGAGCACGCGGATATATTGCGCGCGGCGCGGCACTTCGAGGCCGAGCAGCTTCTCGATCGCCAGGCACCAGGCATGCTCCTGGTTCATCGGCGAGCAATAATCCAACCGGTCGAAATAGGGCAGGCCCTGCAGATAGGTCTTGTATTCGAGCAGCTTTTCGGTGCCGCGGTGCAGAAGGCCGATATGGCAATCGACCCGGTCGACCAGCTCGCCGTCGAGATCCAGAATCATGCGCAGCACGCCGTGCGCGGCCGGGTGCTGTGGCCCGAAATTCAGCGTGAAGACACGCTCATCGGGGGGCGTGGACTGATCGTCAGCCATTACGCGCTCTCCTCATCGGCCTTCTCGTCGCCTGGCAGCTCGGCGGTCATGCCCTCCCAGGGCGAGAGGAAATCGAAGTTGCGGTATTCCTGGGTGAGCTTCACCGGCTCGTAGACGACGCGCTTTTCAAGGTCGTCATAGCGCACTTCCACATGGCCCGTGAGCGGGAAGTCCTTGCGCAGCGGAAAGCCCTCGAAACCGTAATCGGTGAGGATGCGGCGCATGTCGGGATGGTCGGAAAAGACGATGCCATACATGTCGAAGGCTTCGCGCTCGAACCAGTTGGCCGCCGGAAACAGGCCGGTCAGGCTCGGCACCGGGGTCGCCTCATCCGTCGCCACCTTCACCCGCACGCGATGATTCATCCGCATGGACAGGAAGTGATAGACCACGTCGAACCGCTCGCCGCGCTCGGGATAGTCCACGCCGCAGATATCGATCAGCGTTTCGAACAGGCAGAGAGAATTGTCGCGCAGGAAGCGGACAAATTCGAGCAGCGCGCCGCGCTCGACGGCAAAGGTCAGCTCGCCATGGCGGATATGGGAGGCGATAACGCCGGGACCCTGCGCGGCCAGGATATGGCTGCGCACATCCTCAAGCGCCTCAGTGCGGTCGAGTTCCTCTTCGCTCATCGCTCGATCGATCCTTCCCGGCGGATTTTCTTCTGCAGCTGCAGGAAGCCGTAGACCAGCGCCTCGGCGGTCGGCGGGCAGCCGGGGACATAGATGTCCACCGGCACGATGCGGTCGCACCCGCGCACGACGGAATAGCTGTAGTGATAGTACCCGCCGCCATTGGCGCACGATCCCATGGAGATCACATAGCGCGGCTCAGGCATCTGGTCGTAGACCTTGCGCAGGGCCGGGGCCATCTTGTTGGTCAGCGTGCCGGCGACGATCATCACGTCGGACTGGCGGGGCGAGCCGCGCGGGGCCATGCCGAAGCGCTCAAGATCATAGCGCGGGTTGCCCGCATGCATCATCTCGACCGCGCAGCAGGCCAGGCCGAACGTCATCCACATCAGGGAACCGGTACGCGCCCAGGCGATCAGGTCTTCCGAAGCGGCGGTGAAATAGCCCTTGTCGGCCAGTTCGTCCGACAAGCCGGTATAGAACAGGTCATCCTGGCCGGGCTTGAAGCCTTCGGTTTCCGCGCGAGCCGCAGACAGCGCGGGCGGCTTGATGATCTCGTCAGCCATTATTCCCACTCCAGGGCGCCGGAGCGCCACTCATAGATGAACCCGACCGTCAGCACGCCCAGGAACACCACCATCGACCAGAACCCGAAGACACCGATCGTGCCCAGGGTCACCGCCCAGGGAAACAGGAACGCCACCTCCAGATCGAAGATGATGAACAGGATGGCGACGAGGTAGAACCGGACGTCGAATTTCATGCGCGCATCGTCGAACGCGTTGAAGCCGCACTCATAGGCCGAGTTCTTCTCCGGGTCCGGGTTGGACGGCGCCAGCAGGAAGGACCCGATGATGAACAGGCACGACAGCGCAAGCGCGAAGCCGAGGAAGATGATCACCGGAAGATAGTCGAGGGCGAAGCGTTCGATTTCGGTCATGGGACGATGCGACTTTCGATCAGATCAAGCGCGGCCTAGTTCGGTTTTGGCTTGCGCGCAACTCCAACGCAGGGTGTTACACTCGGTAGACACGAATGACACCGTAGTGCGTATGCGGCGCTGCGTCACGGGCAGGCCGATTGTTAAGAATGACTTGCAAAAATCACGCATGATGACAGCCTTATGTGCGCGCTAACAATATCGGGGAGAACCATGGCATCACGACCATTGCGAAACCGCCAGGGAAAGATCGTTGCCACGCTGGGGCCGGGCACCCGCTCCCCAAAGGTTGTCCAGGCCCTGGCCGAGGCCGGGGTGGATGTGTTCCGTCTGAACTTCAGTCATGGCAGCCATGACGACCACAAGCTGGCGCTGGAAACCGTGCGCATGGCCGAAACACGGGTCGGGCGCCCGCTCGCCGTTCTGGGTGACCTGCAAGGCCCGAAAGTGCGAATCGGCAGTTTCGAGAACGGACCGCTGAAGTTCCGCTTCAATGCCGAGATGGACCTCATCGCGGCCAAGTCAACCGCCCTGCCCGATACGATTCCCGTCCCGCACGGGGAAATCCTCGCCAGCCTGGAGGTCGGCGACGAGATCCTGTGCAATGACGGCATGGTCGCCTTGAGAGTGATCGAGACCGGCGAGAAACTGCGTGTCTCCTCTGCCCTGCCCGGCGAGCTGTCCGACAAGAAGGGCTTTACCGTGCGCGGAAAGGCCCTGCCCGTGCGCGCGCTGACGGAAAAGGATGAAGGCGACCTCGCCTTCGCCATGGAGATCGGGGTCGATCTCGTCGCGCTCTCCTTCGTGCAGTCGGCCGAAGATATCGAGATCGCCAAGGCGAAGATCACCAATGGCGCCCCGCTGATCGCCAAGCTGGAAAAGCCGGCGGCGATTTCGAATCTCGATGCGATTCTCGACGTCACCGACGGCGTCATGGTCGCGCGCGGCGATCTCGGCGTGGAATTTCCCGCCGAGCAGGTGCCGATCATCCAGCGGCGGATCATTCGCGCCGCGCGCGCAAAGGGCCGCCCGGTGATCGTCGCCACCCAGATGCTGGAATCCATGATCGACAATGCCGCGCCGACACGGGCCGAGGCCGGCGATGTCGCCACGGCGATCTATCAGGGCGCCGATGCGGTGATGCTGTCTGCCGAGACCGCCGTCGGGCGCCACCCGGCCACCGCCGTCGCCGTGATGAGCCGCATCATCTCCGCCACCGAAGGCGCGGAAGATTTCCGCCGCTCGCTGGAACAGTTCACCGGCGAGGACATGCCCCACCGCCCGGCCGATATCATCGCGGAGGCCGCCTTCAAACTCGCCGAAGTGGAGGGCGCAGCCGCGCTCGCCCTGCGCACAGGCTCGTTCGAGCGCCTTGCGCGCTTCACCCGCGCGCGCGGCGGTGTGCCGATCCTATACGGCTCAGGCGACCAGACCCGGCTGCGCTGTGCCCAGCTCCTCTGGGGCGCCCATCCCGTGCAGCTGGAAAACCCGACCGCCGGAACCTGGGTAAAGGACCTGATGACCGCCACTGGCCTGACCGGCAAATACGCCTGGTCCGCCTGGCGCGGCGACGAAGGCTCCACGATTGCCTCCTGGGAGATCGGGGTGGAGGGGTAGGAATAGCCTGAATACCGGGAACCCGACCCGTTTCCCCGCGACTTGATCGCGGGGTCCATCACCGAAAGAATCAGCCTGGAACACCGGCCCAGAGCTGGGCCCCGTGGTCAAGCCACGGGGAGTCGCCAGACACGGACAAATCCTAGCCGTGCTGCAAATCCACCTCATCCAGCGCCGAGACCACGACCTTCACCCCCGGAAAGGCCTGCGGGCTGGCGCCTGCCATCAGCGGCGCAGCCACCACCGTCATGCCGACCTTCACGCCCGCACTGCATCCAGACGCCGTATCATCCACCACCAGGCAGGCCTCCGGTGCAACACCCAACCGCTCTGCTGCCATAAGATAGAGATCCGGTTCCGGCTTGCCGCGGGCGACGTCGGGCCGGCCGACCATCACCGAGACTTTCGAGGCGCGCTGCAGGCCAAGCAGGCTGAGGCAGGCCATGGCAGCATCGACATGATCGTCGCTGCACACCGCCACTTTCAGGCCGGCATGGGCAGCGCGGTCGATGAGATCGCCGGCGCCCTCGCGCAGCACCACCTCGCCCCGGCGCACGCCTTCGCGGAAGGCTTTCAGATGTACGGCTTCGAGCGTGTCGAGCAGTTCGGTATTGTCCGCTTCCCCGCCCGGCCAGCCGAAGCGGGCGAACCAGGCCCGGGCCTGGGCACGCAGGCCGGCGGTCTGGCTGAGGCGTGCGAACATGGCCTCGTCCCAGCGAAGGTCCAGCCCGGCAGCTTCGAAGGCGGCATTGGCCGCAGCCAGATGGGCCGGCTCGGTGATCGCCAGCACGCCGTCGCAATCGAGAATCAGGGCCTCAGTCATTCCGGTCACTCCACGCTCTTAAACATATCGAGCGCTCCGTCTGCGGTGCGTCGCGCGGCGGGGCAAGTTACGGCGGCTTAAAATCAGGCTGGCGCCCGAGCGCAGACGATCACGCTGGTATTGTCGAGATACTCGCTGCGACCCGCCCGCGCCGCGCGGAGCAGCGCTTCGACTTGCCGGTCCGGCGCCAGACCGGAAGACAGCGCGGCAGAAACCGCCTCATGCGGAGCGGCGTTCAACCCGTCGCTGGCGAGCACGAGACGCGCGCCCGGCGGGATCTCAATGGGCATTTCCGGCGCATCGACCAGCGAAATCGGTTCGCCGGTCAGGGCCGAGCGGAGCTGGTGGCGGCGCGGGTCGCGCGCGCCCTCCTCGCGTGAGAGCCGGCCTTCACGCACCAGTTCGTCGACAAGCGGTGCCATGGAATGGTCGGCATTCAGGCGGGTAAGGCGCCAGCCCTCTGCCAGAAGCAACAGACTGTCGCCGACAGAGATGTACCAGGCCTTGCCGCCGGCCACGGCCGCCAGGACCAGCGTGCAGCCCATGCCCGACAGGATGGATGGGCGCTCTGCACTGGCCTCCGCGATCGCCTGATTGGCGGCAGCCAGCCCGGCACGCAGCCGCGCGGGCATGTTGCGCCGCGGCACAGCAATACCGGCCAGGGCACCCTCCACGGCGAGCCGGGCGGCCAGCGCACCGCCGGCATGCCCACCCATTCCGTCGGCGAGAGCCATGACCAGCCCCGCCTTGCCGTCGAAGTCCACCACGGCGCCGCCGAGATCGTCCTGCTGATCCTCACGATCGCCGGGGATCTGGCCGCCACGGCACTGCCAGTCGCCGGCTGAAAGAGAGAGGAAGTCCGTCATGCATGCCCGTTTCGCTAGTCCAATCCGCACTCATTCCGGAGAAACCCTTCAATTGTTTCCAGTGACAGGCGCTGCTGGTCGGGAGTCCAGGGCAGGCTGTGCGGCATTCCCGGAATGTTCACATATACTGCGGTCGTATGGCCCCTGATGGCATCATAGAAGGCTTTGCCATATGTGTCAGGCACGCGCACATCGCGATCACCATGATAGATCAGGATCGGGATCTCGGCATTCCCGACATCATTGATCACGTCGCGCCCGGAAAGCGCGCTCCCGATGGTCACACGCCCAAACCGGCTCTGGTCGATGCCGACATTGATTTTGGCGGACTCACCATAGCCGGCGCCCGCAATCGCGCATTGATACGGACTGTTGGCACGGGTTGCCGCCGCCATGGCCGCATACCCGCCATAGGAATAGCCGAAGATCGCGATCTTGTCGTCAGCGGCGTATCCCTGCTCGACCAGCCAGGCGGCACCGTCATCCTTGTCGTCCTGCGCCTGATAGCCGAACTGGCCGTCACCGGCGCGCCAGAGGTCAAGCCCCCAGCCGAAACTGCCGCGATACTGTGGCTGAAGGACGGTATAACCGCGTGATGTCAGGAACGGGATCCAGCCCGAAACATCCCAGCCCCCATAGTCACGCGCCCATGGCCCACCATGCGGCAGGACAATTGCCTTTCCAGGCTCGTCGCCGGCTTCCCAGCCAGCGCGAGGTGTCAGCAGGGCCGGCAGGCGGCGGCCATCACGCGCCTCATAGTAAACCAGCTTGGTCTGGCCGATGTCTTCGGAACTAATCCAGGGCCGCTGCTGGGCAATCGTCGTCAGCGACGCCTTGTTTTCCAGCATCATGTAGATGGGTGGCTGGTTTGATGCCTCGACGGAGAAGATGATCCGGTTGCGATCGTCAGAGGCGTGGATCAGCTCAACATCATGCCCCGGAAATGCGTTCTCCAAGCCGAGCATGATGCCGCCGAGTTCCGGGTCCACCCAATAGGTACGCACCACATCGGCCTGGTACAAATATCCGAGAACCTTGCCGAAATCCGCCTGCCGGTCCGATGTGACAACACCCAGTGCGTCAAAGTCCTCGTGTGCAAAGACCGGTTCCTCATTCAGGACGCCCGTACGGGGATCGAATTCATAAATCTGCTTCTTGTCGGAAAGCATGTTCGTGCTGACCAGATAGATACCCGTTTCACGGTCGCGATGGACAACATCCAGTTCCTCCCGGGTTCCCATGTCGATATCGAGTGCGTCGAAGGTCTCGAAGCTTCCCCCCTTCTCCGTTCTCAGGCTGGTCTTCTGATAATACGAGCCATCCCTTTGTTCGTCATCGACGGTTACCATGACTTCGCCATCCAGCGGGTCGATATATGAGACCTGGCTGGGACCGAGTTCCCGGTAGACCACGCTCTGGGCCTGGGTCGCTAGATTCAATCGCACGATCTCGGTGCCGAATGTCCTGGCATCGAGCCGGGAGATCAACACCTCCTCCTCATCCAGTGGAAGGCGCGCCACGACGCTGCCTCGCGCTTCCATCTTCAGGCATGTCTCCGTCGCATCTGAACGCCCCCTGCCGCTGCCAAGCTCCAGGAACGGGTTCTCAAAGGACGAAAACTCGGCATCGGTAATGAAGAACTGGTGGACCCAGGTCCGCGTGGCACCGATGGCCTTGCCTTCCGAACAGCCGCTGAGGCGGCCAGTAAAGGGTTTGCGCATGACGACCATGGCATAGCCGTTCTTGAGCGCCTGCACGAAGAGGAATTCCATGTCATCTCCGTCCGGAGCGACCGTCCTCGGCGGCGCGGACAAGTCGCTGAGATCCCATGCTGCCAGGACAGCCCTGTCGGTATCATTGCCCTCCGACGGCCCGACAAGCGCGAACATGGTCTTGCCATCGGCGCTGACCGTCACGCCAGCCATGGCGGGCGGACGAGCAAGATCTTCGATGGCAACAGGGTCTGCAAGCGCACCTAGCGCATGAAAAAGCATCCCCGTGGTGACTGTCATCAGCGCCTTGAACAAGATTTTCATGGAAATGCCTCCCCGGACTGTCGCGCCGTAACATGCGGGATCGAAGCGGAAGGTCAACGTGTGAGACACACGTGACCGCACACAAAACAAAATTCGCCCAGGGGCGCAAACGCGCATGAATCTGCCGTCCGGGCGCAGTCCTTTGGATGCAACTGCCGCGTTTTCGACCGGCAGGGACCCACTTGTGCATTAATGTCACACAGATGCTCGAATTGTGTCAGCCGCGTGACCGCCGCATTGATTTTCGATTGAATGCGGGCACTCTCGCCGGGCGTAGGGGGTGTCCATCTTGCGGTGCAACAAGACGGACCGGAACGAACCCGCCTACCTGTTGTGTGTTCCAGGCCCCTTAGAGAGGATAATCATGAGAACAAAGAGCTTGAACAACTTCCTTTTGGGTACGGCGGCTTTCACGACCTTGTGGGGCGGACTGACCTTCAGCGCCGCAGCCCAAGAGGATCCTGCCGACGTCGAAAGGGTTTCCGAAACGACGGAAGATGAGACGAGAACCGAAGAAAAGATTGTTGTGACCGGTTCACGTCTTGCGAACGAATACACCAGCATCGCACCGCTCGATATCATTTCCGCCGACTCGGCCGTTCTTGAAGGTATTGCCGATGTCGGGACACTTCTTCAGACGGCCACGGTGGCGGCCGGCTCGCCTCAGGTGACGGCGGCCACCTCTGCCGCCTTTGTCCAGAATGGCGGTATCGGCACGGAAACGATTTCGCTGCGCGGTCTCGGTGCCAACCGCACGCTCGTGCTTCTGAATGGCCGCCGCGCCGGCCCGGCCGGCACCCGCGGCGGCGTGTCGTCCTTTGACCTGAACGCTATTCCCCTTTCGGCGGTACAGAATATCGAGGTGCTGAAAGACGGTGCATCCTCGATCTACGGCTCTGACGCGGTTGCCGGCGTGGTGAACATCATCACGCGAACCGAGGACGGCGCCGATATCGACTTCTTCTACAACCAGCCGGAAGAACAGGGCGGAGAAGAACTGCGCGCAAGCGCGACCTATGGCACAAGCTTCAACAAGGGTCGCATCCTCGTCTCGCTCGATTATTTCAAACAGGAAGAACTGGCCCAGGGCGACCGTGACTATTTCAGCTGCGGCGAGGACTATGTCTTCAACGAGGATGGAAGCCGCGCAGATCTCATAGATCCGCGCACGGGCAATTTTGCCTGTTCGGACCTCGCCTGGGGTCATGTCTGGATGTACAACTACCTCGATCCCGGCCTGGTCGGGCGTCCATGGCAGTCCCGCCCGCAAATGCTGCAATACGATTATGATGGCTCCCTGGCCGCCAACGGCCTCGCCCCGTTCGGGAGCAATGGCTTCGGCCTGAACCCGGCGCCGGGCTGGTATCCGGTCGGGCTCGGCGAACTCGCCCTTCCGGGCGCGGTCTATGACCCGGAATATTCGCCGACAGCGCTTCTCTCCGAAGCCCTGATGAATGCCGACCATCCCTTCCAGGACCAGCAATCCCTGATTCCGGAAGTCGAGCGCATGACCTTCTATGCGAATGGCGAGTATGATCTCACCGATGACATGCAGGTCTATGGCGACTTCCTGCTGAACCGTCGCGAGACCAGGGTGAACGGGTACCGCCAGTTCTGGCAGTATGACTATCTCTACAACTATTTCGGCTATGTCTACACCAATGCGCCGGGCCTGGCCGCCAACGGCTTTACCGCTGATCCGACGAGCTTCAGCTTTATCGGTCTCAGCCCGACGGCGATTACCGACCATGCTGATGACAAGGTGACCGTCGACTATGTCAACGCGGTTGTCGGGCTCCGCGGCAGCTTCGATGCAGCCCTGTCAGACTGGAACTATGACGCATTCTTCCAGTTCTCACGCTCCGATGGTGAGTATGAAGGCGATGTCATCTACGACGATGCCATCACGCCCTATCAGTGGTTCAATACAGGCAGCTGTGCATTTGATGCTGACGGCGTGACGGATGTGCGCGGTGTTCCGTGCATCACGCCCGACTGGTACAATCCCGAATTCCTCGCAGGCAACATCTCCGAGGAGGATCGCGCCTTCCTGTTCGGGACGGAAGTCGGCAAGACCATTTATGAACAGTCTCAGTTCGAACTCTTCGTTGACGGCCCACTGTTCGAGTTGCCGGCCGGTGACCTGATCGCAGGTTTCGGCTTCAACCGCGTTTCGGAACGCCTGAAGGACACACCGGCAGAAACCTTCCAGATCGGCAATGCGTGGGGATCGTCTTCGGCCGGTATCACCGAAGGTTCGAAAACGACCACCGCCGTGTTCGGCGAGGTGGCTATTCCGATCGTGAAAGACAAGCCCTTCTTTGAAGCGGTTGATCTGTCATTGTCGGCGCGCTGGACCGATGTCGATGTCTACGGCTCCGACACGACCTTCAAGGCCGGTCTTGGCTGGCAGATCACGCCATCCCTGCGAGCGCGGACCACATATGGGACCTCCTTCCGTGCACCGGCCCTGTTCGAACTCTTCCTTGACGAACAGACCAGCTTCCTTGGCCAGCGTTCAGTCGACCCCTGCATCAATTGGGGCGCGGAGCTTGCCGCCGGGAACATTTCCCAGCGCCGCGCAGACAATTGTGCTGCCGATGGGGTTCCAGGCAATCATGGCGGCTCCGGCTCATCGGCAACCATCATTGCGTCCGGCAATGCCGGTTCGCTTGAAGCGGAAACCTCCGATGCGTTCAACATCGGTCTCGTCTGGGCGCCGGAATGGCTCGATTTCCGGGCATCGATCGACTATTTCGAGATCGAAATCGAAGATCAGATCAACCAGCTTGGTGCGGGCAACATCCTGCTTGGGTGCTATGAGTCCGACAATTTCGGTACCGAGCCACTCTGTGACCTGTTCGGCCGTAACCCGACCAGCTTCCTGATCACCGACGTTACGAACAACTTCATCAACGTCGCCGAGCAGACCAACAAGGGCATCGATGTCCAGGCCGAGTACACCCGGGACTTCTCCTTCGGCTCGTTCGTCTTCACAACGCAGCACACCTTCCAGCTGGAAGACGAGATCCTGCTCTTCCCCAACAGTGCCCCGATCGACACGAACGGTGAAGCCGGGGATCCGGAGTGGGTCGGCGAGTTCAATGTGAACTTCGAGCGTGGTCTCTGGAATGTATATTACGGGATCGACTTCGTCGGAAAAACCTCGAACATTGACAGTTTCGGCGGCAATACCGGCACCTATTTCGGGATGCCCGTGACCTACAAGCTGAAGACGGAAGACACCTTCTACCACTCAATGTCGGTCGCGCGTGAGTTCCCGTACGATGTCACCGTGCGCGTGGGGGTCTCCAACCTCTTCAATGAAGAGCCGCCGGCGGTCACCACGCTGGGACTGGGCGAATACAGCACGGTCGGCACCTCGGCCTTCTACTCGCAATATGACTGGCTGGGACGCTCCTTCTTCGTGAACGTCAACAAGGCCTTCTAATCGGGCTTGATATTGTTTTAAATCGGAAGCGGCAGGCTCACCTGCCGCTTCTTTCTTTCCCGGGCTGACCGCTGAGGAGTTTTCTTGTGCCCAATATCACAATGAAAATGGACAATCTCAACGAACGGAACACGGAGTTCGAACAGGCTCGGCTAAAACACCCGGTCTTTCTGAATTCGGTCCCGAAATGCGGCACGCACCTGATACGTAACATCATGCGCATGTTCGTTCCGGTCGAACAGCAATATCATGATACCTTCATCCAGATCCCGAACCTACGCCACCATGCGGGACGCGCCTTCAATCCGAATGAGCCGAAACTGAGCTGGGGGCACCTGCTCTTTTCCGACGAATCGGCGCTCGCCGTCGCGGGCATGCGCCAGATCCTGCTTGTCCGTGACCCATATTCCTGGGTAATCGCACGCGCGCGCTTTTTCATGTCCGAGAATTTTGACGGCAAGCTCGAGCATCTTCGCAGCCCGAAATATGATCCCGAAGATCTGATGAACATGATGATCTTCGGCATCCACGGCAAGGCGCCGCCGATGAGCGACATTTTCAACTTCAATGCGGCGGCCTGGCTCGGCACAGGCGCCAGGCTCTACCGATTCGAGGAGTTGCTTTCGCACGTAAAGGCGATCGACACGCCCCAGGCCGAGGCCTATTTCATGTGTCTCTTGTCCGATTGCGGGATCAAGCGGCCCGGTGACTGGAAGGAGCGTATCCTTGTCGGATCGGACAAGAACCAGAGTTCGACGGCACGGGACAATCTGACAGTGGATGATTCGCGATTGCCTGATGAACTGCCCGACCAGCAGAAACGGCTGGTGGACTATGCCTTGCCGGGTCTTCGCCACCTGCTGGGATATGCGTAACTGACCCTCACCCAACCGCTTTGGCGACCGCGCGCTGCCAGCAGGCAATCGCCGCCTCGCGCTCGCCCGCTTCCATGGCCGGATCGAACCGGGTGGCGCTGCCGGCGCTGTGCGCGCTCCAGTCCTCCACGCTGGTCCAGCCGAGATGCATGCCCGCCAGAGCGGCCGCGCCGAGCGCGGTCATTTCCATGTCTTCCGGGCGCTCGACCGGCACGGCGCAGATATCGGCCATGAACTGCATCAGCCAGTCATTGGCCGCCATGCCACCATCGACCCGCAGCACATCCACCGGTGCGCCATCGCCGGCAAAGGCGGTGAGCAGGTCGAGCGTCTGATAGGCCGTCGCCTCCAGTCCGGCACGCACGATATGGGCCGCCCGTATTCCCCGTGTGATGCCGGTGATCTCCCCGCGCGCCCCAGCCTTCCAGTGCGGCGCACCAAGGCCCGTAAAGGCCGGCACGAAATAGACGCCCTCGCTGGATGAGACCGAGCGCGCCAGTGCCTCACTATCGGTTGCCGCACCGATCAGACCCAGCTCGTCGCGCAGCCATTTCACCACCGTGCCGGCATTGAAGATCGCACCTTCCAGAGCGAAGGCTGTCGCACCGGTGCCGGTGTCATAGCCACTGGTGGCGAGCAGGGCGTGTTCGGATTTCGGGCGCACAGCGCCGGTATTGGCCACCAGGAACGCCCCGGTGCCGAGCGTGATCTTGCCCTGGCCCGGTTTCAGGCAGCCCTGGCCGACCAGCGCGGCCTGTTGGTCGCCGACCGCCGACAGGATCGGGATCGGCGCGCCGAGGATATCGTCTGCCAGCACGCCGAACTCCCCGCCGCTCGGGCAGATCTCGGGCAGCAGCGCCCGCGCCACACCGAATAGATCGAGCATGGCCGGCGACCAGTCGCCGCCCTCGAGGTCCATCAGCAATGTGCGTGAGGCATTGGTGATGTCGGTGGCATGGCGCACACCGCCGGTGAGCTTCCAGATCAGCCAGCTGTCCACCGTGCCGAAGGCATATCGCCCGGCCGCGAGATCATCCTCGGCGAGGGCGAACTCCTCCTTCAACCAGTTGATCTTGGTGGCCGAGAAATAAGGATCGGCCAGGAGGCCCGTCACGGCATTGATGTTCGCCTCGTGGCCGGCGGCCTTCAGCGCATCGCAGGCGGCATGCGTGCGCCGGTCCTGCCAGACAATGGCCGGGCCGACCGGCATGCTGGTCGCCCGCTCCCAGATCAGCGTCGTTTCGCGCTGGTTGGCGATGGCAATGGCCGCCACCTCGCCCGGCCCGCCAATCTCCGCGCACACCTGGCGCAAGGCGGCAAGGCTCGCCTGCCAGATTTCCTCGCCATCCTGTTGCACCCAGCCATCGCGGGGATAGGTGACGGTGAGTTCCTGCTGGGCGACGGCGCGGGGGGCAAACTCCCGGTCATAAGCGATCACGCGGGTCGAGGTGGTACCTTCGTCGATCACCAGGATATACGCGCCCATCTTGCCCTGCCCTTTATCAGATTCCCTTGTTGCGCCGACCCTATCGGCCGCGCGCCGCCGGGCAAGTCGCAGCGCAAAAAGAAACGCCCGCGCCGGTTTCCCGGCACGGGCGCAAGTGACCATCGGAACATGGGTCCCGAGTGCTAGAACTCCTTGCGAACGCTCAGGCCATAGGTGGCCGGCTGGTTCGGATAGGCATAGATGGTGCCGGTCTGGGCCACGCCCGGGAAGGCGCTGACGAAATACTCGTCATTGAAGATGTTGCGCCCCCAAAGGCGGGCCGACCAGCCATCGTTCAGCTCCAGGCCCATGGACGCGTTGACCATGTTCACTTCGCGGTCGACGCCCTGAACATTGTCGACCACCTGAGCCTCGCTCTCATACTGGTATTCCCCGCGCAGGAAGCCGACCCAGCCATTGGCGAAATCGTGTTCATAGAGCGCAGAGGTCGAGATCGAGGTCTCGTGGATGCCGGCCGGGGTCTGGCCCGACAGGTCGATCTGGTTGCCCTGGGCATCGAAAATGCCGGTGTCGACAAAGCTGTCATAGACCGGGTCCAGGAAGGTGCCGGCAAAGCTCAGCGTCAGCGGATCGACCGGGCGCCAGAGCACGTCCAGCTCGACACCGGAGGCCGACTGCTCGCCGGCATTGGCGAGCGCAAAGCCCGTACCGGTGAAGATGTTCGACTGGAAGCCCTCAATGGTCTGGTCGAACAGGGTCAGGTTGACCTGCGCGGTATCGAAGGAGGCCTTCACGCCGATTTCGTAGACGGTGGATTTCTCCGGCCCGGCATAGCGCGTGCCATAGGTCTGGTTCGGCTGATCCAGGCCAGCGCCGACAAGGCCATCCATGTCGGAGGTGAAGGGACGGGAATCCCGCGAGAGGTTCCACGAGCTCGCCTTGAAGCCGGTGCCGCCGGAGACATAGATGTTGATATAGTCGTTCACATCAAAGGCGGCGCGCAGCGTCCAGGTGGTTTCCTCGTCATTGGAATGCCCCTCCTCGATGCTGTTCGGGAAGCCGAGGAACTGCGGCACGAACTGCAGTTGCTGCAGGCCGAGCAGCGGGTTCTGGGCCGGGTCGCTGAGATCGAGCTGGGCCACACCCGCCTGCACCTGGGCCAGTGTGCCGGCCTGGAGCTGGGCGAAGACATCCGGGAAAGCCGTCGCGAAGGCCGCATAGTTGGCGTCGGTCGGCGCAAGGCCGGTATTGGCCTGGAACACGGCCGGGAAGGCCATGGCATAGCCCTGCGCGGTGAGGACCTGCGCGCCCTCGGCACCGTCGAACTCCAACGCGGAGAAGGCATAATTGTTGTCGGTATAACCCGTCACATCCTTCTCGACCTTGGTGTAGTTCAGGCCGCCCGTCAGGGTCAGGCGGTCGGTGACCTCCCAGTCGAGCTGGGCGAACAGCGACGTGGAATCGTCGGCCTGGGTGAAGTATTCCAGCGACTGGCGGTCGGCGCCGTAGAAGGTGCCATAGTCAAAGCCCAGCGCCTGCTCGATGCCAGCCAGCGTGCCGTTCGGGCCGAGCGGAGCGCCGTCGACCAGGATATCGACATAGGGGCGGAACATCGTGCCAGCGCCCAGTCCGGTTTGCTGGTTGACATCCTCGCTGAAGAAGAAGGCCCCGACCAGCCAGCTCACCGGCGCGTCAGTGTCCGAGGTCAGGCGGAATTCCTGGGTGAAGGTCTCGATGCCGGTATCGCTGGACACAGAGTCGATCAGGTCCGCGCCGGAATAGTCGACCTCGCTGTCATAGAAGCTGTCATTCTCGCGATAGGCGGTGATCGAGGTCAGGATGGCCGGACCGAAATCATATTCCACCGTGCCCGACAGGCCGCGATCTTCAACTTCGTTCACCGGATCCTGGTTGAAATAGACTTCATAAGAGAAGGGGTCTGACGTATCCAGAAGCGCCCCACCAAGCGCGGCGATGGCGCCGCCCGTCGGGCCGTACTCAACCGCCGAGACCGTGCAGCAGATCTCGTCGATATTGGAATAGTCGCCCATGAGGCGAACCGAAAGATCGTCATTCGGTTCAAACAGCAGCTCACCGCGAACGCCATAGCGGTTGCGGTCGTTGACATCTTCGCCGCCGAGCAGGTTTTCGGTATAGCCGTCACGCTTGCTGAGATTGCCCGACACAGCAAAGGCGAGTTTGTCGGCGATCGGGCCCGTGAAATAGCCCTTGGCGTTGTAACCGTTGTAATTGGTCATGCCGACCTCGGCCAGGCCGCTGAAATCAAACTCCGGCTCCTGGGTGACGACCGAGATCACACCGGCAGAGGCGTTCTTGCCGAACAGGGTCGACTGCGGGCCGCGCAGCACTTCCACGCGCGCCAGGTTGGGCAGGTCGGCAATCGCGGCGGCCGAACGCGAGCGGTAGACGCCGTCGATGAACACACCGACCGAGGGCTCGATACCAGCATTGTTGGCGCCATTGCCGAAGCCGCGGATGACGAAGGTCGTCTGGGCCGAGTTCTGCAGCGTGCTCACGCGCAGGGAGGGCACCAGGGTCTGCAGGTCGGACAGGTCGAGGACCTGGGCGTTTGCAATCTGCTCCTCGCCCACCACGGAGACAGCTACAGGCACATCCTGCAGGGTCTGTTCGCGCTTCTGCGCAGTTACCGTCACGGTGTCGAGCGTGCGGGTGGCGGCAGGTTCGTCAGCATCCTGTGCGAAGGCCATCGGGGCACAGAGGCTGCCCAGCACAAATGCGCTGGTCGTAAGCAGTTGGATTTTCATGAGTGGGGGGCTCCTGCGATCTCACGTTTCCTAATCGCCAGATGGTCCTTCTTGCGCGGGCTCAGCTGACGCTGTCGTTTTGTTTTTTGTATCTGCTCTGGGAGGAACAGGTGGTTATGACAGGGTTGAAAGACTATTCGCGAGCGTCCGGCAACACCTGATTAACAGCTCTACACCAAAATGTTACAACCGCGATAAAATTGCATCGATTCTGTAATGTCAGCGACGGTCGACCGCATTGAGCAGCTGTAGCGCGAAGTCCGACAGCGTATCGTCGCGCGCGCCCATGATGACAATACGGTCGCCGGGCCGGGCCAGCTCCGCCAGCCGTGCGCCGCAGGCCTCGCGGGTATCGAGGGCTTCGGCCGAGCGGCCAAGCGCACGGATATCGCCGGCCAGGTCTGCACTCGACACAGCCCGGTCGACCGTGCCCCCGAAATAGACCGGCTCGGGCATCACGAGGATATCCTTCGGCGCCAGCTGGCCGGCAAACATACGGGCGAACTCCGTGCGCATCTTCTTCAGCGGGCCAAAACCATGGGGCTGGAACATGGCCAGCACCCGGCCGGGAAAGTCATGCAGCGTGGCGAGCGTGGCGGAGATCTTGTCCGGGTTGTGCCCGAAATCGTCGATCACGGTGATGTCGCTGGCCGTGCCGACCACCTCGAAGCGGCGCTTGATGCCCTGGAAGCTTTCCAGCGCGCGGGCAGCGGCCTTCAGGCCGACCAGCGGCGCGGTGGCGCTGATTGCACCCAGCGCATTGGAGACATTGTGGCGCCCGGGCACCTGCAGGGTCACCGGCAGGCTGACATGGTCGAGATGATCGTTCAGCATGAAGCGGATCGAGACTGGCGCGGGCACGATATCGGTCGCGGTCAGCTCGGCCGGTAGCCCTGAAATGGAATAGGTGCGCGCGGCATGGGCGCGGTGGGCCAGGCCCATCACCTCCTCATCGTCGGCATTGAGCACGACACAGCCGCTGGCGCGTGAGACGAAATCACCGAACAGGACGCGCAGCTCGTCCATGCTCTTGTGATCGACCGAGATATTGTTCAGCACCGCGATGCGCGGATGATAGAGCGCGATGGTGCCGTCGCTCTCGTCCAGTTCGCTGACGAAAATGCCATGCTCGGCGCCGACCAGCGCGCTGGCAAAGGGGTGTTCGGGCGTCAGGAAGTTCTTCATCACCGCACCATTCATCACCGTCGGCGCCTTGCCGGCAGTGTGCAGGATGTGCGCGATCATGGCGGTGGTGGTGGACTTGCCCGAGGTGCCGGCCACGCCGATGGGCGTCATGGCGGCGTTGAACAGCTCAGACAGAAGTTCTGCACGTGAAACCCGCCGGCAGCCGAGCTTCAGGGCCGCCGCGACATCCGGCACGGTGTCCTCCACCGCCGCCGAAGCGACCAGCACCTGATCGCCCGAGATGAGCCCGCTGCCATCCTGCGGAAAGAGCGACATGCCCTGTGCTTCCAGCCAGTCGAACTTCTCCGGCGTGCGGTCCTGATCGCGCGAACGGTCCGAGCCGGAGACCTCTGCGCCCTGCCCGCGAAGGATCATCGCCAGCGGCAGCATGCCCGATCCGCCGATGCCGCAGAAGAAATAGCGTTTTTGTTCCGTCATGGAATCCGCCATATCGTGATCTCATGGCGACAGATAGGCAAATTTCAGAGAGAGTCACAGTCGGCGTCATGGCGCCGGCGCGGACACTGGAGCCGGAGACCGCACAGCGCGTGTTGGAACTGACGACCCACATCGCGCCGAACATCGCCCTGCGCATGCATCCACAATGCTTCGAGCGCTATGGCCACTTTGCCGGGCCGGACACGGCTAGGGCAAAAGCCTTCCTGGAACTGGCCAATGATCCGGGCGTGGACGCGGTCTGGTTTGCCCGCGGCGGGTATGGCGCCGGTCGGCTGCTCGACCGCGTGATAAATGAACTCGGTGAGGCCGCGCGCGCGAAAACATATGTCGGCTATAGCGATACCGGCGCCCTGCTCGGCGCGCTCTACAAGGCCGGGATCGGTCGCGTGATGCACGGGCCAATGCCGGCGGACATTCTGCGCGAAGGCGGCGAAGCGGCAGTGGCACGCTCGCTTGGCGTGCTGTCCGGGCGGATCCCGGCGTCATCGGTCTCCGATGGGGCGCCGAAGGCCGCGTTCAATCTCACCGTTCTGGCCAGTCTCTGCGGGACGCATTACCTGCCCGACCTCTCGGGCCATGTCCTGCATCTTGAGGATATCGGCGAGTATGACTACCGCATCGACCGGGCCTTCTTTACCCTCGCCTCCACCGACTGGTTCCCGCGCCTCGCCGGCCTGCGCCTCGGGCGCTTCAGCGACGTGCCCGAGAACGATGTCGATTTCGGCATGACCGCGCACGAAATCGCGCGCTTCTGGGCGGGCAAGGCCGGCGTGCCCGTGCTGGGCAAGAGCACGATCGGTCATGACGCCGCCAATGGCGTGATCGCGTTCGGGGCCTAGAACGCGCCGGGATAGAGCCCGCCATCCATCAGGATGTTCTGCCCGTTGAGATAGCCGGCATGGACCGAGCAGATGAAGGCGCACATGGCGCCAAGCTCGGCCGGATCGCCCACGCGCCCCGCCACCTTGTTGGCCGTGAGGTGTTTCGTGATCTCCTTCGACCCGCGCAGGCGGTTGGTGTCGAACGGGCCGGGCAGCAGATTGTTGATCGTGATGCCCTTCGACGACACTTCCGGCACCAGGCCGAAAACGAAATTGGTCAGCCCCGCCCGCGTCGCATTCGACAGGCCGATCACCGGGATCGGCACGCGCACGGCCGACGAAGTGATGTTCACCACCCGGCCAAAGCCGCGCTCGGCCATGCCGTCCACGCTCAGGCGGATCAACTCGATGGCGCTCAGCATGTTGGTGTCGACCGCGCTGATCCAGTCCTCCCGGCTCCAGTCGCGGAAGTTTCCGGGCGGCGGGCCGCCGGCATTGTTGATGAGGATGTCCGGCGCGCCGGCCGTTGCGACCAGTTCCTCGCGCACACCCTGGTCGACCACACTGCCGACCACCTGCGAGATGGTCACATCCGGCGCCACGGCGCAGATATCGGCAGCGGCCTCTTCAAGCGTTTCGCGGGTGCGGCCATTGATGACAACATTGGCGCCCTCCCCAGCCAGTGCCATGGCACAGGCGCGCCCGAGCCCGCTACTCGCCGCGCAGATGATTGCGGTTTTCCCCTTCAGGCCGAGATCCATTCACACCTCCCTTGAGCGCCCGGGCTCTTTCTGGGGCGCCTTATTAACATACTTGCATGTCACCTATAGGCGCGTGTTTCGCACGCTGCAAGATGGGAGGCAGGATGTAGTATTGTCGCGCGGCTGGCACGGATAATATCCGGCACTCTCCATTCTTGCGACTCCCCGTGGCTTGACCACGGGGGCCATCACGGAAAGAGGCAGTTCGGGGCCTCCGGCAGGAAATGGGCACCACGGTCAAGCCGCGGTGAAGCGGCTTCAAGACATCGAACTGTGAACCCGGCCGCTCAGTCCAGCCGTGCCAGGACGGTCTCGGCGATGGCGATGAGGTGGTCCTGGGATTCCGCGCTGGCCCGCGCGCTGTCGCGCTTCTCGATGGCATCCACAATCTCGGCATGCTCATGCACGGTATCCCCGCCCGTCATCAGCGTGCCGAAGCCGGCCGACTGACTGATGAAGAAGTCGATCATGTTGAAATTGTTCTTCTGCTTGCGCGCCAGCAGTGGCGAATAGGCCATCTCGTGCAGGCGGCGGTGGAAGGCCTGGTTGAGCCGGAGATAACGCTCGGGCGAGGCGTCATTGGATTGTTCCATCATGGCCAGGCGCTGATGGGCGAGCTTCAGCTCCATCAGGTCGTCTTCAGTGCGCCGCTCGGCGGCGAGCTCGGCCAGCAAGCCTTCGATCAGCTGGAACAGGCGAAAGAAATCGGCGATTTCATCGCGGCTCGGACTGATCACCTCACAGCCCACCTGGGGCACGATATGCACGAATCCTTCCGCGCTCAGCCGGTTCAGCGCCGACATGATCGGCTGGCGACTGGCACCGGTTTCCTGGCTCAGCTCCTTGACCAGCAGGCGCTCGCCAAAGGCGTATTTCGCGCTCACCAGCCGGTCGATGACCAGATCGTAGACTTCGTTGCTTTTGCTCATATTCGGGAGCCTTCATACTAGTATGCGACTAAGGAATGGTTGAAATCCTGCGGCCAATCAAGGCGCTGATTGTCGCTGCCACTGCCGCGATCGCTCCGTTCGCCAGGCCGGCGCACTTAAACTACCCGTCTTCGCGCGCCAGTCACAGCAAGATTTGCGCCTGCCAGACGCCGGAAAACCGCCCTCGCCGGCGTCTTCACCAATGACTATTGCCGATCCCGGTCGCATTGCCAGAACTGCAGGCAGGCTCTGCAAGACAGAATTCTCACACTCCGAGAATGCACAGAGGCAGGTTCCGCCTGGCACGCGAGAGCTTCCTTGACCCGGCCCTGGAATGGTGAAAGTTTGCGATTGCTCCATGTTAGCATGCTAGCACAACGATAGGCGGGAACCGCCAGACCCAAGGGGAGGAAATCGATGAGATACCACGCCAGTACCAGCATTCTGCTCGCTGCCGCCCTGCTCACGCCGCAGGTGGTGTTTGCCCAGGAAAATACAGACGAGACGGCTGCCGAGGTCGAGCTTGCCGAGGCCGAAACCACGCCTGCCGAACCGGAAGGCCGACGCCTCGGCACGGTCACCGTGACAGCCCAGAAACGCGAAACCTCGCTGCAGTCCACGCCCGTCGCGATCTCGGCCTTTGAGGGCGAAGCGCTTGAAGAGCGCGGCATCGACGATCTCGCCAATCTCCAGTCCTACATCCCGAACCTGCATGTCGGCGAGGAGCAGGGCCAGTTCAAAATCTCGCTGCGCGGTATCGGCCTGCAGGGCACCTCGACCATCTCCGACTCCGGTGTCGCCTTCTATATCGACGGCAATTATATCGCCCGCCCCATCGGCGGCACGGCGACCTTCCACGATATCGAGCGCATCGAGGTCCTGCGCGGGCCGCAGGGCACGCTCTATGGCCGCAACGCCACCGGCGGGGTCGCCAACGTGATCTCCAAACTGCCGACGAATGAATTCGAAGGCAGCGTGGGGGCCAGCGCCGGTTCGCGCGATTTCTACGAAGTGCGCGGCGTGCTGAACGTGCCGCTCAGCGACAATGTGGCGATGCGCTTTTCCGGCCTCTACAATGAGGAGGAAGGCTATATCGAGAACCAGTCCACCGAGCCGGGCACGCAGGACTTTTTCGGCTCGAACGGTGATACCGCCCTGCGCGGCCAGTTGCTCTATAGCGGCAATGATGGCCTCGATGTCCTCGTGTCAGCGACCTACAACGACCGCGACGGCTCGGGCGTGAACATGGCCTATCTGGAGCGCAATATCGGCGGCCCGCCGCCGACCCAGGCACTGCTCATGACCCTGCCGCCGGACCCGTCCGATCCGCTGGTCGCGAACAATGACACCCCCTCCTACAACAAGACCGAGAGCTTCTCGACCTTTGCCCGGATTACCAAGGATTTCGGCGACGTGGAGGCCTTCCTGCAGGCGAGCTATTACGAGCTCGAAGCCGACATTCAGCAGGATTTCGACGGCTCGCCAGTCGCCGTCAGCGCCTTCAACAAGTACGACGACACCGACGCCCAGAGTATTGAGGCGCGCCTGTCCTCGGACACCGACTCTCCGCTGAGCTGGATTCTGGGCGCCTACTATTTCAAGGAAGACACCTACATCTTCCGCCGCGTGCGCCTGAACGGCCTCACCCCCGGCGGCGTGATCAACCTGCCGGACTTCCTGCTGGACGAGAATGGCGAGAGCCAGACCGTGGCCGCCTTTGGCACCGCGACCTATGCCTTCACGCCGACCTTCCGGGCCTCGCTCGGCCTGCGGTATACGGAGGATGAGAAGACCGGCACCAAGGTCACACGCGGCAATTTCGGCCAACCCTTCCCGCCGGACATTCCGAATACGGAGTTCCCGGGTGAGGCGGAATTCTCCAAGCTCACCTGGCGCGCCGGCATCGAATGGGATGCCACCGACCAGGTGTTCGTCTATGCTTCGGCCTCGTCGGGCTACAAGGCTGGCGGCTTCAACGCCACCTCCAACGGCCTGCCCTATGACCCGGAAGAGATCATCGCCTATGAAGCCGGCATCAAGTCCGACTTCTGGGACGATCGTGCACGGATCAATGTCGACACCTTCTATTACGACTATACCGACCTGCAGCTGACCACCCTGCGCACCATCAACAATGCGCCGGGTCAGTTCACCACCAATGCCGCGGCCACAACGCTCTACGGCATCGAACTCGACACCCAGTTCGTGCTCTCCGACAACTGGCTGCTGAACGCGTCCTATTCCTTCATCGATGCGGAATTCGACGAGCTGTGGAGCACCGATCCGCGCGATCCCAACCCACCCTTCAACCCGAACGATCCCGAGGGCCTCGGCCGTTCGGACCTCTCGGGTAACAAGCTGCCATATGTGTCGGAAAACACGCTCAATCTCGGGCTGCAATACGATACCGATCTCGGTAGTCTCGGCCGCCTCACCGCCGCGATCAATCATGCCTGGCGCGATGACATGTATCTTCGCGAGCACAATGATCCGACCATCGACCTGGTCGAGGCGAATGGCAAAACGGATGTCACCGTCACCTATTTCGTCGCCGATACGAATTTCCGGATCACCGGCTATGTCACCAATATCGAGGACGATGTTCAGAAGACGAACGTTTTCGTCAGCCCCGGCTTTGTCGGCCTGAGCGCGACAAGTGCCTACACCAAGCCACGCACCTTCGGGGTCCGTCTCGACTACGACTTCTGAGGAAGGACAAGCCCTTCAAAAGCCCGAAAGGCAGGCCCCATGACCAGCCTCCGCCTCTTCTACGCCCCCGGCACCTGCTCCCGCGCGGTCATGATCGCGCTGGAGGAAGCCGGGGCGGAGTACGACAAACAGCTCGTCGCCTACATGAATGGCGAGCACCGCATGCCGGACTATCTCGCACTCAATCCGAACGGCAAGACCCCGCTCTTGATTGCCGATGGCGAGCCGATCCACGAGACGCCGGCCATCCTGCTTTATCTCGCGAAACTGTTTCCCGAAGCCCGCCTTCTGCCGCTCGGGCGCGGCGAGGTCCGCGACGCACAGACCATCGCGCATCTCATCTGGTGCGGCAGCGAGTTGCACCCGAATGTCTTCCGGATCCGTATACCGCAATTCTTCTGCGACCATCCCGAAGGGCGCGCGCGCCAGAAGGAGATGGCCGAGGACTCCATGCACGACAAGTTCGCGATCATCGAGCAGCGCCTGGAGCGCGGACCATGGTTTCTCGGCGAGGACTGGTCGGCAATTGACGCCTATCTCTTCTGGGTCTGGTTCCGTCTGGACGGTACGGGATTCGAGCTGGATCGCTACCCGCGCTTTGCCGATCACTATCGCCGCATGCAGGAGCGGCCAGCTGTCCAGCGGGCCATGGCCGTCGAACAATCTGCTGGACTAATATTGCGCGAACAGGGCCTGATGGTGAATTTTGACACCTTCACCCGGGGCCGCACACCGGAGGATTTCCAGGCGCAGGCAGCCGCCGCTCAGTCGCAATCAGTCGGGTCTTCACCCAGATAGTCCGTATCGAGATGGTCACCCCAGAGGCGGATCTGCATCAGATCACGCGAGACCATGACTGCACCGTCATAGGTCTCCGCCGTCTCGGCCAGCAGCGCGCCGTCCGTGCTGCAGCTCGCCACGGTGTGATAGTAGACCGCAAGGCCCGGTTCGGTCTCGGCCATCACGCCAGCCGCCTGGCTGGCGGTGAGATGCAGGCCGAGAATGGCATTGGCGCGCGCTTCGGAAAAGCTTGAGGTGAGATAGCCCACCATGGCCGGCGAGAGCACTTCCATGAGATAGAGACCGGCGCCCTGCCCGGCCTCTGCGAGCGTCGGGGTCGCGGTCGTGTCGCCGGAGATCACCACCACCTTTCCGGCATATTCCAGCCGATAGCCGAAGGCGGGCATGCCGGCATGCACCACGGGGAAAGCTGTCACCTTCACCGCGCCAGTACCTGCAATCACCCTGCCCTCTGGCGGCAGGTTCTGCGCCTCCACGGTGAGCGGACTGCCGCCTGCAGCAAGGCGCGCACGTGTACGGATGGATATGTCGGCGTCATAGGCCGTGCGCAGACCGTCAAACAGCGCCTCGGTGCCCTCCGGTCCCCAGACATGGAACGGCTCCTCGCGGCCCTGCGTCCAGCCATTCAGCCACAGGTCCGGCAGGCCGACCACATGATCGCTGTGCAGATGGGTGAGGAAGACATGGTCGACCTCAGTCAGCAGGCCCGGATCATATTCGGCCAGTCGCGCGGTGCAGCCATTGCCGCAATCGATCAGCATCACCTCGCCGCCTGCCTCGACCAGGATGGCCGTCCCGGTCTGGCTGCGGCTCGGCACAGGGGTGCCGGATCCGAGAATTGTGACGCGCATCAGCGGGGCGGCTGGCGAGGCCTCTACGGGCGTTTCCGGCCCTGCAGGCTGGCACGCCGCCGGTAACAGCAGGACGAGCCCGGCCGCGACGGCCAGGCGCCCTGCAAATCCTGTCTGACGCATGCCTGACCTCCCGATCATGATGTCTCTCCGGCGAGCGCCCAGGCCGCGCCGCCAGCTTGAGCTTGCGTTACCACGCCACCCAGGTAACATGCAAGCATACCAATAAACATGGGAGGCGCGAATGAAGGATCGGATGAGCATGGGTGGATTCGGGCACGCGCCGCTTGTGGCAGTGGCTGCCCTGCTGGGGCTGGCTTCGTGTGCGCCAGAGGCCGCTGAAACACCCTCCCCCGCGCCTGAGGAGCCCGCCATGGATCTCGTCATCTATTCGCCCGCCCCGCCGCAGATCATGCTGCATGCCCACAATTCCGAGCTTGGCGAAATACTCTCCGCATGCGGTGCATTTTCCAGCGTAGAGACCCCGCCTGTCGCCCTGCCGGACTCGATCAAACGGATCAATACTCTGGAGGCGGAGCTTCGCCCCTTCCACCTGCCCATCGTCACAACGCTCGATTATCCCACCGCGCGCGAGAACACCGCGCCGCACTGGCATGGCTATAGCCGCGCCAATTCCGACCTGCTCTTCGTCGCCTCGCTTTATGATGTGTCGTTCGGCGTGCTGGCCTTTTCCGATGATATCCAGTCCCCGGAGGACCTGATTGGCAAGCGCATCGCCGTGCCGGCACGCCCGAGCGCGGTGCGCTGGTTTGCCGAGGCGCTGATGCGCGATGGCTGGGGCATCCTGGATCAGGTGGAACTGGTCGACACGGCGCCCCCGGAGCTTCCCGCCGCCATTGCCGAGGGCCGGGTGGACGCGACGGCCTGGAACATCATGAGCGAGACCCCGGAGGGTTTCCTGCCGATGATGCCGCCGCTGCTGGATGCGCCCGGTGCGCACTGGCTCGGTGTCTCGCGGGAGACGCTGGAGGCGATCAATGAGAGCAATCCGTTCACGACGGAGCTTGTGCAGGTCGAGCCCGGCAATGTGCTGGGTGCAGAGACCCAGCCGGCGGAGCCTGTCGCCCTGCTGTCTTTCCGTCAGGCGCTGACGGCCTGGGCGGACACGCCGGATGAAGTGGTGAGCGAGATTCTTATGTGCCTGTCAGAGGCTTCGTCCGGATACGGGCCAGGGGGAGATTTCAAGGCTGCCGCGCTACACTGGCCGGGGCTCACAAATGAGATGATGCACCCGGCGACAAAGGCGTTCTTCGAGCATGAGACGGGTGCGGAGTAGCCCAGCTCCGATTCCCCGCGACTTGATCGCGGGGAATCGGAGCTGGGAGATGCGGCCAGGAAGCCCCGTTACGAGATGGACCCCGTGGTCAAGCCACGGGGAGTCGCGCCAACAATGCGTGGATCAAATCACCCCGCCACCTTCGCCGCCAGTTCGGCAATCAGCTTGCCCTGGTGGCGCGCGCCGCCGAGGTCGATCTCGCTGGGCTGGCGCCCGCCCTTGGGGCCGGAAATGGTCGTTGCGCCATAGGGCGAGCCTCCGCCGATCTCGTCCATCTGCATCTGCTCCTGATAGGAGTATGGCAGGCCGACAATGGTCAGGCCGAGATGCATCAGCGTCTTGATCATGGAAAACAGCGTCGTTTCCTGCCCGCCATGCTGGGTGCCGGTGGAGGTAAACGCCCCGCCGATCTTGCCGTTCAGCGCGCCGCGCGCCCACAGCCCGCCCGTCTGGTCGAGAAAGGCCGCCATCTGCGAGGGCATGCGGCCATAGCGGGTCGGCGCGCCGAGGATGATTGCATCATATCCCTCAAGCTCCTCGACCTCTGCGATGGGTGCGTCCTGGGCCTTGAAGCCGGCGCTTTCGACCACCTCGGCCGGCGCGGTTTCCGGCACGCGCCTGATGTCGACCTCCGCGCCGCCTGCGCGCGCGCCTTCGGCCATCGCCCCGGCCATGGTCTCGGTATGACCGTAGCTGGAATAGTAGAGCACAAGAACCTTTGCCACCTTCAGCATCCTTTCGGTTTGGGTTGCAGACCAGCCAGGCCATGACCGGTGGGAGGCCCGGCCATGGCCCGCCCTCAACCTGAAGAGCCTTCGCTCCCGGCGAGGGGATCTTCACCGCCGCGGGCAGCCCTGCCGGCTTAGTCGAGCTCGTAATTCTGCCCGAAATCCGGCGGCGGCGGACCGTCGGCCGACCAAAGGAACATACCGTCCTTCTTGGTCCAGTCTTCCGGCTGCCAGGCTGCATCCGCGGTGATGTAGTCTATATCAAAGAAGTACTCGGCCATTCCGTTCCACGGGTCGCGGAAATAGTGGAAATAGTTCGAGCCGACGCCGTGGCGCCCCGGGCCCCAGGCATGCTTGTAACCCTTGCCGAAAAGGCGCTGGGCGCCAAGCTCGGCCTCGTCGATCGAGCCCATCTCGAAGCTGGCATGGTGAAAGCCGGGAGCCGGCGACTTCAGGAAGCCGAGCACATGGTGGTCGCTGCCACCCTGGGTGCGCAGGAAGGCGCCGTAATTGTCGGTGATCGTGTCGCTGAGCTGCATGCCGACAATGTCGGTATAGAAGCCGACCTGGCGGGCAACATCGGGCGTGAACAGGATCATGTGACCGAACCGGCGCGGGCGCGCGGGCAGGTCCCGGGTCGGGCAGCCGCGCTTGTTGAGCCGCGACTGCAGGCCGGGGCGGTTGACCTCCGGCACGGCCTCTGCGGCCTGGCGCGGCTTGTCGCGAATGATGATGTTGACGAGGTTGCCGTCGGGGTCCCGGAACCAGAGGCCGTCATCGGCGACCGGGAAAGGCGGGCTCAGCGTCTCGATCCCGCGCGCCTTCAGGCCGGCTTCGATCCGGTTGAAGCCGGCCATGTCGGTGGCAAACGAGATATGATGGAACTTCCGGTTCTGGCCGGTCTCGATCAGGACGACCTCGTCATGGCTGCGATTGTCGCAGCGAAAGCCGAGCAGATCCTGGTCGCCCTCGCGCATGTTCATGCCGAAGGTGGTGTAGAAGTCCGCGCCCACTTTCAGGTCGGGAATTCCAAGGGCGAGATGTTGCAGTGACAAGACCATGGCATTTCCTCCGTTCTGGCCCGCATGGCCGCGGGCTCTTCAGCTCTCCACCAGTTCAGCCTGTTCCACCGGCTGGGCCGTGGCGATCCCCATTCCCGCATTCCAGTGGGAAATATCGTGATAGAAAAGGTTCTCGGCCTCATAGGGTCCGAACACCGAGAGCGCCGCATAGGCCGCCACCCAGTTGCGCACCTCATGGCCGCCACACCCGGCAATCCGGGTCAGCTCGGCCTCAGGCATATTGTCGAGATAATCCACCTCGCCGCGCGCCATATGGTCCATGAAGTCCCGGTCCCACTCAGGCGCGAGCGGCAGGGCCTCGCCCTCCCCGCGCGCGAGCGCACGGGCGGTCTCGAAATTCTGCTGCTCGCGGCGCCGGCGTTCCTCAACGCTCTGATGGGTCGCCGTGATCAGCTTCTCGGCCAGTTCCGGCGGCGCGGTGGCAAGGGTTGGGATCGGCGGATCGTGCGACAGCCCGCCCGAGCCGAGCACCAGCACGCGCTTGTTCAGCGTCTTCGCCCAGCGCCCCACGCCCTCGCCGAGCTGGCGCACGCGGTGGAAGGGCGGCAGCGGCGGGCCGGCGCAATTCACATGGATCGGCAGCACCGGATAGCGGTTCACCTCGCCGGCCAGCAGGACGAGCAGCTGGGCAAAGCCATGGTCGGCATTCATCCGGTAGGACATGCCGACATCCACGCCCTCGGAATGCAGCGCGCGGATACAGTCCACGGCCAGCTCCTCGGGGACGTCGAACGGGCCGCCGCCGATGTCATAATCGCCGATCGCGGTGGCGCGCACCCCGACGGTAAAGGCCGGCAGCATCTCGTAGAAGAAGCCCTTGAAATGGTCCGGCGCGAAGATGATCACCAGTTCGGGATCATACTCGGCGACCTCTTTCGCCAGCGCGCGGAACTGCGCGCGTACCGCCGCGTCCACCTTCGGGTCGGTCTCGACATGGTCCATCAGCGGGGTGTGGGCGGAACAGATCAGCTTGATCGGCATGGCGCGCGCCTCCCCTATCGCCCGCACGAGGCGAGAAACTCCAGATGGAGCTTGTTGAACGCGTCGGCCTTTTCCCATTGCGGCCAGTGGGCGCAATCGCTCATCACGACCAGCGGGCGGGCATTGGGAATGGCATCGACAAAACGCTGGCCGGTTGCCGTGGGCGCGGTGGGATCATGGTCGGTCCACACCACAAGGGTTTCCGCCTTGATCTGCGACAGGCTCTCCTCGGTGAGGACATTGCGCATGCGGATCTCCATGTTCTGCAGGCAGAGGATGTGCTCCATCGCCTGCACGAATCCCGGCTGGGTGTAGATACCGAGGCGCATTTCCACGAGATCATCGGTCACCCGCTCGGGCGCGTTCATCAGCCATTCCAGCCGCGCGCGCACCGTCTCCGGGCTGGCATTGGCGACCGCATTCATCGTGACATTGTAGACCCGTTCCATCACCTTCGGATCGGTGTTGAGCCCGCCGGCAGTGTTGAGCGTCAGCGAGGCCGTGCGATCAGGATGATCGATGGCGAACTGCGCGGTGATCCAGCCGCCGAGCGACTCCCCGTGCATATGTCCGCGTTGCACGCCGACCGCGTCGCAGAAGTCCAGGAGGTGCTGGACATAATGCTCCATCTCATAATCGTGATCGGGCTTGTCGGAATAACCGTGGCCGATCATGTCCAGCGCGATGGTGCGGTACTGCTCGGCATGGGGCAACAGGTTGCGCGTGAAGGCCTCCAGATGGCCGCCCGTGCCGTGAACGAAGATCACCGCCTCATCGGCATCGGGATCGCCGGCCTCGACATAGCGGGTGCGGATGCCGCCGGCATCGGCATATCCCAGCCGGATCGTGCCCTTGGCTATTTCTGGCCAGATGAACGCCATGTTGCCTTCACTCCCTGTTCTATTCTTTTTGAACCATCATATACTAGCATGCAAGCACGTTGTGTAAATGTCCGCTCCGAGCCTCTTTGTGGGGTTGCCCTGTCTATTGGAAAGCCCCGCGTGGCGCGGCGCCGGCAGGGGAAACCTGCAGCGCGCGCGCCAGTCCCCGCCCCTAGCCCGACACAGTCTCCCGAGCCGGGGCATCCGCCTTGAAACTGACCGCACAATCCTCATGCATTTGCGGACCGGACCGCCATTCCTCGATGATCTTGAGATATTTCAGCGGCCCGCCGCCATAGGTCCCGCCGAGGAAGGTCGGCTTGCCGGCGACCTCGCCTTCATTGTTCAGGAAGCCCGGCGTGCAGTCGCCGAAATATTTCACCAGATCGATGGCATGGCGCGTCATCATCTTCTCGGCCCAGCGGTCTTCCGCCTCGGGTGTGACCTCCATCACCTCGACGCCCGCCTCGCGGCAGCGCGCGATGATGTCCACCGCATGCTCCGCCTGGGTCTGTAGCGTGTGGGTATAGTTGAACGAGGTTGTGCCCTGCATCACCGCGCCAACGACATGGAAGTTGGGAAAGCCGCTCATCTGCGTGCCATGCACCGTGCGCACGCCATCGGCCCATTTCTCGTCAATGGTCATGCCGCCGCGCCCGACCAGCTCATAGCCGCCCACCTTGTGGGCTGCCGCGCCGACATCGAAGCCGGTGGCGAAGATGATGCAGTCGACCTCGAACTTCTCGCCATTGGCATAGACGCCGGTCTCGTCGATGCGCGTGACGCCAACGCCTTCAGTATCCACGAGCGTGACATTCGGCTGGTTGAGGCATTCCAGGAAATTGTCGCTGAATAGCGGGCGCTTGCAGAGATAATTGTACCAGGGCAGAGAGCGCTCGGCGATGTCTGGGTCCTTCACGACCTCCAGCACCCGTGCGCGCAGCTCTTCCATCTTCTGGAAGTCGATATCCTGCATGATCTCGGCGGGATTGAACGGCTCGCCGGACTTGGCCGCCTTGCCCATATTCGCGCCGACCCGACCGAAGAAATCGGTCCAGCCATCGGCCACCATGTCCGAATGGGGATGCTCTCCCGGCGTGATGTTTTCCTGGAAATTGTGCATCCGCTCCTTTTGCCAGCCCTTGGGTTGGCCGGTGAGCCAGGCCGCGTCGGTCTTGCAATTGTTGCGCGGGGCGAGCGCTGATGGCGTGCGCTGGAAGATCAGCACTTCCTTGGCGCTTTCGGCCAGTTTCGGCACGATCTGCACCGCCGTCGCGCCGGTGCCGATCACGGCCACGCGCTTGTCGGCGAGCTTGTCCATGCCGCCATTTATGTCGCCGCCGGTATAGTCATAGTCCCAGCGCGCGGAGTGGAACATCTTGCCTTTAAAGCTGCGGATGCCGGGCACACCGGGCAGCTTCACCTTGGCGAGCGGTCCCTGGCTGACGGTGACATATTGTGCGCGGATCTCGTCGCCCCGGTCTGTTTCGATCACCCAGCGCGACAGCGCGTCGCTCCATTTCACGCTTGTGACCTTGGTCTGGAACAGCGCGCGGTCATAAAGATCGTAGTGGCGGCCAATGGCGCGGCAATGCTCGAAGATCTCCTGGCCGGAGGCATAGCGTTCGGTCGGCACCGTGCCGACCTCCTCCAGAAGCGGCATGTAGACATAGGCCTCGATATCGCAGCGCACACCGGGATAGCGGTTCCAGTA
>DHQO01000017.1:0-2701 GCA_002408125.1 Hyphomonadaceae bacterium UBA5336 | reverse complement strand
ACCAGGTGCCGCCGAAATCGCCCGCCTGCTCGATCATGCAAAAATTGTCGATGCCCGCGTCGCGCAACTCCCTGGCCGTGAGCAGACCGCCAATGCCGCCCCCGATGACAGCAACCTCGACCTCCTCGCGGATCGGATCGCGCACCAGCGGCTCTTTTACATAGGGGTCTTTGACGAAGGCCTCGAACTCGCCCTCGGCATCAATATATTGCGCCTCGCCTTCGGCGCGCAGGGTCAGCCGCTTGTCGCGCTCTTCCTTGTAGCGCTTGAGCAGGGCTTCTGCATCATAGGATTTCGATCCGCCATCCATGCCGGCCATACGTTTCCTCCCGTGCCCGCCCTGTTTGCGGGCTGTCTGGCTTGGACGCGCCCGGCCGAATGTCCTGCCGGCCCGCCCTCTCTTGCATGTCTGGAGCATACTCAAATCGAACTTGCATGCAAGTATGTTATCATCGATTTTCTCGGAATCTGAGAAGGCTTCTACCCGGGCAGGTCAGCTCATGGCCGCCAGGAAGGCTTCGCACGCCGCGGCCGCACAGCCCTCATCCAGCTCGCCCGTCCCGCCCGAGACCCCGACCGCGCCGAGCAGGGTCTCGCCGGACCTGATCGGGAGGCCGCCCGGCAGCGTCGTCACCTTGTCATGGGACAGGAGGCCGTCTCGCACCTCCCCGTCCAGCGACTTGAGGGCGGCAGACAATTCCAGGGTCGGCATGGCGAAGCTCGCCGCCGTCCAGGCCTTCCACTCGGCATAGTCATTTGAGGCGAGAAAGGCGCCCGGCATCGCAAGCTGGCCGATCATGCGCCCACCCGCATCGACCAGTGTGATCGCAACCGGCGTACCGGCCGACTCGGCATGTGCCACAGCCGCGGCCAGACCATCGAGCACGGCTCTCGCCCGGTTGGAGGAGGTTGGCGCAGCGGACATGCCAGCAGGTTTTCACCGCCGCAGACCCCGGTCAATCAGGCCGCCCGCCCGGCTCTCACAATACGAGAAAACCGAAGAGGCAAGCCTAGCTCGCCCCGAAAATGGCGCCGATGCGCTCAGCCACGCCGCGCAGGCAGGTGAGGATCTCGGCCCGGCCTTCGGTGATGCGCGAGCGCTGGCGGAAGGAGGCCGACAGCGCGCCGAGCATCCGTCCCTGGCCATCGCGCACGGGCACGGCCAGGCAGAACAGTGCCGGATCGATCTCGCCGTCGTCCACGCCGAAATCCTGCGCAGCAGTGCGCGCCAGTTCCGCGCGGATCTCTTCCGGTTCGGTGAGGGTCTTCTCGGTCAGGCCGGGGAAGCTGCCCGAGCCGAGATAGGCCTCCTTCTCGACAACCGGCAGGCCGGCGAGCAGCACCTTGCCGATGGCCGAGCAATAGGCTTCAAGCTGCTGGTTCTCGCGCGTGAAATTGGCCGTGTCATTCTCCTGGGTGACCTTGATGATGTAATTGACCATGTCGTCTTCCAGGACGCCGAAATGCACCGTCGTGGCGAGCGATTTACCGAGTTCCAGCAGCGCCGGGCGGGCCGCGCCCATCAGGATGGCATTGGCGTCGAAGCGCGCCAGCTCCTTCAGGAAGGCCGGATTGGGCAGGTACACCCCCGGCCGCGCGCGGAAGACAAGGCCCGAGCGCGCCAATGTGGTGAGATAGCGGTAAGCGGTCGACATGGGCACGCCGACTTCCCGGCAAACCGTTTCGATTTCAACCGGTTCGCGCTCGCCCAGCACGAACTGAAGCACGCTCATCGACCGGTCGAAGGACTTGATTGTCGGTGTCGCCATGATCTCCCCATTCTCATTATGTAAGAATATGACACCCCCAACGAATTGTGGCGTCAAGCAGAAACAGTACTGTCTCCTCATAACAGGGAGGCATCAGATACTAGAATGTCAGTTCCATCACAAGACCATATCCAGGCTGCGGCTGACCGCATCCATGCCGCGCTGTCGGCCGGTGAGCCCTGCGCGCCGGTACGCGACCTGATCGGAAGCGATCTCGACGCGGCCTATGCGGCCCAGGATATAAACACCCAGAGATTTCTCGACACCGGCCGGCGCCTGGTCGGGCGCAAGATCGGCCTCACCTCGCCGGCCGTGCAGGCCCAACTCGGTGTCGACCAGCCCGATTTCGGCGCCCTCTTCGCCGATATGGAATATGCCGATGGCGCGGACGTGCCTTACTCGCGCATGCAACAGCCCAAGGCCGAAGCCGAGATCGCGCTGGTCCTCAAATCCGGGCTGGAAAGCCCCGACACCACGACCAGCGAGTTGATCCGCGCGGTGGATTATGCCGTGCCGGCCATCGAGATTGTGGGCAGTCGCGTCAAGAACTGGGACATCACCATTTCCGACACCATCGCCGACAATGCTTCCTCAGGCCTCTATGTGCTCGGCGGGCCGACCCGGAGCCTTGATGGCCTCGATCTGGTCGGCGCGAAGATGGTGATGAGCCGGAATGGCCGGCCGGTCTCCTTTGGCGCCGGCGCGGCCTGCCTCGGAAGCCCGATCAATGCCGCGATCTGGCTGGTGCGCAAATGCGCCAGCCTCGGCGCGCCGCTGAAAGCCGGCGACGTCATCCTCACCGGCGCGCTCGGCCCCATGGTCGAGATGCAGCCCGGCGATGCCTTCAGCGCCGAGATCAGCGGCGTCGGCAGCGTCAGCCTCACAGTTTCCAAGGAATAGGAGAGCCCCAATGTCCTCCCCCCAGAAAACCA
>DHQO01000041.1 GCA_002408125.1 Hyphomonadaceae bacterium UBA5336 | reverse complement strand
TCTGGGCACGGGTGCGGATGCCGCCGCCGAGCTGCACCGGCACATCCGTCGCCGCCAGGATAGCGCGCACCGCAGCGCCATTGGCGCTCGTCCCGGCAAAGGCGCCATTGAGGTCGACCACATGCAGATGATCGAACCCCATGGCCGCGAACTGGCTGGCCTGATCCGCCGGATCGGCGTTGAAGGTCGTCGCCTGGTCCATCTCGCCCCGGATCAGCCGGACGCACTGGCCATCCTTCAGGTCGATGGCGGGATAGAGTGTGAAGGCCATGGGGTCAGGGTTTCCAGGTGAGGAAATTGGACAAGAGCTTCAGGCCGACCGCCTGGCTCTTTTCCGGATGGAACTGGGTGCCGAACACATTCTCGCGCGCCACGGCGGCCACGATGGGCCGGCCATATTCGGTGAGCGCGGCGATCTGGCTCTCGTCTTCCGGCGAGAGGGCGTAGGAATGCACGAAATAGGCGTGGGGATCATCGCCGAGATCGTCGAGCACCGGGTGATCCATGCGAATCTCAAGGCTGTTCCAGCCCATATGCGGGATTGGCAGGCCGGGTCCCGGCTCGATCGGCTGGACCATGCCATGCACCCAGCCGAGGCCGGCGGTCTCGCCATCCTCCAAGCTGAAATCGGCCAGCAGCTGCATGCCGACACAGATACCGAGAAACGGCTTTCCCCGGTCATGGACGGCGTCTTCCATCGCCTCGATCACGCCGGGGCGCGCTTCCAGTTCGCCCTTGCACTGGGCGAAATGGCCGACACCCGGCAGGACGATCCGGTCCGCCCTTGAGATGAACTCCGGATCGGCGGTCAGCTGGATATCGGCGCGCTTGCCGGCAAGGCGTGCGGCCTCAACCAGCGCACGCTCGGCCGAGTGCACATTCCCGGAGTCATAATCGATGAGGGCGACTTTCTGCATCGCGGCGGGCTTACGCGCCTTGGAGGATAGGTGCAACTAACACAATCCTCTTTCATGTCAGTTTGACCTGACTCTTCCAAGTTCGGCGAGTTTGGCTTAAGCCCGCGCCATGCTGAAGACGCGCATCATCCCCTGCCTGGACGTCAAGGACGGGCGCACCGTGAAGGGTGTGAACTTTGTCGACCTGCGCGATGCTGGCGACCCGGTGGAGCTGGCGCGTGCCTATTCCGAAGCCGGGGCCGACGAGCTCTGCTTCCTCGACATCACCGCCAGCCATGAAGGGCGCGGCACCATGCTGGATGTCGTCACCCGCACCGCTGAGCAGTGCTTCATGCCGCTCACCGTGGGCGGGGGCGTGCGCTCGGCTGCGGACATGGTCCAGCTGTTGCGCGCGGGGGCCGACAAGGTGGCGATCAATTCCGCCGCTGTGGTAAACCCCGATGTGATCGCCGAATGCGCTGCGCGGGTTGGTCGGCAATGCGTCGTCGTGGCGATCGATGCCCGGCTCGAAGGGGGCCGCTATGTGGTCTACACCCATGGTGGGCGCACGTCTTCCGGCGTGGATGCGGTGGGACACGCCATTCGTGCTGAGGAGCTGGGCGCGGGCGAAATCCTGCTCACCAGCATGGACAGGGACGGCACCAAGTCCGGATTCGACATCCCGATGCTCAAGGCTGTGACTGAGGCCGTGAACATTCCCGTCATCGCCTCGGGCGGGGCTGGCTCGGCGGCAGATTTCGGCCCGGCCGTCATCGAGGGCGGGGCAAACGCCGTGCTGGCCGCCTCGATCTTCCATTTCGGTGAAGTGAGCCTTGCCGAGGCCCGTACCGCGCTGGCCGAGGCCGGCGCACCGGTGCGCCCGTTTGAAGGAGATGCAGCATGAGCCAGGAAAAAGGACTCGGCTCGCCGGCGGAGATTTTCGCCGCACTCGACCATCTCGCCCAGACGATCGACGCACGCGCGGGCGGGGACAGTGACGCGTCCTACACGGCAAAACTGCTCGCCAAAGGCACCGGCAAGTGCGCCAAGAAATTCGGCGAGGAAGCGGTCGAACTGGCCCTCGCCCTGGTCAGCGAAAGCGACGAGGCCGTCGCCAGCGAGGCAGGCGATGTGCTCTACCACCTGATGGTCGCCCTGCGCGCGCGCGGCATCTCGCTGGATGAGGTCGGCGCGGCACTGGCCGCCCGCCAGGCCATGTCAGGACTTGAGGAAAAAGCCAGCCGCAGCGAAGGCTAGGTCCGGCCTTCGACGCCCGTCTCTGCTGCGCTGTCTTCCGCCGTTACCAGCGTGATGCCCGGTGCGCCGAGACCGGCGCGGATGGCATCCACCTCGGCCTTGTGGGTGAGGAACTCTTCCATCATTTCAGCAGATTCCGAGAGTTTCCGACCCGTGGGGAAATTCAGGCTCATCGCATCGACCTGCCGGCCATCGATCAGCACCTCATAGTGCAGGTGGGGGCCGGTAGAACCCCCGGTCGAGCCGACATAGCCGATCACGTCGCCCTGGCGCACCGCGCTGCCCGAACGGATGCCGGCCCCATAGCGCGACAGGTGGGCATAGGCAGTCTGGTAGCCATTGGCGTGGCGGATGCGGACATAGTTGCCATAGGTGCCCCAACGCGAGGCCCGCTCAACCGTGCCGGTACCGGCGGCGTAGACCGGCGTGCCGGTGGGCGCGGCAAAGTCGGTGCCCTTGTGCATACGGGTATAACCGCTGATCGGGTGACGCCGGCTGCCAAAGCGCGAGGAGAGCCGCGCGCCATTGATCGGGGTCTTCATCAGGAACTTTGTCGCCGAATCCCCGTTGGAGTCGAAATAGTCCGATACGCCATCATCGGAGGGCACATGGAAATAGAAGTCCCGCGTGAGTGCATGCCCATCAAGCGAGGCGAAGATCACATTGCCGAGGCGGACCGGTCGGCCCCGCTCGTCGACCATGCTCTCATACACGATTTCGAACTTGTCCCCGGGCTGGATCTGGCGCTGGAAGTCGACGTCATAGGCGAAGATCTTGGCGAAATCGACAACCTGCTGGTCGCCCGCGCCCTGCTCCAACGCGGCTTCATACAGGCTGGTAGTGACCTCGCCAGCCACACGCAATGGCGCAGGCGTCAGGCGCGCCTCAAGCCGGGTGGCATCGAACCCGCCATCCGTGCGCGCCGTGCTGATGAAAGAAGAATCGTTCTCCGAACGCAGGTTCACCGCGATCAGATGCGCAGGAATATCCGCGCTCTCGCCCCCCTCAAGGGTCAACGTCGCCGTCAGGCCCGGGCGCACGCGGCGCGGGTCGATAAACTCGGCATCGAAGATCGGCTGCAGAGCGCGGTGCGCCTCGGCCGGGCTCGCGCCCATGTCGATCAGGAGGTCAGACAGGGTCTCGCCGCGTCCGAGCGTGCGCGACACCTGGGTCACCGCGCGCGGCTGGACGGCAAAGTCTGCAGTGACGAGACGGGTGAGGTCGCCGAAGGCCGCCGCAGCGACGGGATGTTCTGCCGGGCTCGACGCCTCCGCCGAGCCGCCACCAAACTTCTGGTGGGCAATGCCGCCAATCAGGCCGGCACCGATGAGACAGGTCACTGAAATCGCGCCTATATGAAGTGGCGAGACCTTGCTTGATGGCATACCGGACATGACGGATCCTCTACTCTTCCGGCGGGACACTGACGCATAGAAACCTCATTCCCGCAATATTCTCCCCCAGGACTTTAAAGTTCCTGAAAAGGGCGCGACTTTCAAGTTGCAAAGACCGTGGGGGTCTAACCGTGATCAGGCAAGAAGTGGACCGCAGGTGACCGAAGCGAAGGCACGCGCGAAACGACCGGCATGGCTGTGGGCACTCGGCGGATTTTTACTGCTGATCATACTGGGACTTGCCGGCATCTGGCTCTGGCGCGTACCGATTGCAAGCTGGGCTGTGCAGCAGGCCTGCAATGGGCGCGACCTCGCCTGCCGTTTCGAACTGGAGCAGGTCGGCTTCAGCGGTGCGGAACTTACGGCTCTTTCTGTGACAACCGCCAGCGGTGAGACACCGGTTGCGGCCGAGCGCATCACGCTGGCGCTGAACTGGCCGGGCCTGTTCTCTCCGCGCTTGGCCAGCGCCAATATTGAAGCGCCCAAAATTCGGGCACGCTTTGATGGCGAAACGATCGATCTGTATGGCCTGGAGACCCTGTTTGAGGGCGGCGGGGGCGGAGCGCCGACAGACTGGCCACGCGTGGCGGCCCACAACGGGGCGATGTCCCTCGACACGCCGGCCGGCCCGCTGTCGGGCACGTTCGAGTTGGATCTGGAAAGCCGCAGGGATGCCACCGCCCAGGTGCAGATCGAACCGGCCGAGCTTTCCACCGAGGACGGCCACCTCCAGCTCGGCAGCGCCATCCTGGACATGAAGATCGAGGACGGAGAGCCCTCGGGCGTGGCCGACCTTGAAATCACCGACGCGGCCTTCGGCGCCTTCACCGCGCGCGCCGTGCTGTTGCGCGCGGAACTGTTGCCCACCGACACGCCGGAGGTCGACCTCCTGCGCTACAGGCTGGCTGCGCGCGAGCTCGACATGGCCGGCTATGGCGTCACGGCGGCGACCTCCTCCGGCGATATCCATCTCTTGCTCGATGCCGTGGGAAGTTCCTCCCAGCCTGTCGAGATCCTTTCAGGCCTGGTCGCGCACCTGTCGGCCGACAATGTCCGTACCCCGGACCTGACCGCCGGAATGCTCGACCTGGAGGTCGATCTCTCGCGCGCTGGCCAGGGCGCACTGGAAGGCGAGTTGGGCCTGACCGCGGATACCGCCGCACTGAACGGCATCCTGGAAAGCGCCTCGGACCTGGTGCTGACCGGCAATGCCCGCCTTGAGGCCGATGGCGATACCCGCTTCGATGGGCGCGGCACGGCCAGGGCGATCCATGTGGCCGCCAGCTGGCGCGACCGGATCGCCGGCATGCTGACCCTGGGCGGCGGGCTCGGCGCCCATGGCGAGGCCCTCGATGCCTGGATCCACACTGGCCTCGAAAATGTCGATACCGGCCTGACCTTTTCCCTGCGCCGCGCCCCCGAGGGCGCCCTGGAGCTGCGCGCGCGCGGACCGGTCCGCCTGACTGCCGCTTCAGGCACAGTGGCCGTGCTGCGCCCCTTCGGGGAAACAGTGGGCCTTGTCTGGGATGATGGCGAGCTTACCGTGCGCGGAACCATCGCCGTGGAAGGCGGCGGCGGGCCGGGGCTCAGCGCCGACCTCAATGAGCTGACCTATGGCCCCAGCGGCACGCAGCTGCATCTGGCGGATCTCGTGCTCGCGCCCTGGACCGAGGACGGACTGACCGCCAGCGCCGACATCACCCGGCTCGATCTTTCCCAGGTCGATGCCGCGATGCGTACCTCGGTACGCGGCACGCTGGGCCTCGATGGGGATCTGGGCGTCGCATCCGTGCGCGGGCTCACCCTGTTCGGTGCGGTGGACGCCGCACGCGGGCCGGAAGGCTGGCGCGCCCAGCTCGCCGAAGGTGACTGTCTGGCACTTTCCACAGACGGCACGCAGATTCAGTCGATCCGCTTCGGCGCGCTCGCCACCCGGCTCTGTCCGTCGGACGGACGCCTCGTCCGCCAGGGCGCCAACGGCCCTGAAGGCATGCTGCAGGTCGACACGTTGAGCGTGGATTTCACGTCCGACGAGAGCGAAGGACGACTGCGTCTGCCGGCCCCTGCCGTGAACTGGACCGCCAATGGCGGCCTGACGGCCGATCTCACCTCACGCGGCGTGCGCTTCGACCTTTCCACCGGTCCGCGCGACCTGAGTGTGGCAGCGAGCGAGGCCGGGCTCGGCTTGCGGCTGACCGAGCGCGATGGTGTGCGCCTGTCTGGTGGGCTCGACACGGTCCGCTTCGGCGGCAGCCTGATCCCCGCCCAGGTCTCTGCCGATGCGGCGAATTTCAGTTTCTCCGGCGCGAGGGGCGGCACCGGCGAGCTGACGGGCGTGCGCATCGCCGATACGCGCGAAGACCCGCTTTACAGGCCCGTGGTCACCCACCTTGCCGCGCGACTGCAAGCCGGCGAACTCACCATGACCGGGCCGGTCTTTCTGGAGAGCACAAACCGGCTGATCGCCGACGCCGAGGTCAATCTCGACTTTCCGGAGGTGAATGGCGAGATTGTCGTGACCGGGCGCGATCTCAATTTCCGCCAGGGCGGCCTTCAGATCAGCGACCTGTCCGACCGCCTGCGCGGCTTTTTCACCAATACAAGCGGATCGCTCCAGGCCGAAGCGCGGGTGGCCATTTCCGGCGGCTCGCTGCACGGCACAGGCGATGTCGGCGTGTCCGAGTTTGGTTTCCAGACCGTCGCGCTGGGTCGGATATCCGGCATCAATGGTGCGGTGCATTTCGACGACCTGCTAGCCCTGACCACCCCGCCCTCCCAGAAGGCCACTATCGGCTCCATTGATCCGGGCGTGCCCCTGCGCAATGGCGAGGTGCTGTTCCAACTGATCGGCGGCGGAGATGCGGAGCTGGAGAGCGCGCTCTGGCCGTTTGCGGGCGGCGTACTCTCGGTCGAGCCCACCGTGTGGGAACTGGGCGCGGCCTCACGCGTGATCACGGTGCGGGCCGATCATGTCGGCCTGAAGGAGCTGACCGACCTGTTGGAAATGCCGGGCTTTTCCGCCGAGGGCACGGTTTCGGGCCGGTTCCCGATCGCACTTGAGGCCGGCAATGCCTATATCCGCAACGCGCGGCTGGCAGCCGATTCCACGGGCGGGACGCTGCGCTATACCGGCGCGGTCGGTCAGCAGGCCGGCCAGACAAACGAGACGGTCGCCATGGCCTTCCAGGCCCTGCGCGACTTCCGGTTCACGGTCCTGGAGATCGGCGCCGACGGCAACCTGGCTGACGATATCGTGCTCAGCGCGCGGCTGCAGGGCCATAATCCGGACGTATTGAACGGGCAGGAATTCAACTTCAACGTCTCGATCGACAGCAAGCTCGGCCAGCTCCTGTCGAGCACACGCAGGCTGACCGGGACAGACTGGCTGGCCGAGATTCAGGCCCAGCAGAGCGAGACCGAGGAGAGCGAAAATGAGGGTGACTAAGTGCCCGCGGCATTCAATTGACGTTCAGCCGGGTTCGGGCACACTCCCGGCAAGTCAGACAGGAGGACCGGTCCTTGAGCGACCAGCCTGAAACAAAACATCCCAAGCTGCGCCGGATCGCCGTCGCAGGCCTTGCCGTCGGCGCCATTACGGTGCCGGCTGCCTGTACGGTGGCCGTGAAAGCGCCGGAAGAGCCCATCACTATCAATCTCAATGTGAAGATCGACCAGGAAGTGCGCATCCGCCTCGACAAGGAAGTCGAGGACCTGATTTCAGACAATCCCGATCTGTTCGGCACCGGGGAGTAGCCAGAGCCATGCTGTATTTTCGTGTAGCCCTCGCGGCCCTGACCCTGTTCGGCTCGGTCGCCATTGCGCTGACCACCACCGCGCGCCCGGCCTATGCCCAGGGCGCGGAGATCGAGGCGGCCAAGTCCGCCGGCGTGGTGGGCGAGCGGATCGACGGGTATCTCGGCATCGTCAATGACGGGCCGGTGGACGCCTCGCTGATGCGGCGCGTGAACGAGATCAATGCCCGCCGCCGTGCGGCCTATGACGAACTTGCCGGCGAAACCAATGTCACACCGGCCCAGGTCGCTCGCGTGACGGGCGAGAAACAGATTGAGCGCACGCCATCCGGCCAGTACTATCTCGACGAGACAGGTAACTGGGTACGGAAGAACCGTTGAGACTATCAATCCTATTTGCAGCCGGCGCCGTCGTCCTTCTGGTGATCTGCGCCATTGGGGCATATCTCGCCAGCGGGGTGAGCAAGGCAGAGCTGCCCCCCGGCATGTGGGTGGCCTATGGCGTGGGCGTCTTCCTGACCGTCACGATCGGGTCGGGCCTCTTCGCCCTGACCTTCTATTCGGCGCGCCACGGCTATGACGATATCGACCGGCCGGAGGACGGCCCCGCCGGTTAATCCTTTGGCAGGTTAATTCTCTGCCAGATTGGCCTTTCCATCGAGAGAATCTGTTAGAGCACTCATACGTCCCAGAAAGAAGGCTCAAGCCATGATCGATTCTGCCCTCTTGTCCGCCTATGTGGCCTCGCGCATCTGTCACGACCTGGTCTCGCCGGTCTCGTCCATCACCAATGCGCTGGACATGATCGACTCCCCGACCGATCCGGATATGCGCCAGATGGCCCAGGACCTGTTACAGGATGGGGCCAAGAGCGCCTCGGTCCGCCTGCAGTTCCTGCGCTATGCCTTTGGCTCGGTCGGCCTGTCGGACGGTACCGCCGATATCCACGAGGCCAAGACTATCACCGAAGCCTTCGTGGCCACGCACAAGCCGTCGGTCGCCTGGGATATCGAGACCGATCACTTAAGCTTCTCCCATGTCCGCCTGATGATGAACCTTGTGCTGATCGGCGTGGAGAGCCTGCCGCGCGGCGGGGTGATCCATGTCCGCGTGCGCAACGAGCAGGCCGGCATGACGATCACCGTCACGGCCAAGGGCACGCGCGCGCGCCTGCGTGACGACACCCGTTTTGCGCTCGCTGGAGAGACCCCGACCGGGGGTTGGGAAGCGCGCAATATCCAGCCGCTTTTTGCCAAGATGATCGCCGAAGGCCTCGGCGCGGAACTGACCGCCGCCCAGAACGAGGAAGAGATCATCGTCATGGCCCAGCGCGTGCGCGCGGAGGGTTAGGTCCTGTCCTCATAAATTTTGGTGTGGAAGCCATCAGATGAGCAAGGCCTGCAAGGAAGGGCGCGCTGGGCGGGCCGTGGCCTTTCAAGGGGCTGCAACGCGGCCGGGGCGCAAAAGACCGGTGCACGGCGTGGCAAAATTTATGAGGACAGGACCTAAGGCCCCTTCGGCCCAAGGCTCGATACGGTCGCCGGGTCTGGGGTTTTCGGTTTGAACTTGCACAGGTCCGCGATCACGCAGCGCCAGCATTCCGGCTTGCGCGCCTTGCAGACATAGCGCCCGTGCAGGATCAGCCAGTGATGGGCGCCGTGCCGGAACTCATCCGGTGTGACCCGCTCCAGCCCCGCCTCAACCTCGTCCACCGTCTTGCCGGGCGCGAGGCCGGTGCGGTTCGAGACCCGGAAGATATGTGTGTCGACAGCGATGGTCGGCTGGCCGAAGGCCTCGTTCAGCACGACATTGGCCGTCTTGCGCCCCACGCCGGGTAGCCGGGTGAGATCCTCGCGCGTGTCAGGTACCTCACCGTCGAATTCGTCGATCAGGAGCTGGCTCAGCGCGATGACATTCCTGGCCTTGTTGCGCCAAAGACCGATGGTCTTGATATGCGCGGCCACGCCCTCTTCGCCCAGCGCCAGCATCTTTTCCGGCGTATCGGCGACGGCAAACAGCCCGCGTGTGGCCTTGTTCACCCCGACATCGGTCGCCTGGGCCGAGAGCGCCACGGCGACTAGCAGTGTGAACGGGTTGATGAATTCCAGCTCGGTATGCGGGTCGGGCCGGTCGGCCGAGAGCGCCTCATAGAGCGCGCGGGCCTTCTCACGCGGCATGGTGCGCGGGGGGCGCTTGGTCTTGCGGGCAGGTGCGGAGGATTTCGCCATGGCAGGTGGTGTAAGCAGCTCGCCGCCACGTGCAAGCCCGCTGCCTGAATCCGCTTTGCCGCATTGCGCCACTGGCGTAGGATTTCCGCCATGACGGAGCCGGGACAAGAAATCATCTATATGGATGCGGTCCTCACGCCGAACGCCTCACTGAGCCGGCGTGCCTTCCTGCTCGTCATGGGGCTGACCGTGGTGATGAGCATCTTTTCCAGCCTGATCTTCATGCCTATGGGCGCCTGGCCGGTGGCGGGGTTTTTCGGCCTCGACGCATTGGCCCTCTGGGGCGCCTTTGTCTGGGTACGCCGGCGCGCGCGCCAGGAAACCCGCGTGCGCATCACAGCAGACCGCATCCTGATGCATCACCGCGATGGCGGCGGGCGGGAGAAGACTGCCGAGATCCCGGCCGCCTTCGCGCGCATCGAGCTGGACGAGCCGGTCACGCCGACAAGCTGGCTGCGCATCGAACATGGCCGCACCGCCTTCGTCATCGGCCGGTTCCTCACCCCGAAAGAGCGCAAGAGCCTTGCCGAAGGTCTGCGCACAGCGTTGCAACGGGCCCGCTGTGAGCGCCATCCAGCGTAGGAATTGCGTTGGAGACCGTTGAATCACGAAAAAATGACGCCGGCGTCATAGTTTTTGTCCTAACTGTGTGCTAGGTTCCCCTGGAAAGAGAAGTGCGCCTTCGAGGGAACGCACCTGCGCCACGGATTAGGAGGATTGAATGGCGGACACGATTCACAAGATCGACCACGGGCTTGAGCGTCCGAAAATCACACCGCGCCCGCCCCTGCACGAAAATTATCTGGAATTCGGCGCCACGGTGCCCGACGCCTATTCCGTCCCGATTGACCAGTTGAACATCACCGACCCGGAAATCTGGCGCCAGGGCGCCTATTGGGACCGGTTCAAGCGGATGCGCGACGAGGCCCCGCTGCACTATACGCCTGACAGTTTTGTCGGCCCGTTCTGGTCGGTCACCCGCTATGATGACATCAAGGCCGTGGATATCGACCACAAGCGCTTCTCTTCCAGTTGGGAACATGGAGGCATTGTGCTGGGCGAGCAGATCCCCGATTTCGAACTGCCCATGTTCATCGCCATGGACGAGCCGCGCCATTCAGAGCAGCGCAAGACCGTCCAACCGGCCGTGGCCCCCAACATGCTCAAGGAATTCGAGCCGCTGATCCGCAAGCGCACCCAGGACCTGCTCGACAGCGTGCCGGTGAGCGAGCCCTTCGACTGGGTCGATACCGTCTCCATCGAGCTCACGACCATGATGCTCGCGACCCTGTTCGATTTCCCGTTCGAGGATCGCCGCAAGCTGACCCGCTGGTCGGATGTCTCCACGAACCGCGAAAACCCGGACATCTGCCCGGGCGGCGAGGAGCAGTGGAAAGCCGAACTGATGGAATGCCTGACCGTGTTCATGGAAATCTTCCAGGACCGCCAGCGCAATCCGCAGAAGAACGACCTGATCAGCCTGCTCGCCCATGGCGAGAAGACCCGCAACATGGTTCCCATGGAGCTGCTCGGGAACGTCATCCTGCTCATCGTGGGTGGCAATGACACGACCCGGAACTCCATGTCCGCCTCGGTCTATGGACTCAACAAGTTTCCCGGCGAGTATGGCAAGCTGAAAGCCGATCCGTCACTGATCCCGAACATGGTTTCGGAAGTGATCCGCTGGCAAACCCCGCTCGCCTTCATGCGCCGCACCGCGCTGGAAGACGTGGAAATGCACGGCCAGACCATCAAGGCAGGCGACCAGATCGCCATGTGGTATGTCTCCGGCAACCGTGATGAGCGCTTCTGGGAGGAAGATCCCAACCGTCTGATCATCGACCGCCGCCAGGCACGCAACCACCTCTCCTTCGGCTTCGGCATCCACCGCTGTGTGGGCAACCGCCTGGGCGAGTTGCAGCTGCGCATCCTGTGGGAAGAGATCATGGAACGCTTCGCCCATATCGAAGTGCTCGACGAGCCAAGCCTGACCTCCGGGGCCTTCGTGAAAGGCTACACCTGGATGCCTGTGATCTGTCACCCCAAATAGGGGCGATGGCAGAACCCGATCTGACAATCCGGCATGACTGGCGCGCGGGCGACCGCAAGCTGGTCATGGACCTGCACCGGCGCGGATATCTCAATCACGATCCGCGCTTCTCGCCGGCGCATATCGATGCCATGGTCGAAAGCGTCGGGCACATGCTCGATGAAGTCGACATCGCCAATACACCGGATCACCGCGTCTGGTTTGCCGAGCTTGGCGGCAGGACGGTGGGCTGCACTGCCCTCCTGCGCCGGGGCGAGCGCGGCCAGCTGCGCTGGGTCGTTCTGCTCCCCGAAGCCCGCGGCAAGGGAGTGGGCCGACGCTTCATGGAACTTGCCGTGGACCATGCAAAGGCGCTGGACCTCACAGACATTTATCTCTTCACCGTGGACGGGCTGACGGCCGCCAGGGCGCTCTATGCATCTTTTGGTTTCGTCACGGTCCGGGAGGAAACGGCGAGCATGTGGTTCGGCGACGGCACCGAGATCGAGATGGTCAAGCCGCTGCGCGGCCAGAGCCTAGACGAGATCCAGCCGGCGCAGGGGTCGTCCCACGCTCCCGGACACTAGCGCGGCCAACACAGCCGGTGCCGGCGGAATGCGCGAGAGCGGCGAAGCCACCCAATCTCGCAGGGCTGGCAAGACCGAACCGCGCGACTGATAGACCGGCGTGAACAGGAAACTCATGGCCTGATAGAGCTGCACATGCAGGCTACGCTGGCCGAGATAGGCCTCCAGCGCGCGGGGCAGATCTTCGGGCTCCGCGGCAAGCGCCTGGCACAGGGCATAGGCATCGAGCAGCGCCATGTTCGCCCCCTGACCGAGCTGCGGCGAGGTCGCGTGCCAGCTGTCGCCGATATGGACCAGCCGACCTTCCACGGGGCGCGGCCAGGTGCGGTGGCGATAGCGTGCAAAGGTGAGCGTCTCCTCGTCCAGACCTGCAACAACGGCTGCAGTTTCCGGCCAGAGCATTTCCGCCTCGGTGCGCCAGGCGGCAAGCCCCTGCGCCCGCCAGTCCTCATAGGCCCCGCTCTCCAGCGACCAGAAATAAGTCGCCGTCGGCGCAGCCCCCTCATGCGGAGCGCCCGATGGCATCATGCCCGTCATCTGGCGCGCCTTGCGATAACGCTGTTCCAGGGCGTGGGCATCGAACGGCCCGGCCTTGTCCCAGTCCACGCTGGCCCACAGCGCGCCGAAAGGCAGCATGGTGGCCGCGCCAGAAGTGAGCGGGGAATTGGCGCCCATGGCGTCGATGACCATGTCGAAGGGACCGTGCTGCTTGCCGCCCTGCTCGATCACATGGCCGGACACACCATCCACTGCGACCACATCCACCCGGCCGCTGAACTGCGCGCCGGCCTCAAGAGCTGAGGCATGAAGCAGGTCGAACAGGGCCGAGCGCTGGATGCCCACCGCACACAGATCCTCACGCAGTGCCGTGAACCGGACATCGAGCACCGTACGGCCCGAGGGTATGCTGCGTCCGAACAGGCGGTGGATCGGCGCCCCGCGCGCCTCCGCCGCCCTGCGCAGGCCCATCGCGCCGAGCACGGCAAGCCCGGTTTCCTGCAGCATGAGGCCGGACCCCACCGGCGCCGGCGTGTCGAACTGGTCGAACACCTCCACGCCATGCCCGGCCCGGGCCAGCAAGGTGGCCGCCGCCAGGCCGCCGACACCCGCGCCCGCAATCGCTATCTTCATGAGCCCGTCCCTGGAATAAATATTCGGAGATTCAGGTTTATGGCTAATGCCTCTTAACCAAATATCGAACTTTCCGGGTTTTAAGTCTCGCAGGGTAGACATGGTAGAGAGTGCAAAGACAGATAAAATGAGCACTGCAGCAAAGAAAGAGACTCCGCCGAAACTGGGAGTCCCGGCCAATGATGAGCTGGAGTTCCGCGAAGCCTACGCCTATGCGGGCGAGGCCTTCCAGCTCATTGATCGCTACAAGACGCCGCCATTCCCGAGCACGTTTGCGCTGTGGTACGCCTATGTCTCGAAGGCGAATGAGAGCCTGGTGACGACGGTCGACCATATGCTGCAGAAGGGCTCAGTTCCCAGCCCCTATGAAATCAACGAACTGTGCAAGGCGCACCTGGCCGACCGCGAAGCCGAAGAGGCCCAGCAGGATATCGGCCGCGAATTCCAGCAGGAACTCGCCGGCGTGCTCAGCCTTATCCAGGAAAGCGTCAATTCCAGCGACAAGTTCGCCGCCGCGCTCGACCAGATCGAGGAAGTCCTGCCCGATGCCGGCGCCCCCGACCGCGTCCAGCTGCTGCTCACCCGCCTGATGCACGAAAATCAACGCATGGTGGCCCAGACTCACGACCTGAATGTTGGTCTGCGCGAATCCCAGAAGCAGATCGAAAAACTCAACCGCGAGCTGGAGGATGTGCGCCACCAGAGCATGCGCGACGCCCTGACCGGCATCGCCAACCGCCGCGCCTTTGATTCCCGCATCGACAATGAGATCCAGCAGGCCGAAGCCACCGGCAACAGCCTGTGCCTCGCGCTGGCCGATATCGACAGCTTCAAGCGGGTCAATGACACGTTCGGCCACCGCGTCGGCGATGAAGTGCTGCGTATCTTCGCCAGCGTCATCAGCGAGAACATCAAGGGCCAGGACCTTGTGGCGCGCTATGGCGGGGAAGAGTTCGCCATCATCCTGCCGCGCACGGAAATGGCCTCGGCCTTCTCGCTGATCGACAAGATCCGCGAGGAATTCTTCAGCAAGGAGCTGATCCTGCGCAATTCCGGCAAGACGCTCGGCAAGATCTCGGCCTCCTTTGGCATCAGTGCGCTGGAGCCGGGCCTGTCGGCCCGCGATCTGATCGAGCACGCCGACAGGAAGCTCTACGAAGCCAAGAATTGCGGCCGCAACCAGGTCCGCGCCGAAGGCATCAACTAGCTTTCACCTGTCCCGCACGGCGTGAAATCCCAGCGATTGGGCCGCGAGCCATCGGCCAGCGAAATCGTCGCCACCAGACCGCTACCCTCGCGCGCATAGCGTATGCGCTGAGGATAGTCATGCTCCGGATTGGCGAAGACAGCTTCAGCAGCGCCAGATGCTTCCAGCGGGAACGGGCTCGGCCCGGTGCCGGCCGGATAGGCATAGAAGGCGGGCGTGTCGGCTTCGATGCGCAGCTGCTCGAAAAAGACCACCTCGCCCTCATGGCTCATAGTGGCAAAGCCGAACAGCAGGTCGCTCCCACCGCGCTGCCAGACCTCGCGATAGGATCCATCCTCGGTCACCCAGCAGCCTTCCAGCCACGAAAAGGCCGGCGGGTCGGCCATCGGCACTCCGCGCGCCGGCTCAAGGCTCTCCGAACAGGCCGCCAGTAGACAGGCGATAATGGCAAGGAGTGCGATGCGGAACATGGGCGCGAGCCTATGCCCGGTTAGCACGCCGCGCCAGTGGGAATCGGCGAGCTGAACCTCAAAGTGCAATCCTCCGGAAAAGTTCAGTTTGTAAGGTGACACGCGCGCTGCGCCTGCCTATTCAGGAACAGTAGAGTCCTGAATCTTGGGGAAAATTCATGCGATTGGCGGGTATCTGTTCGGTCCTTATGGGTGTTGTAGTCATGGCCCTGCCGGCCGCTGCAGAGCCGGTCGGCTGTCTGAAGGGCAATCGGCTGCAAGCCGCACTGCAGACCTCTTACGGCTCGGTCAGTGCACGCATGAATGCCCAGAGCATCGACTATGACGAGGCCTTCGCCGAGACGCAGGCCCTGGCCGTCCTCTATTGGGAGGATGCAGGCCATCAGGCCGTGCTGGACGGCAAGGTCACCGTCTCCCTCGATCAATGCACAGCCCGCAATGGCTGCGGCGTACCCCAGCCATCGGACGGTTCGGCGTTCCAGGCGCTCGACCAGTACATCTCGCACAAGCAGCTGTTCAGCTATGGCATGCGGGATGAGCCGCCGGCGCTCACACCGGCCCTGCTCGCACCGGATGCGTCCATGGTCAGCTGGGCAGAAACAACGCTCAGCTGCGATACCAGCCTGCCGCCTCCACCGCCACCTCCCCCGCCGCCGCCGACAGGCGTTTGCGTGCGCGGCGAGGCGCTCGACCAGAAGATCGACCAGTACCTGGCGGCGGTCATGGAAAACCCCGGAAGCGATGAGTCCGCCATCGCCCTGATGTACCTGCAAGCCTACTCCATTCATGCCTGGCAGGAGCGTGGCCGTGCCGGCGCCGTGGACGAGCGTGTCGTCTGGGCGCTGACCCAGTGCGCCGAGGATGAGTGCGGCGAGCCCTCGCGCTTTGATACGAGCCCCTATGGTGGCCTGCTCGCCTATTTGCACGAAGTGCAGCGTTACAATTTCCGCCAGCGCGAGACCCCGCCCTATCCGCCGACCATCCGGCCGGAGGGGAAGATGCTGGTCTGGGCCAACTCCGTAATCGGCTGCGACTGGGAAGAAACCGGCACATTGCAGGAAATGTATGGCGCGACCTCCCGCAACCAGCGCCTGCTCGTCACAAAGGGCGATGTCGAGGAAGACCGGAGCTTCTATGTCGATGCGATGGTCTATGGCGGTGAGTATTTCCTGCACTGGTGGGAGGAAAACAAGGGCCTCTGGTCCCTCGAAGACCATGAATGGCTCTGCATGAACTTCGGTGAGGAGAGCCGCCAGTGCACCTGGACTCGGATGTGGTCGATTGACGAGCGGCACCGGGTCTGGAATGCGCAGCGCGGCTATGATCCCAATGGCCCCTACACCGATCCGGGCGCGGGGAACTTCCAGCTCGACGGGTCGCTGCGCGACTGGCGCCCGACCTACCGACCGCCCTCAAACGGCCGGCGCTGTTACAATCAGGGCGACGGTACGGAACTGTGCTTCTACGACTGAGGGGTGGCTCTACTCAGCCGCCGCGATGGTCTCGGCCTCGCGCTCAGCCTTCAGCCGCTCTGCCTTCTGCTCCACAAGCTCCACGATGTGCTCGACCATGTCGGCATTGGAGACATTGTGGTCCGGGCGGCCGGAGATGAACATCTTGCCGCTTTCCTTGCCGCCGCCGGTGAAGCCGAGATCGGTGAGTGCGGCCTCACCCGGCCCGTTCACCACGCAGCCGATGATCGACAGCGAGATCGGCTCGGAGATATGCTCCAGGCGCTGTTCGAGGATCTCCACGGTCTTGATCACGTCAAAGCCCTGACGCGCGCAGGAGGGGCAGGCGACGATGTTGACCCCGCGCGTGCGGAGCCCCAGGCTTTTCAACATCTCGAAGCCGACTTTCACTTCCTCGACCGGATCTGCGGAAAGCGAGACGCGGATCGTATCGCCGATCCCCATCCAGAGCAGGTTTCCCATGCCGATGGATGATTTCACCGTCCCGGTGCGCAGGCCGCCCGCCTCGGTGATGCCGAGATGCAGCGGCGCGTCGGTCGCCTCGGCGAGCTGCTGATAGGCCGCCACGGTGAGGAACATGTCAGACGCCTTCACCGAGATCTTGTAGTCGTGGAACCCCAGATCATCGAGAATGCGCGCATGGTCGAGCGCGCTTTCGACCATAGCATCCGGGCAGGGCTCACCATACTTCTCGAGCAGGTGGCGCTCCAGCGAACCGCCATTCACCCCTATGCGGATCGAACAGCCATTGGCGCGCGCCGCCGCAACGACTTCCTTCACGCGGTCCTGGTTTCCGATATTGCCCGGATTGATGCGCAGGCAGGCCGCACCGGCATCGGCGGCTTCAATGCCGCGCTTATAGTGGAAATGGATATCGGCCACGATCGGCACGGGACTTTCCCGGCAGATCTGCGGCATCGCAGCGGTCGCCTCCACTGTGGGGCAGGAGACGCGCACAATATCGGCACCGGCAGCCGCAGCGCGCTGGATCTGGTCGATGGTGGCGGCAGCATCCTCGGTCGGCGTGTTGGTCATGGTCTGCACCGCGATGGGCGCATCCCCGCCGACGGGCACATTGCCTACCATGACCTGACGGGACTTGCGCCGTTCGATGCTGCGCCAGGGGCGGATGGGATTGTGGCTCATGGCTCTCACCTGTTCGGCCTCATCGCTTGAGGCCTATGTGAGGGGGAATTGCGCCGGGGTAAAGGCGGCGCAGGGCCACGCCGCCGATCAATCTCAGCGCGAGGGCTGTCCGGCGCCTGCGGCCGCCAGTGCCGGGGTCGCTGTTTCGGCGGCGCGCGCGGCAGCATTGTCGACGCTCGCGGCATAAACCGCGGTATCGGCCGGGCCGAGCGTTCCGACCACCGCATCGCCGACACGCCATTCGAAGGCCGCGCCATTGCGGGCATTGATCGTCCAACCGGCACCGATACGCGGTGCATAGGTCTCACCGGCGCGCATCACGCGCGAGCGGTAAAGCGTGCCGTCGGCGCCGCGGATTTCCACCCAGCCATCGGCAACGGCCACGAGGGTCAGCTCCAGATTGGCGGTCTCGACCCGCTCGGGCAGCGGCACATCGGCAAAGAGGCTCTCGCGCGCGCCGTTCAGCGGTTCGCCACTGGTCGCCATTTGCGGGGCATCATCGCCGCCGGCAGAGATGGCCGGAAGCACCATGGTGACAGCCAGGCCAATGCCGACCACGGCCACAGCCGCAATCGCCGGCAGGCGCCAGTTCATACCCGAACCGGAAGAAACGCGAGAATCGATCGGGGCAATCGGGGCCGCCTTGCGATAGGTCGCCACGGCGCCGCAATCGCCGGTATAGTCGGCTACAAGACGGTCGCCATCCAGGCCCAGCCGCTTGGCATAAGAGCGCAGGAAGGGTGTGACATAGCCAGACGGGATGGTGGAGGTTTCCATCCGCTCGATACCCATCAGGTAGTTTGCGGCGATGCGCAGTTCCCTGGCGATGGCATCGAGTTCCAGGCCCTGATGCTCACGCACATGGCGCACGGCCTGTCCGATAAGAATGTCCGGAGTTTCCGCCAGCAGGCGGTCATACAGCACAGCCGGCGTTTCCGGCGGCGCGGGTAGCGCAACCGGAAGCGGGGTGTCAATTCCTGCCGTAGCCGGTGCCGGATCCGTCTCGGGACGCTCCGTACCGGGTTCTCCCACACGCGCCGGGGGAGGTGGCGTGAACGAATTGACGCTGTTCTGGCGCTCGTCTGACATCTGCATCGCCCTGCCGCGAAATGCGGCGATATCCTGTAAGGCGCACGACAGTGCGCCGGGTTAATGCCCTGAGCCCTGCTTGCTTTTATACGACGTGGCTGCCGCAATCAATTAAGAGAGGCATCCACACCAAAATCGTCAAACAAGGCTAACACTTCCTTACGAAGGTCTCCACGACCTGTAGGGAGAAGTGTGCAAAGCGCATGCCCCAATCGGGCGAGATGTACGGACCGGATCGCTTTTTTCACCGGCCCGATCTGGGAGGCGGGCATGGACAGGCTGTGAAAACCCAATGCTGCCAAGCACAAGGCCTGTACAGGGTCGCCGCTGGCCTCCCCGCAGATCGAGACGGGCAGTTCCAGTTTGCGGCAGGTTTCGGCCACTTCGGCCAGGAATCGCATCGCAGGACGGGACACCATATCGTAGCGTTCTGACACTTTCGGCGTCATCCGGTCGGCCGCGAAGAAGAATTGCATCAGGTCATTTGTGCCAACCGAGAGGAAATCGGCCTCGCCGGCGATCTCGGTCAGGCAGTAGGCAAAGGCCGGCGCTTCGAGCATGGCGCCGACTTTCAGCTCCGCCGGCGGGGCAAAACCACGCGAGGCGCTCCATTCCAGCTCCTGGAGCAGCATGGCCTTGGCCTCGAAGAACTCCTCCGGGATGGTGATCATCGGAAACATGATGCGCAGCTCCCGGCCCGATGCGGCCCGGACCAGTGCGCGCAGCTGGCGCCGGAAGAGCCCGCGCGTGTCGAGCGCGAACCGGATCGAACGCCAGCCGAGTGCGGGGTTTTCCTCGCGCGCCTGGTTCAGATTCGGCAGCATCTTGTCGCCGCCGAGATCCACGGTGCGGAACACAACAGGCTTGGGGCCAATCTTGTCGAGCACTTCGGTATAGAGCGCGACCTGCTCGCCCAGGGTCGGCAGGGTCTCCGAGACCAGGAACTGGAACTCGGTGCGAAAGAGACCAATGCCATCGGCGCCGGCATCCTCGACCGAAGCCAGATCAAGGGCGAGGCCGGCATTGACCATGAGCTGGATGCGCTGGCCATCGAGGCTGACCGCCGGAAGGTCACGCATGGCACGATAGGCCGCCTGGCGTTCGCTGCGCAAGGCCATCCGGTCGGCATAGGCAGCCTTGAGCGCATCATCGGGCCGGAAATGGGCCTGCCCCTCCTCGGCGTCGACAATCACCGCATCGCCGTTTTCCACCATTGTGGTCAGGCCTGGCAGGTTGCCAAGGGTGGGGATTTCCAGAGCGCGCGCCACAATCGCCGCATGGGAAGACACCGAACCCTCCTCGATCAGTATGCCGGCAAGGCCGCTGCCGCGATACTCAAGCAGGTCGGCCGGCCCAAGCCGGCGGGCAACGATGACCGGCGGCGGGCCATCCGGGTCGGCCTCGAATTTTGCCTTCTCGGTACCGCCGAGAATGCGCAGGAGGCGATTATCGAGATCTTCCAGGTCGAACAGGCGCTCGCGCAGATAGGCATCGGTGGCGTTTTCCAGCCGCGCGCGGTGCTCACGCCGAGCCCGGTCCACAGCGGCTTCTGCTGTGAGGCCGCCATGCACGCCTTCCAGCAGGCGGTCGCTCCAGGCCGGGTCATGGGCGAGGAGGCGGTAGGTTTCCAGCACCTCGCGCGGTTCACCCATCAGCGCACCAGCATCGATGGCCACCATGGCATCGACAGAGACGCGCAGCTGTTCCAGCGCCTCGCTCAGGCGCTCGGTCTCGCCCTCGGCATCGCTGGAGAAAAATTTCGCTGCCGGCACGACCGGGTCATGGAACACCGCCTTGCCGATGCCGATGCCGCCGCACAGGGGCCGGCCGGAGAGCGCACTCGGACGCCCGCCATTTTCCTCAGCCAGCGCCGCCTTGCGCAGCTCGGTCAAGTTGGCGAGCACCTCGGCCAGCACCATGGCGATGGTCTGCAGTGTCTCGATCTCGTCCTCGCCATAGATGCGCTCGGTGCGGTTCTGCACGGTAAGCACACCGCTGACGCGGCCGCTGCGCAGGATCGGCACGCCGAGAAAGGCGTGATAGGGATCCTCACCGGTTTCCGGGCGATAGGAAAAGGCCGGATGGCGCGGGGCGTCCTGGATCGCCAGCGGCTGGGCCGACATGGCGATCTGGCCGACCAGGCCTTCATCGAGATCGAGCCGCGTACGCGAGACCGCTTCGGGCCGGAGCCCCTCGGTGGCCACCAGTTCGAGCATGTTGTCCGGCGTGCGCAGATAGATCGAGCACACATCGGCCACCATGGTGCCGGCCACCAGCTTGACCACTTTTGCCAGCCGCTCTTCCGCATTGCCGCCCGCGGCCATCATCTGGCGCAGGCGGTTCATCAGGATTCGCGGGGCAGAATAGGTCTCTGGCATGTCCTGTCGCGATGTGGCGACGCTACTTACGCGGCGTCAAGATCAAATGCCGTATGCAGGGCGCGCACGGCCAGTTCAGTATAGGCGGCCTCGATCAGGACGGAGATCTTGATCTCGGACGTGGAAATCACGTCGATATTGATTCCCTTTTCATACAATGCCCGGAACATGGTCTCGGCAACGCCGGTATGGCTTTTCATGCCCACACCGATAATCGAGACCTTGGCCACGTCACGATTGACCTCCAGACGCTCAAATTCAATCTCTTTCTGGTGCGCGCTCAAGGCTTCCCTGGCAATCTGGCTGTCCCTGTCAGTGCAGGTGAACACCATATTGGCCTGTTTGTCCCCACGCGCATTCGCCTGGACAATCATATCCACATTCACGCCCTTGGCTGCAAGCAGCGAGAAGATCCGCGCCGACACACCGGGTCGGTCGGCCACGCCGAACAGGGTGACCTTCGCTTCGTCGCGCGAATAGGCCACGCCGCTAACCACCTGCTTTTCCAAGATTTCATCCTCCGAACAAACCAAAGTCCCCGGATTGGGCGCGTCCGGGGGAAGAAAACTCGACAGCACCCGGACAGGAACATTGTGATTCATGGCAAGTTCCACAGACCGCGTCTGAAGCACCTTGGCCCCAAGCGAGGCCATTTCCAGCATTTCCTCGTACGAGATACGCTCGATCCGCCGCGCCTTCGACACGATCCGCGGATCGGTGGTGTAGACCCCGTCCACATCGGTATAGATATCGCAGCAATCTGCATTCAACGCTGCAGCCACGGCCACCGCGCTGGTATCTGAGCCGCCGCGCCCAAGCGTCGAGATGCGCCGGTCCTCGGTCACGCCCTGAAAACCGGCGACCACGGCGATCTCGCCGCTGTCGACCGCTTCGGGCAGGCCGGACTCCTCAAAGCCGAGGATGCGCGCGCGCCCGTGAGAGGGGTTGGTGCGCAGTTCCAGCTGCCAGCCAAGCCAGCTGCGCGCCTTCAGACCGCGCCGGCGCAAGGCCAGCGCCAACAGGCCGGCCGTGACCTGCTCGCCGGAGCTGACCACCACGTCATACTCATCGTCAAATCCATCGGAGATCAGCGCCTCGCCCGCCGCACCACGGGCATAACCGACCAGCTTGTTGGTCTCACCGGCCATGGCCGAGACGACCACCGCCAGATGCTCACCCTTGGCCGCACGCGCAGCCACCAGATCGGCGACATGCGCGATGCGCTCAAGATCGGCCACCGAGGTGCCTCCGAATTTCAGAACCGTTCGCCGCATTGCTCTTTCGCGCCGGCCTCCCATGTCTGATGTTCAACGCGCCTTCTTAGGCTGCGCAGGCGGCCTATAGCAAACAGGAAGACTAAACAAATGGGTCAGACAGCCACTCCCCACCTGCATCGCCCCAGTCTTGACCCGGATGAAGTGGCCAAATTCACCGCCATGGCCGATGCCTGGTGGGATCCGAAGGGCAAATTCCGCCCGCTGCACAAGTTCAACCCGGTGCGCCTGAACTATATTCGCCAAGCCGCCGTGGCCCATTTTGGACTGGACGATACCGCACGCCAGCCCCTGAGAGGCCTCACCCTGCTTGATATCGGTTGCGGTGGTGGTCTTGTCAGCGAGCCGATGACCCGGCTGGGCGCGACGGTCACGGGCGTGGATGCGTCGGAGGCCAATATCAAGACCGCGCTCACCCATGCCGAACAAAGCGGGCTGGAGATTGACTATCGCGCCGGCACGGCCGAGGAACTGATCGAGGCCGGCGAGGGCCCTTATGACATCGTGCTCAACCTTGAAGTGGTCGAGCATGTCGCCGATCCTGGCGCCTTCCTCACCGACACGGCGGGGCTCGTCGCCCCGGGCGGCATGATGCTGGTCGCCACGCTGAACAAGACGCCGAAGGCTTTCGCATTGGCTGTGGTGGGCGCGGAATATGTGCTCGGCTGGTTGCCACGCGGGACCCATGACTGGTCGAAATTCCTCAAGCCGGATACCGTCACCGATGCGCTGGCGAGCGCTGGCCTTTCCCCTGAGCCGCCTCAGGGCATCAGCTATTCCCCAATCAGCGATAGCTGGCGCCTGTCGGGCGATACCGGCGTGAACTACATGGTACTGGCGAGGCGAGACAAATGAGCATTGCAACCCCCGACGAGGTGCTGGCTTTCTGGATCGGCCCGACCACCCATGATGCCAGCCAGCTCGACAAGGGCATGAAGCTCTGGTTCGGCAAGTCCGACGAGGCCGACCGGGAAATCGCCGCGCGTTTTGCCGACACGATCGAGGCGCTGGCTGTCGGCCTGATGGATGACTGGGCCGCCCGCGGCGCCCGTTCACGACTGGCTGCCGTCATCACGCTGGATCAGTTCCCTCGCAATATCCATCGCGGCACGGCGCGCGCCTTCGGCTATGACCGGATGGCGCTGGGGCTGGTCAAGGATGGCCTGCTCAGCCATGTCGATGAGGAGCTGACCGAGGTCGAGCAGGTCTTCTTCTACCTGCCACTGGAGCATTCCGAACGCGTCGCCGACCAGGCTCTGTGCGTGCAGCTGATGGAAAAGCTGGTGAGCACCGCGCGACCGGAATTCAAGGCTTTCGCCGAGAACACGCTGGATTATGCCCACAGGCACAAAGAGGTGATCGACCAGTTCGGGCGCTTCCCCCACCGCAACGCCGCGCTGGGGCGCAAGAACACGCCGGAGGAGGACGCCTATCTCGCCCAGCCGGGCGCCGGCTTCTGAGCGGCTAGTCGGCCTTGGCGTCTTCGCCCTTGAGCAGCGCGGCCAGCTTTTCTTCCAGTTCCTTGTCGTCGTCTTCGCCGAGGACAATCTCGTCTTCGGGCTCGAAGTCCGGCTCGGTGGCTTCCTCGGCTTCATTCGTCTCCGGTTCATCCGCCGCCTCGGCATCCGGGACCGACCAGGCCTCGCGCACGATCTCTTCCGGATCGGCGTCGGGCTCGGGCTCCGGATCGGTGCTCAGTTTCACCGTGTCGGTATCAAGATCGAAAACGCCTTCGGTTTCGAAGTCATTGGTGTCGATCTTGTTGCGGATCGTGTCGCGAATGTTTTCCAGCACGGTGCGATTATCATCGACCAGAGTCAGCTGACGGCCATCGGAGGCGCCGATGCGCAGGCGGTGGAAGTCCTCCACCCGGTTCATCGCGAGCACCAGACGGATCGCGAACCAGGCCGAGACCAGGCAAACGATCAGCGACACAATGGCGATCAGGCCCGCCACAGACACAAGCCCCCCGCCACCTGCTGTGACGGCAAAGGCAATCATCGAAACAAGGAAGAGGATCAGCGCGAGCCCGGTCCAAAGGCCGGTCGCCTGCCGATTCTTCGGGGTCTTGTAAGGCTGGAAGCTTTCATCCTCGATCGCCATGGTGGCGACGTTTTCGAGAGTCACCGTATCATCGCCCATCTGCAATGAGTGGCGATACAGCACGCCGCGCCGCGCGCCAGTCTGATCCAGTTTCAGCCGGTCCATGCCCTGTCCCCTGCTTTGAATACTCTAGCAAATACCCCAGCAATGACACGGCGAAAAGCCGCCCACCGGGGGGTTAAACGTGGGATTTCGACTAAATCTAAGAGGCAATTCGCCTGAAAGGCGAGCGCGAGTTGCAGTTATCGCGTATCGCGACGTACGCGGTCGCTGTCGAGGAGGCGATCGATCGCGGCGGCCTCGTCATAGCTGTCGTCGGACACGAAGTGCAGCTCGGGGGTAAACTTCATGTCGATCTCGCGCCCCAGCCGGCCGCGCAAGAACCGCGAGGCGCGGTTGAGCGCTTCGGTCACCGCATCGCGCCGGTCTTCCTCATCCACGCCCAGCGGCGCGCAGAAGACCGTGGCGTGCTTCAGGTCCGGCGAGCAGCGCACCTCGCCGACAGTCACCGACACGCCATCGAGTTCCGGATCGCGGAACTCCTCACGCGAGAGGATGTCGACAAGGGCATGGCGCACCAGTTCGCCCGCGCGCAGCTGGCGCTGGGAGGGTGGCTTGCCGGCAGGATTGTTTTTCGGGCGTCGGGGCATTCATCCCATATAGGTCAGCTTAGGCCGCTCCGCGAGCGCTGAGGCACTCCTGGAATGTTTTTCGCGCCAGCTTGTCCCGTCCGAACCAGCGATTGGGGATCACAAGAGCGTCCGCCCCGTCGGCCATCACGGCGACATAGCCGCGTCTGACATGTACCGCGCGTACCGCCTCCCAGCCGATCCGGGTCTCGATCGGCCCACGGCGTACCGAGATATAGTCCGGCCCCGCCGAGATCTCGGTCGGCTCGGTAAGTTCCGCACCGCGCCCAACGGAGTGGCGATAGGACCAGCGCATGAAGATAAGATACCAGACAATCCCGGCCGCCGCCGCCATGATCGCGGAGAACATGAAGACCCAGTAGGCCGGCAGGGCCAGCGCCTGGAACGCGGTCTTGCCGAAGATCGCCACGGCAGCGGAGATCACCGGCGCGGTGACGCCGGCATAATAGGTCGCCGTGGGGCCGACCGTGGAGCGGCGTGCGAGACGGGTGAGGCGTTTCAGATCTGCAGGGGACAGGTCGCCGGAAATGGTGACGGGTGCGCTCAACTTCGCCCTTTCACCGGCCCCGGGCCGGAACTGATAACACTGGGATCAGGCTTACCGCATCGGCATTTCGGTTTGGTTGAGGCGATATATGCAATTCCCGGCAATCGGGTGGGATTGCCGGGAATTAAGGAAAGTTTCGATGGGGATTTCGGCGGGCCTATTCCAGGCGACGCTCGATTTCCTCGACGGTGAAACACTCGATCCGGTCACCTTCGCGGATGTCTTCGTATTTCTCGAAGGCCATGCCGCATTCCATGCCGGAGGAGACCTCGGCCACCTCGTCCTTGAAACGCTTGAGCGTTTTCAGGTTGCCCTCGTGGATCACCACATCGTCGCGCAGCAGGCGCACGCCGCAGCCGCGCCGCACAACACCTTCGGTCACGCGGCAGCCGGCCACCTTGCCAACGCGGGTGATGTTGAACACCTCCAGGATCTCGGCATAGCCGATAAAGGTCTCGCGCTGTTCCGGCGCAAGCAGGCCGGACAAGGCATCCTTCACATCATCGATCAGGTTATAGATGATCGAATAGTAGCGGATCTCCACGCCTTCTTTCTCGGCCAGTTCCCGGGCCTGCTTGTTGGCGCGGACATTGAACGCGATGATCGGCGCACCGGAGGACTGGGCCAGCAGCACATCGGATTCGGAGATACCGCCGACCGCGCCGTGAATGGCATTGGCCTTGACCTCTTCGGTGGAAAGTTTCTCCACCGCCTGGGAAATGGCCTCGACCGAACCTTGCGTATCGGCCTTGATAACCAGGGGCAGTTCGGCGGCTTCCACCGCGCCGTCCTTCAGCTTGTTCATCAGCTGGTCGAGCGAGGCGCGTGCGGCCACCGAGGCCTTGCCGGCCTTCTGGCGTTTCTGGCGGATGCGATATTCGGTGATTTCGCGAGCGCGGGCCTCTGTGCCAACCACATAGAAGGGCTCACCCGGCTCGGGCGCGCCATCAAGGCCCAGCACTTCCACCGGCACGGACGGGCCGGCTTCGGGAACCTGCTTGCCGCGCTCGTTGTTCAGAGCGCGCACCTTGCCCCACTGGATGCCGGCCACGACGATGTCGCCGCGCTGGAGTGTGCCGCGTTTCACCAGAACCGTCGCCACCGGGCCACGGCCCTTGTCGAGCTGGCTTTCCACCACGGTGCCGTCAGCCACCCGGTCCGGGTTAGCTTTCAGTTCGAGCAGTTCCGCCTGCAGCGTGATGGCCTCAGACAAGGTATCCAGGCCGAGTTTCTCCAGAGCGGAGACCTCAACCGCCTGCACTTCACCGCCCATGGCCTCGACCTGCACATCATACTGGAGCAGTTCAGTCAGCACTTTCTGGGCGTTGGCATCGGGCTTGTCGATCTTGTTCACCGCCACGATCATCGGCACACCGGCCGCCTTGGCGTGATTGATGGCCTCGATGGTCTGCGGCATGACGCCATCATCGGCGGCCACGACCAGGATCACGATATCAGTGATGTTCGCGCCGCGCGCCCGCATGGCCGAGAAGGCCGCGTGACCGGGCGTATCGATGAAAGTGATCTTGTCGCCGGCCTCGTTGGAGACCTGGTAGGCGCCGATATGCTGGGTGATGCCGCCGGCCTCGCCGGAGACCACATCGGTCTCGCGCATGGCATCCAGCAGCGAGGTCTTGCCGTGGTCGACATGGCCCATGATGGTGACGACCGGCGCGCGGGGTTTCAGGTCCGCATCGCTGTCCTCTTCGCCTTCCAGGCCGATCTCCACATCCGATTCCGACACGCGCTTCACCGTGTGTCCGAATTCCGAGGCGATCAGTTCGGCCATGTCGGCATCGATGATGTCGTTGCCGCGCATCATCTCGCCCTGCTGCATCATGAACTTCACCACGTCGCCGACGCGCTCGTTCATACGGCCCGCAAGGTCCTGAAGGGTGATGGTTTCCGGCAGGGTGACCTCGATCGACACTTTCTCGTGAGTGTCCGAGCCACCGCCGGTGCGACGTTCGCGTTCGCGCTCACGGGCCCGGCGTACCGAGGCGAGCGAGCGCTGGCGGTCGCCATCATCGCCCAGTGCGGTCGCGATGGTGAGCTTGCCGCGGCGACGCTCAGATCCGCCGCGCGAGCGCGCTCCGCCCGAGCGTTCGCGATCATCATTGCGCCCGCCGGGACCACCGCCGCCCTTGCTGCGCTTCACACGGCCACCGGCCGCTTCCAGCGCAGACGGGTCCGGCGGGGCATCGGCGGCCGGGGCGTCAGTGCGCGCAGCCGGCTTGGCGCCGCGCGCATTGCCGCGCGGTTTCTCGGCGTCGCGCTTGCGCGCTTCGGCTTCCTCGACCTTGCGGCGTTCTTCCTCGGCCTTGCGACGGGCTTCGGCTTCTTCGCGCTCTTTTTCTTCCTGGAGTTTTTTCTCCTGCTCATTGCGCAGCCGGGCCTGGGCCTCCTCGGCCTTTTCCGTCTCAGCCTTGCGGACCTCTTCCTGGGCCTTGCGCTGGAGCAGGACTTTCTGGCGCGCGATCAGTTCGGCCTCGGTGATGCCGAGTTTCTTCGCCAGCGCCGCACGCTTGGAGGAGCCACCGCCATCGGAAGAAGACACAGGCGGTTTGCCACCGCGACCGCCGCCAGCGGAGCCACCGCCGCCGGCGCCTCCTGGCGTCACCACGCGTTTCTTCTTCTTGGTCACGACTTCAACCTGCTTGGACCGGCCATGGCTGAAGCTTTGCTTCACCGTGCCGGCTCCCCGGGAAGTCGTGAGGGGTTTACGCCCGCCTTTGTCTTTCGTGTCGCTCATACGCACCAATATTCAGATCTGCCAGTATGCACCGTGCATACCGGATTGCCATTACGGATCGCCAGCCGAGAACCAGTGATCTTCAGGCGAAGGCCGAAATCCAACCAGCCGCCGATAGGCGACCTGCCAGCTGTTAACCAGCGGGCCCGGTTGAAGGAGAGCGTGTACCACACCACGCCGCCCCAAGGCCATGCCCAATTCAGCTGACGACAATGCGCCAGCCACTTTCACATCCCCATATAGGGCCTTTGCCAGAGAGTACACCTTCTCCCGCCCATCGGACGCACCGTCAGCTGCTTCGATCAACCAGGCCGGCCGCGCCTTTCGCAGGCTCGCGCGCACCTGATCGAAACCGATGACAAGTATGCCGGACTTCTTGGCAAGGCCGAAAAGCCCCAGGCACCGCTCGGTCAGGCGGCGCTCGATTTCCTCGACCAGCTCCGGGCTCGCCTTCGAGGCGGCCTTGAAACGGCGCGAGAAAACGCCCTTCTCCACCGCCGCGGTGACGCTGGCGCGGTCGGCGCTGATCCAGACCCCGCGGCCGGGCAGCTTGCCGGCCAGGTCGGCCATGACCGTTCCGTCCGGCGCGCGGACGAAGCGGATCATGTCCGATTGCGGACGCTTTTCACGCGTGACGGCGCATTCGCGCTCCGGATCGCCGCCCCTTGCGGGGCGCCGGCCAGAGCTCGGATCTGCCGTCTCTAGTCCATCCGGACCGGGGCGGGGATCATTCGCGCTCGTCGGAATCATCCGCCTCCCCAAGCTCGGCCAGGGCTTCCAGATCGAAATCCAGATCCTCGGCCGCCGCTTCCAGTTCGGCCTCGTCCATCTCGGCGAACACATCCTGGGTTTCGCCGGCATCGTTGTCGCCGCTGCCCAGTTCGCCGAGGGCGAGCAGGGCTTTTTCTTCATCGGTGAGGTTCATTTCCTCGCCGAGCTGCGCGGCAGCCATTTCCGCTTCCAGCGCCTCAAGATCCTTCTGCTCGATCCAGCCGGCGGTCACGCGCGTGCGCATGATGAAGAGCTGGGCGTCATCCTTGCGCATTTCGCCCTTCTTCAGGATGCCTTCGACCCAGACCGGCTTGCCGTCCGGGCCCGGTTCGCGATAGCCGGTAATGTCGTCGGGCACGAGGCCGGCAACGTCTTCGACCGACTTCACGCCTTCCTCGCCGAGTTTCACGGCAAAGCCCGGCGTCATGCCCGGCAGTTCCATGACGGCGTCTTCCACGCCCAGTTCGCGGCGGCGATTGTCCTGCTCGATGGCGAGTTTTTCCAGGTATTCGCGGGCGCGCTCCTGGATCTCGTCGGCGACATCCTCGTCGAAGCCCTCAATCTGGATGAAGTCTTCCGGCGCGACATACGCGATCTCTTCCACTGACTCAAAGCCTTCCGAGGCCAGCAGCTGGGCCAGGGTCTCATCGGCATCGAGCGCCTGCATGAAGAGCTCGGTGCGCTCCTGGAATTCCTTCTGGTAGCGCTCGGAATCAGCCGTCTCGGTGATCAGGTCGATCTGCCAGCCGGTGAGCTGGGAGGCGAGCCGCACATTCTGGCCGCGCCGCCCGATGGCGAGCGGGAACTGATCGTCGGCGACGACGACTTCCACGCGCTGCTCATCCTCGTCGAGCACCACCTTGGAGACTTCCGCGGGCTGCAGGGCGTTGACGATGAAGGTCGCCTCGTCATGGCTCCACGGAATGATGTCGATCTTCTCGCCGGAAAGTTCCGACACCACGGCCTGCACGCGCGCGCCGCGCATACCGACACAGGCACCCACCGGGTCGATGGAATTGTCGTTGGAGAACACGCCGATCTTGGCGCGCGAGCCCGGGTCCCGGGCGCAGGCCTTAATCTCGATGGTGCCTTCATAGACCTCAGGCACTTCCTGGGCGAACAGGCGGATCATGAAGTCCGGATGGGCGCGCGAGAGGAAGATCTGCGGGCCCTTCACTTCGCGCGAGACCTTGTAGAGATAGGCGCGCACGCGGTCGTTCGGCTGGAAATTCTCGCGCGGAATACCGTCATTGCGGCGGATGATCGCCTCGGCGCGGCCGAGATCGACGATCACATGGCCATATTCCACGCGCTTGACGACGCCGTTGATGATCTCGCCTTCGCGGTCCTTGTATTCGTTGAACTGGCGCTCGCGCTCGGCATCGCGCACCTTCTGCATGATCACCTGCTTGGCGGTCTGCGCGGCGACGCGGCCGAAATCGAAGGGCGGGAGCTCTTCCTTGATCTCGTCGCCGAGCTCCAGGCTGGCATCGAGCTTCCTGGCATCGGTCAGCGTAATCTGTTGAACCTCGTCCTCAATCTCGGCGTCGGTGACCACGGTCTGAATGCGCCAGAGCGACTGCTCGCCGGTTTCCGGATCGATGATCGCGCGGATATCATGGTCCTGGCCATAGCGCGACTTGGCGGCCTTCTCGATGGCCTCCTGCATCGCCTCGATGACGATGGACTTGTCGATAGCTTTTTCCTCAGCCACCGCCTTGGCGATCTGGAGGATTTCAAGCCGGTTGGCCGATACTCCGACTGTACTCATGACGCGGCTCCGTTTTCTTCTTTATCGTCACTGTCTTCATCTTCGGTCTCGTCTGTTTCGAAACCGGCAAACTCGTCATCATCGGGCTGGGGCGGCAGGCCCCCGCGGGCGGCGGCCTCGTCGATCAGCGCGTCGGTCAGCACCAGGCTGGCCCTGGTCATCTCGTGGACCCCGGCGGTGAGTTCCACCTCGCCTTCCATTTCCAGATGCACGCCAGCCGCATCCTCGCCAAGGATGACGCCACGAAACCGGCGTTGGCCGTCGAGCGGCATGGCGAGTTCCACCTTCGCCAGATGACCCTCCCAGCGGGCGAAATCGCCGGGGCGGGTGAGCGGGCGGTCGATACCGGGCGTGGAAATCTCCAGCACGAAGGCGCCCGAGATCGGGTCTTCGGCATCGAGCGCCGGCGAGAGCGCGCGGGAAAAATTCGCACAGTCCTCGACATCGGCGAGCGTCCCGCCGGCCCGGTCGAGCATGATCTGCAGGCCCGGGCGCCGTCCGCCGGTCATGCGCACACGCACGATCTCCAGGCCCATCTCTTCAGCGAGGGGCTCCGCGAGCGCGAGAATACGTTTTTCCTGCTGCGTTTGTGCGATCATTAGCGGTTTTGCCTGGGGGGCGAGATAAACAAAAGCGGCGGCCCCGTTCCCGGAACCGCCGCCGATATGTTTCGACTTGCCGCCTAGATAGGCAGAAAGTGAGCGCTTGTCACCCCCATTTCCGCCGCCGGTGCGCAGTCTAGAGGATTTTCAGATCCACCGCGGAGGTCTTGCCCCGGCGCTCATCAGTATAGAGCTCATACTGGATCGCCTGATCTTCCTGCAGCGAGCGAAGGCCGGAGCGCTCCACCGCCGAGATGTGGACGAAAATGTCCTGGCCACCTTCATCGGGTTTGATGAAGCCATAGCCTTTTTGGTCGTTAAACCATTTTACCTTGCCGGTCGCCATAATGGGACCCTTCCATAGTCTGTCCGCGCCGATATGCCTGCACCATGCAAGCGGTCGCGGGGTCTTCGATACGGAGGGGGGAAGTCAGCATACCGTCGGTCCGACGGGGTCTTGGCATTCAGACCGACCGTATTCGATGCCCCTGACATGCGCATGTGCACAACCTAGCGTCAAGCGGATTCGGCAATTCCCTGCTCACACATCAATCAAGCGAAAAGACGATTGGAAGTGTAATGTCGGTTCGCGACAGTCTGCACTCTGACAAATCAATGCCCTCCGCGGGAATTCGCGTCCATCGCAGAATTACCGGCTTCGCGCGGTCGGGGAATCCCGTCGGGACGCCAGGGTCGGGACCCCAGTTTCAATCGGTGACGGTTCCGCACTCAGGAGGCAGCCTGCCCGCCGCCCTTCACAGAGAAATCGAACCAGACCGGCGCGATATCGCCCAAACGCTTTGACTCATAACGGGTTGTCAGATGGTCGCTCGGCGGAGTGCGCCAGTCATCGGCGCGCCCGACCTGCCAGTCATAGCGCGGATCGGCGAGAAACACCTCCAGCGCATGGTCGGCATAGGAGCGCACATCGGTGGCAAAACGCACCCGCGCGCCGGACTTCAGGATGCGGGCGAGGGCATCGAGAAATTCCGGCTGGAGGATACGCCGCTTGTGATGGCGCGCCTTCGGCCACGGGTCCGGGAACAGGATGAAAACGCGCGAGAGGCAGGCATATGGCAGGGCGGCGATCACCTCGCGCGCATCACTGTCATGCAGGCGGATATTGGAGAGGCCGTCTTCCTCGATCGCTGTCAGCAGCTTGGCAACGCCGTCGATGAAGGGCTCGCATCCGATGAACCCCACATCCGGGTGACGCGCGGCCTGGCCAGCCAAGTGTTCCCCGCCGCCAAAGCCGATCTCAAGCCAGATCTCGGACGCCTCCGGAAACAGTGCATCCGACGCGATCTCCACATCGTCCACCACCGGCACCTTCAGGCGCGGCAACAGGTTCTCAACCAAACTCTGTTGTCTGGCAGACAGGGGCCGCCCCGCTCGGCGGCCAAAGGTGCGTAATGGTTTGGTCTCAGGCGATGACATCGCGCGGTGTTTCGGACATGCGCGGGCAGGATGCAAGCGCGTCTCGACAGGCGCGCCTGGCCTGGGCGGCCTGGTTCCTTGCCTTCGGCGCGCTCTCGGCCATCTGGCCGCGCGATGCCGGCTTCGACGTGATGCACTACCATCTCCACAATGGCTGGTCGGCGCTGCACGGGCGCCTGCACCACGACCTCGCCCCGGCGGAGATGCACAGCTTTCTGAACCCAGCCTGGAATGTCCTTGTCTGGTGGCTGATCGAACACCTGCCCGGCCCCGCGGTGGCTTTCCTGCTTGGCCTTGTACAGGGCGCATTGCTGCCTGCACTCCACGGGCTGACCCGCCGCCTGTCGCGCGTGCTCGGCGCGCCACTGGGCTGGCAGGGCGCGCTGTTTGTCGCCGCTTTGGGTTGCATCTGCGCCCCGGCCTGGTCGAGCTTCGCCTCGATCCGCAACGACCATCTCGGCGCGCTGGCATTTATCACCGGCCTGTGGCTTGTCCTGGCGCGTGACGCAGGCGGGCAGGTAAGCCTGAAATCTCTCGCCCTCGGCGCGCTTCTGGTCGGCGGCGCGGCGGGCCTGAAGCTCACCAACCTCATCTATGTGCCGGCCTTTGCCGTCTTCGTTCTGATCCTGGCGCCCGGCTGGAGCGCGCGCCTGCGCCATGGACTCATCGCCGCCGGCGCGGGTCTCATCGCTTTTCTCGCCTTGGCGGGCCCATGGATGTGGGTACTCTGGCAGGAGTTCGCCAATCCGGTCTATCCCATGTTCGCCGGTCTCTTTCCTGGCGCGGAAGCCCCGCTGGAGGCCGCGCGCGACACACGCTACCTGCCCGGCTCGATCGGCGAAACGATCTGGCGTCCGGTCCTTGCATCCTGGAATGGCCTCCTGATCAACGAGACCCCGGTCCGCGACCTGCGCCTCGGCATCGGCTATCTCGCCGCTCTGGGTATGGTCGGCCGGGCGCGGCAATTCCTGCGCGGCACGCATGACGCGCCCGAGCGCGCCGGCCTGGCGCTGGCTGTGAGCCTTCTGGTGCTAATCTTCGTCTGGCTCGGCCTGTTTGCGATCATGCGCTATGCGCTGGCGGCCTGGCTGCTGGCGCCGCTGATGGCCTGGACCCTGCTGCAGAGCCTCGGCCTCGCCTGGCCGAAAGGGCTCGCGGGAGTGCTTCTGACTGGCGGGGTTACCGCTCTACTGGTGCTGACCATCTCGCCGGAAACCACGCGCCGCATGTCCTGGAAGAGCGCCACCGAACCCTATGTCAGCATCGAACGCCCGGAAATGTTCGACTATGACGACGCGCTGATCCTGATCGCAAGCGAGTTCCCGGCTGCCTTCACCACCACCGCTTTCCCCGAAGCGCGGATCACCCATATCGACCCGCAGGACTGGAGCGAGCCCTTCCTGGAGAACTACCGCCCGCGCATCGATGCGGCGATCGAGGCCCAGGCCGGGCCGATCTATCTGATCCATTGCTGGCCCCGGCGCATCGGGCGCGACGATGCGACCGCCGTTTATGATGCCTACACCGCCGAAATGGCGCTGGAAGCCGTCCGTGCGCGCCATCCGGATCTGTCGATTGCAGCCCCGGGCTGCCAGATACTGCCGACCAGCTTTTCCGATGCCTACACCGCCTGGCAGATCTGCCCGCTTACACGGGAACAAGACCGCCCTTGAGCGACTCGCGGACAACCTCGCCGATCAGCCGGGCCTCGCCCTTGCGCGGCGAGCCGGCCCGCCAGGCGAGGCCGATGGTGCGCCCGATCAGAGGATGGGTGAAGGGCCGCAGGCTGACATCGGTGCCCGCCGTCACGCCGGCATCGGCGGCAAGGCGCGGCACCAGCGACACGCCGAGCCCGCCCGCTACCATATGCACCAGCGTCTGAAGCGAGGTCGCCGACACCTCGGTGGATTTCGCCCGTGTGGGCAGCGAGCACACCGACAGGGCATGGTCGCGCAGGCAGTGGCCGTCTTCCAGCAACAGCACATCTGCCTCCGCGAGATCCTCCGGATCGAGCCCGTTCTTGGCCGCCAGCGGGTGGGATTTCGGCGCGATGAAGAGAAACTCGTCCTCGGCGAGCGGCTCGGTCTCAATGCCCGGCGCATCCCAGGGCAGCGCGATCAGCGCCGCGTCCAGCTCGCGCGCGCGCACGCCTTCCAGAAGGCGCTCGGTCATGTCCTCGCGCAGATAAAGCTTCAGGTCCGGATAGGCCTCGCGCAGCTTGGGCAGGATCTTGGGCAGAACATAAGGCGCGACGGTGGGAATGGCGCCGAGCCGGAACGCGCTCGAGAGCGGCTTGCCGGCCTCATGAGCGGCGGCGACCAGGTCCTGCGTCTCGGCCAGCACTGTCCGGGCGCGGGCGGCCACCTCCTCGCCAGCATGGGTCAGCGATGCCCCGCGCGCCTCGCGTTCGACAAGCTGGACCTGCAGGAGCGCCTCCAGTTCCTTGATCGCAGCCGACAGGGTGGGCTGGGTCACATGGCAGGTTTCCGCCGCCCGCGAGAAGGATCCCGTCCGGGCCAGGGCGTCAAAAAACTGGAGCTGTCGAAGCGTCGGCATATGCATAGAGATAATCTATACCTCATTCGTAGAATATCAATTTGCTTCCAATGTCGCACCGCAGCACCTAGGGAACGTATGCTGCAATAAGGCGTACAGTTCACTCGCAACATTCTTCCTCCAGGAGTTCCCCACATGCTCGGTATTGGCGATAAGCTTCCCGACTTCAAAATCACCGGCGTGAAGCCGAAATTCATGTATCATGAAGAAAACGGCGAAAGCGCCTTCGAGCCCATCACCGCCGACAGCTTCGAAGGCAAGTGGAAGGTCATCTTCTTCTACCCGAAGGACTTCACCTTCGTGTGCCCGACCGAGATTGCCGAGTTCGCTCGCCTGGCCGGTGAGTTCGAAGACCGCGACGCAGTCGTCATCGGCGGCTCGACCGACAATGAGTTCACCAAGCTGGCCTGGCGCCGCGATCATGCCGATCTCGCCAACCTGCCGATCTGGCAGTTTGCCGACACCAACGGCTCGCTCGTCGATGGCCTTGGCGTGCGCAACCCGGAAGAAGGCGTGGCCTATCGCGCGACCTATGTCGTCGATCCGCACAATGTCATCCAGCACGTCTACGTCACCAACCTGAATGTCGGCCGCAACCCGCAGGACACCCTGCGCGTGCTCGACGCGCTTCAGACCGACGAGCTGTGCCCGTGCAACCGCCCGGTCGGCGGCGAAGTGCTGGCCGCTTAAAAGGTTTCTTCCCACCGCCTGCCCGTGCAATGTCGCGGGCAGGTGATTGGGGGAAAACATGTTCGACCCACTTAAGGATCGTCCACGTCTGCCAGACCCGCTGGTGTGCGCGTTGGATTATGCAAGTTCGCCTGAAGAGCACGCATTCAGTTTGGCGATGAACTTCCACGGGAATGTGCTGAATGGCGGCCTAAACCAAGCTCTATTCAATCTCAAACCCCAAGTTGCGGATGTTATTTTTGCCTTTCGTCAAATGGAGATGGCCCCGATTGCCAATCTTGTGCTGGTTGCACAGGCCGTTGGACATGACCGCCAAGTATGGCTCGAAGTGTACGATGAAGAGCCACACCCGCTCGATGGCGCCTATATCGCGGCCACCTATGACCTTGGATATGCCTGTAATGACAACATCCAAATCGAAGAGTTCAATGCCGGCCAAAACTTACCCGACTGGGTGGATCGGATGGCACTTCGGTATGCTCGGAAGAATCGCTCCCAATTCAAACGCCTGATCGATGAGGCGATCCGAATTCACGAAAAAGGAAACTAGAGGATGTCCATCGACACCCTGAAGTCGGCCCTGCCCGACTATGCCAAGGACCTGAAACTCAATCTCGGTTCGCTGCTGAACGAGACCATCCTCACCGACCAGCAGAAATATGGCTGCTATCTCGCCTGCGCCTATGCCGTTGGCCAGCCCGATGTGGTCAAGGCCATCAATGGCGAAGTGGATGGCAAGCTCAGCCCGGAAGCCATCAATGCCGCCAAGGCCGCCGCCGCGATCATGGGCATGAACAATGTCTATTACCGCGCCACGCACCTCATCTCCAACGAGGTCTACGCCACCCTGCCGGCCAAGCTGCGGATGAATGTCATCGGCGCACCGGGCATCGAGAAGGCCGATTTCGAGCTTTACTGCACAGCCATCTCGGCGGTGAACGGCTGCGGCATGTGCCTGGATTCCCATGAAGGGGTCCTGCGCAAGCACGGCATGACCAGCGAGCAGATCCAGGCCTCCATCCGCATCGGCGCGGTGGTCAACGCCGTCTCGCGCGTGATGGCGGCGGAAATCGCTGCGGCCTGAGCCTGACGCGAAGTCACGGGCCGAACTGACGCGAGGTCATTGGGGCCGGGCGCTGGGAAACCGCCGCCCGGCTTCCTATTTCCAGCCGCACATCAGGAGACCCGCCATGGCCTATCTCATCCCCGACGAGGCGCTGGAGCCAGCCCTGTTCAATGCGCGCTTCAAGGGCTCGTTGCCGGATCATCTCGGTATTGAGGTCGAAGAGATCGCCAGGGACCGGTTTGTCCTAGCCCTCGATGTCCGTCCCCATCACATGGCGCCCAATGGCTTCCTGCATGCCGGCACCGTGGTGACACTGGCCGATACGGCCGCCGGCTTCTCCACCACCGCCAATCTGCGCGAAGGTCAGGGCTTCACCACGATCGAGCTGAAGTCCAACTTCTTTTCAACTGTCCGTGAGGGCCGCATTCGCGCTGTGACCGCTCCCATCCATGTGGGACGGACGACTCAGGTCTGGGACGCCACGGTCGAGGCCATGGATACCGGAAAAAGACTGGCGCTTTTTCGTTGCACACAGCTCGTTCTGACCTAGTTTCCCATGCATGAACCTCCATGCGCCTGGGCTTGAAGACGATCTGGTCAGGCTGGAGCCCTTCGAACAGTCCCATGTGGACTATCTGAAGGAATCCGGCGCGGTCGAAGCCATGTGGTCCTGGATGCCGGACATCCCGACCGGCAAGTCCGCCGACGCCTATGCCGCCCATGTCTGCAACCTGCAGCGGCGCGGGGAACTGGTCGGCTTCACCATGTTCCAGCAGAGCGACAATGCCTTCGCCGGCGTGGTGGATTTCGACTATATCAACCGCACTCACCGCCGGGTGCGCATCACCAATTTCTGGTACACCGAGGAAGCGCGCGGGAAGGGCTATTTCCAGGCCTCCCAGGCCCTCATGATCCGCCGCGCACTGGACTGGGGCGCCAAGCGGGTCGGCTGGGTGATCCCCGCCGATGCGCGTTCGGCGATCCGCGCCATAGAGCGGCTCGGCGCAAAACAGGAAGGCGTGCTGCGCTCCTATTTCCGGCTCGCCGGCGGCGGCTGGGCCGATGTCGCCCTCCATGCCATGCTGCGCAATGAAGCCGAAATTGCCCTGCAGCGCATCCAGACCGCGCGTGAGCTGCGCCGGGATGCTGGCAGGGACATCTCTTGATTCCACAGGGCAAGTGTGCTTCTAGGCGCGCTTACATCTCGCGCAATCTGACAAGCGCGCCTTGACCAGGACAGCAGCCTTGAGCCCGTTTCATCGCGATCCTTCAGGATCGTTCGGGAAACAAGGCAAGGAGCCAGGCGAGGTCCCCCGCCCGGCGAAGTGTCGCTCAGCGGGGCGCTTGAGGTTTGTGCGCAGGTCAACAGTGCCTACCTTGGAAATCTCTAGGCAGGCAAAGGAGCAAGGACGCGATGTTTGACGCGCTATCAGACCGCCTCGGCGGCATATTCGACGGACTGACCGGGCGCGGTGCCCTGTCGGAAAAGGACGTCAATGCCGCGCTGCGCGAGATCCGCGTGGCGCTTCTGGAAGCCGATGTCGCCCTGCCCGTGGTCAAGGATTTCATCGAGAAGGTGCGCGAGCGCGCCGTCGGCGAGGAAGTAATCCGCGCGGTGAAGCCCGGCCAGCAAGTGATCAAGATCGTCCATGACGGCCTCGTTGAGATGCTAGGCGGGGAAGACGCCGACACCACGCTGAAGATCGACAGCCCGCCGGCGGTCATCATGATGGCCGGCCTGCAGGGTTCGGGTAAGACCACAACATCGGGCAAGCTCGCCCTCCGCCTTGCCGGCAAGCAGAAGAAGAAAGTCCTCCTCGCCAGCCTCGACGTGCGCCGCCCGGCGGCCATGGAGCAGCTCGCCATCCTGGCTGACCAGGCCGGCGAAGGCGTCACCGCGCTGCCCATTATCGCCGGCCAGCTGCCCGCCGACATCGCAAAACGCGCCATTCAGGCCGCCAAACTCGGCGGCCATGACGTGCTCATCCTCGATACCGCCGGCCGGACCTCCATCGACGAGCAGATGATGAATGAGGCGGCCGAGATCGCCGCCATTGCCGACCCGTCCGAGACCCTGCTGGTGGCTGACTCTCTGACAGGGCAAGACGCGGTAGAGACCGCCAAGCGCTTCCATGAACGCCTGCCGCTGACCGGCCTGGTGCTCACCCGGATGGATGGCGACGGGCGCGGCGGCGCGGCGCTTTCCATGCGCGCAGTGACCGGCCTGCCGATCAAGTTTCTCGGTGTCAGCGAAAAACTCGACGGGATCGAAGCTTTTGACGCCAAGCGCGTCGCGGGCCGCATTCTCGGCCAGGGCGACATTGTCTCGCTCGTTGAAAAGGCGGCGGAGAATTACGACCAGGAAAAAGCCGAGCGCATGGCGAAGAAGATGCGCAAAGGCGAGTTCGACCTGGAAGACCTCGCCGACCAGCTTCGCCAGATGCAGAAAATGGGCGGCCTCGGCGGCATCATGGGCATGCTGCCCGGCGCGAAAAAGGCCAAACAGGCCATGGATGCCTCGGGCGTGGATGACAAGACCCTCTTGCGCCAGGAAGCCATCATCTCCTCCATGACGCGCGAGGAGCGCCGCAAGCCGGCCCTGCTCAATGCCTCGCGCCGCAAGCGCATCGCCGCCGGCGCGGGGGTGAGTGTGCAGGACGTCAACCGCCTGATGAAGATGCACAAGCAGATGGCCGGCATGATGAAGAAGATGGGCCGCGGCGGCATGAAAGGCCTGATGGGCGCAATGGGTGGCATGGGCGGCGGCATGCCGGGCGGTATGCCCCCCGGCGGTCTCAGCGGGCTTGGTGGTGCAGGCGGGAGCCTCCCGGGCCTGCCCGGCGGTGCCGGCGGCGGCGGACTTCCGGGTCTTCCAGGGGGGAAGAAGAAGTGAGCGACAACACTGAACTCCTGAGCATCACGCGGATGCGCCTGCTTGTGGTGCGCGCGGTGATGTCCTTGTTCATCTTGGCAGGGCTGATCCTGGAATTCGTCTATCTGGGCAGCGTGAGCGCCTATGGTGGCATCCTGATGGCCTTTGGCTTTGGCGCAGTGGTGGCCACACTCGCGCTGGACCCGAAGCAGTGGCAAAAGTCATGACCTCCCCCACCGAACAGCTCGAAGCTTTCCGCGCCAGTATCGACAATCTCGATGCCATCCTGCTGCACACGCTGGCAGAGCGCTTCAAGGTCACCCAGGCGGTCGGCAAGCTGAAGGCCGATCACGGCATGCCGCCAGCGGATAAAGAGCGCGAGGCGATCCAGATCGCGCGGCTGCGCTCGCTCGCGGCCACCTCCGGCCTCGACCCGGCCTTCGCCCAGAAATTCCTCACTTTCATCGTGGCCGAGGTCATCCGCCACCATGAGCAGATCCGGGACGATACATGATCGCCCCGAACCCCGCATCCCATCGCGCCTGTCCTCCCCCGTTCACGGGGGAGGTGGGCCGCGGAGCGGCTCGGAGGGGGGGGCTGTGCGCCGCGAAAGGCGTGATGCTTCCCCGCTCCAATTCGGATGCCGCCCCTGTGTGGCTTCCCCCCTCCACCCCTTCGGGGCACCTCCCCCGCAAGCGGGGGAGGAATCCTCTCTATCCGAAGACGCCATAAGACACTTAAGGAGATACACCATGGCTCTTAAAATCCGGCTCGCCCGCGGCGGGTCCAAGAAACGTCCGTTCTATCGCGTTGTCGTCGCCGACTCGCGCGCCCCGCGCGATGGCCGCTACATCGACAAGATCGGCACCTATGATCCGCGCCTGCCCAAGGACAGCGAGAACCGCGTCCAGATCGATGCGGAGAAAGCTGCCGAATGGATCGCGAAAGGCGCCAAGCCGACCGACCGCGTCGCCCGCTTCCTGAGCGCGCTGGAAACCGAGGCCGGCAAGGTCTGGGCCTGGGAGCACGGCAACAACCCGACCAAGGGCGAGCCGGGCGTGAAAGCCAAGGAACGCGCCGAGGAAAAGGTCGAGAAGGAAGCAGCCCGCAAGGCGGCTGAGGAAGAGGCGAAAAACGCCCCGGCCGAGGAAGAAGCCCCGGCTGAAGAGGCCGAAGCCGAGGCGGAAACCACCGAATAACACCCTTCTGTTTGATGAACAGAAGCTAAACCGGGCCTGAATGTGGCGATGAAACCGCGTTCAGGCCCGCTCGTTTAGTCTCCAGACCATGATACTGGTAAGGAGACCAAACATGGACCGCAAATGGTTCTCTCGGCTGGCTGCAACTGCAACCGCCGCTTTTGTGTTCGCCGCCCCGGCGCTTGCCGACGGTGACAATAGTGCTGCCCTTGCCGGCGGTATAACCGCTCAATCCTTCACAGCCGGTGGCCCCGCCGCTGATCGCGATCGGGACCGGGATCATCGCGACCGCGACTGGGATCGCGACCATGACGATGATGACTGGCGCGACCGTGACCGCGATCGCGACTGGCGTGATCGCGACGACCGCAACAATAATGGCAACTGGAACCGCGGCTGGGGCAACGGCAATTGGGGCGGCAACAACGGAAACTGGGGCAACAATAATCGCGGTGGCGCGATCACCATCTATGCTGATCCCGGCTTCCGTGGCTCCAACCTCTCCCTGAACGGGGCAGCGCCCAATCTTCGTCGCATCGGCCTGGACGACGCCATTTCCTCGATCCGCGTGCGGCAAGGGAGCTGGCTGGTCTGCACCGACCCGGATTATCGCGGGAACTGCTATATCATCCGGGGCGATACGGCGGCCTTCTCGGGCGGCGGCATCAATGACCGCATCAGCTCGATCCGTCCGGCCAACCAGAACGATTATCGCCGCTATGGCAATAGTAATGGTGGCTGGGGCAACAGCTCCGGCGGATGGGGCAACAATGACGGCAATTGGGGCAATGGCAGCTGGGGCAACCGTGGCGCCGACCTGATCGTCTATGTCGACCCGGATGGGCGCGGCAAGAGCCTGCCGGTCAGCGGCTCGATCCGCTATCTCCGCGATCTCGGCTTCAACGACAATATCTCCTCTATCCAGGTCAATTCCGGCCGCTGGGAGATCTGTTCCGATCCGGACTATCGCGGCCGTTGCCGGACGATTGACCGATCCGTCGGATACACGCTCAATATCGGGCTGAACGACAATATCTCTTCCATCCGCCGTGTGGGGAGATAACCGGAGAGGTTGATTGAGCAAATCTGATCAGAAGGATCTGATTGTCGTGGGCGCCCTGGCGGGCGCCCATGGTGTTCGTGGCGATGTCCGCGTGAAGAGCTTTACCGCCGAGCCCGAGGCCCTGTTCGGCTTCGGGCCGCTGATGGATGAGGCCGGCACTGTGGTGCTAGAGGCGAAAAACGTGCGCCCGGCGAAAGATCATTTCATCGTCACGCCCAAGGCGCCGCTACAGCGCGAGGAATGGGACGCGATGAAAGGCACACGCCTCCATGTCCCCCGCAGCGCCCTGCCCGAGCCGGACGAGGACGAGATCTATATCGACGATCTCGTCGGGCTCGCGGTGGTGGATGTTGAAGGTACGCCGCTCGGCAAGGTGAAGGCCGTGCAGAATTTCGGCGCTGGAGACCTGCTGGAGATCGCCCCGGCCGGTGGCGGCAGCGCAGTCTATATCCCCTTCACCGAGGAGGATGTGCCGGAGGTAGATCTGGGAGCAGGGCGTGTCGTGGTGGCCAGTTGGGAGCTGTGGACGGGTGGGGATGAAGAAGAGCCGGAACCGGCTTCCTGAGTTGCGAGTACTCCCTCTCAATCCGCCAATCCCCGCGCCAGCGGGGATCCATCGACCATCATCTCAACAGGAAATTCACGAGCTCCACGGCTGGCCCACGGATTCCTGCTTTCGCAGGAATTCGCAGGTTGGGAGGGCGGCTTGTAATTCTTGGACCTGTACTTCTCCGCAATAAAAAGCCCGGCTATCCAGCCGGGCCTTTCTTTTATGCGAACAATGTCTGAGCCCTAGTAAGGCCCACCTGTGCCTTCCGGCTCGAGCCGGGCCTGTGCGGCTGCCGTATTCGCGAGCCTCGCCAGGTTGATGAATTCCGCGCGATAACCAAACTCATCCGGGCCTTTCGAAGCCTGCGCCAGTTCGATCACCTGATCGAAGCCCCAGTCATCAGCGGTGTAGGGGTCCCCGCGCAGGAGCTGGCCATAGCCGGCCACTGCCGTGGCAAACTGCGCCCATTGGGGGCTGTCGGCGATGCTGTCATGACGATCAGCGACCGTGATCGGGCGCGTCACCAACTCGCTTTCCTCCGCGCCGGGCGCCTTCTGGCGCAGTTTCAGATAGGCATACTCGTTCATCCGCGCCGCTTCGCTCGCCGGGTCGGGCGAGGGATTGTAGCGGCTGTCATCGATCAGGCGGGCATCGGAGTCGGTGCGGGTGATCTCATAGATCGCCGTCACCGAAGTGCCCGCACCGATATCGCCGGCATCGACCGCATCATTGTTGAAATCCTCGCGGTTCAGCATGCGGGTTTCATAGCCGATCAGGCGATACTCGGCGACGACCGCCGGGTTGAACTCGACCTGGATCTTCACATCGTCGGCGATGGGGAAGAGATTGCCGGTGAGATCGTCGCTGAGCAGCTTGCGCGCCTCGTTCAGTGTGTCGACATAGGCCGCCGTGCCGTTGCCGGTCTGGGCGATCTTCTGCATCAGGGCGTCGTTATAGTTGCCCCGGCCAAAGCCCATCACAGAGAGATAGATGCCGGTCTCGCGCTTGCGGGAGACGAAATCCTCAAGCCGTTCCGGATCATTGATGCCGACATTGAAGTCGCCATCGGTGAGCAGCATGACGCGGTTCACGCCATCCTCGTTGAAGTTCTGCTCGGCCAGCGAATAGGCAAGACGCAGGCCCTCGCCGCCCGCCGTGGAGCCGCCGGCGGAGAGGTTCTCGAATGCCGCGAGGATCTTGCCCTTGTTGGCCTCGGTAGCCGTTGTCGGCTCAAGCACCTGTCCGGCCGCGCCGGCATAGACGGCGATGGAGATCGTGTCCTGGTTGGTCATCTGGTCGACCAGCATGGCCAGCGCCTTCTTGGCCAGCGGGAGCTTGTTGTCGGCGCCCATGGAACCGGAGACATCCACAAGGAGGGTAAGGTTCAGCGGGGGGCGCTCGTCGGGCTCGATATCATAGCCCTGAATGCCGATCTGCATCAGCTCGCGGCCCTCGGCCCAGGGACTGGGGGCGATGTTCACATTCATGGAGAACGGGTTCTCCGGGCCGTCCGGCATCGGATAGGTATAGTCGAAATAGTTGATCAGCTCCTCGATGCGCACGGCATCCTTGGGCGGCAGCGTGCCTTCATTGAGGTAGGAGCGCACGACACCATAGCTCGCCGTGTCGACATCGATGGAGAAAGTGGAGACCGGCTCTTCCGAGACCAGTTTCACCGGATTGATCTCGACATCCTCATAGCGCTCACGGTCGACATCGCCCGGCATGGGCTGCGGCGCGGTCTGGGGCGGCGTCAGGCCGCCCGCGACAGAGCCAGCGGGCGGCGCCATGACCGGCGAAGGCATCGCGGCCCTCATATCTGCCTGAGGCTCAGGAGACGGTGGGGGCGGGGGCGGCGGCGGCGGAGCCTCGGCATCGGTGACTTCCGGCGCTTCGGCCGGCACCGGGTCGCCGGCCTGTTCGCAGGCGGCGAGAACCGCGATTGCGGCCACGCTGGCCAGCAGAAGATGGTGTTTCCTGATCATGTTGAGTCCCTCCGATCACTGGATTGCGGCCACTCAGCCTGTCCAATCTGTCATCTTTGGGGCAGCCCGGTGCCGGTTATGAGGTGATGCAGAAGGATGCGGAGCCGGGCTAGCCGCCAATCATCTGGGCTTCATACCACCGTTCCAGGTCGCGCTCGACCTGGGCCAGCGGACGCGGGCCACCAGCCAGCAGGGTGTAGTGGAACGCCGCCAGGTCGAAATCCGGGCCGATCACGGCCTCGGCCCGCGCGCGTATTGCCTCGATCAGCAGCGCCCCGCCAGTATAGGACGAGGCTTGCCCGGGCCAGACCACCAGCCGGTTGATCTCGCTCTCGGCCGCGGGGCGCGGCATGCCGGTTGTCTCCACAAGATAGTCGACCGCCTCCTCACGGCTCCAGCGCATATGATGGAGGCCGGTATCGGCCACCATGCGCGCGGCGCTGAAAAGCTGGCTCTGCAGGATGCCGATCCGCGCCAGCCGGTCATCGGCGAACGGGCCGGTTTCCAGCGCCAGCGTCTCGGCATAGGTCGCCCAGCCCTCGCCATAGCCTGTCACCCACATCAGCTGGCGGATCAGCGGCAGGCCGGCCACTTCCATGGCAAAGCTCGCCTCGATGTGGTGGCCGGGAATGGTCTCGTGCACCACCAGCGCCGGGATTCGATAGCGCGGCAGGCGGGCGGTATCGGTGGGGTTGATCAGGAAAAGGCCCGGCGCGCTGCCATCGGGGGCGGGCGGGACATAGAGCGCGAGCGCGGCGAGATGCTCGCCCGGCCCGGCGAGAGCGGCGCGCACCGGCAGGTCGGGCGTGCGGGCCACAACCGTCGTCAGGTCGCGGCGGGCAAGACCAAGGACGCGCTCGATCTCTCCGAGCAGGGCCATGCGCCCTTCCAGTGTCGGTTCGAACATCTGGTCCTCGCGCGCCGACAGCGCGCTCAGCCGCTCGGCCACGCTCGGCGGCGGGGGCGCGTCTTCAGATTCCGGCTGTGGCGCTGGGCGGACCGCAACGGCAACGGGCTCTTCCGCAGCAGCCTCCTCGGCCTCCAGTGCATTCAGCTCGGCGGCGATCTGCGCGGTCAGCGCCTCGACCTCGGCCCGGCCCTCGCGGTGTAGCGCTTCTGCGTCGACATCGGGATGGACATGCATGGCCAGTACGGCGTCGTAATAAGCGTCGCCATCGGGCAAGCTCCATACGCCCGGCACATCGCTGGCAATCTCCTGCAGCGCCTCCAACGTCTCGCCGAGCCTCTGATAGGCTGGGCGCACGCGCAGGCGCATGGCGGTCAGCGCATCGGTGCGGATCGACTGGAGCACGCCGCGATCTTCCCCGCTGAGTCCTGAAAGCTGGTTTTCCAGCGTGATGATCAGCCGGTCCTGCTCGACCGGCACGGCCAGTTCGCGGGACAGGCGCGCGGACATCGCCTCCAGGATAAAGCGCGGCGGGATCACGCCGGCCTCGGCATCGGCCAGCATGCGCAGGCGGCCATCGTCAACCGCATTTCCCAGCGCGACCAGGCGCGAGACATAGGCCTCGGCATCGGCGCGGCTCTCCACCCGCTGCTTGCGTACGAGGAGATCGGGCAGGTCGATCCAGACGCCCGAGCGGTGATCCATCACATAAGGATAAGCATCGCCCAGCTCGACCCGGCCATGACCGAACTCGCCGATCCGCACGGCGTGGTCATACGCCCGCAAAACCACTTCCTGATGGCCGCGCAGGGCGCTGCCTTCCGGGGCCAGCGGCAGGGCCTCCAGGAAACGCAGTACCTCGATACGGCGCAGGCGCAGGCGCTCGAACGCGGCCTGGGACTTGTCGCCGAACACGGCATTCTCCTGCCCGTCGATCTGGCCGGGCGGCAGGCCCAGCCGGGTGACAAGTTCGGGCTCGGCGCTAAGCTCCATCACGGCCAATGTATCAAAAAGTTCACTCGACTGGCGTGCAACCTGCCGGGAGGGTTGGCCGCTATCGCGCGGAGCACACGCTGCCGGCAACAAAAGCCCCATCAGGGCAACGAGAAGAACCACTGGCAGGGATCGGCAGGATCGAGACATGAGCGAGAAGGTGGTGTGGTCCGCATGCAAGGTAAAGCCGGTTTAGCGCAGTAACCGCAGGCGAGGCTGTTGTGAGCCTTGTTCTTATCGGTTAAGCGTCCGCCGCACGAGACGAGGAGCAGATCCGTGGATAATAACCCCAATTCCCCCCAAGGCTTGGCTGGCGGCCCCATGAATCCAGGCCAACCTGCAGGCAACCCCGGCGCTCCGGCCGGCGGCGCCCAGCTCACCGGTAGCGTACTGTTCTACAAGAAACCCGAACCGCTCTCACCCGAGGCCCATGGCAATCTCGGCGTGAAGCAGATCGACCAGCCCTTCGGCTTCCTGCGCGAGGCCCATGCCGTCCCGGTGACCGTCACCGAATTTGGCATGGCGGCCGGCGCCTATCCGGTGATCTTCGTCGGCGAGGAGCGCGTGCCGGTTGCCGTCATGGGCGTGCGCCAGGGCCAGAATCTCTTCGTGAAGGGAAACGGCATGATCGAGGAGGATTACTATATCCCGGCCTTCGTGCGCCGTTATCCCTTCGTCTTCGCGGCCGACAACAATTCCGACCGCCTGCTGCTGTGCGTCGACCGCGAAGCGCCGATGGTGTCCGACAGCCCGGAAATCGCTTTCTTCGAGAACGGCCAGCCGTCGAAATTCACCAATGACGCCATCGAGTTCTGCAAGGAATTCGAGCGTCAGCGCCGTGCGACCTCGGAATTCGCCGACATCCTGAAGAAGTTCGACCTGTTCGAGCAGAAATCGGTGGCCTTCCAGCCGCGCGACCCGCAAGGCAACCCGGTAGGCCAGCAACAGAAGATTGCCGACTACTGGGCAGTTTCCGAAGAGAAGCTGAACGCCCTGCCGGCCGAACAGTTCATGGAGCTGAAGAACAACGGCGCCGTCGGCGCGATCTATGCCCACCTGATCTCGCTGCTGAACTGGTCGCGCATCATCCAGCGCGCCGTCCGTGCCAACGAGCCGGCCCAGGCCTGAGCGCCCGGCACGTGACCGAAAACTTGCGAAGGGCGGCCCGCTGAGGCCGCCCTTTTGCATACCGGCCGGGACTCAAGATTTCGCGAGGCCGGTTGCACTCGCGGCCCTTTGGCTCATATCCCGGCGAGCGGGATTGAATAAGGTAGGCCCCATGATGCGTTTCCTGGCCCTGGCTCTTGTGGCGCTGTGTGCAGCCTTGGCTGCGCGTGCCGAGCCCTATGATGCCGGCCATGCGCGTGTGGAGCTGATCTCCGAGCGCCAGGTCGCCCTGCCCGGGGAGACCATCTATCTCGCCCTCGACAAGACGCTGGACCCGAACTGGCATGTCTACTGGCGCAATGCCGGGGATGCCGGTCTACCGCCCGAGATCTTCTGGGAGGAAGGCCCGCTGGGCGAATCCACCAGCGGAGACCAGTTTGTCTGGCCTCTGCCGGAACTGCTGCCCGTGGTCGAAAACGAGATCATGGATTACGGCTATAGCGAAGCGCTGACCCTGCCTTTCGAAGTCACCATCCCCGAAGACGCCGTCGGCTCTGTCCGCTTTGTCGGCGAGGCCGACTATCTGATCTGCGACGATATCTGCATTCCTGAAACCGCGCCGGTCTCGCTCACCATATTCATCGGCGAGACCCAGGAACCCAATGTCGCCCATGCCGAGAAGATCGCCGCTGCCCTCGCCTCAGCACCCGTCCCGTTCGAGGGCGAAAGCGCAGCGGTAGTGGATGGCGATGCGCTGGCGCTGCACCTCGTCCCGGCCGATGCCGCCACGCTGGACGGGAACGCGATCCGTTTTTTCCCGTACAATAACGAGATCTTCCACGCCCGCGCCCAGACGCAAAGTGTGGGTGAGCGCGGCGCGCGCCTCGCTTTGCCATACGACCCACGCGAGACGCTGGGTGAAACACTCGACGGGGTCATCGCTATCACCGCGCCGGACGGCACACGCACAGGCTATATCGTCCGCGCCGCAATCACCGACACGCCACTGGCGGGCACCACCGGGCGCGCCTTCACGCCGGCAGCGCCCGGCGGCGGGGTGAACCTGATCCTGCTGGCCGGGCTCGCCCTGCTCGGCGGGTTGGTCCTGAACCTCATGCCCTGCGTCCTGCCCGTGCTCACCATCAAGGCGATGGGCATGGTCTCTGCCGCCAGCAAGGGCGAGGACACCGCTCTCAGGGAACACGGGATCTGGTACACGGCCGGGGTGATGATCTCCTTCGCCGCGCTGGCCGCGGCCTTTGTCGCGCTACGCAGTGTCGGTGAGTTCTGGGCGCTTGGATCGCTGCTCCAATATCCTGTGGTCGTCGCTGTGCTGGCACTCGCCGCCTTCCTTCTTGGCCTGTGGCTGCTGGGTGTGTTCGAGGCCGGTGGCTCGTTGCAGAATCTAGGCTCCAGCTTTGCCGGGCGCAGCGGCGCCATCGGTGCTTTCGCGACCGGAGCCCTGGCCGCAACCGCCGGCGCGCCCTGTGTCGGGCCGTTTGTCGGAGCCTCCCTTGGCGCGGTACTGGAGCGTCCGGCCCCGGAAGTCTTCTTCATCTATCTCATGCTCGGCTTCGGCATGGCCCTGCCTTTCCTGATCCTCAGCTTCGTTCCGGGCCTGGCGGGCTACCTGCCCAGGCCCGGCGCCTGGATGGAGCGAGTGAAGCAGTTCTTTGCCTTCCCGATGTTCCTCTCGGCAGCTGCCCTGCTCTTCGTGCTCGGCGACCAGGCCGGCACCGGTGCGGTGGCCTGGCTCGTCATGGGGGCGGCGCTGCTCGCCTTCGGGATCTGGCTGGTGAAAATCGCCGGCGGGCGCCTTCGCCCGATGGGTCTCGCACTTGGCGCGCTCGCCATACTCGGCGGCTTCGCCCTGCCCATCGCCACGGCGAAGACCCTGGACCCCAGCCAGACGGGCTCCACCGCCTATGCCGCCAAGTACGAGACCGAGCCCTGGAGCCCGCAGCGTGTCGCTGATCTCACCGCCGAAGGGCGCGGCGTCTTCGTCGATTTCACCGCCACCTGGTGCATGATCTGCCAGGCCAACAAACGCACCACGCTGACCCAGCCGGATGTGCTGGCAGCCATGGACGCGGCCAACATCACCTTCCTGGTGGCCGATTTCACGAACAAGGACCCGGCCATTGCCGAGGAACTGCAACTGCGCGGGCGCCCCGGCGTGCCGATGTACCTGCTATACGCACCCGGCGCGGCCGACCCGGTCCTGATGCCCCAGACCCTCAGCCCGGCCCTGATGAAACGTGAAATCGCCGCAGCGGTGGGAGATTAACCGGAACCATCCAATATGGCATGGTGTTGATCGCGGGCTGGGACGGATGAGAAGGACGAGCGCGATGAAGATGAACAAGCAGAACTTCTTCCTGATCGGCGGCATGGCCACCGCGATCTGCCTCACGGTCGGCGCCATGATCGCCACCACCGCGGAAGGCGAGACGCCGGACCTCGTCTCCGGCACCCAGGCACCGAACTTCACCGGCATCACCTCGACGGGCGAAACCGTCTCGCTGTCGGATTATGCCGGCCAGACCGTGGTGCTGGAATGGACCAATCATGACTGTCCCTTTGTCGGCAAGCACTACGATGCCGAGTACACCAACATGCAGTCCCAGCAGCTCGCGGCCGATGAGGACGGCATGGTCTGGCTGACCATCATCTCGTCTGCACCGGGCAAGCAGGGCCATGTCACCCCCGCCGTGGCGAACCAGCTCACCGAACAGCGCGGCGCGGCGCCCGATCATGTGATCCTGGATGAGACCGGCGAAATCGGCCATCTCTACGCCGCCAAGGCCACCCCGCACATGTATGTCATCGAGCCGGACGGCACGCTTGCCTATCAGGGCGCGATCGATTCCATCCCGTCTGCACGCACTCGCGACATTCCAACGGCAACGCAGTATGTCACCGCCGCGCTGGACGCGCTGGAAGCCGGCGAAGAGCCGGAAGAAACGACGACCAAGGCCTACGGCTGCTCGGTCAAGTACTGAAGCGCGGCCTGCGGATTTGCAGGACAGCTGGCCGGGGCGGAGCCTTCCGCGCCGTCTGAGCCTGCATCGGTGTAAGATGCCGCCAGTGCCAGGTTTTCCGCATCATAGAACAGGGTCGTGAGGCGGCGCAGTGCGGCATCGCGTGCACCGGGTGTCTCCAGCTGGCCGAGCTGCAGTTCGGCCTCGTCGGCCATGCCGCGAAAGATGCAGCCGAGATCGTGCGGGCGGGCCGTCGCATCGATCCAGGCGCCGAGCCGATCGGCGGCCACCGCAAAGCGGGCCAGATCATCCTCATAGCGCGCGGGCAGCGCCGCCCCCTGCAGGCCAGCCACCGTATCCTGATACATCAGGCCGGCCTTCGCGCCCCAGTCTCGGGCGAGATCAGCCTCGTCGGCCTGGGCGGCGGGAAGGGCGAGTGCGAGGCACAGGACAAGGCCGAGGGGTTTCAGCATGGGACGTCTCCGGAATTCTCCCATCAGGCGAAGCAAGCCCCGTGCCGTTCGCCTGAATCGGAACCGCCAACTTGACGCGGCGCGGCCGGCGGCATATCCCGCGTCCATGAACACGCAACAGCACCATCACCACCAACACAGCTGACGCGCCTTCCCCGAGGCGCGACCGCTTAAGGCGTGCCTTGCGAAAGTTCTCCCCCGGACATCTCAAAGCATTGCACGCCTGCCAGGACCCGTGCCGGGTCGTCTAAGGGCAGGACAGCCGGTTTTGGACCGGCCAATGCTGGTTCGAATCCAGCCCCGGCATCCAGACTTCACACCCCCCGGTGCATCGTCTATGCGGTGCCCGAGTTCTAAAAAGGCCGATGCCATGACCGACACGCCGAAGACCGGCAAGGACCTCGCCCGCAAGCCGCGCGGCTTTCCGGACCGGAGAGAGGCGCTGCTGCGCGCCGAAGCCGAGATCATTACGCGTGTCACAGAGGTGTATGCGCGTTGGGGCTTTGAGGCGCTCGATACCGGCGCCTTCGAATATGTCGACGCGCTCGGCAAGTTCCTGCCCGACACCGACCGTCCGAATGAGGGCGTCTTTGCCCTCACCGACGATGACGAGCAGTGGATCGCCCTGCGCTATGATCTCACCGCGCCGCTCGCACGGTTTGCCGCGGAAAACTGGCAGACCCTCGCCAAGCCCTTCCGCCGCTATGCCGCCGGCCCGGTCTGGCGCAATGAAAAGCCGGGTCCGGGCCGTTTCCGCCAGTTCACCCAATGTGATGCCGACACGGTCGGCGCCCCAGGCGCCCATGCCGATGCGGAGATGATCGCCATGGCGGCCGAAGCCATGCGCGCGGCCGGTGCGAGGCCCGGCGAGTTCGTGGTACGGGTCAACACGCGCCGCCTGCTCGATGGCGTGCTGTCAGAGGCCGGCGTGAGCGATACCGGCGCCCGGCTCACCGTGCTGCGCGCGCTCGACAAGCTCGACCGGCTCGGTCTTGAAGGTGTGGAAGCCCTGCTCGGCGAGGGCCGGCTGGATGAGAGCGGCGACTTCACAAAGGGGGCGGGGCTCGATGCCGGCGCCCGTGCGCGTCTTCTCGCCTTTGCCGAGGCTGGCGCGAAAACGCGCGCGGAAACGCTCGCCAATCTGGAAAAGGCCGCTGGTGACAGCGAGGCCGGCAAGGCAGGCCTGGATGAGCTCACGGCCATTGCTACGGGCCTTGCCGCCTTCGGCGTGCCGGAAAGCGATGTGCTGATCGACCCGACCGTGGTGCGCGGGCTGGAATACTATACCGGCGCGGTCTTCGAAGCCGAGCTGCTCACCGAGACCAGGGACGAAGACGGCAATCCGGTCCGCATCGGCTCGGTCGGCGGCGGCGGGCGTTATGACGATCTCATCGCCCGCTTTACCAGCCAGTCCGTGCCGGCCACCGGCTTCAGTGTGGGCGTGAGCCGCCTCGTCACCGCCTTCGCCCTGCAGGACGATCTTACCACCCGCACCGGGCCCATCGTGGTGCTCAACCTCAACCGCGAGGACCCGAGCGAAGCCCTGAAACTCGCCAGTGAACTGCGCGCCGCAGGCCTGCGCGCCGAGCCCTATATGGGTGGCTCGGGCATGCGTCCGCAGATGAAATATGCCGACCGGCGCGGCGCGCCCGCCGTGGTGATCCTCGGCGAGGACGAGATCGCCAAGGGCGTCGTCACCATCAAGGACCTGAAAGCCGGCGCCGCCGAGGCCGCCGCGATCCAGTCGAACGAGGAATATCGCGCCGCCCGCCCCGGCCAGTTCGAGGCCCCCCGCGCGGACATGGTCGCCCGGCTGAAAGAGATCGTGGAGGCGACCGAGTGAGCCCGCTCGAGGTCTTCGAAAAACTCGGCGGCGAGTTTGTCGACCCGCCCATCGTGATGCCGGCGGCCCAGCCGCTGGAGCTGTCGGGCGAGGCCGTCCGTGCGCGCCTGTGCGTGTTTACCAGCGCGGCCGGCGAAGAATGCGCGCTAAGGCCGGATCTAACCCTGCCGCTCGCCACCGCTCAGGCAGCAAACGGCAATGGCGGGGAAAGCATCAAGCGCTATGCCGGCCGAGCCTTTCGCCTGCCCACCGTGCCCGGCGACCCGGTGGAGTTCACACAAGTGGGCTTTGAGCGCTATGGCGCGCCGTCCACGCCGGATGTGGATGCGGAAAGCTTCGCACTGGTCTGTGAGGCGGCCACGGCGGGCGGGGTGACCGAGAAAGAGGTGCGCATGGGTGACCTCGCTGTCTTTCCGGCCTTTGTCGATGCGCTCGGCCTCGCCGCAGGTCTCGCCGATGCGCTCAAGCGCGCCTTCCGCCAGGCCGGCGGGGTTTCGGCGCTGCTCTCGGGCGAACGCAGGCCACCCGCGACAGGGCTCGCCTCGCGCCTGAAAGGCGCCAGCCTTGCCGAAGCGCGCGACATAGTCGCCGATATCTTCGCCCTGTCGGGTACGCAGATGCAGGGTGCGCGCACGCTGGAGGAGATCGTCGAGGGGCTTATGGCCCAGGCGAGCGACGCGGAAGCCGAAAGCGAGGAAGCCCCCGCCCTCGCCCGCCAGACGCTGGAGGCGGTGATGGCTGTCGACTGCGCACCGGACAATGCTGCCGATGCCCTGCTGGCAATCGCGCGCCAGGCCGGGCTCTCCGGCGTCGACCCGGTGCTCGACCAGCTGAGCCAGCGTGTGGCGCGCATGCGCGAGCTCGCACCGGACGGGCTGACGAGTGCGCGTTTCGGCACGCCCTTCGGGCGGCGCTTCAACTATTATGACGGCTTCGTCTTCGAGATGATCGCACCGGGCGGGGACCTGCGCCGGCCGATTGGCGCGGGCGGGCGCTATGACGGCCTGATCCGCGATCTCAGCGGCGGCAAGGTGGACATGACCGCCATTGGCGGCGTGGTACGCCCCGATCGCCTCGCAGCAGCCGTGGAGGTTCGACAATCATGACCCGGCTCACACTTGCCATCCCGTCCAAGGGCCGCCTCAAGGACCAGGCCGAGGCCTGGCTTTCCGATTGCGGCTTCAAGCTCCGCCAGATCGGCGGGGAACGCGGCTATCAGGCCGAGATCTCAGGTCTTCCGGATACGGACGTTCTGCTTCTCTCGGCGCGCGAGATCGCCGAAGGGCTGCTCAGTGGACGGTTGCATATGGGTGTAACGGGCGAGGACCTGCTCAACGACCTGTCGGGCAATCTCTATGCTGAAGCCCATGTCGTGCGCCGGCTCGGCTTCGGCGGGGCCAATATGGTGGTCGCCGTCCCGGACGCCTGGATCGACGTTTCGACCATGGCCGATCTCGACGCGGCCGGTGCGCTCTACCGCCAGAAACATGGCCGGCGCCTGCGCGTGGCGACGAAATATCTTGCTTCGACGCGCAGATTCTTCGCCGCGCGCTCTGTCGGGGAGTATCGGCTGGTAGAAAGCGCCGGCGCGACAGAGGCCGCGCCCGCCTCCGGCACCGCCGATCTCATCGTTGACATCACCACCACCGGGGCGACCCTGAAGGCCAACGGGCTGAAGATCCTGTCCGATGGGCTGATCCTGAAAAGCCAGGCTGCATTGACTGCCTCGCTGGGCGCGGACTGGAGCGAATCGGCGCGCGCGGCATTGGCCCGTTTGCTGGCCAGTGTGGAAGCTCGTGCAGCAGCTGAATCCGTGGTGAAGTTGACCGCTCACGGAGCGATTTCGGATGATACCGCTATCAATCTCGGACTTGTTGACGTGAGGGGACCTGTTGCGTTTTGTGCAAAAAACACAGCAGCTTATGCCGCGGAACGGCTCTGCACCGAAGGGTTTGGCCCCGTCAGCATAGAGAAAATCGACTTTCTCTTCCGTGCAGAAACCGAAGCCCTTCAACAACTGCTCAAAAAGATTTAAGAAACTGCGTTGACATGCCGCGTTTTTGACGTTTTTCTGACGCTGCAGGTTCTGGGAGGAAACGCTGCGAGTGTGAGAGGCGCGGAGGCCGCAAGGCTGCCCGCGCCTTTCTTTTTTGCCGACATATCGACAGCAGCCATGCTACAAAGAAAGAGGCCGCCCCGAAAGGCGGCCCAAGGTATTAGCAGTTTGGAAGTCCATCAGCCGGGCCCACCGAAGGAGGCTCAGGGGTGAGGTAGGGGCGTTGCAGTTCCACCGACAGACCCAGCTGACTTACTGATAAACAATATGTATTTATCGCTAAACGTCAAGTCCCTCTTATCGTTTTTCGATTAAGTTCCTGTCATCTTTGTTATCTTCGCGACCGAACGGGACGGCTTGACTCCGCCCCTGCCTCTGGCACACCGGTGCGCTGTTCCACCCCTGAAGGAGCCCGTAAAGTGAGCGATCCGCGCCAGCACATCATGCCCGTCTACAATCCGCCGGAAGAAACCTTCGTGCGAGGCGAGGGCGCGCGCCTCTTCACCGAGGACGGCACGGCCTATCTCGACTTCATCGCCGGCATCGCCGTCACCGCACTCGGCCATGCCCATCCGGCCCTGGTCGAGGCGCTGAAAACCCAGGCCGAAAAACTCTGGCACACCTCCAACATGTTCCGTGTACCGGCGGGAGAGGAACTGTCGCGAAAGATTTGTGAGCGGACATTTGCAGACCGGGTCTTCTTCACCAATTCCGGCACCGAGGCCGTCGAGTGCGCGATCAAGACTGCGCGCAAGTTCCATTGGGCCAATGGCCGGGAAGACCGCTACGAGATCGTCACCTTCACCGGCGCTTTTCACGGTCGCTCGCTCGGCGCGATCAATGCCGGCGGCAATCCGAAATACCTGGAAGGTTTCGGCCCGCCTCTGCCCGGCTTCACCCAGATCGAGTGGGGCGACAAGGACGCCCTCGACAAGGCCGTCACCGACAAGACCGCCGCGGTTTTCATCGAGCCGGTCCAGGGCGAGGGCGGCGTGCGCGCCCTGCCCGAGGAAGACCTCACCGCCCTGCGCAAGCTGTGCACCGAGCGTGGCGCCCTGCTCATCTATGACGAGGTCCAGTGCGGCATGGGCCGAACCGGCAAGCTCTTCGCCCATGAATGGGCCGAGAATGCCGAGCCCGACATCATGTGCATCGCCAAGGGCGTCGGCAGCGGCTTCCCCTTCGGCGCGTGCCTCACCACCGAGGAAACCGGCGTTGTCATGCAGCCCGGCTCACACGGCTCGACCTATGGCGGCAACCCGCTCGCCATGGCGGTCGGCAATGCGGTCTGGGACATCATCTCCGACGAGGAGTTTCTCGCCCAGGTGCGCCGGGTCTCCGGCACGCTGGCCCAGTCGCTCGCGGGTATTGCAGAAAGCCATCCCGATGTCTGCGAGGGGGTCACCGGCAAGGGCCTGCTCACCGGGCTGAAGATGAAGGAGGCGCCCAAGCCGCTGCAAGGCCACTGCCGCGACCGTGGCCTGCTCGTCGGTGTGGCGGGAAACAACGTGCTGCGCCTCGCCCCGCCACTGATCATCACCGACGAGGATGTGCGCACGGCGACCTCGACCATCGACGCGGCGATCGGCGACTGGAAGTCGGCCTGACGGCCGCGCGACCATGTGGGTGAAGCCCCTGCTGCTGGCCCTCCTGGCCGGGCTTGGTGTCTTCGCCCTCGCCGTGCTGACCAAGACCGCGCGCCATGATCGCGACTGGCAGCCCCATCTCGCCCGCACGCCGGGCGTGGATGTGGATGGCCCGGTCTGGCAGGTCTCGCCCATCCGCGACTGGACCTATACCGCCGAAGGTCCGGACGAGACCCGCTGGCTCGCTTCCAGACGCATGGATACCGAACGCGTGGCACGGGTCTGGCTGGTACTCGAGCCCCATCCCGGCATCCCCGCCATGGCGCATACGCTGGTTCTGTTCGAATTCGACACTGGCGACCTCATTGGGCTCACCATCGAGGCGCGCAAGGAATCGCATGAAAAATTCGCCCCCCTGCGCGGGGCGTTGAACCGGTTCGAGCTCATTTATGTCTGGGCGACCCCGCGCGACCTGCTCACCCGCCGCGCGGTCATGCTCGGCCATGAGCTGGAACTTTACCCGCTGGATCTCACTCGCGCGCAGGCCCGCGCCTTCCTCACATCCGTGCTGGAACGCACCGCCGAGATCGAAGTGAAGGCGCGCTTCTACAACACCGCGACCAGCAACTGCACAAATGAACTGGCCAAGGCCGCGGGCCTCTCCTGGGACCTGGCCTTCATCTTCACAGGCGGCGCGGCAAGAGCCCTCCACAAGCGCGGAATCATCGCCGGGGACGACTTCGAATCTGCCCAGTCTGCAGCACACATGGCCGGCTGGGTGCGAGAGAACGCCAATCTGCCGCACACTGTATTTGATTGCTCACTGCTTGCGCGTGTTGCGACCCCTACAGTTATGCCGTTTTGTAAATCGACAGATTCGCAGTAGCGATCTGTTCTAGGGCTCGCAAATGATCGCGACCCGGACGGTAATCGGGGACCAGTCCCGTCAGGAGAAGACCCATGTCAAAACGCGATGAACTCATCGAGAAATATGCCAAGGCCTTGAAGGACAAGGCAGGCGTCACTGTGGATATGGACCTTTTGAAGAAGGTCACGATTGGCTGCGGGCCGTCCATCTACAACGCAGACAGTTCCACGATTTCGGTCAAGGATCCGGCGGAGATGGAGCGCGTGAAGAAGAACTTCCTCATCAAGAAGCTCGGCCTCAAGGATGGCCCGAAACTGGATGAGGGCCTGACCGCCGTGATCGAACAGTATGGCAAGTCCGACCGCAACAAGTACCGCGCGGCGATCTACTATCTGCTCGTCCTGCACTTCAAGAAGAAGAGCGTCTACGCTTAAGGCGCCCTGCCTAGCGCAGAAAATGACTGTCGCCCGGGCCCCAGCGTCCGGGCGACTTGTTTTTGGCTCTTGATCTGGCGGGCCGGGCCGGCCTATCACGCCGCCATTCCCAAGACCGCTGCGCCCGCGTTCGATCCGCGGGGCCGGCGAGACAGAAAGGCATTCCCAATGGCGCGGCAACGCAAACGCAAGGGCGATCCGGTCCATGGCTGGCTTGTGCTCGACAAGCCGGTCGATCTCACCTCCACCCAGGCCGTCGGCATCGTGAAACGCCTGTTCAACGCCCAGAAGGCCGGACATGGCGGGACCCTCGACCCGCTCGCCTCCGGCATCCTGCCGATCGCGCTCGGCGAGGCGACCAAGACCAGCCAGTGGGCGATGGATTCGGAAAAGGAATACCTCTTCACAATCGAATGGGGCAGCTCCACCGATAGCCAGGACAAGGAAGGCGCCGTGATCGGTACCAGTGATGCCCGCCCGAGCCGCGAAGCGGTGGAAGCCGCGCTGGAGAACTTCATCGGCGAGATCGACCAGGTCCCACCGAAATTCTCCGCCATCAAGGTCAATGGCGAGCGCGCCTATGATCTCGCCCGTGATGGCGAGACCTTCGAGCTGGAAGCCCGCAAGGTCCTTGTCCATGAGGCGCGCGTCACCGACATGCCGGACGCCGATCACACCACGCTGCATGTGGTCACCGGCAAGGGCTTTTATGTCCGCGCGCTCGCCCGCGACCTTGCCGTGGATCTCGGCTGCGAGGGCCATATTTCCATGCTGCGCCGGACCCGGGTCGGCGATTTCACCCTGGAAGACGCGATCACCCCGGATGCACTGGAAACCATGGGCGAAACGCCGGCCGAGCGCATCGCGGCGCTGGTGCCGCTTGAAACCGCGCTGGACGATTTGCCCTTTGTGGACCTTGCCGCCGGCGATGGCGAGCTGATCCGCCAGGGCCGCACGGTGAAGCTGATGCCGCATGTGATGGAGGCCTGGCGCGCCGATATCCGTTCCTCCCGAGAGGACCGGCTCGCGCTCGCCATGGATGCCGGCACCGCCCTCGCCATCGGCGAGATCCGCGCTGGCCAGTTCAAACCGAGCCGGGTGTTTCAGGTCTAGGCCGATTGGCCCCACGCGCCGTCTGGATTAGGCTCCCGGGAAAACCGTTCCCGGGAGGAACCCATGACTTATCGCGCGCCGCTGTCAGAGCTGGAAACCCATTCGGTCACCAACCAGGCCACGCCGTTTGAGGATGTGAACCTCTTCGACAGCGATACTGCCCTGAAGGATGCCGTCGCCGAATTCGGCGGGGAGGTGCATGCCCCCCATCTTTCGGCCTTCGGCGCACGCTGCGGCTCAGCCGAGACCGCGCTCTGGTCGCGCCAGGCCAATGAAAACCCGCCCGTCCTGAAAAGCTTTGACCGCTACGGCCATCGCCTCGATGAGGTGGAATTCCACCCGGCCTATCACAATCTCATGTCGCTCGGCCTCGATGCCGGGATTTCCGGCGGCGCCTGGGCGGTGGAAGAGGCCGGCCATGTGCTGCATGGCGCGATGATGATCCTGATGAACGAGGCCGATCCGGGTGTCACCTGCCCCATGTCCATGACCTATGCCTGCGTCCCGCCGCTGATGGCCAATCCCGAGGTCGGCACGCCCTGGGTGGAGAAGGTGAAAGCCCGCGCCTATGACCCGCGCTTCATCCCCGCGGGCGAAAAGACCGGCGTCACCATCGGCATGGCGATGACGGAGAAACAGGGCGGCTCGGATGTGCGCGCCAACACCACCCGTGCCGAACCGGCCGGCGATGGCGGCTATATCCTCACCGGGCACAAATGGTTTTGCTCCGCGCCCATGTCGGACGCTTTCCTGACGCTCGCCTATGCCGAGGGCGGGATGAGCTGTTTCCTCGTGCCGCGCTGGCAGCCGGACGGCACGCGCAATGCCATCCATGTCATGCGCCTGAAAAACAAGATGGGCGACAAATCCAATGCCTCCTCCGAGATCGAGTATCACGGCGCCTGGGCCCAGCGCCTCGGCGAGGAAGGCCGCGGCATCCGCACCATCATCGATATGGTCCAGCATACCCGCTATGACTGCATTCTCGGCTCAGTCGGCGGCATGCGGGCCGCGCTGGCCAATGCGCTCTGGCACACCAGCCAGCGGCGCGCCTTCCAGAAAAGCCTCATCGACCAGCCGGCCATGCGCGCCGTGCTCGCCGATCTCGCGCTGGAGAGCGAGGCGGCCACCGCGCTCGCCCTGCGTATCGGCAAGGCTCTCGACCGCGCGGGCTCCAGTGCGGTCGAGGCGGCTTTCGTGCGCCTTGCCACCCCCGTCGCGAAATACTGGGTCTGCAAGCGCCAGCCGGGCATGGTCTATGAAGCGCTCGAATGCCATGGCGGAGCGGGCTATGTGGAAGAGGGCCCGATGCCGAAACTCTTCCGCCAGTCGCCCCTCAACGCGATCTGGGAGGGTTCGGGCAATGTCATCGCGCTCGACATCTTGCGCGCCATGTCGCGCGAGCCCGACAGCCTGGAAGCCGTAAAGGTCGAGCTGGAATTCCCGCGCGGCAGGAACGGGCTCTATGACACCCATGTCGAACGCCTGTACGGCTTCCTGCAGCCTGGCGCCCTGCATGAGGGCACTGCCCGCGCCTTTGCCGGGGCCATGGCCCGCGGGCTGCAGGCCGCAGCGCTGGCCCGCTCCGCGCCCGATTTCGTGTTCAATGGCTATTGCGAAACGCGCCTCGATCCCGCCCGCCCAGGCTTCGTCTATGGCGAAGTCCCGGGCAGCGTCGACCAGGACGCGATCATCGAGCGGGCACGGCCGGCGGTCGGCTAGGACCTGCGCGCAATCTCCGGATCAGGGCTCTCTGCGAGAGGACAGGAGTTCGGCCATCCGCTGTCCGTCCACGACAAGCTGAGGCGTTCGCATCTGTCCCCAGACAAGTGGATAGACTCCGCGAGCGACCACCATCGAGAAACAGATATCGGCCGGCGCGGCCAGGAGATCATGGTCCGACACGTCCCAGGTGAGACCGCCGCCGGGAAGAGCGACCTCCCTCGACAAGCGCAGGTCCTCGCCCCACACAGGCAGGAATACCGACACGGTTTCGCTGTCGTCGGTGACGGCAATCGAATGGATTGTGGACATGTCGGTCCGAGTTTCGGAGCAGTTTGGCTGTGTGCAGATCCGGCCATGCTCGGATCCGAAGGATGGCTGGGTCATAAGAACCCTCTGCTCAGGGGCACCCGAGCACAGATAGCCTTCGGTCCAGGAATTGACGTACCAACTTTCACCGAACATTGATGCATCCTCCAGATGCACGATGATTTCGACATAGCGTATGTCAGGATCACGATATGTCTGCAGCGTGTTGGGGGCAGGTTGGGGAACAGCAAATTCATTCCTGTCCCAGAGTTCCACGCGCGTGATGCCCACAACGGGTGTCCTCGCACAGGCCGGAAGAACAAGCGCAAGCAGGTATAGACCCCATCTCATGGACCTAGCCCACGCTCAGCGCCAGCACGCGTGAGATTACGGCCCTTGGCCGGCCGCTTTGTTCGGCCAGTGTGTTGATCGCCTCGCCCACGGCCTTCAGCGTCGACTTGCTCGTCGCCTTCGGCTGGTCCAGCACGCCCTCGCGCACCAGCGCGGCGCTGACATCGCCCGAGGCGATCCAGGCGTCATGGCCGGAAAAGCGTAAGGCATACTGCCCCGTCGCCCCGCCGAGTCGCGCGCCATGCTTGCCGAGATATGCGAGCAGCCCGGCCTGGTCGCCCGCCGGCCAGCCAGCGAGGAAGGCGCCGAAACTGCCATGCTGTTCCGCCTCGGTCACGATGAAGCGGGCGTTCTCGATGGTGGATCTGATCTTCGCGCCGTGGCGCACGATGCGCTCGTCAGAGACCAGCCGGTCGAGATCCTCATCGCTCATGAAGGCGACCTTGTGCGGATTGAAGCCGAGGAATGCCGCCTCGAAGCCGTCCCACTTCGCTTCGATGACCCGCCAGTTGAACCCGGCATTGAACACACAGCGCGTCATGGTGGCGAGATAGCGGTCATCCGATACCGTGGTGGGATCGGCCACCGCATGAGAATTGGCCGCCTTTTCCAGCACGGCTTCCGGTGAGCCATGGTGGGTGGCCGCGAGGGCGAGGATCTCGTCGAAAGAGCGCATGCCCTGCTTTCAATCATGAAGCGCGCGGTTTGGGGAGACATTTCCTCCTTCCGCGACAAACCCGATTGCCCTTTTCGATTTCCTGGGGATTAGTCGCCTGCAGGGCTTCTGCATGGCGAGAACCGCATGAAAATCATGACCTTGCTAACCGGCGGCGTGGCCGTCTCCGCCGCCACTGTCTCGCTCGGCGCAGCCGTTATTAGCGAAGAACCCCAGACATTGCTGACCATTGGCAGCGGATGCGTGGCGGCCTTTTCCACCGCGCTCGGCATCTGGTCTTCGCTGCGGCCCGGACCGGACCTCTCGGGCATCGAGACCGGCGTGCAGGACACCGCACGCGGCATCGCCGAACAGGCCGGCGCAACCGCCGAGATCCGCGAGGTTCTGGCGCGCATGGAAGCCCGGCTGGAGGCGCGCGGCGCCGGCCCGGCCAGCATCGACACGGCGCTGCAGGCCATGGACGAGGTGCTCGCCTCCAATGATCCCGACAAGGCGAGCGCGCGCGCGGCCATCCTCCAGGGAGACCCGGACACAGCAGAAGCAGCGCTCGCCGATGTGTTCAAGAAGGAACGCGCCGCCATTGCCCTGATGGCCGACCAGGTCGGACAGGCGCGGCGCGCGGCGGCCAATACCGCCCGGGAGAAGGCCGCGCTCGCGGCCACGCGCTCGGTGAGCGAGGCACGCGACTGGTATCGCGAGGCGGTCGCCATCGACCCCGGTCATTTCTGGGCGCAGATCGATCTCGCACGGATCTCGGCGATCTGCGGCGACCTGCCCGAAGCCCTGAGCGCCTCAGAAGCAGCAAGCCGGATCGCCCTTGAGGAGACCGGGGCCGACAGCCAGCGGAATCGCTCCATCGCCCTTGATGAGCTCGGCGATATCCACATTGCCGGCGGCAATCTGACAGCCGCGCTGGCGGCCTTCACCGAAAGCCTCGCGATCTCTGAGAAACTGGCCGGACGCGACCCGGATAATGCGCAGGCCCAGCGTGACCTGTCGGTCTCGCTCGCGAAGATCGGCAATATCCAGTCCGCCCTGGGCGACCTCGAAGACGCCCTGGCGAGCTATCGCCGAAGCCATGACATTCGCCAGCGCCTCGCGGCGGAAGCCCCCGGCAATACCGGCGCGCAGAAGGATCTTGCGGGTGCCTTCGCCAAGCTGGGCGATGTGCATCTCGCGCGCGGCGATCTCGATGCGGCACTGGAAAGCTATACTGAAAGCCGCAACATCTCCGGGCGCCTTGCCATGGCCGATCCCGGCAATAGTGCATGGCAGCACGATCATGCCATTGTCCTCAACCGGATGGGCGACCTGCAGGCGGCCCGCGGCGACCGTGCAGGTGCGCTGGAAAGCCATTCGGAAAGCCGGGACATTTCCGAGCGTCTCATCGCAAGCGATCCGGACAATGCCGCGTGGAAACGCGATCATGCCGTCACGCTGGAGCGGATCGGCGACATGCAGCTGGCCGATAGCGTCATTGAGGCTGCGCTGGACGCCTATTCACAGAGCCGCGCGATCCGCGAGCAGCTCACCGGGGCTGATCCCGGCAATGCCGGCTGGCAGCGCGATCTCTCGGTCACGCTGGAAAAGATCGGCGACGTCCTGCTGGTCAGGGGCGAGCTTCCAGCCGCCATCGCCGCCTATGAGGAAAGCGAGCCGATTGCCCGCTCGCTGGCCGAACGGTTTCCCGAGCACCGGCAATTCCAGGGCGACTATGAGATCACCCGGCAGCGACTCTCTGAATTGCGTGACAGGTTGCAGCGAGGCTGACACGCGCCCCCTTCCCATTCCGGCCCAAATATGCCATGTGCGCGCCTTGAGGCGAGCTGCGTGCTCTCTAGCCTGGCTGGACGACATCCCGGCCCTGGCTGAATGGCCGTCGCCCTCCCCAATACACCGGCCAGATGGCCATCCATGACACCGCGCCACCGGCGCCAGAACGAAAGACTATGACCGATGTCGATCACACCCGAGCGTAAAGCCGAACTGATCAAGCAATTCGCCCGCACCGACGGCGATACCGGAAGCCCCGAAGTGCAGGTCGCGATCCTCACCGAACGGATCAACAACCTGACCGAGCACTTCAAGACCAACGCGAAGGACAACCATTCGCGCCGGGGTCTTCTCACCATGGTGGCCACGCGCCGCAAGCTGCTTGACTATGTCAAGCGCAAGGATGAGGAGCGCTACTCTGCCCTCATCGGAGAACTGGGGATCCGCCGCTAGGCCCTCCCCCTCCAAACCCGCCGCGCCATGGGGGCCGGCGGGTTTTTCGCATGTATGAAAGACGAAAACCTTATGTTCGATAAGCAAACCGTGTCGCTGGAATGGGCTGGCCGCACGCTGACGATTGAAACCGGGCGCGTTGCGCGCCAGGCCGACGGGGCCGTCCTCGTCACCTATGGCGACACCACCGTGCTCGCCACTGCGGTCTTCCAGAAATCGGAAAAGCCCGGGCAGGACTTCTTCCCGCTGACCGTCAACTATATGGAAAAATTCTACGCCGCCGGCCGCATTCCCGGCGGCTTTTTCAAACGCGAAGGCCGCCCGACGGAGAAGGAGACGCTGACCTCGCGCCTCATCGACCGTCCGATCCGCCCGCTCTTTGTCAACGGCTTCAAGAATGAAGTGCAGATCGTGCTGACGGCCGTGTCCTACGATCTTGAAAACGATCCGGACGTGATCGCCATGGTCGGCGCGTCTGCCGCTCTGGTGCTCTCCGGCGCGCCCTTCCTCGGGCCGATCGGCGCCGCGCGCGTGGGTTACAAGGATGGCGAATATATCATCAACCCGACCGTGGATGACCTGGAAGAGTCCGATCTCGACCTCGTCGTCGCCGGCACGCAGGACGCCGTGATGATGGTGGAATCCGAAGCCAAGGAGCTGTCGGAAGACGTCATGCTCGGCGCCGTGATGGCCGGCCATGAGGCCATGCAGCCGGTGATCGACGCGATCATCGACCTGGCCGAGAAAGCCGCCAAGGAGCCGTTCGAGTTCGAAGGCGAGGATCTCTCGGCCGAACTGACGGCGATCCAGGAACTGGTTGGCAGCGACATTGATGCCGCGTACCAGATCACCAACAAACTGGAACGCCAGGAAGCCGTCGGCGCCGCGCGCGAGAAAGCCGCTGCCGAACTGGTCGCCACCGAAGAGAAAAACGGCATGGACGCCACGGTGTTCAAGTCCGCCTTCAAGAAGGCCGAAGCGTCTGTTGTTCGCGGCGGCATCCTGAAGACCGGCAAGCGCATCGACGGACGGGGCCTTGCCGATGTGCGCCCGATCCTGGCCGAGGCCGGCGTCCTGCCGCGCACCCATGGCTCGGCGCTGTTCACCCGCGGCGAAACCCAGGCCCTGTGCGTCGCCACGCTCGGTACCAGCGATGATGAGCAATTCATCGATGCGCTGGGTGGGACCTACAAGTCCAAGTTCATGCTGCACTACAACTTCCCGCCCTATTCGGTGGGTGAGACCGGCCGCATGGGCGGCACCAGCCGCCGCGAGACCGGCCACGGCAAGCTCGCCTGGCGCGCACTGCAGGCCGTCCTGCCGTCGGCTGAGGACTTCCCCTACACGCTCCGTCTCGTCTCGGAGATCACCGAGTCGAACGGCTCGTCCTCCATGGCGACCGTGTGCGGCTCTTCTCTCGCCATGATGGATGCCGGCGTGCCGATCACGCGGCCGGTTTCCGGTATCGCCATGGGCCTGATCAAGGAAGAGGATGGCGTGGCCGTGCTGTCGGACATTCTCGGCGACGAGGATCATCTCGGCGACATGGACTTCAAGGTGGCCGGCACCAGCGAAGGCATCACCTCGCTGCAGATGGACATCAAGATCGCCGGGATCACCCGCGAGATCATGACCACCGCACTTCAGCAGGCCAAGGGCGGACGCGAGCACATCCTCGGTGAAATGGCCAAGGCGCTCGACACCTCGCGCGACCACCTCTCGGAAAACGCCCCGCAGATGGAAGTGATCACCGTGCCGGTCGACAAGATCCGCGACGTGATCGGTTCGGGCGGCAAGACCATCCGTGACATTGTCGACACCACCGGCTGCAAGGTGAATATCGATGATGACGGCACGGTGCAGCTGGCGGCCCTCGACCGGGCTTCCATCGACGCCGCCAAGAAGCGCATCCGCGAGCTGACCGCAGAGCCGGAAGTCGGTGAGATCTATGAAGGCACCGTGGTGTCGATCAAGGATTTCGGCGCCTTCGTGAACTTCTTCGGCCCGAAGGACGGCCTCGTTCACGTCTCGCAAATGGCCAATGAGCGCGTCGGCCACCCGAAGGACCTGGTCAAGGAAGGCGACAAGGTGTTCGTGAAGCTTGTCGGTTTCGATGATCGCGGCAAGGTTCGCCTGGCCATGAAGATGGTCGACCAGGAGACCGGGCAGGAACTGACGGGCTCGGACGAAGAAGAATAGTTCGTCCGTATTCTGACGGTCAAATTTCAATGCAATTTTGGGGAAGGCCGCCATCAGGGTGGCCTTTTTCGTATGTTCTTTTCACATCTTTGGCAGTCAGCCGCCAAAGGCCGCATACTGCCGTCCGAACAGGGAATTAGACAATTTACTCCGTATACAAATTAAAAAATTCGTCCGTTGCCCGGATGAAATTCGATTGACAAGCCGGTAAAGCACCATCAGCTTCACGGCTATGTTACAGTTTTATGACAAGCCCCTGATCCTCTCCGCGCTGGCACTTGCGGCGCTTGGAGGAACCGCATCGGCCACCACGGCCGATCGTGAAACCGAACCCATCGCCTGCGATCTCAGCGATGGATTTGCCACCACAGTAGACGCCTATGTCGGCGAGGCCACCAGCTGCCTGTCTGCGGCCGAGACCGGCGATGTTGCCGCTGTCGACGCCCGCATCCGCGCGCTGACCGAGCGCCACCGCGCCCGCAATGCAATGGCGTCGCTGGAAGAGCGCGTCGCCCTGAACGAGGCCGCCCGAGCCCACGCCATGGACATGGCTGCTCGCGGATACGCCGCGCACATGTCGCCGGAGGGCCTCAATCATCTCGACCGCGTGCGCCGTCTCGACCGCACCGGCCTCTATGGTGCCATGGGCGCCAATATCACGATCGTCCCGGCCGGTACCGATCCGGTGGACGCGTTCAATGCCCTGATCAGCGATCCGGTGAATGCCGAGAACCTGACACGCAATGTCTTTACCCATGCCGGCCTCGGCGTCGCCAAGGCCGAGGATGGCAGCCTGTATATCGTCCAGGTCCTGGCCCAGCTCGACGGCGAGCTGAACGAGCCGGCCCCAACCGCGCTTGCCCGCTCTGTCCGCGTCTCGGCGGCCTTTGCCGACACAAGGTTCGAGCAGACCGGCTGGCGCCTTGAAACCGGTGACCAGGTCCGCCTGGCCAGCGGCGGCACCTCGGGCATCAGCGCCCGCCGCCTGCCGGCAGAAACCGGCCTGATTGAAATCGACGCGCGCCTCGGCACCGAGGTCTATGCCCTGCAGGGCCCGGCCCTCAGCCTCAATCAATAGCGCGTCTCTGTTTGTCCCGTCGGCTGGTCACCCCCTGACCTCATGCCGGCGGGCACTGGGGTGCCCGGTCTACCCTCGACAGCGGACCGGGCACCCTTTTCATCTGCGGGCATCTAGATCAGCGCGCCGCAAGCCGGTATGCAGCGCAGATGCACCCAGACCGCCCTCCCTTCCTGCTCGCCCTGTCCGGTGGGTCCGGCTCCGGCAAGTCCACGCTCGCAGAAGCCCTGATCGCCCGGTTCGGCCCCGAGCGCGCCGTCCTGCTCGGCGAGGATGCATATTACTTCCCGCTCTCGCGCTATGGCGATCCGAAGAGCGAGGAAGAATTTCACGAGATCACCGACAGGATCGACTATGACAGCCCGCTGTCGAAGGAAGAGTCGCGTCTGCTGGAAGATCTCACCGCGCTGAAATCCGGCCAGGCGATCAATGCCCCGATCTATGACTATTCCCGCCACGACCGTTCGGAAAAAACCCGCCACATCGACCCGACCGAGATCATCCTCCTGGAAGGCATCCACGCCCTCTCGCTGCCGGAGATCGCACCGCTGATCGACCTGTCAGTCTATGTCGACACACCCGACGACTTGCGCCTGGCGCGCCGCTTGCGCCGGGATGTGCTCGAGCGCGGGCGAACGGTGGAAAGCGTGCTCAGCCAGTATCTGTCGACCGTGCGCCCATCCCATTACCGCTACACATTTCCCGCCAAGTTCCAGGCCGACCTGGTGATCGCCGATGAGGGCCTGCCGGCCTATGGCCATGTTTACGCGACGCCGGCCGCAATCGAGCGCATGCTGGCCCCGGTGCTGGAACGGCTGGCGAATGCGGGGATTGTGCCCTGAGCTTCTCTGCGCAAGGCTAGAGCTGGTCTGATGACAGGTCGACCGACACGTCCTGACGCTCATAAAGCGTCACCCAGGTGCGCGGCCAGGCCATGATCTGGAAGCCTGGTGCGCCGTCATAGATCCGGCTTTCCGCCTGCGCGACAAAGCCGAGCCCAGCCAAGCCCGCCTCGATATCGCGCTGGTCTTCCTCAGCGCAGAAGGGCCGGATGAAGGCGACCTGATCCACCTCGCCAAAGGCGCCGTGAAACCCGCCCTCCACCAGCAGCGAGCCGTTCATGAAGCTGTCTATTTCCCCGGCGGTGGACTGGCCGTAGCGCGCCATGGACATGCGCGCGGCCTGCCAGTAGCCCGGCCCCTCGAACCGCATCAGGCCGCCGCGCTGGTAGAGGAAATGCTTCGCCTGCGGGCGGGCATACCAGGCGGCCGTCACTGACATGTCGATACAGTTCAGCACCGGGGCATTGCTGTAGCCGGCCTCATCGACATGTGCGAAGGCGGCGCGGAAATTCTCCGGTTTGATCGGATGGCTGAGATGATGGAAGCTGGAGCCGAGGCCCGCCCCGCAAACAAGCGCGGCAAGGCCCCAGCGGGCCCGCTCATGGGCAACCAGCGACAGGCCATAGCCCGCCGCCAGGCACACACCCAGCGTCGCTGGGATCAGGGTGCGAGCCCCGATCAGCGGGCGGTCGAGACTGATCAGGAACAGCAGCACCGGATAGACCGCGACCAGACCTATGAGGGTCAGCGCCAGGGTACGCCGCCCGCCCATCCAGGCCTGCGCGATGCCGAGCGCCACCAGGCCATAGAGGATCAGCGCGAAGAGATTGTCGGCAAGGCCAAGCCCGGGGAAGGCGGTCATGGTCTTGAAATACCAGACCGACTTGATCACCGAGGTCGGCTGGTGAAGCCCCTCGAATGCCATGTTCGCGGGAATCTGGACAAGCCAGGGCAGGGTGAACAAGAAGAGTAGACCATTGCGCACCAGCCAGCCGCGGGCAAAGCGCTGCGGCGTCCCGGCCATCATGCCGCCGGCGAGGCTGGCAAAACCGATCGCGCCCATGGCGAGCAGGCCGAGCAGGTGGGAAAAGATCGCGATCACCCCGCCCACCACATAAAGCACGGCATAGGTACGCTGGCTGCGCGCGCCAGGTTCGACCTGGCCGATCCCGCCCCAGACGGCCAGCGACAGGCCGAACAGGACGAGCGAATACATCCGCGCTTCCTGGCTGTAATAGATATGGCTGGTACACAGGGCGAGGATCAGGCCGGCCATGATCGCTGCGCGTATGGACACCAGATCCTTCAGGCCCGCCATCGCGACATAGACCGTGGCGATACCGAACAGGATGGCCGGGACCCGCGCCATGGCGGCGCTCGGGAAGATCTCCTGCCAGAAATGCTGGATCAGGAAGGAGAGCGGCGGGTGGTTGTCGATCTCGTCGAACAGGATGGCGCTAAGCGGCAGCTCTGCCAGCGACAGCGAGATCGACTCGTCCATCCAAAGGGACGCGCCATTGAAGTTCCAGAAGCGCAGGACGGTCGCAAGCAGGAGGATGGCGGCAACAGCAAGGACATAGGTGCCCGGCACCGTAAGATTACCGGCACGCTTGTACAGCCTCAGGTGCTCCCAGGTCGCCACAGTCCTCCACTCCTCTCCGCCATTTGACAGAATAGAGCAAAAAGTGAGCCATTGACGAGCAGGAACAAGTGGAACTGTACTTGCGCTCGTCAGAGTTCGCGCGTGCGGAGAACTTGCCTGTTATTCAGTCGGTTCCGGAACGCCCACGGCGTGGAAACCGGCATCGACATGCACGATCTCGCCTGTAATGGACAGGCCGATATCCGACAGCAGGTAGAGCGCCGCACCGGCGACCCCTTCCATCTTCGTGTCTTCCTTGAGCAGCGACCATTCCCGGCCGGTGCCCATCAATGACTTGCCGCCGCGAATGCCGGCCAGCGACAGTGTGCGCATGGCGCCGGCGGAAATCGCATTCACGCGGATGCCCTGCTTGCCGAGATCGCGCGCGGCATAGCGGGTGGAGGCTTCCAGCGCGGCCTTGGCCACACCCATCACATTATAGGACGGGATGGTGCGCTCGGCGCCGAGATAGGTCATGCAGAGCATCGCCCCGCCATTCGGCATCAGTTCCGCGCCGCGGCGGGCACAGTCAATGAAGGAATAGACCGAGATATCCATGGCGCGGCGGAAACCCTCGCGCGAGGTCTTTTCCACCATGGAGCCCATCAGCTCGTCCTTGCCGGCAAAGGCGATGGAATGAACCAGGAAATCGATTGTGCCCCACTTGTCCTTGATGGCGGCAAAGGCGGCATCCATGCTTTCGTCATCAGTGACGTCAGCCGGGATCATGGTGTCCATGCCGATGGATTCGATCAGCGGGCGCACGCGGCGCTCCAGGCCTTCGCCCTGATAGGTGAAGGCGATCTCAGCGCCCTGGGCGGCGAGCTGGCGGGAAATCCCCCAGGCAATTGAGTTCTGGTTGGCAACGCCCATCACAATGCCGCGCTTGCCGGCCATCAGGTTGCCTTCCGGCATGTTCCAATCGTCGGACATGAACACTTGCCTCCTTGGATTTTCTCACTGCTCACGGGCTAGGCGGGCTGGGCCGCATCGTCAATCAAAACACGCGCAATAGCTGCCCTCGGGTCAGGCCGCCCGCAATGCCCAATCCACATCCGCGCGCGTCACCATGAACTCGACAAAAGCATCCACCATGGCCTGGACATCGGATTTCACATGCCCGCGATAGCGCCCGCCAAAACTGTGCTGGCTGTCGATATCGGTGCGCTCCAGGTCGCGGGAGAGCGAAAGTCGCTGGCGAATCGGGGATGAAAAGGCCCGGCCCGCCCAGTCCGCCCGCAAGGTATTGTAGATCTTCTGGTGGCTGCTGGAGCGCGGGGCGAACCGCGTGCAGACCACGAACTGCCGGCGCGGCAGGGTGGCGTGCTCGACCCCCAGCCAGTCGCTCATGGACGGGTGGGCGAGCCAGCGCAGGAACTGGTGCACGCCCCAGACCGACAGGGCCTCGGCCAGGGTCGGGGTGACATAATAGTCGGCCAGTTTCAGCGCCGCACGGCAGAGCGCGGAGACATGCGGCGGACAGTCGATGATCACCAGATCGGCCGTCTCGCGCGCCTCGGCGGTTGCCTCCAGGAAATGATTGGCCAGCTCGTCGCCGATCTCGAACCAGCCCTCACCGGGGCTGCGCTCCAGATGCGGCTCCAGAAAGCGCATGCCGGGATGGGCCGGCAGGAGCGAGACCCAGCCGCCGGGCTTCATCCGCTCGCGCTGATAGATCAGTTCATCGATCACGGTGGAGTTCTTGGTGTCGACCACATCGCGCAGATTGGTGTGCATACGCTGGCTGGCCGGCAGGAAATGGTCGAGGACGGCCGATACCCCGCGCCCCTGGTTCAGCTCGCGCTGCACGCCGGCACTGGTCAGCAGGGTTTCCGACAGATTGGCCTGGGCGTCGAAATCGCACAGCAGAACCTGCAGGCCGTAGAAATACGCCAGGCCTTCAGCCAGCATCAGCGCCGTGGTCGACTTGCCCACGCCACCTTTCAGGTTCGCAACGGCCACCACCGGCGGTGCCTTGGCCATCCAACTGCCCTCATTCTCCTCGCCAACAGCTATGCAACACCGTGGGGCGAATGACCAGAGCCACCACTCCCCCCGGGGGCGAGCGGGCAAGGTTATGCTCAGTATTGCTGCAGTTTACTGGGTCTGGCGGTTTCCCCCGGCAGGCAAAGCGCCTAGACAGGGCAAGAACCTACAAAAGAGGAGAGATCCCATGGAGCGCGAAGAAACGCTGCGCCTTGAAGCCTATCTGAAGGAAAAACTGCATCCCGGTCTGCGTCTTGTCGCCCGCGACAAAACCGATGACAGTGTCGAGGTCTATCTCGGCGCGGAGTTCCTGGCCGTGGTCTACAAGGATGTCGACGAGGGCGAGACCTCCTACCAGTTCCAGATGACCGTTCTGGAAGAAGACCTGAAGGGCTAGGGGCCTGACGCGCGCCTAATCGGGGGGCCTGATCATCCTGTTGTCTGCGCGCAACCTGACGAAATCCTTCGGCGGCCCGCCCGCCGTCGACGGTGTCTCCTTCGACCTTGCACCTGGCGAAACCCTGGCCCTGATCGGCCCGTCGGGCTGCGGCAAGACCACCACGCTGAAACTGCTCAACCGGCTGGTCGAGCCCGATGCCGGTGAGGTGCGCCTTGGCGGTCAGGAAGCCCATGAGCTTTCAGCCCACGCCTGGCGCCGGCGCATGGGCTATGTGATCCAGTCCGCAGGCCTGTTTCCGCATCTGCGCCTTGCCGAGAATGTCGCTGTCACCCCGCGCCTTCTGGGCTGGGAGCCGGCGCGGATCGAGGTTCAGCTCATCCGCCTGTTCGACCTCATCGGCATGCCGCTCTCAGAGTTCGGCCAGCGCTTTCCGGCCGAGCTCTCCGGCGGCCAGGCCCAGCGCATCGGGCTTGCGCGGGCACTCGCCGGCGAGCCGGATATCATCCTGATGGACGAGCCCTTCTCCGCTCTCGATGCCATGACCAAGGACACCCTGATCGAGGATATGAAGCGCCTGCGCACCGAGATCGGTTTTGCCGCCGTCATCGTCACCCACGATTTCTCCGAAGCCCTGCGCTTTGCCGACCGGATCGCGGTGATGGATGCCGGACAGATTATCCAGATCGGGCCGGCCCATGAGCTGATGTCCGCCCCGGCGAATGATACCGTTGCCCGGCTGCTGGAAGCGCCCAGGCGGACCGCCGCGGCGGTCTCCTCCGCCTTCGAGAAAGCCTGATGTTCGCCGAGGAACTTGCCGTCTTCCCGAGCCGTTATGCCGGCCATCTCCTGCTCTCGCTCTCGGCGATCGCCACAGGGCTCGCGGTCTCCATCCCGTTCGGCATTCATGCCGCCGGCCGTCCGCGTCTGGCCGGCCCCGCGCTCGGCTTTGCCAGCCTGGTGCAGACCATTCCGGGCATTGCCCTGCTCGCCCTGATGGTGCCGGTCATGGGCGGACGGATCGGCTTCTGGCCGGCCTATGCGGCCCTCGCGCTCTATTCGCTCCTGCCGATCCTGCGCAACACGATTGTCGGCCTGCAGGGCGTGCCGGCCCCGCTGAAGGAGGCCGCCCTCGGCGTCGGCATGACCGGTCGTCAGCGTCTTACTCAGGTCGAACTACCACTGGCCGCGCCTGTCATCGTCGCCGGCCTGCGCACGGCCAGCGTCTGGGTCGTCGGTGCCGCGACGCTTTCAACGCCGGTGGGCGCGGAAAGCCTCGGCAATTATATCTTCCAGGGCCTGCAGACGCGCGACTGGGGCGCGGTGCTGTTCGGCTGTCTCGTCTCCGCCACCCTCGCCCTGGTGCTCGACCAGGCGATCCGCCTCTTTGAGCTTTCCGCTGAGCGCCGCTCGCACCGACTGGCCATATTCGGCGCGGCCGGGATCAGCCTCGTACTCGCCCCGCTCCTCTTCGCCCTCGCGCCATCAGGCGGTGGGCCGCGGCTCGACCGGGACTTCTCCGTCGCCGCCGAGCCGCTGGACGGGCGCACGGTCACACTGGCGGCGAAATCCTTCACCGAACAATACATCCTCGCCGAACTGCTGAGCCAGCGGCTGGAGGCCGAAGGCGCGCGTATCGACCTGCGGCAGGGCCTTGGCTCGACCATCATGTTCGACGCGGTCGCCAGCGGCGAGGTGGACGTGGCGATCGACTATACCGGCACGGTCTGGGCCACGCTGATGGAACGAGAGGACGTGCCGCCCCGCGCGGTCATGTATGCCGAAGTCTCGGCCTGGCTGCTGGAAGAACATGGCGTGCTCGCCTTCGCCCCGCTTGGCTTCGAGAACGCGTATGCATATGCGGTCACGCGCGAGACGGCCGAGCGGCTTGATCTCGTCTCCGTCGGCGACCTTGCCGGAAGTGGCCTCACGCTTGCCAGCGATCCGGAATTCTTCGGCCGCTTGGAATGGACGCGCACGCGCGACATATATGGCCTCGACACGCTGCGCACACGCGGCATGGAAAGCACCTTCATGTATGAGGCGCTGGCCAATGGCGAAGTCGACGTCATCACCGCCTACACCACAGATGGCCGCATAGACGCCTATGATCTTGTCCTGCTGGAGGAACCGGCCGGCGCGCTGCCGCCCTATGACGCCTTCATCCTGCTCAGCCCCGATGCCGCCGAGGACCGCGCGCTGCACGCAGCGCTCGCCCCGCTTGCCAATGCCATCTCGAACGATGAGATGCGCGCGGCCAATGGCAAGGTCGACCTTGACCGCGAAACCGTAATGGATGCCGCGCTGTGGTTAACCGACCGGACCCGCGACTGATGAACCAGTCTTAATCCCTTCGGGGTAGAGTGCGGTCATGACCTCACTGGCTGCCTCTCTTGCGACCCGCGAGCGCCTTACCCGCCTGCGCGCCAGCCTCGCCACGATGCGCGAGCGTGACTGGCTATGCTGGTCGCTGTATGGCGCCTGGGCAGTGTTTACTGCCTGGGTCTTCATGAATGTCGGCGCGGTCTCGTTTGATGAGAGCTGGTTCCTAGAGATAGCCCAACCGATCTCACCCGTGGAAGCATTCCAGGCTGGTGCAAATCTCGGCTATGGCCAGCTTTACTGGGTGCTGCTTTCAGCGATGCCGTCTGTGCTGGCAGCCCGAATTGTCTGGCTCGGCTTCTATCTTGCCACACCTCTGGTGATCGCCTTGTCTGTGCCACGCCGGGTGCAGATCTATGTCATCTGCGCTTGGCTCGCCATGCCGTCGGCCTGGTGGTACGGAAAGATCATCGGGCCGGAGATCCCGAACCTCTTCCTGTCCGCCCTCGCCATGGCGCTTTTGCTGCGTGGACGGATCGTCTGGGCCGGCTTCGTGTTCGGCATGGCGGTGGGGATCAAGATTCTGGCCACGCCACTGGCGCTGATTTTCGTCTGGCCACTGATGGAAGCACCGCGAAAATCCATCCCGACACTGGCACACGCGGCCGCTGCCGGGCTCGGCGGTTTCATCCTGATCAATCCTTCGATCCTGTATGCACCAGGGCAGATCCTCAACCAGATCTTCGGGGCCTCTGGTGCAAGGAATACCGAGTGGACACAGATCATCGATGTGCTCAGCAATGTCCACATGCAATGGGACATGGTGCAAACTGGCGGGCTGACACAGTTCCTGATGCCGGTCTGGCTGCTGTTGGCCATTTTCATGGCGGCCGGGAAACTCGACACGCCGCGTACATTGCTGGCGGCATCTGGTCTTAGCCTGGCTGGATTTCTTGCGATTTTCATGATTCCCGACCGGTTTCTCGGCTGGTACTGGCTACCTTTCCTGCCAGTTGTGCTCATGCTGGCAGGGTCGGCCCGCATGGGCGGAAAATGGTTCACGCCGATAATCGCAGCCATGGCCGTGTGCAACCTGCCCCTCATTTCCACCAGCGTGCACGAAAAGCACGACCAGATTCAGATCACCTCAAATCGCGAGTCTATCAGCGGCTGTCTCGCCGAGACGCTGGAAGGTGAACTCGTGACCGATGTGGTCAATCATTCCGAGTTTGGCGGGCTCAACCTGCCTAAGATTCCCGGACGCTATATCACGTATCGCACGATTGAATATTACGGCGTGAATTCTGGGAACTGGAGCCATTTCCTCCTGGGCCAACGTATGGTGGGCTCAGCGTATGGCAGGTCTTTTCTGGGGATCCCAGACATACGCATGCTCGGCGACTGCGGCGGCGTCATGGTGTTCCGGCGTGAGGATATCCGTCGACAACTGCTAGCTGGCGAATAATCCCGACCCGCCTTCGAACGGATCGTGCTCAGCGACATAGTGGCCGGGCGCGACCTCGATGAGTTCTGCGCGATACTGCTCCGCATCCGGATCATCGATCCGCTTCGACTTGAGGAACCGCAGCGGGGCCCGCGTATCCATCGGGCTCGGCAGATCACCGACCAGTTTCACGCGCTTGCGGGCATGTTCGCTGTCCGGGTCCGGCATCGGGACGGCGGAAATCAATGCGCGGGTATACGGATGACGTGCATCCTCATAGATCGCATCGCGCCCGGCCAGTTCCACCACCCGCCCGAGATAGAGCACCATCACGCGGTGGCTGATCTCGCGCACGACAGAGAGATCGTGGCTGATGAAGATCATGGACAGGCCGAACTCTTTCTGGAGCTTGATGAGCAGGTCGACAACCTGAGCCTGCACCGAGACGTCGAGCGCCGAGACCGCCTCATCGCAGATCACCAGCTTCGGATCGAGGATCATCGCCCGGGCAATGCCGACGCGTTGGTTCTGGCCGCCCGAAAGCTCATGCGGATAACGGTTGATCATCGCCGGGTCGAGGCCGACGCGCGGCAGGATCTCGCGCACGCGCGCCTCGCGCTGGGCGGCGCTCAGTTCCGGGAAATGGACGGTCAGCGGCTCGGCAATCGACCGGCCGATGGTCATGCGCGGATCGAGCGAGGCGAGCGGGTCCTGGAAGACGATCTGCAGATCATCGCGCAGGCCGCGCATCTCGGATTTTGAGGCCTGTGAAATATCCCGGCCGAGCCAGGCGACATTGCCGCCCGTGGGTGGGACCAGTTTCAGCACGGCCCGCGCCAGTGTGGATTTTCCGCACCCGGATTCTCCGACCACGCCAAGGGTTTCCCCGGGACGCAGATCGAAGCTGACCCCGTTCACGGCGCGCAGCGGCTTGGACTTTGGGAAGAGACCGCCGCCGACCTTCACCGGAAAATGCACTTCCATGTCGCGCACGCGCAGGATGGGCTCAACATCCGCACCCGGAGCAGTGCCCAGCGTCGGCCGTCCTTCGCGATTGGGCTGGTCGATCCGCGGCACGGCCTCCAGCAGCATCCTGGTATAGTCGTGCTGGGGCGAATAGAAGATATCGCGTGCCTCGCCGCGCTCGACAATCTCGCCATGGCGCATCACCACAACCCGGTCGCACATGCGCGCCACAACGCCCATATCGTGGGTGATGAGGATGATCGAAGTATCGGTCTCCCGTTTCAGCTCGTCCATCAGGTCAAGCACCTGGGCCTGTACGGTGACATCGAGCGCGGTTGTCGGCTCATCCGCAATCAGAAGTTCCGGGCCGCACACCATGGCAATGGCGATCATAACCCGCTGGCGCATCCCGCCGGAAAGTTCGTGCGGGTACTGATCCATCCGCCGCGCGGCCTCGGGGATACGGACATTTTCCAGCCATTCCACGCACAGCCGGTTGGCCTCTGCCCCCTTCAGGCCCTTGTGGATGGCGAGGATCTCGCGCATCTGCGCGCCCACCGTCATGTGCGGGGTCAGCGAGGTCAGCGGGTCCTGGAAGATCATCGAGACACGCGCGCCGCAGATCTTGCGCATCTGTTCCCGGCTGGCCGACAGCAGGTCGATCCCGTCGAACAGGATCTTTCCGGTGGCTGTGCCGTTGTTTGCCAGCAGGCCCATGGCGGCCAGGGCGCTTTGTGACTTGCCCGATCCACTCTCGCCGACAATGCCGAGGCACTCGCCCCGGCCGACATCGAACCGGGTGCCACGCACCGCGCGCACGGGCCCGTCGGGCGTATCGAAAGTGATCGTAAGGTCTTGAACGGAAAGGAGGGACGTTTTCATGGCGTGTATCGGTGGCAAACGCGGGGCACCTGTCAACCGGGCGCTGCAGACCGCTCGCCCAGCGTCAGGCTTGAACCGCCTCGCCGGGCATGGTCATTCTGCATCAAACATAAGCGCCAGCCGGAGGACCGCGCCATGCCTGTGATGAATTTCATGACTCCCTGTATCTTTGATCATGGCGCTGTGAACATGCTGCAGAAGACGCTGACGGGCCTGGGCGTGACCAGGCCCTTCATCGTCACCGATCCGGGGATCAAGGCCGCCGGCCTTCTGGAGCGCATCACCGAGGCGCTGTCGGGTGAACCGGCCGGCATTTTCGACGAAACCCTGCCCAACCCCATCGAATCCCAGGCCCGCGAAGCGGTAGAAAAATACCGCACATCCGGCGCTGATGGCATCATCGCGCTGGGCGGCGGGTCGAGCATGGACATGGCCAAGATTGTCGGCCTGATGGCGACCCATGAAGGCCCTTACGACAAATACGCCGCCAAGACTGGCGGGGCGAAATATATCAAGAAGATCCCGCCGCTGGTGGCCATTCCGACCACGTCGGGCACGGGCTCGGAGGTTTCCGTCGGCGCCGTGGTCATCCTCGACACCGGGGTGAAGGAGACCATTGTCTCGCCCCACCTCATCCCCGCCACGGCGATCTGCGACCCGACCCTGACGCTCGGCCTGCCGCCGCACCTGACGGCAGCGACCGGCATGGATGCGGTCACCCACTGCATCGAGGCGGTGCTGAGCCCCCGCGAAAACCCGCCCTGCGAGGCCATCGGCTATGACGGGGTGCACCGCGCCGTCGGCGATGGCTGGCTGAAGCGCGCGGTGGCCGACGGGTCCGACGACGAGGCGCGCTATCACATGATGATGGCGAGCTATGAAGGCGCGCTCGCCTTCATGAAGGGTCTCGGGGGGGTCCATGCCCTCTCCCATGCCGCCGGGCGCCTGCACGAGAAGCGCCTGCACCATGGCACGCTGAACGCGATCTTCCTGCCGCACCTGCTGCGCGCCAACGAGGGCGCGGCGGAGAAGAAGTATGCCCGCCTGCGCTTTGCCATGGGCCTGCCGGAAGATGGCAATCTCGCCGAGGCCATCGACCGACTGAACGCCGATATCGGCATTCCCGCGAAGCTTTCTGACATCGGCGTTGAGGCCAGCGACGGGCCCGGCATCGTCGACGGCGCGCTGAAGGACCTTGCCCACCATTCCAATGCCCGTCCGCTGGAACAGGCCGACTATGAAGCCATCTTCGAGGCCGCGCTTTAGGAGAGCGGCTTGAAGCTCGCGGCCTGGGCGCGCGCCCAGTCGCGGGCGAGCGCGGTGACGGACGGATCGGCGAGGAGCGCGCCCGGCTCAAGCAGCCTGTAGGCCTCCTTCAGGGTACAGGCCTCATCCTCGGTGACCCGGTGCATGACCATGTCCGGCTGCAGCTCATTGGGATGCTCGCATCCGGCAGCACCGACAACTTCCATCAGTGCAGAAACTGTGTTGCGGTGAAAGTTTGCCACCCTCTGGGCCTTGTCAGGGATGACGAGACCGCGCTGGCGGCTCGGATCGGAGGTCGCGATGCCGGTGGGGCAGGTATTGTTGTGGCAGTTGAGCGACTGGATGCAACCCAGCGCGAACATGAATCCGCGTGCGGAGTTTACCCAGTCCGCCCCGATCGCCATGGCCGCGGCGAGCTGGAAGGACGAGAGCAGCTTGCCCGAAGCAGCGAGACGCACGTCGTCCTTCAGTCCCGCCCCGACCAGGGCATTCCGCACAAGGATCAACCCGTGGCGCAAGGGCATGCCGACATGGTCCTGGAACTCTGCCGGGGCCGCGCCCGTGCCGCCCTCGGCGCCGTCCACGACCATGAAATCCGGCCGGATCCCGGTCTCGAGACATGCCTTCATCATAGCCAGGACTTCCCAGCGATTGCCGACGCAGAGCTTCAGGCCCACCGGCTTGCCGCCGGAGAGCTCGCGAAGCTGCGCGACGAATTCCATCATCTCGATGGGGGTCGAAAAGGCCGAGTGCGCCGACGGGGAATGACAGGTCTTGCCGACCGGGATGCCGCGCGCCTCGGCGATTTCCTCGGTCACCTTCTCGCCCGGCAGCACGCCGCCATGACCGGGCTTTGCGCCCTGGCTGAGTTTGATTTCCACCATCTTGATCTGCGGATCGGCGGCGACATCGCGGAACCGCTCCGGGTCGAAATGGCCATCGGGGGCGCGCGAGCCGAAATAGCCCGAGCCGAGCTCGTAGACGAGGTCCCCGCCACCGGCGCGGTGATGGCGCGAGACCCCGCCCTCGCCACTGTCATGGTAGAACCCGCCAATCGCCGCGCCGCGATTGAGCGCCTCGATCGCCCGCGCGCCCAGCGCCCCGAAGCTCATGGCCGAAATATTGAAAACGCTTGCGGAATAAGGCTGCGCCGTACCCGGAGCACCGACCATCACCCGCGGATCCGTCGTCGTCGGATGTGCGGCGGATACGGAATGGGCAAGCCATTCATAAGGGGGCTTGTCCATGTCTATCAGGCTGCCAAAAGGCTCCACCGAGGTGACATCCTTGGCCCGGCGATAGACCATGGAGCGTGTCTCATGGTCGAAGGGCCGGCCCTCGGTCTCGCTCTCCACGATATAGGCGCGCAGGAAGGGCCGCAGTGCCTCGCCGAGCCAGCGGATACGACCCGTCATCGGGAAATTCCGCCACAGCGTGTGCTGGGTCTGGAGGAGATCGAAGATCCCGATCAGGCTGAGCAGGGCGAGGATGGCGAGCAGCACATGAGACACCACGGTCCGCGACTCCACGGCCCACCAGACACACAGCCCGGTCAGGATGAAGACCATAATCGCCGGTATGAAGCGCATGAAACTCCCCAAGCCTTTGTTTCTCAATGCCTAGCGGGCGCCGCACGCCTTGTCGAACGCGGGGCTCAGGCGTGAACGAAAAAAGCCGGACCTGTCAGGTCCGGCTTCTTCAAATGCTTGGAGTAAGGCGGGAGCCCTAGGCCGCAGCGGCTTCGCTCTCGGTGGCCTTGCCCTGCTTGGGATCGCGCAGCACATAGCCGCGGCCCCAGACGGTCTCGATATGATGATCGCCCGCGGCCTTCTGCAGCTTCTTGCGCAGCTTGCAGATGAACACGTCGATGATTTTCAGTTCCGGCTCGTCCATGCCGCCATAGAGATGGTTGAGGAACATCTCCTTGGTGAGCGTCGTACCTTTGCGCAGGCTGAGCAACTCAAACATCTGGTATTCCTTGCCGGTGAGATGGACGCGCTCGCCCTCAACCTCGACCGTCTTGGCATCCAGGTTCACGATGATATCGCCGGTACGGATGATCGATTCGGCATGGCCCTTGGAGCGGCGAACAATGGCCGTGATGCGGGCGACCAGTTCGTCCTTGTTAAAGGGCTTTGTGAGATAGTCGTCGGCGCCGTAACCGAGGGTTTTGACCTTCGCCTCGATGTCAGGATTTCCCGAGAGGATCATGACCGGTGTGTTGATCCGCGCCATGCGCAGCTGCTTCAGGACTTCATAGCCGGAAATATCAGGCAGCGAGAGATCGAGGATGATGATGTCATACTCGTAGATCTTGCCGAGGTCGACGCCTTCTTCCCCAAGATCTGTCGTGTAAATATTGAAGCCCGCAGCCTTCAACATCAGTTCGATACTGCGGGCCACCGCATTATCATCTTCGATCAAAAGAACCCGCATGTTCTCGTCTCCGAATCACTCTGGCGACCAACCTAGCCGCATTCGCTCTGGTGTTAACCTTAAAATGCCAACCATTGACAGGAACTTAACGCATACGGAAAATCCGTAAACCGCTTAATCAATGTGGCGCTCAATATCCAACTGCTGCTGACGGGGCATCTGCCATGAGGGCATGGGCGATTGCGATCGCGTCCTGGACAGGCTGGGCCTGCGGATCGGTCGAGATCAGGGTGTTCTGGCTACGGATGGCTTCGCGGACCTTCGGGTCCATCATCACCGTTCCGGCAAGCGCCGGACGGAAGCCGAGGAAGGTCTGGCAGGCGCGCGCAATGGCTTCATAGGTGCGCTGGCCGGAGGCGCGCGTTTCAGCCTGGTTGATGGCGATCACGCTTTCCACATTCGGCGCATAGCCGCGCAGCACCTTGATGAAGGCATAGGCATCCGTCATTGAGGTCGGCTCGTCGGTGATGATCATCAGGCACTTGTCGCAAGCGCGGGCGAGCCGCATGCAGTTGGCCTCGATGCCGGCGCCGAGATCGACGATCACCTGATCGTATTGCAGCGCCAAAGCGGAAAGACCCGCAGCGAGGCGGGCGACTTCTTCCGGCGGCAGTTCGGCGAGCGCGCCCGAACCGGAGCGGCCCGGCAACACATCAAATCCGCCGGCACCCGCGCCGCCATCGACATGGGTCACCGCATCGTCAAGCTCGACCCAGCCGGCGATCACGGCGGCAAGGTCGGTCTCGGGCGCAATGCCGAGCTGGACATCGATATTGGCGAGCCCCAGATCACCGTCGACCAGCAGCGTGCGCTTGCCCGCCTGTGCGAAGGCGCTGGCCATGGTGATGGACATGAAGGTCTTGCCGACGCCGCCTTTGCCCGAGGCCACGGCGAGGATCGATGCGGGGGCAACGCGCCGGGTCGGCGTGGCACGTCGGTCCATGGATTTGCGAAGCATGAAACTCATTACGCGGCTCCTCTCAGGGCAACCTGGCCTGGAGCATCTTCCAGGAGCAGTGCGGCCAGCCGCGAGGGTGCGGCCGGGACAAGTCCGCCACCAATGAACGGGGTGGCGGCCAGATGGGAAAAAGCGATCTTTGCCGTCGACAGGGCGGCAACAGCCCCGCCGCGACGGCGCACGACATCCAGCTTGGTCAGGATGGCGCGTTTCACGCCGACCTTGGCAAAGCTGCGAGCGGCCTCCGACAGGTCGTCGGGATGGCCTTCGGCCGACAGGACGAGCACCGGTTCGGCATCGATGGCCGCCAGCAGATCGTGAAGCTGGGCCATGTCCTCATTGTCGAAGGGCACGATGGCCGGCAGGTCGATGATGCAGCGCTGGCCCATATCGCGGGTCGATCGCAGCAGCTTGAAGAGGTTTTCCGGGGTCGGCGTGACACGGATCTGGGCCTGTTCCAGCTCCAGATAGGCCGCGAGCTGGGCGCCACCGGCCGCACCGTCGAGATCGGCGGCCACGGGCAGAAGCTCGGCCTTGGCCACAGCGGCACGGCGCGTGAGCTTGGCGGCGACAGCCGTGCGGCCATGGCCGGGCGCGCCGACCAGCACGACATCACGGTCCGGGCGCACCGGAAGCGGGTCGCAGACGATCTGGGCTGAAAGGCCTTCCTGCAGCGCCTGCAGCGGATCTGTAATCGTGGGATCGAGCGTGCCTTCCTCGGCGACACGGCGGCCGAAGCCGCTCGGCGCGCCATGCCAGGAGAGAGCATCCTTCACGCGAGTCCGCAGGGTGGTGTCGACAATGCGCGGCGCGCCGGGGTCGGCAAAGCGCGACATGAAGAGCGGCTCGTTCGGCACCATGCCGCCGCCCATCTTGTCGGTGGCCGCGCGCACTTCCACGCCGCCATCCACCTCACGCTCGGACAGAATAACCGCATCCTTGCCCATTTCGGCCATGATCATGGCCTTCGCATCCTGCAAGGTTTTCGCGGCAAACATCTTCATACGCATGAGGCACCGATCCCTTGTTCGATCCGGCTACCACTGCCCCAGCAGCAGCCCCGTTGGGGGGACTATTGCTGGGCAATTCCTAGCGGTTGGTTAACGCCTGCCGCCCTTCTGTTAGGGAGTTGAAATGGCCGGAATTCCTGCCGCGCGCGCTGTCTTCGGCTTGAGCCCGAAAAACGGGCGGAGCCAGGCGATTCGCCGGATCACCAGTTCGTGCAACAGGAGACAGCCGCCGATGGTGGCGAGAGTCACCCCGGCAAACTCGCTCCACACGCCGAGCCCCTGACGGGTCAGCCAGTATCCAGCCATCACGATCAGGGTCTGGTGCAGGATGTACCAGGGGAAGATCGCCTCGGTCATATAGGTGAGGGTGCGGCTCGGCCGGTTGAGCCAACGCTGGCCCATGCCGAGAATCGCCGCGATCACCAGCCAGGCATACCAGATCCGCACGAGCCGGATCGACCAGACATAGGCGGCCAGCACGCCGTCCCCCTCCATCCAGGGCTCCCAGTTTGCCCAGATCAGAGAGAGGACCACACCGAGCGCGACAGCCAACCCCAGCGCCCAGGGCCATGTGCGCTCGATGGTGCGCCAGACGGCTGGGCTCTTGGCGAAGAGAAACCCTGTCAGCAGGATCGTGAAACTGTGCGCATGATTGGCCCAGTCATTGGTCAGCGCATGGGTGGTCGGAAAGATGGGGTCGAGCACGGCGCGGTAGAGCAGATGCGGCAGGCTCGGCAGCACCAGCAGCGCCGGCACGCCCCAGCGCCCGCCGAACACCGCTTCGAACAGTCGCTCACCCGGCCCGCGCGTCCAGGCCGAGAGCGCCGGCCCGACAAGGGCGAGGATCAGCGTGTAGACGAGCAGATAGACAACATACCAGAGATGGTTCCAGGTCGGCGTGATGATCGAGAAGTCCGATGCCGGATTCAGATAGTCTGGCCAGAAGGCGAAGAAGCCTGCATGAGTTTCCCCGGACTCCAGCAATTGCAGCCAGGATTGCGGCGCCACGATCACCGCCATGCCGAAGAGGATCGGCAGTCCGAGCCGCACCACCCGTTCGCGCGCCTGACGCACCGGGCCGGTCTTGTCGAGGGCGAACCGAAGGGCCACGCCGGAAATCAGGAAGAGCAGGCTCAGCCGCCAGGGGTTGACCAGCATCATCAGCCCCTCGGCCTGCGTGCCAGCATGGACGCTTTTCACGTGCCAGTCCCAGGACACATAGAACATGCCGATATGATAGAAGATGAGAATCGCGAAGGCGATGATGCGCAGCCAGTCGAGATCGTATCTGCGGGTAGAATGGGTTTGCGGGGCCATTGGGGTAGGTCTCCTTATCCAATGCCCACACCCTCACCGACCTGACGGGAAACGTCGTGCGCCATGGGATGGACAGCTGCGCGGCGGGACAAGCGGCACCGGGTTGGGACGAATCCCGGCTTGATCGGGACGAAATGCGCACGCGCCGGCTTCATCCTCGCGCCCGTCCGTGACAAGGAAAGGCATGAGACTGGACTTCCTCATCGCTTCGGATCCGGCCGACCGGCGCGCCGACCGGGTCAGCTACCTCATCTCGGTCGGGATCGTGCTCCTGTCGCTCGCGGTGCGCGGCCTGACCGTGATGGACCAGGTGGAACTCTCGGTCCGCAGCATTGCACCCATCGAGCCCTGGATCTGGGAGACCGCCTCGCACTTCGCGATTCTGGTCGCGCTACCGATCATCCCGTTTGCGCTAACGCGCGCGCCGCTCACCCGCGCGACCTGGAAATGGGCCCTGCCGGCCCATGGTCTGGCCTTCCTGGCCTTTTCCATCCTGCACATCCTGGTGATGGTGAGCCTGAGAAAGCTTGCTTATGGCGCGGTGATGGACGGGCCCTACATTTTCGGCCTCGCCGACCCGTCGACCTGGCTCTACGAAATGCGGATCGACCTTTTCACCTATGTGCTGGTCGGCTTGGGCTTCAGCGCCAACCGCCTCCTGGAACAGTCCCGGCTGGAGACCGAAGCCGCGCGCAAGGAAGCCTCAACCGGCGGGCGGCTGATGCTGAAATGCGGCGGGCGGACCCTGTTCGTCGATCCGCGCGAAGTGGTGCGCGTCCAGGCGGCGGGCAATTATGTCGAGGTCTTCACTGGCGGCCAGCCACAGCTCGCGCGCATGACCCTGTCGGAAATGGAAGGCCTGATCTCCTCGGCCAGCACGCGCCATGCCCGCGTGCATCGCTCCCATATCGTCAATCTGGATGCCGTCCGCGAAGCCGTGCCCGGACGCGATGGCGGACTGGAGCTGCATCTGACCAATGGCGATGTGGTGCCGACCTCCCGGCGCTATCGCGGCGCGGTGGACCTGATGGCGGCCGAATAGGCCGTTAGCGCACCAGGCGCGTGGACATCGCCCCGCCAGCGATCGTCGCCATCACGGCGCCAGCCATCATCCAGACCGGATGCGGGATCATCACCATGGTCAGCGCGGCCAGGACGAACAGGATGACGGCCACCGTCCAGGCGGTCCATTTGCGCCGGCCTGACACCGCCATGGCCACGGTTCCGCCAATGAGGATGCCGATAAACCAGGCCAGCAGGACCATGAGCAGCGTACCAGCCGAAAGTTGGCTCATCGTCACGCCAAATTGGGTGGAGGCGCTCGGCGTGAACCCCGCCAAAGACGGGGACATTGCGTGCCCAAGGGTCTGGATCGCGAACATGGCGGTCCCTCCGGCAAGAACGCCGAGGATGATTCCCAGTATTGCCCGCACCATGCGCCGGCCCCTTTTACACCCAGTCCTGACCCTATACTGGCGCAGAATTGGCGAAATGTCGATCTGATAGCGCTATCAGTAGTATTTAGGCAGTGCCGCCAAGCACACATGTTTGAATCTCACCGATCCTTTCACCCTCGCCTTCCTCCGTGCAGGCGCAGGCCTATGGACCAATTTGGCATCCGCATCTTCCGATCGGAACCGCAGCTTCTGGATCCCCGCTTTCGCGGGGATAAGCGGTGAGAAATGGGAAGGAAGTACCAAGCGGCCTTGAGCCCGTCTCATGTGACGAGCGCAGCGAGGATACGGAGACAAACAAGGACTCCATTCACAACCTAAACTCGATCCCCCGGATCGATGGCACGCCGCGGACCGGCTGCGAATGGTGCCCCTGGCCCGACTCGAACGGGCACTCCCGAAGGAAACGGATTTTGAATCCGTCGCGTCTACCGGTTCCGCCACAGGGGCAACGCGCGTCTCAGTGCCGCAAGCCTGCTCTGCCGTCAATTCACTTGGCGTCAACGCAAGTGCACTATAGGCAGCGATCATGGACAAGACCCAGGCCGCTCATCCGCCCCGCACGCTGTTGCAATCCATCGAGGCCATGGCCGATGAGGCCGGGCAAGAAGGCCTCAGCCTGCGTGCGATCATGGACCGGCTGGATGAGCGGGCCTTCGGCGCGATGCTGTTCGTGCTCGCCCTGCCCTGCTGCATTCCGTTCCTCTATATCGTGCCGCAGATCGTCTCGCTGCCGATGATGGCGCTGGCCTTTCAGATGGCGATCGGCCGGGAAGAGCCCTGGCTGCCAGGCAAGCTCGCGGATCGCAAGATCGACAAGGATGGGCTCGCCAATACCGCACGCGGGGGCCGCAAATGGTTCGGCTGGGTCGAGGCCATCGCGTGCCCGCGCCTGACTTTCCTCACCGGCAAGGGACCAGAGCGCGTAATCGGCGCGGTCTTGTGCATCTTCTGCGCTTCGATCCTGGTGCCCCTGCCAATGACCAATACCGTGCCGGGCTTTGCCGTGGCGCTCGCAAGCTTCGGGCTGATCCAGCGCGACGGGCTTCTGGTGCTCGGCGGACTGATCCTCGGCATGCTCTGGGTCGGCACGCTGGTCTTTTCCACCGTCTACCTGCTCTCGCTCGGGATGAGCATTTCGCCGGACAATATCAAGGCGCTGCTAGGCCTCTAGCGGGACACGATCGCGTCAACTGCGCCCGGCGCGCGCATCGCCGCATTGTGGCCATGGCCCGATGTGCTCATCTGCGCATGATGCGAGCCTGGCTGACCCTTCTGCAAACCTGGCGCTGGCCCATAGTGGCCATGCTGATCTCGGCCGCAATGCTCGCGGCTGCGCACGGCTTTGAACGCTTCATGCTGCTCTATCCCTGCCCGCTCTGCCTGCGCCAGCGGGAGATTTACTGGGCGTTGATCGCGATGACCGCCGTCGGCCTCGCGCTCTGGCGCCTGAGGCCGATTCCGCGCTTCCTCGAAGGGCTCAACATCCTTGTTGGCATGGTGTTCCTGTGCGGGGCCGGCATCGCCTTTTATCATATGGGCGTGGAGTATGGCTGGTTCCCGGCACCCGCCGGCTGCGCCGTGCCCACCCCGCAGGATGCGGCTGCCGCAGCGACCGGCGATCTCGGCCTCAGCAAGCGGATGGCGACCTCGTCCTGCACCGATGTGCCCTGGGCAATGCTCGGCCTCTCAATGGCGGGCTGGAACATGGTGATCTCGGCCATCCTGGCGGGCCTGAGCTTTTATGCCTCGCGCCGGACCCGGGTGGAAAATCTCCACCGCGCCCAGGCGGAACTGGGCGAAGCGCTCTAGAAAAGCCCGGACAGCGCCGGCGTCGTCGCCCAGGCGCCGATCAGCGCGATCACCGCCCCCACACTGGCAATGGTGCGCAGCCCCTCATACCAGGCCGGCACCGCCTTGCGGCTCATCACATCCCACAGCCAGTGGGCGGCAAAGGCGGCCGCCATGATCAGGAAGACATGAGGCGAGGGCGTGCCCAGCACATAATATAGCAGGAGTAGCCAGCCCGTCAGCGCGCCGAGAATGGAAAGGCTCATCACACCCCAGCGCGGCGGGGTCAGCATCGCCTCGCTCATCTCCACGCCCCAGCGCACGCCGCCGAGAAAGCTCAGCACCACCGCGCCATAGGTGAGCAGCGTCAGATAGGCCGCCGCCTGGCGCGCCACATCGCCGGTCAAAGCCCAGCAGGCAAGCGCGCCGCCCACAAACGGCATCAGGCCGCCAATGGTCAGCGCCAGCGGGGCGGGGGGAATGGCGAAGGCGCCGGGTCTCAGCATGGTCACTCCTTTCACCGACCGGATCATGGGGCCCGGGCATGACGATATGAGCCCGCAGGGGGACACGGGTCCATGCCGCTCTCCTCTCAGATGATCACGAATGCGTGCCCCGCAAGGTGCTGGTTTTCAAGCAATCTATATCGCCGCGCTGCACAAGCGGACTTGGCCCACCGCCGACACGGTGTCAGATTTCCCCTCTATGCTGTTTCGCGTTCTCACCCTGATTGCCGGTCTCGCTGCGCTCTCCCATACCGCGCTGGGCCTGGATGGCGGCGCGGTCGAAGCCGCCGCCCCGTGCAAGCGGCTGGAGACTGAAGTCGGCGCCTTCACCGTCTGTACCTTCCCGCTGGAGACCTATGAGGTGAGCCTGCATCATGCGCGCGAGGATGGCTCGGTCTTCGGCCAGCTCTCATTGCTGGAAACGCATCTGAAAGCGGCCGGCAAGACGGTCATCGCCCTCACCAATGGCGGCATGTATCACACGGACCGGCGCCCGGTGGGCCTGTTCATCGAACACGGCGAGACCCGGCGCACCCTGGTGCGCGGCGACGGGCCGGGCAATTTCCAGCTCCTGCCCAATGGCGTGTTCTGGATCGAGGACGGCCATGCCGGGGTCGAGGAAACCCGCACGTTCGACGAGGCCGCCCGCAGCCCCGACTATGCCACCCAGTCCGGCCCGATGCTGGTGATTGACGGCGAGCTGCACCCCGATTTCCGCGCTGCCAGCGAAAACCGCTATCGCCGCTCCGGTGTCGGCACCTCGGCTGACGGAAAGACCGTGATTTTCGCGATCAGCGAACAGCCGGTCACCTTTCACGCCTTCGGCTCGCTGTTCCGCGACACGCTGGAGGTCGACAACGCCCTCTTCCTGGATGGCAAGGTCTGCCGGCTCGACCTGCCGGGCGAGGGCCGTCACGAACCGGGCCTGAGCATGGGCCCGATGCTGGCGGTGACCCTGCGCGAGGCAGAAGAAGACTAGTTCTCGTCGTCCGGCCCGTCGGCGACATCGCGGGCAATCTTGTCGGCTTCGTCGGCGAGGTCGCGGGCCGCTTCCCCGCCGCGCTCTGCGGCCACCCCGGTCAGCGCATCCATGCGCGCGCCCGCGGCCTCAAAGGAGCCTTCGGTGATGCGGAACAGGAGCATGATCAGGACGAAGAGCGCCATCAGCAGGAAAACAAGGTTGTACAGGATTTTCGCCATAAGCCGGTCTCCTAGGGCTGATTGCCGCTTGGCATAACATGAAAATTCGTCAGTCTTGTATTCGAAGCTTTAGCACACTGCGTGCAGGGGGCGAGCATGGCAAAGCAATTCAGCCTTGTATGCGCACTGGCCGCCTTTTGGTTCCTTGCCGGCTGCGCCAGCGTCGGCCTGTCGGCGCCCGCGCTGGGTCCGTGTACCCAGGTCTCCGGACAGACCCTGCGCCTTGAGGGCTATATCGATGAGGAAATGGCCGCATGCGCCGGCACCATGCTGACGTCGGAGGTGACGCGCGTAGTGGTCGACAGCCCCGGCGGGCTGACCCGTCCGGCACGCGCGATCGCACGCACAATCGCCGCGAGCCCGCGCACCCTGGTGATCGACGGCTGGTGCACCTCCTCCTGCGGGAACTATTTCGTGCCCGCCGCCGCCCGCCTGCAGGCCACGCCCGGCAGCTATATCGGCCTGCACGGCACGCCGGATCCCGGATCGGACAAGCTGTTCCTCGCCCAGCAGGTGGAGGAATGGGATGCCATGGTGGAGGCCGGCGAGATGACCTCGGAGGAACGCCTCGCCCAGGAGGCGACCTGGCGCGAAAACAGCGCGGAAATGTTCGCCGCCGAGGATGCCTTCGCGGCCGATTTCGGCGTCCTGCCGGGCTGGCGGCTCTATCGCAGCGAGGATTGCGTCGATCCGGCGACCTGCTTTCTGCACCATTTCACCGGCTCGCTGCGCCCGCGCGAGCTTCCGGTCAACGGCCAGGCCATGATGGTGGTCGAGCCCGACATGCTGGAATCCTGCCTGCCGGGTCTCGACCCCGGCAATTATCGCGCGGTGTTCGAGGACACCATTCTCGGCAATCCGGCCCGCAAGACCGAGATCGAAGCGGCCAACGGCCTGTTCACAGGCACGCTGGCCTGCGTTTCACCTGAGGAAACCCCCAACTCATGAGCCTTGTTCTCTACGGCCTGAAAAACTGCGACACCTGCAAGAAAGCCATAAAATCATTCGAATCCGCCGGGAAGCCGGTCGAATTCGTCGATATTCGCGCCGATGCCGATCTCGCAGCCAAGGTGCCGGTCTGGCTGGAGGTCGCCGGGGACAAACTGCTCAACAAGGCCTCGACCACCTGGCGGAATCTCTCCGATGAGGAAAAGGCCAGCGCCGAAAGCGACCCCACCGCCCTGCTGGTCGCCAATCCGACGCTCATCAAGCGCCCGGTGATCGAGGTGGGTGGCGAGATCCATATCGGCTGGAAAAAGGATGTCCAGGCGGCGCTACTCTAGCCCGAGCCGCGCGCGCAGGCCCGTACGCACCGCCGGCCATTCTTCCGGCAGGATGGAATAATAGACCGTATCGCGCGAGCGCCCGTCATGCAGGATCATGTGATTGCGCAGCGTGCCCTCGAAGCACGCGCCGAGTTTCTCGATCGCTGCACGCGAGCGCGCATTATTCGTGTCAGTTTTCAACTCCACACGCCGCGCGCCCCAGGCAAAGGCACGCTCGATGAGGAGATACTTGCAGGCCGGATTGACCATGGTCCCGCGCACCGCCGCGCTGTACCAGGTCCCTCCGATCTCGACCCGTTTGTGATAGGGGTCCACGGCAAGAAAACAGGTCGCCCCGACAATCTCCCCGCGCCAGCGCACCACATGATGGACCTCATGCGGCGGGCGGTGCTCGGCGAGGAATTTCGACCAGAAGCTCTCGAAATGCGCGCCATCAGCCCGGTAGGTGTACCAGGCCCAGGTCTCCTCGCTGTCGGCTGCACGGCGCAGACCTTCCCGGTCGGCCTCGGCCGGCGGGGCAAGGCTGACCTCGCCGAGGGTGAGGCCGGGCGCGTCAAGGTCCACCCGGCTCATCAGGCCAGCGCGAACCAGACACACGCCCCGGCCGTCACCAGCAGGACCAGGCCCGAGCCGAGCGTGCCGACCGAACGGCCGAGATTGCGCCGGGCGGATGAGCCGAGCCCAAAGGCATGCAGGAGGCGCGAGACGACCAGCGTTCCGCCAAGCGCATGAATCAGCCAGACCGGCGCGGCGAGCCCGGCCAGCGCAAGCAGGCCAAGCAGCGCAACCGGCGCATCCTCCACCGCATTGGCCTGCACCCGCATGGCACGGATCAGACCTTCATTGCCGCCATCGCCGACCGAGACTTTCGCCCCTGCGCGCACCCGCCCGACATTCAGCTTCAGTCCCAGAAACACCAGCACCATAAGGCCGATATAGAGCGCTGCAGCTTCGAATTGCGTCATGACTTTTTCTCCCGAGCGGTATTTCGGGCGGAACGGTGAAAAACTCAATCACCCGCCCACTTTTCAGACGCCGCCGCGCAGGCTTATGGTCGTGGTTCGGGACAGTGGGTCGGTGCATGACATGGCAAAGAAGATCTTCATCTGGGTCGGGCATCCACGCGCGAAGTCCCTGTCCCATGGCCTGGCCGATGCGTATGCGCGCGGGGCAAGTAAAGGCAGGGCCGAGATCCGCCGCATGAATCTCTCGGAGATGAGCTTCGATCCCGACCTCACCGAAGGCTATCACAGCCGCAAGACACTTGAGCCCTGCCTTGAGGAATGGCGCGAGAATATCATGTGGGCCGAGCGCGTCTGCTGGGCCTATCCGCAATGGTGGGGCGGCATGCCAGCCAAGATGAAGGGGGTCCTCGATCGCGCCTTCCTGCCCGGCTTTGCGATGAACTATCACAAGAACGATCCCTTCTGGGACCGCCTGCTCACCGGGCGCAGCGCCGATATACTGATGACCTCGGACGCGCCGGCCTGGTATGACCGCGTCATGTATGGCCGGCCCGCTGCGCGGCAGGTCGAGCGTCTGGTGCTCAAATTCTCCGGCATCAAACCGGTGCGCACATTGCAGGTCGGAACTGTGAAGACCGCCAGCGAAGCAAAGATCGCCGGCTGGTTGAAGGCTGCGGAGCAACGCGGCAAACGCGCCGGGCGGAGCTAGCGGTCATTCATCATTCAGCCCCTTGCCCTCAAGGATGCGCGCGCGGTGCCAGAGCTTCCTCTCACCCACAGCTTGGCTTCATGAAATTGCTGTCCAGCATGCCCGTCATCACAATCTCCTCTTTCGCCCAGTTCGAGGCAAATACCTATCGGTGTTCCGCGCCCTTTTCCGGTGCGGCCTCCCACGTAAACACATCATCAAGGCCAACCCCGAACACGTCTGCGATCCTGAAGGCCGCCTCAAGCGTCGGCGCGTATTTGCCCTGCTCTATGGCAGCGATCGTCTGGCGCGTGACGCCGATCTCATTGCCCAGGTCCGCCTGCGTCATCTCTCCATTGAGAAAGCGCAGTTCACGGATCCGGTTGTTGAGCGTTTTGCCACTCATGCCTGCCTGCGATAACTGAACGCGGCGATGGAATAGTTCACCACTTCGGCCAGCACGATCATGAAAAGAGCCGTATTCACAATCTCCCAGCCGCTGGAATAAAACGGCATCACAACGCCCGCGAGGATCGTGCCGCCAATCAAGACGAAATATGCGGTCTGTACGGACTTCTGCCGGATCGCCCTGTCGCGCTCGTCCGGCGGAATGCGCACATCCCCGGGAGAGCGAAGGGCAAGCCAGGCGCGCCCGCCCAGCAGGATCACGACCTGAACGCCCGTTGCAACTGCGTAGAGGATCAGCTGTCTCAAACTCGGCAGGCCTTCGGACGCCGCTGGCATCATGGCGACATAGGTAAAGTAGGGAACAAAGGCGACCGCGATCGCAAACAGGGACAGCCAGACAATCTTTTCACGGTAAGGCATGGATCACTCCGGAAGTGTACTCACTTATGTTAAGTAAACATAACATAATGTGAAAAATAGTCAACATATCAACAAGCCGTCTCGCGATCCTGCAGCGCGGCACCGCTTTTCATTCTCCGCGATATCGAATAGGGTCCAAGCATCCGAGGGGCGCGTCGGGAAGCGCTGAGACCGGGCTGATCCGCGCGGGCACCCTTTGAACCTGATCCGGGTAGCGGGCATCCTGCCCTCGGCCGGCGTAGGGACGGAGCCCGGCATGATCGAGACTGCACAGACACATCCCCTCCCTCCGCCGGTTCAGGCCGTGTTCGACGCCTATCCGCAGGGCGCCAGGGATTTGCTCCTGGACATGCGCGCTCTGGTCTTCGACACCGCCGCCAGCCTGCCGGAGGTCGGCGAGGTCACCGAAACGCTGAAATGGGGCGAACCGGCCTATCTGAACAAGGCCGGCACGACGATCCGCCTCGCCTGGTCGCCCAAACGCCCGAACACGGCCGGCCTGTTCGTCAATTGCCAGACGACGCTGCTCGATGCGTGGCGCGGCCAATATGGCGATGTGCTCGATTGCATTGGCAATCGCGAGATCCGCCTCCCTCTCGATCAACCGCCCCCCGAAGCGCCGCTGCGCCACTGCATCGCCATGGCGCTGACCTATCACAAGAGAAAGCCTGCACGATGAACAAGCACACCCCCCAGTCCGAATTCGCCACGCCCACCGTCACCACCGGCGCACTGCCTTCCTCACGCAAGGTGTATACCCACCCGAAAGCCGACCCGTCCCTCGCCGTGCCGCGCCGGGAGATCGACCTGCATCCAAGCGCCAATGAGCCGCCGGTGCCGGTCTATGACACCTCCGGGCCCTACTCCGACCCCAGTGTCGAGATCGACGTTGAAAAAGGTCTCGCCCGCCCACGTACGGCCTGGGTTCTGGAGCGCGGCGGCGTCGAGGCATATGACGGCCGCGATGTCAAACCCGAAGACAATGGCGGGGCCACCGGCCGCTATCTCGCCCGCGAGTTTCCGATCCGCCACAAGCCTCTCAAGGCCGTGGATTTCGATCCGGCCAGCAGCCTTGAGCGCGATCCATCGCGCAGCGAAGCGGAGCGGGGATCAAAACATCCAATCACGCAATATGAGTTCGCCCGCGCCGGCATCATCACGAAAGAGATGATCTATGTCGCCGAGCGCGAAAATCTCGGCCGCCAGGAAATGCTTGAGGGCGCCGAAGAGCGCATCGCCGCCGGGGAAAGCTTCGGCGCGGAAATCCCGGCCTTCATCACGCCAGAGTTTGTGCGCGAGGAGATCGCCAAGGGCCGCGCGATCATCCCGGCCAATATCAACCATCCCGAACTGGAACCGCAGATCATCGGGCGCAACTTCCTGGTGAAGATCAACGCCAATATCGGCAACTCCGCCGTCGCCTCCAGTGTCGAGGAAGAAGTGGAGAAAATGGTCTGGGCGACGCGCTGGGGCGCGGACAATGTCATGGACCTGTCGACCGGCAGAAACATCCACAACACGCGCGAATGGATCATCCGCAACAGCCCCGTCCCGATCGGCACCGTGCCGATCTACCAGGCGCTGGAGAAGGTGAACGGCATTGCCGAGGATCTCACCTGGGAGGTCTATCGCGACACGCTCATTGAGCAGGCCGAGCAGGGCGTGGATTATTTCACCATCCATGCCGGCGTGCGGCTGGCTTATATCCACCTCACCGCCAAGCGCGTGACGGGGATTGTCTCGCGCGGCGGCTCGATCATGGCGAAATGGATGCTCGCCCACCATACAGAGAGCTTCCTCTACACCCATTTCGAGGAGATCTGCGACATCATGCGCGCCTATGATGTCAGCTTCAGCCTTGGCGACGGCCTGCGCCCCGGCTCCATCGCGGACGCCAATGATGCCGCGCAGTTTGCCGAGCTGGAAACGCTCGGCGAGCTCACCAAGATTGCCCACGCCAAGGGCTGCCAGGTGATGATCGAGGGGCCGGGCCATGTGCCCATGCACAAGATCAAGCTGAACATGGACAAGCAATTGAGGGAGTGCGGCGAGGCGCCCTTCTACACGCTCGGCCCGCTCACCACGGACATTGCGCCCGGCTATGACCACATCACGTCGGGCATCGGCGCGGCGATGATCGGCTGGTTCGGCACGGCCATGCTCTGCTATGTCACGCCGAAGGAACATCTCGGCCTGCCCGACCGCGACGATGTGAAAGTGGGCGTCATCACCTATCGCCTCGCCGCCCATGCCGCCGACCTCGCCAAGGGCCACCCTGCCGCACAGGTGCGCGACGATGCGCTGTCACGCGCGCGCTTCGAGTTTCGCTGGGAAGACCAGTTCAACCTCGCCCTCGACCCGGAAACCGCCCGCGATTTCCACGACCAGACCCTGCCGAAAGAAGCCCACAAGGTCGCCCATTTCTGCTCCATGTGCGGCCCGAAATTCTGCTCCATGAAGATCACCGCCGAAGTACGGGATTACGCGGCAGGCATGAGCGATAATGAGAAGGCGGATTTGGAGCGGCAGGCGCGCGAGGCGGAAGAAGGCATGCGCGAGAAGAGCGCGGAGTATGAAGCGATGGGACGGAAGCTCTATGTGGAAACCGATTAGACGTTTCGCCTCGTTGGCCGTGAGTTTGGCATCGGCCGCGATTGCTATCTCAGCCGCCGCGGCAGAGCCGCTCTGCGATGAGTCCGAATTCACGATCGAATCGGACTATCGCTACAATGAGGAGGATTTTACCGCAGAAGCCGCAGAGCAGACGCTCGCTGCGTTGCGCGGTCCCTTCAGGGAATGGCTTGCGCGGGCAGTCGAGAATGGCTGGGACGGCGACCTCAACCATGGTGAACTCGGCATGGCCTACCTGAACAACCTCAATCACCTGCAGGGCGTCATCCTCCGCCAGTCAGCGCTCGCCGAGCAGGTGGCGGGGCAGAGCGGCGAAGCCACCAATGCCTTCTGCGACTTCCTCGCCTCAACACCGATCATTGACTAGCAAACGTCGCTTTGCTCCGTAGGGTGCATGGAGCGAAGCGATATGCACCGTCCGTCCTTGCCGCGCACCGATGGTGCATATCGGGCTTTGCCTTCCATGCACCCTACCATTGACCCCCACCCCACATCGCGCTCCACTCGTCCCATGCGTACACCCCTCCTCCCCGCTCTCGCCCTCCTTGCCCTCGCCGCCTGCAATGAGCCGGGACCGGTTGTGGGCGGGCCGTGCTCCTATGAGACCAGCGTGTTCGAAGCCACGGCGCGCGAGGTGGGCGAGGATGGCGCGCTGTTCGACAGTGCCGAGGGCGAGGTCTGGGTGCCGGCGGACTATCTGCGCACGCTGCCCGAGCCGGGCGAGACCCTCACCTTGCAGCGCGAGCGCATCATCGAGGGCACCTGCACCCCGGAAATCTATTCCGTGGTCGATCCCGTCGACGGAGACTGACCTGGCACGGCTGACACGGCGCCGCAGACACGCCTAACATGCTGGCACACGTTCAGCCCGGCAGACAGGATCCTTGTGTATGACCCAGATTCTCGGCCTCTCCGGCAGCCTGCGAAAGGGCTCGTTCAATTCCGGCCTGCTGCGCGCTGCGGCCGGCGCGATGCCGGACGGCGCAAGCCTGGACGCACGCACGCTGCGCGGCGTGCCGCTCTATGATTTCGACCTGGAAGCCGAGGGCGTGCCGGAGGCGGTGACCGAGCTGAAAACCGCGCTCGGCGCAGCCGACGGACTCCTGCTCGTCACGCCGGAATACAACAATGGCATCCCGGGCGTGTTCAAGAACGCGATCGACTGGATGAGCCGCCCGCCCGGCGGACTGGACCTTTTCCGCGGCAAGCCGGTCACCCTGATCGGCGCCTCGCCAGGCGGGTTCGGCACCATCCTCTCGCAGGCCCACTGGCTGCCGGTCCTGCGCACGCTGGGCACGCGCTTCTGGTCGGAGGGCCGGATGCTGGTTTCGCGAGCGGGCGGGCTGTTCGACGAGGCCGGCAACCTGACCGACGAGAAAACGCGCGAGCAGCTCGCTGGCTTTCTCGCCGGATTTGCCGAGTTCTGCGCGCATGAATCCCGTTGACGCTGAAATGTAAACCTGACCACCCTGCTGGTCTCGCTTCCAGACAAGGTCCTGACATGTCTCGCATTTTCGCCCTCACCCTCCTTGCTACCGCCGCGCTGGCCGCCTGCGAGCAGGCCCCGCCGGAAGAGGCCGCAGGCGAAGCCCCCATCGCCGAAGCCCCGCCCGCCGATATGGGCGTCGACATGATCGGGCCTGAGGCCGGTCCAGCGCCGGAGGTCGTGCCCGTGCCGATCAGCGAGAGCGAGGATTTCACCGCGCTAGAGGAGATCTATGGCACGCTCGCGCCGTCTGCCGGCGAGCCCTGCGCCGATGACGGCCGGCGGCTGCCAATCTCGGGCGTCTGCCAGGGCCGCGCGGTGAATTTCGTGCCGGAGATGAACCAGCTGATCATGGACGCGCCGGAGGGCTGCGAGTGGGTGATGACCGAAGCCGATTTCGGCATGGACGCCTTGCTCTTCCGCGCGCTCAGCTGCGACGGCATCACGACCCTGCTGGACTATGGCGGCGGGGCGCATGCCGCCGAGCTTACCTACGCCGTCTCCCCGCTCTACGGGAAATCCATGACGGAACAGGTTGCGGTGCGGGTGGCGACATATTGGGACAATGATGACTGGCGCCTGTTGGAGACCATCCCCGAGGAAGGCCGTGAGGCCTGCGAGATCCGCCCGGCCGGTGAAGGATACCCGGCCTCGGCCAGAGTGATCGCGGCGAAGCCGGGCGCGGAGGATGCCGATTGCGGCTTCTATGCCCGTGGCGGCAAAACGGACAATTTCTGGATCGTGCGCGAGGACTATGTCTACGCCTTCACCTTGCCGAAGGGTGAGCGCGACCTGGACCCGGCCAGCCTTGTGGTGATTGAACCGCACTAAGAGGCGTGCGCTAGACTGGCGGGGCCTGCAGGCTGGGCGCCATGGCGCGATCGTTCACGCGGAACCAGCCAGCGATGGAATAGCGCTCGCGCAGGGCCGGGCGCACTTCGTGGGGGATGTCTTCGGAAAGGAAGATGGCGAGCGTGCCAAGCTCCGGGGCGATCAGGGTCACAGGCTCGCGGGCCTCATCATGGCTGAAGACGGCCAGCTCACCGCCATCCTGTCCGGCCCAGTCTTCGTTGAGATAGAACACGGTGGAAACGACGCGGTTGCGCGCGCCCTTGAAAGCATCGAGATGGCGGGCATAGAACCCGCCCGGCTCATAGACGGCGTAATGAGCTTCATAGGAGAAGAGGCCGAGAAAGAGCGAACGGTTGAGCGCCAGGCGTACCGTCTCCATCACGCCGAGATAGGCCGCCTGCGCGGCGCTCTCGCGGGCAAGCCAGCGGGTCTTGTCGCGGCGGATGGCGCGAGCAAGAGTGAAATCCTCGGCCCGGCCGACGCCCGCAAGGATCAGCCGATCGGCGGCGTGTAAAGCTGCAGCCTCGGCAGCGAGATCGGCAGCCAGCGCCGGCGGAACGACATCCAGCGCGACCGCCCAGCCGGTCTCGGCCAAGGCGGCAAGCCAGTTCCAGACCGGCGGACTCTCAGGGTCGGCAAGCAAGGCCATGCGCACATCGTCCGAAACCGGGGATGCGCGCGCATATAGCGCCGCGAACCGCCCGGCAAGCGGGAAGTTCGGAAGGCACCTGCCAGAAGGGATGTCAGTCGTCCTTGAGGAGGGCGTAAATCTCGTCCTTCAACGCCATGCGCTTCTTGCGCAGCTCGGTCTGGTATTCGTCGCTCGCTGGCTCTGTATCGGTCTCGATGCGGTGAATCTCGCGGTTGAGCTCGTGATACTCATCGGCCAGGCGTGCAAAATGCGCGTCCGAGGTTTTCAGCGCGTGGAGCTTGTCGGCAAACTCGGGAAATTCCTCGGCGAGTTCGTGGGGGGTGTGGGACATGTCATGCCTCCCGTTCTGGATTGTCCTTGATCCATGTTGGGTGGCAATCTTGGTTTGGCTATTGCGGAAACTACGTAGAGTGCAGCGATCACGCGATTGGGAAGACGATATGGCCCCGGCGGCGGGAGAATTGGCATGAGCGATCCGGCCGCGTTCCGCGCCGAATACGACGCCACGCTGGCGGGCGGCGATCTGGAAGAGCTGGCGCGGCTGCCGATCTGGATTTCCCTGGACCCGCTACCGGACGAAGCGGAAACAGCCTGGGCGGAAGGCATCTGCCTGCGCCTGACCGGCCATGAGGATCGCTGGGTGCGCGGCAATGCGGTGCTCGGGCTCGGACACCTGGCCCGCACGCTTGGCCAGTTCGCCGACCCGCAGGCGGTGCGCCGCGCCGTGGAAGCCGGGCTCGCCGATGGCGACACGCATGTCCGCGGCCAGGCCGAGTGCGCCGCCGGCGACCTGCACCATTTCCTCGGCTGGGACATTGCCGGCCTCGAACCCGACTAGGCCGTGTGGACTCTTGGGGATTCCCATGGCCAAGGTAAGTGTCCACACGACCTAGTTGACCGAGGCAGGCACTGACTTGTCTGCCGGCATCACCTTTTCGATCCAGGTGAGGATATCGGCCGTGACCTCTTCGGTGCCGGGTTCGTCGAGGATCATGTGCGCATGGCCGGGATATTCCCGGAACGCCCCCGGGACAGGCGAGCGAGCATATTTCTGGCCCACCTTGCGCACGGCCTTGGGCATCGTGGCGCGATCTTTACCCGCCGCAATGGTGAGTGTGGGGATGTGCACGCTGGATTCATCGACCGGATCAGGTTCCATCAAGTCGAGATAGACCCGGCCGGAATCATGACGCATCTGGGCATAGAGCTCGTCATGGCGCGCCGGCTCCACCCCGTTCAGAACGCCCCAGGCAAGCCCTCTGCGGCCAATCTTCACCGGCGTGACGGGCAGTTTCTTGCGGCCGATTTTCAGCAGGGCGGAAAAGGTCCGCAGCGGGGAAAGGGCAAAGACGGTGCAGCCCCTGGGCTGGGCGGGCGTCAGGAATACGGCGGCGGATGCATCGCCCTCGGCGGCCAGGTGCTGGGCGATCAGTCCGCCCATGGAATGGCCGATGATGATGGGTTTGATCCCGGACTGGTGTTCCATATCTCCGGCGACCACGGACATGGCATCGACATAGTCCTGCAGGCGCAGGTCGCACAGGCCCGGCGGTGGGGTGTCGATGGTTCGCAGTTCAGGGAACAGGGTGGGTGCACGAACCTCAAATCCGGCGTCACGGAACGATGTCGCCATCCGGTCCCAGACATCGCCGCCACAGCCCACGCCGTGGATCAGCAGTATTCCTGCACGCATCACGCCCTCCCAGTCTTTTGTCTTTGTACTGAGACTAGGCTTTTTCCAGCGGCTGCGTCCAGCGATTGAAGCGAGAGGCCACCTCTTCATAGACCGGCCGCTTGAATGGCACGATCAGGCTGGGCGCTTCTTCGAGCAGCGCCCAGCGCCAGGCGTCGAATTCCGGGGTGTGCTTGTCGAGGCGGACATCGCCATCGGAGCCCTTGAAGCGCAGGGCGAACCATTTCTGGCGCTGGCCGAGATAGGGGCCCCCCAGCCGGCGTTTCAGGTCTGGCGGAAAATCGTAATAGAGCCAGTCCGTTGTCTCTTCGAGGACATCGACAAGCTTGTCGGCCACGCCGATTTCCTCGTCCAGTTCGCGCAGGGCGGCGGCGCCCGGATCTTCGCCCTTGTCGACCCCGCCCTGAGGCATCTGCCACTGGAACGGGCCGCGTCCATTGATGCGCCGACCGAGAAAGACATGGCCGGCCTTTGAAAAAAGAGCGAGCCCGACATTCGGGCGATACCGCTCCGGATCGCGTTTCAGATCAGTCATATTGTCAGTCTAGGATGGAAACCGAGCAGTTTCGAGCCGCGAAATGGCCTGTCGTTGCTATGGCAGGCTGGGCGTGATTTCCGGCGCATCCGCGATTGGGGTTACCGGCTCGGCCGGTGCCACTTCCGGCACATGCTGCAGTGCTGAAGCCGGCGCCAGGACGATGCCCTTGGACTCCAGTGTCTCGGTCCATTCGCGGATGATATCCACCGTCAGCGGGTAAGCGATGGCTGTGCCCAGTGCGCCGCCCTGGTTGAGAGCGGTGTTCTCCAGCGACGTCAGCTGGCTCTGCATGGCATCGGCGTCCATGCGCGCATCGATCACATAGTCGGCCTCGACGAAGCGGGCGCCGACCATGCCGGCGGATTCGCGCAGCGTGCTGGTCGGCGGCAGGCTGCCATCCTCGATGAAAGCAACACCTCGCGCGCGCAGGGCCTCGAACATGGATCGGCTGGCTTCTGCATCGGCGGAGAACTTGTCGCCCTGATAGTTGATCACGCCGAAATAGCCATGCGCCAGGCCGAGGATGGCCTCCAGGTTTGAGGTGTTTGCCACCGGGTTGCTGTCAGCGCGCAGCGTATTGGCATGCGGGCGCACGCGGCCGTAATTGTGCGGCTCCAGCGGCAGTTCGATCAGCACTTCATGGCCGGCCTCGCGGGCGCGGTTGATCCAAGTCTGCAAGTTGCGGGCATGGGGGGCGAAGGACAAGGTCACTTCCGGCGGCAGTTCGTCGATGGCCGACTTGGTGTGGGTGTAGTTGATGCCGAGCCCGCCGATCACCAGCGAAACCGTGGGTTGGCCTGTGCGGCCATAATAGGGGCGGGCATAGGCGTCGGCGATTTCCTCGCCATTCGGCCCGATCACCGGCAGGAGGCGGCCAGCCCGGCGCTCATGCAGGGCAGCGAGCGGGGATTCCGGCAGGGCGCCGAGCGAGTCGACCTCCGAATAGGCCTCGCCCGGATAGACTGTGCGGCCATTGATGCGCACGCCCTGGCGTTCGCCCTGCGGCGCGGATGCCAGCACAATGCCGGCTTCGTCGCCCTGGGCTTCGAAGCTCTCATCGGGGGCGGGGACGCCGAGGCTCGGCTCGTCTGTTCCGTGGTGGGCGGGAACCGGCTGCAGGCTCGCCATGCGCACCGGGGTCAGCTCGCGGTCATTCAAACGCGCTTTCAGGGCCGGCGGGGCTGAGGTCTGCTCGGTGTCGAACAGGGCCATGGCATAGGTCGGGCCGGCATCCACCGGGTCGCCGGCGAGCTGGATCGCGCCCATGCCGATCCCGCCGAGCACCGCAAAGGTGGCCGTGCTCAGTGCGAAATGCACCAGGCCTGACTTGAATGCAGAAGGATTGCCTGCGCGGCGTGCCGACATTGCGAGCCCCATCTTCCGATCTCGGAGAACTAGAGGCCTATTCGTGCCGTCATACCAGTTAACAGACAGCAAATGCTGCTTAAGACTTAAGGAGTTCAGCCCGCATTCGGTGCAATTTCCGCGCGCCGGTAGCTGCCGCGGAGCACTTCGACGGCACGGTCGAGCTGATAGTCTTCACCGGCATAGTCCTCAGGCGGCTGGTCGTCAGGGATGTGCGGCGCGCGGCGTATTTCGCCATCCTCATTGTCGAGCGCGTTGGGCAGGTCGGCCTCCGACCAGCGGCGCGCGGTCTTGATCTCTTCCTCGCTCAGCCGGCGCTGGGCGACCTCAATGTCCGGCTCGATGCCGCGGGTCTGGATCGAGCGGCCGGCGGGGGTGTAGTAGCGCGCCGTGGTCAGGCGGATCGCACCTTTTTCCGCGCCGAGCGGAATCACGGTCTGCACCGAGCCCTTGCCGAAGCTGGTCGTGCCCAGAACGGTTGCGCGGTCACGGTCCTGCAGGGCGCCGGCGACAATCTCGGAGGCCGAAGCCGAGCCGCCATTGATCAGCACGACCATGGGAATGTTGCGGAACACCTCGCCGGAGCGGGCATTGTAGCGCTCGATATCGCCGGCGCGCCGGCCCTGGGTGGAGACCACTTCGCCGCCGGACAGGAACTTGTCGCTTACCGACACGGCCTGATCGAGCAGGCCACCGCCATTGTTGCGCAGGTCGAGCACGAGGCCCGTGGGGCGGCCAAGCTCGTCCTCGATGCCATCAATCGCCTCTTCAAGCAGCTCGGTTGTGCGCTCATTGAAGGTGGAGACGCGGATATAGCCGATATCCTCGTCCTCGATGCGCCAGGTCACCGATTTCGGGCGGATCACTTCGCGCGTCAGTTCCACGTCGAAAGGTTCCTCGCCTTCGCGCAGCACGGTGACGATGAGGGAGGTGCCGACCTCGCCGCGGATATCCTTGACCGCTTCGGTGACGGTCTGGCCGACAATCGGGCGCCCGTCGATGGCGGTGAGAAGGTCGCCGCTTTCCAGACCGGCGCGGCTGGCCGGGGTGTCGTCCATCGGCGTGATCACCTTCAGGAAGCCGTCTTCCATGGTGACCTCGATACCGAGCCCGCCATATTCCCCGGAAGTCTGCACCTGCATGGCGCGGAAATCGTCCGGCGAGAGATAGGAGGAATGCGGGTCGAGCGAGGAGAGCATGCCGTCAATGGCTGCTTCCATGGCCTCGGCCTCGTCGATCTCGGTGACATAGTCACTTTGCGCGCGGGCCAGGATTTCGGCGAAAAGGTCGAGCTGCTGATAGGTCTGCTCGCGAGTATTGTGCACGCTGTCCGGCCAGGCAAAGCTGGATACCCCGACGGCGAGGCCGCCCATGACCACCCCGATCGCTGCCCCGGTAAGCATTGCGCGCATCGACACTCTCCCTTTTGCGGGGCCAGCTAATCTAGCGCCCGTTACGCATCCATCTGGCAGGGTTCAGCGACGCTTCGCCCTGCCGCAATTCCAGATACAGTTCGGGCGGGGGATCCGTCCTCGCTGACATCTGTCCAACCGGTTCACCTTCACGAACGGTCTGTCCGACCGAACCGTAAATCCGGCTCATACCACTTAATATAACATGGTATCCGTCGCTTGTCCGCAAGATCAACATTTGTCCATAACTGCGAAAACGTCCCGCATATTCGATGCGACCGTCCGTGGGCGCCGTAACCTGGGCGCTCGGGCGAGCCTGGATGGTTAATCCTTCCGATGTTCCCCCACCTGGCAGCCGGTCACCATAACCGCGTGCAACCAGGCCCGTAACAGGCCGGCCAAGGCCGCCGAGCGAGGCTTCGCCGAGCGGTTCGAGATTGGGCTGGGGCGCCGGGCTCGGAATTCTCGCCGGGTTGGCCTCGCCGGGGACTTCAAGCGCGACAAGGCGCGGGCGCATCTCCGGCTTGGCGCTTGGCAGGGTAGGCGCAGAGAGTTCCAGATCCGCCAGAAGTGTGCGCAGGGAATCGGCGCGCTCGCCCAGCTCAGCGACATGCTCGCGCAGCACATCAGCATCTACCATCACCTCGTCAAAGGCGGTGCGCTTGGCGGCGGTGAGCTGCAGGATCTCTTCTTCCTTCAGCGCCAGCACGGCCTCGGCGGCATCCAGGCGCGCACGCTCGCGGCGGATATTGGCTTCGAGATCGTTCAGCGCATCGATCTCATCGCGCAGCTCATCGACGCGTGCGGCCAGGCGCGGACCGGCGTCGCCGGAGACAATCGCGCGCCGCACCGCTTCATTGGCCCGGTCGGGCGAGACGATCAGGGCCGGCGGCGGCTCAAGCTGTTTGGTCGCCAGCACGCCGAGCAGCTCTTCCAGGGCGGCGCGATCAGACACAAGCGCCTCTCGCGCGGAAACCATGCGTGTGCGCAGATCGATGAGGCGCATCTCCGTGGCGGCGGCCTGTTCCTCGCGCCGGCGGCTCTCCATGGCGGCAGAGATCAGCTGGCTTTCCAGGGTGGCGAGGTCCCGGCTGGTGACCTGCGAGGTGCTCTCCAGGGCAGCCAGCTGAGCCTCCGCCGCGCGCTTCTCCGCCTCCAGTGCTTCGAGCTCGTCGACGGTAAAGGACTCCGGCGCGGCCGCCATCAGGGCCACGGCTGTGGAGATCATCAGGAACCGAATCCGAGCCATCCCCCTACCCTAGGTTGGCGAGTGTGTCTGGCAGATTAACACAGCTACAAAGTGAACCGTGCCAGCGCGGCCCTGATTCGTGAAGCGTAAGGCGCACCATCGCTGTCCAGAAATGCCGGATGGTCGACAATCAGATACCCGATCAGGGCCAGGGCGCCGGGCAGGGCGGACGCGATCGTATCCTCGCTCACCGCACGCCCGTCGAGCGGCATATGGACGATCTGGTTGCGCAGCTCGACCAGTTCCAGCGCCTGGCGCCTGGCCCCGGTGAGGCCCGACAGGCGCTCGGGATCGGCCAGAAAGTCCGGCGAGGCTGCGCGCCGCATCAGTGTGGAGATGGAGGCGACCTTGTCGGCCTCGTCCGGGTGGGCGACATGGGCCGGCAGGGCGGTTTCATAACCGCTCAGTGCGGCAACCAGCGCGCCCTGCAGCGCCATGCAGGTGGCGATCGCCGCCCAGCGCCATGCCCCGGACTCGGCCTGACCCGCGGCAAATTCCAGCGCCTCGGCCGTGGTCTCAAGCGCCCGGCGGACGCGGCGCCTATTCTGATCCGACACCTTCGCCCTCGGGCTCGGCCGCCTTGCGCAGGTCCCAGCCGGTCTCGGCAACGATGTATGTCATGGCCGCATAGGCCGCCACGTTCTGGCGGAATTCGTCCGGGTCGATCTTGTCGAAAGTGTCGTCGGGGGTGTGGTGCAGGTCGAAATAGTCCTCGCCATTCTGGCGCGGGGTGACCACCGGCACGCCGGCCATGCGCAGCACGCCGATATCGGGCCCGCCAAAGGCCTCATTGCCGCCCGGCAGGATGCCCAGAGGCGCAAGCACCTCTTTCAGCGCTTCGGCATAGCCCTGCGCGCCCTCGCCGAACCGGGTCTCGAAACGCCAGATCTTGCCGGCGCCGAAATCGCTCTCGGCGGCAAAGACATGCTTGTCGAGATCGTCGATATGGGTGTCGGCATAGGCCCGTCCGCCGAGCAGGCCCACTTCTTCGGAGCCGTAGAGCACCACACGGATCGTGCGGCGCGGGGCGGACGGCAGCTCCGCGATCAGTTTCGCCGCGCCGACAACGATGCCGCAGCCGGCCCCGTCATCGATGGCGCCGGTGCCAAGGTCCCAGCTGTCGAGATGGCAGCCGATCAGCACGATCTCGTCGGCAAGGTCGGTACCCGGCACCTCGGCGATGATATTGCCCGAAGGCGCATCTTCGGCGGTCTCAACCTGAATGTTCACATTCACGGTCACCGGCCCGCGTTCCATGAGGCGGGCGAGTTGGTCGGCGTCGGGCGCGGACAGCGCCGCAGCCGGCCCGGCGCCCACGGCCTGACCGCGCGCCATCATGCCGGTGTGCGGCATGCGATGAGATTGTGTGCCGACCGAACGGATGAGGCAGGCCAGCCCGCCGCGCTCGGTGGTCGCTGCCGCGCAATTGCGCCGCTTGCGCACGGCAAAGCCATAGCCGGAGCCGTCCATGGTGCGCGTCATCGGCTCGTCGAGAAAGACAATCTTGCCCGAGACCTCCTCCGCGCTCGCCGCCTCCAGCGCTGCCATGCTTTCAAACCGCACAAGTTCGGCTTCAACCCCGCCCTCAGGTGTCGCGGTCGACCCGCCCAGCGCGGTGATGATGAGGCTCTGCGACGCCGGGGAGACAACCTCGGCGCGCTCGACCACACGCGACCAATAAGGAATGGTGAAATCCTCTGTGCGCACGACCTGGAAGTTCAGCTCCTTCAGTTCGCGCATCGCCCAGTCGCGCGCACGTGCCTCAGCTTCCGAACCGGCCAGGCGGGGGCCGACCTCGGTGGTCAGGTCCTCGACGAATTTGAGGCCGACCTCGTCGCCGGCGAGCGCGCGCTCCATCAACGCCTCGGCAGTGTCGCGAATATCCTCCGGGATCGGGGCGGCTGACTGGGCGAGCGCCGATCCGACGGCGAAAACACCGGTCAGGGCGGGTGCGAGAAGGGATTTCAGCATGATTGTCGCGCCTCCTGTGAACTGGCTCCTTCCGACATGTCCCGCGGGGCGCGGCTTGGCAAGGCTGCGGCTGGAAAGGCGGTGCGAAAATCCCTGCATTGCCCCCTTGCCAAGCGGGCGGCGATGAGCTTTATGCCGGGTCTGGTCGCGCTCCGGCGTGGCTTACCCCCTTTAAGGATGCGGGCGTAGCTCAGGGGTAGAGCACAACCTTGCCAAGGTTGGGGTCGTGAGTTCGAATCTCATCGCCCGCTCCAAAATACCACAAGAAAACAAGGTGATGCAGACGTCGCGGGCGCGGCGTCTTCGTTTGGGGTAGCGAGCGGGGGAGCGAGAATGCCGGCGAACGCCGTTCGCCAGAGCCGACCAGAAGATTGTCGTTAATTTTGGTCGTAAACATCTTCCAAAGAAGTTGGTTTTGGGAAAAGCTCTAAGAGCTTCCCCCTGATCCGACGTATTTCTGTTTCGTCTTGGTTCGCGCTTCTTAGAATGCAAGCGTGAGCTTCATTGCCGTCAACGGGGTCGTCGAAGACACAAAGGCATCTGCTTCCATCTTGATCGCATTCTTGCCGCAGCGCAGCGGTCAGAAGAAGCACAACGCCCTTTACGGTTTCACCTTCTTCTCTGAGCTGGGCTTCTGCTTGCTTGCGGAGTTCATCGACGTCAATGACATCAACGCGAGTTACCGATAGCCCCTTCGTTTCGAGATGGCTCGGAGGAAATATCCCAGGCTTCAGATCCCCATTTTTGCGAAAATGCCGGGGATTCACCCCCACTCTCGCCAACCGCTCCTGATCGACAACCGGGCCGTATTTGCTGCGAGCCACCTCTTCACAGGTGCAGTACTTCCCGTTTGACAATTATGGCCTCAAATATTTTCGATCACATCCAATAGATCCTGAAATAGGGCTTTCCCACCAAAAGGACCTGCGAATCTTGCCACTTTACCGTGCGCTTCAGCATAGTAGGAGATTCGCCCCGCGGATGGAAAGCCGACATCAATGTAGACACCATCTGATTTCCAATAAAGGCCTACTTCACCATCACCCGAAACAGTAACATCAGGAAGTGTGACGTGGGCCGGCAGCAGCATTAAGAAACGACGCGCACTATCAATCACTTCCGATGACGGAGCCAGACTACCAGGACCGTCCCAGCCGTCCCTCAGTTCTGAAAGGCTATAAAGTTCCTCAATTAAGGGAAGGACACTGTCGGGCAGAAACTTGATTCGACTCTGAGATGAAAAACTGCGGTTCGTTTCAGAGCCGTCCTTAATTTTAAAGGTCCCAACCTTTGGACCGGCTAAAGCAAAGGCTGCAAACGCAAATGTGGCGAAAATAGTCGCCTGCTGCACATTGAAACCAGGTGAGGGACCGGATGCTGGAATTGTCACCTGCTTCACCGATTGATCATAGTCAGATAAAATAGACCGACTTGTCGGCTGCGTGCTCCAAGCTTCGGCGTTTTGCGCAGGTAGAGTTGCCGTTCTACCCATTTAGCCCGACCTTCTCTGACATTTCCTGCGTCAATATTGAACGGAGCATTTCCTTGTTGACCTCATGCAGCATTCTGTAGGCGACAGTTCCGAAGCTATCGTCGTCGTGAAAGATAGAAGCCCAAGTATGACTTTTTAACAGCTCAAGCTGAAGAAATGTGTCCGCCTTGACGATTGGTACCTGCTTATCTTCGAAAACAGCGTCCAAATGAATTCGTTCTAGCAACCGTCCATCCAGGGGCGGCTCGCTTGGTCGGTACCAGCCTTGGTGCAAGTGCCACAGCGGCCCACATTCAAAAATTGATGCTGGAAGGTGTTTGCTTTCACGATCCAAGAATTCTCCGATTGAGTACGTATCAATCTCAGATGTCCACCGAAAAACATCTATGTATTGCAGAACAAACCCAACGACAGAATTGTCCGAACCAACGGCGAACTCTCCGGCCACGGTGAAGTACTGTCGCACCTTCTCCCAAATTTCCGACCAACGAGTATAGCTGAGACAATTTACGAAAATCATATTGTCATCAATTCGCAACCGCCAATCGAGCGTTCCATCGCGCTTCATAGCATCAAAGCTCACCCCCGCAGTTGGCTGCGGCATATTCTTCGGAGGTGGACCATCACCTATTGCGAACTGTATAATTTGAGTTCTGTTGAGCCTAGGAAAATCCTCTTTGAATTTCGGGTGTGCTTCAATAAGAGCCTCGATCTCTTTAGCTGAGACATTCCGTGCCAGCCGAATACCGAACACCACCTCGACAATTGCATGATGATCTTTGTTGGGCTCAAAGGACAAATTCGTAGTCTCCCAGATACTTCGACTCTGACGGTGATCTTGTTGCCCCTTTAACTCAGTCGGATAAGGGAGTTCCATTTTCAGCACAATAGCAGCGCGAGTCGGCCTATTCCAGTGGGGGGCATTCGGATTCAGATCAGTCCTTCCATGCGACCCGCCATCCAGCCCTGACATGGCTTGCAGAACCGAGCGCCGTTCGGAGTGGGCTCGAACTGTGTGCCGCAGCGAATGCACGCCCGATTGATGGGCTTCTTGTTCCGCGGGGACTTCCGCCGATCAGATATCGCCGCGCCAGCTCTCGTCTGTCTTCCGTATAGGCGTAGTATGCCATGGGGTTAGCTCCTTCATTGGCAGCCGCCGCGGCCCGTCCGAGGTGGCTCGAACAATCTTTCAGACAAGAAGAGCGAGTTCTCCCGAGCTAATTCGGACTCTGGCGCGCGGCGTTCCAGATGGTCTGCCAGACGGTGCCCGAGCCGGAGGCGGCCTCGGCCGCGGCGGGCGCCGCCGTGAGCACCGCGAGGTGGAGCAGGAACTGCTGCCGATGGTCCCCTTCGGGCTCGTCCACCAGCGCGAGGAGCATCTTGGCCAGGGCGGCGCCGGGGGACTCCGGGTCGCTCCACCGCACCAGGCCGCGTAGCAGGTCAGCCAGCACCTCCCATCTGGGCTCGGGCGGCCTCGCCCGGTCCGTGGGGAACTGGATGACGTCCATCCTTACACCAGCCCGTTCAGCTGGTCGTTGAGCCGTCGCGTGCATTCAGGGCAGAACCGGGGGCCGTTCCGGGTCGTCTTCACCCGCGTGCCGCAGCGCATGCAGGGTCGCTCGACCTGCTTGGCCGTCACCTCGGCCTCCTGCCTCTTGGTGGCCTCTGTGGCCTCGGGCAGGCGATACAGGCGCCGCCCGGTCATTGGCCTGCCCGCTCCCGCCTGGCGAGATACACGGCGAGGTCGCAGGGCCGCATGCGCTTCAGGACGTATGCGGGTGGCTCGAAGCCGCCGCGAATGGACAGCATCGCCTGCTCAAAGGCCCTGTCCCGCATTCGCTTGGTCGCCTCGCACCGGGCGCGATGGTTCAGTTGGCGGTAGGACGCGCGAGCCATCAGTCACCCTTCTGCAACTGCTTGATCGCCTTGAGCGAGCGCTGGGCGGGGGAGTTGCGCAGCTCAAGTATCTCCGCGACCATCCAGGTCAGGTGGTTGCCGGCGGCCTCCACCTTGTCCAGGGCCTTCTTGGCCGCCTCCAACTGGGAGGACTCCAGCGGCGCGAACTTCCGTTCGGCCATGGCCCGGAAGGTCTTCATCTCATCCGCCCCCACGCCCAAGAGGTAGTGGGGGGAGTCGAGCACGGCGGCGACCGTGCGCTTGTCGCCGGCGTCAACCGCCTCCCGGAACACCTTCAACCGCTGGGGCGAGGTCAGGGACTTGAAGTGCGCGCGGACCTCGCCCGCGATCGGCTTCTGCACGTCGGGGTGCTCCATGGCCTTCGCCACCCGGTCCTTGAGCGAGTGGATCTTTGCCTGAATGCCGGCGTGCGCGCTGTCGATCTGCCGGGACGCTCGCGAGTCGGCCCGTCCCACAGCCTCGAAGAAGCCATCGGGGTAGGCGGTCTCGTGGACAACCTGGCCACCGGAGACGACCTTCTTGCCAGTGCTGTGGGTGGCCTCAACCTCCACGCGGGTCTGCCTGATCGAGGACATGGTTGTATAGGTCACGGCCAGGGCTGTGTGGGCGTCCGCGAGGATGTGGCGGCCCATGGAGCCCTCCACGTCCAACGCCTTGGCCAGCCCCGCGAGACTGGTTGGGTGGATGTCGATTGGCAGCCCGGTGTCGATGGGGGGTGGTTCAATCACAATGAGTTCTCCTTCTAGTAATGGCCTATGGTTCGGCCTGTTCCGATTGCTTGGCGGGAGTGGAGGACGCCGTATCGCAGGGCATCAGCGGCGTGGTCTGGGCCGGTGGTGTCCAGGTCCTCGGGGCGGCGCTCATTGCGGGTGAGGAACGGGAGCGTCGCCCACAGATACTCGCAGCGCTGCGATATGAAGAGGCCCGGCGCGCCGTTGCGGTCCCGGGCGTTGACCAGCAGCTCACGAATGGCCGCCCAGCCGGCGACCCTCTCCTTGCGAGGCTTGGAGACGTAGATGCCGTTCTCGCTGAGCAGCTCGACGAGCGTTTGCTGCAGGCCCATCGCGTCGTCGGCCACGCCCTGGGGATACATGTTCCAGCGGTCGCACCGCTCGATGATCGCCTCGGCCAGCGCGCCCGGGGCCATCCGCGTCCCCGAGTTCAGGTCGTTCGGGTCGTGGGTGGAGACCTCGTCCAGGACCACGAGGCTGTCGGCGGCCATCCCATTCATCGCGTGGCGCGTGCGCGCGAACAGCAGGCAGACGGCGGGCGCGGCGTACCCCCAGTCGAGGGAGATGAAGCCACCGTCGATGTACCGGTGGTCGAGGTCGCCAATCTGGTGGACCCTGGGATCAAGCACCCCGGCGAAGTAGGCGCCGCGGTTGATGCCGAAGTCACCGGTTAGCCAGGCCTTGAGCAGGTCCTCATCGTTGCCCACGGAGGCCCGGAGGCGCTGGATGTAGGCGTCCTGGTCGATGAGCGGGTTGTCGCGCAGCGTGCTCGGGCAGTTCACCCACATCTCGCCGTCGATCTCGTAGGGCGTCCAGGCCGGGGCCTTCGTGACGTGGTCGTGGTGCAGGGCGGCGTTCTGCGGGCCGCCCGGGTTGGCGGTGTAGACGGTGCGCAGTGGGATGCCTTGGGCCGCCCGGAGGTTGGACTTCAACAGGCGCACCCAGCGGGGCTCGCGCAGCAGGCCGTACTCGTCCACGAGCAGGTGGGTGTAGCTCTTGCCCTGATGGCGGGTGTACGCGGACGGGTGATCCAGGGCGGCGAACTCAACGACGGCGCCGTTGGACAGGCGGAACATGTGGTCGGCACGGTTGCGGGCGTAGCCGCGCGCGCCATAGGCCTGCAGGCACATCGCCTCAAAGTTCTCCTCCATCTCGCTCAGCGCGCGGAAGGTCATGCGAACGACGAGCGGGCGCGCCTCGGAGCCGTGGAGCTCGCAGTGGCGCAGGACGTCCAGCATGGCGACGAAGGACTTGCCGCCGCCGCGGCCACCGCCCAGGAACAGGTTGTATTCCGAGGGCACGGCCAACACCCGCGACTGCCAGGGCGTTGGGTTGATGCCCTCCGCCTCCTCACGTCTCATCGGCGGCCTCCACCGTGATGGAGCGCATGTACTGCTCGGGGCTCATGGCGCCCGGGAGGTTGATGGTGATGTTGCTGCCCCGGTCCTCGCGAGGCTGCGGCTGGTCGGTGTAGCCGCACATGGATTTCAGGGCGAAGATCGTGGCGGCCACGTTGCCCTTTCGGGCCAGGGTGAGCATGTGCCCGACCAGCTCGTCCTCCAGTCGGCCCCGTCCCTCTCGCCACGCCTCGCCCACTGCCTGACGGTCATGCACCAGCTTGGAGAGGGTGGACTGCGCGCAGCCCAGGTGCTTGGCGATGGTGGCCTGCGAGTTGCCCCGGGCGGCCATCTCCGTGATCACCTCCAGCCCGGAACGGGTGATGGTGATGGGCGCGTTGTGGTCGTCTCCGTCGCGCGTGATGAGCGCGGGAACCTGAGCCTGGGGTGATCCGGTCGAATTGGTCATGATCCGAGCGTGCCCGGAACCAATGCACACCGAACCAGAGCTAATTCGGCTGGCGACACCTCCCTCCTCAACAGGTTGAGGTGGCCAGGCCAATACACCTGTCGCTGCAGCGCTTCCGGCACCAGGCGAATGCTACGGGGCAGCCCTCGGGGAGCGGCGGAAGTATTTCATTTCGATAGACTGCTCGCTGGCGCATGCTCAAATGGCCAAGTTAGCTCCTTTGGTATTTGTTCAACTGCCCCGCCGGCGTCCAGTCGGCGGGGTTTTCTTTTGCACCTGAGCCCAGGGGCGGTCAGAACGCCACATTTTTACGGATCGGGAGCCGTGGGTCACAGTCGCCCCTGCACCACCCCTCACAGAAGAAGCCCAGCCGGAAGGAAACCCGACTACCCTTCCGACTACCGATCCGACTACGACACAACCCCCTGTATTTTATATATTTTCTATTCTTTTAAGTCGAGTAGTCGGAAGAAAGAGAAGAATTACTACAAACCGGCCTACCCCGCCCTGCCGCCTGCCTGGGCATTTTGTATGAAATTGGCCGCGAGACCCGACTACACGACTAGACCCGACTTTCCCCTGCAATAACAATCAACTAGGCCTAGTCGGATGGGATTTCGTACCCGACTACCCGACTTAGAAAGGCGAGTCCGGCTGCGATTTTGGCCAGGCATCATCGTCATTGCTCCAGGCAATCTCGCGTTTCAGCATGCCCTCCCACCGCTGGCGTGCCAGGCCCAGCGGCGGGAGTTCATAGCCGCGGCGTTGCTTGGTCACGCCGCGCGCGTCTTTAAGGCTGGCCCGCCCCCCACAGCCCCCGGAAAGCTTACTCAAGAGCTTGCCGACCGGCAGCTGGAACTTGTTGGGGTCCAGTCGGTTCTCGTCCAGCAGGCCCTCAGTGGCGACGAACACCTTGCCATTGTCCAGCACCTTGGAGAGGTAGGGCAGGGTGCCATCGTCCAGCATCTGCTGCACAGCCCGGCGCGCGGCGTCGAGGCTGAGTTCCTTCTGGTTGGCCAGCCCCTTTGTCTCGGGCCGCTTGTTCCAGTCCCAATCGTCCCAGTCCGAGCTGTCGCGCAGGTCGCGGAACATGGCCTCCCGCCCGCCGCTGTTCCATTCCTTCAGCATGGCGGCGAAGTATGTCCTGTCGTTGTTGTGCTCGCCCGCGTCGACGCGAAGCACGAGGTACCGCCGGTCGTCTTCATCGATCTTGGCGATGTGCTCGTCATTGCTGGCCGCGAAGACCCGGAAGCATTTTGGGCGGGTCTCGACGTCGAAGCCCTTGCGCTCAATGTTGATGGTCTCGGCTGCCACCAGACTTTTCAGCTTCGAGGCGTGGCGCTGCATGTCGGCGCCACGGGGCTCGTCCACGAAGACCATCAGCATCGCGTCAAGATGGCGGTTGAACTTGCCAAACAGCCGGTCCGCGTCCTCGGCATAGCAGTAGTGGTGGCCGAACCACTCACCTACCATCTGGCAGAACAGCGACTTCCCCGAGCCTTGGGGACCGTTCATCAGCACCGCGACCGGGCGGTTCCGCGACGGCTCGACAATCATGTCGCGCAGGAAGCCCAGGAACCACCAGGCCAGGGTGTCGTCACCGTCGCACATGTTGTCAGTGATGTGCTGGCGCATGAGCTTCCAGCGTTCATGGTCGCCCTCCCGGAGCGGGGTGGCGCACCCATCCGGCCAACCCCGCCAGAGGTTGCAAACATCTTCCGGCCCCCGCCGCCCCGGCATGAACTCGGCTCGGTCATAGCGCCGGATTATGGGCCGGACGTGATCCGATTGATGCCCGCCGGGCTGCGCCAGCCAGAACTTGGCGGCGGGCACCTCTTTGAAGGTGCCATCTGGCTGGGGCAGTCGCCATCTTACCTCGCGATAGGAGTCACAAAACTTTGCCATGGTCTGGGCCTGCAGGGCGCCGTCGCCCCAATGGCAGACGGCGGCCTGGCCGCCCAGGTGGCGGATCACGAAGAAGCGTTCAGAAAACTCCTCCGGCCCGGCCAGCGTGGCGATCCGGGTCCATGAGGCGTGGCAGAGCAACCTGCGCATGAGATTCGGTTCAGCGGCGACGTGCAGCAGCTCCGAGCAGATCGGCCCGGGGCAGCCGTCGGCGGAGTCTTGGGCGATCTTGAGGCCCAGCCTCATCAGCTCCTCGACCTCCTCGGCCGAGAGGTGGAAGGACAGGTCGAGCACCGTGGCGTCGACCGTGCCGCCCGTGGACACGCTGACCACCTCGGCGCGCAGGCCCTCGGGCAACTTCTCCAGCAACTCGCCCAGCCGTTGTTGGTCCAGCGTCTCAGAATGGGGGTTCATCAGACCGCGCTCCACGACTCAGGTCGGACATGCTGTCCGCGAGGTCGGCCCGGCGTTGCGGGGCCTCCTTCATCTGCTCGGCCATCCACTCGCGGACCTCCGCCTCGCACCAGACATTGTGTCTGCGGCTCAGGGGGATCGGGGGTGGAAACTGACCGCGCGAGACATAGTCGCGGATCTGTCGTGGATTCAGCCCAACCAATTCAGAGACCTGTTTGGTGGGCAGGAAGCGATCACTGCTCATTGCCAACTCCATTGTGTATTTGTTCACGAGGAGTATGTGCAGACCGCATTAGGCGCGCACCCGAGCTATTTCGTACGTTTGCGTTTGCGCTGCTGGGCTGGCTCCCATTCCTTGTAGAGGCCGGATATCTCCGGCCAGTCTATCCCGAGGTCTGGGTCGAGCCACTGGATTAGAAGATATTGCTTGCGCGCGGTCTTATTGTTGGCGGCCTTATACGGAGCTTTCCTGTCATAAAGCTCGACGATGTCCGGCCACTTGCCGGCGATCTCCTGAACCTGGGGGTACATCTTGCTAATGGGTATCCGATTGAAGTCCGGCGTCTTGCCTCCCGCGCCTTTTATGCCCAGCGTGTATCTGGCCCGATGTTCAATTCCGAGGCGTTCGCGCTCCTTGGTGCCGCCCCCTTTGGCGTCTTCCTCAAGAGACCACTTCTGTCCCTCCCACCACCGTTCAAACCAATAGCCTGGAAGCTGTTCGAGCGCGTGGCGCAGCGTGCCCGGCTTGGCCGTCCCCAGCGGCAACCGTTGTGCGAGATAGTCGCGGGGCTTTTTGTATTCCTCGCGCGAGGCCGACACCTCTTCCTTCCAGCCATTGTATTCCCATTTCAGCTCTTTGAGCCGCTCGGGGGTGGTGTCGAGGAGCTTGGCCAAATCGTCCACATAGAGGTCCCCAACAGACTTGTAGACCTCTTTGGCCTCTTCGTAGGTACAACCCCCTTTCACGTACCGCTTTATGCGTTCCAAGTTTGCGCCAGACGCCCACTCTTGGTCGCCGACGGGCTCCTTCGGCGCGTGCCTCTCGTACATATCATACATCGATAGGCCTGCCTTGGCCCGCGCCCTGCGAACGACCCTGACGCCATTCTCAATGACAATGTGCAGTGATCGCTTCCAGTCAGTCGCCATCTTCATAGGCCTCCGCTACGAGCGCGAGCGCGGCCCGCTTCTCTTCCAGATAGTCGTGCCGGTTGTAGGCGCGCTGCAAGACGCCTTGGCTGTGGCCCAGGACGCGACCGCGAACCTCCGGCGCGACCCCCAGCCGGGCCATCTGGCTCTCGACCGTGCGGCGCAGGTCGTGCGGCGACCAATCACCCCCGATCCGCGCGCGGGCCTTTGTTCCGAAGTCAACGGGCCTCGTCCCGCCGGTCGTGGAGAAGATGTAGGGGCCGGGCAGGCGCGGCAAAGAGTTCAGGACGTTCCAGGCCCTGTCCGAGAGCGCGACGACATGCTCGCGGCGCGACTTGTACTCACTCGCGGGTATGACGAGGCAGCGGTCACCCTCATCAACCCAATCCCACCGCGCCCGGGCGATCTCGTTCTTCCTGCACCCGGTGAGCAGCAACAGCTCAGTGACGGAGCCCAGTGGATAGCCCAGCGCGCGGGCGCCCTGCAGCGCCTCGCGCGCCTCGGACACGTCCAAGGCCCGGCCCCGGGTGGTTGGCTGGGGGTCGCGGCGGCGCAGATTGGACATGGGGTTGCGGAGAATGAGGCCGCGCTGCTCCGCGTGGGCCATCAGTCGGGAGAGCATCTTGCGGGTCTCGCGGGCGGAGCCAATCTGCCCATCGACAATCATCTTGTCCAAGTGCTCGTTGATGTCTTGCCGGGTGATTGAGTGTATCGGCCGCGCGCCCCAGTGGGCGACGACATGCAATCGCAGAACTCGCTCCATGTTCCGCCAGCTCGCGGGCGAGACCTCCCGCCGGGCCAGCTCCAACATCCGCTCCACGACTGAGGCAACCGTGTCCACCGGCCCAGAGGTGCGGCGGGGGTCGTTGCCCTCCAAGACCGAGCGCAATACCTCGGTGGCGCGCTCCCGCGCCCTCGCCACGCCGACCAAGGGCCATGGGCCCAGAGTGATCCGGTGCTGGCCACCCTTCAGTGGGCGCCCGGTGTCCGTGTAGCCGCCCTCGCCCGGCACCTTGTAGATGACCGACCAGCTCTTCGCCCCGCCGGGCGTGACGCGCAGGCACAGGCCACGGACAATGGCGTCCCCCAACTCCAGCCGCCCACGCCTGGGTGGCGCCAGGCGCTCCACGCCCAGGTCGGTGAAGGCTCTCTTTGGCAACCGTTTGCTCCTCGGGCATCTCTGGGGGAGCGAAATCCCCGCGACACGTTACGGTTGCAAACATACGCAAGCGCAGATAAAAATAAAGTTAAATCAATGCACTTGTTCTCAAGAATAGAACGCAACAGACCGCAAGCGATGCCATCACTTGGAAATTGCCAAGGTTGGGGTCGTGAGTTCGAATCTCATCGCCCGCTCCAGTTTCAGGTCAGTGTTGTTGTAAGCCTCTCGGCGAGGAAGTCCGTGAGCAGGCGGAGCTTTCCCGAGACATAGGTTCCAGCCGGGCGCAGGATATAGATACCGTGTTCCATGGTGGCATAATCGCAGAGCAGGCGTTCCAGCCGGCCTGCCTCGACCGCATCGCCAAGGATGAAAGTCGGCAGATAGGCAATCCCAAGCCCAGCTTCGGCCCATTGCAGCAGCGCCTCGCCGCTGTCTGAACGGAACCTGCCGACCGGGTGCACCGAGACCAGCTTCTGCCCGTCCCGGAACTGCCAGTCAGGGACGCTGCTGGTTGAATAGATCAGGCAGTTGTGCTGGGCCAGGTCACGCGGGCTGGTTGGGCGCCCTGCGCGGTCGAGATAGGCCGGGCTTGCCACCAGCAAGCCCCTGGACGGAGCGATGCGGCGGGCTACAAGGCTGGAGTCGGCCAGCTCCCCGATCCGGATGGCGGCATCGAAATTTTCTCCGATCAGGTCGACGCGCCGGTCGCTGAAGGAGACATCCAGCTCCAGTCTTGGATGGGCGCAGGCCAGTTCGGCCAGCAATGGTGCGAGATGGCGCAGGCCGAAGGAATGAGGCATGGACAGGCGCAGACGCCCGATCACCTCCCCGCCCTGGCTGGCGGCGTGGTCGCGTGCTTCCTCATAGTCGGCGAGGATCTGCTCGGCGCGGGCGCTGAAATCATGGCCGGCATCGGTCGGGCTGACACCGCGCGTTGTCCGGCTGAGCAGCCGCGTGCCGAGACTTGCCTCAAGATTGGCAACGCGCCGGCTGACCATGGACTTGGAAATGCCCAGCCGCCGCGCCGCCTGGCTAAAACCGCCGCTGCGCACCACCTCGACAAAGCTGCGCAGCTCTTCCAATTCGCTCATCACCGTTCCCTTTGATGCAACAATATGGTGCAGAATATAGGTCTTATGTTCCTGGATTGTGACTCTCATCTGTGTGCAGGCAAAACACGAGGCTTCAGAGGAGGCACCCCCCATGTCCAATATTCTTGCTCTTACCAGCAGTGCGCTGGGCGAGGCGTCGGTTTCCAATCGGTTGGTCCGCGAGACCATTGCAGCCCTGCGCGAGACCGATCCCGCTCTCACCGTCACGACGCGCGATATCGGCGCCGAGCCGGTTCCACACCTGACGGTGGACTCCGCGACTGCTCTGCGCGGCGAGCCGGCCAATGCGGCCCAGACCGAAGCACGGGCGCTTTCGGATGCTCTGGTCGCAGAGCTTCAGGCCGCCGACACGCTGGTGATCGGCGCGCCGATGTACAATTTCGGCATCCCGTCGACGCTGAAATCCTGGTTCGACTATGTGCTGCGCGCGGGCGTGACCTTCCGCTACACCGAAGCCGGCTCTGAGGGCCTGTTAAAAGGCAAGCGCGCTATCGTGATCCTCACGCGCGGCGGGTTTTACAGCGAAGGCCCGGCCCAGGCGATGGACGCCCAGGAGCCGCATCTGCGCACGTTGCTCGGTTTCATCGGCATTACCGATGTCACCTTTGTGCGGGCTGAGAAGCTGGCCTTCGGGCCGGAGGCGAGCGCCGAGGCGATCACTGGCGCGCGCGGTGAAATCGGCAGTCTTGTGACGGCAGCCGCCTGACTGCTCAGTCAGCCAGGAACCGCCGGACGGCGTCGACGAATCGCGCCGAGGCCGGTTCGCGGCCGAGCAGCAGGTGATTGTTGGATTCCAGGCCGACAAATTCGGCATTGGGAATCTGCGCGGCAATAGCTCGGCCCGATGCCATCGGTATGCGCTGGTCGCCGCGGCAGTGGATCACCAGGGTGGGGCACTGCACTTTGGCCAGCCGGTCGCGCACGTCCAGCGTCGCGAAAGCCTCCAGGAAGCGCACGGCGTTTTCCGAGGAGGCGGTATGGCGCTGGAACTCGTCGAACCAGGCCAGTTCCTCCGGTGTCGCATCCGGCATGAAAGTCTGCGAGAAGAAGTGACGGTAAGAGGGGTTGTTCGCCCGCCCCCAGCCGGTCTCGGTAAGGACCATCACCGCCTCGCGTTCCTTGGCCTCTTCCGGAGTGGCGGTATGGCGCCAGCCGGCCGTATAGCCGCCGAACAGGATGAGTTTTGAGACCCGGTCGGGATGGCGGGCAGCATACTCTATCGACACCGCTGCGCCCTGGCTGATGCCGAGCAGGGGAAAGCGCTCGAGCCCGGCGGCATCCACCACCAGTTCCAGATCCGACACAAAGGTATCGAAACTGATCTCCGGCACGTCCCAGTCCGACAGACCACAGCCGCGCTCGTCATAGCGGATGAAATGGTATGAGCGCGCCAGCTCGCGGAAGAGCGGGCTCCAGATCGGTGCTTCCCAGTCGAGCTCCAGATGCGAAAGCCAGTTGGCGGCTTTCACCAGCGGCGGCTTGTCCGGCGTGCCGACAGCGGCCCAGGCAAGCGTTGTAGCGTCGGAGGCCTGGACGAAGCGGACCGCCTGGCGGGGGGTGGCTGCATTCGCGGGCGCCATGGTTGGCGCGGGTGCCGGCGCGCGGATGCCCGGTTGCGGCGCGGGCGTGCGTGGCGGCACGGGATCGGTAGACCAGTCGGGCGGCTGCAGTCCGGCGGCGCGATAATCCTGTTCCAGTTCCTCAATCCGCGCCAGCGCCTCTTTCTCCCGGCCCATCCAGCGCCGGCTTGCCACGGCATATTGCGCAGCGAGCGCATCGAAAGGCGCATCCATCAGCCAGCGTTCTGCCCAGCGCTCGGACTCTTCGGGCTCCAGCTTCGGGAATGTCGCCAGCCGGCGGGCCATGCGCACGCGGAACCGGGTAGCCTCGTCACGCTGCTGGGCGAGCCAGGCGGTGTAGTCGGGCTGGTTGGGCAGCTCGCAGTCCTCCAGCAGGAGGTGATTGGCACGCTCCCAGTTGCGTTCGAGCTCCGAGACATGGGCCTCGTTACCGTTGGCACACTGGCGGACCTGGTGGAAATCGACCCGCACCAGGGCCGGATCGAGCTCGATCCGCTCGCGGTCGGAGGTCAGGCGCATTTTCTCGCCGGCATTTACCGCCGGGCGCAGCTTGCTGAGCGACCAGCGCAGCGCCGCGCGCGGATCGTCGGGGATCTCCCAGAACAGCTCGCACAGCCGGTCGCGCCGCTGGGGGGTGCCGGTGAGGGCGAGATAGCCGAGCAGGGCACGGGTTTTCCGGGAGGCCGGCAGTGCCAGTTCCTCACCATCCAAGTGCACCTTTATGGGGCCGAATGTGTCTATCAAAAGCATCCGACTTGCCGTTCCATCCTGTGGCCAGATCGTGAGTGCGAATGGTTAGGCCACTCTTCGACACTATGGCAGACCTTTGTGATGTGGTCAGGAGGCCTCAGGGAATTGTCTGGGTTGCGCGGCGGCAAAAACGGCCGTGCCAGATAAAAGAACGCCCCACGAAAAATCGCGGGGCGTCAAGTTTCTGGAGTGCAGGGGTCCAGACTGCTAGTTGGCTTTCTGCTCGCCATTGTGCAGGGCGATCAGATCCGGCATTTCCGTTTGGAGGACGGCCTTGCCGAGCAGGTCCTCGACGCATCGCTTGGCCGCCGAACGGAACTTCAGGGTGATGGAGAAGGGCTCCTCGCGCGAACGGCAGGCACGCTCGGCGATGTCCTGGAAATTCTCATAGGTGACTTCGACCGGAGCGGTACGATCAAAGCTGAAATCCACGGTGAAGACTTCGTTGTTGATGGCCGCGGTGGCCGGGAAGGCGAAGGTAGAGACGGCCACCAGAGCCGCGAGGGTGCTGGTCAGTTTCATCAGAGGTATCCCTTTCGTGTTTCTGATGAACTCCTTCAACCGGGCTCGCGTGTGAGCGGGCGTTGCACTCGCAGTGGCAGGCAACGTGGAACAGCGTTTGTATTGCGTTGTATTGGCGGGATGTGGATCACAGTTAATTTATCGGGCTGTTATCCAGGATCATTTTCGCCACATTTCAGATATCGGGGCAAAAAAAACCGCCCAGCCGAGGCCGGGCGGTTTCGATGTTCAAGTGCTCCGTTGGAGCAAGGGGCCTCAGGCGCCGATCAGCTTTTTCGCCTCGTTCACCCAGTCGCCCTTTTCGAACTTGCCGGAGATCGACAGTTCGTCCTCAAGCTTGGCCACATCCTCATCGCTGAGATCGGCAATCTGCGCGAGCGAGGTGATGCCGGCACCCTGGAGCTTCTTCTCCAGCGCCGGGCCAACGCCGTTGAGAGCCTTCAGGTCGTCCTCGACCGTGTCAGCATCCGCGTCGGCGCCTTTGGTTTCGGACTGGGCCGGGGTTTCCTCGACCTTGTCACTGGCTGCAGAGCCACCCGAGCCGGCGAGCGCCGCACCCAGGATATCGCCCAGCGAGGCACCGCTATCGGCCGAGCCGTATTGTGCGACGGCTTCCTGCTCCTCGGCGATTTCCAGCGCCTTGATGGAGAGCGTCACGCGGCGCGAGCCCTTGTCGACATTCTGCACGCGGGCATCGACCTTGTCGCCGACCGCGAAGCGTTCCGGGCGTTGCTCGGAACGGTCGCGGGAGAGATCGGAGCGGCGGATGAAACTCTTCATCGCCGGTTCGCCGAATTCCACCTCGATACCGCCGGAGGCAACTTCGGTCACCACACAGGTGACGACCTCACCGCGACGGATACCACCGCCATCGGAAATCGGGTCACCGCCGACCTGCTTGATGCCGAGCGAGATGCGCTCCTTGTCGACATCCACATCCAGCACCTTGGCGCGCACGGTGTCGCCCTTCTGGTAGGTCTGGATGGCTTCGTCGCCGGACTGGTCCCAGGCGATGTCGTTGATGTGCACCATGCCGTCGAGTTCCGGGCCGAGGCCCACGAACAGGCCGAACTCGGTGATGCCGCGCACTTCGCCCTCGATTTCCGAACCAATCGGATGCTCGGCGATGAAGGCATTCCAGGGATTGTCCTGGGTCTGCTTGAGGCCGAGCGAGATGCGGCGCTTCTCAGAGTCCACGTCGAGGACTTCCACATCCACTTCCTGGGAGGTGGAGACGATCTTGCCGGGGTGCAGGTTCTTCTTGGTCCAGCTCATTTCCGAGACGTGGATCAGGCCTTCGACACCGTCTTCCAGCTCAACGAACGCACCGTAATCGGTGATGTTGGTGATCTGGCCGGTCAGGCGCATGCCGACCGGATACTTGGCTTCGATGCCATCCCACGGATCGGCCTCGAGCTGTTTCATGCCGAGCGAGATACGCTGGGTGTCCTGGTTGATGCGGATGATCTGCACCTTCACCGTATCGCCGACATTGACGACCTGGCTGGGGTGGTTGATGCGCTTCCAGCTCATGTCGGTGACGTGCAGGAGGCCGTCGATACCGCCCAGATCCACGAAAGCACCGTAATCGGTGATGTTCTTCACGACGCCGTCGCGGACATCGCCCTCATTCATCTCGCCGACAATCTCGGCGCGCTGTTCGGCGCGGCTTTCTTCCAGGATGGCGCGGCGCGAGACGACAACATTGCCGCGCGGACGGTCCATTTTCAGGATGGCGAAAGGCTGGGTCTCACCCATCAGCGGGCCGATGTCGCGCACCGGGCGGATATCCACCTGGCTGCCGGGAAGGAAGGCATTGACGCCGCCGAGATCGACGGTGAAGCCGCCCTTCACGCGGCCGACAATCGCGCCCTTCACGGGCTCTTCGGCGTTGAAGGCATCCTCCAGGCGGATCCAGCTTTCCTCGCGGCGGGCTTTCTCGCGCGAGAGAACGGCATCGCCGAGCGCGTTCTCGATGCGCTCCAGGAACACTTCCACGATCACACCAGGCTGGGGATCCTTGGTGTCCTGGTAGAATTCCTTCAGCGGCACGCGGCCTTCGGTTTTCAGGCCCACATCGACGATCACGGCATCATTCTCGATGGCAATCACGGTCGCGGGGACGACCTTGCCTTCGGTCATGGCGTTGGCCGCGGCGCTGTCTTCGAACATCGCGGCGAAATCGTCAGTGGTTGGGTTCATTGTTTCGGTCATAGAGGGTTTTCGGTTGGGTTGCGCCAAACGCTCTGGAGAGACCCGCCAATACAGCGAAGCTCCCTCATGCGCCCGGCATGGGGTTGGTGTTGAACATGTCTCGCGTGGTGCCGCCCTTTGGTTTTAGCGCCTGGCCTTCTGGCCGGTATCACTAGGAGCAGCTCAAATTCTAACGGGCGACTGTGCGATCGATAATCTCACAGGCCCTCTCCACGGCCGCTTCTATAGTCATGGACGTGGTATCGATCAAGTGGGCATCGGCGGCTTTGACCATCGGCGCATCGGCCCGGGCGGCATCGCGGGCGTCGCGGGCGCGCATCTGTTTCAGCACAATCTCATAGGAACTGCTCTCGCCCCGGGCGCTGAGTTCGGCATGGCGGCGGCGCGCGCGCTCTTCCACAGCGGCATCCACCCAGAGCTTCACATCCGCGTCCGGGCAGATCACTGTGCCGATATCGCGCCCGTCGAGCACCGCGCCGCCGGGCTGGCGGGCGAAGCGGCGCTGATAGTCCATGAGGGCCGCGCGGACCTTGGGATGGGCCGCCACGATGGAGGCATTTGCTCCGGCCCCATCACTGCGTAGCTCTTCCTCGTCGAAGCCGTCGAGATCGAGATCCTCGGCAAGGTCGGCGAGCGCGTCCTCGTCGCTGAGGGAGACATCGCTGCGCCCGCCCAGACATCCGACAGCGCGGTAAAGCAGGCCGGTATCGAGATGGGCCAGCCCGTAGCGCTCTGCCACGCGTTTTGCCAGCGTGCCCTTTCCCGAGGCTGCAGTTCCGTCAATCGCAATGATCATGGGCGCCCGGTTTGCCCGCCGGCCCGATCTTGTCAACCGCGTCAATGCGCGTTGAACCGAGCTAAGCCAGTGCCAGGACAACGGCCTTGAGAAGCGAATCCTTGCGCTTTTCCATGTCCGGCAGATCCTCGAACGGCACCATCATGGGATGGGTCTTCTTTGCCTCATCCTTGACCGCGCCGTATTTCCAGCCGTCGCGCTTTTTCTGTTCCATCCACTGATCGTGCTGGTGGCCGTCATTGGCTTCAGGATTGGCGAGCACGAAATCGACGCTTTCCAGCGTGCTTTCCTTCATCCAGAGCGGGGCCTGTTTCCAGTGCGGCGGGGGCTTCTGGCCGTGTGCGGCAGACCAGGCACGGATCGCCTCGTGCACGGTGCGGGCAATGGCAAGCCGCGTGGCGGCATCAGGTTGGCTCATTGTACGGTCCTCCAGTCGGCCAGCACCTGGAGCATGGAGGCATCCAGGAGCACGCCGGAATTATTGTCCTGAGAATGGGCGGATCCGCCAGACCCCGTGCCATAGGCATGGATGGCGATGACGCGCACGCGGCCATCCTCGTCGAGCACATAGACCGGCGCGCCGCTTTGCCCGGCATAGGTGTCGGCGGGATAGAAAACCTGTCGGGCGGTGACGGCGTCGATCGGGGTTGCATGATGCCACATTTCGGCGGCGCGCATCGGCGCGCGCAGGCCGGGGGCTGAGAGCTTGTCGCCCGGATAGCCGGTGACATGGGCCCAGCGATGGGTCAGCGAGGTCGGGTTCAGCGCCCCGACCCGGAACCAGCCAAGGACATCGCCGATATCCTGTCCCAGATGGATCGCGCCCATGTCGAAAAGCGGGTCGAACCGCTCCGACCAGGCCGGATGGACCGAAAAGCGCTGGCCGAGAATAATCCCGAACCGCTCTGCGAAGGGCTCCATCACGCCGGACCGGGCCGGGCGGATCTCGATCGCCTCGACCTCCGGCGCACCGGGATAGCCATGCAGGCAGTGCCCCGCCGTGATCAGCGTGCGCCGCCCGATCAGGAAGCCGGTGCCGTAATTGGTAAAGCCGCCCTTCTGTCGGATGACGAGGGAGCAGATCATCCGGAACGGATCGGCTGTGGTGTGCTGGACCTGCATGCGGTTGTCATCGCCAATCACCGTCTCGAAGCCGGCCGAGGCGGCGCGGAAGGTCTCCATGTCGCCCTCATAGAGGCCCTTGCGCAGGTAGAGCCGCTGCACGTCGGACTGGTCTTCCTTGTAGGCGATGTAATGGCCGGGCAGGCCCTGACGGGCTTCGGGAACGGCAGGCGCGGGAGTCGCGCTGCCATTACCGATGGGCTTGGCGAAGATCTGCTTGGCGACATCGCCCATGGCGCCGGCCCCGCCCGTGGCGATCACCGCCTGCCGGGCGGCGGTGGCGAGGGTGAAGAACTCTGCATCCGGGCCTTTGCCCGCGGCCTCGATGGCTGCGCGGATGGAAGGGATCCAGATGCCTTCATTGGCTTCGTATGTGGCCGATTTCGGCGACAGGCGCGGGCATTCGGGCATGCCGCGATGATGCACGCCGACCAGCTTCCAGGTGCCGGCCTCGAAGACCGGGCTGCCGGAACTGCCAGGCATGCTGGGCGTGCGATAGTGCAGGTGGATCGGCCGGCCGTCGAGCCTGAGCGGCGGGCGCACGGCGCGGCCCGGCTCGCAGGCATCATGGTCGAGCAGCATCTCGTCGCCGAAGGAATAGCTGAGCTTGCCGCCACCCGGAAAGCCGAGGATCACGACATGCATGTCCGTGCCGTCCTGCTCGACCGGACGGCGTTTGGGCAGGTATTCGGAGATGTCATTGGTGCCGAGCGCCACGGCCTGGCCCGGCAGGCCGCCATCGGGCACGAGCACGGCGACATCGTGACTGGCTTCATTGCTTTCCCAGAGCACGCCGGAGAACTCCACCGTATAGCTCGCCTCGGTATCGTCGAGCGGATCGAGATCGACGAACACTGCCCGGCAGCGCTGGAAGGACGACGACAGGGTCGCATCCCCGCCCGAAGTGACATGGTGGTTGGAGACGATCAGCGACCGGCCGGCCCAGTCTGGATTGAGCACTTCGCCATCGACGACGAAGCCGGTGCCGATGCGCTGCCAGCCGCCATGGGTGACGGTCTCGATGGCGCATAGCGAGCGCGACCGGCGCATGGCGCCGGCCAGGCGTTCGATGTCCACCATGGCGCCGGCGGCCCGGCCAGCGCCGCGCTTGCCGAAATAGGCCTCGAAGCCGGCCGCGGTCGGCGCGCCCTCGGTGGCGGCGCTCGACAGGTCGGATTCAATGAGCCGGGCTTCCTTGACGCTGAGATTGACATTGTCGGTCTGCACGATCTGGGCGGGCGGCTTGCCAGCACTGTCGGGTGCGGCGTCGAGATTGAGGAGGGCCGCTTTCAGGACGCGCACAATCGCGCCGCCCTCGGTGCGGTCCTCGCCCGACAGGCCCCAGATCTCCTCAAGCTGGCGCAGCGAGGAGGCGAGGCTGAAGGCCGTACTGGCCGGATTGCCGGCATAAGCGCCATAGCAGCGCGCGGCATCTTCCATCAGGTCGAGTACAAGATAGGCTTCGCCACAGGTTGCCAGTGTCCAGATATCGCCGGGTGCTGAACCATCCGACAGAGCCTTGATCAGGTCATCGCGATGGATGTCGAGGATCTTTGTCGCGAGGTTCCGGGCCATCTCATCGCGCGCCCAGCCGGCCCCAGACACACCCGCCGCTCCATCGCGGGCGGCACGCGAGATCAGTGCGGCGGCATTGATGGCGTGGTAGGTCGAGGAGGCGTCCTGGCCGCGCGCCCAGACATCGAGATAGGCGTCGGCGGCTTCGCGCAGGTCCACCGGGTCGGGCATGCGCCCCGCATGCGCCGAATTGACATAGGCCTGCTTGTAGGCCCGGCCGATATTGCCCATGGCCGACTTCCAGATCTTCAGCCGGGCCGGGTCTTGCTCGGGGTCTTCGGGATGGATGAAGGTCGCGTCCGCCAGGGCCGAGGCCTCGCGGATGGCCTCGCGCAGGCGGCCAAGCTCGATCAGCGCCTGAACCTCCTTCTGCTTTAGTTCCGGCGTGGACAGGCCCGAACGGCCGGCCAGCAGGCAGAGAATGAGCAGCAGGGCGAAGGCGCGGCGCGTCTGCAAATGGGTTGCGATCTTGAGGATCTCTGTGGCGCCGAGCGCGCCCAGATCGTCGGCCTCATCGACCAGCCGGGTTATCTGCTCGATGACCTTGATGCGCTCGGCCTCCCGGCCCATGGCGAGCACTTCATCGCGCACGGCGGCAAATTCGGCGAGGTCAGTTTCGCTGGGTGGGTTCATGAGCGCGCCTCCCCTGTCAGGCCACCGAAGACGGGTGCGGCGATTTCCTCGGGCGAAAGCGGTTCGAGCCCTTCACTGATGCTTTCCTGGCCGCTGGCCCACTGGAAGGAGATCCGGCGCATCAGGTCGACCCGGTTGCGCCAGCCGCGGCGGAAGCTTTCAAGCCGCGGATTGCGCTCCATGATGCGTTCGAAATAGGCCCAGCGGGCATCCAGCGCCCGGCGCACCAGAAGCGGTGGATCGGTGGCACGTATGGCGGCATCGGTTTGTGGGCCATAGATCCCGTCGACAGAGGCCGATGGGATGCCCGCACCGCGCTGGATGAAGGTCATGGCCGGGCGGTGGCCATGGTTCACGCAGGCATCGAACAGGACGAGCGCGGAGGCATCGTCGGGCATCTTGTGGCAATAGCCGGCCCGCCAATACCCCTCATAATAGATCTGCTGGACCTCGACTTCTTCAATGTCGCGCACGCTGCGGGTCGGGCGGTGATTGCGCTGGCGCCATTCATTATAGGTGCGCTGGGTGACGCCCATATTGGTCGCTCCGCCCGGATCGTCGGGATGGTCGACAAAACCACCCTCATTCACGCGCATGATCTGGTGGCACCGATGGAAGCGCGCCCACTCATCGCGCATCTCGGTGACAACGGGGGCGTCCTTGATCTGGTCATAGGTCTGCTTCAGGGCCTGAGCGACATTGCCGAGGCGGCTGGCGAAGCTGAAGCTCTCGGCATTGTTCAGAAGCGGGCCGAGCTTGCGCCGGGCGGCCTTGAACAGGCGTTCGCTGTCAGCCGGCACGAGATCGGGGCAGAGATAGACCGCGCGGCGGAAGGATTCCAGCGCGCCCTGGGTCTCGCCGGTCATCACCTGGTTTTCCAGCGTGCGCCAGGCGGAGTTGACTTCCGGTACGCTGCCCCAGTCCGGGCGGGTGTCCTCGCAGCGCAGGTCGAACACCACATAGGGTGCATCGTCATAATCATTGCCGCGGCTGGTCAGGATCTGGCCGGTCTGGCGGTCGACCGACATGCCCGCCGGCACATCCTCTCGGGCGATGAGGGCATAGTTGCCCGCGCGCGGCAGGCCAGTTTCGTCAAAGAGGGTGCGGATGTCGAGGTCGAGCAGCGCGAGCCGCTCCACCCCGTTGCGGTCCGCGAGGCGATTGAAGGCGCGATGCACCGTGGTGGCGACATCCAGCATGTTGGCCGCCTGCCCGATGGCCGGATTGGTCGAGGAGACGAACTGGGCGACCGGGGATTTCACCACCGCTTCGAGCACGCCGAACGTGTCGGCAAGATAGTCCTTCTGCACCACGCCGCCAAAGCCGAGCTGCAGCGGACCCTCGCCGCGATAGACGAGGCGCGGTGTCAGCTGCTTGTCGATCAGGAGGACGCGGTCGAGCCGGCGAAAGCTCTCCGCCTGGATCGGCGGCGGCGGGACGTCGAGATCGGCTTCGTCCATCACCGGGGCACTGTCGCCATAGATCGGCGCGCCGACCTGTGAGCCGATCTGGGTGCTGGCGCCGGCCATCAGGGCGTCCTCGACCGCCGGGGAGAATACCCCGGCCAGCTTGGTCTGGGCATCGAAATTGGTCTGGCCGAGCACGCCGAAGAGATAGGGCCCGAACTTGGCGAGATTGATCCGTCCCTTGCGCAGGCTGATCCGGCGCACGGCGATGGAGATATAGGACGTATCCGGGCTGAACCGGCGCGGTGCGTCCTCGTTGAACCGCACCAGCGCATGGCCGTTGCCGTAGGTCAGCAGGTCAGACGTGGGCATCGGGCAGCTCCTTTTTCGTCGTGCGGACAGTGACGGTCAGCATGCCCGCTTCTTGCAGGAGCAGGAGGTCAACCGGCCGCACCAGGGCGCGCGGGGCCGCTGCGCGCGGCGGGATCACGACATCACTGCCTTCAGACTGCAGGCGTTGCGACAGGGTGAGAATATATTTGAGATTGTAGATCCGTGACTTCAGCGGCAGGGCATCGAAGCCCACGAGATCGGGATGGTGTTTGGCGGCATCATCGCGCACGGCATTGTAGCGGAAGCCACGCAGGCGCCGCTCCGCGCACCAGCGGATATGCTCCAGCCGGGCGAGCAGGACGCGCTCGGTGAGATCCTCGGCGAGGGACCGGTCCGCTCCGAGACTTGGCAGCGTATTGGGAGACGGCATCCGCCCCGATGCCTTGATCCAGGGGGTGAGGTCGAAGCCTGCTGCATGCAGCAGGGTCGGCACGAAGGCTGCCGCCGAACGGCTCGAATAGCGGTTCACCTCGCGCACCTGGCTCCAGTTTGTCGGCGGGGTCTGGCTGTAGAGATCATTGTGCACGCTGTGGACGCGATAGGCGGCGAGATCGGGTTCTTTCTCAAGCACGCGCGACGCCTGGACGATCTCGTCCCAGGTGCCGAAGGCCTGGATCGGCATGTCGCCGGGCGCGAGCGTGTCCGGCGCGGCGTCTTCTTCCGTCGTGCCGCCGCCGCGCACGCAGGTGAAGATCGGGAAGGCCACGCGCTCGCGCTGAAGCACCTTGTCCTCGATCTGCCAGGCGATGAGCTGTTTCAGCTGGGCCGCGGCGATGGGCGGGTCGAGATCCTCGCCGGTTGCCACATAGGCCGCCGTGACCGGGTGCTTGTCCATGCGCTTGAACAGGTCCGACAGGTCGGCATCTGGCTGGTCGAGACGCACGTCATGGAAATGGCCGTCGAAGACCTCTTCCCATTCCGGGCACTGGCGCTTGAACCGGGTCCATTTGGACGCGTCGGGCTCGATGATGGAGATGACCTGTTTGCGGTAGGGATCGGTGCGCTGGCTTTCGCAGATTTCGGTGAGCAGGGCCTGGCCCATGGCGCCGAAACCGACCAGCAGAATGTGCTGCATATGGTCTTCGCCCATCGCATAGAGCGGATGGGCCGCCAGCACGGCGCGCGCGGCGCACCGGCTCTCGCTGATCAGTTCCACCACGCTGTCGAGCACGCCGGCTTCGGTGAATTTCTTGTCCGCTGCGGGCCGGTCGAAATTGTAGTTCAGCGCTTCGCGATGCTCGAACCAGCCATCATCGACGCAGACGAAGATATGCGGGCCCTGGTGCTGGGCATCGCCGAGTTCCTGACTGCCGGCCGCTTCGAGCGCGGCGCGGGCAAAATCGCGCGACTGGAAGGTGGCGCGGGCCATGTCGGCCGATTCCGCATTGTCCTCCATCGCAAAGACCAGCGAGCGGGCGCGATGGGCGGCGGCGAGGTCCAGCAGGCTTTCCAGGTCGCGATTGCTGTCGAGGGTGAGGATGCCATTGCGCGTAGTCTCCCGGCCTTCAGGCACGAAATGCACCACTTTCGGGGCATCTTCCATCGCGGCGGCGGCTTCGGCGATGGAATAGGCAATCGGCCGGTCGCCGATGATGACGATATGATCGCTCCAGAAGTTCCGGCACCGCCAGGACAGGAAATTCTCCAGGAAGAGGCGGTAGACCACCTTGAACAGGGTGAGGAAAAAGACCACCGCGCCGATCCAGCGCGCCACGCCAAGCAGCCGGAGCGCCACGACGTTCTGCACGTCGCCCTCTTCCCCCATACGGGCATAGGCATCCGACAATGTGTTGACCGACAAGGCGCGATAAAGCGCCTCTTCATAACGGGCCAGTCCGGCATGGGTGTCCGGCAGTCCGATCGACCAGCCGGCAAAGGCCATGACGATGGCCAGGCTGCCGGCACAGACCAGAAACCAGATCGGGACATCCCACGGGTCGGATGACGGCGATCGCTTAGCCAAGATGCCGGTCTCCCCGCATCCTGGAACTTTTGTCCTGCGTTTGCCTCACCATTGACCGCCCTACGCTACGCCCCCCTTAACAATCTGTAAAAAGGGCTATCGGGGCCGGTGAGTCAATCGAGACTGCTGCAGGGTTCACACCAGAAGCGTGACGGCGAAATAGCCTTTCTCGTCCTGCCAGGTGTTTTCCCTGCGCCAGCCGGCCTGATCGAGCAGGCGGTCGAGCGCGGCGAACTCGAACTTGCGTGAAATTTCCGTGCGTACGCTCTCTCCGGCCCGGAAGGTGATCTCATGGCCGTCGAGCCGCACGCTCGTGTCGCGCCGGGCGACGAGATGCATCTCGATCCGGCCTTCATCCTCGTTCCAGCGGGCCTCATGGGCAAAGGCTGAAACGTCGAAATCCGTGCCCAGTTCGCGGTTGAAACGTTCCAGCAGATTCAGGTTGAAAGCCGCGGTCACGCCGCGCGCATCGTCATAGGCCGGCACGAGGATGGCGGGGTCCTTCTTCAGGTCGACGCCAAGCAGGAAGCGTGCATTCCGACCGAGGCTGGAGCGGGCGGCACGGAAGAAGGCGACAATCTCATGGTTTTCCAGATTGCCGATGGTCGAGCCGGGGAAGAAGCCGACCCGGCCACCCTCTGCACCAGGAGCGTCGGAAAGGTCCACTTCCTCGGTAAAATCGGCCACGACGGGATGGATATCGAGGCCGGGATAATCGGCTTGCAGGCCGGCGGCGGCATCGCGCAGGAAGGGGCCGGAAATGTCGATCGGCACATAGGCGCGCGGGGCTTCCAGCGCATCGAGTACCAGCCGGGTCTTCACCAGCGCGCCGGCGCCATACTCGACCAGAACCGCACCAGGACCGATCGCCTCGGCCATGTCTTCGGCATGGTCCTGAAAGATCGCATGCTCGGTGCGGGTGGGATAATATTCCTCCAGCCCGGTGATCTCCTCGAACAGTTCCGAGCCGCGCCGATCATACAGCCAGCGCGAGGAGATGGTCTTTGGCGTCGCGGTCAGGCCGGCAAGCAGGTCTGCGGCCATACCGCTTTCGGGGGGCGAATATGTGTCGGGCATGACGTCCTTCAGAGGTCGCGGGCAAGGCGCAGCCCGGAAAACTGCCAGCGCTTTTCCGGCTGGAAGAAATTGCGGTAGCTGGCGCGGATATGGCCTTCCGGCGTGGCGCAGGAGCCCCCGCGCAGCACCATCTGTCCGCTCATGAACTTGCCGTTGTATTCGCCCACCGTGCCGGGCAGGGGCTTGAAGCCCGGATAGGGCAGGAAGGCGCTGGCCGTCCATTCCCAGGTGTCGCCGAAAAGTCCGGTGGGTGCAGCGCTGGTCCCGCGCTGGGGCCGGGGTCGCAGATGGTCGAGATCGGCAAGATTGCCGGCGATCTTCTGAGCCGAGGCGGCATGTTCCCATTCGGCCTCGCGCGGGAGGCGGGCGCCAGCCCAGCTGGCGAAGGCGTCAGCTTCGTAATAGCTGACATGGCAGACCGGCGCGTCGGGATCGACCGGCTGGAAGCCGCGCAGGGTCTGGCTCCACCATTGCCCGTCCTTCTGCTCCCAGTAGAGCGGGGCGGCCCAGTCCTTGCGCCGGACATGATCGAACCCGTCCGAGAGCCAGAGGCCCGGCGTGCGGTAGCCGCCATCCTCGATGAATTCCATCCATTCGCCGTTGGTCACGGCGCGGTGGGCGAGTTCGAAGGGCTCCAGCAGGGCGCGGTGGCGCGGGCGTTCGCTGTCAAAGGCAAATCCGGTGTCCGACGCGCCGATTTCGACAATGCCGCCCTCGAACGAACACCATGAGAGCGGGGCAATACCCGGCCCGTCCACTGCGAGCGGCTGGCCGGGGCGATAGGCGGGCTTCAGCGGGTTTTGCGCAAACAGGTGCAGGATGTCGGTGAGCAGCAATTCCTGGTGCTGCTCCTCATGGTACAGGCCGAGCGTGATCAACTCGCGTGCAGATGGGCTGGCGCGAGTGATCAGTCCGGTCATCGCGGCATCGACATGGGCGCGATAGGCCAGCACCTCTTCCAGCCGCGGGCGAGTGAGTAGCCCCCGGCGCGGGCGGGCATGGCGTGGCCCGGCGCCCTCATAATAGGAATTGAAGAGGTAGGCATAGTCCGGGTCGAACGGCGAATATCCCGGCAGGTATTCCGCCAGGAGGAATGTCTCGAAAAACCAGGTCGTGTGCGCCAGATGCCATTTGACGGGGCTGGCGTCCGGCATGGACTGCACCGTGGCATCTGCATCGCTGAGGCCTTCGGACAGGGCAACTGTCCTTGCGCGTACGGCCATATAGGCTTCTCCAAGACGCGCCGCCTCGGGCTGACCAAGCGCTGAAAGCTGTGGCATTGGGTCCCTCCGCTGGGTCCTAAGTTAGGAAACCTGATAACGCCTTGCCACCCCTTTTGGCTCCGAAGCTTGGCCAATCGCGCCAATTTGAGTTAAGGCACGCAGCTTGTCCGGCCGGAAGCGGCGCCCCAACGAGGAGAAGGACCAGTGACCGAGATCACGCTGCACGAGGCCGACCTTCCGGCAGGCCTGGATCTGGGCCCGATCGTGGCCGTTGATACAGAAGCCATGGGGCTGAACCCCCATCGCGATGCCCTGTGCGTTGTCCAGCTCTCGTCCGGCGACGGGACGGCCCATGTCGTCCGCCTGACCCGTGATTTCGATTGCCCGAACCTGAAGGCCCTGCTGGCCGATCCGAAGGTGCTCAAGATCTTTCATTTTGCCCGTTTCGACGTGGCGATGATGAAGAAATGGCTCGCCGTGGACTGCGCACCGATCTGGTGCACCAAGATCGCGTCGAAACTGGCGCGGACCTATACAGACCAGCACGGCCTGAAACATGTCGCCAAGGAAATTGCCGGGGTGGACCTCTCCAAGGCCCAGCAGAGCTCCGACTGGGGCCGCGCGGAGCTGACCCAGGCGCAGCTGGAATATGCCGCCTCCGACGTGCTGCACCTGCATGCCATCCGTGAGGGGCTGACCGTCATGCTCGAGCGCGAGGGGCGCCTTGCCCTCGCCGAGGCCTGTTTCGACTTCCTGCCGGTGCGCGCAGATCTCGACCTCGCCGGCTGGGCCGAAAGCGATATCTTCTCCCACGCTTCGTGACGCGGCTTGCGGGAAATTCGCCGGCCGACGCTATTTTGCCATGAACTGAGCGCTTTCTTGCGTGCGATGTGTGGGATACACACATGACCGATGGGGTTAGACGCGGGCACACGGCCCGTTGTGTGAGAGAGTGTTCATGAGTGCCACGCCTGCCGAGCAGACCGAGTTTGTCTGGACTCCCCGGCGCCAGGTCACGCTCGCCCAGACCCAGCGCCGCTCAGCCATCGTCCGCATCCTGCGCACGGTGTTCACCGCCGGCGCGGCCATTTCCATCGGCACGCTCGCCGGGCCGGTCATCGCCAATGCCCTGTCGGGAATAGACAAGCGCCCGAACACCTTCGGCAGCGACGAGATCGTGACCATGATCAATCCGCGCTTTACCGGGCGCGACAAGGCCGGCGATTCCTACATCATTACCGCCGACACCGCCCAGCGCCGGCGCGCCAGCGACAGCCTGGTGGATCTGTCCAATCCCCAACTGGTCGACCAGGACGGCAGCCGCATCACCGCGCCCGAGGGCACCTATGACCAGGACAACCAGACGCTGGACCTGTTCCGCGATGTCCAGGTCACCGACCAGACCGGCTACCGGTTCCGCACAACAAGTGCCCGGTTCTACATCCTGGAAGGGCGGATCGAGGGCCTCGACCCGCTTTATGGCACCGGCCCGCTTGGCGATATCCGTTCCGACGCCTACGAGATTACCGATGATGGCGAAGTGATCACCTTCCGCGGCAATGTGGAAATGGTGTTCGAGCCCGCCCCGCCGCGCGAACAGGCCGTTGAGGGTGAGACCGACGAGACAGAAACCGAGACAGAACCGACAGCGGAGAATGATGGTGAAGACAACTAGAGTTCATGCCCGCCCCCTTGTGGCAGGTCTCGTGGCCGCAGCAGCCTTCGGTGTTCCGGCACTGGCCCAGCTGTCGTCCGAGGGCGGCCCGATCCGTGTGAACGCCGACAGTTCCTCGGTGCTCGAGCGCGAGCGGCGGGTGCTGGTGGTCGGCAATGTCGACATTGTCCAGGGCGACGCGCGCCTGCGTGCCGACACGGTGACGCTGTTCTACTCCGGTACGAACAGCGGCAACCAGACCGGGATCGGCGGCGGCTTCGGCGATATCGAGCGCATGACAGCCGAGGGCGAGGTTTTTTATGTCACGCCCGACCTGAAAGCGCGCGGCGATGAAGGAACCTATGACGCCCTGGCCGACACCATCACCCTGACCGGCGAGGTGGTGCTGATCCGCGGGGAGGATGTCGCGCGTGGCTGCGAGCTTGTCCTGCAGGTCAGCGAAGGCCGGTCGAACCTGAAAGGCTGCGATGGCCGTGTGCAGATTCTGATTAACCCGGAATCGGGCTCTTCCAGCCCGGCTCAGGAGAACTAACTCACCTATCGGGCGAATTGTTACGCTCGTTGTAAACCGATTTTAAGGGTGCGCCTGTAGACCCGGCCGGGGAAGTGGCGCACCGGCGCTGCTTTGGAGCTGAACCTATGGAAGACACAACCGAGGGCCTGTTCGTGGAATCGCTTGCCAAGTCGTTTGGCAAGCGCCAGGTCGTGCGCGATGTGTCGCTATCGCTGCAGCGCGGGGAGGTTGTCGGCCTGCTCGGGCCCAACGGCGCGGGCAAGACGACCTGTTTCTACATGATCATGGGCCTCATCCAGGCAGATGGTGGCAGGATCGTGATCGACGGTGCCGATGTCACCAGCCTGCCGATGTATCAGCGCGCCCGGCTGGGCATGGGCTACCTGCCGCAGGAAACCTCGATCTTCCGCGGCATGAGCGTCGCTGAGAATGTCATGGCCGTGGTCGAGCTGTTCGAGACCGACCGCTCCAAGCGCAAGGCGCAGGTCCAGGCCCTGCTGGCCGAGCTGCATATCGAACACCTGGCCGACCAGTCCTCGACCTCGCTGTCGGGCGGGGAGCGGCGTCGGGTGGAAATCGCCCGCGCGCTGGCCTCGCGGCCGAGCTTCATGCTGCTGGACGAGCCGTTTACCGGCATCGATCCGCTGGCAATTTCCGATATTTCCGATCTGGTCCGCTTCCTCAAGGAACGCGGGCTGGGAGTTTTGATCACCGATCACCAAGTGCGTGAGACGCTCGAAATCGTCGATCGCGCCTACGTTATGTATGACGGTGAAGTCTTGTTTAACGGTCCGCCGGATATGGTGCTGCGCAACGAGGAAGTTCGCCGCGTCTATCTGGGAGATCGATTCGCGGCCTAAAGGGGTAAGCTGATGGCTATGAGACAGAGATTGGACATGCGCCAGGGACAGTCCCTGGTAATGACCCCTCAGCTTCAGCAGGCCATCAAGCTGCTTCAGCTCTCGAATATCGAGCTTGCCGAATTCGTCGAGGCCGAAATCGAGAAGAACCCGCTGCTCCAGCACGGCGAGGCTGGCGATGGCGACGGGGCGGGCGAGGCGTCGGGCGACGCAGCCAGCCGGGACGATCTGCGTCTGGACGATGCCAGTGGGCTCAATGAGGCGCGCGAGGCGCTCGACGCGCCCAGTGAGGATGTCTTCGAGGCCGGCACCGGCTCGGACGTGCCCCAGCCGGCCGCTGCATCGGGCCCGAGCGCGGCGACCGACTGGTCGAAGGCCAGCTCCGGCAAGGGCGGTGGCGAGGATTTCGATTTCGAGGGCTCGCTGACTAGCGATGTGTCCCTGAACCAGCACCTGCACAACCAGCTCAACCTTTCCAGCCTCACTGGCGCGGACCGGCTGATCGCTGCACGCCTGATCGACGAGACCGACGATGGCGGCTATTGCCGCGCCGACCTGGAAGAAACCGCCGACACGCTCGGCGCAGAACTTGCCGATGTCGAGCGCGTGCTGGGTGTCTGCCAGGGGTTTGACCCGACCGGCGTAATGGCGCGCTCCATCCCTGAATGCCTGGCGCTGCAGCTGAAGGAACGCAACCGGCTCGACCCGGCCATGGCAGCGCTGGTCGAGCGCCTCGACCTTGTCGCCAAGCACGACCTGAAACAGCTGCGCGATGTGTGCGGCGTCGACCAGGCCGATATCATGGACATGCTCAGCGAGCTGCGCGCGCTGACACCGCGCCCGGGCGCGAGCTTTGCCAGCGACACCACTGTGGCGGTTGCCCCGGATGTTTTCGTGCGCGAGCTGCCGAGCGGCATGTTCGCCGTGGAGTTGAACAATGACACCCTTCCCAAGGTCTTGATGGACAAGGCCTACTATGCCGAGGTTTCCGCCCTGCGGATGCGCGAGACCGAGAAGGAGTTCATCACCGAGTGCGCGGCCAATGCGACCTGGCTCATCAAGTCGCTGGACCAGCGCGCGCGCACCATCCTGAAGGTTGCGAGCGAGATTGTGCGCCAGCAGGACGCCTTCTTCGCCCATGGCGTGGCCCATTTGCGGCCGCTGAACCTGAAACAGGTGGCCGACGCGATCTCGATGCATGAATCCACCGTCAGCCGCGTGACCTCGAACAAGTACATGGCCACGCCGCGCGGTTTGTTCGAACTTAAATATTTCTTCTCCGCTGCAATACCCTCAACAGGTGGCGGGGAGGCCCACTCGGCCGAGGCGGTCCGTCACCGAATCAAGGCGCTGATCGACCAGGAAACCGCCGCAGACGTCCTGTCGGATGATCAAATCGTTGAAATTCTGACAGAATACGGGATCGAGATTGCACGCCGGACCGTGGCGAAATACCGTGAAAGCCTCGGGATCCCGTCTTCGGTCCAGCGCCGGCGGCGCATGCGCCAATCGGCCTGACTACGACAGGTTGCCAAAAAACTGAGCGTGTTTTTTGCATGACGTGTGTTTTCGCGGCAACATGGCTCCCCATGTGATAGTAAAAGGAGGCCGGATTTGCAGATCAAGATCGCTGGACGTAACGTCGATTTAGGTGAGGCCCTGCAAGAGCGGATCTCCGATGGCCTTGAAGATGCTGTCAGCAAATACTTTGATCGGCCTGGCGACGCTCATGTGGCCGTTTCAAAATCTGGCCATTTGTTCGAAGTCGACATGAATGTGCATCTCGACTCCGGCATTATTCTTCAGGCGGTCGGTCAGGCCGATGATCCCTATGCCGCGCTTGATGCTGGGCTTGCAAAAATCGAGAAGCGCGTGCGCCGCTACAAGCGCCGCCTGCGCGATCATCACAGGCCCGGCCGATCACCTCTGCCGAGCGAGGTCGCCGCGAGTTTCATTCTCGCGCCCATCCCGGACGAGGACGACTCAGGCGATGATCTCCCCAACGGGGCAGACCAGGCGCCGCTGACCGTGGCAGAAGGAAATGCCCATATTCGTACCATGACTGTCTCAGAAGCAGTCATGCAGCTGGAATTGGGGGAATCTCCTGCCCTTATGTTTCGCAATGCTAGGCATAACGGCCTGAATATGGTCTACCGCCGCCCAGATGGGCATATCGGTTGGGTCGATCCAACCACTTCCGAGCCAAGTTCAACCTAGAGATATCTCATGGCGATTGATCTTTCAGCTTTGCTGGACCGTGGCGTAATCCTGCTGGAATCTTCCTGTGGCAGCCGAAAACAGGCGATTGTCCGCCTGTCTGGCGCGCTGGGCGAGAAACTCGGCCTGGACGAACGCATGATCTATGACGCCGTCATCGAGCGTGAACAGCTCGGCTCCACGGGTGTGGGTGAGGGCGTTGCCATTCCCCATGCCCGGCTCTCGAAGCTGGAAGCGCCGGTCGGCGGCCTGATGAAGCTGTCTGAAGGCGTGGATTTCGATGCGGTGGATGAGCACCCCTGCGATCTCATCTTCATGCTGCTTGCCCCGATGACGGCCGGTGCGGACCATTTGCGGGCGCTGGCCCAGGTCTCCCGTGCCTTCCGCAAGCCGGAAGTGCGTGCGGCCCTGCGCGGCGCCAACGAAGCCAAGGTCATTCGCAATATTCTCTGCCAGGACTCCAAGGCTTCCACAGCCTCAGCCGCCTGAAAGCCAAGTTGAGGCGGGTACCAGCCACCCAAAATGATTGCGCCGGGCCCTGACAGGACCCGGCGCTTTTCATTTCAGCGGGGATGGCAGCCTAGTGCAGGCTGGCCGGCGTAAGCTCATGGGCTCGCGCGGCGGCAAAGGCGGCCTCACGGCCTTCCACGATGGCCAGACGCTCGCCTTCGGAATTGTGCACGGCAAAGAGGTCGTCGGTGGTATCGAGCTGTTCCAGCGCATTGGCCGGGAGCACGCGCTGCAGTTCCTCAAGGCCGATCGGGCGGACATAGACCATGCCGCGCTCCTCGAACTCCGGAATTCCGGCGGGGGTGACGTGATGGGTCATAGGTTCGATCCTTCCTTCAAAGACAGGTCTCAATTCGGCGCGCCGAGAGAGTCCTGATGATCAGCAACCCCTGGAACGAGCCTCTGATGATTAGGTGGTGACAGAAAAGACAGGGTTCAAGCATGAGAGGCAGATGGGCGGTCGGCCCTGGCTGTCACCGTGCTCGCGGCGACACACTCAATGCCCGGATATGCAGGAGCCACAGGCCGATGGCGACGAGCAGCGGAGGATAGAGCTGAACGATTGGTCCGCGCATGGTGACCGTCACCGGATCGGCGCTGCCGGAACAGTCCGAGGAGATGGTCTGCGGGACAATTGCAAGCCAGAGATAGATCACGATTTCTACGGCGATCAGTGTAATCGGGACCAGTACCAGCACCGAGACCAGCCAATTCCAGACCGAACGGCCCAGACGCAGCGCCAGGATATGCACACCCGGAACACGTTCCCACACAAGCGGAAGGCTGATTACGGCTGAAATCATGGCCCTGTTGAGACGGACGGCTGGCATGTGAACGAGAAGCGTGCGTATCGCATCTGGCGGCGTGAGGGGCTTAAAGTTCCGATGAAACAACCAAAACGCGGCCGGTTATGGCTGAATGACGATTCGTGCGTGAGGCTCCGACCAGCGCATAAGGGCCATGTCTGGTCTTACGATTTCGTCCAGGATCGCACCCATGATGGAAGGGTCTTCCGCATGCTGTGCGTGATCGATGAGTTCACCCGCGAATGCCTGGCGATCCGTGTCGAACGCAAGCTCAACTCGCGTGATGTGCTCGACACGCTGGGCGAGTTGTTCGTCCTGCATGGGCCACCCGAGCATATGCGCTCCGACAACGGCCCCGAGTTCATCGCCACCGCCCTGCGCGAGTGGCTCCAGCGCATCGGCGTGAAGACGCTCTATATCGAACCCGGCTCGCCCTGGGAGAACGGATACTGCGAGAGCTTCAACTCCAAACTCAGGGACGAGTTGCTGGCGAGGGAAATCTTCTTCGATCTCAGGGAGGCCCAGATCCTGATTGAGACATGGCGGCAACACTACAACACCGCGCGCCCACACTCTTCTCTGGGCTACCGCCCTCCTGCGCCACAAGCCATCTTGCCCGCGGCGTTCATGCCGCCTTACTGTGTGGATGTAGCGGCATGAACGCCGCTACGTGGAATGACGTGATCTGGTGAAAGTGGACCGGATTTGATGTTAGTTTTCCAGCGGATTTCCTGTAGGAGGAAGCCCGTGAAGAAGA
>DHQO01000040.1:22615-22809 GCA_002408125.1 Hyphomonadaceae bacterium UBA5336 | reverse complement strand
GGGCCGCCGGCGCCGTGGCCCGGCGCGTGCTCGGTGAGGGCATCTCCATTCGCGGCGCCGTGGTGCAGATCGGCACGCTGGCGTTGGAAGAGGGCGCCGACTGGGACTGGGCCGAGACGGCCAACAATCCCTTCTGGTGCCCGAATGCGGCGCTCGCCGCACGCTGGGAAGACTATCTCGACGAGATCCGCAAG
>DHQO01000040.1:0-22366 GCA_002408125.1 Hyphomonadaceae bacterium UBA5336 | reverse complement strand
CTATCTCGACGAGATCCGCAAGGCCGGTTCCTCGGTCGGTGCGGTGGTGCAGGTCGAGGCCACAGGCGTGCCAGCCGGCTGGGGCGCGCCAATCTATGGCAAGCTTGATGGCGAGCTTGCCGGCGCGCTGATGAGCATCAATGCGGTCAAGGGTGTGGAGATCGGTGCGGGCTTTGCCGCCGCCGCCCTCACCGGCGAGCAGAACGCAGACACCATGCGCTCGGGCAATGACGGGGTGCGCTTCGGCTCGAACAATAATGGCGGCGTGGCCGGCGGTATTTCCACGGGCCAGCCGCTGGTGGCGCGCATCGCGATCAAACCGACCTCCTCCATTCTCACGCCAGTCGAGAGCGTCACGCGCGACGGGGAGAATGTCGAGGTGCGCACCAAGGGCCGCCATGATCCCTGTGTGGGTATCCGCGCCGTGCCGGTGGCCGAGGCGATGATGGCCTGTATGCTGGCGGACGCGAAACTGCGCCATCGCGGTCAGGTGGGCTAAAGCCTTTCTCCGGAATCGACCGGGCGGAGCTGTCGCCAGCCCCGCCCGCAAGGGTCCCCCCAAGGGCCCTTGAGCCTTTTTTCCTTAGTTCACGCCCTGGCCGACGCCGCCATCGAGCACGATGGGCCCAGCCGACATGGCCGGGCGGATGCGCTCGACTTCGCGGGTGCGGGTTTCCATGCGCGTACGGGTCTCAGGCACGCACTCGGCGCGCTCGACGGTGCGCACGAGTTTCACGCCCGGGCCGTACTGGCGCAGCAGGGAGCGCTCATTGCAGTCGCGCTGCGGGATCTGCGGAGCGCAGGAGAGCTCGCCATTGGCGCGGCGTACCAGCGCCTCGCCCTTCTGACACGAAAAGCTCTCGCCGTGGGTGAAGTCGGCCTCTTCGCCGTCCAGCGCGCCGACCGTGACCTGCATCGAGGTGCCGGCCATGCAGCGATAGATCTCGCCCTCATAGAGATTGGGAATGCGCGTATCGCCGGTCACCTGGCTGGCCGGGTGCGGCGAACCGGTATCGTCGAGGCACACTGCGCGCACGGGGATGAGCTTTTCGATATAGGGGTTTTCCGGCTCGACGCAGATCTCCTCGCTGACCGGCACCTGCTCCTCGATGGTTTCAGTATAGCGCTCGGAACTCGTGACATTCAGGCTCTGCAAGGAGGAAGGCGCGGTGCCCTCGCTGGCAAAATAAGCACCGCCGCCCGACAGGAAGGTCGTGACCTGGCGCTCTCCGCTATACTGGTTGGAATAGCCGGAATAGGACGAACGCGAATAGCTGAACTGGCTCTGCTGGACCGAAACCGTGGGCGTGGAAACCGACACGCTGGCGCCGCCAATATGGACATTTGGAAGAGCCACCGTCTGGCCGGTCGGCATGCCACAGCAATTGTTCTCCGGCGGTGGGGGTGGCGGAGGGGTGCCACCGCCACAGCCCATGTTCGAGCAGGGCGTCTGGCCCGTGGCCGCACCGGCGATCACCAGAAGGGAGACCGCTGCCGCTCCGCCAAGCCAGATGTTCCGCGCTGACACATTCATGTGAAGCCTCCTGAAGAATTCCCCTGACCAGAAGCATCATCCGTGCCGTTTTTCCCTTGGCTGGCGAACAAGGGGGCCGCGTTAAGCTTCAATTGCCCCCTGCAGGTTGAGCAAACGGGTCTGGCGCGGAGCTTGCGAGGGCCGGCCCGACACCGCACCCGACCATGAGGCACGCCTCAAAAAAGAGCTTGGCTGGAGCAATACCGAATGCTGGACCGTACCGCGCATCCGAACACACGCATCATGCTGGAGGCATGGCGCCGTATGGAACAGGCACCGATGCTGGGCCTGTCACCCACGACACGTTCTGGTGAACCTACTGCCCTGATCCGTAACATCTTTGTCCTGCGCGAGGCTGGCCCGAAGAGCTGGACCTTCCGGACCGCGGGCGAGGCCCTGGCCGACTATTTCGGCAAGTCGGTCTGCGATGAGGACTTCATGGACCTGTGGATGGGCGCGGACCGCAACCTCGCCAGCTCCGTTATCGGTGCGGTCACCGCCGAAGCCAGCCCCGGCATCATCCGCGCGCGCGGCGAGACCCTGCTCGGCAAGATCCTGAATGTCGAGATCGCCCTGGCGCCCCTGCCCGGCCCGATCAATGCGCCGCGCCGGATTCTCGGTCACTACCAGCCGCTCGGCGGCGAGACGCTGGCCAATGGCCCGCTCTGGCGCCACACCATTTCCGAAATCCGCGCGCCACAGCGCACGGTCAAACGCCCGCATCTGCGGCTGGTTTCCAGCAACGACTAGGCAGACAGCTCCAGCTCGGCCGGCGCCATGGCCGGCTTGCCGAGGACCATGTCGGCTGCCTTCTCCGCAATCATGATGGTCGGCGCATTGGTGTTGCCGCCGATCAGGGTCGGCATCACCGAGGCATCCACCACCCTCAGGCCCTCGATCCCACGCAAGCGCAGCTCGCCATCTAGTGGCGCGCTGTCATTGGCCCCCATCGCAACCGTACCGACCGGGTGATAGATCGTCTCGCCGGTCTCGCGGATATAGGTATCGATCTCGGCATCGCTCCGGCAGGCCGCGCCCGGCACCACTTCCTCGCCGCGGAAGGCATCGAACGGCGTCTGCGCGACAATCTCGCGGCAGATCTTCACGGATTCCCGCATGGCGCGACGGTCTTCCTCGGCGGCAAGATAGTTCGGGTCGATCACCGGCGGGGCGAACGGATCCGGCGAGCGCAGCGTGATCGTGCCCCGGCTTTCCGGGCGCAGCTGGCAGGCATGCAGCGTGAAACCGTCATCCTTCAGGTCGACCCGGCCATGGTCGATCATCGCGGCATTGATGAAATGCAGCTGCAGGTCCGGCCGGTCGAGACCCTCGCGTGAGTTGAGGAAGGCGCCGGCCTGGAGGAAATTGTCCGCACCCGCCCCAGTCTTGTTGATGAGGTACTGCACACCGACGGCGAGCTTCTTCAGACCCTTCTGCCTGGAATAGGCCGACAGTTTCTGGGTCATCCGGTTGACCACGACGACATCCAGATGGTCCTGCAGATTGGCGCCGATGCCGGGCACATCCAGCACCGGCGCGATGCCATGGGACCTGACATGCTCTGCCGGGCCGATGCCCGAGAGCATCAGAAGCTGGGGCGACTGCACCGCGCCGGCGCACACCAGCACTTCGCGCGCCGCCCGGATCTCCCCGGTCTGACGGCCCTTGCCCTCGACCAGTTCCACGCCGACCGCGCGCGCCCCCTCCACCAGCACGCGCGTCACCATCCCGGTAGAGATCACCGTCAGGTTCTCGCGCGTATCGGCGATGGGGCGGAGATAGCCGAAGGAGGCGCTCCAGCGCTCGCCACAATAAATGGTGCGCTGGTATGGCCCCATGCCGGCCTGCTGGGCGCCGTTGAAATCCGTCGTGACCGGATGGCCCGCCGCGCGCCCGCCTTCGATGAAGGCCGAGTAGAGCGGGCTGTCGAGCGGGCTTTCGGAGACGCACAGAGGGCCCTCGCCGCCATGAAACGCGTTCTCGCCGCCGCCATAACTTTCCGAGCGCCGGAAATAGGGCAGGACATCGGAATAGCCCCAGCCGGTCAGTCCGGTCTGGCGCCACTGGTCATAGTCGCGCGCATGGCCGCGAATATAGACCATGCCGTTGATCGAGGAGGAGCCGCCCCAGCCGCGCCCGCGTGGCCACCACAGTTCCCGGCCGCCCATATGGGCCTGGGGCGCAGTGTGAAAGCCCCAATTATACGCATTCACATCCTTGATCAGATTGCCCACGCCGGCCGGCATGCGCACCATCAGGGAGGTATCCTTCTTGCCGGCCTCGATCAGACAAACCGAAATGTCAGGATCGGCGCTCAGGCGATTGGCGAGCACACAACCGGCGCTGCCTGCTCCAATGATGACAAAGTCAAATTCCTTCCCGCGCATGCCGTTACTCCTCCCGGTGTGTGCTTATATTGATAAAGCTTTTGTCGTTCTCGATCTGTTGCCGCAACCATTTATGAACACATGGCTTCTACCTAGACTTCGTAGCATGCGCCGAAACTGTGCATTGCAACCACGGAGCGACCAGACATGACGGCGGCACCGCGCCAGACAGCAGGCACGCCCGCGCCCATACGGCGAACGATCCAGACCGAGCGCAGACTGCCCGTGGCCCTGACGGGGCGGTTCCGCAACAGCGCCGGTGAGGAACAGCGTCTGCGCACGGTCTCCATGTCCGCCCGCAGCGCCGAAATTCGCACGCGCAATGTGCCCAACCAGGGCGACAAGCTGGTCTGCTACATCGACGATCTTGGCCGCATCGAGGGCGAAGTTGTGCGCGTGGCGGCGGGCGCCTTCCTGCTGAAATTCGAACATACCGACCGCAAGCGCGACAAGCTGGCCGACCAGCTGACCTGGTTGATCAATCGCGACAAGCTGGGCCTTGCCGAGGACCGTGCCTCGCCCCGTTTTGAAACGCGGGGCCTGGCCGAGGTAAAGCTGGAGGCTGGCGGTGTTCTCAACTGCCGCGTGGTCGACATCTCGCTGACCGGGGCCGGCTTCGAGGCCGAACGCCTGCCCCCGCCGATCGGTGAGCGCGTCAGTGTCGGCAACCTGCGCGGCGAGGTCGTGCGCAGTCAGGGCCGCAATTTCGGGATTCGCTTCCTCAAGCCGCACGAGTCCTAGGCCCTCAGCCTAGCGCCCGGTCCAGTTCGGCTTTCGCTTTTCGGCAAAGGCGCGCGGGCCTTCGATAAAATCAGCAGATTTGAAGAGCTCGCCGACCGCCGGAAACCGCGTGTTGAGAGCCTCTTCCAGGCCAGCGATATCAAGTCCGCCCATCACGGCCTGCTTGGAGGCGCGGATCGACATCGGGCTGCACTCGGCGATCAGGCCGGCCCAGCGACGGGCGGTGTCCATGAGTTCCGCCTGGGGCACCACCTCGTTGACGAAGCCCAACTCCATGCCTTCCTCGGCCATGACATGGCGGCCGGTGAGGATCATGCCCATGGCCCGCTTCAGCCCGATCTGGCGGGGGAGGCGGTGCAGCCCGCCGGCAAGGGCGGCAAGGCCCACTTTCGGCTCCGGCAGGGCAAAGCGGGCGGTATTGGCCGCGATGATGAGATCGCAGGCGAGCGCAATCTCGAAGCCGCCGCCCATGGCAACCCCGTTCACCGCCGCGATCACCGGCTTGTCGAGATCATAGCGGCTGGTCAGCCCGCCAAAGCCGCTCGGCACCTGGAACATGTCCCCGCCCTCGGCCTGGTAGCGCAGATCGTTGCCGGCGCAGAAGGCACGCTCGCCCGCCCCGGTGATGATGGCGATCCAGAGATCGGGATTGGCGGCAAAATCGTCGAAGATCTCTCCGAGTTCCTTGTTGGCCGGCGGGTGGACCGCGTTCATCTTCTCAGGCCGGTTGATCTCCACGATCAGCAGATTGCCTTCGGTCGTGACGTTTGCGAATTCATGGCCTGCCATGCCGCACCTCCCTTTGTCTCGTTGGCAGAAAAGGTGACCGGCTGGCGCGAGGCGTCAAGCCGGGACGTCGGGTCAGGCCGGCGCTATTCGCCGGCGGCCTTGAGGGTCTGCACGGTGGCGGCGACGGCCTCTTCGCTGGCGCCTTCAATATAGAGCGTCTGCGTCGGATAGGCGAACTCGATACCGTCTTCCCGGAACCGGCGGAACAGGGCCAGAAGCACATGGCTGCGGATCGCCATGGAGCGGTTGAAATCCGGGTTCAGCGAATAGAAGACGAGTTCATAATCGATCGACGAATTGCCATAGCCGGACATGCCGCAGCGGTCGAATTCGGCGCCCTGGATGGTCTTGACCGTTTCGGCCACGATGCCGGGAATGCGCTCGGCGAGGTCCGGCGGGGTCTGGTAGATGACGCCGAAGCCGGTCTCGATCCGCCGGCGCGCCATCCGCTTCATGTTGTGGATCTCATGATCCAGCAGCATGGTGTTGGAGATGATGATCTGCTCGCCATGCTTGGCGCGGATGCGGGTGGTCTTCAGGCCGATATCCTCGACCGTGCCCCAAGTGTCGCCGTAACGGATGGTATCGCCGACCTGAAAGGGTTTGTCGAAGATGATCGAGAGCGAGCTGAACAGGTCGCGGAACATGCCCTGGGCGGCCAGACCGACAGCGATACCGCCAATGCCGAGACCGGCGATCAACGCGCTGACATCGGCGCCGACATTGTCCAGGATCAAAAGGGCGGCGACCGACCAGACGGCGACGGTGACAAACCATTTGATGATGTTCACCGCCGAAGCCAGCGAGGAGGCGTCATTGGAGGAACGCCGCACATTCCGGCGCACCACAGACGTGGAAGCCTCCTGCACCCACTCGGCCAGCTGCAGCACGCCGGTCACGACCAGCAGCACCGAGATGAAGGCCTGCGCGGCATCGGGCAGCGGCACGATGGTGTTGGTGATATAGAGCGCGATGGCGATGATGAAATAGCCGCGGAAGCGTTTCACGATGCGCTCGGCCATGGCGGCCAGGGAGACATCGTCGGCCTGCGGCAGTCGGCCGATGGCCTTCCCGAGCGCCCAGCGCAATACGTAGAGCGCAATGATGGCAACCACGGTGATCCCCGCAGCGACCAGCGCCTCGCGCGAGCCCGAGCGCAACCAGGCAAGCAGCGAGCCTGCTGCCTCGGTCGCTGACTCCGCCGTTTCGGTCAGGGCCTCGACGGGGTCATGGCTCGAGGGCGCAGCTTCCGCCTTGAACATGCGAAGGATTGGACGGGACGACACCATGTCTTTCTATTACATCCAAGCGACGGCCCTGGACCAGACTTTGCGGCTCAAAACGCTGCGCTAATCATCAAGGAACACGCTCTTTTCGATCAGATTCTTCATCTCGGCGCCAGTGAGATAGGCTTCGAGATTGTCCAGGAACAACGCGTCCGTTCGCACCCTGGCCGCCTGTGTCTGGGCCGAAATGTGCGGGGTCAGGGTAATCTGCGGATGCTGCCAGATCGGATGGCCTTCTGGCAGTGGCTCCGTGACGGTCACATCCAGGCTGGCATGGCCGGGGCGTCCGGCATCGAGCCCGGCAAGTAGTGCCGCTTCATCGACCAGCTTGCCGCGCCCGACATTCAAAAACAGGGCACCAGGCATCATCGCAGCAAAGAAGTCCGTACTGGCCAGTCGCTCGGTGTCCGGCGTCAGTGGCAGACAGAGCAGGACCGCATCGGCCTCGCCCAGGGCAGCCTGGATTTCATCGGGCGCCACCATGGCATCGGCGTCCACGTCCGGACCCGGGGTGCGGCGCACGCCGGTGACATGCGCGCCGAGCCAGCGCAGGCGCCGGGCGACCTCACGCCCGATATGGCCGAATCCCACGATGACCCAGCGCGTCTCGGAAAGCTCGCGGAACGGTAGATAGGCCCACTCTTCCCTTGCCTGGGCGGCGCGGCGGGCCGGGCCGCCCTGAAAGTGTTCCAGTGCTGCCCAGAGCACCCATTCGGAAATCGCTGCGGCGTGTTCGTGGCCGGAGGTATAAATCCCCGCCTTCCGCCCAACCTGGCGCAGGATGGGTGCGTCAAGCCCGGCTGCGGAAGACTGGAACCAGTCGAGCCTCTGGGCCTGAAAGATCCGGGCAAAAAAGTCTCGTGCAGAGGGGGAGAAAAACACATCCGTAGTGCAGTACACCACATCCAGCACGCCCCCGGAATCACCGCTCCCGCTCCAGGGCCGGATGAAGCTTCCGTCATCCTTCATCACCAGTGGACTGAGCGACTCACCAAACCGCTTGAGCCGATCCTCGATGCGCGCAAATGTGGCCGCATGGCACAGAAAGTCTCCCATTTCTGCATCCTCCTTGTCCTCGCCGCATGCCTGAGCATCGGCCCGAGGGCAAGCGCGCAGGACCTGCCCCTGCGCAACCAGGCCTATCTGCGCGACACAGTGCGCCTGGCCGGCGTGCTCGGCTCGGCCCATGGCGTGCGCTATGTCTGCAATGGCGAGGACGACCAGTACTGGCGCCAGCACATGATCGAGCTGCTGACCTTGGAAGCACCGCGCCGGGGGCCGCTGCGCGAGGCCATGGTGGAAGCCTTCAACAACAGTTTCTCCGATTCCCGCAGGCGCTATCGCCGTTGCGACCAGGCCACCGTGGACGCGGAAAAGCGCTATGCCGCCGAGGGCCGCGACCTCGCCGACCGGCTGGCGCGCTATTATTTCGAGCATTGAACCCGGGCAAGTCGACAGCTTCGCGCTTCCGCCCTAGCTTGCTCCCAGACTTCAAGGCCCGGGAGCAACGCCATGATCCGCAACCTCTTTCTTGCCGTCCCCGCCCTGCTCCTGACCGCCTGCGCCAGCACGCCGACCAGCCCGAGCGTAAAACCCGAGCGCACTGAGGCCGAAGCCGCCGAGCCGGCCCCTATGGCAGAGCTTTCCACCACGCCCGGCCCCGGCCAGCGCATGCCGTCCGGCCGCGATCTCGGCGTGCGCTCGGCCGTCGTTGCCCCGCATGCAGCGGCAGCAACCGCCCATCCGCTGGCCACGCAGGTGGCGCTCGATGTGATGAAACAGGGCGGCAGTGCCATGGACGGGGCGATTGCCGCCAATGCCATGCTGGGCCTTGTCGAACCCACCGCCAACGGGATCGGCGGAGATCTCTTCGCCATCGTCTGGGACCCGGAGAGCGGGCAGCTTTACGGCTATAACGGCTCGGGCCGCAGCCCCATGGGCGCGACGCTGGAAGACATCCAGGCGAAGGCGGATGAGTTCATGGACGGCGAGGAAATCCCGCCCGTCGGCGCCGCGCCCGTCACCGTGCCGGGCACGGTGGAAGCCTGGGGCGCACTGCATGAGCGTTTCGGCAAGCTGCCCTTCAACACTTTGCTGGAGCCCGCCATCACCTATGCCCGCGAAGGCGCGCCGATCCCGGAAGTTATCGCCTTTTACTGGCAGTTCGGCCCGCGCCGTTTCGAGCCGGCCCATGAGAGCGGCATGCTGGAGGAGTATGACAACGCAAAGGCGACCTATTTCTCGCCTACCCCGCGCGAGGGCTCGCTGTTCACCAATCCCGATCTCGCCGACACGCTGGAAGCCATCGCCTATCACGGCCCGCGCCATTTCTATGACGGCGATCTGGCCCACCGCATGGGTGAGTATTTCGAGCGCATCGGCGGCTTTCTGACCTATGAGGATTTCGCCAATCATCAGGGCGAATGGGTCGAGCCCATCTGTGTCGAATACCGCGAGACAAAAGTCTGCGAATTGCCACCGAACACGCAAGGCGTAGCCGCGCTACAGATGCTGCAAATGCTGGAAGGCTTCGACCTGCGCGCCATGGGCTGGGGATCGCCCGACGCGCTGATGGCGCAGGTGGAAGCCAAGCGATTGGCTTTTGCTGACCGGGCGCGTGGCTATGCGGATCCGGATTTTGTCGGAATTCCTCCAGATGCTTTTGTTGCTCCCGGCTTCAATGCTCGAAAAGCTGAATTGATAGACCTTGAAAACGCACTGCCTGGTGAAGTCGTTCAGGATGGCTCGCTTGGCTTGGCGTTGGAAGTTGCGGATGTGCGGCTTGGCGATGGCGACACCACCTATCTCACCGTGGCCGATGAGAACGGCATGATGGTCTCGCTGATCCAGTCGAATTATCGCGGCATGGGCTCCGGCCTCGTGCCCGACGGGCTCGGCTTCATGTTCCAGGATCGTGGCCAGCTCTTCTCGCTCGACCCGGCCCATCCCAATGTGTTCGAGCCCGGCAAGCGGCCCTTCCACACCATCATCCCGGCTTTCGCCTTCAAGCGAAATACATATTCAAACTGCCCTGAGAGGCTTCAGGATCGGATTGCTGCTGGGGGTGATGCTCCGCTTGAGACCAGTACGGCAGGAGGCGATCCAGTCGAGTTCTGTGCATATGAGCCTTGGATGAGCTTCGGCCTGATGGGCGGGGGCATGCAGCCGCAGGGCCATGTCCAGATCATCCTCAACCTCGTCGATTTCGATATGGGCCTGCAGGAAGCCGGCGATGCGGCGCGCTGGGAGCATACTGGCGGCTGCGAACCGACCGATGATCTGGGTGGCGACGAATGCGAGGCCGATATGGGCGTCGTGCATCTCGAAGCCGGCATCCCGGAAGCCAGCCGCGCCGAGCTGGAAGCACGCGGGCACACGGTCGAGTGCTGCCGCGCCAATGCCGGCGGCTATCAGGCCATCATGCGCGACTTCGAATCCGGCGCCTGGATCGCCGCGACCGAAATGCGCAAGGATGGCGCGGCGGGCGGGTACTAAAGGCAGCTTTTCTACTGCCAGTGCCTTCAGACCGACTTGTTTTCGCCACGCACGCGAGTAGCCTGTCGCCAACCAGACAAAGGGTGGTGGACATGAAAACCGGACTGAAATTCTGGGCTGCGAGCCTGTCGCTCGGCCTGCTGGCCGCCTGCCAGGCGAGCGAACCGGCCGAGGAAGCCGCGCCGGAGCCTGCACCGGCCGAATTCGACAAACTGACACCGGAGGCCGCCATGGAGTGCCCTGTCCTGGAAAGCACAGGCTGGACGGCCTGGATCAACCGCATGCCCGGCCTGGAAGACGGCCCGACCCTGCATGTCACCGGCGATGTGGTGCTGCCCACACCCGGCTACACGCTGGAACTGGTGGGCGGCATCATGGACCGCGCCATGCCGCCCGGCCTGCACCTGAAACTCGTCGTTACGCCGCCGTCGGAGGACGAAATGGTCCTGCAGGTGCTGACGACCGAGACCGTGTCCTATGAAGCCGAGGCACTGGAGAGCGGCTATCGCGTGATCTATGTCGAGTGCGCCGGCACGAAACTGGCGGAAATCACCGATATCGAGGACGCGCATTGAGCCTGAGTCAGTCCCGGCTGGTTCTGCTCGCCGGCCTGATGGCCGTTCTGGCCGCCTGCGCGCCCGAGCCCGGCCCCCCGCCGACCTCCCGGGATTCCCAGCTCACCGGCTCAATCTGGCGGGTGGAGGACATCAACCGCGAGGGCATCATGGACTATGCGTTCCTGACGATGGACTTCAACACCGATGGTCGGATCTACGGCGATGCCGGCTGCAACACCTATGGCGGCAGCTACAAGCTCAGCAGCAATGGCGGGATCATTTTCGGCAAGCTCGAAGTGACGGAAAAACTCTGCCAGGCAGAAGCCCTGATGCTGCAAGAGCAGCGCTTCCTCGACGCGCTGTCGAGCGCGGATCATTATGAATATAACGAATTCGGCGCGCTTGTCCTGATGGGACCGGAGGGCAAGTCGGTGCTTGCCCTGCCGGTGGATTGAGCCGCGGCTAGAGCGCGTCGAGCATCTGCGCGACCAGCGGATGGCGCACCACGTCGCGCGCTTGCAGCCGGATGACAGAGACATCCTGCATGGTCTCCAGCTTCTCCGCGATTGGGCCGAGGCCGGAGAGGTTCGGCAAGAGGTCGGTCTGGTTCGGGTCGCCGGTGATCACCATGGTGGAGTGCCAGCCGAGCCGGGTGAGCAGCATTTTCAGCTGGGTGTAGGTGCAGTTCTGCGCCTCGTCGATCACCACGAAGGCATTGTTCAGCGTGCGCCCGCGCATGAAGCCGATGGGCGCGATCTCGATCAGGCCTTCGGCCATCATGTGCTTCAATTGCTGCGGCGACAGGCGATCGGACAGCGCATCATAGAGTGGGCGCAGATAGGGCGCGAGCTTGTCTTCCATGGCGCCGGGCAGGAAGCCGATCTGCTCGCCGGCCTCCACCGCCGGCCGCGACAGGATGATGCGGTCGACCTTGCCCTTCTGCAGGGCCTCGACCGCCTTGCAGATGGCCAGATAGGTCTTGCCGGTGCCGGCCGGGCCGACCGCGGCGACGAGCGACTTGGTGTCGAGTGCCTTCAGGAGCTCGGCCTGGTTTTCAGAGCGCGGCTTGATGGTTTTCTGATAGCGCTTGTCGCGCTGTGGCTGATCGGCCGGATGCGGCCGTCCGCCATCGGAGTCGTCGGGATGCCAGCCGCCATCAATTGCATAAAGATCCGGTTTGGTCGGCGCCCGGCCTTCCTCGAAGAAATTCGCTTCGAAGTCGGCCTGAGCCTTCATGCGCTTGGTTGCGGTGCGTTTTCCCATGGGACACTCCTTTGGGCTTGGGGCACAAAAAAGCCGCTGGGCAGAATGCACGCAGCGGCGGACGAAACGGGAGGAAACGGGAAGGGAGAGGGCGCGTCGCCGGGTGGCGGCGGAGCCTGTCTGTGAAACTCTACAGGCGCGTATTCAGCCAGTGTCTGAGGCATCAGGCGTCGGCCAACCTCTCCATGCGAATCTGTTTACGAGTTGACCATAGCGAGGTTAAGCAAAGCTTAGGCGACATTCCGCGCACGTAACGAAGAAAAATGGGGAAATCCCAACATGGCGATCTACGCTTTCGACAACTGGGAGCCGGTCCTGCCGGAGGACGGCAATTACTGGGTGGCAGAAAACGCCACACTGATCGGCAATGTGGAGCTGAAATCCGGCGCCAGCATCTGGTATGGCTGCGTCATCCGCGGCGACCATGACGCGCTGATTTCCATCGGCGAGAACACCAATATCCAGGACTGCACGGTGGTCCATGTCGATGCCGGCAAACCATGCACCATCGGCAACAATGTCACCGTCGGTCACAAGGCCATGCTGCATGGCTGCACGATTGCCGACAATACGCTGATCGGCATCGGCGCGACGATACTCAATGGCGCGCATATCGGCTCGAACTGCATTATCGGCGCCCATGCGCTGATCCCCGAGGGCAAGGAAATCCCCGACGGCTCGCTGGTGATGGGTGCGCCGGGAAAGGTGGTCAAGGAAACTTCCGAGCTACAGCGCCAAGTGATCGCGGGCAGCGCGGTGCACTATGTCGAGAATGCGCGCCGGCATGCGAAGCTGGTGCGGCGGCTGGGATAGGAACGCAATCTTGTAACGACTCGCCGCGGCTTGAGCGCGGTGCCCATCTCCCGCCGGGAGTTCCTGATCGCCTCTCTCAGTGATGGATCCCGTGATCAAGTCACGGGGAGTCGCAAAAAATGGCGGCAGGGCACCAGTGAGCTAGGCGTCCGCCCCGACATATCCCGACACCCGCCCGATCGCCGCCTCCGCCTCGCTGACAATCGAGGCCACAATCTCGGCCACCGGGCGGATCTCCTTCACCCCGCCCGCGCTCTGGCCCATGGCGAAGCAGGAGCGGTCCGGATCCAGGCGCGCTTCGTCCGTCACCCCGCCAATGCCGCCGATCACATCGGCTTGCACCGAATGGATGGCCTGGAAGGGGAAGGGCTTGATGTCGCCGGGCCGCGATTCCCAATCCTGGATGTATGGATTGGTGCGGCAGCGCATGGGTTTGCCGGAATAACAGCGCGTGCGGGTGGTGTCGGTATCGCCGGCCGCGACCACGGCTTCCTTGTAGCTCTGCGCGGCATGGGCTTCCTCGGACGCGATGAACCGCGTGCCCATCCACACGCCTACCGCGCCGAGCGCCAGCGCGGCGGCGAGCCCGCGCCCGTCATAGATCCCGCCCGCCGCGATGACCGGGATGTCCACCGCCTCCACCGCCTGGGCGACCAGCGGCAGCGTGCCGACAAGGCCGGTATGTCCCCCACCCTCCCCTCCCTGCAGGATGACCGCGTCGCAGCCGGCCTGCTCGGCCTTCACGGCATGCTTCACCGCGCCGCCGACCACCATCACCTTCACCCCGGCCGCTTTCAGCTTTTCCATGATCGGCATGGGCACGCCGAGCCCGGCGATAAAACTGTCAGCCCCGTTCGCGATAATCACATCCACGCTGGCCTCCAGGGTTTCCGGCTGGGCGGCCAGCAGGTCGACGCCGAAGGGTTTGTCGGTCAGCTCACGCACGCGTTTCATCTGCGAATCAATGAAATCCGGGCCGGTCCCGGCCATACCCAGCACGCCATATCCGCCCGCATTGCACATCGCCGCAGCCAGTTCGGCATAGGACACACCGCCCATGCCGGCGAGCATGATCGGGTAGCGCACATCAAGAAAATCGCATAGCGGTGTGGAAAGGCTCATGGGGTTTCCTCTAGTCGAACCGGCTCAGCCGGAACGTGTTTGTAGCGTGCAACAGAGTTAACGGGCTTGCCGCAAGGCAAGGCAACTGGTCGATTTTCTGCCGCATTCACGCTCTAGATGAGGGACATGAAGATTAGACAGAGCAGCAAATCGGGATATGCATTGCCCTGCATGTAGAGTTATGCCTGACGCACACAACGCGTTGAAAGATAGAGAATCTGACAGGCCCATCCCTTCACCCTTGCCCAAATACTCACAAACAAGACAAGTGTTCGGGCGGATCAGTATGGAGATAGATCCATGAAGTACACATTTATGACTGCGCTGGCGGCTCTCACGCTGGCAGCTTGCAGCAGCGAGGCTCCCGAGCCGGCCGACGACACCTCCTCCGAAATCGTCGAGGATATGGAAGAGATGGCCGATGAAACCGGCGAAGCCATTGAGGACGCCGTCGACGAAGCCGGCGAAGCCCTCGACGAGGCTGGTGAAGAGATCGAGGAAATGGCCGAGGACGCCGGCGATGCCATCGACGACGCGATGACCGATGACAGCGCCCTGGAAGAAGCCGGCGACGATCTCGAAGAGGCGGCCGAGGATGCCGGCGATGCGGTGGAAGATGCTGTCGACGACGCCACCACGGCCGACGAATCCGACAATGAGGTTCCCGAGCCGCAATAAACCTCGGTTCCGCGCCTCAGCGCAAAAAGAGAAGCCGGCAGCCCTCAAGCTGCCGGCTTTTCATGTCCGCGCGCCTGGCGCTAGAAGATGGAATAGGCCCCGTCGACCACAAGCAGGTCGCCGGAATGATAGGACGAGGCGCTCGAGGCCAGATAGACGGCGATGCCGCCGAAATCTGCCGGCTCGCCCCAGCGCCGGGCCGGCACGCGCGAGATCACCTTGGACTGGAACACTTCCGAACTCTGCGCCCCCTCGGTCATCTCTGTGGCGATCCATCCCGGCAGGATGGCATTGGCGCGGATGCCGTGTCGGGCATGCTCCACCGCGATTCCCTTGATCATCGAGATTACGCCGCCCTTGCTCGCGGCATAGGCCTGGTTGCGCGCGGCGCCTTCGGTGGCGGCCAGCGAGGCGATACCGACAATGGATCCGCCGGGATTGCCGGCATGGGCGCGGTGCACCATGTGCTTGACCGCCTCGCGCATGGTCCAGAACGCACCCTCCAGGTTCACCGCCATGTTCTTGCGCCAGGTCTCGGTATCGAGTTCGGTGAAGGCCGGCGCGCCCATGCCGACCCCGGCATTGGCGAAACAACTGTCCAGGCGCTTGTACTGGCCGATCACCTCCTGCATCGCCGATACGACCGCATCCTCATCGGAAACATCCACGCTCCAGGCCGTCGCCGTACCGGTGCCGAGGCGCGAGAGAGTTTCGACGGCCGCCTCGTTCTGCTCGCTGTTTCGGCCCCAGATCGCGACGTTGGCATTGGAGGCTGCCAGCGCGCGCGCCATGCCGAGGCCAATGCCGCGATTCCCTCCAGTGATCAGGGATACATGGCCTGACAAGTCGAATGGGGCATACGTCATTTTATCCTCCAAGTATTCGTACTATTGATTCGTTTATACTTTAACCGACTACCTACGGGGCAACGCAAGCCTGCGTCAGAAGTTTGATCGCCTGTTGAAGGCTGGTATTAAGGTTGCAGTGCAACATGCAGGTGCACGAAGCCTCGCTTCAGGTGGACAGAATGGCCAAACCCAAACCGATCAGCCTCGCTCTTCAGGGCGGCGGCGCGCACGGTGCCTTCACCTGGGGCGTGCTCGACCGGCTCCTGGAATGTGGCCTCCTGGACATTCGGGCCATCACCGCCACATCCGCCGGCGCGATGAACGCCCTGGCCCTCGCCTCGGGAATGGCCGAGAACGGACCGGACGGCGCACGTGCCGCACTGAAATTCCTGTGGCGGGAAATCTCCCGTCGTTCGGCAGCCCTGGCCGTTGCGGCACCGCCCTCGGCAATCGAGGCAATGAACCCGTTCACGGCCTGGACGCCGTTCAATTTCGCGACTGCCCTGAGCAGCTTTGTGAGTCCATATGATCTGAACCCATTCGATTTCAATCCACTTCGCGATGCGATCGATCGGTCGATCGATTTCGACGCCATCGCGAAAAGCCCGATCACGCTGCACATCGCAGCCACCAATGTGGAAACCGGGCGTGTGCGAATTTTTACCGGCGACGAGATCACCCTGGATGCCGCGCTGGCGTCCGCCTGCCTGCCGCAGACCTTCAAGGCCGTGGAAATCGACGGGGTGCCCTATTGGGATGGCGGCTATATGGGCAATCCGGCTCTTTATCCGCTGATCTATTCCGAGGCGCCGGGCGACTTCCTGCTGGTGCTGCTCAACCCGCTCACACGCAAGGGCACGCCCAAGAGCGCCGGCGCGATCCAGGACCGGCTGAACGAGATCAGCTTCAACTCGGCCCTGATCGGTGAACTGCGCGCGATCGCCTTTGTCCGGCGGATGCTGGACGAGAGCTGGCTGGCCGACCGCAAGCGCAAGGCATACCGGCGTATCAACCTGCACGCCATCATGGGTGGCCAGGCGCTGCGCGACCTGTCACTGGAAAGCAAGTTCGATACCCGCTGGACCTTCCTGAAGCAGCTGCGCGAGACCGGCCGCTCCTTCGCCGACACCTGGCTGGAGACCTGTTTCGACAAGGTCGGAAAGGACAGCTCCGTGGATGTCCATGGCGACTTCCTGCAGCGCGAGACCGGCGCGCTGCCGCCGGAATAGCAAAAGGCCCCCGCGCCCGTGCGCGAGAGCCTTTCCAGCCTTCAAGGCGATCGGGCTCTAGACGAGCCCTTCGCGCTGGGCGCGCTTGCGGGCAAGTTTCCGGGCGCGGCGCACGGCCTCGGCGCGCTGGCGCGCTTTCTTTTCCGAGGGCTTCTCGAAATGGGTGCGCGATTTCATTTCCCGGAAGAGACCTTCACGCTGCATCTTCTTTTTCAGCGCGCGAAGGGCTTGTTCGACATTGTTGTCGCGGACAATGATCTGTACGATGGTCAAATCTCCATTGGGTCCCGGCCGATTGAGGCGCGGGGATATTCTAGTTGAGTGATGCGTCGGCAGTGCAAGCCGCGCGTATACCACGGGCTTTTGCGGATGACTACACCAGATGATGCAGCCGGTTCAACGCCGTCGCGTGCCCTGAGGGAACGCTGGCTGGAGGCGCTTGTTCCCCTTGTCCCACAGCAGGGCTGGAGCGAGATGGCCGCCCGCCAGGCCGCCGACGCCGCCGGCCTGAGTGCCGGCGAACAGGCCCTGGCCGCACCGGGCAGGGTGCACGACCTGATCGAGGCCTTCTTCGACCGCGCCGAGCGCGCGGCGCGCGACACCATCGCCGCAGCTCCGCTCACAGAGATGCGCGTGCATGAGCGCGTGGCCTTCGGGGTGCGCGCCTGGCTGGATGCGCTCGCGCCTCATCGCGGCGCAGTGGAGCGCGCCAGCGGGCGGGCCTTCTGGCCGACCGAGGCCGGCGCGGCCGCCCAGCGCTGCTGGCGCGTGGCCGACATGGTCTGGGATGCGATTGGCGATATTTCAGGCGACTATAATTACTATTCCAAACGCACGCTGCTGGCCGCGGTCATCCCGCCGATCGTGCTCTACTGGCAGGGCGCGCCGGACAGCGAAGCGCTCGACGGTTTCATCGCCCGCCGGCTGAAATCGGCGATGACGTTCGGACGCACGGGCGGGCGGTTTGTAAAGCCGTTCCTGAACGTGCTCGGCGGGCGCGGAGCCGCTAAAGAGGCCTGAGCCGCACCAGATGGCCCATCTTGCGGCCCGGGCGGATCTCGCGCTTGCCGTAAAGCGTCAGGTGCCCGCGCGCGAGCAGGTCCTCAACCGGCGCAGCGGCATCTTCCCCGATCAGGTTTTCCATCTCGGCGCCATGCAAGAGGCTCGCCTTGCCCAGCGGCCAGCCGGCCACGGCACGGATATGGTTCTCGAACTGGCCCGTCATGCAGGCCTCCGGCGTCCAGTGCCCGGAATTGTGCACGCGCGGGGCAAATTCGTTGGCCAGCAGTTTGCCATCGGCAAGGACGAAGAATTCCAGCGCCAGCACGCCGACATAGTCGAGCCGTTCGGTCAGGCGTGCGGCCAGGGTCTGGGCCTTGCTGGCCACATCTGTGGCAACCGGCGCGGGCACAATGGCGCGGCGCAGGATGCCGCCTTCATGCACATTTCGCGAAGGCGCGTAGGCCGCAACCGCGCCGTCCGCGCCGCGCGCGATCACGGCAGAAATCTCCAGCTTGAAGGCGACGAAACCCTCAAGAATAGCGGGCTGGGCGCCGAGCTCCGCCCAGGCGGCGGCAAGGTCGCTGTCGGTCGACAGCCTTACCTGGCCCTTGCCGTCATAACCGTCGCGGCGCGTCTTCAGGATCGCATCCGGACCAAGCGCGGCATGAGCGGCGATGAGGTCTTCCAGGCTGTCAATGGCTCGCCAGGGCGCGCAGGCAATGCCGGCATCTTCCAGAAAACGCTTTTCCTCCACCCGATCCTGAGCCACTGACAGGGCGTTGGCGCCCGGCCGGAAGGGCGTGCCGGTGGAAATCACCGTCTCGGCCGCGCTCACCGGGACATTCTCGAACTCCACGGTGACCACGTCGCAGTGGCTGGCGAACTCGGTCAGCGCGGCGCTATCGTCATAGCTGGCGGTAAAATGCCGCCCGCAGACCTGGCCGGCGGGGCTGTCCTCGCCTGGCCCGAAGCTGATCGTGCGAAAGCCCAGCCGCGCTGCAGCCCCCGCCAGCATGCGCCCGAGCTGCCCGTCGCCAAGAATGCCGATCGTATCGCCATATTCAAGGCTCATGCGGTGTCGACTTGCTCGTCCACGCCATCGGTCTGCGCGGCGCGATAGGCTTCCAGCCTTGCCGCCACATCATTGTCCTGCAGCGCGATGATCGCCGCCGCCATCAGGCCGGCATTTACCGCGCCGGACGTGCCGATGGCCAGCGTGCCCACCGGTACGCCCCTGGGCATCTGGACGATGGACAAAAGGCTGTCCATGCCTGACAGGGCCTTCGATTCCACCGGCACGCCGAGCACGGGAAGGCGCGTCATCGAGGCTGTCATGCCCGGCAGGTGGGCCGCGCCGCCGGCCCCGGCAATGATCACCTTGAGGCCGCGCTCGACCGCCGAACCGGCATAGTCATAAAGGCGCGCGGGGGTACGGTGTGCAGATACAATCTTCGCCTCATGGGCCACGTCCAGCTCTTTCAGGATGGAGCAGGCTAATGTCATGGTCGGCCAGTCGGACTGACTGCCCATGATCACGCCGACTTTCGGCGCGGGATCTGAAGGATAGGTCGACATGAAAATGCGTCCCCGGATGCAGGAAAGCGCCGGAGCATAGGGCGCAAGTTTCCCCGGTCAAGCGACCAGATCCGTCGGGCCTGCCCAGAATCCGAGCAAGGCGCGCAAGACGGTGCGGCGAAACTTCCCGATTGGCCCGGCGGAAAACGAAATCCCCCGATTCTTCCCGCAGCGCCGCGTGACTCTCCCCGGGCAGGTGTGATTATCTTGCAACAGCGGGGTTGCCCGCCAAAAAAAGAAGGAGCTCAGAACATGTCACTGCAAGGTCGGATTGAAGAACTCTCCCAGCGTCACCGCAAACTCGACGAAACCATTCAAGACGAACAGAAACGCCCTGCAACCGACACGCTGAAGCTCAAGGACCTGAAACGACAGAAACTCCGAATTAAGGAAGAACTGCAAAACCTGCAGGCCTATTAGCCGCCAGAGGTCACACGCCCGTAACGGCGCTGGCCGGACATTCCGGCGGCGCCAGACCGGAGCCTCCATGGACATCCAAACCTCGACAGGTCTCTCACACCGGCCGGAGCGCGGCTGAGCCATGGACCATCCCACCACAGTCATCGCCGGCCTTGGACTTGAGGTCGGCGTCGCCGTGGCCCGGCATTTCTTCGATGCCGGCCACAATGTGGTTGTCGGCGACGGGGATGAGCGCCGCATCCGCAAGGCTCGCGAGGACCTGCCTGAAAAGATTGAAGTCGTTCAGGCGCCGGTGTCGGAATTCACCGGGCTGCACAACTGTTTCGCCCGCGCCGAAACCATGTTTGGCGGGCTGGATCACCTGATCCTCATCCCCCGCATTCAGCCCACTGACAAACTGGCCGATCTCAGCCTCGATCAGTTCAGGGACGATGCCGGGCACGGCCTGCACAGCCTGGTCATGGCGATCCAGAGCTTTGCCCGCCATGTCGAGGCGCTCGAACAGGATGTCGAGGCGCGCGCGCAGCAGCGCCACCAGCGTGGCTCGGTCACCGTGATCCTGTCGCTCGCCTCGCGCATGTCACAGCCGGGCCAGTTCACCGCCACCATATTGCAGGGCGCGGCCGAGACCATTGTGCGCGCGAGCGCCCTGGAGCTCGCCAAGTCGAACATCCGCGTCAATGCCATCGCCGCGCTTCGTCCGCGTGCGGAAAAGGCCGAGGGCGCCACGCTCACCCTGCGCACGCCCATGGGCCGTACGGCGAGCGCTGACGAAATCGCCGCAGCAACCCGGTTCCTCGCCGAGGACGATGCGGCCATCATCACCGGTGAGACCCTGGTGATGGATGGCGGGCGTGGTTTCCTCTCCAGCCTGATGAAAGGCTAGGTTCTCCGCACACGGAAGAATTCCCTGAGCAGCTCGCTCGCCGCGCCGGCATGAGCCTCGTCGCGCGTCACTTCCGGACGCCAATGACAGGTCGGCTGCTCGAAAAAGCGTGGCCCGTGTTCCACCGCCCCGCCCTTTGGGTCGTCGGCGGCGAAGATCACCTTCCCGATCCGCGCCAGGCTGATCGCCCCGGCGCACATGGCGCACGGTTCCAGCGTCACAAAAAGATGCAGGCCGGTGAGGCGGTAGTTGCCGAGGCTTTGCGCCGCCGCGCGCAGGGCAAGGATTTCTGCATGGCCCGTGGGGTCGTGACCGGCAATCGGGCCATTGGCGCCCTCCCCGACAATCTCACCCGTCGCCGGATCGACGATCACCGCGCCGACCGGCACCTCGCCCGCTTCGGCGGCTTCACGCGCCAGTTCGAGGGCGCGCTGCATGGGTGAAATCAGCATGTCAGCCTCGTCCAGACATAGCACAGCGCCATCGCCGGCACCAAAACGGCCAGAGCTTTCATGAACAGCCTTCTCGTCATGGCATCGCTGGCATTGACGAGATCCTCGGCCCCGAAGAACGGCCCCTGTTCAGTCAGCAGTTTGCCGATCATCCAGGCTGTCGTCGCCCCGCCTCTCTTATTCAGGAAACTCGCATTGAAAGCCTGAAAACGCAGCCGTTTCGGCAGGCGATCTGAGAATGCAACGAACACCTTTATACCCAGCGCACCACCTGTCATCATGGCCGACATCATCAAAAATATAGGTGCCAGACCGTCTGCCTTGGTACACGCCTCCATTTGCGCAATCCCGCCCGGCAGAGTTGTCAGGAGCACAAGCGCAATCGCAAACAACATCATGACCGCAACGAAGGCGAATGTGAGCAACAGGTGGCTCCATCTGGAATAGCCCGCCTCCACAAGTTCGGCGATCATATGCTCGGGAACGCCCAGTTCCTTCAGACGGTCTGACAGTTTCCTCTTGTCCAGCATCTTTGCCTTGTCCTGCAGGTGGCCTACTAGACCTCTATGAGAATCGTAGCCGGTAAACACAAGGGGCGGCCCCTCCAGGCGCCGAAGGGTCAGGGCACGCGGCCGACCAGTGATCGGGCGCGCGAGAGCCTCTTCAATGTGCTCGCCCATGCCGGCTGGGCGCCGGATCTGGAGGGGGCCCGCGTCATCGACCTTTTTGCCGGCTCCGGCGCGCTGGGGCTGGAAGCGATCTCGCGCGGGGCGGGCTTCTGCCTCTTTGTCGAGACCGACCATGCCGCGCGCGGGGCGATCCGCGCCAATATCGAGGCGCTGGGCCTTTACGGCATCACCCGGCTGCACCGCCGCTCGGCCACCGATCTCGGCGAGAAGCCGGCCGGGGTCGGCGCGCCTTTTATGCTGGCCTTTCTCGACCCGCCCTATGGCAAGGGGCTGGTGGCCCCGGCGCTGGAAACCCTGCTCTCCGGCCACTGGCTGGCCGAGGGAGCCGTCGCCGTGGTGGAAACCGCCGCCGATGAAGGCTTCGAACCCGGCCCAGGCTGGGAAGAGGCCGACCGCCGCCAGTCCGGTGCGGCGGAGATTGTGTGCCTCAGGCGGGTTTAAGGCGAGGCAACACCGGCGCCCGCAGTGCCACAGGCGCTGCGGTAGATCGGTCTATAAATTCAGAGCGTTCCCCTCTCCCGGATGCGGGAGAGGGTGCGAGCGCCTGGACAGCGGCGAAGCCGGTGTCAGCGAAGCACGGGGTGAGGGCGGCGGTTTGCC
>DHQO01000031.1 GCA_002408125.1 Hyphomonadaceae bacterium UBA5336 | reverse complement strand
TTCTTCAAGGCGCTCCTGTTCCTCGGCGCCGGCTCTGTGATCCATGGCATGCACCATGAGCAGGACATGCGCCTGATGGGCGGGGTGCGCCGCTTCATGCCGATCACCTATGCTGCGATGATGATCGGTACGATCGCCATTATCGGCATCGGCATTCCGCTGATCGACCTGCCGATTGCCGGCTTTGCAGGCTTTTATTCCAAGGATGCGATCCTGGAGAGCGCCTTCGTGGCTGGGCAGGGTGGGGTGGCCTTCGGCACCATGGCTTTCTGGTTCGGCATCGCCGCCGCCGCGCTGACCAGCTTCTATTCCTGGCGCCTGATCTACATGACCTTCCATGGCCCCTATACCGGCAAGCACCTGCTCGCCCATGGCCATGGCGACCATCACGATGACCATCATGGCGAGGACGACCACGGCCATGATCCGCACGAGTCGCCCTGGGTGATGCTGATCCCGCTGATCCTGCTCTCGATCGGCGCGGTGCTCGCAGGCGTGATGTTCTACAATCCCATGTTCCACCATGGTGCGGACTTCTGGGGCAGCGCGATCCATCACGCCGCCGACAATCACATTATCCACGATATCGAGACTGTGAAGGAAGATCCCGCCTTCAACTGGGTGTTCCTGGCCCCGGTCATTGTCACCGTGCTCGGCTTCCTGGTGGCGACCTTCGTCTATCTGCTCAATCGCGGCATGGGCAAACGCATCGCCGACAAGGGCGGGCCGCTGCATGCCTTCCTGCTCAACAAATGGTATTTCGACGAGATCTACCAGGCGCTTATCGTCCGGCCGCTGGCCTGGCTGGGAGACCTGTTCTGGAAAGGCGGCGACGGGCGCATCATTGACGGGCTCGGCCCCAATGGCCTGGCCTGGGTGAGCAAGTGGGGTGCGCGGCGCCTGTCTGCGATGCATACCGGTTATCTCTATCACTATGCCTTCGTGATCATCGGCGCAGCCCTGATCTTCGGCGGCGTCCTCTACTGGCGTTCGGGAGTGTCGGGCTGATGGAAGGCTTTCCCATTCTAACCGCCCTGACCATGATGCCTCTGGCCGGCGCCCTGCTGATCATGCTCGTGCGCTCGGCGACCGGCAGCAGCGACAGCGAGAGCGACGGCAAGAAGGCGATCACCGCCGCGCTGGTCATTTCGCTCGCGACCTTTGTCGTGTCCGTGGTGGCGCTGACGGCCTACCGGCCCGGCGTGGATGGCTACCAGCTGGTCGAGGAAATCGCCTGGTACGGGCCGATCAAGTACAAGATGGGCGTGGACGGCCTGTCCATCCTGCTGGTCGTGCTGACCACGCTGCTCATGCCGTTCTGTTTCCTGGCGAGCTATGGCTCGGTGAAGAAGCGGGTGACGGAATATGTCGTCGCCTTCCTGATCCTGGAAACCTTCATGATCGGGGCCTTCTGTGCGCTCGACCTCATCCTTTTTTACATCTTCTTCGAAGCCGGCCTCATTCCGATGTTCATCATCATCGGCGTATGGGGCGGGGTGAACCGGGTCTATGCCTCGTTCAAGTTCTTCCTCTACACGCTGCTCGGCTCGCTCTTCATGCTGGCCGCCGTGGTCTACATGTACCTGCAGGCAGGTTCGAGCGATTTTGCCGTGCTCGAACAGACCGCCTTCGAGCCCGGCGCGCAGACCTGGCTGTGGCTTGCCTTCTTCGCGAGCTTCGCGGTGAAGCTGCCCATGTTCCCGGTGCACACCTGGCTGCCGGATGCGCACGTGCAGGCGCCAACGGCGGGCTCTGTGATCCTGGCCGGGATCCTGCTGAAGCTCGGCGGCTATGGCTTCATGCGCTTCTCGCTGCCCATGTTCCCCGATGCCAGCCAGTTCTTCCAGCCCTTCATGTTCACCCTGTCGGTGATCGCCATCGTCTATGCCTCGCTGGTCGCCTGGCGCCAGACCGACATGAAGAAGCTGGTGGCCTATTCCTCGGTGGCACATATGGGATTTGTCACACTGGGCCTTTTCTCCTTCACCGAGATCGGCATTCAGGGCGCGGTGTTCCAGATGCTCAGCCACGGTCTCATCTCCGGCGCGCTGTTCCTCGTTGTCGGCGTGATCTATGACCGCGCCCACACACGCGAGATTTCCGCCTTTGGTGGCCTCGTGCACCGCATGCCGGTCTATGCGACCCTCTTCATGCTGTTCACCATGGCCAATGTCGGCCTGCCGGGCACATCCGGCTTCGTCGGTGAGATCCTCACCATGGTCGGCGCCTTCCAGGCCTCGACCTGGGCAGCGGTCGGCGCGGCGCTGGGCGTGATCTTCTCGGCCGTCTACATGCTGACGCTCTATCGCCGTGCGGTCTTCGGCCAGCCCAATCCGGAGATGGAAGCCAAGATCGAGCGCGGCGAGATCTCGATGAAGGATGTCAACACGCTGGAGCTGGTGTGCCTCGTTCCGCTGGCGCTCGGCGTCATCATCCTCGGCGTGAAGCCGGACCTGATTTTCGACATTACCCAGGGCGCGTCCGAACGTGTCCTGACCCTGATGGCTGGAGGCTGAGCGGATGCTGGACTGGACCGCCATTCTGGAAACCGTCGCACCGGAAACGCTGCTGGTCGCGGTGGGCCTCCTCGGCACGCTGGTGGGCGCCTTCCTGAAGGAGCGCTTTGCGCGCGTGGCCTTCAAGCTCGGTGCGCTCGCCCTGTTCGCAGCGGCCGCGCTCGCTGTCTATTACTGGGAGGGCGGGGAAGCCTTCGGCGGGTTGGTGACAACAAACCCGTTCGTGAACTTCGCCAAGGCCGTCAGCTTCGGCGTGGCCGGTGTGGCGCTGTGGATCGCCGACGGCTTTTTCGACCGTCACGGCACGCTGCGCTTCGAGTATCCGCTGCTGATGCTGTTTGCCGCCTTTGGCATGGGGCTGACGCTCTCAGCCTCAGACCTGATGACGCTCTATATGGGTGTGGAGACGCTGAGCCTGTCGTCTTATGTGCTGGCCAGTTTCCACCGCGACAGCCCGCGCTCGGCGGAAGCCGGCCTGAAATATTTCGTGCTCGGCGCGTTGGCCTCGGGCCTGCTGCTCTATGGCGCCTCGCTGGTCTATGGCTTTACCGGCTCGACCAATTTTGAGGAGATTGCCGGCTCTGAAATGGGTATCGGCCTGCTCTTCGGCATGGTGCTGATGATTTCCGGCCTTGCCTTCAAGGTCTCTGCCGCGCCGATGCATGTGTGGACGCCGGATGTCTATGAAGGCGCGCCGACGCCGGTCGTCGCCTTCTTCTCCGCCGCGCCGAAAATGGCCATGATGGTGGTGTTCGCCAATGTCATGTTCACCCTGTTCGGCGAGGCTGTGGACGACTGGCAGCTGATCATCGCGATCATCTCCGGGGCTTCCATGGTGATCGGTTCGTTCGGTGCATTGTTGCAGAACAATATCAAGCGCCTGATGGGGTATTCCTCCATCGCCAATATGGGGTACGCGCTCGTGCCGGTGGCCGCCGGGGCCGATATCGGCGCGCCGTCGCTGCTGCTCTTCATGACCATCTATGTCATTGCCTCGCTGGGCATGTTTGCCGGCATCCTGATGATGCGCCGCACAGGCGGCATGGTGGAGGATATCAGCGAGCTGGGCGGGCTCATCCGCTCGCGCCCGGTGGTGACGCTGGCGCTGACCGCGATCCTGCTTTCGATTGCCGGTATTCCGCCGCTGGCAGGGTTCTGGGCCAAGCTGGATGTGATCCAGGCCGGCATGGCCGCCGGGCTTCTGCCGCTGGTCATCATGCTGGTCATCGCGTCGGTGGTCTCGTGCTATTATTATCTGCGCGTCATCAAGGTGATGTGGTTCGACGAGCCGATGGAAGAGTTCCAGTCGGCCGACCCGTCGGTGGCGCTCACCGTGGTGGTTTGTGGCCTGCTCATGTTCCCGGGCCTGATGGTCTTTATCGGCGTGCTGGGTGGCTGGACCGACGCGGCCGCCATGGGGCTGGCCAATTGAGCCTGCCGGCCGCCATTCACTGGCACGATGAGATCGACAGCACGAACGAGGCCGCAAAGCGTATCGCCCAGGCTGGCCCCTTCGCGCCGCAATGGATCGCCGCGCGCCGCCAGAGTGCCGGCCGTGGCCGGCTCGGACGCGGCTGGGCCTCGCCGGATGGCAATCTCTTCGCCACAGCGCTCCTGCCCGTGCCGGGCGGTGTGGCCGATGCGCTGAAACTGCCCTTTGCCGCCGCACTGGCGGTTCACGATCTCATCGCGCACTATGCCGTGAGCAGTTTTGGGCTCGGCCTGAAATGGCCCAATGATGTGCGCCATGAGGGGCGCAAACTGTCAGGCATCCTGGTGGAATCGGGCGCCACAGCTGACGGGAACTGGGCCGCGGTCGGCATGGGGGTGAACCTGGCTCATGTGCCGGAAGGCCTGGACCAGCCGGCCGCCTGCCTCGCCGAGCTCATGGCCGGGCGTGAGGTGCCGTCTCCCGAAGCGGCGCTTGAGGTGCTTGCGGGCCGGCTGGCGGTGCGCTGCGAGGAAGCCTGGCGCGACTTCGCCATCACACGCGATGCCTGGTGTGCACGCGCGGAAGGGCGCGACAGCCCGGTCCGCGCAAGGGTCCAGGACGAGTTGGTCGAAGGCCTGTTCGATGGGCTCGATCTCGATGGCGGGCTGATCCTGCGATTGCCGAGCGGCGTGCGCCGCACCATAAGGGCAGGGGATGTGGAACTGGTGAGAAGGGTATGAGCGAGATGCTGCTGGCCATTGATGTGGGCAACACGAACACGGTCTTCGCCGTCCATGACGGGGAAAGCTGGGTTGCGCGCTGGCGCAGCCATACCGATCCGACCAACACGGCCGACGATTATGCCGTCTGGCTGTCGCAGATGTGCCAGATGGAGGCGCTGCCCTTCGGCAAGATCACCGGCTGCATCGTCTCGAACGTGGTGCCGCAGGCCCAGTTCAACTTCCGCAATTTCGCTCGCCGTTACCTGAACCTGGAGCCGGTCTTTGTCGGCGACCCGAATGTCGAGATCGGCGTCGCGGTACGCATCGACCGGCCCGAGCAGGCCGGCGCGGACCGTCTGGTCAATGCCGTTGGCGCGCATCTGCTTTATCCCGGCGCGCTGATCGTGGTCGACAGCGGCACGGCGACCACCTTCGATATCGTTGGCGAGGATGGCGGGTTCGAGGGCGGCATCATCGCCCCGGGCATCAATCTCAGCCAGAAGGCGCTGCACGATGCGGCCTCGGCCCTGCCGCGCATCGCCATCCAGCGTCCGCCCCGCGTGATCGGCAAGGACACTGTCACGGCCATGCAGTCGGGCATCTTCCTGGGCTATACCGAACTGATCGACGGGCTGGTGCGCCGGATCAAGAAGGAGTACGGCAAGCCCATGACCGTGGTCGGGACCGGTGGCATTGCCTCGCTGTTCGAGGGGACGAGCGAGGAAATCGACATATATGATCAGGATGTGACCATTCGCGGCCTGCTGGAAATCTACCGGCGCAACCAATCCTGAGAGCCTGATGCAGACTGATCCCACCTCCGGCGCCGAACTGTTCTTCCTCCCCCTTGGCGGATGCGAGGAAATCGGCATGAACCTCAACGCCTATGGCTATGGCCCGGAGCACGACCGGCGCTGGATCATCGCCGATATGGGGGTGACCTTCGGCGACGACACCACGCCGGGCGTGGACCTGATCTGCGCTGATCCGGAATATCTGGTCGGCGAGCAGATCGAGGCGATCTTCCTGACCCATGCCCATGAGGACCATATCGGCGCCACCGGCCTCCTGTATCGCCGCCTGAAGACCCGCGCGCCGATGTATGCCACCCCCTTCACCGCCGAGCTGACCCGCGCGAAACTGCTGGAACATGGCCTCGACGCCGGCGAGATCCTGAAGACCATCGAGCTGGAAAGCACGGTCGAGGCTGGCCCGTTCAGCGTGCGCTATGTCACGCTGACCCACTCCATCCCCGAGCCGAACGCACTGGCGATCACCACACCGCTCGGCACCATCCTGCATACCGGCGACTGGAAGATCGATCCCGATCCGCGCATTGGCGCGTCCACCGATATCGAGGGCCTGTCCCGGATCGGCGATGAGGGCGTGCTCGCCATGGTTTGCGACAGCACCAATGTCTTTGTCGACGGCGAGGCCGGCAGCGAGGCCACCGTGCGGGGCAATCTTGAAGCGGTGATCGCCGCCCAGGAAGGGCGCGTGGCCGTTGCCACCTTCGCCTCCAATGTGGCGCGGGTGAAAAGCGTGATCGAGGCGGCCGCCGCCTGCGGGCGCAGTGTTTGCCTCGTCGGCCGCTCGATGCACAAGGTCACCGACGCGGCGAAGGCCGTGGGCCTGCTCAAGGATGTCGCCGAGTTCGTCGAGGAGGAGGAGGCCGGCTATCTGCCGCATGATTCCATCCTCTATCTGTGCACCGGCAGCCAGGGTGAGGCCCGCGCCGCGCTCTCGCGCATCGCCCGCGGCGACCATCGCAATGTGTCGCTCTCGGAAGGCGATACGGTGATCTTTTCCTCGCGCGTCATTCCCGGCAATGAGAAGGGCATCTTCGCGCTGATGAACCAGCTGGCCGATGCCGGTGTCCAGGTGATCACCGATCGCATGTCCGCTGAGAACCCGATCCATGTCTCCGGCCACCCCTGCCGGGACGAGCTGGCGAAGATGTATGGCTGGGTGCGCCCGAAGATTTCCGTGCCGGTCCATGGCGAGCGCCGCCACACGCTGGAGCATGCGCGCTATGCCCTCTCGATGCAGGTGCCGCTGGCGGTGGCCCCGCGCAATGGCGAGCTGGTGAAGCTCGCGCCTGGCCGGCCGGAGATCATCGATCTGGTGCCCGTCGGCCGGCTGATCCTGGATGGCGACCGTCTGGTGCCGGAGGACAGCGGCGGTCTCACCGAACGCAAGCGGCTGGCCGAATATGGCTATCTGCATGTCGCCATCGCGATGGACGAGGATGGCGATGTCATTGACGGTCCGCTGGTGACCGCGCGCGGCCTGGTGGAGGAAGACGGGCGCCTGGCCGATGAGAGCCTCGATACGCTGGACGAGGCCGCCGAGGCCGCGCTCTCCCGATTGAAGCGCAAGGACCTGACCGACGATGATGCGGTGGAGCGCACCATCGGCCGGGCCGTGCGCAAGGCCGCCGAAAGCGTGTTCGGCCGCCGCCCGATTATCGATGTCACCGTGTTGAGGAGCTGAATTTCATGGCCGAGGATTTCCAGATCGGACCGCTCAATCATGTCGGCATTGCCGTGCCGGACCTGACCGAGGCGATCGAGACCTACAAGACCCTGTACGGCGCGACCGATGTCACCACGCCGTTCGACATGCCCGCCCAGGGCGTGAAGGTGTGCTTTGTGAACCTGCCCAATGCCCAGATCGAACTGATCGAGCCGCTGGACGAGAACAGCCCGATCCACAATTTCATCCAGAAGAATCCCAAGGGTGGCCAGCACCATGTCTGCTTCGAGGTGCGCGACATCCACGAGGCGGTCGAGGAAATGGGCAAGCGCGGCGCGACGGTGCTGAACGAGCCGCGAATCGGTGCCCACGGCACGCCGATCATCTTCGTGCATCCGAAGAATTCCAATGGCGTGCTGATCGAGCTGATGGAAACGCCCAAGGGCGATCACTGATGACCCTCACCGGTGCCGTCGTCTTCTTTGTCATCCTGTGGTGGATCTGCTTCTTCGTCGTCCTTCCGATCGGCGTGCGCAGCCAGCATGAGGATGACAGTGTCATTGACGGCACCGAGGGGGCCGCGCCGGTTGATCCCATGCTCGGCAAGAAAGCGCTCTGGGCAACCTATGGTTCGGCGGGGCTGACTGCTCTTTTGTTGGTCATCTCCCATGTGATTGATTTTCAGGCCCTGCTCGGCGGGGGCTAAACTGTTCCCAACAGCTTGTCTTGCAGCAGGATTTGCCCCAGCGTCCCGTTATGGGACGTAGTATAGGCAAGATCATCTTCATACTGGTCGCAGGGCTCGTGGGATTTCTCGCAGCGCTGTGGTCGGCCGGTATGTTCGGCGGTGGCCGGGGCCTGGCGTTCAGCGATGTTTCCGTCAACGGATGGGAGTCGGATTGGGCAATCGGCTCGTCGGCGGCAGGGATGATCACCCGCGCCCGGGTCGCCCGTCACGGACTGCTCGCCCTGTCAAAGGAAGAGGCGATCTACTTCACCCGCAACACCGACGATGCCGGCCAGCCGCTTGTCGAAGGATGCGACTATCGCCTGACCGGCGGCGACCAGCCCTCCCAGTGGTGGTCCCTCACGCTCTACGATTCCGACAGCCTTCTGCCGATGAATGATGATGGCGCGCTCTCGCTCGACCGCACCAAGACCGGCGGCGCCGATGCCTGGCTGGCGACGATTTCCGCCCGCCAGCCGGCCCATGACGGCTTCTGGATCTCCAGCCGCAATGCCAGGAATTTCGACCTCACACTTCGGCTCTACCGCCCTGTGAGCGCCGTGCTGAGCGATCCTGAAACCCATCTCAACACGCCGTCGATCCAGCGTGTGGCCTGCCGCGAAGGGGCAGGGCGATGACGGGCTTCCTGCTCAAGGTGGCCACCTTCCTGGGCATCGCGGCGATTGCCTATGTGGTGACGCTGCACATGATCCCGCGGGTCATCATGGGCAAGCTGTTCTCGCGCATGGAAGCCGGCGGTGTGCCCCTGCACGGCTTTGCCCTGTCGCCGCGCATGACACCGGACACCCAGACCGTGGTGCGCGCCTCGCCGGACCTTGCCTATTCCATCTGCCGGTTCGACTTTGGCGACGCCGGCTATGAGGTCCAGGTGGAAGTGGCAGCCTATGACCGCATGGCCTCGGTTTCCTTCTTTGACATGCGCACCAACAATTTCGCCGTTCGGCGTGTTCCGGAAGGCCAGCCGGTGCTGATCAAGCTGCGCGCGCCGGGCCACTATGATTTCAGCGAGATCGCTGACAATGACGAGCCGCAGCTGCCCGCCGACACGATTGAGAGCCCTTCCGAGCGCGGCGTCATCCTCATCCGCCGGTTGGCGCCGAGCGCGGCCGATTATGAGCGGGTCGTGGCGATATCGGGGGGAGATGCCTGTGGGGCTGTCAGTATGCCGACGGACATTCTGAGCCTGCCGGAAACCTAGGCCTAGCCAGAGCGCGCGCGGCGCGCTAGCGAAGCAGCCGATCTGTCCACCCTCTTTGTCAGAGATTTCATTCGAATGCGTCTGTCCCGCTATTTCCTTCCGGTGACCAAGGAAGCCCCCGCCGAAGCCACGGTTGTGAGCCACCAGTTGATGCTGCGCGCGGGCATGATCCGCCAGGGCAGCGCCGGCATCTATTCCTGGCTGCCGCTGGGCTTCAGGGTGCTGAAGAAGATCGAGCAGATCGTGCGCGAGGAGATGGATCGCGCCGGGGCCATCGAGATGCTGATGCCGACGCTGCAATCGGCCGATCTGTGGCGCGAATCCGGGCGCTATGATGCCTATGGGCCCGAGATGCTGCGTATCGAGGACCGCTCCGGCCGCGACCTGCTCTATGGGCCGACCAATGAGGAGATGATCACCGAGATCTTCCGCGCCTATGTGAAGAGTTACAAGCAGCTGCCGCTCAATCTCTATCACCAGCAATGGAAGTTCCGTGACGAGATCCGCCCGCGTTTCGGCGTGATGCGCGGGCGCGAGTTCCTGATGAAGGATGCCTACAGCTTCGATGTCGATGAGGCTTCGGCGCGCGTCGCCTACCAGAAGATGTTCGCCTCCTATCTGAACACGTTCAACCGCCTGGGCGTGACGGCCATTCCGATGCAGGCCGATCCCGGCCCGATCGGCGGCGATCTCAGCCATGAATTCATCATCCTGGCCGAGACCGGCGAAAGCGCGGTATTCTGCGACCGCGCGCTGCTGGACGTCCCGGTGCCGGGGCGCGATTTCGACTTCGAGGACCATGCCGCGCTGGAAGCCGAAATGGAAAAGCGCACGCAGTACTATGCGGCCACCGAGGAAAAGCATGACGAGGCGGCGTTCGCGGCCATCCCCGACGAGCGCAAGATCGCCGCGCGCGGCATCGAGGTCGGTCACATCTTCTATTTCGGCACGAAATATTCCAAGCCGATGAAGGCCGAGATCCAGACCGCCGATGGCCAGCTTACCGAGATCCATGGCGGCAGCTATGGCATCGGCGTTTCGCGCCTGGTCGGCGGCATCATCGAGGCCTCCCATGATGAGAAGGGGATCGTCTGGCCGGCCAGCGTCTCGCCTTTCGATATCGGCCTTCTCAATCTGCGCGCCAGCGATGCAGAGTGCACCGCGGCGTGTGACGAGGCCTATCAACGCCTTGAAAATGCCGGCTTTGACGTCCTTTACGATGACAGAGACGAGCGGCCCGGAGGAAAATTCGCCACCATGGACCTGATCGGATTGCCCTGGCAGCTTGCCATCGGCCCGCGTGGCCTGAAGGCCGGCACGGTGGAATTGAAAGACCGCGCCAGCGGTGAGACCGAGGAGCTCTCCCTGGATGCGGCCCTCCACAAGCTGACCGGCGCGCGCGCCTGAGCATGGCGAGCGGACACACCCCCTTCGGCACGGTCGAGCGCGCACTGGCCTGGCGTTATGTGCGTGCGCGGCGCGAGCATGGCGGGCTGTCGCTGACCGCGATCCTCTCCTTTGCCGGCATCGCGCTGGCGGTGTTCGCGCTGATCGTCATCATGTCGATCATGGCCGGCTTCCGCGCCACGCTGCTGGACGCGCTGCTCGGCGGCCAGCCGCACGTGATCGTCTCGATCAACCACATTCCCGAAGCCGAAGCGGATAACATCATCGAGCGCATCGAGCGCGTCGAGGGCGTGCAGTCGGCAACGCCGTATCTGGAAAACCAGGTACTGGTGACCAGCGACTATGCCGCCACAGGCGCGGTCGTGAAATCGATCACGCGCAAGGAGCTGGAAGGCTACAGCTTCCTGGAGGATGACGGCGCGCAGATGCTTGAGGCAGCCGGCTTCGGCGAGGGGCGAAACGGCGGGGATGTCATCCTGCTGGGCGCCTATCTCGCCAGCGGGCTCGGCGTGCGCGTGGGAGACGAGGTGAACCTCATCTCGCCTCAGACCAATTCCACCATCATGGGCCAGACCCCGCGCAACAAGACCTATCGCGTCGGCGGCACTTTCAAGACCGGCAGTGTCGAACTCGATCGGGTCTATATCTTCATGCCGTTGGAGCAGGGGCAGATTTTCTTCCAGCATAGGGAAAGCTACCAGGCCGTGGATGTCCGGTTGGTCGATCCTGAGGCGACGGAGCTTGCCGAGCAGCGCATAAGAAATGCCGTGGGCCAGCCCGTGGGCATCGACACCTGGAAGCGGATCCGCGCGCAGTATCTCAATGCGCTGAACATCGAGCGAAACATGATGTTGCTGATCATGCTCGTGCTGGTCTTCATCACCTCACTGAACATCATTTCCGGCGTCCTGATGCTGGTGAAGAACAAGACCCGCGACATCGCCATCCTGCGCACAATCGGCGCGACGCGCGGCACCATGATGCGCGTCTTCATCATGATCGGCGGAGCGCTCGGCCTGATCGGCGCGCTGACGGGCATGACCCTCGGTGTGTTGTTTGTGGTCAACATCCCGAATATCGAATGGGCCTTCGCCCAGTTCGGAATCGTGCTGTTCGATCCCGGCACCTATGGCCTGGAAGGCCTGCCGGCGCGGCTCTCATGGGCCGAGGTGCTCGGCTCTGCCGGATGGGCAGCGCTGATGTCGGTCGTCGTCACGCTCTGGCCAGCCTGGCGCGGGGCGAGCATCGACCCTGTCGAAGCTCTGAGGTTCGAATGATGACGCCTGTCCTGGAACTGCGCGGGGTGCACCGCACCTATGAAACCGGCGAGGGCGAACTGCCCGTGCTGACCGGCGCAGACCTGGCGCTGGCGCCGGGCGAACTGGTCGGCCTTGTCGGCCCGTCTGGTTCGGGCAAGTCGACCCTCTTGCACACCGCCGGCCTGCTGGAGCGCCCGGACGAGGGCGGGGTCTTTCTCGACGGCGAGGATTGCCTCGCCCTGTCGGACAATGACCGCACCCGCCGGCGGCGCGAGAAGCTCGGCTTCGTCTACCAGTTCCACCACCTGCTTCCCGAGTTCAACGCGCTCGACAATGTCGCCATGCCGCTGCTGGTTGACGGCGCGAAGAAGAAGGCCGCGCGTGAGCGGGCTGCCAGCTTGCTGGCCGATATGGGCCTGTCGGAGCGCCTCAAGCACCAGCCGGGCCAGCTTTCGGGCGGAGAGCAGCAGCGTGTCGCCATCGCCCGCGCGCTGGTCAACGATCCGCGCCTCGTCATCGCCGACGAACCCACCGGCAATCTCGACCCGGCCACCACCGAACGCGTCTTCGCCGCCCTCGTCTCGAAGTCGCGCAAGGAAGGCGCCGCCGTACTCGTGGCGACCCACAATATGGCGCTGACGGCCTATATGGACCGCGTCGTGACCATCGACCGTGGTCATATCGTCACCTTCCAGCCGGCACCGGCCGAGTAAGGCGTAGGCGCCAACACGCCTTGGCAGCGAAAACCTGTGGAACTCTAACTTAGGCGGTTCACCTCTCGCACTGGCTGAGGCAATGTGCGAACAAGAGGAGAACGCGCATGTCTGATTCGCCCTTCGTGCATCTGGCCGTCCGCTCCAGCTATTCGCTGCTGGAGAGCATGATCACGCCGAAGGCGCTGGTGCTGTGGGCGGCCGAGCACGAGATGCCGGCGATCGCGGTCACCGACCACAACAATCTCTTCGGGGCGCTGGAAATCTCCGAGACGCTTTCGGGCGACGGCGTCCAGCCCATTGTCGCCTGCTGTTTCGATATCCTGGAAGATGAACGCAAGGGCGAGACCAGCCGGGTGAGCCTCTATGCACAGAACGAAGCCGGCTATCGCCGCCTGATGCGGCTCAGCTCGCTGGCCTATCTGGAAGCCCATGACGGTGTGCCCAAGCTCGCGCGCGGACACCTGCTGAGAGAGACCGGCGGCCTGATCCTTTTCACCGGCGGGGTCGAGGGCCGCGTCGGTCAGCATCTGGCAAAGGGCCGGAATGAGGAAGCGCGCGAGGAGTTGGAGCAGCTCAGCGCGGCCTATCCCGGCCGTTGCTATGTCGAGATCATGCGCCATGGTGCGCCGGAGGAGGCGGTGGTCGAGCCGGGCCTGCTCGACCTCGCCTATGAGATGAGCCTGCCCATCGTGGCGACCCATGATGCGCGCTTCATGAAGCCCACCGATGCCGGTGCGCATGATGCCATGATGTGTATCTCCCATGGCCGTTATCTCGGCGAGGAGGATCGCCCGCGCGTCCAGCCGAGCCAGTATCTGAAATCTGCCGATGAGATGAGCATCCTGTTCGCCGACCTGCCCGAGGCGATCGCCACCACAGCCGAGGTGGCCCGGCGCTGCGCGGTCAAATCGGAAAAGCATGCGCCCATCCTGCCGAGCTTTGCCCAGGGCGATAAATCGGAAATCGACGAGCTGCGCGAGCAGGCCACCGAGGGCCTGGAAAAGCGCCTGGCCGATGCCGACAAGCTCTATGCGACGCGCGAGGCCTATTTCGAGCGGCTCGACTATGAGCTCGGCATTATCGAGCGGATGGGCTTTCCCGGCTACTTCCTGATCGTGTCGGACTTCATCAAATGGGCCAAGGCGCAGAGCATTCCGGTGGGGCCAGGCAGGGGCTCCGGCGCCGGCTCGCTGGTTGCCTGGTCGCTCCTGATCACCGATCTCGATCCCTTGCGCTTCGACCTGCTGTTCGAGCGCTTCCTCAATCCCGAACGGGTCTCAATGCCCGACTTCGACGTCGATTTCTGCCAGGAGCGGCGCGGCGAGGTGATCCGCTATGTCCGCGACAAGTATGGCGCCGACAGCGTGGCCATGATCATCACCTTCGGCACGCTGCAGGCCAAGGCCGTGGTGCGCGATGTCGGCCGGGTGATGCAGATGCCCTATGGCCAGGTCGACCGGCTGGCCAAGCTCATCCCGTTCAATCCGGCCAATCCGCCCAAGCTGAAGGATGCCATCGCCGACGAGCCGAAATTCGACGAGGAAGTCGATGCCGACCCACGCGTCGGAGAACTGCTCGATACCGCGCTGCAGCTGGAAGGGCTCTACCGCTCGGCCGGCACGCACGCCGCCGGCGTCGTCATCGCCGACCGTCCGCTCACCGAAATCGCACCGCTTTACAATGATCCGCGCTCGGACCTGCCGGCCACCCAGTTCAACATGAAGTGGGCCGAGAGCGCAGGCCTCGTAAAGTTCGACTTTCTCGGCCTGAAGACGCTCACTGTGATCGAACGCGCGCTGAATTTCATCCGCCGCGACGGGCGTGATGTCTGCTCGAAGTGGCGCACTTTCGATGACGAGGCGACCTATGAGCTGATGGCGTCCGGCGAAACGCTCGGCGTGTTCCAGCTGGAAGGCCAGGGCATGCGCGACACGCTGCGCAAGGTACGGCCCGGCAATATCGAGGATGTCATCGCCATCATCTCGCTCTACCGGCCCGGCCCGATGGACAATATCCCGGTCTATGTGGCCGGGAAGGAAGACCCGAAAAATGTCCGCTACCAGCACCCGGATCTCGAACCGGTCCTGGAGGCGACCTATGGGGTGCCGGTCTACCAGGAACAGGTCATGCGGATGGCTCAGGAAATTGCCGGCTATTCGCTCGGCGAGGCCGACCTGCTGCGCCGGGCCATGGGCAAGAAAAAGGTCGAAGAGATGGTCGCGCAGAGGAAACGCTTCTGCGAGGGCGCGGCCGAGCTGAAAGGCATGGACGAGGCGCTGGCCAACGAGATCTTCGACACGATGGAGAAGTTCGCCGGCTATGGCTTCAACAAGTCCCATGCGGCCGCCTATGCCGCCATCGGCTATCATACCGGCTATCTGAAATGCCATTTCCCGGTCGAGTTCCTGGCCGCCTCCATGAGCCTCGACCTGCACAATACCGACAAGCTCGCCGCCTTTGTGCAGGAGGCCAAGCGGCTGAAGATCGAGGTGATCGCGCCGGAAGTCATGGCCTCGACCGCCGATTTCGATGTGCGCGATGGCGCGATTGTCTATGCCCTCGGCGCGTTGAAGGGCGTCGGGCTTGAGGCCATGAAGCACCTGGTCTCGATCCGCGAGACCGGGGGAGTGTTCAGGGACCTGCACGATTTTGCCGAACGGGTGGACCCCAACCAGATCAACAAGCGCGCCTTCGAGCAGCTCGCCCGGGCCGGCGCCTTCGACCCGCTGGAATCCAATCGCGCCCGGGCGCTGGCGGCCGCGCCAGTGCTGGTGGCCGAGGCCTCGCGCGCGACGGCAGACCGCGAAGGCGGGCAGGGCGGGCTGTTCGGCGAGGAGGAAACCTCGGTGCGCGCGCCGCTGCCCTCCGCCAAGGCCTGGAACGGCCAGCAGAAGCTGGACGAGGAATTCAAGGCCATCGGCTTCTATCTCTCCGGCCACCCGCTCGACGATGTGCTGGAAAGCCTCGACCGCTCGCGCGTGACCATGGCGCACGAGATTTCCGAGAAGGCCGAGGACGGCAAGGCGCTGGAACTGATCGGCATTGTCCGTGCCCGGGTCGACAAGCCGGCGCGCCGGGGCGGCAAGTTCGCCTTCCTCACCCTGTCGGACCCGTTCGGCGAGGTCGAGCTGATGGTCTATCCGGAAGTGCTCTCGGAGCAGTATGAGAAGCTGCAGGTCGGCAATGCCATTGCGGTGACGGCCAGCGTGCGGCGCAATGGCGACGAGATCCGCCTGGCCGCCGAGGTGATCAAGCCGATTGCAGAAGCGCGCCTCTCGCGGCCCAGCCCAGCGCTCACCGTGCGGCTGGGCGCGGGCGCCGATCCGGGCGATCTTGGCGCCATCGCCACGGCCCTGCGCGGGCGGCCGGGCCTGGATAGTGGCGCGCTGCGTATCGAAATCCCGCTGGAGGATGGCCGTTTGGTGACCTTGGAACTGGAAGGGGAATACCCCACCGATATCCGCGCGGTGCAGGCGCTGAAATCGGCCGCCGGGGTCGATCAGGTGGTTGCCGCCTGACCTGGAGTGGAACTCGCGGTTGCGCCACGCGTGCAATTGTGTATAGGCACCGCCTTCAACCCCTGTGCACGGGCGCATCCGGTGCGGGCTGCCAAAGTCGGTAGTCCCGTGACGCCCGTGACGGTCAACCGGATGGAGACAATTAAGATGGCTTTGCCTGATTTTACCATGCGCCAGCTGCTGGAAGCCGGCGTCCACTTCGGACACCAGACCCACCGCTGGAACCCGAAAATGAAGCGCTACATCTATGGCGAGCGCTCGCACATCCACATTCTCGACCTGTCGAAGACCGTGCCGCTGCTGCACCAGGCGCTGGTTCAGGTCCGTGACACCGTCGCCAAGGGCGGCCGTGTGCTGTTCGTTGGTACCAAGCGCCAGGCGGCCGAGCCGATCGCCGAGGCCGCTGGCCGTTGCGCCCAGTACTATATCAACCACCGCTGGCTCGGCGGCACGCTGACCAACTGGCAGACCGTGTCGCACTCGATCAAGCGCCTGAAGGAACTGCAGGCCATGTTCGAAAGCGGCGGCGGCGAAGGCCTGACCAAGAAAGAGCTGTTGAACCTTGAGCGCGAGCGCGACAAGCTCGACCGCGCCCTTGGCGGTATTGCCAATATGGGCGGCCTGCCGGACCTGATGTTCGTGATCGACACCAACAAGGAAGCCATTGCGGTGAAGGAAGCCCGCAAGCTCGGCATCCCCGTTGTGGCCGTGGTCGACACCAACTGCGATCCCGACGACATCAATTTCCCGTTCCCGGGCAATGATGACGCCGCGCGCGCGATTTCGCTCTACTGCAACCTGGTTGCCGATGCCGTGGTCGATGGCCTGGCTGAGTCCACCGCCAATCTCGGCGTGGACCTGGGCGACCTTGAAGATCTGGGCGAACTGGCCGATGCCGATGCGGCACTGGCCGAACTGTCCGAAGAGTCGACCGAGGAAGCGACCGAAGAGAGCACGGAAGACCAGCCGTCTGCCTGAGACCAGGCGACTGTGACAACACCCACCAACCTCCCAAGCTGAAGAGCAGATCCATGGCTCAAATTACCGCCGCCCTAGTGAAAAGCCTGCGCGAGAAGACCGGCGCTGGCATGATGGACGCCAAGAAGGCCCTCGTGGAAAGCGATGGCGACATGGAAGCCGCCGTCGACTGGCTGCGGGCCAAGGGCCTGTCCAAGGCTGCCAAGAAGTCCGGCCGCACCGCGGCTGATGGCCTGGTGGCGGCCCTGGTGTCGGAAGACGGCAAGACCGGCGCGCTGGTCGAGCTGAATGCCGAGACCGACTTCGTGGCCCGTAACGCCCAGTTCCAGGCGGCGCTGAAAGGCATCGCCGCCGCCGCGCTGGAAACCGATGGGTCGATCGAAGCGCTGAAGGCGGCTCCGGCTCCGGAAGGCGACGGCACGGTCGAGGACATGATCACCCGCATGATCGCGACGATCGGCGAGAACATGACCCTGCGCCGCACCGTGAAGCTCACCGCCGATGGCGCGGTGGCCTCCTACATCCACAATGCCGAGACCGATGGCCTCGGCAAGGTGGGCGTGCTTGTGGCGCTCGATGGCGAGGGCGACCTGGCCGATATCGGCCGCAAGGTGGCCATGCACGTTGCGGCGACCGCGCCGGCTGCGGCCAGCGTCGACGAACTGGACCAGACCCTGGTCGAGCGCGAGAAAGCCGTTCTGACCGAGGAGGCCCGCGCCTCCGGCAAGCCCGACAATGTCATCGAAAAGATGATCGTCGGCCGCATGAACAAGTTCTACAAGGAAGTTGTCCTTGTCGAGCAGCCCTTCGTGATGGACCCGGACAAGACGGTCGGCAAGTTCCTCTCCGACAATGGCGCGAGCCTGGTTGGCTTTGCCCGTTTCGCCCTGGGCGAGGGCATCGAGAAGGAAGCCGACGACTTCGCCGCAGAGGTCGCGTCCCTCTCCAAGGGCTGATCTGGAGCTTCGGCTCTGAAGAAAAATCAATGAAACTCTGCCCGGCGGCCATGACAGGCCGCCGGGAATCCATTAGGGCAGAAGAAATCTGACCGGAGTTGACAAATGAGCGCGCCAGAACCTGCTGAGTCCGAGGCGTTGGTCTATAAACGCGTCCTGCTGAAACTGTCCGGTGAAGCCCTGATGGGCGACAGCGATTACGGCATCGACATGGGCACCTGCGAGAAGTTCGCACGCGCCATTGTCGCCGCCAAGCAGACCGGCGCGGAACTTTGTCTCGTTATTGGCGGTGGGAACATCTTCCGCGGACTTGCCGGTGCGGCCCATGGCATGGACCGCGCCCAGGCCGACAGCATGGGCATGCTGGCCACCGTGATGAACGCCCTTGCCATGCAGAGCGCGTTGGAAAAGCTCGGCGTTGACACCCGCGTCCAGTCCGCCATTCCGATGGAATCGGTCTGCGAGCCCTATATCCGCCGCCGCGCCATCCGCCATATGGAGAAAGGCCGGATCGTGATCTTCGCCGCCGGCACCGGCAACCCCTTCTTCACCACCGACACCGGCGCGGCGCTGCGCGCGGCCGAGATGGGCTGCGACGCCATGCTGAAGGGCACCCAGGTCGACGGGGTCTATTCGGCCGACCCGAAAAAGGATGCCAATGCCGAGCGTTACGAGACGCTGGAATACCAGGACGTGCTGGCGCGCAACCTGAAGGTCATGGATGCTTCTGCTGTCAGCCTGATGCGGGATGTGAACATTCCGATCATCGTCTTCTCCCTGACGGAAGAAGGTGTGTTGCAGGATGTTCTGCGGGGACGGGGGACGTATACTGTCATTCGAAACCAGACAAAGGTGGCCCCATGAGCTTTGACATGAAGGATCTCGAACGCCGCATGGATGGCGCGCTGTCTTCGCTTTCGGACGATTTTGCCGGACTGAGGACGGGCCGCGCCTCTGTGAACCTGCTCGACAGCGTGATGGTGCCGGCCTATGGCTCGACCGTGCCGCTCAATCAGGTCGGCTCGATCACCGTGCCGGAATCGCGGATGCTGGCGGTGAATATCTGGGACAAATCGGTCGTCGGCGCCGCCGACAAGGCGATCCGCGATGCCGGTCTCGGCCTCAATCCGGTGGTCGACGGCACCAATCTGCGCATCCCGATCCCGCCGCTGAACGAAGAGCGCCGCCGCGACCTGACCAAGCTGGCCGGCAAGTATGCCGAGACCACCCGCATCGCCGTGCGCAATGTGCGCCGCGACGGCATGGACGCGCTGAAGAAGCAGGAAAAGGATGGCGAGATCGGCGAGGACGAGCATCGCGCCTGGGCCGATGACGTGCAGAAGTTGACCGACCGCTTCATCGCGCGCATCGATGAGGCTCTCAAGGCCAAGGAAGCGGAGATCATGCAGGTCTGATGAGCAGCGTGCCGGCTACCGGCCCGGCCACCCGGCAGGGGGCCAGCGATGCCATCCCTGCGCATGTTGCAATCATCATGGACGGCAATGGCCGCTGGGCGAAGGCCCGCGGCCTGCCCCGCGCCGCCGGTCATGAGCGCGGCGTCGAGGCGCTGCGCAACACCGTCGAGGCAGCCCGCGAGATGGGCATCCGTTGCGTCACGGTTTTCTCCTTCTCGACCGAGAACTGGCGCCGGCCGACCAGCGAGGTCAGCGCGCTGTTCGGCCTGCTGAAGGCCTATATCCGGCGCGACTTGGCTCGGCTGAAGCGCGAGGGCGTGCGCGTGCGCATTGCCGGCACGCGCGACAACCTACCGGAAGACATCGCGAAACTGGTCGACGAGGCCGAGCGTGAAACGGCGCATAACAGCGCCTTCCACCTCACTGTAGCGTTCAATTATGGCGGCCGGGAAGAGATCGTGCGCGCGACACAGAGCCTGGCCGGCAAGGTGGCGCGTGGCGAGATCGCGCCGGGCGACATCACCGAAAACCTGTTCTCCGCCGCTCTGGATACGCGCGACCTGCCCGATCCGGACCTGCTTATCCGCACCAGCGGCGAGCGGCGGATCTCCAATTTCCTGCTCTGGCAATGTGCCTATTCCGAGCTGGTCTTCTCCGATGTGCTCTGGCCGGACTTCGATTCCGAAGCCTTGCGCCAGGCTGTGGCGGAATTTGCCGGCCGGGAGCGGCGCTACGGCGCGGTCACTGCCGGAGCGAGCTAGCCCATGGCAGATGTGGCCGGCGGGCGCACACGCAGCGAGCTGGCCCTTCGGGTGGTTTCGGCCCTGGTTCTCATCCCGTTTGCGCTGTTCGTCGTCCATCAGGGCGGGGTTTGGCTGGCCGTTGGCTCGGCGCTCTTTGCCGGTGTGATGGCGTTTGAATGGTGCCGGATGGCCGGGCAGCGGCCGGTCTGGCTCGCCGTGCCGGTTCTGGCCGTGATCAATCTCGCCTTCTTCGCCGCGCCGGCGGCCTGGGTGTGCGGCGCGCTGGGCGTGTTCGCGCTCATCTTTGGCGCACTGCATGGGCGCGGCTTCGCGCTCGGCGCCTTCGGGATGATGTATGCGGGCGGGCTGCCATTTGCGCTGCAGGTGCTGCGCGAGGGTGGGCCGTGGGATGGGCAGGCGGCTGCGCTGATCCTGATGGCGATTGTCTGGGCGTCTGACTCCGGGGCCTATTTCGCCGGGCGTGGCTTTGGCGGCCCGGCGCTGAGCACTGACAGCCCGAACAAGACCTGGAGCGGCGCGCTCGGCGCGGTGATCTGCTCTGTGCTGTCCGGCGCCATCGCGGCGGGGATTGAGGATGCCGATCTCACCACCTGGCTCTTGTTCGGTGCGGCGATTTCCGTGGTTGCGCAGGCCGGCGATCTCTTCGAATCCCAGATCAAGCGCCAGTTTGGCGTGAAGGATGCGAGCGGCCTGGTGCCCGGACATGGCGGCGTCATGGACAGGGTGGATGGGCTCGGCGCGGTGTGCGTGCTGGCCGTCGCGGCCTTCCTCGCCGCGCCCGGCCTGGTCGAATCGCTTGGGTTTCAGGAATAGGGCGCCATGGCTGAGCGGATTTCCATCATGGGCGCTACGGGCTCGATCGGGCTGTCAGCAGCCGACGTGATCGCCGATGCCAATGCCCTTGCGCCCGCCGGTGAGCCGGTCTTCGAGGTCGAGGTGCTGTGTGCCGGGCGGCAGGTCGAGGAGCTGATCGTGCTCGCCCTGCGCCTGAAGCCGCGCCTTGCCGTCATCCGCGACGACGGTGCGCTGGACGCCCTGCGCGACGGACTGGCGGGCACGGGCATCGAAACAGCCGCCGGGGAGGCCGCCTGTATCGAGGCCGCCATGCGCCCCTGTGACAAGCTTCTGGCCGCCATCTCCGGTTCGGCGGGCCTCGCCTCCACACTGGCCGCCGTGCGCCAGGGCACAACCGTAGCGCTGGCCAACAAGGAGAGCATTGTCTGTGCCGGCGGGCTGATCCTGTCGGAGGCGCGCAAGACCGGCGCCACCATCCTGCCGGTCGACAGCGAGCACAATGCCATCTTCCAGGTGCTGCAGGACAAGCGCGATGTCGAACAGCTCACCATAACTGCCTCGGGCGGCCCGTTCCGGACCCACAGCCTTGAGGCCATGTCGCGCGCCACGCCCGAGCAGGCGAAGGCCCATCCTAACTGGGACATGGGGGTGAAGAACTCCATCGACAGCGCCACGCTGATGAACAAGGCGCTGGAGTTTATCGAGGCGGCCTATCTCTTCGACCTGCCGGCCGAGCAGATCGAGGTCCTGATCCATCCCCAGTCGATCATTCATGGCATGGCGCACTATCGCGACGGCTCGGTGCTCGCCCAGCTCGGCGTGCCGGACATGAAAACGCCCATCGCCCACGCGCTGGCCTGGCCACGCCGTGTGGAGACGAAAGTCGCCCGTCTTAACCTTGCCACATTAGGCACGTTGGACTTCGCACCTGTGGATGATACGCGCTTTCCGGCGGTCGGATACGCGCGCCGCGCGAGTGCGCTCGGAAATGCGGCTGCGACGGTATTAAATAGTGCTAATGAGGCAGCGGTTACTGCATTTATTTCAGGTCGCTGCGGTTTTCTCGACATAAGCTGGGCCGTAGGAGAGATGCTGGACATGTTCGAAGGCTCGAATTTTGCTGGGCTGAGCTGCATGTCGCTGGAAGAGATCAAATACCTTGATACAAGGGTGCGGGATCTGACAGACGAGAGTTTGACGAGGGCGCCCAGCCGCCCGGGAGGATAAGTTTGGACGGTGCACTCGCCCAGGTCATTGTTTTCATTGTGTCCCTTGTGGTCATGATGGGCATTGTCGTGGTGATCCATGAACTGGGTCACTACTATGCCGGACGCTGGTTCGGGGCGGCCGTCGAATCCTTCTCCGTCGGCTTTGGCGGCCCGATTGCCGAGCGCAAGGACAAGCGCGGCACGCGCTGGCGGATCAATTGGATCCCGCTCGGCGGATTCGTGAAATTCGTCGGCGAGGCACAGGGCCCGCGCGATGTCGGCGTGGTCGAGGCCGGTCCGCAGGGCAAGCCGTATACGGATCTTGGGCCGCTGCAGCGCATCGTCGTATCGCTGGCCGGACCGGCGGCGAACTTCATTCTCGCCGCGCTGATCTTTACCATCATGCTGCTCTGGCTCGGCACGCCTCAGGAGTCGATTCGCGTCGTTGCCGTAAACGAGGCCAGTCCTGCGGCGGTGGCTGGCCTGCAACCCAATGACATGATCGTTGGCATGAACGGCAAGGCGCTGGAAAACCGCGATGACCTGCTCTTGCCGATCAAGCTCAATGCCGGTTCCGCGCTCAGCGTTGATATCAGCCGCGGTGAGGATCAGCTTTCCCTGACGCTCGTGCCCGAGCGCCGGATGGTGGACAATGGTCTCGGCCAGATGGTGCCGCTTGGCACTGTCGGGATGGAGTTCATCTCCATTCCCCGGGAGCCGAAACGCTACGGTCCGCTTGGTGCCCTCGCCGGAGGCGCGGCTGAAACCGGTGAGACCGTGAGTATGACGGTGAACATGCTGGTGCGCATGGTCACGGGCAAGGAGCCCCTCAGCAATCTGTCCGGTCCTGTCGGCATCGGCGATGTGACACGCCGCGTGGTCACGCGGACCCTGGAAGTCGAGCAGGCCAGCGCAGCCGACAAGGCGCGCGCGCTGGTCATCATGGCGCTGAAGATCTGCGCCCTGGTGTCGGTCGGGATTGGCCTGTTCAACCTGCTGCCATTCCCGATCCTGGATGGCGGACATGTGATTTTCCACACCTGGGAAGCGGTCACCGGCAAGGCTTTGCCCGAGAAAATACAGGAAGGCGCCCTGACAGTGGGCTTCTTCGTGCTTATAGGGCTGTTCGTGGTCGTCACTTGGGGCGACATTCTGGAAACGGGTGTGTTCACCGCGGCAGGTTCCGAGTAAGCCCCACCCATGTCGAGTTTGAGAAGGTCGTCGAGGATGCGTTCGATTCTGTCTGCGACAGCCATGGCTGCTGTTTGTGCCCTGGTCCCCGGTTTGGGAGGTGCTGGCCAGGCCAGTGCCCAGGAGGAGGACCTGCTGGCCGGCAACATCCGGGCTGTGGTGGTGGAGGGCAATCAGCGGATCGAAGCGCGCACGGTGCAGTCCTATCTGCTGCTGGAAGCTGGCGACCCGTTCGATGGCGAGCGTATCGACCTCTCCCTCAAGACCCTGTTCGCCACGGGCCTCTTTGCCGATGTGGCGATTGACCGGCGCGGCTCGGACCTGGTGGTCCGCGTGGTCGAGAACCCGATCATCAACCGCGTCATCTTCGAGGGCAACAAGGCGCTCGACGACGACAAGCTGCGTGAGGAAATCCAGGCCGTCCCGCGCGGGATCTTCACAGCCGCGCGCGTGCAGGCCGACGTCCAGCGCATCCTCGAGCTTTACCGCCAGTCCGGCCGCTTCTCGGCCACCGTCGAGCCGGAATACAAGCCGCTCGACCAGAACCGCGTCGATCTCATCTTCAAGATGACCGAAGGCCCGGTAACCGGCGTGCGCTCGATCAACTTCATCGGCAACGAGGAATATTCCGACAGCCGCCTGCGTGGCGAGATCGTCACCAAGCAGTCGCGCTGGTGGCGGTTTTTCTCCTCCAACGACAATTACGACCCCGGCCGGCTTGAATATGACCGCGAAGTGCTGCGCCAGTTCTATCAGAACAATGGTTATTACGACTTCCGCGTCGTCTCCGCCGTGGCCGACCTGACGCCGGACCAGGAAGACTTCTACATCACCTTCACCATCGATGAGGGCGAGCAGTACAATTTCGGCGAGATCAAGGTCGAGACCGCGCTGGAGAAGCTGAATGCCGATGCCTTGCGCCGCGCGGTCAGCATCCAGGAAGGCGACCTCTACCAGGGCGACCGGATCGAGGATGTCATCGACACCCTGACCTTCGCGGCCGGCGTCGCCGGCTATGCCTTCGTGGATATCCGCCCGCGCATCGAGGCTGACCCGGTCACCAATACGGTCAATGTCACCTTCGCCATCGACGAAGGCCCGCGCGTCTATGTCGAGCGCATCAATATTGTCGGCAACACCCGCACGCTCGACCGCGTGATCCGGCGCGAGCTGCGCATCAATGAAGGCGATGCCTTCAACCGCATCCTGCTCGACCGCTCGCGCAACCGCGTGCGTGCGCTGGGTTTCTTCGGCGAGGTGGAGATCACCGAGGAGCCGGGCTCGGAGCCCGACCGCACCGTGGTGAACCTCTCGGTGGAAGAACAGCCCACCGGTGAGCTGTCCTTTGCGGCCGGTTTCTCCTCGGTCGATGCCTTCCTGATCGACATGTCCGTGACCCAGCGCAACCTGCGCGGCACTGGCCAGTCGCTGGTCGCACGTGTGTCGGCCTCGGACCGCAACCAGTATGTCGATTTCCGATTCACCGAGCCGCGCTTCCTGGACCGTAACCTGGCGGCCGGGATCGATATCTTCGCGACGCGGTCGAACTTCCTGGACGTGTCGAACTTCGAGACCCAGACCTATGGCGCCGGCCTGCGCGTGGGCTTCCCCCTCACCGAGCGCACCAATCTCGGCCTGCGCTACCGCCTGCAGTCCGACGAGATCAATATCGAAGCCCAGGCGCTGGTCGACGAGGATGGCCGCGTCATCGCCGACGAGCTGACTTCGAACGTCTATCTCGGCAATTATGAGCCTGAAGAAGGCCAGTTCATTGTCGATTCCTGCGGACCGCAGGTGCTGGTCGGCCGCGCATCCTTCTGTGACAGCGTGCGCGCCGATATCTCCTCCATTCTCGGCTACACATTCCAGTGGGACCGCCGGAACGACCCGATCGAGCCGACGCGCGGCTTCGACATGTCGCTCAGCCAGGACGTCGCGGGCCTTGGCGGGGATGTGAAATACCTGCGCTCGGAAGCCACCGCCGCCTGGTATCGCGGCCTGTGGAAGGGCTTCCGCTTCTCCTCGCGCCTGTCGGTCGGCCATATTGCGCCGCTCGGCAGCGATGACACGGTACGGATCAACAACCGCTTCTTCCGGGGCGGCAGCTCGTTTCGCGGTTTTGACGTGGCCGGCCTCGGCCCGCGCGAGGTCGTGCGTCTGTTCGACGAGGACTATAACGAGGACAGCATCCGTCGCGGCCGCTCGCTCGGCGGGAACATGTACTATCAGGGCACGTTCGAACTGGCGGTGCCGAACCTCCTTCCGGAGGAATACGGGATCAAGACAGCGCTGTTCACCGATGTCGGCTCGCTCGGCACTCTGGAGGATTCCGATATCGACTCCGAGATCTACTATTTCGATCAGGTGACCGGCCAGTATGCTGTGCGCTATATCGAGGACGAGATGTCCCTGCGCGCCTCGGCCGGCCTCAGCGTATTCTGGGACAGCCCCTTCGGTCCCATCCGTTTCGACTTCTCACAGATTCTTCGCAAGGAAGAATATGACCGGACAGAGACGTTCCGGTTCTCCACCTCAACGCGGTTCTAGCCCCAAAGGAGAAATCCATGCTGCATTTGAGACAATTTATCGCCGTGACGGTGCTGGCGGTTGCCAGTTTCGCCATTTCCGTCCCGGCCTTCGCCCAGGGCACCAAGTTCGTTGTCGTTGATCAGCACCGCGTGCTCACCGAGAGCGCGGCCGGTCAGGACATCGCTGCCAAGATCCAGACGATCCAGGACCAGATGCAGCGCGAGCTCGAGCCGTCTGCCAACTCCCTGGAGCAACTGGGCAACACGATCCAGGCGCGTACGGCCAACATGACGCCGGAAGCGCTGCAGGCCGATACCGAGCTGCAGGCCCAGGCACGGGACTACCAGACCCGTCTGCGCACGCTGAGCCAGGAATCCGATCGCCGCTCCACCGAGCTGGCCATCACCGAGCGCAAGGCGCAGATCGCCTTCGCCGAGGCGCTCAAGCCGGTGCTGGAAGAAGTGATGGCGGCGCACAGTGCGGAAATCATGCTGGCGGCCGGCGATGTGATGATCGCGCTGCCGTCGGTGAACGTGACCGATGAAGTGATCGAGAAACTCGACTCGCGCACGCCGACCATCGCCGTCACACGTGAGCGCCTGCCGGCCCAACAGGGCCAGCCGAGCCAGCAGTAAGCGCCAAGCTGGAGAGGGGCTGCCCGTGCCTGTGGATTCCCGTTTCTTTGCGTCCGTAGGGGCTGTGACGCTTGGGAAATGGGCCGAGATGACGGGTGCCACCCTGATGGGCAATCCCGAGGCCGAAGCGACCGGTGTGTCCTCTTCGGCCTCGGCGCAGGCAGGTGATGTCTGCTTTTACGAAGGCAAACCCGCCGAGGCCGCGCAGATAAGCGGCCAGGCGCTGGCCTGTCTGGTTCGGCCGGACGCGGCGGAATTCCTCCCGGAAGGCGTTGCCGCGCTGGTCTGCGATGCTCCGCGACTTGCCCATGTGCGTGCCAGTCGCGCGATTTATTCGCCCCGGCCGCTGACCAATCCCGGCGAGCAGATCGCCGAGAACGCCTCCATTCACCCCGCCGCAGAGCTTGGCCATGGTGTCGTGGTCGGCCCGAATGCCGCTATCGGCGAGGGCACGCGGATCGGTCCGGGCAGTGTGATCGGCGCAGGTGTTCAGATCGGACGCAACTGCCGGATCGGCGCGCATGTGTCGGTCCAGTGCTCCCTGCTCGGCGACCATGTCAGCCTGGCCTCGGGGGCGCGTATCGGCGAGGCCGGCTTCGGTGTGATCGGTACGTCGACCGGCGCTGAGGACGTGCCACAGCTCGGCCGGGTCATCCTGCAGGACCATGTCACGGTCGGGGCCAATTCCACCATCGACCGCGGCGCCTTTGACGACACCATTGTCGGCGAGCGCAGCAAGATCGATAATCTCTGCCATATCGGGCACAATGTCGTGATGGGCCGCAGCGTGGCGATCGCCGCCTTCAGCGGGATTTCCGGCAGCTGCATCATTGGCGATGGCGTACAGCTCGGAGGGCGGGCCGGTATTGCCGACCATGTCAAACTTGGGCCGGGCGCGCGTCTTGCCGCCGCATCCGGTGTTTTCCGCGACGTGCCTGCCGGGGAGACCTGGGGCGGTGTGCCGGCACGTCCCATTCGCGACTATATGCGCGAGGTCGCCTGGCTTTCCAAACAGACCAAGGCACGCAAGAAAGACACATGAGCGCCACGCAGATACATCCCTCTGCCGTTATCCATGACGGTGCGGAGCTGGGCGAAGGGGTCGAGATCGGCCCCTTTTGCGAAGTTGGCCCCAAGGTCGTGCTGGGCGATGGCGTGCGCCTGCACGGTCGCGTCACCGTGATGGGCGAGAGCGTGCTTGGCGAGAAATGCGAGCTGTTCCCCGGCGTGGTGCTCGGCTGCCGCGGCCAGAGTATCGGTGCAAAGGACGAGCCGGGCACCGGCTTGGTAGTCGGCGCGCGCACCGTGTTTCGCGAATACTCCAATGTCCATGCCGGCCTGCCGCATGGCTCGAAGATCACGCGCATCGGCTCGGATTGCTTCTTCATGGCCTATTCCCATGCCGGCCATGACTGCCAGATCGGCAATCACTGCGTGCTGGCCAATGCCGTTGAGATTGGCGGACATTGTGTGCTGGGTGACCATGTCTGGATCGGTGGCATCGTGGCGCTGCACCAGTTCACAGAGATCGGCGATCATGCCTTTGTGGCGGGTGGCAGCATCGTGGTGTCCGATATCCTTCCCTACGCCATGGTTCAGGGCGATCGTGCCCACCTGGCGGGCCTGAACGTCAAAGGCCTGTCGCGGCGTGGTTTCACGCGCGAGGAAATCCGCACCATCCGGCGGGCCTACAAGGCGCTTTTCGATGAGGCGGGCGGTCGGGCCTTTGCCGAGCGGCTCGATGCAGCAGCGCGCGAGTTCGGTGGCGATCCGCACGTGGACAAGATGATTGCCTTCCTGAGGAAGAAGCGCTCGCGCCCGCTTTGCACCACCGAGAGAGGGCGCTGATGTCTGGTCCGATCGGACTTGTCGCGGGCCTCGGCACGCTGCCGGTCCGGGTCGCCGAGGGCGCGGTGGCAAGTGGCCGCGGGGTCTATATCGTACGCCTGAAAGGCTTCGAGGAACCTGCGCTTGAGGGCTATCCGCATTCCAGCGTCGGGCTCGGCGAATTCGGCAAGCTGGTAAAGACCTTCAGGGAGGCCGGCTGCCAGGACATCGTCTTTGCCGGCAATGTCTCTCGTCCGGACTTTTCCGCGCTGAAGCTCGATTTCCGCGGTGCACGCCTTTTGCCGAAAGTGCTGAGCGCGGCGCGCCAGGGCGACGATGCGCTGCTGCGGGTGATCCTGACCGAGCTGGAAGGCGAGGGCTTCACCATTCGCGGAGCCGAGGAGATCGCCGCCCATCTGCTTGGCCCGGTGGGCCTGGTGGCGGGGCCGGCGCCTGATGAAGCCATGCAGGCCGATATCGAGCGCGCGGTCCATGTGGCGCGCGAGATCGGACGGCTGGATATCGGGCAGGGCTGTGTGGTGTGCGACGGGCTGGTGCTGGCAGTGGAAGCCCAGGAGGGCACGGACGCCATGCTGGCGCGCTGTGCAGGGCTTGATCCCAGCCTGCGCGGCACCCCCGGGGCGCTGCGCGGCGTGCTGGTGAAGGTGCCCAAGCCGATCCAGGAGCGAAAGATCGACCTGCCCACAATCGGTGTGGCTACGGTGGAGGGCGTCCACAGGGCGGGCCTTGCCGGGATTGCCTATGAGGCCGGCGGGGCGCTGCTGGTCGATCGTGAGGCGCTAGAGGCCGCCGCCAACACGGTCGGCGTGTTCCTGCTCGGACTGGAGACGGGCGCGTGAAGCTGCACTTCACGGCGGCCGAAGCCTCTGGCGATTTGCTCGCGCGCGAGACCATGGAGGCGATCGCGGCGCGCGCGCCCGATTGCGAATTCGCCGGGATTGGCGGACGGGAAATGGCACGTCTCGGCATCCAGTCGCCCTTCGATATCGCGCCGCTTTCGGTGCTCGGCTTTATCGAAGGCATCAAGGCCTATTCCACTGTGACGCGCCTGGCCGACCAGGCCGCCGATCATATCATCGCTGCTACGCCGGATGCCGCCGTGCTGGTCGACAGCTGGGGCTTTTGTCTCCGGGTCGGCCAGCGCGTGCGCGCCCGCGCGCCGCATATCCGGCTGGTCAAGCTTGCCGGACCGCAGATCTGGGCGACCCGTCCCGGCCGGGCGAAGACGCTGGCGGAAACCTTCGATCAGGTGCTTTGCCTGCATCGCATGGAGCTGGACTATTATGCCGACCTGCCTATCGAAGCCGAGGTGATTGGCGTGCCGGCCCTGGCGCGGGGCAGGCCGGGCGACAAGGCGCGCTTCTGCGTGGCCAATGGGCTGTCGCCGGAAGAGCCCATCCTGCTGGTCCTGCCGGGCAGCCGGATGAGCGAGATCCGCCGTGTCGCGCCGGACCTGATGGAAGCCGCGAGGCTGATCAAAGAGGCCCGGCCCGAGGTGCAGCTGGTGGCCATGCCGGCCGACAGCGTGGCCGATGCGTTCCGGGAGGCTTTTGCCGGGGGGCTGGGCGAGTTCACTCTTCCGGACGCCGCCGCGCCGCATGAGGATGCCATGGCCGCGGCCGACCTGGCGCTGGTCTGTTCCGGCACGGTGTCGAGCGAGGTGGCAGTGCAGGGCACGGCCATGCTGGTCGGGTACCGACTTGGCGCGCTCAGCTACATGCTGGCCAAGCGGGCCTACCGGCCGACCCATGTGACGCTGGTCAATATCGCCGGCGGCGACAGGGAGATCATCCCGGAATTCATCCAGGACGATCTGCGCGGGGATCGCCTTGCGCATGCGGCGCTGGATCTGCTCGCATCGCCCGAGCGGTGCGCTGCACAGGTGGCGCAACAGACCGAGGCGCTGGCGGCCATGGGATATGGCGAACAGCCGGCGCCCGAACGTGCTGCAGATGCCATTCTCGCCGGCCTGCCCCGTTCCTAGTCGCGAGGGGCGTGACCGCCATTTCCATTGGCAATGCGTGCTTCCAGAGTGGCAATGAGCTGGGCAATACGCTTCATGCTCTGCTCGGCATCTTCAATCGCTAGTGGAATTTCACTGGTATAGAATTCCGCATCCGGCGTATCTGCAGGCAAGAGCCGGGCAGCCGCTGTCAGCACGGAAAGACTTGAATCCAACCGCCTATATTCTTCGTGGAGTTGCTGGCTTACATGCATTTAAATAACAACCTTAGAGAGAAATCGAAAACTACAGATTTCACCTAAGCTTGCAAGGCCGCATCCTGTTGAGAATACGCATTATTCCACAAGTGAGTGAGCAACTTCACGCCAATCGACGATTTTGAAGTTCTGATCTTGTTCCGAGACCGGGTTGCCATCGTCCTGAACGACCAGGATGCCCTCGGGATAACCGGGCAGGGGCGTGGAGCTGACATCGAGCCCGTCAGTGTGGGTCACGCCGTCAATCGTCCCGTCCAGGCTCGGGCCGACATGGATGATCCCGCGCGGGGCATGGGGCGCAGCCAGATCGTAGATGACATAGCGGTCGGCGGCCTGGGCCGAGGCAATGAGGTATCCCACGCCATCTCCGCCATCCCAGATCGAGAGGCCTTCGACATCGGCGACCAGGCCGTTGCCCGCCGCGATGGTGTCGACGCTGACCGGCTCGCTCGCCGGGTCTGACAGGTCGACCTTCCAGATGCCATGCTCTTCTTCGCCGATGAACAGGGTCTTGGCGCCGTCATGGAAAACGCAGCCTTCCAGCTGGCCGCCGAGCTGGATGGTGCGCACCAGTTCCGGCGAAATGGTGCCGCCATCCTCGTGCACGGCCCACAGTTCCACCGCGCCATCCTTGTAGGTCGGGGCGGCATAATAGGTGCCGTCGACCATACCCGCGCACACGCCATAGGGCTCGATGCGGGTCACGGCCGTGTCGCCGAGATGGGTCACCGTGGCGGTTTCCGGGTCGACATCAAACCAGGAGAGGCCGTTGACCTCATCGTTGCTGGCGACCGCCAGGTTGAAGCGGACATCGACATTGTTCAGGCGTCCGACGGGGAAGAATTGCAGCTCCTCGCCGGTGAGGTTGTAGACGTGCAGGCCCTCCTCCTTGTTGGTGCCGAGGATCAGCGAGCGGCTGGCATCGAGCGGATTGACCCAGACAGCCGGATCGTCGGCGCGGTCGCCCATGCCGGTCATAGGTGCGGTTTCCACCACGGCCGGAACGGTCACCACCTCGAAGGGCAGGACTTCGGGCTCGGTCGTGCAGGCGGCAGCGAGGACGAGCAGGCTGGCGGAGATCAGGGTGCGGGTCATCGGTCTGGAATCCTTGGATCGATTTGAATTTGAAAGGGCCGGACAAAGCTCTCGCATGCCCGGCCCTGAGTCGTCGATGGGAAAGGGGAGGGCCTAGTAGGTCAGGCGCGCTCCGATGATGAAGGTCGTGCCGAACTCGTCATACTGCGAGAGGCGGCGCTCATCGCCGAAATAGTAGTATTCCGGCTCGTCAGTGAGGTTCTTGCCTTCCAGATAGAGTTGGAGATGGTCGTTGACCGTGTACTTGGCCGAAGCTTCCACCAGCAGGCGGTCATCGGTGGTGCGGTCGAGGTCTTCATCGACGAGCTCGTCGAGATAGTCGCCGCGATAGTTCGCCGACACGCGCAGGTCCCACGGACCCTTGTCGTAGCCGACCGCCAGGTTCCAGATCGTGTCGGACTGCTTCAGGAAGGGCACCTCGCGGCCATCGGGCAGCGTGGCCTCGCTGTCGGTCAGCGTCAGGTTGGCTGACACAAGGAAGCCGTCCAGGGCGTCGCTCAGGTCGCCGAGGTTCTGGACATAGTTGAACTCGACACCGAGCAGCTCGCTGGAGCCGACATTGATGAAGGTCGAAACTTCCTCGATTTCGCCGCCATCTTCGACGCCGGGGCTGATCTCGTCGCCTTCGTCGATGCCGTTCAGGAATTCTGCCGGAATGCCTGACAGGTCGATATTGGCGGGCACATCACCGATATCGAAGGTCGCCGGGAAGATCGCGTTCGAGATGTCCTTGTAGAACACGCCAACCGAAATGACGGACAGTTCGGTCGGGTAGAACTCAAGGCCGAGGTCGAAGTTGTTGGCTTCCAGCGGATCGAGGTTCGGGTTGCCGATTTCGGCTTCATCACGGTCATCATTGATGAAGAAGAAGGGCGCCATCTCGCCGAAGGCCGGACGCACCACAGCCGTGTAGAAGGCCGCACGGCCGATCAGCTTGTCGTTGAACTCGTACTTCGCGTTCACGCTCGGCAGGACATTGGTGTAGTCGCTGGAGAAGCTCGTGACGGTCGCCGCCAGTTCGTCTTCCAGGACAACACGTCCTTCAAGGTCGGTGTTGGTCTGTTCGACACGCACACCGGCTACCAGGGTCAGCGGACCGAAGTCGAAGGTGCCCATACCGTAGCCGGCAAGGATCTGTTCGTCGATCGTGTAGTCTTCGCCGTTGGAGTCGAAGAAGCTGCCTTCTTCATCAAGATCGTCGGGCCCGAACATGCCGCGCATCGCACGGGTCAGATCGGGATCGGGCCAAGCCGGCTGCATGTTGCCGAGGCGCCATCCGGAGATGTAGTTGCCGCGGGAGTAGTCGGCCAGATTGATCGTCTCGTCTTCATAGACCAGCACGTTGACGTCGCGGGTCTTTTCACGGTCGCGCAGCTTCAGGCCAGCCTGCCAGGTGACCGGCGTGTTGCCGATCAGGCTGTCACGCGAAATGTTGAACTTCGCGGAGATCTCGGTGTCTTCGTTCGTGGTGAATTCACGCTCGAATGCATCCATCAGATAGTTGGCCGGATCATAGATGCCGTCGAGGAGGGCGCCGTCGCTGAAGGTCGGCGTTTCCGGGTTGGAATAGTCGACCGTGATGTTTTCCGGGAAGTCGTCCTGAATGTCTTCATAGCGGAACGCCACATCATGGTTATCGCTGTCGTCTTCCTCGGCATAGGCGTAGGAAATCTCGTAGTCGGTTTCCCAGTTGTCCCAGGCTGTTTCGCCGCCCAGCGCAATCGTTTGGATCTGACGGACCTCGCGGCGGACGCGGACTTCCGCCCCGGCCTCGTTCAGCGGGAAGGTGGCGGAGGTATCGGTGAGGGTCGAGCCGTCGGCGATGATTTCGTTCTCGTCGTCATCCTCATCGATGATGTCGCCGAGATTGCGGAACTCCAGGACGTTGCGAACCTCGTCGTCTTCGTAATTGTTGAAGAGCGTGCGCAGGTAGAGATCGGTGTTCTCGGTGGCGCGCCAGTCGAAATTGGCAACGAAGCCGATCCGCTCGCGGTTGATGCCATACCAGCGGTGCTGGTAGCCGTCCGACAGATAGTACTGGTCCGTGCCCTCGAACAGGCTCCACTCGTCGGCCTCGTTGTTGTGCGCTTCGATGCGCAGGTCCTGGTAGTTGGCCGACAGCGCCACGCCGAAGGTGTCGTTGAAGGTTTCCGAGTAGGACAGGGTCGCCTTCGGAGACAGTTCTTCGCTGATCTCGTTATAGGCACCTTCGATCTTGGCGCGGATGAAGCGGCCGTCGCGGTCGAAGGCCGAAACGGTCTTCAGGTTGATGAAACCGCCCAAGCTGTCGGCGTCGAGGTTCGGCGTCAGCGACTTCTGCACTTCGATCCCGTCGAGCAGATCCGATGGCACGCCGTCCAGCAGCACGCCGCGGCGGTCTTCCGGAGAAGGGGTGCGCACGCCGTTGATCGAGGCGGCGATCAGGTCGGTGTTGATGCCGCGGATCGACACATAGCGGCCTTCACCCTGGTCGGTCTCGATCGAGAGGCCGGGCACGCGGGCGAGGGAGTCGGCCACCGTGGTATCGGGGAAGTTGCCGAGACCGTCAGAGTCGATCACCGAGATGATCGAGTTGGACGCGCGTTGCTGGTTGATGGCACCAGCCTGGGCGGCGGCCGAGCCGACCACCAGGACGTTGTCGAGATAGCGGACATTCGCACCGAGCGTGAAATCGGCGGTCGTGCCGGCGGCGGGAACCGTGATGGTCTGGGAAATCGGGTCGGCGCCAATATAGGACACCGTCACCGTGTAATCGCCGGCCGGAATGTTCGACAGACGATACTCACCAAAGCGGTCGGTGGTGGCTTCACGGTTGATCCCGGTGACGCTGATGATGGCGCCTTCCAGCGGAGCGGTTCCGGTGGAATCGGTGACGATACCTTCGATATGATCGGCGTGGGCGAGGCCGGCGGCCCCGGCAGTGGAAAGCAGCGTGGCTGCCAGGAGCTTGCGAGCGAGTTTGGACATTGAAGACCCCTCAAAATGAACCAACCCGGCGCCGATGCCACTGTTGGGTGACAGTTCGGAGACAACTGCATGACAGTTCTGCGAATACGGTGAGCTGCAGCGCACAATTCAGGTTCTTCGGGCTCTGGAAGGACTTTGAAAAAGAAGAAAAATAGTATAAAAACAGCGTGGTGATGCGGGTCGTGCCTTTGGCGCCACGCTCGCGTAACAATCGGATTACGGCGACTTTGACGCAGGGCGCATGATTGCGTATTCGCAGGGACAGCGATGGCTGGCGTGAGCGCGGACGGGCCGGAGAATCGCAAGCTATTTCCGGAGTCTGGGAGGCTGGGGCTTTCGCCGGACGCATAGATAGCGCCAACACAGTTGCTGTGGACACACGGAAGGACCTGACATGACTGCTCCCAAAGCCAGCCAGGCCCTGAAAGCGGCCAGACAGCAACTTGAGGCCAATGCCGAGCGGATCGACGAGGATCCGCAGACCAATTCCGTCTTCGCCGTAGCGCGGACCCTGTTCCGCAGCCTGGAGCGTGGCGAGACCGATCTTCAGGCAACCGAGAGCCTGATCGACGAGGTTCACCTCGGCCAGGCGCTCAAGCGCGCCGAGGCCTTCCGCGCCCAGCACGAGGATGGCGATCCCGGGCAGGTGAATGCGCGCCTGCGCGCCCGGCTGGGTGAGCTGGCCGATGCCGGCTGGGATGCCTTTGCGGCGGAGCTGGAAACCTCCTCCGGCGGCATCGTGCTGACCGCCCACCCCACCTTCGCGCTGTCCCTTGAGGCGCGTCGCGCGCTCGCCGCCCAGGCCGAGGCGCCGGGCGCGAAATCTCGCCGCGTGCTGAAATCCGCGTTGGAGACCGATGGCCGCGATTGGGCCGCCTCGATCTCGCTGCAGGGTGAGCATGCCGAGACCCAGGATGTGCTTGCCCATGCCCAGTCGGCGATGGCCGGCTATGCCGCGCTCGTCTTCGAGGTTGCCGCCGCGCGGTTCCCAGACAGGTTCGCCGCGTTGCGCCCGGCCTTGCCGACGCTTGCAAGCTGGGTCGGCTATGACCTGGATGGCCGCACCGACATCCAGTGGTGGCAGAGCTTTGCCCTGCGCCTGTCGGAAAAGGCGGTGCAGCTCGACCGTTATGGCGACCGCGTCGCCGAGCTTGCGGCCGAAGCGACCTCCGATGCGCTGGGCGGCCTTGCGAAAAAGCTCGCGCGCGCCGCGGTTCGCGCTCGCGAAGAGGCGCTTGCTTTCGCCCAGGATCTCAGCCAGCCGGAATTGCTGGTCGATGCCGCGCGGGTTCTCACGGCCGAAAACGCCGACCGGATCACCGATGTTGCCGATATCACCGCCGTGCTCGACAGCGAGCTGGACGGGGCAGGGGAGGGATTGGCGCGAAAGCTCTGTGCCCTGCGCGCGGAAATGCAGGCCCTGCAGCTCGGCACCGCGCGCATCCATCTGCGCGTCAACGCCGCCCAGGTGCGCGCCGTCATCAGCCGCGATCTTGGCCTGGAAACCGAAGACCGCGATCTCGGTCGTCTCGCCCTGAAACAGCTCTCGGACAAGGCCGGGGTGAGCGGCACGCGCAAGCCGGACTTCGCCGAGCTTTTCCTGGAGCGCTCCACCGCGCGGCGCCAGATCATGATGTGCGCGCTGATGCTGGAATATATCGATGCCGGCTCGGATATCCGCTTCCTGATCGCGGAATCGGAAAACCCCGCCACGGTGATGGGGGCACTGTATCTTGCTCGCCAGCACGGGGTCGACCACAAGCTCGACATCTCGCCCCTGTTCGAGACGCCCGAGGCGCTGGAAACCGGCGGGCGCTTCATCCAGCGCCTGCTCGATGAGCCGGAATTCATGGCTTATCTGCGCACGCGCGGGCACCTGTCGATTCAGCTCGGTTTTTCCGATGCCGGGCGGTTCATCGGCCAGGTCGCCGCCGACATGGCGATCGAGCGAATCCACAATCTCATCATCCGTGCGCTGGCGGCCAAGGATGCCTCGCTCGGGCTGCTCTTCTTTAACACACACGGCGAATCCATGGGCCGGGGCGCCTGGCCGGGCAGCTTCCAGCAGCGCTTCGACCATGTTCTCACACCCTGGACGCGCTGGCAGGCGCGCACGCGCAACTTGCGCCTCCGCCATGAGGTGAGCTTCCAGGGCGGGGACGGCTTCATGCATTTCCAGAGCCCCGCGCTCGCCGCCGTGACCTATGGCAATTATTGCGAGCATCTCCTCTCGGAGCCGGAGGATTGCAGCGCCGATCCGTTCTACACCGACACCGGCTTTGTCTGGGACAGCTATCGCTCCTTGCGTGCGTGGCACGAGCGCCTGTTCGGCGAGGCCGATTATGGCCGCCTGCTCAGCGATTTCGCGACCAATTTCCTGGTCCGGGCCGGCTCGCGCCAGCGCCGGCGTTCAGGCGGGCCGACCGGGCCGCGCGCACTGCGGGCGATCTCGCACAATGCCACGCTGCAGCAGCTCGGCGCGCCGGTGAATACGGCGGCCGGGATTGGCTCTGCCATCCGGCGTGAGACCGACCGGCTGGTGAGCCTGATCAACACATCCCCGCGCATGCGCAGTCTGGTAAACCTCGCTCTGAAGGCGCGGATCATCACCTCGGTCCCGGCCCTGCGCGCCTATGCGAGCGTCTATGATCCGAGCTTCTGGGCGGCGGTCTCGCGCCAGGAAGACCCGCTGTCTGCAGTTTCCTATCGCCGGGTCTATTACAGCCTCAGCAACGGCGAGACCTATCTCTCCATCCGCCGCACGGCGGACCATTTCTCGCTCGACCTCTTCAAGTTCGACCAGATGCTGGCCCAGCTCGACGATGCTCCGCGCCCGCAAGTACGCCATGCCGCCCGGCTCGACCTGCATGTCCTGCACGCGATGCGTCAGGCCCTGATGATGCGCGTCTTGAGCCTCGCCGCACGCATTCCCACCCTGTCGGGACGCCATGATGCGAGCCTGGAAGACCTGATGGAGCTGGCGCGCGAGATGCGCATCGGCGAACTGGCGGGCCTGCTGGAGCAGGCTTTCCCGGCTTCAGCGCCGGCCATCGACACGCTGCGCGAGATCTCAGGCTCCACCGCCGCCGAACCGCAGGGCTATGACCAGGTGCATGCGGAGATCATCACGCCGCTGAAGACCATCGACCGGCAGATGCACAAGCTGACTCTGGCTATTGCTCAGGGCTACCGGGCCTATGGCTAGCTCACTATTTTGCCTCGCTCCGCCAGAGCCCTCATCCTGAGCGGAGACAAAGGGCGAGGGCGGGATGGAGAGAGCAGCTCTCTGTTTCACGCCTCCATGGTTCGTCTCCGCTCACCATGAGGCTGGATGTGAGCTTGTGGTCAGGGCATTTCTCTAGGTGGCCTCACGCGTGATCGTCACGGCGGGCATGCTGGCAAGTGGCAGGATCGCGCCGGGATGCTGTACGACGCGCCCGGCCAGTTCGTGGCCGGCCAGCACAGCATCTGAAAGTGGCGCGCCCGACAGCCAGCGGTGCAGGAAAGCGGCGTTGAAACTGTCGCCCGCCCCGGTGGTGTCACGCGGCGTGATCGGCCTTGGCACCGGCACATGTATGGCGGCTTTGCCGCGCTGGAAGATGTGCGCGCCATCCGCGCCGCATTTCACCACCACGGTCTCCACGCCGAGCCCCTGCCAGTAGCCGGTATGGCTCGCCATCGGCTGGGCGCCGAACAGGGCGACATCGTCATCAAGCGTCGGCAGCACCACGGTGGCGTTGCGGGCAAAGCCGGCAAAGGCCTGTCGGGCGGCCTCCGGCGTCGGCCAGCCGCGAGCGCGGTAATTGGGGTCGAAGACCACCGGCTTGCCGGCCCGGCGCATCTCGTCGGCGAGGATGGCGAGCTTTTGCCGTCCGGCCCTGTCGAATAGCGACAGCGTGATGCCGGAGAGATAAAGCGCATCGCAGGCACGCGCGGCATCCAGCGCCTGGTCGCCGCCGGCAATGTCGAAGAATTCCCGCGCCGCGCTTTCGCTGCGCCAATAGGTGAAGCTGCGCTCGCCGCTCGCATCGGTCTGGATGGCGTAGAGGCCCGGCACGCGCGAGGGATGGCGCAGGATCAGCTCCGTGCCGACGCCTTCGGCCCGCATGGCCGCGAGCAGGGCTTCGGAATAGGGGTCGAGGCCGAGCGCGGTGACGTAGTCCACCTCGGTGCCGAGGCGTGAGAGATAGACCGCCGTGTTCAGCGTATCGCCGGCAAAGCCGAACTGGGCCGGGCCGAACACCTCCGCGCCGGGATGGGAAAGCTCCAGCAGTGGCTCCCCGATAATGGCGATCCGCCCCCCCATGCCGTCACCAGTTCCACATTGTGCCGTCGGTCAGGCGCGCGATGGGAAGCTGTTTGGGATCGTATTCGTATTTCGCCGCCAGCGCCTCGTCGATATCGACACCGATGCCGGGTGTATTGCCCGGATGCATGTAGCCGTTCTCGAATGTGTAGGCATGCGGGAAGACCGCGTCGGTTTCCGGGGTGTGGCGCATATATTCCTGGATGCCGAAATTCGGGACCCAGAGATCGAAATTCAGCGCCGCGCCCATGCAGGCCGGTGACAGATCTGTCGCGCCATGGCTGCCGGTGCGCACCTGGTAGAGGGCGGCGAGATCGGCGATGCGCCTGAGATGCGTGATGCCGCCGGCATGCACGACCGTGGTGCGGATATAGTCGATCAGCTGGTTCTCGATCAGGGTACGGCAGTCATGCACGGTGTTGAACACCTCGCCGACAGCCAGCGGCGTGACCGTGTGCTGGCGGATCAGGCGGAAGGCGTCCTGGTTCTCCGCCGGCGTGGCGTCCTCCATCCAGAACAGGCGATAGGGCTCCAGCGCCTTGCCGAGCCGGGCGGCCTCGATGGGTGTGAGGCGGTGGTGGACATCGTGGAGCAGTTCCACGTCCGGCCCATGCGCCTCGCGCAGGGCCTGAAACAGTTTCGGGACATGGTTGAGATAGGCGGGCGTGCTCCAGACGGTCTCTTCCGGCAGGGCGCTGTCGGCGGGCTCGTAATACATCGTGCCTTTCGCCACTCCATAGGTGCCCTTCACGCCGGGAATGGCGCACTGCGCGCGCACGGCCTTGTAGCCCAGGTCGATATAGCGCCCGACCTCGTCGATCGTGTGGGCGATATCGTTGCCATTGGCGTGACCATAGACCATCACGCCATCGCGCGAGGCCCCGCCCAGCAGCTGGTAGACCGGCAGGCCGGCCGCCTTGCCCTTGATGTCCCAGAGCGCGGTGTCGACGGCGGCGATGGCGCTCATCGTCACCGGCCCGCGCCGCCAGTAGGCACCGCGATAGAGATACTGCCAGATATCCTCGATCCGGCTGGCATCGCGCCCGATCAGGAGTGGGATCACATGCTCTTCCAGATAGGCGACGACGGCCTTCTCGCGTCCGTTCAGCGTGGCATCGCCGATGCCGTAGACGCCTTCATCGGTCTTGATCTTCAGGGTCACGAAATTGCGTCCCGGGCAGGTGACGATGACCCTGGCCTGCGTGATCTTCATATTCGGCGGGCTCCCTCACCCCTTGATCTGCATGGGCAATGTGCGGAAAAGCCAGCTTACCCTTTTCTATGGCCCTTGTAGCATGATAACGCTATCAATATTCAAGGCCTGACGCACAATATCATAACAGGCCAAGGGAGGTTCAGGACCATGGCGGCACCACTTGAGTTGCATCCCGACCGGCTGTTCCCGGCAGACGTGGGGCTGCGCGCCATCGCGCGCCGGCTTTACGAACCGGTCGCGGATCTGCCCATCATCAGCCCGCACGGGCACACCGATCCCAGCTGGTTTGCCAATAACGAACTGTTCCCGAACCCGTCGGCACTGTTGATCACGCCGGATCACTATGTCTTCCGGATGCTCTACAGCCAGGGCATCGCGCTGGAGGATCTCGGCATCGCGACAACCGGTCCCGGGGGCAAGCCGGTCGAGGAAGACCCCCGCAAGGTCTGGCGCCTCTTCGCGCAGAACTATCACCTCTTTTCCGGCACGCCCTCGCGCATGTGGCATGACTGGGTCTACCGCGACGTGTTCGGCCTGGATGTGGTGCTGAGCGCGGAGACGGCTGATCTCTATTACGAGACCATGGACGCGGCGCTGAAGACGGACGCCTTCCGCCCGCGCGCCCTGTTCGAGCGCTTCAATATCGAGGTGATCGCCACCACCGAGGACCCGCTCGATCCGCTGGCTCATCACGCGAAACTCAAGGCCGATGGCTGGGGCCGGAAAGTCGTCACCACCTTCCGGCCGGACAATGTGCTCGACCCGGACTATGAGGGGTTTGAGGACAATCTGGAGATGCTCGCAGACATCACCGGTTGCGATACAACCAGCTGGCTCGGCTATCTCGATGCGCTGAAGGACCGGCGCGCCTGGTTCCGCGATCATGGCGCGACCTCCACCGACCATGGCCACCCGACCGCCTTCACCGCCGATCTCGGCCCTGCCGAAAGCGAGGCCCTGTTCCACACGATCCGCGATGGCGGTGGCACGGCCGCCGAGCGCGAGCTTTTCCGGGGTCAGATGCTGACCGAGATGGCGCGGATGAGCCAGGATGACGGGCTGGTGATGCAGATCCATCCCGGCTGCTGGCGCAACCATAATGAGATGGTCTTCCGCCGCTTCGGCCGTGACAAGGGCGCCGATATCCCGACCGCGACGGACTATGTCGCCAGCCTGCGTCCGCTGCTGAACAAGTTCGGCAACAATCCCGATTTCACGCTGATCATCTTCACTCTGGACGAAGACAGCTATTCGCGCGAACTGGCGACGCTGGCGGGCCATTATCCGGCAATGAAACTCGGGCCGCCCTGGTGGTTCCATGACAGCCCGGAAGGCATGCGCCGCTTCCGCGAGCGCACCACCGAGACGGCGGGTTTCTACAACACGGTCGGCTTCAATGACGACACCCGCGCCTTCCTCTCCATTCCTGCGCGCCATGATGTGGCCCGGCGGATGGACTGCGTCTGGCTCGCCCATCTGGTGGCCGAGCACCGCCTGCCGGAAGCAGAGGCGGCCGTGATTGCCGGCGATCTCGCCTACAATCTGGCCAAGCGCGCCTACAAGCTGTGACCCCGACCCGGCGGAGCCTGATTGCCGGAGGGCTGGCCGCTGCAACCCTGACAGGATGCAGCCGGGCAGGGGCGCGCGTCCTGCGCTGCGCCGATGCCCAGCCTCCCGGCTATCCCACCGTGGCCGCTGTCGAGCATATGGCGAAGCTGCTGGAAGAGCGCAGCGGCGGGCGCCTGCGCATGGATATCTTCGCCGGCGGCCAGCTCGGCGCGGAAAAGGACACGCTGGAAATCACCATTTTCGGCGGCCTCGATTTCAACCGCATCAACATGGCGCCGCTCAACACCATCGCGCGCGAGACGCTGGTGCCGGCGCTGCCCTTCATGTTCCGCTCCATCCAGCACATGCGCAATTCCATGGACGGCGCGCCGGGCGAGGCGATCCTCAAGGCGCTGGAGCCCCATGGCCTGATTGGCCTGTGCTTCTACGACAGCGGGGCGCGCAGCTTCTATACGCGCGACCGGCTGATCCACGAGCCGTCCGATCTCGCGGGCCTCAAGATCCGGGTGCAGAATTCCGATCTCTATGTCTCCATGGTCGAGACCCTGGGCGGGGATGCCACGCCCATGGTGTTCTCAGAGGTCTATCAGGGCCTCCTGCAGGGCGTGGTCGACGGGGCGGAAAACAATTGGCCTTCCTATGAGAGCACCCGCCATTTCGAGGTTGCGCCCTATTACAGCCTGACCCGCCATGTGATGGCACCGGAAGTGTTGGTCATGTCAGCGCGCCGCTGGGCGAAGCTGACCGATGAGGACAGGGCGCTCATCCGCCAGTGCGCGAAGGAGAGCGTGCCGGTGATGCGCGAGATCTGGGATGCGCGGGTGGCACGTTCCCGAGAAATCGTCATGGCCGGCGGCGTGACCGTGATCGAGCCCGACACTGCGCCCTTCCGCGAGGCCTCGCGGCCGGTCTGGGACAGGTATCTCACCACGCCGGAGCTGCGCGCACTGGCCGATTCAATCGCCGAGGTGGAGGGCCAGGCATGATGGACCGGATATCCAGATGGCTGAGCCAGGGCGCGATGTTTCTGTCAGCCGCCGGACTCGTTGCGATGATGCTGATCATCTGCTGGCAGGTCTTCGCGCGCTATGTCCTGCACGCCGCGCCGGCCTGGACCGAGCAGAGCGCGCTCTATCTCATGTTGTGGTTCATCATCTTCGCGGCCGCAGCCGGTGTGCGCGAAAGCTTCCATATCCGCCTGTCGCTGCTCCAGGACACCAGCCCACCCGGAAGACGCAAGGCGATGCGCCTGTTCTGTCATGGCGTGGTGGGCGTGTTTGCCGGATACATGCTGGTTGCGGGCGGTCAGCTCGTCGCGGCGACCTGGCAGCATGACATTCCCACTTTGGGACTTCCACGTGGCTCGGCCTATCTGCCGATCCCGATTTCCGGTGCGATGATCGTCTTTTTCTGCATCGAGCACATCCTGACAGAGTGGCAGGGCAGGGAGGTCGAGCCGCTATGGAACTAGCCTTTCTCCTCATCCTGCTGGCGGTGCTGCTCGCCATGGGCGTGCCGGTGGCTTTTGCACTTGGCGCCTCTTCGCTCGCCACTTTCCTGTTGCTCGACATTCCCGCCGTGGTCGCCTTTCAGCGCATGGCGGCGAACATGAATGTCTTCACCCTGATGGCGATCCCCTTCTTCGTTTTCGCCGGCGACCTGATGGCGCGAACTGGCATAGCGGAGCGACTGGTGCAGGTGTCGGAAGCCGTGTTCGGGCGATCGCGTGGCGGGCTGGGGCAAGTGGATGTCGGCGCCTCGATGATGTTCGGCGCTGTGTCGGGCTCGGCTGTGGCCTCGGTCTCGGCCATGGGCTCGACCCTGATGCCGATGATGCGCGAGCGCGGCTATGACGCCGACTATGCCGTGAATGTCACCGTGACGGCGGCCATTCTCGGCATCCTGATCCCGCCGAGCCACAACATGATCATCTATGCCGCCGCAGCGCCGGTGAGCGTCTCCATCGGAGACCTCTTCCTCGCCGGTGTGATCCCGGGCCTGCTGGCGGGCGGTGCGCTGATGATCGCGGCCTGGCGCGTGGCGGTCAGGCGCGGCTATCCCAAGGGGGAGTTCCCCGGCTGGGACGTGCTCGTCCGCGCCCTCATCATGGCCGTGCCGGGCATCATCACCGCGCTGATCATCGTGTTCGGCATCATTCTTGGCGTGTTCACACCGACCGAAAGTTCGGCGGTGGCTGTGCTCTACACCATCCTGATCGGTGCCTTCGTCTACCGCACGCTCGGCCCGAGGCGCTTTCTGGAAGCCGCGCGCGGAGCGGTGAAGACCACCGCCATGGTGATGCTCATCATCGGCGCGGCGGGCATGTTCGGCTGGCTGTTTGCCCTGCTGAAAGGCCCGGCGGCGCTCGCCGGCGCGCTGACCTCTGTGTCATCGGAGCCGGCCATGATCATGCTGATGATCCTGCTTGTCCTGCTCGTGCTCGGCGCCTTCATGGACATGGCGCCGCTGATCATCATCACCACGCCGATCTTCCTGCCGGTGGTCATGGAGACCGGCGTCGACCCGGTGCAGTTCGGCATCATCATGCTGCTCAATCTCGGGATCGGGCTGGTGACCCCGCCTGTGGGCGCGGTGCTGTTCGTCGGCTGCGCGGTCGGCAAGGCTAGGCCCGAGCAGGTGGTGAAGACCATCTGGCCCTTCTATCTCGCGCTGATCGGCGTGCTCCTCCTGGTGGCCTATGTGCCCGCACTGTCGCTCTGGCTGCCGGAGACCTTCGGATGACCCGCCTCAATAACAGCCTTGCCCCGCCGCCAGTCTATGACAGAGGCCAGCCCTGTGGCGTCGTCCATCTCGGCACCGGCGCCTTCCACCGCGCCCACCAGGCGGCCTATTTCGATGCGCTTATGGCGGCGGGTGAGGCAGGTTGGATGATCCAGGGCGCGAGCCTGCGCAGCCCCCGTGTGGCCGAGCAGATGAACCCGCAGGATGGATTGTTCACGATGGTCGTGCGCGACGGCGTGGAGGACCGCGAGCAGGTCATCGGTTCTATCAAATCGGTGCTGGTCGCGCCGGAAGACCCGGCTGCATTGGTGGCCGCGTTGGCCGACCCGGTCGTCAGCCTCGTCACGCTCACCATCACCGAGAAAGGTTACTGCATCGACCCGGCGAGCGGGGCCTTGCGCACCGAAGACCCCGGCGTACGAGCCGACATGGCCGACCTCTCCGCCCCGCGCACGGCCCCCGGCTTTCTTGTCGCCGGCCTGCAGGCGCGCCGCGCCGCAGGCCTTGCGCCCTTTACCGTCCTCTCCTGCGACAACCTTCCCCACAATGGCGCACGCACGCGAGAGGCGGTGTTGGCCATGGCGCGGGCCGTCGATCCGGAGCTGGCCGACTGGATCGCCGAACATGGCGCGTTCCCATCTTCCATGGTCGACCGCATCGTGCCGGCCACGCTGGCCGAGGATGTGGACGCGCTGGAAGCCTCTGCCGGCTATCGCGACGAGGCCACGGTCAAAACCGAACCCTTCACCCAATGGGTGGTGGAGGACTGGTTCGCCGGGCCGCGCCCGCCGCTGGAACGGGTCGGCGTGCAGTTCACTACGGATGTGGCCGGCTGGGAGAATGCCAAGCTGCGCCTCTTGAACGGGGCTCATTCTGCGCTGGCCTATCTCGGCGCGCTGGCCGGCCACCCCTTCGTGCATGTCGCCATGGCCGCGCCGGGCTATCGAGAGCTTGTGCAGGCGATCTGGGAAGAGGCCGGGGCGACACTCGGCCCGCTGGAGGGCTTCGACCGGGCCGAATATTGCGCGGCTTTGACCGCACGCTTCAACAATCCGGCCCTGCAGCACAAGACCCATCAGATCGCCATGGATGGCAGTCAGAAACTCCCCCAGCGGTTCCTGAACACCATCCGTGTGCGCCGCGCTGCCGGCCTTGCCCATCCGACCCTGTCGCTGGCGGTAGCCGGCTGGATCCGCTGGCAGTTTGCCCGCGACGATACCGGCGAGACCTACACGGTCGACGATCCACTGGCCGGCGTCACCGGCGCCATCATCGCCCGCCACAAGGGTGCGGTGCGGCCGGTGACCGAGGACATCCTGCGTCTGGAGCAGGTCTTCGGCACCGACCTGCCCAGCGCTGCGCACTTTGTCGCCGAGATCTCCGGCCTGGTCGAGGCCCTGGTGCGCCGCGGCACCGGAAACCTGGTCGCCGCCTTCGCCAGGTGAGGCCTGCCCCTTGCAGGAGCAGGCGAAAACCGCGATGTGACGCGCCATGACCGCCCCCGATTACACCTTCTCAGTCGCCCCCATGATGGACTGGACGGACCGGCATTGCCGGGCCTTCCATCGCTCGCTGTCGCGCCGGGCGCTGCTCTGGACGGAGATGGTCACCGCCGATGCGGTGATCCATGGCGACCGCGAACGCCTGATCGGGTTTGACGATGCCGAGCATCCCATCGTCCTGCAGCTGGGCGGTAGCGAGCCGGAGAAGCTCGCCGAGGCCGCGCGCATCGCCGAAGGCTTCGGCTATGACGAGGTGAACCTCAATTGCGGCTGCCCGTCGGAACGCGTGCAGTCGGGCGCCTTCGGGGCCTGCCTGATGCGCGAGCCGGAGCTGGTGGCGGCCTGTGTGGCAGCCATACGGGGCGCGGTGTCCATCCCGGTCACGGTGAAGTGCCGCGTGGCCGTGGATGAAGACCCGGCCCGCGAGACCCTGTTCGGCTTTGTCGACACGGTGGCGGCGGCCGGCTGCGAGGTCTTCACCGTGCATGCGCGCAAGGCCTGGCTGAAAGGGCTCTCGCCCAAGGAGAACCGCGAGATCCCGCCGCTCGACTATGGGCTTGTCGACGAGCTGAAATCGGCACGCCCGGACCTCACCATCATCCTCAATGGCGGTATCACCAGCCTGTCGGACTGCTGCGATCACATGACCCGGTTCGATGGGGTGATGCTGGGCCGCGCGGCCTATCAGACGCCGGATATTCTCCTCGGTGTCGACCGCTGGCTGGAGACCGGCCAGGTTCCCAATGAACCAACAACAGACGCGCTGATGGAGGCGGTCGAGCGCTTCCGGCCCTATATCGCGCGCCAGCTCGAAGCCGGCGTCGGGCTGCAGGGAATCACGCGTCACATGCTCGGCCTCTTCACTGGCCGGCCCGGCGCGCGCGGCTGGCGGCGCACGCTCAGCGAAGGCGCGCCGCGTGCCGGGGCAGGGCTGGACGTGCTGGATGCAGCGCTGGCCTGCGTGGAACGGAATCGCGCCAAGCCGCTTGAGGCCGAACCTGTGGAAGGGTAAACGATTCTTCACAGTTGCGTGGGGACCTGCATGACAAAGATATTCATCAGCTATCGTCGCGACGATAGCGGCTTTGCCGCAGACCGCGTGCACGAAGCCGCGTTGGACTATGTCACTGATCCCAAAGATGTCTTCATGGATATCGACGGCATTCCTCCGGGCGTGGATTTCGTCGATCATATCAATGCGAAAGTCGGCCAGTGCGATGTGCTGTTTGCACTGATCGGACGGGACTGGCTCGATGCGCGCGACGCTGAGTCCGGGGCGCGCCGGCTCGACGATCCGGGCGACTTTGTGCGCGCGGAGATCGCCGCCGCACTGGCGCGCGACATCCCCGTTGTGCCGGTGCTGCTGGGCGAAACCCACATGCCCCACGCCGACCAGTTGCCGGAAAACCTGAAACCGCTGGCGCGCCGCAATGCCGTGCGGATCGACCGCCAGTCCTTCAAGAGTGATGTGGCCCAGCTTATGGCCGGTCTCGGCATCACGCCGGTGGATGCGCCCAAGGCGAAACGTTCCAATGGCGTGCTGTGGGTGTCGCTGCTGGTTGCTGTTGTGGCGGTGGCCGGGGTGGGGCTCGCCATGTCCGGCCTGCTGCCCGGGCCTGCTGCACCGATCGAGGATCCCGAGACAGCCATCGTGCTCGATCCCGCGCCTGCCGTCGCGCCGGGTGAGACGCGCACACGCCGGCTGGGCCTCACTTTCCTGCAATATGGCGAGCCGGTCGAACTCGATCCGGTCATGGACAGCCAGGGTTCGGTCGACCGCACCGTTGTCCCGCTCGACAATGCGCCATTCCAGCTGCGGGTGCCGGGTTCGCACTGGGATTCGACCAGCACCGACTGGCCGCTTGTCCGGCTGGTTGTGTCCGAAAGTCCGGCCCTGTTCGACGAACTCGACCGCAATCACACCGTCGAGGACGCATCGCCCTTCTTCTGGGCCTGCACCTATGCGGCTTATGAATTCGGCTCGCCCGAAGTGCTGCTGGCTCGTATTGGCGAGGGGCCCAACGGCATTTCGTGCGGCAACAATGCTTATGACGCCGACCAGATCCAGGAAGTGACGACGGGCAGCCGCACACTCACCATCTCCACCGTGCTCGACCCCGATGATGCGAGCGAGGAGAACCTGCTCGACACCGCAGAGCGTCTCTACATGATCGTCTACATCACCGAGCGCCCGGACACCGGCGACTTCGAGGCCAGCGCCTCCTATGAAATCTCCTATAACGAGGTCGAGTTCATTGAACTTGCCTTCCAGTAGGCGTGTCCGGCAGGGGAAATGTCTGGCCGCAGGAGCAGAACCTGCTTAACGGGCATGCATGACTGAGTTTCTGATCGAGAACTGGCCGCTGCTGATCGGCCTGATGGCCGCCGGGTTGGCGGCGGGCCTGGCCGCCGGGCTGTTCGGCATTGGCGGCGGGGCGGTGATCGTCCCGGTCCTGTTCTTCATGCTCACGGCCATTGGCTTTGAAGAGACTGCCATGCATGTGGCGGTGGCGACCTCGCTGGCGACCATCATTGTGACCTCCGCGCGCTCTGTCATGGCGCACAACAAGCGCGGCGCGGTGGACTGGCAGGTGGTAAAGAGCTGGACGCCGTGGATCGTGCTCGGCGCGATCTCGGGCATGGTGCTGGCCGGCTATATCCCGGGCCGAGGACTGACCATCCTGTTCGGCGCGATGGCTTTCATTTTGGCGGCGCAGCTTTTCTTCGGGCGGCCGACCTGGAAACTGGCCGACGACCTGCCGGGCGGGGCGGGGCGGGCCGGGCTTGGCGGTCTGATCGGTGCCCTCTCGGCCCTGATGGGCATTGGCGGGGGCACGTTCGGGGTGTCGCTGATGACCGTGTGCGGGCGGTCTATCCACCAGGCTGTGGCCACCGCGGCCGGCTTCGGGATCGCCATCGGCGCGCCGGCAGCGGTTGCGGCGGTGTTCACCGGGTGGGGCCGCGAGGGCCTGCCGCCGGGCAGCCTCGGTTTTGTGAACCTGCCGGCCTTCGCGCTGATTTCGGTGTTCACCGTCACCATGGCGCCGGTGGGCGCCTCGCTGGCTCACAAGCTGAACCCGGCACTCCTGCGAAAGATGTTCGGCGTGCTGCTCGCCTTGGTGGGCACGAAGATGCTGCTGGACTCGTTTACTGCCTGAGGATCAGGCTGGAGCGGCGGAACTCGTAGCTTTCCATTTGCGAGAGGAAGGACATGCCGAGCAGCGACTGCTCCAGCCCGTCGCGCAGTACCATGGCTTCGACATTCTTGACCTCGATCCGCCCGATCTGGATCGAGCCGAGCAGGACCGAGGCGCCCTGCACCTCGCCGCCGGCTGTGCGGACCTTCCAGTCGAAGACCAGCGTTTCCGGGTCCAGGCCCATGCGGCGCGCATCGCGCTCGGTCAGCGCCACGGTGGAGGCGCCGGTATCGATCATGAAGCGCACGAATGTGCCGTCGACATTGGCATTGGCCCAGTAGTGACCGTCATTCTCCCGGCGCAGCTGGACGGAATTCGCCGACAGGCGCGGCTGGAGCTCCTGGGCCTGGCTTTCATGCGGGATGCTGGTCGTGGCGGGCGCCGGGGCCTCTTGCTCCATCTTCGGCGCAAGATACAGCGCGGCCCCAAAGCAGGATGCTCCGGCGACGGCTGCAACCACGACGAGTTCGTAGAGTTTCACGCACCCACTCCCAACTTGCCTGCCGCTTTCAGCGCTTCCATGCGCCTGGGCAATCCATCCATTATAGCCCGGCGTTCGGCCGGCTGCATACTCGCCCAACGGGCGATTTCCGGCAGTGTCCGACCGCAGCCGAGACAACATCCCGACTGTCCGTCTACAGCACAGACCTTGATACAGGGTGAAATGATTGGGTCGGATGTCATTAAACTGCCGTGTGAATCGTCGAATATCCTCCACAACGAGCAGGAGCATTGACTTGCAGTCAATGCCATCGTGTGACTTGAACAAGCATCTATCCCTCTGGCGGGAGGCAGGGCAATATAGCTCCGCGCCCCGCCGCAGAAAGGAAAGCTGTCCGCCGTGATCCCCATCGAACCGTCCGACAGTCCATTTGAAGACGTGCGCGCCCTGATCCTGCAGGCGGCCGAACGGGATGTCAGCAAGGGCGAACTGGTACGCCAGGCGCTGCTCGGCATGGGCCGGGAGGGCGATTTCGGACGGCTCGGCGAAAGTGCGGTCTGGCTGGCTGAGTGGCAGCGCCGCTATCCACCGCGTATCGAGAACGCCACGCTGGCCATGTTCGCCGGCGCGCATGGCCTGCGTAGCGAGGGTGTTTCGCTGTCGAAAGACACTGACACACGCGCCCAGATCGAGGCGCTGAAGAGCGGCACCGCGCCCTTGTCGGCCATCGCCACCCAGGCCGGTGCCAATGTGCGCGTGTTCGAGCTGGCGATTGAAAAACCGACCGGCAATATCGCCATGGAACCGGCGATGACCGAACGCGAGTGCGTGGCGACGATGGCATATGGCTTCGAGGCCCTGGAAGGCGGCTGCGACCTGCTGGCGCTCGGCGTGATCGGAGCCGGGATCGGAACGGCGGCCGCGGCTGTGGCCTGCGCGCTCTATGGCGGGGCACCGGAATACTGGGTGCGCCCGGGCTCGGGAACGCCGTCGGACATGACGAAGAAGCGCGCGGCGCTGGTCGATGAGGCGCTGACGCTCAATCGCGGGCATATCGAAGATCCGCTGGCGGCGCTCGCCCGGCTCGGCGGACGCGAGATCGCGGCGTGCGCTGGTGCCATCATCGCCGCGCGCCTCCAGGGCGTACCGGTGCTGCTTGACGGGTTCGCCACCACGATCGCCGCCGGCGTCGTGCATGCCATTTCCCACCGCTCCATCGATCATGTGGTCGCTGCCCATGCCACCGGGCGCCCGGCGCACCAGGCTGCGCTGGAACGGCTGGATCTGTCTCCGCTGGTGGAATTCCGTTTCCAGACCGGTGGCGGGCTCGGCTCTGCGACAGCCATCGGCATCATGCGGACCGCCTGTGCGCCCTTCATTGCCCAGCCTGCATCCCAGGGCTGAATACACCATGACAGCTTGACGTAGGGTCGTGCGGCACGTTGACGTTTACGTGCGCGTCACCTTGTGACTCGCGCGCTTTCGTATAGTGTGCAGGCAGAGGAAACAACACCCGAGGACGCCCCATGAATCTCGATTTCACACCCGAAGAGATCGCCTTTCGCAATGAAGTGCGCACCTTCATCGAGGAGAACTATCCCGAAGAGCTCAAGGGGCTCGGCGCACGCGAGGACCTGACACGTGAGCAGTTCCTCGCCTGGCACAAGATTCTCGGCAAGAAGGGCTGGTCGACCCCGGCCTGGCCGGAGAAATATGGCGGCACCGGATGGACCGCCACCCAGCGCTATATCTGGTCGGAAGAGAACGCCCGCGTCGACGCGATCATGCCGTTGCCCTTCGGCGTGAGCATGGTGGCGCCGGTGATCTACACCTTCGGCAGCGAAGAGCAGAAGGCGCGCCACCTGCCGGGCATTCGCTCCGGTGAAGTCTGGTGGTGCCAGGGCTATTCCGAGCCGGGCGCGGGCTCCGACCTTGCCAGCCTCAAGACCACCGCCGTGCGCGATGGCGACCATTATGTGATCAACGGCCAGAAGACCTGGACGACGCTCGCCCAGCATGCCGACTGGGGCTTCTTCCTCTGCCGCACCGACCCTGCGGCGGCCAAGCCGCAGGAAGGCATCAGCTTCATCCTGGTGGACATGAACACCCCCGGCATCGAGGTGCGCCCGATCATCACCATCGAGGGCGGCCACGAGGTCAACGAGACCTGGCTGACCGATGTGCGCGTCCCCGTGGAAAATCTGGTCGGCGTGGAAAACCAGGGCTGGACCTATGCCAAGTTCCTGCTCGCCCATGAACGCTCCGGCATTGCTGGTGTGGCTCGCTCCAAGCGCGGCATCGAGAAGCTTCGTCAGATCGCCTCCACCGAGCTGATCGACGGCGAGCCGCTGATCGGCGACACGGATTTCGCCCGCAAGATCAGCCAGCTCGAGATTGACCTCACCGCGCTGGAATTCACCGAGCTGCGTACCCTGGCGCGCGAAAGCCAGGGCAAGGGCCCGGGGCCGGAAAGCTCGATCCTGAAGATCAAGGGTACCGAGATCCAGCAGCGCCTGACCGAGCTGACCCTGGAAGCGGTCGGCAGTTATGGCGCGCCGTACTTCCGCGGGTTCCCCGAGGATGGCTCGAACGAGTTCCAGATCGGCCCAGACTACAGCCACTATGCCGCGCCGGCCTATTTCAACATGCGCAAGACCTCGATCTATGGCGGATCCAACGAGATCCAGCGCAACATCATCACCAAGATGATCCTGGGGCTCTAGGCGCATGGCCCGGACATTGTTTTCCCTGACCGTCGCCAGCATCCTGCTTGCGGCGACCCTGGCCGGGTGTGCAAGCACCGGCGAGGTAGCGCGCGCTGAAGAACCCGAAGCGCCCGTGGACCTGTCCTATGGCGGCCTCATGCCTGGCACGACCGTGAACTGGATGGATGTCGGCGGCGGCTACGACTCCCGCTTCATGAACATCGTGGTCGCCCGCGGACCGGATTTCACGATCTTCTACGATCCAGATTATGCCGAATACGCCCTGGAGGACGAGGATCCTGCCGCGGCCTATGGCGTGGAATACAGCGGCATCGTCTACTACACTTGCAGCGAGGACCCTCTCCCCGATGCAGCCGAACGTGAGGCCATTGCCAGCCTGAAGGAGATGGCGCCCGGCGAGGTGCTCGACCTGCCCGGTCTGGGTGTGTCGGTGACAGTGGGCAAGGACGGCCAGTCCAACATCAACGGGCTCGGCGATATCAGTCTGCGCAAGTATGTGGTGTACTGGGGCGGCGAAGAGGCTGCGGAATCCGAGACCGTCTCGGTTGCGAAGGAATACGACACGACCGTGAAGGTGGAATGGGCTGAAGGCCCGCCATCGGTTGTCGTCGGCGTTGCCATGACAGAAGCCGCCAAACCCCTGTCTCTCCACCATGCCAGCGCGCTCGGCAATTGTGCCGCGCTGGTGGAGTAGGGCCTGGCTGACAAGAACACCTCGTGGGAGTGACACAAGATGGATTTCAATTTCACCGAAGAACAGAGCATGATCCGCGACAGCCTCGCCCGGCTGATCCGCGAACAGTATGATTTCGACACCCGCCGCGGCGTGGTCGCCTCCGAGGCCGGTTGGAGGCCGGAAATGTGGGCCCAATTTGCTGAGCTCGGCCTGCTCATGGCCCCGTTCAGCGAGGAGGATGGCGGCCTGGGCGGCGGCCCGGTCGATTCCATGGTCGTCATGGAAGAGTTCGGCAAGGGCCTCGTCATCGAGCCCTTCGTGCCGTCGGTCGTCTGCGGCGGCGGCTTCTTCAAGCATGCCGGCAGCGCCGCGCACAAGGAAGAGCACCTGGCCGGCATCATGTCCGGCGAGCAGGTCTTCGCCTATGCCTGGGCCGAGCCGAAAGGCCGCTACAACCCGGCCGACCTGGAAACCACCGCGCGCAAGGATGGCTCGGGCTTTGTGCTCAATGGCCACAAATCCGTGGTCATCGGCGCGCCATGGGCGACCCATTTCGTTGTCACCGCCCGCACGGCCGGCAGCCGGCGTGATACATCGGGCGTGTCGGTCTTCTGCGTGGCCAAAGATGCTGATGGCGTCACGACGCGCGATTATCCCACAGTGGATGGCCGGCGTGCCTCGGAGGTCTATTTCGAGAATGTCGCGCTGGGCGCAGAGCATCTGATCGGCGAGCTGGATGGCGGTCTGCCGCTGATCGAACTGGTCAATGACGAGGCCACCGCGGCCCTCTGTGCTGAGGCCTGCGGCGCGATGGGCGTCGCCCATGCCCAGACCGTGGAGTATTCGCGCACCCGCAAGCAGTTCGGCGTGCCGATCGGCAAGTTCCAGGTGCTCCAGCACCGCATGGTGGACATGTTCATGGAGCATGAGCAGTCCATCTCCATGACCTATATGGCGACGCTGAAGCTCGATGAGCCGGCGACCGAGCGCAAGAAGGCCGTCTCGGCGGCCAAGGTGCGCATCGGCCAGGGCGCGCGCTTTGTCGGCCAGAACGCAATCCAGATCCATGGCGGCATGGGCATGACCGAAGAGCTGGCCGTCGGCCACTATTTCAAGCGCCTGACCATGATCGAATCCGAGTTCGGCGGCGTCGACTTCCACATGAAGCGCTACACCGATCTTACCGCCGATGCGGTGCCGGTGGCGGCAGAATAGTCACCAGCCTTTTGAATTGACCTTCATGGCCGCCTGCATCCAATTTGGATGCGGGCGGTTTTCATGTCTGGAGGTACCATAATGAAACTGCGCGCAATGACCCTGATCTGCGGCCTGCTGGCCTGGCCGCTTACCCCGGCCTTGGCTCAGGAGGCTCCGGCACCCTGTAGCGAGGCACCCTATACCGATTTTGATTTCTGGCTCGGCACATGGTCGGTCACCTCCAGTGATGGCACGCCGGCCGGGCACAATCTGATCCGCAAGGAAGAGGCCGGGTGCCTCCTTGTCGAGAGTTGGACCTCGGTGCAGGGCACGACCGGCCAGAGCTACAATTTCTACGATCCTGGCATCCAGAAGTGGCGCCAGATCTGGGTCAGCCCCGGCGCGACCATCGACTATGAAGGCGGCCTGGATGGCAATGGCGACATGGTGCTGGAGGGCGAGATCGCCTACCGCAATGGCCGCGTCGCGCCCTTCCGCGGGCGCTGGGTCGCCAATGAGGACGGCACGGTTACGCAGATCTTCCACGAGCTGAACGCCGAGACCGGCGAGTGGATGGACTGGTTCACCGGCATCTATTCGCCCGCCGAAGAGAGCGCTGATGAGCCTGAAGGCGAGGCGGCAGACCCGGCATGACCTCCCCGCGCAGACTGATCACCACCGGGTCGAGCTTCGAGGCGGAGCTCTCCTATTCGCGCGCGGTGGTACAGGGCGACTGGTGTTTTGTCTCCGGCATCACCGGCTATGACTATGCCCGAATGGTGCTGCCGCCGGATATGGAAACCCAGGTCTCCAACTGTTTCGATACCATGGAGCACGTCCTCGCCGAGGCGGGCTTCGCACCGGAGCATATTGCGCGCGTGCATTACATCTTCCGCGACCGGGACGATGTCGCGCCGGCCAAACCGATCATCGGCGCTCGTATGGCGGTAGTGCGCCCTGCCGCCACCATGATCCTCGCCGACATGATGGTCGAGGAAATGCGCTTCGAGCTAGAGGTGACCGCCTTCCGTGGCTGAGCCAGCCTAGTTCAGCGCGGCCTCGACATCGCCAATATCGCCATCATTGGCCACGGGTTCGACACCGATCAGGCGCGCGAGCAGCGGGTAGACCGAGACATTGTCGAAGGGCTCAAGCGTCACGCCGGTGCGGAAGGCCGGACCATTGGCGATGAAGATCGCCCGCATCACGGGGTCATCGGGATCATAGCCATGATCACCGCCCGAACCGCGCCAGACCCGCATCATGCCGGTCTCATAACGCCAGCCAGTGTCGGCAAGGCAGATGATCTCCGGCACACGCGGGTTCTCGCCATAGGCAAAACGCGCGGGTAGCTCTTCCTTGCGCCAGCACTCGCCATGATCGGAGCGCCCGAGCAGGGCCACCTCGATCTCTTCCTCATGGCCTGGCTGGGGCGAGAGCCCGGCAAAGGCGCCGGTCCAGACGACATGCATGGCATTGATGGAGACCTTTTCCTCCAGCGAGATGATCCGGTCATCGGCCACTTCGGCCATGCCATGGTCGGCGACGATCACGATATTGGTCGTCTCGAGCAGGCCGCGCGCCTCCAGCCCGTCCCGCAGGCGGGCGATGGCGGCATCCACCTGCGCTGTGGCTGAAACGGTCTTCGGACTTTCCGGGCCGTACATATGGCCGGCCGTGTCGACGATATCGAAATAGAGCGTCAGGAATTCCGGCCGCGTCTCTTCCGGCGTATCGAGCCAGGAGAGCAGAATGTCGACGCGGGCAAAGTCCGGCAGTCGCTGGTCGAAGGGGATGGTCAGGGAGGGGTGCGTGCCGTGGATGACATGGTCCGAGCCCGGCCAGAACATGGTCGCGGTCGGCACGCCCTGCTGCTCGGCGGAGACCCAGAGCGGGATGCCCTGTTCCCACCAGTCGGGATCGGAGGCCACGAACATGTCGGAAATCTTGAACAGGATGCCCGGTTTGCCGGGATCTTCCATCGTATTGTTGATCATGCCGTTATGGTCCGGCGTCAGGCCGGTGATGATGGAATAGTGGTTCGGGAAGGTCTTGGACGGGAAGGACGGGCGCATCGCTCCGCGCACCCCGCCACTGGCCAGCGTGCTCATGGTGGGTGTCGCGCCGCGGTCAAGATAGTCGGCGCGGAAGCCGTCGATCGAAATCAGAATGGTCCGCGTGCCGACCTCCGCCGCCATCTCGGCGGTTTCAGTGGTCGGCGCGGTAGAGGCGGGTTCGATTGGGGGTGTGGTGCATGCCGCAATGGCCAGCATGGTACCGAGAAGGGGAAGACTGGAGAGGAATCGCATGGCCCGCCTGTTAGACCTGAACTGTGACAACTGCACCAGTGCCGGGGGCGCCGATCCGCCGCGAACCGTGATTGGACTGAAAATTCGGCAGTCCGTAGCAATAGCCTGGCAGACTGCCCCGGCGTGAGCCTTGCCGCGCGCATTAAGGCCCATAAGGTAATCGGCAAAACAAGATCCAGGAGGAAAACATGATCGGTGTTGTGGTTACGCTGAAAATCGCAGACGGCAAGCACGAGGATTTCCAGCAGGCTGCCAAGGACCTGATGGCGAAGACGAAGGCCAATGAGCCCGGTACGTTGTTCTATCAGCTGTTCCAGTCGAAGACCGATCCGGCGATCTACTATTTCCTGGAGCACTATGCTTCCGAGGAGGCTCTCAAGGGGCATGGCGAGTCCGAATACTATCTCGCCGCAGCGCCCAAGATCGGGGCTTGCCTCGCCGGCGCGCCGGACATCCAGTATCTCAACATGATCGAATAGGCGTCTCGCCTGTCGGACAGTGCCGGTCCGGCCCGCTGGCCCCCGGAACTGTCGGCAGTGGCCTGCCATGCGCACCGATACGCCCCCCCGGCTCGGACCGCTCACCCGGCTGGCCTATGCCATAGGTGGCATCGCCTATGGCGTGAAAGGCAATGGCTTCAGCTATTTCCTGATGTTCTGCTATTCGCAGGCCTTTGGACTGCCCCCGCGCCTCGTTGGCATTGCGCTGCTGCTGGCTTTCCTGCTCGATGCTTTCAGCGACCCGGTGATCGGCTTTCTGTCGGACAATACGCGCAGCCGTTTCGGCCGGCGCCATCTCTACATGTATGCCGCGATCCTGCCGGTCGGGGCGGCGTACTACATGCTGTGGAACCCGCCGAGCGATCTCGGCCAGCTCGGCCTGTTCTGGTATCTCGTTGGCTTTGCCGTCGGCGTGCGCTTTCTGATCACCTTCTACGAGGTGCCGTGTACCGCGCTGAATGCTGAGCTGACGCGCGACTATGATGCGCGCACCAGCCTGCTGACCCAGCGCGCCGTGCTGGTCTATTTCGGCGGCGTGATCATGGCTGCCACCACGCTCGGCTTCATCCTGGAGGAGCGCAATGGCGCGAGCGCCTTCACTGATGCGGCGGGCTTTGGCACCTATGGCGCGATCGGCGCGCTGGTGATCATGGCCTCGATGCTGGTCTGCAGCCTCGGCACCCAGCATTTCGTGCCGTATCTCACGCGCGCCCAAAGTGTTCCGCCCTCATTCCGCGATGGCCTGCGCGAGGTCTGGCAGACCCTCAGCACGCCTTCGCTGGCGGCGCTGTTCGGTTCGCAGCTCGCCGGCTTTGCCGCCTTCGGGATCAGTTCCTCGCTGATCTATTACCTGCAGGGCTATTTCTGGGAGTTCTCCAGCCAGCAAAGCTCGATCATTACCGCGAGTGTGCTGATCTCCGCACTTTTGTCGCTTGCCATCGGGCCGACCCTGTCGCGCCGCTTTGGCAAGCGGTTCACCGCCTTCACGCTGGGGGCCGTGGCGCTGGTCCTGTCTGTCGGCCCGGTCACGCTGCGCCTGTTGGGGCTGATGCCGGAAAACGGCACGCCACTGTTGTTCTGGACGATCCTTGTCATCACCACGCTGGACTATGCCTGCATCATCGCCATGAACGCGACTGTCAGCGCCATGTTCTCCGACCTGGTGGAGGATGCCGAATTGCGATCGGGCAAACGCTCCGAAGGGCTGCTTTTCAGCGTGATGACCTTCACCCGCAAATCGGTGGAGGGCATCGGTGTCCTGTCGGCCAGCATCATCCTGGCATTCATCGCCTTTCCCGAAGGCGCGAGCCCCGGCGAAGTGAGCGCGGACACGATTTTCCGGCTCGGCGCCTTCTATGCGCCGGCGGTTTTTCTCTTCTGGGCGCTGATGCTGGTGTTCATTTCCCGCTACCGGATTTCACGCAAGGACCATGAGGACAATCTTGCCATGCTGGCGGCCCAGGCGGCGGCTGAACAGGAAGATGCCGGCCCACATTACTGAAATGTTACCCATCGCCGATTGACCGCCCGGATCTGCCTCACCATAGCCTGAATCCATGTCTAGTTACGTCCCCATGACCCGCCATGTATCAAAGCTGTTCTTTATGGCCTTGGCTGCGGTGATCCTGCTGCTGACGATTGCGCTTTTGCCAATCCTGCCCGGACATGCGCAGGCCCAGGAGGCGCCCCAGGTGCCGACATCCCAGGCCGAGATCAATCTGAGCTTCGCGCCGCTTGTGCGCGAAGCTTCCCCGGCGGTGGTCAATGTCTATACCCGCACGGTGGTCTCAACGCCCGCTCGCAGCGCCCGCGAGGCCTTCTTCCGACAGTTCTACGGCCTTCCTTCCGAACAGGTTTCCAACTCCCTCGGCTCTGGCGTCATCGTCGGAGCCGATGGCGTTATTGTCACCAACAACCATGTCATCGACGGCGCGACAGAGCTGAAAGTCGTGCTGTCGGACCGGCGCGAATATCCCGCCGAACTGGTGTTGGCCGACTCGCGCACTGACCTTGCCGTGCTGAAGATCGATGTCGGCGACGAGACGCTGCCGACGCTCGATTTTGCCGATACGCGCGACCTTGCCGTGGGTGATCTGGTGCTGGCCATCGGCAACCCCTTCGGTGTCGGCCAGACGGTAACTTCGGGCATCGTGTCGGCCACCGCGCGCACTGATGTCGGCATTTCCGACTATGCCTTTTTCCTGCAGACTGATGCGGCCGTGAACCCGGGCAATTCCGGCGGCGCGCTGATCAATACGCGCGGCGAGCTGGTTGGCGTGAACACCGCGATCTTCTCGCGCTCGGGCGGCTCGAACGGGATCGGTTTTGCCATTCCCGCCGAGATGGTCCGCCGCGTGGTGGATGCCGCCATCAATGAGGGCATGATCGTGCGCCCCTGGCTCGGCCTGAAGGGCGAGGCGGTGAGCTTTGATATCGCAAAGACACAAGGGCTGACGCGTCCGGTCGGCGTGATCGTCACCGAAGTCTATGAAGACGGACCAGCCGACATGGCAGGCCTGCGCCGAGGTGACCTGGTGCTGTCCATCGATGGCCGCGAAGTGTTCGACGAGCGCGGCCTGAAATTCCTCGCCGCGCTGCATTCACCCGGCGAGACCGCCGTGATGGAAATCCTGCGCGCCGGCCAGACCCGCATGCTGCACCCGATCCTCAAGCCGCCGCCGGGCGCGACCGAGGCCGAGCGCGTGATGCTCGAAGGCCGCCATCCCTTCTCCGGCGCGGAAGTGGCCGAGCTCAGCCCGCGCCTGGCTGAGGAACTCGGGCTTGATCCCTTCGAGACCGGCATCCTGGTGACCCGTGTCCTGCGCGGGGCCTATGCCCGCCGTGTGGTACGCCCAGGCGATGTCATCGTCTCGGTCAACGGCACCCATATCGAGAATCTCGACGAGCTGGAGACCGAGCTGTCGCATGACGATACCGGCCAGTGGGCCATCGAACTTGAGCGCAATGGCCAGCGGATTTCCGGCACAGTGCGGATCTGAAGCCCGGCAAAGATCCAGCGCAAATCAAGAGGCCGGCAAATTGCCGGCCTCAGCTGATTCAGCCACCCATATTCGGGCCGAACTCTGCCATGGCCGCATCGTCCTTTGCCTTGGCGCGCTGGTAAGCCTCGCGGGCATTAAGGCGGTCGCGATAGGCCTTGAAGGCAGGCGTTTCCGGGACGGTGCCAAAATCGAGGCCCCAGCCGATTGCCGAGCCGACATAGACATCCGCTGCGGTGAAACGGTCGCCGCAGATATAGGGGCCATCGCCGAGCAGGGCTTCCAGACCGGCAATGGCCCGCTCATAGGAGCCATAGCCCAGCATGCCGGCCTTCATGGGGTCATCGTTCGACCAGCCCATGGTGCGGTTCGTGACCGCCTGTTCCACCGGTCCGGCAGCAAAGAAGAGGGAGCGGTAATATTGCGCCTTTTCCTCAGCAGTCGGCGCGAGGCCGGCCTCGGGGAACACATCGGCGAGATAGGTGCAAATCGCCGCGCATTCGGTGATCACCGCGCCATTGTGGACCAGTGTTGGCACCTTCCCCATCGGATTGATCGCGGTATAGGTCGGCGCATTCATCTCCTCGCCATAGCGCAGATACTGCGTCTCATAGGGCTGTCCGATCTCCTCCATCATCCAGTGCGCAATGCGCCCGCGTGACATGGGATTGGTGTAGAGTTTCAGGTTTTCGGCCATTGCGTCCTCCATGTGCGTTCCGGTATTGTTCTTCGCTGTGGTGTCAAGTCAAGTGAATTGATTGTGTCGCCGGGAAAGCTAACCGATATGATGCGCGCATGAGTGATGATCTTTTCTCCGCCGCAGGTCTGGAAACCGGTGCACCGCAGCCGCTGGCCGACCGGCTGCGGCCGAAAAAGCTTTCCGAGGTCGTCGGGCAGGACCATCTGCTCGGCCCGGAAGGCACGCTGACCCGGCTTCGTGCATCCGGCACGCTCACTTCGCTGATCCTCTGGGGCCCGCCCGGTGTCGGCAAGACAACCATTGCCCGCCTGTTGGCAGATGAGACCAAGCTCCATTTCGAGGCGATCAGCGCGGTCTTCTCCGGCGTGAAGGATCTGCGCGCGGCCTTCGACAAGGCCGAGGCGCGCCGGCGCACGGGGCAGGGCACTTTGCTGTTCGTGGATGAGATCCACCGTTTCAATCGCGCCCAGCAGGACAGTTTCCTGCCCTTCGTGGAGGCCGGCATTGTCACCCTGGTCGGCGCGACGACGGAAAATCCCAGCTTCGAGATCAATGGCGCGCTGCTCTCGCGCTGTACGGTTTTCACGCTGAAGCGGCTCGACGATGCCGCGCTGGAACTGCTCCTGAAACGCGCCGAGGCGGATATTGGCGCGCCCCTGCCGCTGGCGCCCGATGCGCGCACGGCGCTGAAGGCGATGGCCGATGGCGACGGGCGCTATCTGCTCAATCTCACCGAACAGGTCCATGCGCTCGTGCCCGCTGGCGACAGGCTGGACGCCCAGGGCCTTGCCAAGCTGATCCAGAAGCGCGCGCCGGCCTATGACAAGGATCGCGAGGAGCACTACAATCTCATTTCCGCCCTGCACAAGGCGGTGCGTGGCTCGGACCCCGATGCCGCGCTTTACTGGTTCGCGCGCATGCTGGAGGGGGGGGAGGACCCACGCTTTCTCGCCCGCCGCATCGTCCGCATGGCGAGCGAGGATATCGGCCTCGCCGACCCCACCGCGCTGATGATCGCCGGCGAGGCCGCGCGCACCTATGAGCGTCTCGGCAGCCCGGAGGGCGAACTGGCGCTCGCACATGCCGTGGTACACATGGCGACTGCGCCTAAATCGAATGCCGTCTATGTTGCTTACAAGGCCGCCCGCGCCGCCGCGCGCGAGACCGGCTCCCTGATGCCGCCCAAGCACATCCTCAACGCGCCGACAAACTTCATGAAGGAAGAGGGCTACGGCAAGGGCTATAGCTACGATCATGACGCTGAGGACGGCTTTTCCGGCCAGAACTATTTCCCCGACGGCATGGAACGCAGACAGTTCTACGCACCGAAGGGCGAAGGCCGTGAGGCGCCCATCGCCGAACGCCTGAAACGCTGGGCGGAGCTGCGCAAGACCCGCGGTGGCGGGACAGGCTGAACAGGGCTATATTCATTTCATGGAAAACGCTGCGCTGAAGTCCGCCTATGAAAAACTGCTTGCCTTGCCGGATGAAAAGCAGGCCGAGGCGGCCGAGATGATCGAGGCCTTTGTGGCGAATGACCCCGCGATGACATCCTTCCGGTTGTCGCCATGGCAAATTGAAGAGGTCCGTCGCCGTTTGGCTGCGGCTAGCCCGGATTATGTGCCGGATGCGGAGATGGATGCCTTCTTCGACGGCCTGCTAAATGCGGATTAGATACAGGCGGGCAGCAAAGGCGGATCTGGCCAGAATCCACGCTTTCATCGCACGCAAAAATCCAGCAGCAGCCCGGCGCGTAATTGCCGAGATCCGCCAGCAGATTTGGGAGATTGGAAACTTTCCCGAAAAGCACCGTCCCGGATTTCTGGAGGGCACACGGGAACTGGTCGATCCCAAGTACGGGTATATCGTTGTTTATGCACTGCCTGGTGACTTGATCGATATTGTTGCTGTTTTCCATGCCTCCGAAGATCACCCGAGAGCGCCAGGCTGATATTCCATGGCCCGTAACCGCCCCGTCCCACATATTTCGGAAGCAGACCGGGACTTTGTCCGCGCACTTCTCATCCATGAGGACGAGCATATCCTGGCCTTCGACAAGCCGTCCGGCCTGCCGAGTCAAGTGCGGGGGAACCGGGCGCGCAATCTCGATCATCTGCTCTGGGCGTTTGCGAAGTCGAACGGCAAGCGTCCGCGCATGGTTCACCGGCTGGATGCCGGCACCAGCGGGGTGATCCTCGCAGGGCGCACGCAGCCGGCGGCGGCGGCCCTGTCGGAGGCCTTTGCCGGGCGGGCGGCGCGGAAGACCTACCTGGCGCTGGTCTCGGGTGGCATTCCTGAGGTGCCGCGCGGCCGGATTGAGGCAAGCATTGCGCGCATCCCGGATGATCGAGGCGACCGGCTGGTGGTGGACCATCCTGATGGCAAGCCGGCCGAGACCGACTGGCAGATTCTCTGTAGCCAAGGCGATGCTGCCCTCATCGAGCTGAAGCCGAAAACTGGCCGTATGCACCAGCTGCGCCTGCACATGGCTCATGCCGGCATGCCGATCCTCGGCGATGAGCGCTATGGCGGCGCGCCGGCCAGCCGCCTGATGCTGCATGCGGCGGAGATCACCGTGCCGCATCCCTCCGGCAAAGGGCCTGTCACCGTATCCGCACCGCTCCCGGAAGAGATGGCGAGCGCGGCGCGTGCGCGCGGCCTGAGTGTGCCTATGGCGATTACAGGCGCATCAGATTAAGAGGGGCACATGACGGGATATCTCTATGTTGCCCTTGGCGGTGCGATTGGCGCCAGCCTGCGCCACGGCGTGGGACAGCTGGCTGTGCGCCTGGCGCCCGGTTCCGACTGGCCGTGGGGCACGTTTGCCGTGAACCTGGTGGGCAGCTTCCTGATGGGGCTCCTGATTGGCGCACTTGCGCTGCGCGGGGAGTGGTTTCCCGCGGGCCAGGGGCCGCGCCTTTTCCTGGCGACCGGCATGCTGGGCGGCTTCACCACCTTTTCAGCCTTCTCGCTGGAGGTCTCGCGCTTTGTCGAGCGTGGGGAGATGCTTGGCGCAGTGGCTTATGCGGGTCTGTCCGTCATTCTCGGTCTTGGCGGTGTCCTGCTCGGTCTTGCGATCACGCGGTGGATGTTCGCATGAGCACCAGTGGCGCCGTTACTGAAACCGTCTCCGAGAAAGAGGCCGGCTCGCGCCTCGATCGTTGGATCAAGCGGCGGGTGCAGCTGACCCAGGGCCAGATCGAGAAGCTGCTGCGCACCGGCCAGGTGCGGGTCGATGGCGCGCGCGCCAAGGCCAATACGCGGCTGGACGCCGGTCAGGTCGTGCGCCTGCCACCCTTCGGCGAGGATGCCTATCGCGGCAAGGCGGAGAAGGTGGAAAAGGTCGCCAATGTCAGCGCGCGCGATGCCGCCTTCATCCGCGATCTGGTGATCTACCAGGATGACGATCTCATCGCGCTGAACAAGCCTGCCGGGATCGCCGTTCAGGGCGGTACAAAGCAGGGGCGGCATATTGATGGTATGCTCGCTGCGCTGGCCGATGAGGATGGCAATCGCCCGAAACTGGTTCACCGGCTGGACCGCGACACCTCCGGCGTACTGGTGCTCGCGCGCCACCCGGCCGCCGCCGCCCGGCTCGGCGATCTCTTCAAGTCGCGCGACATGGACAAGGTCTACTGGGCCGTTACCGTCGGCGCGCCCGTGCCGCGCGAAGGCCAGCTGCGCAGCTGGATGGTCAAGGGCTCCGGCCCCGGTGAGGATCGCGAGAAGATGCAGCCCGGCCGGCAGGGCCAGGAAGGCGCGCGCCACGCCATCACAGACTATGTCACCATCACAACCGCCGCCCAGCGCGCCGCCTGGGTCGCGCTGAAGCCGCAGACGGGCCGGACCCATCAGCTCAGATTCCACCTGCAGGAACTCGGCACCGCCATTCTCGGTGACACCAAATACACCACCGCGCGCGAAGTGCCCGGCGGGGTGGGGCAGGGCCTGCATCTACATGCGCGCGGCATTGTCATTCCGCGCAAGTCGGGCCGCGATCTCGTCATCACTGCACCGCTGCCACCGCATATGGTGGAAACCTTCGAGGCGCTCGGCTTCCTGGAAGAGGAGGCGGGGGCGGGCCTGATGGAGCCGTTCGCATGATACCGGCCGCGTGCAGGCCTGCTGGTTTTATTCCCGTCCTATATGTGGCACGGAACCCATCCCATCGGTGATGGCGCCGAGCGCATCACCCCCCCCCCTTTGATGCGGTACCTGCATGAGCCTGAAACTCGCCATCTGGGATATGGATGGCACCATTGTCGACAGTCGGGAGGTGATCTCGACCAGCATGGTGCGTGCCTTCGAGGCCGTCGGCCTGATCCCGCCCACCTATGATGAGACCCGCCAGATTGTCGGCCTCGCGCTGGAAGAGGCCTGCCGGCGTCTTGCGCCCGAGCGGACCAGCGAGGAGACGCTGACCCACCTGGTGGAGGCCTATCGCCAAGCCTTCATTGCCCGCCGGACAGAGGAAGACTTCAGGGAGCCGCTCTATGACGGCGCGGTGGAAACGCTGGAACGGCTGGCCAATGACAACTGGCTGATCGCCATGGCCACGGGCAAGAGCCGGCGCGGCATTGACGCGATCTTCTCCATGCATCCGCTCGCGCAGTATTTCGACACGATCCACTGCGCCGATGACGGGCCAGGCAAGCCGCACCCGGCCATGTGCCTGGAGGCCATGAAGAAAATGGGCGCCGAGCCGCATGAGAGCCTGATGATCGGTGATGCGGTGTTCGACATGCAGATGGGCCGGGCGGCCGGCCTGCACTCGCTGGGCGTCACCTGGGGCTTCGGCACGCGCCCGGAACTGGAAGCGGCCGGCGCGCATCATATCTCGGAGAAGTATGACGAGCTCAATCTCGAACTCGACCGGTTTGCAGCAGACCCGGAACGAGGCGCTTAGGTCGTAGTCGGGATTTAA
>DHQO01000027.1:54450-92523 GCA_002408125.1 Hyphomonadaceae bacterium UBA5336 | reverse complement strand
AAATCCCGACTACGACCTAGCGTGGCGCGCCAGTTTTCAGCGAATTCATAGTCTGCCTGGCCAAATGCGGCCCAAATGCTTGTGTCCTGATCATTCACCGTTTGATACAGCAGGGTTGGAACGCCGATTGCCGCGCCATCCGGATCGAACCCGCCCGGAAACATCTCCGGATCGGCAGCTTCGATCAGTGGACGCAGATCCTGATAGAGATCGAGCCATTGGTCCTGTTCCAGGCTTGAACTGGAGTAGAAGCCGCCCAGGATCCAGTTCAGCCTGTCTCCGCCTCCCGCGATTTGTATTTCTTGGCTGATATCCTCTGAATCCACATTGTACTCAACGGTCAGAATGTTCAGCGGCGAGGAATCACTGTCCTCAAGGAAGGTCTTTTCGAGGCTCTGATAGCCGGTGATCGAGGTCAGGCTGAAGCCGTCAAACTGCCATATGAGTTTCGCCTGGGCGGCATAGCTGTCTGCTTCCAGATGTGCGACCGTGTCCTGGTCGACATCATAAAAGCCGTCAGGATTGGCAAAGCCCAGCACATTGACGCACTGATTGCCCAGAATGGCGCGCGTGTCGCACGGTGTTGCCGCGTCCAGCGGGCTCAGTACCCCTTGACTGCGATAGCGGGGTCCCGGCTGGTCCACGCTGGAGCCATAGAGCCCGAATTGCGCAGACAAGTCGGGCGTGAGGTCGACATCAAGCAGACCGCGGAGCGAGAAATTGTCCGTCCCTGCAGCGTCGGCTCCAGTGTATTGATTTGTGATATAGCCATCGGAATCATTCTTTTCGAAAGCGACCCGCCCGCGGGCGGTGGAGGCCAGCGGGCCTGACAGGAATCCGCTCAGCTTGCTGGTCCCATACTCGCCATACTGCCCGGTAAGGCCTGCCTGCAAAGCCTCAGTTGGACGCGCGGCGATGAACTTGATGGCCCCGCCCGTCGTGTTGCGCCCGTATAGCGTGCCTTGAGGCCCCTTCAGGACTTCCACACGTTCAAGGTCGAACACCTGCATGACCTGAGCGCCAGGCGAGGAAATGAAAAGATCATCCACATACACACCGATCGGGCCGAGATTGTTTGTCGCAAAATCATTGAGCCCGATGCCGCGCAGGAAGATGGCAGGCTGGTTGCCTGCGCCGGTCGGCAATCCGATATTCAGGCCGGGAACCAGACGGGCCAGATCATTGGAATCGGAAAGGGTGGCGTCGGCGAGTTGCTCACCCGTATAGGCGGTAACCGAGATGCCGACATCCTGAAGAGATTGCTCACGCTTTTGCGCCGTGATGGTCACAGGTTGAAGACGCTTTTCGGTGTCTTCCGCTTGGGTTGCTATCTCCTGGGACGCGGCGACTGGAGCAAGCACCAACAGCGCGCAACCAGCCATGCATACAGATTTGATCATCTCGAATACCTCCTGTCCAGACATGTAAGCCGCCTGCGTTTGGCCCTTGATTTGTTCAATGTTACGGAGCGCGGCTGGCGCCTCTTAGGACATGCACGACAGCCTATGGTTCGCAGGCGACATACAGTCTTCGTTTCCGAAGTTTTTCCGATCGCGGTTTTAAAGTTGTCTTTGAACGTTGCGCACCCTGGCTTGTGTCTGTGTGCGAAAGAAGTCCGAGGATGCAAGATCAATGGGCTCGGCCTCGTCGACACTCAGGCGGACAAGCCCCATCAGTTCGCCGGCTTCCTGCAGGGTCATGGTCAAGGGGGGCATGAACTGCACGCAGACACGGTCATTGTTTGAAAATATGCAGAACACGCCATTGGCGTTCAGGCGTCTGACGGTTGCGATGCAGGTTGCCACATCAACGAACTCGATCGCCTGGAAAAGACCGATCTGTCTCAGCCCGGCCACCTTGTTCGATCGCGCCGCAAGATCGTTCACAGCTTCGCGGAAATAGGATGACAATGCATTTACATGGGCCAGAAACCCGGCGTCGGTGGCATGGTCGATCACCACTTCGGCGGCCGCGCAGCCAATCTCGCTGCCGCCGAAACTGGAGAAATGGATCATCGGATTTTTCTCGAAGACGGTTTCCATCTCGTCGCGGTAAAGCGTGGCGGCGATGGGATAGATCCCGCCGGAAAGGCCTTTGCCGGTTGCAAAGATATCCGGCATGATATCGTAATGCTGGAAGGCCCATGTCTTGCCCGAGCGGCCGCATCCGGTCTGGATTTCGTCCAGGACAAGCAGCACGCCATGCTCGCGCGTCACCTTGCGAATATGCTGCATGACGTCCCGCGGGATGATGTTCATCCCCAAGGTCGCGGGTATGGTTTCGAGCGAGACGGCGGCCGTGTCCTCATCGAAGAAATCCTCGATGCGGCTCAGATCCTCGTATTCAACCTTCACAAAGCCCTCGGGCCGATAATTCCAGGCCTTTGTGTATTTCTCGTCACCGGCTCCCATGGAGAGGCCGGTATGGCCGTGATACCCGCCCTCCAGGCACAAGATCTTTGACTTGCCCGTAAAGCCCTTCGCCATTTTGAAGGCGAAGTCCATCGCTTCCCCGCCGCCAGAGGCGAACACGACCCGTCCCATATGTTCGCCGCTTGAGGCTTCCCCGGCCGAGAGCACGAGTTTTTTCGCCAATTGCGAACGCTCGGTCGAGATCAGATGGTGATTGCCCAGATCAAGATGGCCGAGCGCCCGCATAACCGCATCAACAACTTTCCGATTGCGGTGCCCCATATTGTAGACCCCTCCGCAAACATGACAGTCGAAATAGCGCCGACCATCCAGGTCCCAGAGAAAGACGCCCTCGCGCCGGCCCTCAATGATCTCCCAGCCAAATTCGCTGTAGAGCGGGATCTTGTGTTTGGAGAGATAGGTTTCGTGCTGTTCAACAATCTCGCTGCGGCTGATCATGGCTGTGAACTCCTTGCGGTGAATTGGGGGGCGGGATGGAAAGTCAGAGGCCAGCAGGCTGGCCCGCCGCGACGGGGATTGCCGCGCCTGTGATGAAGGACGCCGCTGTGGTTGAGAGGAAGGCGACGAGTTCGGCCACTTCTTCCGGCTGCGCGCCACGCTTCAGCGCATTCTGCTGCGCCAGCCCATCGCGGGCTTCTTCTATCGTGCAGCCTTCCAGCTGGGCGATCAGTTCGTACTCCTTGTCCCCCATTTCGGTCAGAACCATTCCCGGACAGATCGCATTCACGCGGATGCCGACTTCACCCAGTTCGAGCGCCATGGTCTTGCTGAGGCCGACAATCGCGTGTTTGGTCATCACATAGGCTGACACGAAAGGGGCGGCGCCGAGGCCGTAGATCGACGCGTTGTTGATGATCACGCCGCCGCCGCGTTCGATCATGGAGGGGATCACGGCCTGGCTTGTTCGGATCAGGCCCTGCACATTCACGTCGAAAGCCTCCTGGAACATTGCGGGGGTCGTGTCGGTGAAAGCCGCGCCGAAGGCGGTTCCGGCATTGTTGAACAGGATATCAATGCCGCCGAATTCCGCAGCGGCCCGTGCCGTGACGGCGGCAACCTGGTCTGCCTCGGCCACGTCCATGGGCAGAGCCAGACAGCGCACCTGATGCGCCTCGACTTTCGCGACAAGTGCCTTGAACGCATCGAAGCGCTCATCTCCCAGAACGTTCAGCTCTTGCGTGATATCGCCATCAGTGCGCGTGGTCATGACGATGTCGGCGCCCGCTTCGGCCAGTTTAAGCGCGGCGGCGAACCCCATGCCCTTCGGCGAGCGCGCGCCGGTGATCAGCGCAACCTTGCCTTCAAGGGCACGCTTGTACGTTGGGAGTGGGCTTGAGGTCGGTGTTTCCACCGGCGTGGGCGCGCGGGGGCTGTTGGCGAACGCATCGGCCGCGGGCCCACTGCCCAGATACTCTGCCGCCAGAGCGCAAACGCCCTCAACCAGCATCGGGCCCAGTTCCTTTGCCGTTTCGGTCTCTGACCGGCTTTGCGCCCATGCCATGAAGCTGAAGCCGCGCGCCAGAAGCAGAGCTTGCAAATGCGCCAGATGATCATCGGGCAGGAGGCGCTCGCTGCGATAGCCTGCGACAAGCCCGTCCAGGGCAACGTCGAAACTCGGCTCGCCGACCAGAAAAAACAGCGACGTCGCCAAATCCATGAGATGCCAACCATATCCGCAATCGTCGAAATCGATGATCCGAACACTCTCCCCATCACTGAGTAGATTCTCAGGCAGGAAATCGCCCTGTGTCAGTCCAAACCGGTCGGGCGCTTTTCCGAATGCGGCGAGTTCGTCACGCAATTTCACGCGGGCTTCCAGCAGAAGGCTCTTCTGGTCTTCACTCAAGAGCTTATACTTCCAGAAACAGCCGAAATGTGCGTTATCCCCGAACAGGCCTTCCTCGTTCCAATGGCGGCGTGTGAACCCGGCGGGCGGTGTCCAGCTTTCCGTGAAATTGTGGATTTGAGCGGCGAGCTTGCCTGCCAGAACATGGTTTTTCCGGACAAGCTCAGGCGACATCTCTACATCGTTTTCCACGGTCCCGATTGGGGTGCCATCGACCCAGCCCAGTAGGTCAATCTGGCGCGGTTCGGGGATTGCAGCGTGCTGTAGGATGACAAAAAGCTTGCCATCCAGAGTTGGAATGGTCGGCGGCGTCTGAATGCCATGCCGGGCCAGTGCGCCCATGAGTGCGAGTTCGGACTCAAGCTCGGCATTGGTGTGATAATGGGCGCGGTGAACGCGTATAGCATAGCGCTCACCAGTGGCTGCAGTCACCGCGAAAACCGCATTTTCGCGGTACTTGATCAAGTTGACCTTAGCTTCCGAGAGTCCCCAAGAATCGAGCGCCTGGACGGATAAGGACCGCAGGAGCTGTACCTGTTCAGCAACTTCCAGGTCATAGAATTTCTGGCCAACTTCGAAACCAGCTCCACTTGCATCCTTCTTTTTCAACCAGTTCAGCATGTCGGCCTCGTCTTGCATTGTCGCGCTGTCTCTGTCGTTCGGATCGTTCGGATCACAGAGTGTGACAAGGCTAAGGCGGAACGCGTTGAAGCCGGTTGTAATATGACGACAATGATTGGGCCTTAGATGACAGTCTGCCCGTGGTGGTTGTCATCGAGCTGGTGTTTTCTGCAGCTCTGAAATATAGCCTAACTGAGGATTTTGCCCCCTGTAACATACAGTATTTTCAAGTTTTTTTGGTTTTTCGGCGTGCAATTACGGAGGCAGCAGGGCAACAGCACGACGCAAAGTGCGGATAAAACCACCAGAGACGCTGGTCTGCCTCCGAAAAGCTTCTCTCATGGAACTGTTTGCTAGCGGTCACTTGCCCCAAGCCCGTCGCGGATATGCTGCGATATTGTTTCGACGCCGTTGGCTCGGACATCCTCGGAAAATTCCAAACGCTCCCAGGCATGGCTGTTGTGGATGCTTGAAAATCCATGAATGGTCGACCAGACAAACAGCGCGTCGCGTTCGGTGCGCGCTTGCGGATCTGGGATGTTTCGAAAGACACGCTCGATCTCCACCTTCACCCCTTGGGCGCCCATCGCCGGTTCGCCAACACGCCGGAAGGCTTCAGGGCGATCCTGGAGTGGATCGCGGGCCGGCCCGTCGCCCGCCTCGTCTTCGAGGCAACCGGGCCTTATCACCGCGCCTTCGAGCGCGCCATGGGCGAGGCTGGCCTGCCGCTGTGCAAGGTCAATCCGCGCCAGGCCAAACGCTTCGGTGAGGCGCTCGGCCAGCTTGCCAAGACCGACCGCATGGATGCGGCGATGCTGGCCCGGTTCGGCGCCCTCCTTGAGCCGAAAGTGCGCCCCGCGCCCGCCAGGATCCTCTGCGACCTCAAGGCATTGAACGTCGCCCGCAGCGCCCTCGTCAAGGACCGCACCGCCGCGAAAAACCGCGAAAAGTCGCTGCAGGGCCCGCTGCTGAAGCGGCAGTGCCGCGAACGCCTCACCCAGATCCTCCGCCATCTGAAAGCCCTCGAAGCCGAGATGCTGGCCCTCATCGAAAGCGATCAGGATCTCGCCCGCAGATTCGCCATCCTGACCTCGATCCCGGGCCTCGGACCAAAAGCGGCCTGCGCCCTGATCGCCGACATGCCGGAACTGGGCACTCTCAACGGCCAGACCGCCGCCGCCCTCTCAGGCACGGCCCCGATGACCCGACAATCCGGCAGGAAAACCGGCAAGGCCTTCGTCACCGGCGGCCGGGCCCAGGTCCGACACGCCCTCGACATGCCCGCCCTCGTCGCCGCACGCTTCAACCCCGACTGCAAAGCCATCTACCAGCGCCTCACCAACGCCGGAAAACCACCCAAACTCGCCCTCACCGCCATCATGCGTAAACTCATCATCCTCGCAAACGCACTCATCCGGGACGACCGAATTTGGCAACCAAGGCACACTTGACCAAGACGGATACTCACCATGAGGCTATGGCTGGCTATTTTGGGGGTATTCCGCCCAAGAAAAAAAGCAGCCCCGAAGGGCTGCTCAATATACCGGGGTTTCCAAAGTGAGCCGGCCCCGATTGCCGGCTCTTGGCATTCTTGTCGTTAATTCTGCTGCTTCACATCGTCTTCGCGGGCGATGGCGCGGTCTTCCTCGTTGAACTCGATCTCGGCTTCCTCATCGATGCCGTAGTCGCGAGCCTTGGTGGCCAGGCGGTTCATGGATTCCACCATGGTGCCTGAACTCATGCCCATGGTCTTGGACTGGGCCATGCCGACGCTCTCGGCATCGTTGAACTGGCCGAAATCGGCGCCCAGGAAGACCACTTCCCAGCCACGCTCGCGGGCACGGTCGAGGGCGGCGCGGGCGCCATCCATGGTCATCTCGCGCGAGGCGTTTTCATAGCCGTCGGTCATGATCACGATCACGGCGCGCTCGGGATTGTCCTCTTCGGCCATGGCGACCATGCGGCCGATGGCGTCGAACAGGGGCGTCATGCCGCGCGGGCTGGCCTCGTCATTGGTGACGGCGGTCCAGGTGTCGGGCGTGGCGTTGCGGCGCAGGGTGTCGAATTGCAGGCTACCCTGGGCGTCGAAAACCGAGAGGGTGATCTCGGTGGTCAGGGTATCGGCGTCCTCGCCCTCACGGACGGTGGCGACGGTTTCGGCATAGGAATTCACCGAAGACAGGGCCTCGCTCCAGATACTGGACATCGATCCGGTCCGGTCGAGCAGGATATAGGAATGCATGGATTGGCTCTCTTCGTCGATTGCGGGCGCGGATTGCGCGGAAAAGGCCGAGACCAGGGCTGCGGTCATGGCGATAAGCGTGCGTTTCATCAGGTGTCTCCCTCACATGTGTGAAAGGAGGCTGCCTCAGGAATAAGGCGCACTGCGGGCGTGATCTGGGTCATCGCACGGCAAAAAAATACGCCGGCCTCGCTCAAGACCGGCGCAGGGGTAGATGGTAGTGGGAGTGTCATTCCCGATCATGAAACGCGCCAGCCGGAAATTGGTTCCGGGAAAAATCACCTCGAAAACGAAAAAACCCCGGCATGGGCCGGGGCTTTTCCAATTCAGGTGATTCAGAGCGTTTACATGAAGCCCTTGAACTTGTCCTTGAACTTGGAGACGCGGCCGCGGTCGGAGATGCGCGTGCCACCGCCGGTCCAGGCCGGATGGGTGGTCGGATCGATGTCGAGCACCAGGCGGTCGCCTTCCTTGCCCCAGGTGGAGCGGGTCTGGTACTCGGTGCCGTCGTTCATCACGACCGTGATGAAGTGATAGTCGGGATGGCCTTCAGCTTTCATCTCGTCTGCCTCGTGGAGTTTGCGGGCGCGGAGCCCCCGCGCGGAAAAATCAAACGCGGCGTGTACCCGATCAGACCGGCCGGATCAAGGCCGATCCACAGGCTGTGGAACTTTTTCCCGGGCTGATTCGTTAAGAGTGCGTTATGATGGAGAGTATCCCCATGCTGCGCACCTGTACCGCCCTTGCCTGCGCGACCGTTCTGGCCGGTCCCGCCCTGGCTCAATACAGCTTCGTGTCCAAGCCCCTGACGGTCGAGGAGGTCAATCTCCAGCACGCCAATACCTGCGATGGCCGCGACATGGTCGTCCTGCCGGTCTCCCATGACGTTCCCGCCCAGACCGGCATGTTCGTGCTGGTGCCGCGCGCGGATGTGGAGACCGCCCACAGCGCCGAGCTGATCTCGCGCGATACGGCCCAGTCCCTGATCGACCGCACCTGCCCGCAGGCCAAGGCCGAAGAAGAGGCCGAGACAACCTCCGCCAGCGGCTAGTTCCCGGCAATCAGCTCTGTGGCGACCTCGTCATTGTCCTCGACCTGGCGTACCTTCAGGCCGGTGATCTGGTTGCGCATGCGGCGCAGAACATCGAACTGATAGCCGTGAAACACAAAGCACTGCCCGGTTTCGGGAATGGTCTGGGCCTCGTGAATGACGAGGCCAGCCACGGTCACCGCGCCATCGTCGGGCAGGTCCCAGCCGCGTGCGCGGTTGAGATCGCGGATCGGCACCCAGCCATCGACATTCACGCTGCCATCGGGCTGCGGGCGCACGCCCTGCACGGCGACATCGTGCTCGTCGCGGATATCCCCGACAATCTCTTCGAGAATATCCTCCAGGGTGACGAGGCCCTGCAGCGCGCCATACTCGTCCACCACGAGGGCGAAGTGGCTGCGGCGGGTGAGGAACTGGTCGAGCTGGTCCTGCACCGGCGTGGTTTCCGGCACGAACCAGGGCTCGCGGATGATCTCTTCCAGTTCGAGGTTGTCGAGATCTGCGCCCTGGGCGGCGATGGCGCGCAAGAGGTCCTTGGCGTGCAGGATGCCGATAATGTCGTCATGGTCGCCGCGATAGAGCGGCAGGCGCGTATGCGGGCTCGCCAGCGCCTGCATCACCAGTTCGCGCGAGCCGAGATCGGCGTCCAGCATGTTGATGTTCTTGCGGTGGATCATCACGTCCTCGACGGTGAGGTCCTTCAGGTCCAGCGCGCCGACGAGACGGTGGCGGTCGGCATCCTCCATGCCGCCTTCGGAATGGGCAAAATCCACCACGCCGCGGATTTCCTCGTCAAATGGCACCGCCGCACCTGCATCCTTCACGCCGACAAGACGTAGCGTGATGTTCACCACGGCCTGCACGGCCACCACCAGCCAGCCCACTGCCAGCTTCAGCCAGCCGATGGGCCGCGCCACGCTGCGCGCCATGTCGTCGGGCCGGGTGATGGCATAGGTCTTGGGCAGCACCTCGGCGAAGACCAGCACCAGCACGGTCATCACCGCCGTTGCCACCACCGTGGCGAGGCCGCCGGGGCCGAACAGGGCGATGAACAGGTTCGAGGCCAGCGCCGTGGCCAGGATGTTGACCAGGTTGTTGCCGAGCAGGATCGCGCCAATCAGGCCTTCCTTGTCGGTCAGCAGCCTGTTGACCGCTGCAGCACGCTTGTCGCCGTCCTTTTCCAGGCTGTGCATCCGTGAGCGCGAGGCTGCCGTCAGTGAGGTTTCCGAGCCGGAGAAGAAGCCCGACAGGGCCAGCAGGAAGATAATGGCGATCGCCGTTCCAATGATCATTTTTCAGTGCGGGCCTATCGCCCGGTCGCTTCCGTTAAAAAGGCTTCGACATCGGCGAGATCCGAGTCGGGTTGGATAAAGGCATGGCCGATACCGCGTGCAAGGATCAGGGGCACGCTATTTCCACGCACCTTCTTGTCCTGGCGCATATGCGCGATGAGGCGCGCAGCCGGATAGGGTCCGCCGGCAAGGTCCGGGATGCGCGTGGCGAGGCCGGCGCGGCTGAGCACCTTCTCGGCCCGCACGGCATCCTGCAGCGTCATCAGGCCGAGCCGCGCGGAGTAAAGCAGCGCCAGCATCATGCCGCAGGCAACGCCCTCTCCGTGCAGCAGCTCCGGCCCGTAACCGTTCTCGGCTTCCAGCGCATGGCCGAAGGTATGGCCGAGATTGAGAAGGGCGCGCACGCCGCCCTCGCGCTCATCCTCGGCCACGATGGCGGCCTTGGCCTCGCAGGAGCGGGCAATGGCTTCGGAGATCGCTTCAGGCTCCAGCGCCATGGCCTTCTCGCCATGGACTTCCAGCCAGTCGAAGAAGGCCTCATCGCCAAGCAGGCCGTACTTCACCACCTCGGCATAGCCGGCCGCGCGCTCGCGCTGGGGCAGCGTGGCGAGGAAATCGGTGTCGATGATCACCGCGCGCGGCTGGTAGAAGGCCCCGACCAGGTTCTTGCCTTGTCTGGTATTGATTGCGGTCTTGCCGCCGACGGAGCTGTCGACCTGGGCGAGCAGGGTTGTTGGCATCTGCACCAGTGTCATGCCGCGCTTCATCAGCGAAGCGGTGAGACCCGCAAGGTCGCCAACCACGCCGCCGCCGAGCGCGAGCAGCACATCGCCCCTATTGGCGCCGGCTTCCAACAGCCAGTCGAGCACAGCTTCCAGATTGGCCCAGGATTTCGAGGCCTCGCCGGCCGGAATGGCATAACTGTGCAGCACCCAGCCCGCGCCTTCGACCTGCTGACGGACGGTTTCCAGGTGAAAGCTCGCGACGGTTTCGTCGGTCAGCACGAAAACGCGCGGGGACTTGATGAAGGGCGAAATCAGGCGGGCAAGGTCTGAGGCGATGCCCGCCCCGATGGTGATGTCATAGCTGCGTGCGCCGAGGCCGACACGGACGCGGCGCACGAGATCCTGTTCCTCAGACATCGGCCTGCCATCCTTCCAGGGCTTTCAGGATCGCCTGCACCGTATCCTGGTGCGGGCCATCCATGCTGGTGACCGAGAGGTCGGCCTGACTGTAGATCGGCTCGCGTTCTTCGAACAGGCGGGTGAGAACCCCTTTCGGGTCCGGCGCGCGCAGGAGCGGGCGCGTGTCGCGGCGAGAAACGCGTTTCCAGATCGTCTCAAGATCGGCATTCAGCCACACCGTCACGGCCTTTTCGCGCAATAGGGACCGGGTTTCCGGGTCGAGATAGGCGCCCCCGCCGGTGGCCAGCACATGCGGGGCCTCGTCCAGCAGGCGCGCAAGCACCTTGCGTTCGCCGCGCCGGAACTCGGTCTCGCCATGGATCGAGAATATATCGGAGATGGAAAGACCCGCCGCACGTTCGATTTCAACGTCGCTGTCATAGAACTTCCGGCCGAGCACATCGGCCAGCCGCCGGCCCACCGTGGACTTGCCCGCGCCCATCAGGCCGACAAGTGCGATGGTTCGCCGTGCATACGGCGCCTCATTCCTGCCCGGATTGTCCAGCGAGTCTGTGTCTGCACCCATGGTCTTTTCGCGTGTCACTTCACTGCTCTATATGGGGAAAGGACGAAGGGCAATGGAAGCGGCGGATTTGCAAAACCGCGCGCATCGCGCCATTGCGGTCACGAAACGGGCAGTAGAGCTACAGATATGAAGAAATTCCTTTTCATCCTCGTCGTCCTTCTGGCCCTTGTCGGTGCGGTGGCCTTCTGGCTTGCCGGCCAGGCCACGAAGGGCATGCCGGAGCCGGGCGAAATCCGCATGGAGATCGAAGATGTCTTCTAGGCTGAAGACCGGTCTCAGCGCAGCCACCCTTCTCGCGCTCGCCTTTCCGGCCGTGGCGCAGGAACAGCTCGGCGGGCTCGGCATGATCGATCCGTTCGGGCGCGGCTATCTGGAAAGCGGCGAGCCGGCCATGCCGACGAATATGTGGAAGGCCTCGCGCACCGAAGACCTCCTGCCACTGATGGAAGATGTCCGCACGCGCCAGCTCACCCCTGCCGAGCGCATGCTACTGCGCCGGGTCGTGCTCTCGCCGGCCGCGCGCCCGGAAGGCGAGAATGCCGAAGCCGTGCTGGCCGAGCGCGCGCGCATTCTCTACGAGCTTGGCGAGGCCGAAGCGGCGTCGGACCTGCTCGACCGGCTGGATGAAAATCCGCGCGGGCTGAACGCGGCCCAGCTTTCGGTCGATCTCCAGCTCGCCCTCGGCAATGAAGCCACCGCCTGCCGCAGCCTGACGACGGAAACCCGCGAAGGCCAGTTCTGGGCCAGGCTGCGCGCGGTCTGCGCCGTGCTGCAGAACAATGCCCCCGCCGCCGAGTTGGCCGTGGAACTGGCTCAGGCTCAGGGCGTGGACGACCCATGGTTTGCCAATGCGGTGTTTGCGGCGTCGGTCGATACGCCAAGCGACCTGCCGGCCCAGTATGATTCCGGACTGAACCTCGCCTTGTCGGCCAAGCTCGGGCTTGAGCCGTCCGAGCAGGGCATCTCGGTTTCCCGGCCCGATCTCGCCGCCGCCATGGCGACGCGTACCAGCCTGCCGCTGGAAGTGCGCATTCCCGCTGCGGGCCTCGCGGCCGAGGCTGGCCTGCTGGATGGCGCGGCCCATCGCGAGCTTTACAGCGAACTGGTCGCCCAGGAGGGCTATGAGCCGGTTCGCTCCATCGAGCTGGGCGTGGCCGCGCTCGACGATCCTGAGGAAACGGCGGCGATCAAGGCGCGCTCGCTCGACATCGCCCTGCGCGCCTCGGCGGGCAATCCGGCCCGGTTCCTGGCGGCCTCGCGGCTCTTTGCCGAGGATCTCGCCGTGCTGGAGCGCGATGTCGACACCGCGCCCTATGCCATGAGCTTTGCCCGCGCGGAGATCGCGCTGGGGCGTCTCGAGAAGGCTGCTGCATGGCTCGACCGTTCTCCGATCATTGTGCCCGAGCCCGAACCCGCGCCGGAAGAAACGGCTGAGCCGGTCGCCGATAGCGAGGCCGAAGCATCGCCTGAAGAAGGTGCCGAAGCAGAAACCCCGCTAGAGGTGGAAGCCGAGGCCGAGCCAGTCTCCGATGAGCCGGCGGAAGGGACCGAAGGCGAAGGGGACACGGAAAGCGGCGAGGATGCTGCCGCTGAAACCGAAGACCCGGATGCCGAGCCCGAAGCCGTCGAGCCACCGCCGGAGCCCCAGCCCGAGCCGGAAACCTTCGAGTCGCTCTATCTGAAATCGGTGCTGGTGCTGGCCGGCCATGAGAAGATGCGCGCCGAGCGCCGGGCCATCGCCGAAGCGCTGATCGATATCGCCCAGTCGCCGGCCGAGCAGGCCCATGCCGCGCGGATCTTCGCCCTCTGGGCCGCGCGCCATGTGGCCCCGCCGGCGGCGGCCCGCGCGCTGATGTCGGGTGCCGAGACCGAGTCCGGCGTGCGCGGGGATGAATGGCGCATGCTGGCCATCCGCGCTGCCGCCGAGGCCGATGCGGCCGGCGAGGTTGTGGTCTCCACGCTCGGGCTCACCCTCGGCGAGCCCACGGACCTGGCCATGCCCGACACCACGGTTATCCTGGACGCGCTCACCGAGATCGGCGCGGAAGATGCCGCTGCGGTGCTGGCGCTGGAGGCGACCGGCTACTGGCGTAATCCGGGCAACTAGCCTGGTCCCGGGCGAGGCGGACGATAAAAACAGCCCGCCAGCGGCAGGGCTGGCGGGCAGCTTTTTCACGCGGCGTCGGAACGCCGGGATCTGGCCTTAGAAATCGCTTTCTGCGGTTTCAACAGCGGCCAGTTCGGCGTAGGACTCGGCCAGATTCTCGTGACCGATTGCCGTGACCGCATCGGCCACCATCGTGTCGGCGCATTGCTGGTCGTAGCTGAAGCCGACGGAGACCATGCTCAGCGTCCGGCAGGCCCGGCGGGCCTGGCGTTGCAGAGACACGAGAACTTCCGTAGCGCCTTGCTCGGTGGTCAGTTTGGCCGGCTCATAGGTGAGCTTGGCCGTCACCATGCGCGGCTCTTCGGCATGAGCGAGACCGCAAACAGTTGCGGCGGCTGCGAGTGCGAGTGTGGTGCGGAACATGTCAAAGACCTTTCCAAGTTGCGCCGCGAACCCAGGGTGGGAGGAGCCCTTCGAATGTTCGCGACCGCAGCAAGTCTTTTGCGTTCGCAGCATCGAACGCTACCCCTCCAACCGCAATCCAGCCATGCATAAACAGTGTTAAGAATTGTGCGCCGCAATAAATGCTATAGGTTTCAATCCCTAGCGGCGATTTCCTAACTGCCGAAAATCATGACTCGGAGTCATATTTTTTTGCGACAGCTCGCCTTTTGGGCGAGTAAGATGCCTGAAAGCCCAATCATCAGGCGATGAAAATTGCTGAAATGAGAGCGTAATCATTTTGATGGTTTGAAAAAGGCCGGTTTCACGCCGGCCTTTTTGCGAGTCTGATTGCCGCTCAGTTCAGCGCGGCGGCGCCCTTGGCGAAGTCGTTCGGCACGCCATTGATGGTCAGCGCATCGGCCTCGACATCCACCTTGATGGTCTCGCCGTCCTTGATCCGCCCTTCCAGGATCAGCCGCGCGAGCGGGTCCTGGAGTTCCTTCTGGATGACGCGCTTCAGGGGCCGCGCGCCATAGACCGGGTCATAGCCCCTGTTCGCCAGCCAGGTGCGCGCACCCTCGGTGAGGTCCACCGTCAGCTTGCGGTCGGCCAGCAGCTTGTCGAGCCGGGTCATCTGGATGTCGACAATATGGTCGATCTCGTCGCGTCCGAGCCGTTTGAAGAAGACGATCTCGTCGATCCGGTTGATGAATTCCGGCCGGAAGTGACTGCGGATCGCGGCCATCACCTGCTCGCGGACATGTTCGCTGATCTCCCCGCTCTCGCCGGAGGCAAGTGCGTCAGAGCCGAGATTCGAGGTCATGATGATCAGCGTGTTCTTGAAGTCCACCGTGCGGCCCTGGCCATCGGTCAGGCGGCCATCATCGAGCACCTGCAACAGCGTGTTGAAAAGGTCCGGATGGGCCTTTTCCACCTCATCGAAGAGGACGACCTGATAGGGCCGGCGCCGCACCGCCTCGGTCAGCACACCGCCTTCGTCATAGCCGACATAGCCCGGAGGCGCACCGATCAGGCGGGCCACCGAATGCTTTTCCTGGAATTCCGACATATCCAGCCGCAGGACGGCGGTCTCGTCATCGAACAGGAAGCCGGCGAGCGCCTTGGTCAGTTCGGTCTTGCCGACGCCGGTCGGGCCGACAAAGAGGAAAGAGCCGATCGGCCGGTTCGGGTCCTGCAGCCCGGCGCGGGCGCGGCGCACCGCGTTTGACACTGCCGCAAGAGCCTCTTCCTGGCCGACCACGCGTTTCCTGAGGGCATCTTCCATGCGCAGCAGCTTTTCGCGCTCGCCTTCCATCATCTTGTCGACCGGGATGCCGGTCCATTTGGAGACGACGGCGGCGACATGTTCCGGGCGTACGACCTCTGAGACGAGGCCGCCATCGGCGCCATCCTCGGCGCCTTCGGCCGCGGCGATCTGCTTTTCCAGAGCCGGGATGGTGGCGTATTTCAGCTCAGAGGCGCGGGCGAGATCGCCGGTGCGCTGGGCTTCGGCAAGATCGGCCTCGGCGCGGGCGAGCTGGTCCTTGGCGGACGCGGCACCCTTCAGCTTTTCCTTCTCTGCCGCCCACGCGGTGGTGAGCTCATCGGATTCCGCCTGCAGTTCGGCGATCTCGCCTTCCAGCGTGGAGAGGCGATCCCTGGACGCGGTGTCCTTTTCCTTCTTCAGCGCTTCGGCTTCGATCTTGAGCTGCAACAGCCGCCGGTCGATCTCGTCAAGTTCTTCCGGTTTGCTATCGACCTGCATGCGGAGGCGCGAGGCGGCCTCGTCCATCAGGTCGATGGCCTTGTCGGGCAGGAAGCGGTCGGTGATGTAGCGGTTTGACAGGGTCGCTGCGGACACGATGGCCGCATCGGAGACGCGCACACCATGGTGGCTCTCATACCGGCTCTTCAAACCGCGCAGGATGGAGATGGTATCCTCCACCGTCGGCTCGTCCACGAACACCGCCATGAAACGGCGGGCCAGCGCCGGGTCACCTTCGACATATTTGCGGTACTCATCCAGCGTGGTCGCGCCGACACAGTGCAGTTCGCCGCGCGCAAGGGCGGGTTTCAGCAGGTTGGAGGCGTCCATGGCGCCATCGGTTTTCCCGGCGCCGACCAGGGTGTGCATCTCATCGATGAAGAGAATGATCCCACCCTCGGCCTGCTGAACCTCGTTGAGCACGGCTTTCAGCCGCTCCTCGAACTCGCCGCGGAATTTCGCCCCGGCGATCAGCGCGCCCATGTCGAGCGCCATCAGCTTCTTGTTCTTCAGGCTTTCCGGCACATCGCCATCGACAATGCGCAGGGCGAGGCCTTCCACAATGGCGGTTTTACCGACGCCAGGCTCACCAATCAGGACCGGATTGTTCTTGGTCCGGCGCGAGAGCACCTGCACGGTGCGGCGGATTTCCTCGTCGCGGCCAATGACCGGATCAAGCTTGCCGTCGCGCGCATCCTGGGTCAGGTCGCGGGCATATTTCTTCAGCGCGTCATAGCCTTCCTCGGCGGTAGCGCTGTCAGCCGTGCGGCCCTGGCGAAGCTGGGCGATGGCGCCTTCCAGCGCCTTCACGGTGACGCCGGCATCCTTCAGCGCAGTGGCAGCGGGTGTGCCGGGCGTTGCGGCGAGCGCGAGCAGGATACGCTCGACGGTGACATAGCTGTCGCCGGCCTGTTTCGCGCCGGACTCGGCGGTTGCAAAGAGCTGCGCGCCCTTCTGGTCGAGCCGGAGCTGGCCGTCGCCCCCGGTTACGCGCGGGAGCTTGCCAAGCGCGGTATCGACAGCCTGGACGACAAGTTCCGGGCGCCCGCCGGCGGCGCGAATGAGATTGGTGGTGAGCTGGTCGCGGTCGTCCAGCATGGTTTTGAGCACATGCTCGGGCGTGAAGGTCTGGTGACCGCTTGCCAGCGCCGCGGTCTGCGCGCTTTGCAGGATGGCGCGCGCACGTTCGGTGTATTGGTCTAGATTCATTTCTATCCCCTTCCAAAGGCAGATTTGACGGTCCGCACGGGGCGAACCTGATTTTCAGCTCTGGCGTCCCGCTCAGCAGCAACGCCTTCGAATGGGATGTGGGTAGGGATCGGGGCTCGCGCAAGACACGGGACTGGCCTAGGCTTGCGGCAAAATGGGGAGGCGGCAATGTGGCATATATGGAAGCACGCGGCGGGGCTGCTCACGGGGCTGATGATTGCCGCCTGCGTGCATGATCCGGGGCCGCAAGCAGAGACACATCCTGCCGAGATCGGCGCCCTGGTCGCGATCGACTATCTCTCGCGCGAAGAGATCATGATGTATGAAGTCGGTGATGTGGTTGCGCCGCATTATGCCGAGGCTGCCACAGCCTATGGTATGGCCCGGCTGGGCGGGCTCACCCACTGGGAAGAATTTGTTAGCGCCGCCACCCTGCGCCATCGGCGCATCCTGGACGAGGCCATTCCCAATTCGCGCAATCATGTCGACGCGAATGTCTATGGCGTCTGGCCGCTGGAGATCTATCTCCAGACCGGGGACAAGGCAGCGCTGGACTATGGCTGGGCGTTGGCCGAGGAGCAGTGGGACGAGACCGGCGCGGATGGCCTGACCACGCAGGCCCGCTACTGGATCGACGATGTCTGGATGATCGGCGCCCTGCAGGCCCAGGCCTTTCGCGCCACTGGCGACAATATCCATGCCGACCGCGCAGCCCTGATGGCTGTGGCCTATATCGACCGTCTGCAACAGCCGGGCGGCCTGTTCCACCATGGCCCGGACGCGCCTTTCTACTGGGCGCGCGGCAATGGCTGGGTCGCCGCCGGGCTGGCCGAGGTGATCTCCATCCTGCCCGAGGAGCATCCCGACCGCGCCCGCGTGCTTGAGGGCTATGCAAAGATGATGGACGCGCTGGTGGAGTATCAGGCCGAGAGCGGCATGTGGCGCCAGCTGATCGATTATCCGGGTGCCTGGGAGGAAAGCTCCGGCACGGCTATGTTCGGCTTTGCCCTGCGTGTCGGTGTGCGCGAAGGCATTCTTGAAGATCCGAAATACCGTGCCGCCTATGAGCGCGCCTGGTCGGCGCTGGTGGATAAGGTCGGCGCGGATGGGCGCCTTGCGGATGTCTGCGTCGGCACCGGCCAGTCCGACGATGCGCAATATTATCTCGACCGTCCGAACGTGACCGGCGACCTGCATGGCCAGGCGCCCCTGCTCTGGTTCGCCACTGCCCTGCTCCAGCCCGAGTGAGACCCGCTGTTAACCTCTTGTTTACCAAAAATTTCTTGCAAGAGAACAAAAAAGGAATATAAACACATCACGAGAACGGAGACGGAACATGCAAAGACCAGTGAGCTTTCGCGGCCAGTCGGGACGCACCCATGTTTTCACCCTGGTCGATGCCGGCGGTGACTGGCCCACGCGCCAGGGCGTCGTGCTGTTCGCGGTTCCGGAGCATTATGGCTGGCGCGTTATCCGGATGTGTGCCCTGCGCGGACGCGAGCATGATGTCCAGCCGATTTGGGCCCAGGCCGATGCGGCCCGTTATGGCGGGGATGCCGTCCTGCTGCTGGAGACCGGATGCGCCGCGCGCCGGGCCATGATCCTGAAGGATCTCGAAGGCGGGTTCAGCCCACTCTGGCCAACCCTTCAGGATGGACTGGACGCCGAGCCCGAAGTGGCCGTGGCCGCCTGAGCCGGTCTGTGCAATTTCAAGCAAATTGATTCATCAAATCTTGGAGGTTTTCGCGTTGATCTGAGGGTGATTTCCAACCCCGCTCACTCTCGCAGGAGGGCTCGCGGTGAACAGGAACACCCATGGTCCAACGCGCCCTCATCATTGATGATGACCCACACTTCCTCGCCGTGATCCAGCCGATGCTGGCCCGGCTCGGCGTGGCGGGCGTGAGCTGCGCGCAAACCGGCGCCGAGGGCCTTGCGCGCATCAAGGCCGCGCCGGAGCGCTATGACCTGGTGCTCTGCGACCTGCAGATGCCGAACATGGACGGGGTGAATGTCGTGCGCCGGCTCGGCGAGCTGGGCTTTGCCGGCGCGCTTGGGATTGTCAGCTCCGAGCCGGGCGAGGTGATCGCTTCGGTCCAGCGCGTGGCCGAGATGATCGGCATCCGCGTCGTCGGTGGCCTCGCCAAACCCCTGCGCGAGGCGGCGGTGCGCGACTTGCTCGCGGCCGTGCCAGGCAGCCGTCCTGCGCGGCGCATCGAGCCTGTCAGCAAGTCTGAACTGCTTGAGGTGCTCGGCGTTGGCCGCCTGGTGCCGGTCTACCAGCCTCAGCTTGATCTCGGCGCGCGCAAGGTGACGGGCGCCGAAGCGCTCCTGCGCCTGCGCGCAGAGGATGGCGGGCTTGTCTCCGCGGCCGGCCATCTGGTGGCTGCCGAACGCCATGGCTTTATCACGCAGATGACGATCGAGATTTTCGAGCGTGTCGTGCAGGATCTGTCCGACTGGCACCGCGCCGGCCTCACCCTCGCCACGTCTGTCAATATCAGCCCGGCCTCGCTGAAGGAGCGCGAATTGCCCGACGCGCTCAGCTCCCGCGTGCGCGGCGCGGGCCTGAAGACCTCGCTGATCACGCTGGAGATCACCGAGAACCAGCTCATCGAGTTCGATGCCGACACGCTGGAAGTGCTCGCGCGCCTGCGCATTGCCGGCTTCGGCCTCAGCGTAGACGATTTCGGCACCGGCGCGACGAGCATCGACCAGCTGCGCCGCTTTCCGTTTACTGGCCTCAAGCTCGACCGCGCCTTTGTCCATGATGCGGCCAATGACGCCTTTGCGCTGGAGACCCTGTCGACCAGCGTGCGTCTGGCCGGCCTGCTCAATCTCCACACCGTGGCCGAAGGGGTCGAGACCGAGCTCGACCTGAAAACCGTCAAGCAGGCCGGCATCCACATGGCGCAGGGCTATCTGATCTCCCGGCCGCAGACCGCCGATCAGGTCATCGCCTGGATGGGCGGGGCGCCGCACCGGTCCGCCAGTCACAAGGTTGCCTGAACCTCCGCTTGGCCATTAGCCGCGCATGCTCTTAAGTATCGTGCGTGGCGATACGGTGGGCATTCTTCCTCATTACGGGGCTACTGGGCCTTGGCGGCTGTGGCGGCGGCGATCCCATGTCCGGCTTCCAGCGCGGCGAGACCGGGCGGGTCGTGCGCGTGATTGATGGGGATGCGGTGGTGCTCGATACCGGCCAGAGTGTGCGGCTTGTCGGCGTGGAGGCGCCAGCCTTCGGACGCAATGGCGCGCCGGACGAGCCCCATGCGGCGGAAGCCCGCCGCCGCCTGGAGGACATGGTGCTCGGCCGGCGTGTGCGTCTTTACTATTCCGGCCTCACCCGCGACCGTTATGACCGGGCGCTGGCCCATCTGTGCACCGAGGACCGGCTCGGCCCGGTGGTCTGGGTCAATCTGGAGCTTGTCTCGGCGGGTGCGGTACGCGTGCGCGTCTATCCCGATACGGCCAGCGGCTCCGATGCGCTGTTTGCTGCCGAAGCAGGAGCCATGGCGGCGCGGCGCGGCCTGTGGGCGCGCCGGGCCTATGCCGTGAAGGATGCCCGCGACCTTGCCGACACCGCGCCGGGTTTCCTCATTCTGTCGGGCATTCTCGGCCCGCGCCGGCCCGGGCCGTTCGAGGACACGGCCTGCGCGCGATCCCTGCTTGGCAGCGAGGTCATGGTGACAGTGGATCTGCCGGCCATGGCGGCATGCGACCTGGAGACGGGCCAGCGTGTGCAGGTGCGCGGCTGGTATCGCGAGGGACGGTTGCGATTGAATGCCGCGGACAATCTGCGACCCCTGGCGAGTGAAACTCTGGCCATGACAGAAGACCAGCCTTGATTCCGGCCCTGCAAGGCTTGCTTAAGACCCGTTAGCCAAGGCAGGAGAGATCGAAGTCAAGACGCCTGAATCTGGACAAGTATCCATGGTAACCGCGTTGTATTTACTTGTTATTTACAATGGTAAACGGTTTCTTCGCCCTTGTTCATGAATTTATTTTCTTATTTTACCTCGTATTGAGAGCATTGCGGTATACCCACAAGTGTTCCGGGAGACAAACCCGATAACTCGGGACGCACTCTAAACGCATGATGGGAGTTTCCAATGCAAAAGCTTGCTCGTTTCTTCAAAGACGAATCCGGTGCCACCGCCATTGAATATGGCCTGATCGCTGCCCTGATCGCTGTCGCGATCATCACGGCTGTGACCTCGCTGGGCAACAATGCCGGTGCCACCTTCAACGACATCGCCAACAACATGGTTTCGGCCAGCTAAGCGATTTCGCGAAGAATTACCGGTCCGCAACTTGGCGGATCCTGGAGAAGCCACCAGCCGCGCGCTGGTGGCTTTTTCCGTTCCGGGGCCCCGCGCCCGGTCAACTTAACCGCGTAAAGAGTTCCTTTAATATTGGCTGTCACAGCTCCTTGAAAGATTTAAGGAGTCGGGGACCGATGCTTCTGACGATTGCAGCTCTCGCCTTTGTCGCGCTTTGCCTGTTCGGCGCGCTGACAGATATTGCCTCCCTGACCATTCCCAACTGGCTGAATCTGTCGATTGCCGGCCTCGGCCTTTCGGCGCTGGCCATATCCGGGTTCGAACTTTCCACCATTGGCTGGCATCTCGGCGTCGCCGCTCTCGCCTTTGTCGGCTCCTTCCTGCTCTTCACCTTCGGTGTCTTTGGCGGCGGGGACGCGAAAATGATCCCTGCGGTGGCCCTGTGGATGGGGCCGGTAGCGATTGTCCCTTTCCTTTTCTGGATGGCGCTGGTGGGTGGCCTGCTCGCCCTGATCGGCACGCTCGCGAAATACGCGCCGCTGCCGGAAGGCGCCCCGGTCTGGGTCTCCAATACGCTCAGCAAGGGCGAGGGCGTGCCTTACGGTGTTGCCATCTGCGCCGGCGCCATCATGGGTGCGATGCAGTCTCCCCTGCTGGCAGGTTCGATGAGTTTGGCCGGCCTGACCGGTTAACCATGCCTTAGGTCGGGTGTGGGATTTTACGAAAATAGAAAAAGCCGGCGGTAACGCGGCGGGATTTGAGGTAGTTCGATGTCACCCATGCGCATCATCATCTTGCTGGTTGCGGCCATCGCTGCGGCTGGAGCCGCATTCCTCGTGCGCAACATGGCGCCAGAGCCTGCGCCGGTCGCTCCGGTCGAGACGGGCGAGCAGCCGGCGCCGATCACCATCACCGAGGTGATCGAGGTGCCGCAAACCCCGGTACTCGTGCTCACCCAGGACGTTCCTGTCGGTCGTCTGCTCTCGGCGGTCGATTTCGAATGGAAGGAATGGCCGGACGCCACGCTGAACGTGAACTACTACACCCAGGACATCTTCCCGACGGCGATCGAGGATCTCTCGGGCAGTGTCGTGCGCACTGCCATGGTCCAGAACGAGCCGGTCCTGCCGTCGAAAATCGTACAGAAGGGCGAGACCGGTTACATGGCCGCGCTGCTGACGCCCGGCATGCGCGCGGTCTCTGTCGAGATCAGCGTCGACAATGCCTCTGGCGGCTTCATCCTGCCCGGCGACCGCGTCGATGTGATGATCACCTACGACCTGATCATGGGCAAGGACGAGTTCGGTGAGGAAATCGTGCGCCCCACGACCACGACAATCATGGAGAATGTCCGCATTCTCGCCATCGACCAGATCTTCTCCGATGACACGGCCGGCCAGTTCGCCATCGGCTCGACCGCGACCGTGGAGCTTTATCCCGACCAGGCGCGCCTGCTGGTGCTGGCCGACCGGCTCGGCAAGGTCACCATGGCGTTGCGGTCAATCCAGGACGCGGTCGAGGGGGGACCAACCCTCGCGCGTACCGATTTCCTCCTCAATGTCGGCCCCTTCCAGGAGGGGGTCGGCCAGCAGAAAGGTGCTGTCAGGGTGTTTCGCCAGGGTGGTGTCTCGCTTGAAGCGCCGGAGGAGAGCTGAGCCATGGCCACTGCCTCTCTCACACGTCCCCTTGCAGCCCTGGCATTGGCGCTGGCCGCCGCGCCGGTCAGCCAGGCGGAAAACCTGATCGGTGTGAACATCACCGAGCCCGGCCAGTCCAATGTTTCCCAGACCGTGCGTCTCGGGCTCAACAAGTCCACCGTGATCGACCTGCCGCGCCCGGTCGCCGATGTTGTGATTACCAATTCCGGCATCGCCGACGCCGTGGTGCAGACCACCCGGCGGATCATCTTCCGCGGTGTGACCACCGGTGAGACCAATGCCTTCCTGTTCGACGAGCAGGGCCGCGAACTCCTGAACCTCGAAATCGTGGTCGAGAACGACCTGTCTGGGATGCGCGATGTTCTGCTCCGCCACTTGCCTGATGCGCGGGTGAATGTGGAATCGGTGAATGGCGCAGTCGTCCTGACCGGCTCGGTCGCCTCGGTCTCAGAGAGTGAGCAGGTCATGCAGTTGGTGAAGCTGTATGGCGCGGAGGACGATGGCATCGTGAACATGCTCGATGTTGCCGCCAAGGACCAGGTGCTGCTGGAAGTGCGTGTCGTGGAAATGTCGCGCACCTTCCTGAAACAGCTCGGCATCCGGCCAAGCGGCGACGTTTCCTTCGGCGACACCGAGAGCGTGGGCATCGCAGAAGCCGTACAGTATGACATCTTCGGCAATCCGATTGTCGATGTGGATGGCAATCTCGACCTGCTGGAAACGCCGATCCCCTCCAACCGGTCTCTGAATGCCGGCGGTGAGACCGATCTCGGCACCTCCTCGGGCGGCCTGGCGGCTTCGCTTGGCTACCAGAACTTTGTCGGCAACATCCTCCAGAGCCAGGTCAACCTGGACATCAATGCGCTAGAGCGTGTCGGCATCGCGCGGACGCTGGCCGAGCCGAACATCACGGCGGTGTCGGGCGAAACGGCGACCTTCCTGGCCGGCGGTGAATTCCCGATCCCGACCCCGGCCGGAAACAATGGCGTCTCCGGAATCGAGTTCCGCCAATACGGTGTCGGCCTCGGCTTTACCCCCGTTGTGCTGTCGGAAAACCGGATCTCCCTGCGCGTCGGTACGGAAGTGTCGGAACTGTCCGCGCAAGGGGCGGTCGGCGGTGTGCCGGCCCTGACCGTGCGCCGGGTGGAGTCCACCGTGGAACTGCCCTCCGGGCGCTCCATGATGCTCGCCGGCCTGATCCAGTCGCGCACCCGCCAGGAGCTCGACCAGATTCCGGGCATCAAGAATGTCCCGGTGCTCGGCACCCTGTTCCAGTCGCGCGACTTCGCCAATGACGAGACCGAACTGGTCATCATCATCACGCCCTACCTGGTCGACCCGGCCGAGAAGAGAGACCTGCGCACGCCGGCCGACGGCTTCTCCAATCCGAGCGACACCGACACGATCCTGTTTGGCCGCCTGAACCGCGTCTACGGCAATGGCGATGCTGAAATCGACTCTGAATCCTACCGTGCCCCGGTGGGCTTTATCGAGGAGTAGACGATGGCTGAGATCTCTGCCCGCACGCTTTTCTCCGGCCTGGCGCTGGTTCTGCTCGGCGCCTGCGCCAGCGAGCGTGTGACCCCTGTGAACGTGTCCTTCCACGGTACGCCGCTCGATCACAACACGATCGGCGTCGAAAAGTCCCGCGAAGTGCTCGAAGTCTCGGTCGATCCGGCCTATCCGCAGCTGCAGATTGCCGATGTGCGCGCCATGGAGCGCTTTGTGGCCGCCTATCGCGACCGCGGTCATGGCCCGCTCTACATGGTGATGCCCGAGAACGGCAGCTATCCCGACATGGCGGTCGAAGTGGTCAAGGAACTGCGCAACATTGCCTGGCAGAATGGCGTGGCCTGGGAACAGATCAGCGGCGCGACCTATGATGCCGGCGGCATGAACACGCCGGTGCTGATGAGCTTTGATGTCTATGAGGTGGTGGCGCCGGAATGCCTGTCGCTGGCCTCCTACAATATGGCCGATATTTCGAGCAATAACGAGCCGAGCTATTTCGGCTGCTCGGTGCGCGCGAACATGGCTGCGATGCTGGCCGATCCGGGCGATCTGCTGTCGCAGCGCGAGCTGGATCCGCGCGATTCGCGCCGGGTGTCTTTGATTATGGAAGCCTATCGCGCGGGCGCAGCGTCCGGCGCGGCAGGTAATGGCGAATTGGTCTCCTCGTCGGGCAGCGCAGACTAGCAAGTATTGTGCGCCCACCGGCGCAATTTGGAGTAAGAGCAGATGGGCAAGGAAAGCACTCTTTTCGAAGACGATTTCGATTTCGAGCTCGATTCCTTGGATGAGTTCGAACCGGGCAAGGGTGACCAGTCTCGCCCGGCGCCGGCGGCGCAAGAAGCGTTCAGCGACGCGCTGGACGATGCGCCCTCGATTGGTGTGGATCTCAATCCGCCCGCCAAGGCGCTGGATCCCTATGTGCCGGCCGAGCCGACGGCGGAGACCCTGCTTATGGGTGACGACATGCCGTCTGCCGGCGACCGTCCGATCCCGGCGATCTCGATCTATGCCTTCGTCGAAAAGCCCGAGACCCGCGACCTGATCGAAACCATTGCGCGCGACCGCCGGCTCGGCCGCACCAGCATCGAGATCCATGATGGCGGGCTGGATGCCGCGATCCAGTATCTCGGCCAGAACGCCACGCCGAACCTGCTGATGGTGGAAAGCACCGCGCCAGCCTCCCGCATGGTCGACGATATCGACCGCCTGGCCGGCCAGTGCGAGCCCGGTGTCGAGGTCATGGTGATCGGCACCACAAACGACATCCCGCTCTACCGCAAGCTGGTGGCGCGCGGTGTGAGCGAGTATCTTGTTCCGCCGATCCAGCCGCTGCAGGTGATCCGGTCCATCGCTGACCTGTTCAACGATCCCGATGCGCCTTTCATGGGCCGCTCGATCGCCGTGGTCGGCGCCAAGGGCGGCGTGGGCGCCTCCACGATTGCCCACAATCTCGCCTGGGCGATGGCCGAGAATGGCCGGGTGAACACCACGCTGGTTGATCTCGACGTCTCTTTCGGCACCACCGCGCTCGACTTCAACGAAGACCCCCAGCAGACCGTGATCGACGCCCTGCTGGACCCCGAGCGCGCTGACGAGGCCGTGGTCAATCGCCTGCTGGCCAAGGCCACAGACCGCCTGTCACTCTTCGCTGCGCCGGCGACCGTGGCTGACCTGCCCGAGATCTCCGCCGACGCCTATGCGAAGGTGATCGAGACCGTGCGCCGCAACACGCCCTATGTGGTGCTCGACATGCCGCATACCTGGTCGAGCTGGGTGATCGAGACACTGATCAATGCTGACGAACTCGTCGTGGTCTGCCAGCCCGATCTCGCTTCGCTGCGCAATGGCAAGAACATCATCGATCAGCTGGTCGCGAGCCGCCCGAACGATTCCAAGCCGCGCCTGGTGCTGAACATGGCCGGCGTGCCCAAGCGGCCTGAAATCCCGGTGAAGGATTTCGCCGCGGCCATCGGCATCGAGCCCTCCATCGTGTTGCCCTTCGAGCCGCACCTGTTCGGCCTGGCCTCCAATAACGGCCAGATGATCTCCGAGACCGATCCGGCCGCCAAGCCCTCCCTGGCGATCGACCATCTGGCGTCTCTGATCACCGGCCAGAGTGTGGAGCAGCCGACCAAGAGCCTCCTGGCAAAGCTTCTGGGCAAGTAAGGGGACAGGACTGACACATGGCGTTTGGTAAGAAACCCGCAGGTGCCCAACCCGCAGCCGTGCCCCCTCCGGCACCGGCTGCGCCCAAACCTGCGCCAAAGAAAGCCGCCGCAGCCGTGCCCAAGCCTGCCCCGGTGCCGAAGCCGGCGCCGAAGACCGATCATGAACCGGTGCGCCGCATCGAGGAGCGCTCGGAGCAGTACTACCAGACCAAGATGACCATCTTCAACGCGCTGATCGATACCATCGATCTGTCGCAGCTGGCCCAGCTGGATGCGGAAAGCGCGCGTGAAGAGATCCGCGACATCGTGGTCGAGATCATCGCCATCAAGAATGTCGTGATGTCGATTTCCGAGCAGGAACAGCTGCTCGACGATATCTGTAATGATGTGCTCGGCTATGGCCCGCTCGAACCCCTGCTGGCGCGCGATGACATCGCCGATATCATGGTGAACGGCGCCGACACGACCTATATCGAGGTCAATGGCAAGATCGAGCGGACCAATATCCGCTTCCGCGACAACGCCCAGCTGATGAATATCTGCCAGCGCATCGTGTCCCAGGTTGGCCGGCGCGTGGATGAAAGCTCCCCGATCTGCGATGCGCGCCTGCTCGACGGCTCGCGGGTGAACGTGATCGCCCCGCCGCTGGCAATTGACGGGCCGACCCTCACCATCCGGAAGTTCAAGAAGGACAAGCTGCGCCTGAACGACCTCGTCAATTTCGGATCGATCTCGCCGGCGGGTGCGGAAATCCTCCGCATCATCGGTCATGCGCGTTGTAACATCCTGATCTCCGGCGGTACCGGCTCGGGCAAGACGACGCTGCTGAACTGCCTGACCGGCTTCATCGAGCCCGGCGAGCGGGTCATCACATGCGAAGACTCCGCCGAGCTTCAGCTCCAGCAGCCCCACGTCGTGCGCCTTGAAACCCGCCCGCCAAACATTGAAGGCTCCGGCGCGGTCTCCATGCGTGACCTGGTCAAGAACTGTCTGCGGATGCGCCCGGAACGGATTATCGTCGGCGAGGTGCGTGGCCCTGAGGCGTTCGACCTCCTGCAGGCCATGAACACCGGCCACGACGGTTCCATGGGCACGCTGCACGCCAACTCCCCCCGCGAAGCCCTTTCCCGTGTGGAATCCATGATCACCATGGGCGGCTTCTCGCTGCCGGCGAAGACCATCCGTGAAATGATCGTCGGCTCGATCGATGTTGTCGTCCAGGCCTCGCGCCTGCGCGACGGCTCACGGAAGATCATGTGCGTGACCGAAGTGATGGGCCTGGAAGGCGATACCATCATCCTCCAGGATATCCTGAAATACGAAATCGACGGTGAAGACGACAAGGGCAAGATCAAGGGTGCCCATCGCGGCACCGGGATCGGTCGCCCGCGCTTCTGGGAGCGCGCCTCCTATTACAGCCTGGAACGCGACCTCGCCCGCGCCCTGGACAGTCTGGACTGATCGCCATGCAGCAAAGCGACCTCATCCTCTACGGCATTGCCGGCCTGGCCTTCCTGGCCGTGGCCGGGGTCGGCCTGGCCTTTGCCGGCGGGGGCGAGACCTCGGCGACCAAGCGTGCCAAACAGCTGCAAGTCCAGCAAAAGCCTGGCGGCAAGCGCACCAAGAGTGACCGCAACGAGCATCGCCGGCGCCAGACCCAGCAATTGCTGGATAATCTGCGCGATGAGAGCGCGGCGAGGAAGCGCTCCATCATGCCGCGGGATATCGGCTCGCGCCTGCAGCAGGCCGGTCTTGAAATCCCGGTTTCGACCTTCTGGGTCATTTCCGCCGTGGTCGGCGTGATGATGGCGACGCTGGCCTATCTGTCGGGCGCCGATGGCCTGACTGTCAGCGGGATCGAGCTGCGCTCGCAATTTGCCGTCGTGGCCGCGGCCGGCTTTGCCGGTTTTCTTGGCCTGCCGCGCTGGATGCTGGGCATGCTGGCCAAGGGCCGGAACAAGAAGATGACCAACCAGTTCGCCGACGCCATCGACATCATCGTGCGCGGTGTGAAGTCCGGCCTGCCGCTGAACGAGTGTCTCCAGATCATCGGCCGGGAAAGCCCGGAGCCGCTGGGCGGGGAGTTCCGTCAGTTGTCGGATAATATCAAGATGGGCAACACGGTCGAGCAGGCGCTCGGCAAGTTCTACCGCCGCGTACCACTGCCGGAAGTGAACTTCTTCGTCATTGTGCTGAACATCCAGTCCAAGTCGGGGGGTAACCTTTCCGAAGCGCTCGGTAACCTGTCTTCGATCATCCGTTCCCGGAAGATGATGCGCGAGAAGATCAAGGCCATGTCGTCGGAAGCCAAGGCCTCGGCCATGATCATCGGCTCGCTGCCCTTCGCGGTGGGGACCATGGTCTATGTCACCACGCCCGGCTACATCATGGAGCTGTTCATCAAGCCGACCGGTCACATGATCCTGGCGATGGCGGCCTTCTTCATGTTCTGCGGCATCATGGTGATGCGCCGCATGATCAATTTCGAGATCTGACGGAGGAGCCAGGCCCATGGAAAGCTTTGCCCTCACATACCTGAACGGGCCCACCATCGCCTCGGCGCTCGCTGCGCTGGCCATGTTCGGCACGATCCTGTCGCTCAGCCTGCCGCTGCTCAAGGGCGACAAGCTGGAGACCCGCCTGAAGGCGGTGACCAGCCAGCGCGAAAAACTGCGCAAGCAGTCGCGTGCGCGCCTGGAGGAAAAGTCGATCCGCCGCGAAGCCAAGGGCGCGATGGCCGACATCACCAAGAAGCTGAACCTTGCGACCCTGCTGGAAGACCCCAATGTCGAGCAGAAGCTGGCCCAGGCCGGTTTCCGCGGTCCGAAGCCCATCGCGACCTTCTACTTCTTCCGTTTCTCGCTGCCCTTCGTGGGCGCAATGTTGATGTTTTTCTACATCTTCTTCGTCAATGATTTCGGCCTCGCGACAGTGCAGAAATACAGTGTGCTTCTCGTCGGCGCCGCGATCGGCTTCTATGCGCCCAATCTCTACATCTCGAATGTGAAGGCCCAGCGCCAGAAGTCCATCATGAAAGCCTTCCCCGACGCACTGGACATGATGCTGATCTGCGTGGAATCGGGCATGTCCATTGAGATGGCGTTTGCCAAGGTGGGCAGCGAGGTCGGCTCGGCTTCTGCTGAACTCGCAGAAGAACTGACCCTCACGACTGCCGAGCTTTCCTATCTTCCAGAACGCCGCATGGCCTATGAGAATCTCGCCAAGCGCACCGGCCATGAAGGCGTGAAATCGGTCTGCATGGCGCTGGTCCAGGGCGAGCGCTACGGTACGCCGCTGGGCGATGCGCTGCGCGTGATGGCCAAGGAAAACCGCGAGATGCGCATGTCGGAGGCGGAAAAGAAGGCGGCTGCGCTGCCGGCCAAGCTGACCGTGCCGATGATCGTCTTCTTCCTGCCGGTCCTGTTCCTCGTCGTGCTCGGCCCGGCCTATATCAAGTTCCAGGAAATGTAGAAAAACCGGCGCCTTGGACGGCGCCGGTTTCGCATCTGTCTTCGGGATGGGTGTTGGGGGGTGGTGTGGCCTGCCTCAGCCCGCGCCGGCCGGCGTGGCAGCCGCCGTATCGCCGCGCAGGCGGCGCAGGAGATCGGCATTGCGGCGCATCACCTCTTCCGGTGCGTCGCCGGCTGCCTCGATCATCTCGTCATAACGGCCCTGCAGGCCGAGCACGAGCGCCAGGTTCTGGCGGATATGTGTGTTCTCCGGGTCGAGCACCGCCGCCTCGCGCAGCACCTGTTCGGCCTCCTCGATATCACCGGTCAGCGTCAGCGACAGGCCGAGATTGGACAGGGTGGACGGGCGTGAGGGCGACAGTTCCAGCGCCTGGCGATAGGCGGTCTGGGCGCTGATATGATCCCCCATCCGGTCATTGGCGAGTCCGAGCGCAGCCAGCGCATCGGGGCTTTCCGGCATCAGGGTCGCGGCTGCCATGAAGGCGCGCCGGGCTTCCTGGATGCGGTTGAGCGCTGACAGTGCCCGCCCGCGCACCAGCTTGGGCTCGCCGGCGGCCGGATGGATCACTTCGATGGCAGTCATCACTTCCACGGCGCGCTGCTCGCTGCCGATCGCGCGCAGGGCCTTGCCGAAATACACGGCGGTGTCGAGGTCTTCCGGCGCCTTGTTGTATTCGAGTGCCCAGAAATTGGCCCGCTCCAGCGGTTGCATGCGTTCGGCGCGGATGCGCTCCTCGCTACTGGCCGGGACGAGCGCGGGATTGGCCGGCTCAGTGGCGGCCGTGGGCGTTTGTTCCTCGGCTGTCCCCGTGCTCGCGCATCCTGCAAGCAGGGCCAGCGAAGTGGCGGCCAGGGGCAGGGCGACACGACGTATACTGGACATTGGCGACTCCTCACGCTCTGTAGTGCGTTCTTCTCGCGCATTGCGGGTCAAGAACCGGTTAACGGATCTGCCTGCAGGCTTAACTTTTCCCTGTTGAGGACCTGTGCCCATGGACCCCGTTTTCGCCGCGTCAGCTACCAATCCAGCTGAAATCCACGTTTTTACCAGCGAGGATTGGGCCTCCGCCGCACCCGGCGGCGCGCTGGGGGCGTTTGCCGCGGCATCGGGCTTCCGCGGAAAGATGGGCCAGCGCGTGATCGCACCGCGCGAGGATGGCTCCATCGGCAGCGTGCTGTTCGGCATCGGCGACGGCAAGGATGCCCTGGCGCTGGCAGCCCTGTCGGCACAGCTGCCCACGGGTGACTATGCCCTTGCACGTCTGCCGGAAGGGTTCAGCCCGGCCTGGGCGGTGGCCGGCTGGATGGACGGGGCCTACCGGTTCGAGACCTATGTCTCCACGCCGACCACGCCGCCGCGCCTGGTGCTGCCTGAGGACGGCGGCGAGGCCATGGCGCGCGAGGCCGGCGCGGTGCGCCTCGCCCGCGATCTCGTCAACACCCCGGCCGAGGATATGGGGCCTGACGGGATCGAGTCTGCGATTGCCGATCTGGCAAAGGCAAACGGGGCCGACCTTTCCGTCGTGCGCGGGGACGACCTCCTGAAACAGAACTATCCCATGATCCACGCTGTCGGCCGGGCTGGCATGCGCGAGCCGCGCATCATGGAGCTGAGCTGGGGCAAGGCGAGCGATCCGGAGCTGGCCCTGGTCGGCAAGGGCGTCGCCTTCGACACGGGCGGGCTGAACATCAAGACCGGCGATTATATGCGCCTGATGAAGAAGGATATGGGCGGGGCGGCCCATGCCATCGCGCTCGCCCGGCTTGTGATGGAGGCGAAGCTGCCGGTGCGGCTGAAGCTCTACATCCCCTCGGTGGAAAACAATGTCGCGGCCAATGCCTTCCGGCCGGGCGACATCTTCCCGACCCGCAAGGGCCTGAAGGTGGAGATCGACAATACCGATGCCGAAGGCCGGCTGATCCTGTGCGATGCCCTCGCGCGCGCCTGCGAGGGCGCGCCCGACCTGCTGATCGATTTTGCCACCCTGACCGGTGCGGCGCGTGTGGCCGTCGGCCCGGACCTGGCGCCCTTCTATACCGACGAGGACGCGCTGGCCGGGGCCCTTGTGGAGGGCGGCAAGGCGAGCGGCGATCCGGTCTGGCGCATGCCGCTCTGGCGGCCTTACCGTTCGATGCTGTCGAGCTCGATCGCCGATATTGCCAATGCCGGCGGGCGTATGGCCGGCTCGATCACGGCGGCGGTCTACCTGGCGGAGTTCGTCACGACCCCCAGCTGGATCCATTTCGACATCTGGGCCTGGCGCGAGGGCAAGTATGGCCGCCCGTCCGGCGGAGCGGCCACCGGCCTGCGTGCGGCCTGGGCGATGCTCCAGGCACGTTACGGTTGAGCCTTTACCAATCGGGCAAATCACTGAAGCCTTGCTCAAGGACGAGTGAGGAGATCTCTCATGGCCTTGTCAGAACGCGATGCACTGGCCTTTCTGAAGGCGGCCACGGTTGCCAATATCCGGGCGGACGCTCCGGATCTGACGGCCCGCCAGCTCGGCATCCTGATGAGCGTGGCGCTGGAACCCGGCCCGCACACGGTGCGCGGGCTGGCAGCTTCCCTGAAGCTTTCCAAGCCCGTGGTGACGCGCGCGCTGGATCGTCTGGAAACGCTCGGCTTTGTGAACCGCATCACCGATGAGCATGACCTGCGTTCGATCTTCATCGAGCGCACGGCGGAAGGCGCCGGCTTCCTGCGCGCCATGGTCGGCCCGCTCACGCGCGGGGATGGCACCGACACCGGCAAGGGCGCCCAGCGCGCCGGCCAGGCCAGGGCGGCCTGACATGGAAAAAGCCCGGCGCGGCGGCCGGGCTTTCTGAAAAATCCAAAAGACTGTGCGGCGCTCTAGTGTTCGTCGCCTGCGTCCTCGGTTGCTTCTTCGTCTGCGTCTTCGGTCGCCTCTTCGGCTTCCTCGGTCAGCTCCTCGGCCGCCTCTTCCACCGTCTCGGCGGTTTCCTCGACAGCGCCTTCAATGGCTTCGACCGCGCCATCGGTGACTTCCTCGACGCTGGCTGGCTCAACCGGTGCGCCTTCACCGCTCGACCCTTCGGCCGGGATGGGGGCGGGCTCGCCTTCAGCCGGAACGGTTTCCTCTTCGGGGCCGACTTCCGGGAGCGGGTCGGGGAAGGCCGGGGCATTGTCGGTCTGCGCCGCAAGATAGGCGATCACATTGGCGCGTTCGCTATCGCGGTTCAGGCCGGCAAAGCCCATGCTGGTGCCGCTGATGTAGGAAGACGGCGATTTCAACCAGGCGTCCAGGTCCTCATAGGTCCAGGCGCCGCCCATCTCTTCCATCGCGCTGGAATAGCGGAAGTCGTCGTGATGGTGCTTGGCCGCGCCAACCACATTGTGGAGGTTCGGGCCGATGCCATTGCCGGCGCCGGCTTCGATCACGTGACAGGACGCGCATTTCTGCTGGAAGCTGCTGGCGCCGCGGTCGACATCTGCGCCGGCGAGCGCCAGGCCGAGGTCGAACACCTCTTCGGGCTCATCGGAGCCGCCGGTACCGACATCGGCGATTGGCACATAATAAGCGTAGGTCGCTGCGATCTGTTCGTTCAGGGACAGCTCTTCGCCGTGATGATCGTCGTGATGGCCTTCACCGCCCTGGGAAAACAGCAGGCTCGGCAGGTTGATCAGGCCCAGAATCACCAGCACGGTGGCCAGTCCGGCGCCCAAAATCTTGTTCAAAAGCATTCCGCCCATGGAGATTTTTCCATATCGCTGTGGTTTTCGTGGCGTTTAGGTGGCACAGGGGCCAGCGCGCCACAACTGACGTGGTGACGCATCTTGCAGGAAGTTCGATGACGAAAGCAATCGCATATCAGGGCGAGCCGGGAGCCAACTCCCATATCGCCTGCCGCCGGATCCATCCTGATCTCGAACCGCTGGCCTGTCCGACCTTCGAGGATACGCTTGCCGCCGTGGAAACCGGCGCCGCCGAACTGGCGATGATCCCTGTCGACAACACCATTGCCGGGCGCGTGGGTGACATCCACCACCTGTTGCCAGGCACCAGCCTGCACATCACCGGCGAGTATTTCCTGCCGATCCGGTTTCAGCTCATGGCCCTGCCGGGCGTGAAGCTGGAAGAGGTGAAGAAGGCGCGCTCGCACATCATGGCGCTGGGCCAGTGCCGCCGCTTCCTGCGCGAGCATGGCATCGAAGCGGTGACGGCGGGCGATACGGCCGGCGCGGCGCACGAGGTGCGCGACCGCCAGGACCGTACGATTGCCGCCATCGCACCGCGCCTTGCCGCCGAGGTCTATGGCCTGGAGATCCTGGCTGAGGATATCGAGGACGAGGCGCACAACACCACGCGCTTCATCATCATGGCGCGCGAGCCGCTGGACCTTGAGCCCGATGCGGGGCCGATCAAGACGGCGTTCGTGTTCCAGGTGCGCAATATCCCTGCTGCACTCTACAAGGCCATGGGCGGATTCGCGACCAATGGCGTGAACATGACCAAGCTGGAGAGCTACCAGCTTGAGGGCGCTTTCTATGCCTCCCAGTTCTATGCCGAGATCGAGGGCCACCCTGATGCGCCGTCTGTTCAGCTGGCGCTGGAGGAGCTCGGATTCTTCTCCGCCTCGCTGAAAATTCTCGGCGTTTTTCCGTCCGCGACACCGCCTTCAGGCGCGTGAGCATATGTTCACGCAAACATTAAACAAAGTTCATCTTCTGCCTGCACTTTGCCCGATTACCAGCCCGTAACTGTCTGGATTGAGCGAAATAGTCTCAATCAAACAAGGGCTCACGCAGGCGAAGGGACGCGACTGCGGTGAGAGCGGCGCGCGGACAGGCCACCCCGATTTGCCAGACCGCGCGCCGTTTCTTGTTTCGGATTCAGCCTTGTGCGCTGTGTCCGGCGTGCCAGCCCGCTCCCCCTCCCAACCGCCCCAATGCTGCGAGACTGTGGGCGGTTGGGAGGGGGAGCGGTGCGGACCCTGATCTCTGAAATCAGCTCAGAAAAGACGCGACGACCGGGCTGGTGGCCAGCAGGATGGCGCCGAGGATCAGGCGGTAGACCACAAAGGGCAGGAAGCTCATCCGTTCCAGAAGCGCCATCAGTCCCCAGATCGAAAGATAGCCCGACACGAAAGAGAGGGCCGCCACGATCAGGCCGTCGGAAAAGCTCGCGCCGGCCTCCTCGCCCATGGCCAGGCCGAGAAAGGCGCGCAGGCCGACGGCAAACAGGAGCGGCGCGCCAACCAGCATGGCAAACCGCGCCGCCTCGGTACGCTTGAAGCCAAGCGCCAGGGCGGCGGTCATGGTGATGCCAGAGCGCGATGTGCCGGGAATGAAGGCGAGCATCTGCGAGGCACCGATCAACATGGCGTCGCGCGGCAGCATGTCTTCCTGCACGCGCACGCGCTTGCCCATCAGGTCAGACGCCCACAGCGCCAGGGCGAAGACGATGGTGGCGCCGGCAATCGTTTCCGGTGTGCGCAACATCGCCTGTGTGGCTTCCCCGGACAGTTCGAAGGCAAGGCCCGCCGCGATACCGAAAGGGGTGGCGATAATGATGAAGAGCGCCAGGCGCGCGCGCTCCGACAGGCGATTGCCCGCCTGGCGTCCAAAGCCGACCAGTTCCAGTCCGCCCAGCAGGGCGCGCACCACATCCTGCCGGAAATAGAGCAGCATCGCGAACAGGGTGCCGAAATGCGCCATGGCATCGATCAGCGGGCCCTGGTCTTCGGTGCCGAGCAGTTCCGGAAGCAGGATCAGGTGGGCCGATGAGGAAATCGGCAGCCATTCGGTGATGCCCTGAACCAGGGACAGAAGCACGAGTTGGACAAGTGACATGAGAAGAGGGTGTCCCGGAACGGCATGAAGCGACAGTGATCTGCCGCTGTAGGGCAGCTTTCATGCCCAAGACAAGCCCGGGACTTTAATGTATCGAAATGATACTTAATTGGGGGTGTGAAATTTTCCTCATGGTTTTGCGCGCCAAAAATATACGAAAAACATGTATTACCATGATATGTTACGCGAAAAACTTGCTTGCGCGGTGTGCTTTTGCGCGATAGCCAGCACAGTCTACCGCAAGAGGGCTCCTCCATGGCGCAAAAGATGCTTAAATTCACCACTGTGTCCCGAGCCATGCCGGACAAGCGGGACGTGGACGCACGCGCTCATGACTTCGAGGAGATCTATGAGAGCTTCTCGGCGGAAGCCGCCACAGCCCAGGCCGGGCGCTGCAGCCAGTGCGGCGTGCCCTTCTGCCAGCAGGGCTGCCCGCTCTCGAACAATATTCCAGACTGGCTGATGCTGGCCGCCGAAGGGCGCATGCAGGAGGCCTATCAGGTCTCCAGCGCCACCAACAACATGCCGGAGATCTGCGGTCGGATCTGCCCGCAGGACCGGCTGTGCGAGGGGATCTGCACGATCGAGCAGTCCGGTCATGGCACGGTTACTATCGGCGCGATGGAAAAGCACATCACCGAGACGGCCTGGGAAAATGGCTGGGTGCCGCCAATCAAGCCAGGCCGGCCTCGCGGTCAGTCGGCTGGAGTGATCGGCGCGGGGCCCGGCGGGCTCGCGGCGGCCGAACAGCTGCGCCGCAAGGGCTATGATGTCACCGTCTATGACCGTTATGATCGCGGCGGCGGCCTGCTGACCTACGGCATCCCAGGCTTCAAGCTGGAGAAACATGTCGTCATGCGCCGGCTCGACCGGCTCGAAGAGGCCGGCATCAAGTTCGTCTACAATTGCAATGTCGGGGTCGATCTCGGCTTTTCCGAGCTTTGCGCGCGCCATGACAGCGTGCTGATCGCCACTGGCGTCTACAAGGCGCGCGAGCTGAAAGTGCCGGGCGTGGGCCATTCCTCGGTCTTTCCGGCGCTGGAATTCCTCACCGCGTCCAACCGCAAGAATTTTGGCGACGAAGTCCCAGCCTGGGATGACGGCACGCTGAACGCCAATGGCAAGCGGGTCGTGGTGATCGGCGGCGGCGATACGGCGATGGACTGTGTGCGTACCGCCGTGCGCCAGGGCGCGAAATCCGTCACCTGCCTTTACCGCCGCGACCGGTCAAACATGCCCGGCTCCCAGCGCGAGGTCGCCAATGCCGAGGAAGAAGGCGTGACCTTCGAATGGCTCGCCGCGCCGGAAGCGGTTCTCGACACCAGGGCCGGCAAGATGAAGGCTGTGCGCGCCGCGCGCATGAAGCTCGGGCCGCCGGACGCCTCCGGCCGTCAAGCGCCGGAAAAGACCGGCGAGACCTTTGATGTGAAGGCCGACATGGTGATCATGGCGCTGGGCTTCGATCCGGAAGACCTGCCGCGCCTCTGGGGCGAGCCGAGTCTTGCGGTCAATCGCTGGGGTGCGGTGCGCATTGATTTCGCCACCATGATGACCGGCCTGAAGGGCGTGTTCGCCGCCGGCGACATTGTACGCGGGGCCTCGCTGGTGGTCTGGGCGATCAAGGATGGCCGCGACGCTGCCGAGGCGATGCACGCATTCATGCGCGAGCATGCCGAAATCGGCTCGCCGCTCGTGGCCGCGGAGTAGCAGGAATGGGCGAGAAGATTCACGGACACTGCCTGTGCGGCGGGGTGGCCTTCACCCTTTCCGAGCCCGGCCCGATCTCGGCCTGCCATTGCCGCATGTGCCAGCGCTGGACCGGCAGTGTCTTCATCGACATGATGGTCGAGGACGACCAGATCGAGTTCCAGCGCGACGATACGCTGGCCTGGTATAACAGCTCCGACTGGGCCCAGCGCGGCTTCTGCGTCAATTGCGGCTCAAGCCTGTTCTATCGGATGAAGCATGATGGCGCGCACTGGGCAGTGCTCGTCGGATCGCTCGATATTCCACCGGGCCAGACCATCAGCGAAGAGATCTTCGTCGATGAAAAACCCGACCTTTACGACCTTGCTGGCGACCGCCCGCGCCTGACCGGCGCGCAGACCATCGCCCGCTTCAATGAGAGCCAGTCATGACCAGTGAAATCGACCGCTATCTCGCAAACCGCCAGAAACTGATCGACGCGCATGCCTATGATCCGGCCCATGAGTCCGATGCCTGCGGAGTTGGCCTCGTGGCCGCACTCGATGGCCGCTCGCGCCGCGAGATTGTCGAGATGGGCATCAAGGCTCTGAAAAATGTCTGGCACCGCGGCGCTGTCGATGCCGATGGCAAGACCGGCGACGGGGCGGGCATCCGTATCGAGGTGCCGCAGGACTTCTTCGCCGAGCAGGTCGAGCGCGCCGGACACAAGCGCCCGGATGTTGATATCTGCGTCGGCCAGATCTT
>DHQO01000027.1:0-54197 GCA_002408125.1 Hyphomonadaceae bacterium UBA5336 | reverse complement strand
CTGCATTTCGGCTTCTATATCTATGGCTGGCGCCAGCCGCCGGTCGATGTCTCCGTGATCGGCCAGAAGGCTGCCGACACCCGCCCCGAGATCGAGCAGATCATGTTCCGCGACGACCGCGACCGCGATGAGGACGAGCTGGAACGTGCGCTCTATATCTGCCGCCGTCGCATAGAGCGGCGCGCGCGCGAGGCCGGCATCCCGTCCTTCTATATCTGCTCGCTGAGCCAGAAGTCCCTGATCTACAAGGGCATGTTCCTGGCCCAGGACATAGACAATTTCTATCTCGACCTGAAGGATGAGCGCTTCACCTCCAGCTTCGCGATCTATCACCAGCGCTATTCGACCAACACCTTCCCGCAGTGGAGCCTGGCACAGCCTTTCCGCATGCTCGCCCATAATGGCGAGATCAACACGGTGCAGGGGAACCTCAACTGGATGAAAAGCCACGAAATTCGCATGGTCTCGCGCAATTTCGGCGGCCATGTCGATGATGTGAAGCCGGTGGTCCCGCAGGGGCTTTCCGATTCCGGCGCGCTGGACGCGGTATTCGAGGTGATGGTGAAATCCGGGCGTACCGCGCCCATGGTCAAGGCGATGATGATCCCGGAGGCGTGGTCGAAGCGCGCCTCCATCATGCCCGACAAGCATGCCGCGCTCTATGCCTACTGCAATGCCGTCATGGAGCCCTGGGACGGGCCGGCGGCGGTCTGCGCCTTTGACGGGCGCTGGGCGGTGGCGGGCTTGGACCGGAACGGCCTGCGCCCCCTGCGCTGGGCGCTGACGGCGGACAATATCCTCGCGGTGGGCAGCGAGACCGGCATGTGCCCGCTGACCGGCCACACGGTCGCCCGCAAGGGCCATGTGCCCGCCGGCGGCATGATCGCAGCCGACCTTGGCACCGGCAAGTTCTACGATCACGGTCAGATCATCGACGAGCTGGCCAGTGCCCAGCCCTTCGAGGACTGGGTCAAGCGTGTGCGCGAGCTGGATCCGGAAATCGGCCCCGGCCCCGAACCGGTGATGAGCGACACCGAACAGCGCCTGCGCATGCAGGCCGCGGCCGGCTTCACGCTTGAAAGCATGGAGCTGATCCTTTCGCCCATGGCCGAAGGCGGCAAGGAAGCCATCGGCTCCATGGGCGATGACACCGCGCCTGCCGTGCTGACCAACGAGTTCCGCCCCCTGAGCCATTTCTTCCGGCAGAATTTCAGCCAGGTCACCAATCCGCCCATCGATCCCCTTCGGGAAGACCGGGTGATGAGCCTGAAAACAAGGTTCAAGAACCTTGGCAATGTGCTGGCGACCGACAAGTCCCAGCAGGATGTGCTGGTGCTGGAAAGCCCGGTGTTGACGAACGGCATGTATGTCCGTCTGCGCGACATGCTGGGCAAGGATGTCACCGAGATCGACTGTACCTTCGATGCTGAGTCCGCCACCGGCAATGGCCGCGAACTGAAAGAGGCGCTCGACCGTATCCGCAGCGAGGCTGAAGATGCTGTGCGCGCAGGCCGCGAACATATCGTGCTGACTGACGAGCATGTCGGGCCGGGCCGGGTCGCCATCCCGATGATCCTTGCCACCGGCGCTGTGCATGGCCACCTGGTCGGCCAGGGCCTTCGCACCTTCTGCTCCATTACCGTGCGATCGGCCGAATGCCTCGACACGCATTATTTTGCCGTGCTGGTGGGTGTCGGCGCGACCTGCGTGAACGCCTATCTGGCCCAGGACACGATTGCGGAGCGCCACGAAAAGGGCCTGTTTGGCGACCTGACTCTCAATCAGTGCGTCCTGAACTTCAAGAAAGCCATCGAAGGCGGCCTTTTGAAGATCCTCTCCAAGATGGGGATCTCGGTCATTTCCTCCTATCGCGGCGGGTACAATTTCGAGGCTCTCGGCCTCTCGCGCGCCCTGGTGGCGGACTATTTCCCCGGCATGACCAGCCGGATCTCAGGCCTCGGCCTTGCCGGCATCGAGGAGAATTGCGTCGCGCGCCACGAGGTCGCCTTCGACGAGGATGTGGTCTCCCTGCCCGTGGGCGGGTTCTACCGCCTGCGTGCCAGCTCCGAACCGCATGCACTCGATGGCAATCTCATCCACATGCTGCAGGCGGCTTGCGACACCGGCAGCTTCCAGACCTACAGGAAATACGCCGACGCGGTGAATGCGCGCGAGCCGATCCAGCTCCGCGACCTGCTCGATTTCAAGCCGGCCGGGCGCCCCGTGCCGCTGGATGGTGTCCAGTCGATCAACGAGATTCGCAAGCGCTTCCTGACGCCCGGCATGTCGCTCGGCGCGCTCAGCCCCGAGGCCCATGGCACGCTGAATGTGGCGATGAACCGGATCGGTGCGAAGTCGGTCTCCGGCGAGGGCGGGGAAGTGCGCGAGCGCTACACGCCCCTGCCGAACGGCGACAATATGAACTCGGCGGTGAAACAGGTCGCCAGCGGCCGGTTCGGCGTCACGGCGGAATATCTCAACCAGTGCCGCGAAGTGGAGATCAAGGTCGCCCAGGGCGCCAAGCCCGGCGAGGGCGGCCAGCTGCCCGGCTTCAAGGTCACTGAATTCATTGCCAAGAACCGGCATGCGACGCCCGGCGTGACGCTGATCTCGCCGCCGCCGCACCACGATATCTATTCCATCGAGGATCTCGCCCAGCTCATCTATGACCTGAAACAGATCAACCCCGATTGCCGCGTCTGCGTGAAACTGGTCGCGCGCTCGGGCGTCGGTACGGTGGCTGCCGGTGTGGCCAAGGCCAAGGCCGATGTGATCCTGATCGCCGGCGGCGTTGGCGGCACGGGCGCTTCGCCGCAGACCTCGATCAAATATGCCGGCCTGCCCTGGGAGCTGGGCCTGGCTGAAGCCCATCAGGTCCTCAGCCTCAACAATCTGCGCGACAAGGTCACCCTGCGCACCGATGGCGGCCTGCGCACCGGCCGCGATATCGTCATGGCCGCCATGCTGGGCGCGGAGGAATACGGCATCGGCACGGCTTCGCTGGTGGCGGTGGGCTGCATCATGGTGCGCCAGTGCCATTCCAATACCTGCCCGGTGGGCGTGTGCACCCAGGACCCGTCCCTGCGCGAGAAGTTCACCGGCAATCCGGACAAGGTGGTCAACCTGATGAGCTTCATTGCCGAGGATGTCCGCCGCATCCTGGCCGAGCTTGGCCTGCCGAGCCTGGACGCCGCCATCGGGCGTACCGACCTGCTCGCGCAGGTCTCGCGCGGCGCGGCGCATCTCGACGACCTCGATCTCAACCCGCTGCTGGTGCAGGTCGATACGCCCGAGCCGGTCACCTACAAGCCGACCCGGCGTGAGCCAGTGCCCGACACGCTGGATGCGCAGATCCTGCGCGATGCCGAGCCCTTCTTCAGCCGTGGCGAGAAGATGCAGCTGCAATACGGCGTACAGAACGTCCAGCGCGCGATCGGCGCGCGGGCGAGCTCGGCCATTGTCCGCAAGTTCGGCCAGAGCGAACTGCCCGAAGGCCGCCTGCTCATCCGTCTGGAAGGTTCGGCCGGTCAGTCGCTCGGCGCCTTCGCGGTCCAGGGGCTGACGCTCGATGTCACAGGCGATTCCAACGACTATGTCGGCAAGGGCCTGTCGGGTGCGACCATCCAGCTCCGGCTCGACCCGAACCTTGCCGCCGACAGCGCCGACCACACCATTATCGGCAATACCTGCCTTTATGGCGCCACCGCCGGCAAGCTGTTCGCGGCGGGCCGGGCGGGCGTGCGCTTTGCCGTGCGCAATTCCGGGGCTGAGGCCGTGGTGGAGGGCTGCGGCGCCAATGGCTGCGAATACATGACCGGCGGTGCGGTCGCGATCCTCGGCGAGGTGGGTGACAATTTCGGCGCCGGCATGACCGGCGGCGTGGCCTGGATCTGGGACCCGAAGGGCCGGTTCGACAAGGTCGCAAATCCCGACAGCATCGACTGGTATGCGCTCGGCGAGATGCCGGCTGAGTATGTCGCGCGTTTCCGCGACATGGTCGAAAACCATACCGAGCGCACCCGGTCTGCCCTCGGCGAGGGCCTGCTCGACAATTGGGACAGGACGCTGGCCGAGACCCTGATGGTGGTGCCCAAGGAGGTCGCCCACCTCATCCTCGGCAAGCACAAACCGCGCAAGGATGTGGCCTGACACTTCCCTTTTTGTCCAAAACGCCGGACAATCGAGGCATGTCTGATACAGCCCATGCTCACGCCAATACGCCCTGCAGCCCGGAAGAGACCGAGGCGTTTCTCGCCGTGGCCGACGAGATCGCCGAGGCGCGCGGCCAACGCATGACGCGCATCCGGCGCAAGGTGCTGCAGCTCCTGATCGAGGCGCCCGAGCCGGCCAAGGCCTATGACCTGCTCGAACGCCTGGACGGGGAAGGCTCGGCCAAGCCGCCGACCGTCTACCGCGCGCTCGATTTCCTCCAGGAGCTTGGCCTTGCCCACAAGATCGAGAGCCTGAACGCTTATGTCGCCTGCGGCCATGCCAGTCATCGCCACTCGGCCATCTTCCTGATCTGCGAGAAATGCGGGCGCGCCGAAGAGCTGCATTCGGTGACCACCACCGAAGCCCTGAAAAGCGAGACCGAAGCGGCCGGCTTTACGCTTTCGCGCGCCGTGATCGAAGCGCGGGGCCTGTGCCGGACCTGCGCTGCATGATCACAGGTCTCGACCATGTCGTCCTGATCTGCCCGGAGATAGACGCCGGCATCGAAACCTACACCGCTGTCTTCGGGCGCGGCCCGGACTGGGTCAGCCAGGATGGCGAGGCGGGCACGGCTACGGCTCAGTTCCGCACGGGCAATTGCGCGCTGGAACTGATGGCCCCGTCTGGCGGCGGGCCGGTCGGCGAGCGGCTGGCCGAGCTGCTGGAGGTGGGCGGGCCGCGCCTCACCAGCCTGGTCTTTGCCACCGACGATATTGATGAGGCTCATCGCATACTGACGCGCCGCGGCCTGATGCCGGGCGAGATCGGTGCGGGGAATGCGAGACATCGCGAAACTGGCGCGGTGCGCAGCTGGAAACGGTTTCGCTGCTCCGATGCGGTGTGCGCCGGGGTGAAGACCTTCATGCTGGCCCAGGATGCCCCGCCATCTGTGCCGGATGCCCCGCCCGACCAGGTCTCCCGGCTCGATCATGCGGTGATCACGACGCCCAATCCCGAACGCGCCGTGGCGCTTTATGGCGCGCGGCTGGGCCTGCGCTTCGCGCTCGACCGCACGGCAGAGCAGTGGGGCACGCGCTTTCTCTTTTTCCGCACGGGCGGTCTGACGCTGGAGGTGATCCACCGGCTGGGCGAGGCCCATGATCCCGGCGCGCCTGATACGATCTGGGGCTTGACCTGGGCGGTGGAGGATCTCGACGCCGCCCATGCCCGGCTGAGCGCGCGGGGTGCGGACATCTCGCAGGTCCGCATCGGGCGCAAGCCGGGCACCCGCGTCTTCACCCTGCGCAGGGACACACTCGGCGTGCCGACCCTGTTCATTGGTGTGTAAACGCGCGATCACTGCCCCGAATCCGGCCGGCGACAAGAAATCACGCCCCCGGATACGTTTCGGCTCTGTTCAATTCCAGGCCCCGGCGTTACATCCACCGCCATGAAAGCGTTCAAGAAACTCACCGGCACGGCCGCGCCGCTGACCGATGGTGGCCAGCTCATGGCTAATGTCGACACCGACATGATCATCCCGAAACAGTTCCTGAAGACAACCGAGCGCGAGGGGCTCTCGGTCGGCCTGTTCCATGAACTCAAGACCCTGGAAGATGGCTCGCCGGATCCAGACTTCGTCCTGAACCGGCCGGCTTACAAAGGCGCCAATATCCTGATTGCAGGGGAAAATTTCGGTTGCGGTTCCTCGCGCGAGCATGCGCCCTGGGCGCTGCTGGATCAGGGCATCTCCTGTGTCATCGCGCCGGGCTTTGCAGATATCTTCCACAATAACTGCTACAAGAACGGCATCCTTCCGGTGATCCTGCCGGTCGAGGTCTGCAATGCCCTGGCCGCCCAGGCCGGCGGCGCCAACCATGTCTTCGAGGTCGACCTGGACACCCAGACCGTGACCACGCCTGATGGCGAAACCCACCACTTCGAGGTCGATCCCGGCCGCAAGGCGAACCTGATGGCGGGCCTTGATGAAATCGGCACAAGCCTGAAATCGGAAGGCGCCATTTCCGATTATGAGAGCCAGCGCCGGCTCATGACCCCCTGGCTGGAAAAATCCGCATGACCCAGACTCTTTTACTATTGCCCGGAGACGGGATTGGACCGGAAGTCGCCGCCGCCGCCGTGCGCGTGGCCCAGGCGGTCGCGCCGGACCTGCTGATCCAGACCGACCTTGTTGGCGGGTCGGCCTATGATGCCCATGGCACGCCGCTCAGCGATGACACCCTGAAGCGTGCCAAGGCCTCCGATGCGGTCCTGCTGGGCGCGGTGGGCGGGCCGAAATGGACTGATGTGCCGCGCGACAAGCGCCCTGAAATGGGGCTCCTGCGCTTGCGCAAGGAACTGGACGTCTTCGCCAATCTCCGCCCGGCATTCTGCTTCCCCGCCCTGGCGGAAGCCTCTTCGCTGAAGCATGAAATGGTCGAGGGCCTCGACATCATGATCGTCCGTGAGCTGACGGGTGGGGTCTATTTCGGTGAGCCGCGCGGGATCGATACGGATGAGAACGGCGTGCGACGCGGCTATGAGACGTCAGTATACACTGCTCCTGAAGTCGAGCGCATCACCCGTGTGGCGATGGATATCGCGCGGGGGCGCGGTGGCAGGCTGACTTCTGTGGACAAGTCCAATGTGATGGAATCGGGCCTGTTCTGGCGCCAGGAAGTGACTGCCGTGCACGCCAAGGAGGGCGAGGGCGTGGCGCTCTCCCATATGCTGGCCGATGCCTGCGCCATGGAACTGGTGCGCAAGCCGAAACAGTTCGATGTCATCCTCGCCGACAATCTCTTCGGCGACATTCTCTCCGATGCTGCGGCCATGCTGACCGGCTCGATCGGCATGCTGCCATCGGCTTCCATTGGCGCGCCTGGTACGCCGGGCCTGTTCGAACCGGTACACGGCTCGGCGCCGGACATTGCCGGCCAGGGGTTCGCCAATCCCAGCGCCATGATCCTGTCGCTGGCAATGGCGCTGCGCTGGTCGCTCGGCCGGGTCGAGGCGGCTGACAAGGTGCGCGATGCTGTCGCCCGGGCTCTGGATTCCGGCGCGCGGACCCGCGATCTCGGCGGGTCGCTCTCGACCGAAGACATGTGCAACGCCATCCTGGCGGGGCTCTAGCGCACTGGCCGTCCCGCGATGCCTGAGTGTCCTACGCTTGAATCCGAGCATCTGATCCTGCGACCTTTTCGGGCCGAGGATCTTGATGCGCTCTCCGCCATCCGCGCAGATGAGCGCGTGGCGAGGTTCACCGGCGGGACGCGCACGCGCACCGATGTGTGGACCACCATCCTGCGCTCGGCCGGCATGTGGGACCTGCTCGGCTTCGGCTACTGGGCCGCCTGTGACCGGGGGAACGGCGCCCTCATTGGCGAGGTTGGCTTTGCCGATTTCCAGCGCGGCATGACGCCGGATATCTCCGGCCTGCCCGAAGCCGGCTGGATCATCGCGCCCGACCATTGGGGGCGCGGGCTGGCCAGCGAGGCCGTTGTCACCATCCATGCCTGGCTCGACGGTGCCCGACCCACGCGGTCGGTCTGTATCATCTCGCCGGAGAATGCCGCCTCTGTCCGCATCGCGGAAAAGCAGGGCTATTGCGAGACCTCCTTCGGCCAGCTTGGCGACGCGACTGTCACCGTCTATCACCGCGAACCGCCTCAAAGCGGCGCTTGAGGGCTTCCTGTCCGCCGCGATGCACAGTAAGAGTGGCCCCATGCCTACGACCTATCTCGAATTCGAAAAGCCCATCGCCGAGCTCCAGGCCAAGATTGCCGAACTGGAAGCTGTCGATGCCTCCGATGACGGCCCCTCCATAACCGAGGAACTGGGCAAGCTGCGCGAGAAATCGGAAAAGCAGCTCAAGGATCTCTACAAGAACCTCTCGCCATGGCGGAAAACCCAGGTCGCGCGCCATCCCGACCGCCCGCATTTCCTCGACTATCTCGACGAGTTGTTCGAGGACTATCAGGAACTGGCCGGCGACCGGGTCTTCGGCAATGACGAGGCGGTGCTTGGCGGACTTGCGACGTTCAAGGGCCGCTCTGTCGTCGTGATGGGCCATGAGAAGGGCCACAACACCGAAAGCCGCATCCGGCACAATTTCGGCATGGCGCACCCGGAAGGCTACCGCAAGGCGGTGCGCCTGATGAACCTCGCCGAGCGGTTCTCCCTGCCGGTCATCACCTTTGTCGACACCGCTGGGGCCTATCCCGGCAAGGCGGGCGAGGAGCGTGGCCAGGCCGAGGCCATCGCGCGCTCGACCCAGCGCTGCCTCACCCTGCCGGTGCCGATCATCTCGCTGATCATCGGCGAGGGCGGTTCGGGCGGGGCGATTGCCATCGCCGCGGCCAACCAGGTGCTGATCATGGAGCACTCGATCTATTCGGTGATCTCGCCGGAAGGCTGCGCCTCGATCCTCTATCGCGATGCGGAGAAGGCGCGCGATGCCGCCGAGGCGATGAAGATCACCGCGACAGACCTGAAAACGCTCGGGATTGTCGACGAGATTGTCCGCGAGCCGCTGGGCGGAGCCCATCGCGATCCGGCCAAGGCGATGCAGGCGGCCGGCAAGGCGATCCAGAAGGCCCTGCGCGGTCTGGAAGGTCTCAGCGCGATCGAACTGAAACGCCAGCGCCGCGAGCGGTTCTACGCCATCGGCCGCGAAGGGCTGTCCTGAAGCCGGGCGGTTTCGACCTCGACCGGGCGGCCCTCGGGTTCATCCGGCGTGTCGTCCTCTGGTTCCGGCGTGGCTAACAGGTCCAGTTTTTCCAGGATCAGGCGGCGAATCCAGTCGGTCCGTGAATTGATCGCCTCCAGCGTCCAGCGTGGCTGGCTGAAAGCCGAATGGATCAGCCGGAAATGGCCGAGTCCGTCTTCGGGGCTGGCATTCTGCACGGCCTTGCGCTTGCCGGCATAGTCCTGATTGCCGAGCCGGGACTCGTTGAAACTGTGCGGCATCAGGCAGAGATTGCCGAGCGCGTGACAGGCTGCCTGGCGTTCGGCCTCATCTGGAATGTCGATTTCCCAGTCCGATCCCGGCGCGGGATTGCGCGGCAGGATGTGTTCAACGGAAGTGTTCTGGAGATGGTCGATCCGGCCGTCGCCGGCCAGTTCCCCTTCCAGCCAGCGCAGGAGGCTGAGGTTCTGGCTGCGGTCGGCCTGATCGCCATGAAGATTGGTCTTCAGGCGCGCAATATGGCTGGCGCGCAGGCGCAGGGCGCCTTCCATCGGGTCATAGCCGCCACGTAGCTCGGTGAGGGCATTGCGGAAGATCTTGGCGCGCTCATGCGGTTCGAACTCGGCCAGCTGCAGGCCCATGCAGCGTGTGGCGAGCTTGCGGATACGCTGGGCGGCGATAGTCTGGCGCCCGCGCGCCTTGCTCTCGCGGAACCGCACCATCAGCTCAAGTGCCAGGGGATGCCATTCCGGCCATTTGAACAGGCGCAAGCGCGCCAGTGCCACGTCGAGGGCTTCGGCATCGGGCGTGTTGAGCCCGTGGATCAACAGGCGCCAGGCCTTGAAGCGCTGTTCGAGAAGGTCGAGCCACTGGCCGAGCGAGGCCGGGTCCTCGGCGGCGTGCTCGCGTAGCCGGTCTGTCAGGTAGAGCAGGCTGCCATCCGTGATCGTCCGTCCCCGTTCCAGAAAGTCCACGGCACGGAGGAAATTGTCGATCTGGGCGTCGTGTACGGAGAGTTGCTTCCACAGTGTCAGCACTTGCCGGTCGAGCCCGAAGGGCGCGGCCAGTTCCACCAGCTGGCCCTTGAAGATCTCGGCCTCCGACAGGCCGAGGCCGCGGGTGTTTGTGGTCACGAAGATCTGCCGCGCCAGATCGATATCGTTCACCTCGATGACGATCAGCATGGTCTTGCGCAGGAGGAACTGGCCGAGGGCGTTGATCTCGCTCGCTTCCATCTGTTTCAGGCGCTTGCGGAAGAGGCTGGCGGCAAAGCGGATCTGCTTGGCGCAGGCCTGCTGCAGGTGGCGGCGACGGATCTTGCCGGCCTCCCCGCGCTGTTGCACCTCGATATCGAGCGCCGGCGTGGCATGGGGCACGAAGAGGCGGAAGCCGTCATCGTCGGAGACGCACGCCTCAAGGCGCTCGGCCAGCGCCTCTTCGGTCTTGGGATGGTCGCGCAGCACGGCCATCAGTACGGTCAGCGCCGTCAGCCGCTGCAGGCCATCATAGATGATCAGCGTGTGGTGGTGGCGGCTGGCGATGACCGAGCCCAGAAAATAGGCATTGGCGCCTTCGTCCACGGCGCGCTGGAGATCTGACAGGAGCTGTCCCGTCTGTTCATCCCCCCACTGGAAATCGCGCTGGACGTCGGCCGGTTTGGCGCGAACGCCCTGCCACAGGCTTTCCGTGTTCAGGGTTTCGGCATAGACAACGCTCAAGGTCGGGGTTCCGCGGCAGCTGATCGCCCTAGTGAACCTCGCCGATGACACGGGCGCAACCCAGTGTGTGCGTGTAATTCAATTGGAGGTCCCACATGACGCGTCGGCTTGCATTGATAACAGGCGCATCTGCGGGGATCGGCGCGGAATTCGCCCGGCAATATGCCGCGCGGGGATGGGATGTCGCCCTGACTGCGCGCCGGGCCGACCGGCTGGAGAAACTCGCGCTGGAGCTTGAAGACCGGTTCGAGATCAGCGCCACGGTCATCGCCCAGGATCTCGCGGTCGAAGGCGCGGTCGACAGTATCCTGGCCGAGTTGCAAGAGACCGGCCGGCATGCCGACGCCCTGATCAACAATGCCGGATACGGCCTGCCCGGCACCTTCTTCAACACCAGCTGGGAGGAGCAGGCGACCTTCCTGCGCGTGATGCTGAATGCGCCCTGCGAACTGGTGCACAAGATGCTGCCGGACATGGTCGAGCACGGCTATGGCCGGATCATCAATGTCGCCTCGCTGGTGGGCTACACGCCCGGTTCGGCCGGGCATACGCTCTATGCGCCGGTGAAATCGGCGCTGATCAAACTCTCCGAAAGCGTCCATGCCGAGGCGAAACGCGCAGGCTACAACATCCATGTTACCGCGCTTTGCCCGGGCCTGACCTGGACCGAGTTCCACGATGTGAACGGGACGCGCGCGCGCACCAACCAGGCGCCGGAATGGATGTGGATGCAGGCCGGCCCGGTAGTTGAAGCCGGGCTCGACGCGGTCGACCGGGGCATGCCGGTGGTCGTGCCCGGCGCCCAGAACAAGGGGCTGGCCACGCTTGCCAAGCTGTTGCCCGACCCGATCGCGCGCGCGGTGATGGCCGAGCAGTCCCGGCGCTTCCGCGACCTGAAGGAATAGGGCCCGGACCATCTCAAACGGCTGTTAATCTCTCCGCAGACACCTGCGAAGGCAGGTGTCTGGTACCCGCTTGAACCGGGAGTGCCAGCCCGCATCTGCCGGAGATGGATGCCTGCCTGCGCAGGCATCGGCGGTGAAATGGGTTGCTTGCCTTCAGAGCCCGCCGAGCCAGCCGAGGAGAAGCTCGTTGACTTCGCTGGCGCGCTCCTGCTGGGTCCAGTGCCCGCAGCCCTCCAGGATATGTGCGCCCTGCAGCCCCGGCAGGGCCGGTTTCATCAGGGCGAGCGGATCGCGGCCGGGGATCATGCGCAGAACGGGGTCCATCGAACCGCCGATGAAAAAGCTCGGCTGGCGTATGATCTGGTCACTGACGGAGCGCAGATAGGCATGGTCGCGGCGGTGATTGCGGTAGCGGTTGAGCGGTCCGCGAAAGCCGGAGGCGGCAAACTCGCCGGCATAATAGGCGACATCCTCCTCGGTGAGCCAGGACAGGGGAAGATCCGGTTCCGGCAGGCCAGTAAGCATGACATCGCCATGCTTCTTGTCGGCGGGATAGGTGCCATCGGGCATGTCGCCGGAGGCGGAATAGTAGAATTTGCGGATCGTGGCGGCCGTATCGGCTTCCAGCTCGGCCTCGGCCGGGCCTTCGTCCTGGAAATAGACCTGGTAGAAGAACTTGCCCTGCTTTGTGTACAGCATATCGACCACGTCGATGAAGGAATATTCGCCCTGAGGCATGTGGGGTACGGACAATCCGGCCACGGCGCGAAACCTGTGAGGGTGCAAGAGCGCGCTGTTCCAGGCGATGGGTGCGCCCCAGTCATGGCCGATGACGACCGCCTGCGCATCCGGCGAGAGTGCCTCGGTGAGGCCGGCCATGTCTGCGGCCATGTTCTGCATGTCATAGGCTTCGACTTCGTGCGGCTTGTCCGAGCCGCCATAGCCGCGCACATCCGGCGCGGCGATGCGATAGCCGGCCTCGCCAAGCGCCTTCAGCTGGTGGCGCCAGGAATACCAGCTCTCGGGAAAGCCATGCACCAGGATCACCAGCGGGCCATCCTCAGGGCCTGACAGCGCGACGCGCAAATGGATGCCATTGGTGGCGATGCGTTCGAAATGCTGGTCCATAGACGGCCTCCTAGCCCTGCTTCAGCTCATCGAATGGCACGGATTTGTCCACCCGCACATCCTGGGGCAGGCCGAGCACACGCTCGGCGATGATGTTCTTCAGGATCTCATCGGTCCCGCCCGCGATCCGCAAGCCCGGCGCCCACATGAAACTGCGCTGAAAGAGAGCATCGGCGGGCATGGTATCCTCATCCACCATCAGGCCGTAATGGCCCTGCATCTCGATGGCTTCATTGCAGATATCCTGTAGCTGGTTGGCGGTAATGATCTTGCCGATGGAATTTTCCGGACCCGGCGTTTCCCCGCGCGAGAGAGCCGTCTGTGAACGGAACTTGGTCAGCTTGTAGCCCTGCGCGGCGACATACCAGTCGGCGAGTTTTTCGCGGAAGGCGGTGTCGCCCAGCGTGCCGGCCTTGCGGGCATAGTCCATGATCTCGGCCCAGTCCGGACCCGGAGATCCGCCCACGGCAAGCCGCTCATTCATCAGGGTGACGAGGGCGACCTTCCAGCCCGCGCCGACCTCGCCGAGCCGGTCAGAATCCGGAATGCGCACATCACTGAAATAAACCTCGTTGAATTCCCGCCCGCCACTGGCCTGGTGGATCGGGCGGGCCTCCACGCCCGGATCCTTCATGTTCACGATGAACATGGTCAGGCCCTTGTGCTTGGGCTGTTTCGGGTCTGTGCGGCACAGGACAATGCCGAAATCGGAGAAATGCGCGCCGGTGGTCCAGACTTTCTGGCCATTGATCACCCAGTCATCGCCATTGCGTACAGCGCGCGTCTTCACGCCGGCGACATCGGAGCCGGCGGCGGGCTCGGAAAAGAGCTGGCACCAGATTTCTTCCCCGGTCAGCGCCGGGCGGACATAACGCTTCTTGTGCGCGTCCGAGCCGAAGGCGATGACCGTCGGCACGCACATGCCGAGCCCGATGGCGAACGGCCCGGTGGGGGCGTCGAACTGGCTCTCTTCCTGGTTCCAGATCACCTGTTGCATCGGGGTGCCGCCGCGCCCGCCGATCTCCTTCGGCCAGGTGATCTGGGCAAAGCCGTTCTCGGCCTTGATCTTCTGCCAGGCCTTGGCCTCTCGCATGAACGCTTCGCCGGAAATCCGCTGGCGCAGCGGCTTGGCGCCCTTCGGCTCCAGGTGCTTTTCCAGGAAGGCGCGCGCCTCGGTGCGGAATGCGGCTTCTTCGGGGGTATCGTTGAAGTCCATTTTGCGTTTCCTCCTCAGCTAGTTTTGCTGATCCAATACCCAGTCATAGAGATGACCGGTTGAAATCCAGATGCTGTCAGGGTTTGGCTTGTCAAATTCTTGCCACCTGCCAAGGGGCTCGACCCGTCCTTCAATACACATATATTCCGGACCGTCGGTCCTGCGTGCGTTGTCGGCCCACCGCACACCCAGGCCCGGCTCATCATTCGCGCGGCGATGCTTGGTGTGCGTGATCTGTACATTTTCAAATTCGTTCGTGGCCCAGCCGCACACAGTAACTTCCTGACCGCGAAAAGTCTCGGGATGGCGATAGGCATCAGCGACCGAAATTGCCCCTGGCGGAACGTCGCTCAGTGTACAGCCTGAAACGGCCAAACAAAATATGATCAGCCTACGCCGCATTCTTCGTTTCCAGTGCGCGGATCAGTTTTTCCTTCCAGACTTTCGGTGCGCCGGCCTGGACCGCCAGAAGCTTGGCGCGGCGATAGTAGAGGTGGGCGTCGACCTCCCAGGTAAAGCCCATGCCGCCATGGGTCTGGATGTTTTCCTTCGCAGCAAACCAGTAGGCCTCGCTGGCGGCAAGGCGGGCCGCCGCCGCCGCTTCCGGCATTTCCGGGGCGTCCGATGACAGCGCCCAGGCACCGTAGAAACAGTTGGACCGCGCGACCTCGTTCTTCACATACATCTCGGCGAGCTTGTGCTTGATCGCCTGGTTGCCGCCAATGGGCCGGCCGAAGGCATATCGCTCCTTGGCATAGTCGGTGGCCATCTCCAGGCAGCGCGAAGCCCCGCCAAGCTGTTCGAAGGCGAGGAGGACGGCGACGCGGTCGAGCAACTGGCCGAGCAATCCGGCGCCCGCGCCGGCCTCGCCGAGCCGTTCTGCCGGCGTGCCATCGAAGACAAGCTCGGCATGGCTGCGCGTCGGATCGAGGGTCTTTACCGGATTGCGCACAACCCCGCCGGCATTGAGGTCCACCAGCACAAGGCTCGCGCCGGAGCCCTCGGCCGCGAGCACCACGGCATGGCTCGCAATATCGCCATCGGTGACCGGGATCTTGGTGCCGGTGAGCTTGCCGCCCTCGAACCGCACACTGAGACTGGCCGGGTCCGGTTCGCCCGGGCCTTCCGATAGTGCCAGCGCGCCGATCACCTCGCCGCTCGCGAGTTTCGGCAGCAGCGCGGCTTTCTGGCCCTCGCTGCCGGCGAGCTTCAGCGTTTCGGCGAGCATGTAGACGGTGGAGGAAAACGGCACCGGGGCGAGCACACGGCCAAGCTCTTCTGCGATCACGCACAGCTCCAGCATGCCGAGGCCGAGCCCGCCATGTTCTTCGGGGATCGCTGCGCCGAGCCAGCCCATCTCACCGATCTGGCTCCAGAGCTTCGCGTCATGAGTGATGTCTTCAGCGTCGAGCACGGCGCGCACGGCGGTGGACGGACATTGCGCGGTCAGAAACTTGCGCGCTTCATCGCGCAGGAATTTCTGGTCTTCGGAAAAGTCGAAGTTCATGGGGCTCTCGTTTCCTCCGGGCATTTATCTTTTGGTCGGAGCATATCGCACGGCCCTGCGGCGGGAAGCCCTCACGCGAGGAAAGGCGCTTAGAAGAGGGAAACATCAAATTTGAGCGAACCGATAAACCGAACTGCAAATGGAGTGTGAGATAGGGAGGCTGAACCTTTCGGGAGACCAGGATGGCGAAGGCCCTCTTCCACAAACACCAGCGTGTTTTCGTTAAGCCCGTGGGCACATTTGCCATGGTTGAGCGGGTCATCCCGCACTGGGTCAAGGATGTGCCAGAGCCCCTGCGCGTCACCTACGACGTCGGCCTCGGCCGCGAATTTACCGGCGGCGAGCTGGTCTCGGAAGCCAAGCTGAACGAGCGCCAGGGCAACCCCCAGGACTCCCTGACCGGCGAGGAATGGCGCATCTTCCGCATGCGCAACCGCTGGCAGGACGCCGAGACCTCGGCCCATCATCCCTATCCGGGCACCTTCCCGGTCATCCTGACCGATGAGAATGACTGGGGCGGCTGGCGTGTGCCGGGCGCGGAATATGACCGCGATCCGGGCAAGATCGAACACCAGGCGCGCCTGATCATGAATGCGCCGAGCATGCTGCGCCAGATCCGCATCTTCGTGAAATACGCGTCCGAACAGCCCCAGGACCTGCCGTCAGACCTGGTCGAGCAGGCCAAGGCGTTTTCGTCCATCCTGCGCGATGTTTATCACATGCCGCCCACGCAAGCGGACGCAACCTCCGTTGCGGCCGAATAGTCTCAAGCGCGCAGCCGGCCGATCAAAATGATGAAGATGCCGGCCACGCCTGCCCCGGTCATGTTGGCCGCGGCATCGAGCAGACTTGGCTCGCGCACGGCCGACAGCGTGGCCTGGGCGATTTCCATCACAAAGCCGAATATGCTGGCCAGCAGGAAGGCGCGCCACATGCGCTCCATCCCCATCGCGACGACCAGCAGCACCATAAGCCCGCCATAGGCGAGGAAGTGATAGAGCTTGTCGAGCCCGGGTGGCTGGCCCCCGGCAGACGGCTCGCGCAGCGATAGCCAGACCAGCAAAACCACATAGGCTGCGAGCAACAGCCAGGCCGTTACCCGGGCAATCCCAGCCATCATGCGCTACCCCCTCTTGCCATTGACCCCGTGATACCCCCATCTCGGTATCGATCTTACGACTGCAACGAAAGCAGGCCCATGCGCACCGATACGCCCGTTCCCGTCAAGCTTGAAGACTATACGCCTTATCCGTTCCAGATCGACCAGGTTCATCTGGTTTTCCGGCTGGATAAGGATGCAACGGAAGTCGACAGCCGCCTGAAAGTGATGCGCACGGCGCCGGGCGAGATGGTGCTGAACGGGGTCGACCTCGAGCTGAAATCCATTGCGATCGACGGCAAGCCGCTGTCTGAAGACGCCTATACGCTGTCAGACGAGGCCCTGGTGCTTGAGGATGTGCCGGACGCGTTCGAGCTGGAACTCACCGTGGTAAACAAGCCGGCGCAGAACACCGTCCTGTCCGGGCTCTATGTTTCCGGCGGGCGGCTCTGTACCCAGTGCGAGGCCGACGGGTTCCGCCGCATCACCTACTGGCCAGACCGGCCGGATGTGATGAGCCGCTTTCATGTCCGCATCGAGGGCGAGAAGGCCGAGTTCCCCTATCTCCTGTCCAATGGCACGCCGGGGGCAACCGGCGATCTTGGCGATGGGCGTCATTTTGCCGAATGGGACGATCCGCACCCCAAACCGTCCTATCTCTTTGCGCTCTGTGCGGGCGACTATGACGTCTTCACCGACAGCTTCACCACAATGAACGGCCACAAGGTCGATCTCGCCGTGCATGTCGACAAGGGCGATGCCGAACGCGCGGCCTATGCCATGGACAGCCTGAAACGGTCCATGCGCTGGGACGAAGAAGTGTTCGGTCGCGAATACGATCTCGGCGTCTTCAACATCGTCGCCGTGCGCGACTTCAATTTCGGCGCCATGGAGAACAAGGGGCTGAACGTCTTCAACTCCGCCTATGTGCTGGCCGACGAAGCGACCGCCACCGATTTCGATTTCGAGGCCATCGAATCCATCGTTGCGCACGAATATTTCCACAACTGGACCGGCAACCGGATCACCTGCCGCGACTGGTTCCAGCTCTGCCTGAAAGAGGGCCTCACCGTCTTTCGCGATCAGGAGTTCTCCTCCGACATGCGTGCGCGCCCGGTGCAGCGGATCAAGGATGTGATCCGCCTGCGCACGCGCCAGTTCGCCGAGGATGGCGGGCCGCTCGCCCATCCGGTGCGCCCGGCCAGCTATGCCAGCGTGGATAATCTCTACACGGCCACCGTCTATGAGAAGGGCTCCGAACTCATCCGCATGCTGAAGACGCTGATCGGCGATGAGGCCTTCGCGCGCGGCATGACGCTCTATTTCGACCGGTTCGATGGCCATGCCGCGACGATCGAGGATTTCTATGCCTGCTTTGCCGAAGCCAGCGGCGAGGATCTTTCCCATTTCATGGTCTGGTACAGCCAGCCCGGCACGCCAACCGTGACCGTGCAGCACGAGTTCGATCCGAAGACGGGCAAGGGCGTGATCCGGCTCCGCCAGACCAATCCGCCGACCCCGGTGGTGAAAAACCCCGGACCCCTGCCCATCCCGCTGCGCTGGGCCCTGCTCGACGGGGAGGGTGGCCATCTTGAGACAGATCTCGGGGCGGACGAACACCTCTTCGTGCTCGACACCGCTTCGGCCGAGATCGCCTATCAGACAGCCCCGCGCAAGGCGCGCCCGCTGCTGAGCTTCAATCGCGGCTTTTCCGCCCCGATCAATGTAAAGGACGATCTCAGTGTCGAGGAGCAGCACATGCTCGTGCGCACCGAGACCAACCCCTTCAACCAGTGGGACGGGCTGCAATCTCTGGTCAAACGCGACGTGCTGGCCATGGCTTATGGCGATGCGAACGGGCCCGATCCGGACCTGGTCGAGACATTGGCCACTGCCGTGATCGGCGCGGCGGAGACCGACCCGGCCTATGCCTCCCTGCTGACCGGTGTGCCGAGCGTCGCTGAGCTGTTCCAGGCGCGCACCCCGGTTGATCCGGCCGCGCTGTCACAGGCTCGGCGCAATCTGCGCGCGGCCCTGCTCGATCATCCGCGCCTGGCCGAATTCGCCGACACCGTTCTCGACGCGCCCTCGCCGGCGCCGTTCAAGCCGGATGCCGAACAGGCCGGCGTGCGGGCCCTGCGCGGATCGATGATCTCGCTGCTGGGCGCGCGCGGGTCCGAAGAAGACCGGGCACGTCTCGCCAGCCTCTATGCGGCCGCGCCGAACATGACAGAGCAGCTGGCCTGCCTGCGCGCGACAGGTGAGGCCGAGGGGCTCAGGGGCGATGCCTTTGCTGCTTTCCATGACCAGTGGAAGGACCATCCGCTGGTGGTGGACAAATGGTATCAGGTCGGCGCCATGGCGGTGGAAAATGCCGCGGGCCTCGATGCGCTGACCAGCCGTCCGGACTTTGATCTTTCCAATCCGAATCGTGTCCGCGCCGTGGCCGGAGTGTTCGCGATGCAGAACCTTGCCGCCTTCCATGCCCCCGATGGCAGCGGGTACCGTTTCCTGGCCGATCTGGTGCGCCAGGCCGATGCTCGGAACCCCTCGCTGGCCGCGCGCCTGCTGACGGCGTTCGAGCAATGGCGCAGTCTGGAGCCCCGCGCCCGCGGCAAGGCCGAGGAGGTGCTGAGAGCGCTTTCGGAAGATGATCTGTCCCAGAATGCGACCGATATCGTTTCAAGAGCCTTAAGCGCAGGTTAACCACGTTAACAATTAGGCAAGACTTCCGCCCCAAGACGAATTCGTGGAGGAGTTTGAAAACTCCGCTAGCGAAGGCGTGCGCGTGAAAACCAAGGGACGACATACGCACAAGGCGTCCAGAATGGGCGTGGGCTCCAAACGTGTAACTTTGGTGGTCACGGCGCTTCTCGTTCTGGAAGCCGGCGCCCTCGGCATCAAGGCCTGGGAAGAAAAGCAGACATCCGACCTGCAGCGGCTGGAAAACCTCCAGCGCGAAGCGATTGCCCTGTCGGAGCGCCTCGACGGGCAGGTGACGACGATCCAGGCCGCCATCGCACTGGGCCAGCGCGCCGGCGCGGGGCGTAACCTGGTGCGAGATGCCCTGCCCGATATCGAAGAAGTGATGACCCTGCGCGATGTCAGTGCCGCGCCGGACGGCTCGCGCCTGCGGGCGGCGGCCGATACGGCGATCCAGGTCATCTCGCGCAATGAAACTGTGGGTCTCAGCAGCGATGGCGATGTCGTCTTCGTGTCCCAGCAGAACGGTTTTCCGACCATGGTGTCCTTCGCGCCGGTCGAGAACTGGCTGCCGGAGGCGGGCCTGGAGCGGCGCTTCACGCTGGCGGGCGACCATCGCGCGGGCGTGGGCGATCCGCGCCTGGAGATGCAGGCCGGTACGGCGACCTTGACCGAGCCGCGGATCCAGTCCGGTCAGGGCCTGATGCGCTCGGCCACTGCCTGCAGCCCGCTTGTGGGGACGGGCATGAAGGCCTGCGTGACGCGCACCGCGCCGCTCTTCGAGCCCGGCGATATCCTGCGCCTGATCACTTATGGGTTGCTGCTTGCCGCGCCGCTGCTGGCCATACTCGGCCTGCTCAACCAGGTTGCGCGCAGCTTGGCGGAACGCGACACGATGGCCGACGAGGCCGATGCCGCCCAGACCCAGCTCGATCTTGTCATGTCCGGCGCGCGGGCCGGGTCCTGGTCGTGGCTACCCGATGCGGGCCAGGCTGAGCTCAGCCCCATGGCGGCAGAGCTGCTCGGTCTTGCGGGGCCCGGACGCTATGACCTCGACACGATTATCGAGCGGGTCTTTGAGTCCGACCGGGCGCTTGTGCGCGACTCCCTGAACATGGCCCGCCAAAAGGGCTGGCTGCAGGCCTCCTTCGCGACGCAGGAGTCCCAGGGCAACGATTTCGTCGAGATCCGCGCCAGCGCCGACCGGGGCACCTCCGATGAAGCCGGCGCGCTTGGCGGCATCGTGATGGATGTCACCGAACAGCGCCGCACCGATGTGCGCCTGCGCAAGGCCGAACGCCGCCTGCGCAATGCCATTGAGGGCTTTTCTGGCCCCTTCGCCCTGTGGGATGGGCGCCGCCGCCTGCTCTACTGGAACCGGTCCTTTGCCACCACATTCGGGCTCGGCGATGTGCTGCGCCCCGGCATCAGCCACGACACGGTGGAACTGGCCAAGGCAAGCGCGATTGTCCGCGAAAAGCCCTCCCAGCCGGGCGATGCCGCCCAGACGGTGGAGCTGCGGAATGGCAGCTGGCTGAAACTGGTCGAGCGCGCCACCGCTGATGATGGCCTAATCACCATCGGCGTCGACGTCACCGAGACGATCCGCAACGAGAACCTGCTGGAACAACAGCAGCGCCGCCTGAAGACCACGCTCAGCAAGCTCGACCGCTCCGAGGCCCAGGCCACGGAACTGGCCAAGAAATACCAGAAGGAGAAGGTCAAGGCCGAGTATGCCGCCCAGACCAAGAGTTCCTTCCTGGCCAATATGAGCCACGAGCTGCGCACGCCGCTCAATGCCATCAACGGCTTCTCTCAGATCCTGGCCGGGGAGCTGTATGGGCCCCTCGGCGACGAGCGCTATCGCGGCTATGCGCGCGATATCCTCACCTCCGGCGAGCACCTGCTCGATCTTATCAACGATATTCTCGACATGGCCAAGATCGAGGCCGGCAAGATGTCGGCGAACCTGTCCATGCTCGATCCGATCGACCCGGTGGATGCCGCTGTGCGGATGATCCGCCGCAAGGCCGAGGAGAAGAATATCGCCCTCGTGCTGGACGCCCCGACCGACCTGCCGGAGATCGAGGCCGATCACCGCGCGATCCGCCAGATGGTGCTCAACCTGATTTCCAATGCCCTGAAGTTCACCGATCCGGGAGGCCGGGTCGTGGTCGCGCTGCGCCTGCAGGGCGAGGAGCTGCGCATCTCCGTCACCGATACCGGCATCGGCATCCCGAAAGACCAGATCCAGCGCCTCGGCCGGCCTTTCGAGCAGGTCAAGGAGACCTCAGACCGCAATTATGAGGGCACGGGGCTAGGCCTCGCCCTCACCAAGTCCTTTGCGGAGATGCATGGCGGGCGCCTGGCGATTGCCAGCGAGGTCGGCAAGGGCACGCGCGTGTCGATCTACCTGCCGCTGGAAGTGCCGAAATCGGGCCTGGAAACCCCGATCCCTCAATTGCCCATGGCCGGGGAATAGGCTTCGTTCACCGCGCCGGAGACAAACACGGCCGCCTCGGCGAGGCAGTCGCGTGCAGCCTGTGACAGGGCCTGGGCGCGGCGTTCAGGCGAGCGCGTGCTGATGGCCACTTCCGTGCGCACCTTGCCCTGGGCCACAGGTGCGCGGCTGCGCCCTTCCATCAAGGTGAGATCCAGCACGCAGACGGCGCGGTCGCTGCCGCCTTCGCCGCTGAACAGGGTGAGATCCTTGATCCGCCAGCTCAGCTCATACGCACCCGGCGCGCCCGCGAGTTCCGGCACTGCGATGCCATCGCCTTCCCCGGACAGGGCGTCGATCATCCCCCCCTGCATGAGGCGGGTCAGCCGGCCGGCCCATTCCACGCCCTGGATCAGGCGAAGGCCGCCATCGGCGCTTTCGACCACCATGTCCTGACCGCCCAGCACACGCTCGGCCATGGGCTCGCGTACCACAAGGTTGGCATCGAGTTCGGCGACCGGCGGTACATCGCCGAGCCGGTAGAGCGCGTTCGGGGTCTGCTGCTCGGGGAGAACCGAGACACAGGCTGAAAGGAGAGCCAGTCCCGCCAGTGCGGCGATGGGGCGGATGAGCGCCATGTCAGTCTCCCTCATAAGGCCGGGCATCGCCGGCCACCAGGACCTGCGGGTTCTGTTCAAGTTCGCGAACGAAGTCTTCAAGCCGCACGGTCAGGCGGCGGAAGTCCTGGGCGGCGAGCCGTATATCCACCATCGCATCATTGGCGCTGCCATCGGCAAGATCGGCGATGCCGGTCGCGGCGCGTTCGGTCTCGTTGCTGGCGGCGGCGAAATCGTCGAGCGCCGCGCTTGCCTCGCCAGCCAGCGTGTCGATCGCATCGCCCATATCGGCGATGCGCCGGTCGGCATTTTCGCCCACAGACTGGAGCTGGCGGCCGACGGCGTTGAAGCGGTCGGAGGTCTCGCGCAGGCTGACCAGTGTCTCATTGGCGTTGCGCACGAGGTTTTCCTCCGTGGCGAGGCGCTCGGAAAAGACCTCGAGATTTACCAGAGTGTTTTCCACCCGGGTGATGTTTTCGTCCGTCAGCAACTTGTTGATCTGGTCGGCGGTGACATTGGCCTGGCCAAGAATGGATCGGCCGGAATTGATCAGCTCCTCGAGTTGGGTGCGGTCGGCCTGGATGATGGGCACGGGCTGGCCGGGTTGGCGCTCCAGCGGGGGCGAGGTCGCCTTGCCGGCATTGATCTGGACGAAGGTGATGCCGGTGATCCCCGCGAAATCGATATTGGCGGTGGAGTCCACTTTCACCGGGGTCTCGCTGTCGATGCGGATGCGCGTGCGCACCTTGGAAGGGTCGGACCGGTCGATCCGCACCCAGCGCACCTCACCAACCTTGATGCCGATATAGCGCACCGAGGCGCCCTCTTCGAGCGTCACCGGGCCTTCGAACACGATGTCGTATTCATCGAAGGATTGCCGGAACTGGTTTTGTCCCAGCCACAGGGTGAAGCCCATCAGGGCGACGGCGGCGAAGAGCACGAAAGCCCCGATCAGGGCATAGTTTGCGCGCGGTTCCATGGGCGTTGTCCTCCTCTATGAGGCCACGGCCGCGCGCCCGCGCGGTCCGTTGAAATAGTCGTTGATCCAGGGATGATCGAGCTGGCGCAGCTCGGCGATCGTCCCGGTCGCGATGACACGCTTTTCTGCCAGCACGGCGATGCGGTCGCAGATGGCTCCCAGCGTATCGAGATCGTGGGTGACAAGAAACACAGTGAGGCCGAGTGCCTGTTGCAGCTCGCGGATGAGGCCGTCGAACTTGCCCGCCGTGATCGGGTCGAGCCCGGCGGTGGGCTCGTCGAGGAACAGGAGGGCCGGATCGAGCGCGAGGGCACGAGCGAGCGCCGCACGCTTGCGCATCCCGCCGGAAAGATCCGAAGGATACTTGTTCGCCGCGCTGGCATCGAGGCCGGCCAGGCGGATCTTCATTTCGGCGATTTCCCGGGCCATGTCGCGTCCAAGCTGCGTGTGCTCCTGCAGCGGCACAAGCACATTCTCCCGCACGGTGAGATTGGAAAACAGGGCGCCGTCCTGGAACATGAGGCCCCATTGGCGCTCCACGGCCTGGCGTTCCGCGCCTTCCAGCCGGGTGATATCACGCCCGAAAATCTCGACGGTTCCAGCCGAGGGGCGCTTGAGGCCGACAATCGCGCGCAGGAGGACAGACTTACCGGTGCCCGATCCGCCGATAATGCCCAGCACCTCGCCTTTCCACAGATCCAGGTCGAGATTCTCATGCACGACATGAGAGCCATAGGCGGTCTTCAGGCCGCGCACGCGGATGGCTGCCTCGCGCGCGCTCACAGGTCGAGCTCCATGTAGAAGATGGCGAAGACGGCATCGATCACGATGATCGAGAAGATGGCCTGCACCACCGAGGTGGTGGTGTGGCTGCCGAGCGACTGGACCGATCCACCGACGATCAGGCCCTGGCGGCACCCGATCAGGGCGACGACAAGCCCGAAGATCGGCGCCTTGGAGAGGCCCACCCAGAAATTCGTCACCGCCACGGCATCCTGCAGCCGCGAGATGAACATCACCGGGTTGATATCCAGCGCCAGCCAGCCGACGACAAGTCCGCCGAATATGCCAGCTATCGTGGCCGCGAAAGCGAGCAGCGGCGTCATCAGCGCCATGGCGAAAATGCGCGGGGCGACCAGCACTTCCTGGGGCGAGAGGCCCAGCGTGGTCATGGCGTCGATTTCCTGGCGCATGCGCATGGCGCCGATCTGGGCGGTGAAGGCCGAATTGGTCCGTCCGGCAAGGATGATCCCGGTCAGCAGCACGCCAAGCTCGCGCATCATGGCGATGCCGACGAGTTCCACAGTGAAGACGGTGGCGCCGAGATCGGCGAGCGAGGTTGCGCCGATAAAGGCCACGACCATGCCGACGAAGAAAGACAGAAACGCCACGATGGGCAGGGCATCAAGGCCGGCGACTTCCATGACCGCGACGATGGAGGTCCAGCGCAGGCGCTGGGGTTTGAAGATCAGCATGCGGAAGCAGGTCGCCAGCGCTTCGCCGAGGAAAGAGAGCGTGGCCACCGCTTCGGTCCACATCTGCACGCTGGCCCGGCCCGTGCGCTCGAACAGTTCGAAGAAGGAGCCGTCGCCGCGTTCGGGCGGGTCGCACTCCATGCCCGATGCGGTGACGAGGCCGATCAGCCGCGCGGCGCTGTCATGACTGCCAGTGAGGTTGGCCGCGCCATCGCCGGCCATGCGGACCAGGACCAGCGCGCCGGCAGTGTCGATGTTCCCCAGAGCGGATATGTCGAGTGCGCCGCAACCGGGCGGTTCCGTATCGGGATCAACCCCGTGTACGGTCATGACCGTCCAGTCCCCCTGCGGACAGAGAGTGCGCACGCCGTCTTCCTCGTGCACTTCGAAACTGGCTTCGGCCTTCGACATCAGACCCTTTCATGGGATTTCAGGGCACAGCCTATCAGGGCAATGTTAAAATCCCGCGCCAGGCAATTGGTTCAATTGCTAATTTATTCCGTGCAGAAATCAGCAAACAGCGTGCCGGACTGGCGATTCTGGCGCCTGGAAGCCTATTCCGTGCCCTGAAATTGCGGCGGACTGGGCAGGCGCTCGGCGGCGCTGGCGAGCAGGAAGGCCCAGATGCGGGTGTTCAGCGCGGCTGCTCCCGGGGCCGTATCTGTCTCCAGTGCGGCCTGCAGGGCGATCAGGCGTTCGGCCAGTTCGTCGCGCGCGGCCTGCAGGTTGGAGACCTTCAGGCTAACCGGGGCGATGTCGCCGGCCTCCAGGTCGCCGCCGGAGGTGAGCAGGGCTTTCATCGCATCGATCTCGCGCGAGAGCCGGTCGGCCGCGCCGTCGAAAGCCTCGCCCGCCATCAGGGTGACGAGCCCGGCCAGATTGGCCTTGCCGCCGGCATAGTGCCCGTGCAGGGCGGGGGCGATCTCGGTGACGAGCTGGCCCCCGAGCCGGGTGAGGATCTCGCCTGGGCGACCGACCCGCTCTGGTGCGGCGGGGAGAAGACGCTCGCCGCCGGCCTGCTGCCATGGCCGGCCTGGTTCTTCGGTTCGGCCTCGATCCGTCCGGGATGGAAGCCGGGCCGGTGCGAGGCGGCGAGCCATTCGGCATGCAGCGTGTCGAGCGCCTCCAGGGTCGCGATTTCGGTATAGCAGGCGGTAGCCTCTGCGATCCGGCGTTCGGCGCATTTCCAGAAATGCAGGGTCAGCAAACCACGGGCGACGATGGCATAGTCGCCATTCTCGAACACCGCCTTGCGCGGGAAACCCAGCGCGTCGACATACCACTCGGCCAGCGCGGCCGGATCGGGGGCGGCGAATTTCGGCGCCGTATGGCTGGCCTCCAGCGGGTCCGTCATTTTGTCACCTCCCGATGCACGCCTCTTGGCGGGCGCGTCTTGTGGACTACAGTGACATGAAACACGACGGGATCAACAAGAGGGCGTCCCCAATGCCTCAATCCCCAACCATGGACCAGCTGAAGGCCTTTTTCACCGAGGCCTTTCCTGGCAGCAGCGCGCCGGACTTCATCGCCATCGGTGACGGCACGGCCAGTGTCCGGCTGCAGGTGGAGGACCAGCATCTGCGCCCGGGCGGCTATGTGTCCGGTCCGACGCAGATGTCGCTGGCCGACACGGTGACCTATGCCGCCATCTTCACGCGCATCGGCATCACGCCGATGACGGTGACGACGAGCCTCAATATGAGTTTCCTGCGCCCGCTGATCACCCGGGTTGTGGTCGCCGAGGCCAAACTGATCAAGCTCGGGCGCATGCTGGCCGTGGCCGAGGTCCTGATACGGGCCGAAGGAAGCGGCTCGGCGGCAAGCCACGCTGTTGTCACTTACGCTCTACCGAAGGAAGACGCATGAATTTTCTCCTCTCCGCAGCAGCATTCATTGGCCTCATCGGGGTCGGGCTCGGCGCGTTTGGCGCCCACGGGCTCGAAGGCCGGCTGACCGAACAGGGCGAGGGCTGGTGGCAGACCGCCACGCTCTATGCGCTCGTCCACGCCGCTGCCGCGCTTGCAGTTTCCCTGTCTGGGCGTGGCGGGAGCCTCTTTGTCTGGAGCGGCTGGGCCTTCGTGATCGGCGCGGTGATCTTCTCAGGCTCGCTCTATGCCATGGCGCTGGGCGGGCCGCGCTGGCTGGGCGCGGTTACGCCGATTGGCGGGGTGTCCTTCCTCGCCGGCTGGGGACTGATGCTTGTTGCGGGACTGCGGCTCGGCGGCCAAGTCTAAACCGCGCTCTCGCCGATCGAGGCATAGCGTGCAGCGAGATCGTCGGCGACGCGGCGGGCCGCATCGATTTCCGTGGCAAGGGCATCAAGGGTGGTGTCCACGGTGGTGAGATTGCTGGTGCGCCCGGCCAGGGTGTCGCGCGCTTCCAGGAAGGTGCGGCGGGCGCGCTGGGCCTTCACAAGGGCGCGCTCATAGCTGGTGACATCGCCGCGCTCTGTCTTGGCGTCAGTGTCGGCGAGCACAGTGTTGGCTTCGCCAGTGACGGCGGACAGGCCGATGCGGACCTGCTCGGCATCTTCCACCAGCAGGGTGGAAAGGTCGCTCGCCGTCATCTCATCGGCTTCGAACTGGGCGAGATAGGCGCTGGTGTCGGGCTTGCCGCTGTCGCGGCCATTCATCAGGATGGACGCCAGTCCGGCCAGGCCGCCAGAGGTGTTTACCCAGCCCTCGTTTTCGAGCTGGTCGCAGAATTCATCGGAAGCAAGGCGCAGGGCAGTCTGATTAGCATTCAGCGACGTTTCCACCGTGGCCTCGCCGGAGACCATGGACACAGTCGCGCACCCGCCAAACAGCAGGAAAGAGGCACTTATGATAACGCTACGCATCCAAACCGCCGCAAAGTCTTGTACTTCCCACCCGACACCCCTGTGGTGACATGTGAGAAAACGCCCGTCCAGCCTTTATCTCGAGATTATTCGAAGATAGGTGAAGACCCTATGAACAGTATTCAAACAATGCGCGGTCTGTATCCGCGTCACGCAGCCAGCCGGACCGGCTATTTGCGGGTTTCCGACCTGCATGAGCTTTATTACGAGGAATCCGGCAATCCAGACGGGCTTCCTGTCGTGGCGCTGCACGGTGGGCCAGGGGGTGGATCAAGCCCTGAAATGCGTAGATTTTTCGATTCCAGACGGTATCGGATCATCCTTTTCGACCAGCGCGGATGCGGCCGCTCGCGCCCCCATTCGGAACTGCGCGAAAACACCACATGGGACCTGGTGGCTGATATTGAGGCATTGCGTGCCCATTTGGGCGTCGAAAAGTGGGTGGTTTTTGGCGGATCCTGGGGCTCGACCCTGTCGCTCTCCTACGCCGTGACCCATCCCGAGCGTGTTCATGCCCTCATGCTGCGCGGTATTTTCCTTATCACCGAGGCGGAGATTCGCTGGTTCTATCAGGAAGGCGCCTCGCGCCTCTTCCCCGATGCCTTCGAGCGTTATCTCGCGCCGATCCCGGAAGACGAGCGCGGTGACCTGCTCAGCGCCTTTCACAAGCGCCTGACGGGCTCTGACAAGGAAGAGCGGATCAGGGCTGCGCGCGCCTGGTCGCGCTGGGAGGGCGAGACCCTGTCCCTGCGCGGCGCCCTGCGCACCCCGCCACGGTTTGACGAGGACGAGTTCCTCGACGCCTTTGCGCGCATCGAGTGCCACTACTTCGTCAACAAGGGCTTCTTCGACAAGGATGGCTGGCTGCTCGACCAGGCGGCTGCCGTGCTGAAGGGACGCGTGCCGGGCGTCATCGTGCATGGCCGCTATGATGTGGTCACGCCCATGTCGTCTGCCTGGGCGCTGAAAAAGGCCTGGCCGGATGCCGAATTGCACATCATCCCCGATGCCGGCCATTCCAGCCTGGAGCCCGGCATTGTCGACCAGCTCATCCGTGCTTCGGACAAATACGCGGACATGTTCGGCTAGAACCGCGCCACAATCCCGAAAATCAGGATGACGCCCAGCGCGATCGGCACGATATAGCGCAGCATCAGCCTGGCGAAGCTGAGCATCGGCCCATGGCCAAGCTCGGCTGCCAGCGACTCCCGCGAGAGGACCCAGCCGGCAAACAGGGCGATGAGCAGCCCGCCCAGCGGGAGCATGATCGAGCCGGTCACGAAGTCGACCAGGTCGATCAGGCTGCCCCAGAAGACATACATCACGCCCAGCGCGAACATCAGGGTGCCGAGCAGGGTTGCGCCCATGGCGCGACTGATCTCGGGCCGGTCCTCCAGCCAGGACACACCGACCTCGAACAGGGAGATCGAGGAGGTAAAGGCAGCGAACAGGGCGAGGGTGAAGAATGCGCCCGCCGCGATCGCGCCAACCATGCCGCCCATTTCGCCAAAGGCGACGGGCATGGTGACAAAGAACAGGCCGCCGCCCCCGGCCGGATCGAGGCCGAAGCCGAACACGATCGGGAAAATGGCAAAACCTGCAATCAGCGCAACCAGCGTGTCGGCCCCCGCCACAAGGCGGGAAGAGGACGGGATCGAGGTCTCGCGGTCGAGATAGGCACCATAGGTCACCATCAGGCATGAGCCGACCCCGATGGAGAAGAAGGCCTGGCCCACGGCCGAGAGGATGGTCTGGAAGCTCACTTTCGTGAAATCCGGGGTCAGCAGGAAGCTGATCGCCTCCCCGGCATCGCCGACAATCATGGCAAACACCACCATGCCCGCAAGCATGATGAAGAAGGCCGGCATCAGGATCGAAGCGGCGGTCTCGATACCGCCCTTGATGCCGCGGGCCACGATGATGACGTTCAGCGCCACGAAGGCCGCCAAGTAGGCGATGATCTCGAACTTGTTGGCAACGGTGTGTCCGAACTTGCAGCCCGACACATCGCCGGGCGTGATGGCGCGCAGGCTCTCGGTGCCGTCCGCCGCGACGTCGGTAATTTCCGAGATGATGCCGGCATCGGTGACGAAGGCGCAGGTGGCATCGAGATGAACCGAGGAAATCTGGTCCTGAATCGAACTTGCCGCCGCGCCGACACTGGCCTGCAACAGCTCCGCATCCGGCCCGATAGAGGCGAAGTCGCCGCTGAAGCCCTTGGGGATATAGTCAAACACCCAGGTGGCGACGACGATATAGAAGGAGAAGATGGCCAGCGAAGCGAGTGCGCCGAGCCAGCCAAGCCCTGTCCAGGCGGTGGATTTTCCCTCGGTCTCGGCAATATAGCGCAGGCCGGAAATCGCCGAGCGCTGGCCTTTCCGGCCGACGGCATATTCGGCCATCAGCACCGGCAGGCCGAGAAAGATCACGCACAAAAGGTAGATGATGATAAAGGCCGAGCCGCCATTCTCACCGGCTGTGTAGGGAAAGCGCCAGAGGTTTCCGAGGCCGACCGAGGAGCCCACCGCGGCCATCAGGAAGCCGAATTTCGATCCCCAATGCTCTGTCTTGCCGTGAATGGCGGCCATGCACTCTCTCCCTTAAGCCCGAATGCGCCGACACTATTGGCAGTTCGCCAAAAAGCAATCTTGTGAGCCGCGCGCCGGGCGTGAAGGGATGGGTTTGCCCTTAAAGCAGGCCTGTGCGCGAAATCGTTTCGCGCCGGTGGATGTGAACCGAGAGCACCAGGCCGAAGGCGCTCATCACGGTGAGCATGGCCGTGCCACCATAGGAGACCAGCGGCATGGGCACGCCGACCACGGGTAACAGGCCCACCACCATGCCGACATTGAACACGATGTAGAAGGCCACCATCCCGACCGCACCGCTCGCTGCGTATCGCCCGAAGGCGCTGGAACACTTCATCGCGATGTATAGCCCCCAGCCAAGGATCACCCCCCAGGCGAGCAGGAGCCCGGTGACGCCGAAAAAGCCGAGTTCCTCGGCGATCACGGTGAGCACGAAATCGGTATGCTGCTCCGGGATATAATCGAGCTGGGACTGGGTGCCGTTGAGATAGCCCTTGCCGCGCAGGCCGCCCGAGCCGATGGCGATCTTGGCCTGCTCGATCTGGTAGCCGTCGCCGAGCGCGTCGGAGCTGTGCCCGACAATCTGTTCGAGGAAGATATCGACCCGCCCGCGCTGATAGTCTTCCAGGGCGTAATTGTAGATCAGCGGCGCACTCAGCACGCCCACGGCAATACCGGTGGCGATGAAGCGCCAGTCCAGGCCCGCCAGGAAGATGATGATGCCGCCCGCCGCCAACAGGGTCAGTGTGGTGCCGAAATCGGGCTGCAGGAAGATCAGTGCGGCCGGTAGCAACATCAGCACGGCCGCCGGGATATGCACCATGAAACCGCCCCCCTCGCGCGCCTGGGCGAGGTGATAATAGCGTGCCAGGACCAGCACGAGCGCGAGCTTCATGAATTCAGACGGCTGGATCGCCAGTGGGCCGATCTCCAGCCAGCGCTGGGCCCCGCCGCGCACCGATCCGGCAAGCTCCACGGCAAAGAGCAGGATCAGGCTGACCAGGTAAGCCGGCAGGGCGAGCCGCGACCAGACCGACAGCGGCACCATGGCCAGCACCATCATCACGACAAAGGCGATGCCGAAGCGGATGAGGTGAGCGATGGGCAGCCCGGCCTCGGCTGGCTTGTCATAGGTGATGGAAAACAGCATCCCCGTGCCGGCCAGCGCCACGCCGGCAATCAGCAGCACTAGGGTCCACGGCACGGCGGCAAGCTTGGCCGAGATGCCGGGGCGGGAAAATGCCGTGCCGGAGCGCGGTGCGGTATAGCTCGCCCCGCCCATTACAGCGCGCCTTGTCCGGTGCCGCCGGTCGAGGCCGTCTGGTGGACGGTCGGCTCGCGGCGGCTGTCTCGGCGAATGGCTTCGGCGAGGATGTCGCGCGCAACAGGCGCGGCGACCGCAGACCCGCCCCCGCCATGCTCGACAACGACGGCAACGGCATATTTCGGAGCGTCATGGGGCGCATAGCCGACGAACAGGGCATGGTCGCGCAGGTGGCGCGCCAGATTGTCGTTGGAAATCACGCCGCGATTGCGTTCGGCCTGGGTGATGTGGCGGACCTGCGCGGTGCCGGTCTTGCCGGCCATGAACACACCGCCGAGCCCGAGATCGCCGGAACGCCGCGCCGTGCCGCCCCATTCCCCGGTCACCGCGAACATGCCGTCCTGCATGCGCTGGATGAATTCCGGTTCGAGCGGCTGCTGTGTGTCCTCACCCGGGTCGATCTGCGGGCCGCTATGAATGAGATTGGGCGTGATCACACCGCCGCCACGGGCAATCCGCGCGCACATCAGGGCGAGTTGAAGCGGCGTCACTGAAAGATAGCCCTGGCCGATGCCGACATTGAGGGTTTCGCCCTCATACCAGGGCTCGCCGCGCGTCTCGCGCTTCCAGGCATCGTCGGGCACCACGCCATGGGCCCCGCCGGTCAGGCCGATATTCCAGGTATTGCCGAAGCCGAACTTGCGTGCGGTCTCGGCCAGCTTGTCGATCCCCATGCGCTGGGAGACTTCGTAGAAATAGGTGTCGCAGGAATTCTTGATGGCGTTGCGCATATCCATAGAGCCGTGCCCGCCATGCTTCCAGCAGGCCCAGGTGCGGTTTCCGAAGCGGTAGCGCCCACTGCAATAGACCCGCTCGCGCGGATCGATCACGCCGGCCTCCAGCGCGGCCGTCGCGACAACCATCTTGAAGGTCGAACCCGGCGGGTACATCCCGTCGAAGGCCTTGTGATAGAGCGGCGAGCGATCATTGCCCCGCAGCACGTCATAGTCGGCCTGGCTGATGCCGTTGACGAAATCGTTCGGGTCGAAAGCCGGGGTGGAGACGAGAGCCAGGATCGCGCCCGTCTCGACATCCATCACGACGGCAGCGCCGGATTCCTCGCCGAAGCGCTCGATCACCGCGCGCTGAAGCTCGGCATCGATTGTGATCACCACATCCTGGCCGGCCTGCGGGGCGAGATCGGCGCTGTCGAGCTGTTCGATGATCCGCCCGGCGGCATTGGTGACGACGCGCTTCTGGCCCGGCCGGCCGGTCAGCCAGCTGTCGCAGACATATTCTATCCCCGAGCGCCCGGTGCGCATGTCCGGGTGGCGGTAGAGGCGGCTGGCCTGTGTGGCTTCAGAGGCAGTCATGCCGTCGGTGAGGCGGGTGAGGTCGCGCTGGCTCGCCTTGGCGACATAGCCCAGCACATGGGCGAAATCGCGCCCGCGCGGATAGGAGCGCGTCAGGCCCATCTCCACTTCCACGCCAGGCAACTGGGCGGCATGCAGCTTCATGCGCGCGAAGTCTTCATAGGTCAGCTCGCGTGCGACCAGGGTCGGCAGGAAGCTCGCCTGGCGCATGGCATCGCGCAGAATGCGCTGCTGACGCTCCTCGGGCAGGTCGATCAGCTTGCTGATGGATTGCAGCACGCTTTCCACATCGCCGGCCTGCTCGCGGATGATGGAGATCCGCCCGGCGCTGCGGTGGGAGGCGAGCGGGCGGCCGAAGCGGTCCAGGATCTGCCCGCGCTGGGGCGGGGCGAGATCGAGGCGGATGCGGTTTTCCTCGGCAAAGCGGCGATACTCGTCGCCATTGAGGATTTGCAGCTGGTAGAAGCGTCCGATCAGGCCGAGCCACAGTGCGCCGGCCGTGCCGCCAGCCACCAGGGCACGGCGCGTGAACTGGAACTCCGGGTCCAGCATCTGCTTGGCCGGGCGGGCGGACTTGAAGAAATTCTTGCTGGTCTTGCGCGCCATGACGATCAGGCCCCCACCGCACGGCGCCCGCTGCGGGCCTGCAGGTTGTATATGGGCGCAAGCAGGATATAGCCGAGCGCGGTGGCAAGGCCGGTGGTCATGAAGGGCAGGATGCGCATCGGATAGCCCGCCGACGCGCTGGCCAGGACCCAGAGCACGGCCATGCCGGTAGCCAGGCCCAGGAAGGGAATGGCGGTCTCCATGACCGCGCCATTGTCCATGTCGAGTGCGCTCTGGGCGAGCACCTGTACGCCATAGGCGCTTAGCGCGACGATCATATAGCTGCCCAGCGGGGCGGCGGCGGAGATGTCATAGAGCAGGCTGAGGAGGATCAGCGCGAAGACCGGGCGCATGAACAGGCCGACCCGACCCCAGCCGACGGCGGCCACAAGCAGGAGGATCGGCCAGGGCAGGTCGAAACCGGCAACGCGCCAGGGTGTCAGGCCGAGAAACCAGACCAGCCCAACAAGCGCCGCACCGATGATCAGCCGTGTGACCGGGTTCGTCCGCCGCCAGGAGCGCAGCAGCGCGTGACGCAGGCCCTGGCGCCGCCTCATGGCGCGCCTCCCGTGCCTGTGCCGGTCTCAGGCGGCGGTGTGGGCGCCGCGCCGGAGGTTTCCACGACGGCACCATTTTCAGATTGCGCCTCGGCGGTGGCCTCGGCCTCGACATGGCTGAGGGCCGGCTCTTCCTCGGGCGTGGGGATATGCTGGGGCGGGATCAGGCGGACGAAACCGCCGCGCGTTTCGGACATGGAAAAGGCGACCCGCCAGCGCCCGTCGCGCTGCTCAACGGCCGTGCCGACAATATGCCCGCGCGGGAAGAGGCCGCCCTCGCCGCTGGTCAGGATGCGCTCGCCGGGCAGGAAGGGATCTTCCTCGGGGCGGTCCGACAGGGTGCCGAGGCCGTCACCGTCGCCGAACACGATGGCGCGCACGCCGGAGTTTTCGCCCATCACCGGGATGCGCGAGTTGAAGTCAGTGACCAGGAGGATGCGCGAGGAGCGCTCACCGAGATGGGTGACGCGGCCGACCACGCCGCCTTCATTCAGCGCGATGGCATCTGGCTCCACGCCCTGGGCACGTCCGGCATTGGCGAGCAGGGTTTCGGAAAACGGACCGTTCACCTCCGAGACCACACGTGCTGTGGCGCCACGCGCGGGCGGCTCGCCCATGGCCGACAGCATGCTTTCATAGGCTTCCAGCCGGGCGGCCATGGAGCGGGCAGCGGCTTCATAGCGGGCCAGTTCCTGCACACGCGCTTCCAGTTCACGGATGCGGCGTTCCTTCTCGGTATGGCCGAGCAGGCGCGCGAGGATGCCGGGCTCGGGGCTCTGCTCGCTTTCAGTGCCGGTGACCAGCAGGTCGCCGGCCTGGGTGCGCAGCGGCATCAGCGCAGCCGTCACGCCCGGCGCGGTCTGCACGACAACGGCGGCGATCCCCAAAGCGAGGATCATGCCCAGCGCCCGCATCTTGAACGGAGACTTGCGGGAGGAAGAGAGGCGGCCCAAGGCCATGATCAGCGTTCCTGTTGCGCGTTCTGCCTGCCCATCTCACCCGATCTTTTATGATCCCAAAGTGCCGTGCTTTCCTGCATACGGCAACAGCGGAACCTCAGACTTCCGGGCTGAGGACGTTTTTCATCTTCGGATAGTTCTCAAGAACCTTGCCACATCCGTTGACCACGCATTTCAGCGGGTCGTCGGCGAGCATCACCGGCAGCTTGGCCTGTTCCCGGATGCACACATCCAGATTGCGCAGGAGGGAGCCGCCGCCGGTCAGCACGATACCGCGGTCAACAATGTCTGCGGCGAGTTCAGGCGGCATGGCTTCCAGCGCGGTGCGCACGGCATCGACGATCTGGCTCACAGGTTCCGCAAGCGCCTGGGCGACGATGGCTTCGTTGATTTCCACTTCCTTGGGCACATTGTCGATCGTGCCGCGCCCGCGCACCGTGACGGCCATGCCTGTGCCGTTCTCGGGCATCACGGCGCTGCCGATTTCCTTCTTGATCTTTTCCGCCGACATCTCGCCGATCAGGATCTGATGCTCGCGGCGCAGATAATTGACGATGGCCTGGTCCATGCGGTCCCCGCCCACGCGCACCGAGCGCGAATAGACGATGCCGCCCAGGCTGAGCACGGCGACCTCGGAGGTGCCGCCGCCAATGTCCACGACCATGGAGCCGGCGGGCTCCTCGATCGGCAGGTTCGCGCCGATAGCGGCGGCCATGGGCTCTTCAATGAGTTCCACCTGACGGGCGCCGGCGGCAAGGGCCGATTGGTGGATGGCGCGGCGCTCGACGCTGGTCGCGGAGCTCGGCACGCAGATGATGATCAGCGGGGCGACAAAGGCACGGCGATTGTGCACCTTGCGGATGAAGTGCTTGATCATTTCCTCGGCGACATCGAAGTCGGCGATCACGCCATCCTTCATCGGCCGGATGGCGTCCATGTTTTCCGGGGTCTTGCCCAGCATGGCCTTGGCCTGGGCGCCGACGGCATAGACGATCTTGCGGCCACCCTGGGTCATGTAGGCGACGACCGACGGTTCATCGAGCTTGACGCCCTGACCCTTTACATAGACCAGCGTGTTCGCTGTACCCAGGTCAATGGCCATGTCCGTGGACAACATGCCAAGAAGACTACCGATCATTTCACACCGCCAAGTTCTGGCGTATGCCCCCGCATTCTCTCGAAGGCACCGCCTGGGTTTTTCTACCCAGCCCCTCTACACACTTGCCGTTTAGAAGCCGTTAAAGCAAGCGTCATGACGCAGCAGATGGGAACGGTTCGTACACTTATTCGGGTTTCGGTCGGGTTTTCGTCAATTTCCTGACAAAACAAGCCCAAAAGCGGTAAATTAAACGGAACGAATCGTACGCCATTTAACTCTTCTTGTTGCAATGAGAAACGCTGGTCATGAAGGCCAGCGACAGAATCAGGGGCACCCAGATCGGCAGCTCGCCGAGTCCCGGCGCCTCGATCGCGGCGGCCAGATGATCATCAACACACCACCACAGCAGGAACAGCCACATTTTTTGTCTCCTTGTATTGCCTGAAAGCAATATAGGATATTTATCGCTATTCGATAAGTGCTGAGTTTAGGATTTCTGCAGCGCGGTGCGCATTTCCTGCCTCACGCCCATCAACAGAAGCCAGACTGTGAACGCGCCTTCGCCGACCAGGGCCGGAAGGATGACGATGAAGACCCCCCCGCCGGGGATGGCGCTGCGCAGGGCCGGTGCGACCAGCCAGAGAAATCCGTCCACGAGATACCCCGCGCCGGCCCACACCAGCAGAACGGCGATGACACGCGGGACCGCCCGGGTTTGCCAGATCAGCACGCCGAGCGCGACGAGGTGCACACCGAAGAAAAGCAGGGTGAGCATGAAGCCGTGGGCATGGGCTAGGAGATATTCCCGGATCCAGGCCGCTCGTCCGGCCTCGTCCAGCACCGCCATGCCCTCCGGACTGGAAAGGCGCAGCGCGGCGACCAGGTTGAGCAGCACCGGGATATGCCCGATGGTGTAGGCCAGCCGGAAGAGCACGGTGAAGAGGGTCAGCTCACGCATGCGCCCGGCAAAGATTGCATAGAGCCCCCAGCTCACGATGAGGTCTGCCATCAGGACGAGGAACAGCGCAGCCACGGCCATGCGAAAGGCGTCTTCCTGCGCCTGCAGCTGCGCAAGCACCTGCTCCGGCGTCCCCGCGCCCGTGATCGGCATGATCACGGCGAAGTTCGCTGCAATCGCCAGAGCGAAAATGGCCAGATAGGCAAGCCCCGTGAGGCGGGCGATGATCTGCAGCGGGGCCTTGTCGGTCATGCGGGTGGGTGTCCTGGCATCAGGCAGCGAGCTTTTTCTTCTTGCGGCGCGCTTCCAGCTTGTTGAGGGCGTGCAGATAGGCCTGCGCGGTGGCGACCAGCGTGTCCACATGATGGGCCCGGCCCACCGCCATGATGCCGTCGCCCTTCAGGCGGATCGACACATCAGCCTGGGCGTCAGTACCCCCGGTCACGGTGTGGACCTGGAAGAGATCGAGATTTGCCTCATGGGGGCAGGCCGCGCGGATGGCCTTGAACAGGGCATCGACCGGGCCGTTGCCCTCAGCGTCCGCCTTGCGCTCATTGCCGTCCACCTTCAGCATGATCTGCGCGGTCTGCGGACCCTTGGTGCCGGCCACGATCTGCAGCGAGGAGAGCGCGATCCGCTCCCCGCCCGACGCCAGCTGATCGTCGACCAGGGCAATGATGTCATCGTCGAAGACATCCTTCTTGGCATCGGCGAGCGCCTTGAAGCGGCGGAAGGCATCGTTCAGCGCCACTTCGTCCAGTTCATAGCCCAGCGAGGCCAGGCGATCCTTGAAGGCGTGGCGGCCGGAATGCTTGCCCATGACGAGGCTGGTGGCGGCAACTCCGACATCTTCCGGGCGCATGATCTCATAGGTCTCGGTATGCTTGAGCATGCCGTCCTGGTGGATGCCGCTTTCATGGGCGAAGGCATTCTTGCCGACGACGGCCTTGTTGTACTGCACCGGGAAACCGGTGACGCGCGAGACCATCTGGCTGGCGCGCGCGAGCTGGCGGGTATCGATGCCGGTCTGGAAGGGCAGCGTGTCGGCGCGCACGCGCATCGCCATGACGATTTCTTCCAGCGCGGCATTGCCGGCGCGTTCGCCCAGACCGTTGATCGTGCACTCGATCTGACGGGCGCCATTGCTGACCGCAGACAGGGAATTGGCGACGGCCAGGCCGAGATCATTGTGACAGTGGGCAGAGAAGACTGCCTTGTCGGAATTGGAAACGGTCTCCATGACGCGCCGGATCAGCGCGCCATATTCGGCCGGGTGGGAATAGCCGACCGTATCGGGCAGGTTGATCGTGGTGGCGCCGGCGGCGATGGCTGCATCGACGCACTTGCACAGGAAGTCGAACTCGGTGCGGGTGGCGTCTTCCGCGCTCCATTCCACATCGTCAGTGTGATTGCGCGCATGGGTGACCGAGCGGCCGACCGCTTCGAGCACGGCATTCGCGCCCATTTTCAGCTTGTGCTTCATGTGCACCGGGCTGGTGGAGATGAAGGTGTGGATGCGATGCTGGCCGGCATGGCGCACGGCCTCTCCGCAGGCATCGATATCCTTCTCATTGGCCCGGGCAAGGCCGCAGATGATCGAGTTCTTCGCTCGGCGGGCGACCTCGCTGACGGCCTCGAAGTCGCCGGGCGAGGCGGCCGGGAAGCCGGCCTCGATCACATCGACATTCATCGCGTCGAGCAGTTCGGCAAGTTCGAGCTTCTCGCGCAGGGTCATGGAGGCGCCGGGGCTTTGCTCGCCGTCGCGCAAGGTTGTGTCGAAGATTCGGATATGGGGAAGGGGATCTGTCATGGGGGCGGCCAGTGTACGGTGATTTTGTGAAGCGAGCTCGAAAATCCCCTGGCCGTCCACCGGCGTCAGATGTGCCGGACGGTCTTCGGCCAGGGGCCGATAAGGCTTGGCGCCAGAAGAAGGGGCAGGAAATTGCGCATCAGCGACTATTTGGCTGCCTCATTGTGGGTGTCAACCGGCAAATCGACCTTTGGCGGTAAATCCTGCTCGTTTCCGCGGATGCGTGACCTTGCGAACAACACCAGCGCCAGCCAGATCCCGACCGCCAGCAGGGCCGCGCCCGCCGCCATCAGGGGCTGGCCTTCGAAGGCGGACATGATCGAGGTGCCGGCAAAGGCGACCAGGGCGATCTTGGGCAGCACGCCAACGGCCATGCCGGCGAGATAGTGGCTGAACTTCGCATGCGAGACGCCGAAGATCATGTTGACCAGTAGGAACGGGCCGGTCGGCACATTGCGCACGATGGCGCTCGCGGCAAAGGCATTGCGGCCGATAAAGGCCGACATCCGGTTGGCGAAATTCCCGCCATGGCGGCGCACCGTGCTTTCGCCGACAAGCCGCCCGGTCCAGAAGGTCACCGTGCCCGAGACCAGGGTCGCGATCCAGCTATAGAGGAAGCCGATCATCGGTCCGAAGGCGAAGACTGCGATGCCGATCAGCACGAATTGCGGCGCGCCGACAAAGGCCGCCACGATGAAGACCAGGATCAGCGCCGGCAGGCCCCACGGCCCGGTCGCCACATCGGCCATGGCCTCCCGCACGCTGGCGATATCATAGAGCGCGCCGGACTTGCCGATTACAAACAGTGCCAGGACCAGGGCGAACAGGAGCAGCGAGACAAGAACCGCACGTGCGCGGGTCTTGTCGAGTCGCCGGAAGAATGCAGGCAGGCTACGCATGATTTGCTCGCTGTGAGGCCGGTCCGCGTTCTCGTCAAGCAGCCTGTGTCAGGCTGGAAGACCTTATCTTCAGTTGCTGTTCCCCTCCAGGGTAATCTGGATCGTTGCCTGGTCGCGAAACTGTGACACCACTTCCAGCACATCGCCGGTCAACGCATGACGGTCGGCCTGGATGACCACAGGTCCCGAAGCCCTGCTGCGGTCATAGCCTGAGACGCAGGCGTCCAGAACCTGTGCTTCAAACTCAAAGGCCGGCCCTGTGCATGACACCGTACCATCGGCAGCAACTGCTATGAGATTGCCCGGGAGGCTTTCCTCATCTGCCGGGCCGGCATGTGCGGTGGTGCAGCCCAGTGCGATGGCAAGGAGCGAGGTGGCGCGCAGCAGGCTCATGCTATCTCGGCCAGCATCTCTTCGCTCATTTCCCACAGGCGCGCGGCCTTGGCATCGTCCTGGATCCATTCGCGGGCGTCTTCCCAGGGCGGGCTGTCGGGCGTGGCCGCACGGGCGATGTCGCCATTCTCGCAATAAACCCCGCCCATGCCGTCAAGTTGGGGCGAAGTGGCGGCCCACACCGTCGTAGATGCGCCCTGCTCGGGCGTCTTGAACCTCGCCCGAACCTGCTCGGGAATCGTGCCGTCGGCATTCTTCCAGCCCATCGCCACGATCTCTTCCTCGGGCAGGTGGCGCTGGAGCGGGGTGAAGATCCCGCCGGGATGCACCGCGAAGACGCGGATGCCATCGCCCTGCCAGAGCTGGTCGGCCTGGCGTGCAAACAGGGCATTGGCCGATTTCGACTGAGCATAGGCGCGCCACTTGTCATAGGGCGTTTCGCGGAAATGCGGGTCATCCCACAGCACATCGCCGCGAATATGTGCGGTGGAGGAGAGCGCGATGACGCGCGCGCCGTCTGCTTTCTTCAGCGCCGGCAGGAGGGCATTGGCCAGTGCGAAATGGCCCATATGATTGGTGCCGAACTGGCGCTCCCAGCCCGGTCCGACCCGCGCTTCCGGGCAGGCCATCACGCCAGCATTGTTGATGAGCAGGTGCAGGGGCTTGCCGGTGGCGAGAAAACTGTCGGCAAAGGCGCGCACCGAGCCGATATCGGCGAGATCCATCTCGGCAACGCCGATACTGCCGGGCAGGTGCTCGAGTTCTTCATGGGCGGCCTCGGGGCGGCGGGCGGGCACGATGACTTCCGCGCCGGCCGAGGCGAGCGCGCGCACGGTCTCAGTGCCGATGCCGCTATAGCCGCCCGTGACGATGGCGGTCTTGCCGGTCAGGTCGATGCCTTCGATCGCTTCCATGGCGGTCGACTTGGCGTGAAATCCGCTGCCGATCGGGGCTTGCGGTGTGTTTGTCATGATATCCTCCCTGCGTGTCGCCGGGACTGGCGTACTGCGGGATGTGGGGACAGATGCAACGCAGATCAAATCTGGCGGAACTTTCAGGCGGTGCTACTGTATAACAATGATGAGACTGTTTCGATCAGCGCCCCTGCGCGCATGTCTGGCTGCCTGCACGCTGATGGCTGCCGGCGCCGGACCGAGCCTGGCCCAGGAAACCGAAGGGCCGGACATTTCCCAGTACCGCAATGGCGGTGTCGCCTTGCGGCTCGGCCATATCAACGCTGCCTTCGAGATCTTCACGCGTGACTGCGAGGCCGGCGGCGCCGATGACTGCTATCAGCTCGGCGACATGTACCGGCGCGGCGTCGCCACCGATCAGGATTTTGAGGCGGCCGGCGACGCCTATCAACGCGCATGTGACCTCAACAGCGCCGCGGGCTGCATGCAGCACGCGAATATGCTGTTCCAGGGCACCACGCTCGACCAGGATTATCCCCGCGCGCGTAGCCTTTATACCCGTGCCTGCGATCTCAACGATCCGGCCGCCTGCGGCGTGCTCGGAAACATGATGTATGTCGGGCTTGGCGGCCCGAAGGAGCGTAATCGCGGCGCTGAGCTGATGCGCCAGTCGTGCCTGGCCGAGGTGGAATATTCCTGCGACCAGGTTCGCCGCTATGGCCTGTCGAATGACGGCTCGCGTTCGGGTGTGCTCAACCGGGAATTCTGGCGCGGGAACTAGCGCGGCATTGACGAGAGCGCGGCCTTCAGAACCGCCATGTCCTCCGGCAGGGGGGCGGTGAAACTCAGCGCCTCGCCCGTCACGGGATGCTCAAACCCCAAAAGCGCGGCATGCAGCGCCTGGCGTGGGAAAGCGCGCGCGGCAGAGGTCGCCTCGATAAACGCCTCGCCCGATCCGAAGGCCTTGATGCCGCGATGGCGGCCATAGGTCGTGTCGCCGATCAGCGGCGCGCCGATATGGCTCATATGCACGCGGATCTGGTGCGTGCGCCCGGTCTCCAGTCGGCACTCGATCAGCGCGGCAGCCGGAAGGCCTGCGCCCTTGTCGAGCAGGCCATAGGTTTCCAGCGCCTTGTAGTGGGTCACCGCATGGCGCGCATTCGGCGTGTCGGGATTGCGCGGCACGGCCATCTTCTTGCGGTCGCCGGTCGCCCGCGCGATGGGGGCTTCCACCGTGCCTGAAAGCGGGCGTGGCGCCCCGCGCGTGAGGGCGAGATAGGCCCGGTCGATAGTGTGGCTGGCGAAAAGCTCCGACAGGCCGCGATGAGCGGGCTCGGTCTTCGCCACGACCATCACACCCGTCGTGTCCTTGTCGAGCCGGTGGACAATGCCGGGCCGCTCCACGCCGCCGATCCCCGGCAGCTCTCCCTTGCAGTGATGCAGAAGCGCATTGACCAGCGTCCCGTCCCAGCTGCCCGGCGCGGGATGCACCGCCATGCCGGCCGGCTTGTTGAGGATGATGAGATCTGCGTCCTCGAACAGGATATCGAGCGGGATATCTTCCGGCTCGGGCGTCGCGGGCTTCGGATCCGGCACCTCCAGGCGATACTCCGCGCCGGCCACCACGCTGGCATTGGGATCGGTCAGCGGCACGCCGTCGCAGGCCAGCGCGCCCTGCTTGATCAGAGCCTTTATGCGCGAGCGCGAAACATCTGCCAATCGCGCGGCAATAAAGCGATCGGTACGCTCGCCGGCCTCGCGGGCCTCGGCTGTCAGGATAATGGTCTGCATGTCATGTAACTGACGCGATGCTGTGCATTAGGAAACCGGCGAGGTAAAGACACCTCAACACGGAGGCTGACATGGTTAAGATTTCTCGCCGGCAGGCACTGGGGCTTACGGGCGGCGCACTGGGCCTGGGGGCCTGCTCCCTGCGCGCCGGGCCGGATATCAGCGATCTGGACGGGCTGGCGATCTATGGCGGCGAAGTAGCCTTCGAACATGGCGTGGCCTCCGGCGACCCGATGAGCGACAGCGTTGTGATCTGGACTCGCGTGACGCCGAAATCCGGCGACGGCGCCATCCCCGTGGTCTACCGCGTGAAACAGGGCAGCAAGGTCGTCGCCACCGGCGCGGTGCAGACCAGCGCATCGCGCGACTTCACCGTGAAAGTGGTGCCCGAAGGCCTGCAGCCGGCCACGCGCTATAGCTATGAGTTCATCGTGCCCACAGCCGGCGGAGACGTCACCTCGCCTACGGGCACGACCAAGACGACGGCCACCGCCGAGAGCGAAGCGCCCGTGCGCTTTGCGGTTGTGTCGTGTTCGAACTGGCCCTTTGGATTTTTCAATGCCTATGACGAGATCGCCAAGCTGGACGATCTCGATGCCGTGCTGCACCTCGGCGATTATATCTATGAATACGGCGTGGACGGCTATGGCGGCGCGGTCGGCGAGGAAATCGGTCGGCGGCATGATCCGGTCACGGAGATCGTCACCCTGGACGATTACCGGACCCGCCACCGCCAGTACAAGACCGACCCAAACCTGCAGGCCGCTCATGCTGTCGCCCCCTGGCTGTGCACCTGGGACGATCATGAAAGCGCCAATGACAGCTACCGCACCGGCGCGCAGAACCACAATCGGGAAGAAAACGAAGGTGACTGGAGCGACCGCAAGCAGGCTGCCGTCCAGGCTTATCTGGAATGGATGCCCGTGCGCGACCCCGAGCCCGGCCGGGCGAAGGAGGCGATCTATCGCCGTTTCGAGTTCGGCTCGGTCGCGACCGTGTTCTGCCTGGAAAGTCGCCTCACGGGCCGGTCTGAAGAGATCAGCTGGTTCAACGAGATTGTCGGCCTGCCGCCCGAGCAGGTGCCGGCCAAGGCCATGGCGACCATGGCTCGCGTGCAGGCCGATGAGCGCACCATGCTCGGTTTCGAGCAGGAGGCCTGGCTCGCCGAAGGTCTGACCGACAGCGTCGCGCAGGGCACCCAGTGGCAACTGCTCGCCAACCAGGTGATCATGGCGCGCGTCGTGCCGCCGAAATTCGCCGACATTCTCGGCGCCGAGACCATCGAGGATCTCGACAATACCTATCTCAGCCTGATGGCGGCCTTCGCGCCGCTCGGCCTGCCCTTCAACCTGGATGCCTGGGACGGTTTCCCGGCCGCCCGCGCGCGCCTTTATGAGGACGCCAAACAGGCCGGCGCTCGCCTGATCACGGTCACCGGCGATACCCATACCGCCTGGGGCAATACGCTGATCGATGTCGATGGCCAGCAGCGCGGGGTCGAGTTCGGCTGCACCTCCATCTCCTCGCCCGGCATGGGCCACTATATGCCGGAGGTCGACGGTCTCGGGGAAATGTTCTCAGACGCCAATCCCGAGGTGGAATATCACGACCCGCACGGTCACGGCTTTACCCTGGTGACGCTCACCAGGGCCGGCGTGCGCGGGGACTTTGTGAAGGTCTCCACCATCCTGGAGAAGGATTACACCGCCGAGACCAGCGTGCGTTATGCCACCCGCGCCGAGGGCGCCGGCATGACACGCCTGGCGAAGGTGTAGGACCCTATTCCGGGCCGAATACGCTGAGCAGCAGGTTCGCCTGGGTCACCATATGGCCCTCGGCGATTGGTGCGCGGGTGAACACAAGGCGGTGCCAGAAGGCGCCGAGCATGATCTGCATCGCCGTGTCGATGTCCCAGTCGCGGCGCACGATACGCTTGGCGGTGAGTTCGGCGAGCAGGTTGCGCATCTGTGCGCGCAGGTTCTCGTTGATCCATTTGCGCCAGTACTCGCCGGCCTCCTGATCGTCGGCGGCTGCGATGAGGGCAGCGCGCAGGACGGCATGGCCCTGGCCGACGCGGCAGGCTGTTTCCAGCGGCAGGAAGATGTCGGTGATCCGCTCGACCGGGTCGCGCCCGAACCGGCCCTGGGCGGGCAGCAGTTCCAGCCCGGCATCCACGCACATGGTGCCGACAGAGGGCCACCAGCGATAGATGGTCTGCTTGGAGGCATGCGCGCGCTTGGCGACGCTGTCGACGCTGAACTTGCGCCAGCCGTTTTCGGCGAGTTCCTCGCGCGTGGCGGTGAGAATGGCGGCGCGCGATTCCTCGCTGCGCTTGGGGCCCTGCTTGCGTGTTGCGTTGGTCATTTTGGAACGTTCTGATCCATAAAAGGCGATAGATCGCCAGAGCTGCACGGAACGTACCGTCTTTCTAACTTTCGGGTTGCCTTTTCAAGGGGATGACTCAACAAAACCGAAAATCATCGCGAGAAAGACGAAGGAGATGCCCCTGATGAAGACGCCTGAAGATCTCCTGGCCGGCTATCGCCGGTTCCGTTCCGGCAGCTATAAAGCGCATGCAGCCCGCTTCGAGGCGCTCGGCGACGGCCAGAATCCGGACGTGATGCTGATTGCCTGCTGCGATTCGCGCGCCGAGCCCGCCCAGATCTTCGATGCTGCGCCCGGCGAGCTGTTCGTGGTGCGCAATGTCGCCAATCTGGTCCCGCCCTGCGAGGATGATGGCGGGCGCCACGGTGTGAGCGCCGCGCTGGAATTTGCGGTCACCTCGCTGGGGGTCGAGCATATTGTCGTGATGGGCCATGGCGGATGCGGCGGCGTGGCCGCGAGCCTGGCTGCTGCCGATGCCCAACCGGTGGGCAAGTTCATCGCACCTTGGGTCGATCTGCTGGATGTGGCGCGCGATGCCGTACTGGCCAGCGGTGTGGAAGAGCCTCAGCGCGCACTGGAATTTGCCGGCATCACCCAGTCGCTGGTGAACCTGATGAGCTTTCCCTTCGTCGCGGAGCGCGTGGCCGACGGCCGGCTTCACCTGCACGGTGCCTGGTTCGCCATTTTCAGCGGCGAGCTTTACTGGCGCAACCAGATCACCGGCCGCTTCGACCTGATCGATACGACGGCTTAGGCCTAGGTTTCCGGCTCGTCCTTGCTGTCATCGGCAATGGCCTGTGTGAGGGGGCGTCCGTCCGGCAGACGGGGCGCGCCGGTGCCGTGATACACCGCCTCGGCATGGCCGGCATTGATCGCGACGCTCTCGCGCACCGTGTCGAGGTCGCGCTGCTGAAGCTGCGGCATGAAGCGCAGATCGTCGAGCGACCGGACCGCTTCGTCGATGGTCTGCTGCAACAGGCCCTGGTCACTGCCGAACTCGAGGATTGAGCGCGGCCCCATCAAGCCATTGCGGTTCGGGCGGGCGAAGGAACAGGTGTGAAGCACCACGCTCGCACCTTCCACCACGCCATTGGTGAAGGGCACACTGACCTCGGTCTTGTAGGTGTCGAAGGCGGCATTGCCGATGGCCTGGCGGACATCGGTCTCGGTGCCTGAAAGCGAAGCGCGCATCAGCACGCTGCGGAAATTGGTCTCGCCGAGGAAGACCTCCGACAGGCCGAGAAACCATTTTCCAAAGCCCCCGAGGACGAAGAAAAGCAGCAGCCAGGGGCCGATCAGGGCGAGTTCGCGCCAGGCTGCGGCCAGGTTCCGATCTGTGGGATCATTGCCCAGCTCCAGCGTGTTGCTGACCGCTTCGACCGATGGCAGGTTCGGGAGGTTGAAGGCGAGCGCGAGGGCCGCGAGCACCAGTAGCGCATTGCCGATGGCTTCGGAGATGAAGGGTACGGCCTTGGAGATCGGCGCCTTTTGCAGCTCCGGCTGGGTCTCGACATAGATATTGTCGCCGAGATTGTAGACCCGGGCATCGCCGGTTTCACGGGGCTGGTTCTGCAGCGAGGTCATCATGGCCTCGGCGAAATGGCTGGCATTGCCGACGCCGTCGCGGCGGAAGCGCACGCGGGTGACCTCCTCGTCGAGTTCGCCCGAAAGCTGGCTCAGCCGGCCCATGCGGATGAACCAGAAGACCGTCGCCATGGCCGTCAGTCCGAGCGCGAGGAAGATGATCAGGCCCACGAGGCGGATTGGCGCGCCGGAATTCGCGCCGGCTTCGAGCTGTTCGCCGACATTGGCCGCGGTCTCCTGCGAGATCCCGAAGGTTGCCGGATCGACCGACATGGCAATCGCTCCACCAACGGCGAGGAGGGCGAGGAAGAACAGGGTTCCGCGCAGGGAACCGGGGGTTGCCCCGCGCAGTTGCGCCAGGCTGATGGTCAGCGTCGAGGGCCGCACGAACAGGCGCCAACGGGCCAGCAGCACGAAGGCCAGCGTCCACCAGAAAATGCTCGATCCCACCGGGCCGAGATCAAGGCCGACCGTGGCGGCGGCCTGCATGAAGAACAGGGCAAGGCCGAAGATGATGCCGGTGTTGAACAGGCAGGAGATGATATATTCCAGCGTCAGGCGCACTTCCGGCGGGGAGAAGCGCAGGCCGGGAATCACCACCTGGGCCAACTTGCCGAGCGTGCCGGACCGCCCGCCGCCTTCCGGGGGCGTACCAACATCGAGCAGTTCTTTCAGCTCGCCGGGCCCATAACGCTGGGCCTTGCCGATTGTGGCGACCTGGGAATTGTTCTGAAAGCGCACAGAAAGGTCGGCCGGGGAGCGCGGGTCGGGCTCGAAACCGGCCAGCCGGTCCGCCCCCTGCTTCAGGCCCGTCAGGCCCGACAGGATCAGCATGGATGCCCCGAAGGCCGCCAGGAACATCACCGTACTCTCGCCGTCGCGGAATGCCGCGAGTGCCTTGAACAGCAGCACGATGCCGATCAGGAAGATGATTCCGGCACGCGCCAGCCTCAGCAGTCCTGATGCAGCGAACGGATTGTTGAAATTTTGCGAGCGCTTCTTGCGACGTGCCATCTGACACCCCCCGATTTTCCTCAGCCTCGGGGGGTAGGTTCACCACTTGATTCAGAAGGTCAACGCCGCGCCAGATTAAATCTGGCGGCGTTTCAGCGCACTGCTGGGGTATGCTGTAGGCGGGACTGCGCTACTGCTTGGCCCGCTCGATGGCTTCCACGATCAGTTCGCGGGCCTTTTCCACACCTTCCACGCCCTGGACCTTTACCCATTTGTTGGGCTCCATGTCCTTGTAGTGGGTGAAGAAGTGGACGATCCGCTCGACCAGGATTTCCGGCAGGTCGGTATAATTGTGGATCTTCTCGTAGAAGCGGGTGAGCTTCTGATGCGGCACGGCGATGATCTTTTCGTCGGTACCGCCATCGTCTTCCATCAGCAGGACGCCGACAGGGCGCGCACGCACCACGGCGCCGGGCACCAGGGCGCGTTGGCCGACCACCATGACGTCCAGCGGGTCGCCATCCAGGCTCAGCGTATGCGGGACGAAGCCGTAATTGCATGGATAGCGCATGGAGGTGTAGAGGAACCGGTCCACGAACATGGCGCCGGAAGCCTTGTCGATCTCGTACTTGATCGGCTCGCCCCCGAGCGGCACCTCGATGATGACGTTGAGGTCGTCCGGCGGATTGGTGCCCAGGGAGATTTTGGAGATGTCCATGATCGGATCCTGTAAAATAAACTCGTGGTCTGGTGGCGCGTCCTTGCCGGGCGGTCAACCGCGACTTCTGTCGCAACCCGGCACGTTTGCGCCAATTGCATTCAAGTCCCGGGCCTAGCTCAGTGCGTAGTTGAAGCTGACGGAGATACGGGCATCCTCGCTGGCAGAGGCCATCACTTCGTGGCGCAGCCAGCTCTCCCACATCACGATGTCGCCGGCTTTCGGGCGGACATAGACGAACCGGCGCATTGCCTCCGGTGCTTCATCGGTGAGTTGAGGGGCGGCCATCATCTGCGGCAGGCGCGGATCTTCCAGTTTCAGCGCGCCGGCCCCTTCCGGCATGGCGACATAGCAGGTGCCGGAGATCACGCAGCCCGGGTGCAGGTGCCCGGAATGCCCGCCGCCCTCGCCGAGCACATTCACCCACAGACCCGACAGGCTGAGCGTGCGGTCTTCCAGGTCCCAGTGCAGCGCCCTGGCGAAGGCAGCTGCTTCCGCATCGAGCTGGGCGACAAGGTCGGCAAAGGCCGGTGCGCGCTCGGGCAGGTCGTCGAGGGAGGCATAGGACGTATAGCCCGGATAGCCGTTCTCCTCACACCAGTCATGGCCGGCACTATCGCCATCTTCCACCATCCAGCAGGCCGCTTCCAGCTCATCCAGCAGGGCTGGATCAGCCAGTTTGCTTTCGTGCAGCAGGGTGGGAAACAGACGGCGCTGGGGCATGGCGGCCCCTTAGCACCGTCTGGCTGGGTCTGACTATTCCGGCTTGCGGAATTTCAGCGTCATGCGGTCGGATTCGCCGATTTCCAGATAAGTGGTCGGTTCGAAGCCTTCCGGCGTCTCGCCGTCACGGTCGGTCGTGCGCGAGACCGGCGGCAGGGTCCACACCCCGAATGGGTGGTCGGCGGTGTCGGCGGGATTGGCGTTGATCTCGGTGCTGTCCTCCAGCACGAAGCCGGCGCGTTCGGCGGTGGCGATCACGAAATCCTCGTGCACATAGCCGCTGGAGGCGACCGGGTCCTGCTCGTCCACGGAGGGCAGTCGGTGTTCGACCACGCCGAGCACGCCGCCCGGTTTCAGTGCGGCATAGGCATCAGCAAACACCTTGTCGAGATAGCCTCCGCTCATCCAGTTGTGGATGTTGCGGAAGGTCAGCACGACATCGGCGCTTTCCGGCTCGGCCAGCGGACCGGAGACGTTGGAGAGCTCCGAACGGGTGACAGTGCCGAACAGATCCGGATCGGAGGCAAAGCCGTCCATGAAGGCCTGCATGTTGCCCTCGACGCGCGCACGGCGCTCTTCATCCTCATAGGCGTCCGGGTCGAAGCCGGCCGCGATCAGCTCTCCGCCGCCAGCGGCGAGATAGGGCGCGAGAATGCGCGAATACCAGCCACCGCCCGGCCAGAGCTCGATCACCGTGTCATCGGGCTCGACGCCGAAAAAGGCGAGCGTTTCGGCCGGATGGCGCGCACTGTCGCGAGCGGCATCCTCGCCGCGCCAGCTGCCGGCGGCCGCCCAGTCGAGGCTGCCGGCTTCCGGTCCGGTTTCGGCAGGCGTTTCGGCGGGGGCAGGGGCGGTGTCTTCCGGAGCGGGCTCGCTCGGTCCGCCGCAGGCCGCCAGGGCCAGGGCAAAAATGGCCGATCCGCTCAGGGTCAGGATGCGCATGTTCGGTCTCCCTTTCGAATTCTTGAAACTGTTTCTGACCTACCCACATAGCCTGTGTCACGGCGCTGCCAAGCGGGTCGTGACCAGAATGCGTGCCAACGCCGATGTCGGGTTGGGGTGTCGCGCAGGCTGAAAACGCCAAAAAGGCCAGCATGCCCAATGCATGCCGGTCCAGTTGCTTAGATGAGGACTGATATGAACACGATCGACCTTTCCCCCCTTTATCGCACCATGGTCGGCTTCGACCGTATGGCCAGCATGATCGACTCGGCTGCGCGCCTTGACGGCGCTCAGGGCTATCCGCCCTACAATATCGAGCGCGTCGGCGATGACCGCTTTGCCATCGAGATTGCCGTGGCCGGTTTCGGTGAAGACGACCTGGATATCGAACTGAAGGAAAACCTGCTCACCGTGGCAGGCAAGAAAACCCAGTCCGAAGAGTCCGATGGTCGCGAATTCCTCCATCGCGGTATCGCCGAGCGCGGCTTCATCCGCCGCTTCCAGCTGGCCGACCATGTCGTCGTCACCGGTGCGGATCTCGTGAACGGCATGCTGCGCATCGACCTGCGGCGCGAGCTGCCCGAAGCGGCCAAGCCGCGCAAGATCGAGATCGGCCAGACCGCGGCCAAGGAGTCGCCGAAGCTGATCAGCGACAATGACGCCTCGGCCGCCTAAGGCCGCCGGTTCTTAAAGTCTCAGACATGACGGCGGAGACCCTCACGGTCTTCGCCGTTTTTAGCTCTCGCTGTGATCCGGCCAGGCGTTGGCCGCGTCCTGGAAATTCTGCTGGGTCGGGTTTCCGACGGCTGTGATGGCGGTGATGATGGCCAGGGCGAGGAGCCCGAGCAGGAGGCAATATTCCACCACAGTGGCGCCGGATTCTTCACGAAGAAAACGGGTGGCCAGGCGGGTGATCTTGTTCGTATTTGCCATGTTTTTCCGTGGCCAACAGCCTGAATAGCGGGATATCCGCCGGTGGTGCCGGAAACTCCTCCAAGCGTCCGGGCGGAACCCATGCCAGGGCCTGTCCCTCTGCGCCGGTCGCAGTTCCTGACCATGTCCGGCAGGCATAAAGTGGCATTAAAAGGTGAAAAGTTTCATAAGTATGAGAGGCAAATGTGATCGGTTGGAGCTGGTTAATCTCAACCGTGATCGCCAGTTCTTCCTGAAGTTCGCGCACCAGTGCGGTCTCGGGCGTCTCGCCCGGATCCACCTTTCCGCCGGGAAACTCCCACAGGCCTTCGAGCTGTTTGCCGGGCGGTCGCTGGGCCAGCAGGATCTCGCCGTGCTCATTATAGAGCGCGACGGCCACGACCAGCACCATCTTCATGTCCGGTAGGCCCCGTTGATGTCGATATAGGCGTGGGTGAGATCGCAGGTATAGACCACCGCTTCGCCATGGCCGACGGCAAGATCCACCGTGATGTCGATCTCTCGCCCGGCGCACACCGCGCTGGCGATGGTCTCGTCATAGTCTTCCGCGCGCCCGCCATGCTCGGCGACCTGGTGATCGCCGAACCAGATGGCGAGCTGGCCAGCATTGACCGGCTCCATCGCCTTGCCGACGGCCATGACGATACGGCCCCAGTTTGCGTCGCCGGCCGCAAGTGCCGTCTTCACCAGCGGCGAGTTGGCGATGGCGGCGGCCACGCGCTTGGCCGAACGGTCATCGGTGGCGCTTCTCACGCGGATAGAGATGAATTTCTGCGCCCCCTCGCCATCCTTGACGATCTGGTGGGCGAGATTGAGTGCCACACGCAGCAGGGCCTCTTCAACCGTCTTGAAGTGCGGGTCAGCCTCCGAAGTGATCAGCGGCGCCCCGCTTGCGCCGGTCGCGAAGATCATGAAGCTGTCGGAAGTGGAGGTGTCGCTGTCGACCGTGATGGCGTTGAAGCTCGCCTCGGCGATCCGCGCGGTCAGCGTCTGCAGGAGCTCCGGGGCAATGGCCGCATCGGTGAACATATAGGCCAGCATGGTGGCCATGTTCGGTGCGATCATGCCGGAGCCCTTGGTGATGCCGGAGACATTGATCCGGGTCCTGCCGATTTCGCGCTGCGTGCCCGCACCCTTGGCAAAGGTGTCGGTGGTCATGAAGGCCCGCGCGCACGCTTCCCAGTCCGGCGCATCGAGCCTGGCGGTGAGCTCGGGCATGATGGAGCCGACATAGTTCGGGTCGGCAAGCGGCTCGCCGATCACGCCGGTGGCAGCGAGGAAACAGGCCTCCCGCGATGCGCCCAGCGCAGCCGTCATCGCCGCCAGCGTGGCATCATTCTTCAGAACGCCGCGCGCGCCGGTAAAGGCATTGGAATTGCCCGAATTCACGACCAGTGCGCTCGCCCGGCCATTGCCGCGGGTCAGCGCCTCACGGCACCACAGCACATCGGCTGAGGCGGTGGCCGAGCGGGTGAACACTCCGCCGGCATGTGTGCCCTTGTCGAAGACGAAGAGGAAAACATCGTCGCGGGTGAGGCCACGCTTTGCATAAAAGCCGCGCGAGCCGGTGGCCGCGCGTACGCCTTTCACGGGCGGTAGCGCCGGGAAATGGTCCGGCGCAAAGGGGGACGGTGTCAGGTTCACAGGCTGTCATCCGGCTGGGAGGGGTTGGAAAGCTCTTCCGGCGTGACGGTGGGCACGCCATTGCCGGGCTCGATCACCGCTTCGGCGCGCAGGGTCTTCAGGATCTGGCTGATCTCTGCATAGGTCAGGAAGGTGATGATCTCCGGGCGCATCTCCTCAAGCGTCTTGGGCGGCGGGGTGCGCCGGTCCTCGACCTTGATGAGATACCAGCCGGCCTCGCTCTCGAAGGGTTCCGATACATCGCCGACAGTGGTGTTGCCGATGGCGCTGGAGAAGGGCTCGCCCATCAGCGTGGGCTGTACGTATCCGAGCGCGCCGCCTTCCAGCCTCGAGGCGGTATCCTGGCTGACCTCGAAGGCCACCACGGAAAATTCCTCGCCGGAGGTCACGCGCCGGCGCACGGTCTCGGCCTCTTCCTCGGTTTCCACCAGGATGACGGAGACCTTCACCTCGTCATCGATCTGCTGGAGATTGACCTGTTCGGCATACATCTGCCGGATCTTCTCGTCGGTGACATTGGCCGCCACCAGGTTTTCCACCAGGATATTGCCCAGCACCCGCTCACGGGCCGCTTCCAGCCGGCGCGGCGAGGTGCCTTCCTGGTCGAGATCCTTGGCGAGGGCTTCCTGGGCCATCAGGCGCTGGTCGATCAGCTGGTCGAGGACATCCTGGTAGGCCGGATGGCCGATGCCGAAGGGCTCGCCCGGGTCGATCCGGCCCTGGGCGGCGGCCTCCAGCTCGACATCGGCGAGATAGACCGGGTCGCCATTGACCACCGCGGCCACTGCGCCATCTACGCGAACGCGCGCGGCCGGATCGGCCCCGTGCGGATTGCAGGCGGTCAGGACAAGGCCCCCGATGGCGGCAAACAGGGCATGGCGCACGGCATTGGTCATGAACAGCTCCGCTGTTGAGGTGGCAGTGCACCCGATTGACACGCTATAGGGGCGTTCTTAAGTGTCCGGCTGGCAATGGTCGAGAGGGTTTGACCAGCCTTAACACCCTGCCGCTAAAGGTTGCCAAACCTTCATGGGGAAGGGCAGGTTACTTCTGACCCTCAAGCGTACTGGTATTCGAGATGCTCTCAATCGCCCGCAAGATGTTCGGCTCCGTCAATGATCGGAAAGTGAAGCCACTTCGGGTTCGGGTAAATCGGATCAACTCCATGGAACCGATGATGCAGGCGCTGTCGGACGCCTCGCTCAAGGCCAAGACGGCCGAGTTCCGCCAGCGCCTCGACAATGGCGCCACCCTGGATGACCTGCTGGAAGAAGCCTTTGCGGTGGTTCGCGAGGCCTCCGTGCGTTCGCTCGGCATGCGTCATTTCGACGTCCAGCTGATCGGCGGCATGGTGCTGCACTCCGGCGCCATCGCCGAGATGAAGACCGGTGAGGGCAAGACGCTGGTGGCCACGCTGGCGACCTATCTCAATGCGCTCGCCGGCAAGGGCGTGCATGTCGTCACCGTGAACGACTATCTCGCCAAGCGCGACGCGGAGTGGATGGGCCAGCTTTACGAGTTTCTCGGCATGACCACCGGCGTGGTGGTGCATGGGGTGGACGATGCCGGGCGCAAGGCCGCGTACGCGGCAGACATCACCTATGGCACGAACAATGAGTTCGGCTTCGATTATCTGCG
>DHQO01000029.1:5563-70678 GCA_002408125.1 Hyphomonadaceae bacterium UBA5336 | reverse complement strand
GTGGCCGCCAGACAGCGCTTACGCTGAACCAACGCTGCATGCGCTTGGGCACTGCGCGAATTCGGAAGTTTTACGATGATGCGTTATGTCCGTGCTTTGTATAGTATGCCGAGTCAGCGCTTGCATGGCTGTGTTAAGCGCATTATTTGCTCTCACTTGTGCGGAGCGTAGGCGCTCAATGTTCACTTTCGGTAAACCAAATCATTGCCCAGAATTATAAATACCAATGAATTCTACGATAAATAATTTCTTTATCTTGAAAATGTATATATTCTCCCGATTGTTAAAATAATGATTATTATATTATTTAACAGTTTTGTCTATTTCGGAAACCGCGTTTGAGAATTTTAATCTATACTCACAAATCTTAAAAAGAGCATCCGCAAAGGCGAAAGCGAGTTCATCATGAGTGTCATTGAAGACGTGCTCTTTATCCGAGTCAATATACAGAACGCCAAAGGTTGAGTAGTCTGTAAACCCTGCGTTCTGTATCTGCCCCAGAAGAACTTTGCTTTGTGAGCAGGCACAGTATATTTGAGACTCTGGTGCTTCCTCAGTTCCTTTGTTGTTCCAGGGTAAATATGAGGCCATTGTATATTTCTTTCGTTTTGGGTCATTTTTCGAATCAAAACGAATAATCCACGGTGGTTTTGGACTTATGAGGGCTTTGTAGTGTGTATTCGCGTTGAGATCATCAAGTTCGTTTTCAGAAATAAACACTTCATATTCAGATCTCGTGCGCTCAGATGACCTATCTCGCACATAAGTCCTTATTATTTTTTTATTTGAATCTTGCTTTCTGGGTTTGATGCTTATCTCGTCAACTGTTTTTATTGCGGAGGCGCAAGATGAATCCGTTATTGATGAAAATATACTTGCGGCGTGATCAAGACATGCGACTAGTTTTTCTTTTGATCGGCGCTTAATTTCGTCAGGCATTATTTGGCGTTGTTCTGGTGCGAGTGCCAATTGTTGAAAGCCGATATCCAGTAGCTCAACACAATCCCTAAGGTCGTGATTGAAGTTATGGAATGCTCTGATTAGGTCGGGGATTTTATTGTTTAAGGCAACAGATTGAGATAGCTCGCGACGAGCTTCGACAGCCTTCTTACGCAAGTGACGTATTTTGGTGAAAAGGAAGCCATAAGTCGTCGTTAGGACGACTGTCAGAAGCAGGCGGTCAAAAAGTGCGCTTGGCTCTGAGCTTTCGCCTCCGCCTCGTACGAATTGCGTCACTAGCACGACTACCATGATGAGGTTGGAGAACAGCGTGGCTACGCCGAGTGTCACCTCGAGATCAGTAGTCAAAGATTCGCTCTTTTCAGCAGGACGAAGCCGGCTGACTAATTTCTGTGCGTCCATGGATTGTGGCAAATTCCTTGAAAAATAAAAACTTTTTTGTTGCGCGCGGTGGCTGACCTGTGACAATCTACGGCATTAACAACTTGTAATTCAACTGTAGACTAAAAAATGCCACATCAATCAACCAATTCAATTTGGGTCAAGTTCATGGAGAAGACGAAAATGAGTTCAAAGGACAGAAAGTCTGATAACTCCAAGCGTGAGAGCCAAAGCGAATCCAAGGACGACGGAATGAAATGGGAGGTCGTCCAAACTGAGGAGGATGGCGAGTTCCTAGTGGTTACAGATTTGGAGACGGGGGCGCGTAATCACGTAATGATCGTGCCCGAATCTGCGTTCGATTAAGTTTCTAAGTTTTTGAATTGAGTTTATGCTGCGAAGTTTCCGGCAGTCCGATGCTAAGCTTGTGGACATCCAACTAGCTTGCCCGGTTTGTCGCTCTGCCGTGCTCCGGCCATATACCGATACAGCGTTGAACGACCGACGCCCATCTCACCTGCCGCCTCTTCAACGCTCAAACCTTCGCGCAACAAGCACTGCGCTTCCTGTACAGCCTCGCTGTCCATGACTGGTCGTCGCCCGAACTGAACGCCCCGCGCCCTGGCTGCCTGCATGCCCGCAACCGTTCTCTCGACAATCAATGCCCGCTCGAAATGCGCAATCGCGCTCAATATGTGCAGCACCAGCTCGCCGAACGCTGAGTTGACGTCGATATGCTCGCACAGCGAACGAAACGCGACGCCTCGCTCATGCAAATCCATCACGATATTGACCAGCTCGAACATTGAACGCGCAAGACGATCCAGACGCCAGACAATCAGTGTGTCGCCTGGCTGAACCGCCTCCAGCACGGCCTGTAACTGGACTCGCTTGCTCGAAAGCCCACCCGCGCCATGGTCCTGGAATATCCGCTCGCAACCTGCATTGCGTAGTGCCATCAACTGGCCATCGAGATGCTGATCCGGCGTTGAAACTCTCGCATACGCATAAACGGTCATCGCATTGCCCCCTTTGGGCTGAAAGCTGCAGAAAATGCGAGATTGCCGTCTCTAATCGGTTCCCTTTCGAGAGCCTAGACGGCGCGTGTGTGTGGTGGGGAGACTCCCCCGCAAATCCACAGCTTTCAACCTGACGGAGAGCTTATCTCATTTTGTCCCTGTACGGAACGATTTTGAGAAAACTGCATACACTCGCATGCGCGGTCATGATGGCTGTTTCGGCGTCACTTCCGGCGGTTGCGCAGCAATCAGGTGCCGCCTCTGCGATCCATCCCGTATTGGGCAAAACACCGCCGCGAGAACTGCTCAACAAGGATGTGTTGGCCCTTCCTGAAAGAGAACGACTGGCATGGGTGCATGGAGCGGTCACACAGATGATCGTCATCTATGCGAAGTACGATCAGGATACGAGTGGATGCCTTACCGATTGGGCCTTTCTGGAAGGAAATGGACTGGAGGTGTTGCCCGGCTATATGAGGCTCTATCCCGACGAGCCTGCTTACTCCGTGGTCTATGCTGTGGCCAAGCAAGCATGTGAAGGGGTTTAGACCTTCAATGTCGGCGCGGCGGTAAGGTCCAAGTTGGCGCGAATTTCATCCGGTCCAGGAGAGGCGTTGAAGGAACTGCGAAGAGTCGGTGTGCCGTTCACCTGACACTCGATTTCTTCCATCTCTTTTCTAATATCGTCGAGCCTCTCCTTACTGGCTGGATTGTCTGGATCGCTCACCTCCTCGCGGGCCTTGTCGATATCCTCGCCATGCTCGGCCAGCCTGCGCTGACGGGCGCGGGCGGCTCTGTATTCTTCGATGGTCGGCGCATCCGGCGGGATATCCAGTGTGAGCATGATTTCGATGGGGATGATCTCGCCATTTGCGGTTTCGCCCCTGCCGTCCGGCCGAATGAACACGGCGCGGCCATCATCCAGCTTCACGGCCCGGTCTTCGAGATCGGCAATGTAGCGGGCGTTTTCCAACAGCGCCGCGTCCAGAGCTGCCTGTGCCCCGTCAATCGCATCATTCGCCGCCTGGAACGCCGCCTGGTAGGCCGGGTCAAGCATGAGCAATTCAAGCTCGCTTAGAATGCGCTTGATGCCGCGCTTGCGGGCTTTCTCGCGGTCAGAGCGAGGGCGTCCATTTTCGTCAAAGAAGCGGGCCGCCTTGGCATGCCCGGCTCCAGCCAGTTCATTGTTCAAATCATCGAAATCTATGCGGGAAGGCGGCTTGTTATGATCATCACTCATCCCGCCCCCGATCCGGGCGGATTGCGCGCTTCTCTACCGAGAAGCCGACAGCATGCCTCGCAGGGCAATGCATGCTGTTCATGGAGCGCCCCTTGGTCCCGCCCATTCCAAATTCTGTAGTCTCAAAAATCCCGCCGCAAATATGCACGACACACCTCTTTATTGTTTTGATTATTATATTATTTTTCGTGTTTGGGGTGCAAATTTGCATGCAATGATCCGTGTACGGTACAATAGTTTGTGAACACCAGAATATGCGAAGTTGAACGATGGAGACATAGACTTGAGAGAGAGCCGGAACTCGCAGGCTGGTTTGTCGATTGGTGGCAAAATGATCCTGGGAAGGTCAAGCAAGTGCCCGAACACCATATTTTCCTCGTGATAGCCGAAGCTCTGGGGAAGAAGGTGAGTGAAGTAGATTGGGATACTCTTTCCCCCGATGCGGCAGAGGCTGCAGTTGTCCTCTACCGTTCAAATTTGACCAAAGGTACTGGACAGAGGCGCTCTTCCGAGCCGGACTTCGGTCTATAGGGACACAATCTCGGATATGCTGTTATACCCTTTGTGAGTTCTCAGCATTAGGAGTGCGACCAGCGTTCCGTTCAAAACGATATTGGACCAGTAGGTTTCGCATTCGTCTTTTGGGGCGGTTCGGTAATTGAAGTCTTCTCGATTCACGTCGGTCGATATTGAGAGATGGGTTCCAAACCGTAGCAACAGGTAATGAGCGACATGCGATGCCATGCCTTTTAATTTGTATCCTCGAAAGGCCTTGAAGCGTGTTTTCATTCTATCAAGTAGCAACTGATTTTCGATGATATCGAACGGCTGGATTGATTGGTGTTTACGTATCTCTTTGTAGGGAATGTCATCCGCAGAAAGCATACGGACCAACTCCGCCAAATTGGCCATGTATTCTGCGATAGTCTGGGATTTTGCAGGCTCAATGAAGACGTGCTCGAACGAGGCCTCATTCGCTCTCTGAAATGCATCCATGCGCCGCTTCGAAGAATGTTCCTGACTATCCGGTTCAGATGCGTATATGCGCCTCAAGGTCTCCACGCGTTCCTGGTAGGCTAAGATATTTATCGTTGCTGAAACCTGGTTGATTAGGGCGTGACAAGACTGCCGCGAAACACTTCGTTTGTCATTTTCTCGAAGCGAGAATGTCTCACCGAGGGCTTTGGCGAATTGATCGATACTGGCGTCGATACTTGAATTTTGTGTGCTGAGTGCATTCGGGATCGCGGAATACGGCAAGCCGTCAAGCCAGCAATAAATGATCTTCGTCAGTGTTCGTTCGGAGACATGTGCGCCAGGCAGGTAGCGATTCTTTGGTGGGGATTTGGGGGCTGACACTCGATAACGCTCTTTGATCATGGCTAAACTTGACAAGTTCCGTCTTCGCCGCGTGACAGCCTCGCGGCAAGACTGATACGAAGAATCGTCCCGATGAACGCAGGGTAATCACTGATAAAACAGAGCGCTAGCGGCTGTTCGCGGGAGAGGTTTGTCTAGCGCCCACATGATGAGGATCGTCATGAATTTCTGCACTCGCTGTACCGCCCAGCAATACTGCCAGCGCCTTTCAGTGCCGCTTTTTACCGATGCCGAACTCTCGGCGCGGTATTTCCAGACCGACTTCAAAGCCTTCCTGGTGGCCTATACATTTCGGCATCACATCCGCTTTAGCCAATGGCCCGATCATCTGATCGGCCTCTACCGCGACTATCGGGGCTGGATTCGCGGAGCTGATGGAGATGAACACTTTCTCGACCTCGGCGTGTTCGAGGATGAGCATATCCGTGAATGGTTCCGCGATTATATCCAGCCTGTGCCGGAGGGTGTGACGCCACGCCTGCGCGGAGAAACCAAGGAGCGCGTGCGGGCTCTGGCGACGATCATGCGCGCGCATTTCCCGGTTGAAGCCCTGATGTGGGGCTTGCGGCCAGACAACGACCAATAGGGCGCGGTATGCGCCCATTTTTTTTGCTTATCCCCCTGAGTAGCGCGGCCCGTGTCGTATCCCTGTCGTCATGTTCACCAACGCAATAGCGAAAGGGGTTCACGGATGATCAGGCCCAACAAACACAAGGCCGTCGGGCTGCGCATTTTCATGCGGCTCTTGCGCTGTGCCTTCTGGCGCGAAGGCTTTTGCAGCGAGGGGGAAACGCTGTGAAAAAGCTGACCCGCCTCCAAATGATGGCGTTCTGGCTCGCCGCTCTCTGCACCTTGCTCATGGCTCCGCAAATCTGGTGGCTTTCGGGCTGGCTGGCCCGAGTGCTTCTCCAGCCAGAGTTTGGTGCCGAGCTTACTTTCTGGCTGCGTCCTGCCATTTTTGCCTGCGCAATCATGGCCGCGCTTTATGCGGCCCAAGCAACGCTCGCCTCTAGCGTTGGTCTCATTGGCCTCGCTGTCCTGACCAAGCTGCCGATCTTCTGACCCTGCAAGCCAGCAGAACCACAATACCTCATCACCAACCGCTCATGCCCACACAGGAGAATTCCAAATGAGCAATTTCGGAAAGTCCCTTTGGAACAAGAAGAACCAGGAAGTTCAAGTTGCCTTGTCGATCATCGGCATTGTTTTCGCCTTGATCGCCTGGGCTTGCTTCTCGAACGAAGCGCCGGAACACGGCCTTTGGGCCGGGTTCGTGACAGCCCTGAGCTGGGGCACTGCCGCCAACATCGAGTCGAAGTGGGAAGATCGCCCGAACGGCAAATAGTCAGAACCAGGAGATAATGAAGCCCGAGGGCGGGGAACCGTCGCTCGGGCTTCATCGTAAACATGATGTCATTTCATCCATCCGACAATGAAACAAACCGCTTCGGCTCTGCGGGGTTCGCCGCTGAGCAGGATCTTCGACGTGCCGGGATGTTCACCCAGCAGCCGCATTCCCTCCTGACGGGTTTCATGGGCACGCGGCCCATCTGGGATTCTGGCGATGGCGGATTGCTACTGGTTGCTGGCGCGCGCGGCGGAAAGCTGCGCGATATTCTGGCCTATAATCTGTGTGCGGGCATCCACACGCCGAGCATGCTGGTGCTGGACCTGAAGGGCGAGCTCGCTGCGATCAGTCAGAATCAGACTGCCGACGGCAAGCGCTGCATCTATTGGAATGCAGGCGCACTGCATGACCTGCCGCAACATCGTATCAACCCCGTCGATTATATCCGCATGGACAGCCCCAGCCTGGTCTCGGATGTGAAGGTGCTCTGCCACAATCTCATCCCGCCGAGCGGCAACAGGCAGTCGGACTATTTCGAAGGCCGGGCGCGGGAGTTTCTGGAAGGCATCATCCTGACCCTGGTGCGGCTCAACGGGACTTTGACCCTCGGCCAGCTCTACCGCGTTGTGAACCTCATTCCCGGCCAGGGCGAGGCTTGGCTCGACTTCGCCTTCGACATGAATCAATCCGGCTTCGAAATCTCGAAACGGATTGAGGAGGAGATCGCGGCTGCGCAGGGCACACATTCCGGTTCCGGCTATCCCGGCATTCTGGGCGAGATATTCAAGGCGCTCTCCTGCCTGTCCGATCCCGTCCTATTGGCTTCCGTCTCGCCGCCGTTTGATTTCTCGCTCGCCGATCTCTGCGAGGGGGAACGTCCGGTCCAGCTCTATCTCATGCCGCCTGCCGAGTTCATCCGGCCCTGGGCTCCGGTGATCAAGGCGATCTTCGTGGCGGGCATGATCTACAAGGCCCGCAAGCCACATGCGCCGCGCCAGACCTGGATACTGGACGAATGCGCCCAGCTCGGCGGGTTTCCGCTGCTCACCCAGCTTTTCACCTATGGGGCAGGGATCGGCATCAGGCCCTGGGCGGTGTTCCAGTCGGTCTTTCAGATGGACCAGATCGGCCCGCAGGCCGGGAATATCATCGCCTCCAGCGCGCAGGTGCGCAGCTTCTTCGCGGTGCGCGATATCGAAACCGCCACCGCTGTCTCGCGCATGCTGGGAGCGCAAACCCTGGAATATGACGATGAAATGCTCCAGGCCCGCGCCCGCCACGCCAAGCATCAGGCCGCCCAGGCCCTGCTTGGTGGTGAGGATTTTCTCATGGCCGGGCTGAACATGGCCCATCACCAGCGCGAGGCTGAGCATCGCAGCAAGCAGGAGCGTATGCTGCGCAGGCCCGACGAGGTTCTGCGCCTTGAGGACGGCAAGCAGTTCATCTTCGCGGATGGCCTGCCATTCCCGGTCTATGCCGACCGCCGCCCATATTACGAGCAGGCTTTCATGGCCGGGCGCTACCATCCCAACCCGTATCACCCTCCGGCCGACCGCGTGCGTGTTAAGACGCGCTGGGGCCATGCCTGGCGGCGTGTGATCACCGAGCCCGTACCGCAGCGCTTTGCGGAGTATCCGCAATATCGCAGCGGGGTCTGGTCGCGCATCGAAAGCTAGCCCTGCCTTCCGTCACGCCCTGCGCATGGCGCAATTCAGCCCAAGGAGAAACGCGCATGAGCGCACCCGATATCAAGACCCGCGCTGAGGCGGACCGCCTGCGCCGCGAGCTGGAAACAGCCGAGCCTGCCTACACCATGGAGCCGGACGGCATTTCCATCCGCGAGGCGGAATGGACCCGCCAGCAATTCAAGGCCAATCGCCTGCGTCATGTCGAGACCCGGCTGATCCGGTCTGCCGCGCAATTACGGCGCGACAGTGCCGCCCCGTTCCAGCGCAATTTCGAGCGCTAGTCTCCAGCCCCAAACCCAAGAAAGGACTCCAGGAATTGAGTGAGAAGAAAAGGCCAGAATTCGATCTGCGCGACGGCGCGCTGCGCGCAGCCGTGTGGCGTCAGGAAGGCGAGTATGGCGACATGTTCAATACGCGCATCACGCGGATTTACACCTCTGACGATGGCGAAATCCGCGAAACCTCCACGTTGCGCGAAAAGGACCTGCTGCCTGCCGCGCAATTGGCCTCCAAGGTCTATGACGGCATCCGGGATTTGAAGCGCGATCAGAAGGCCGAGCGCGGCGAGGATCGCCGCGAGGCGGACTTCCATGACGAGGACAAGACCCGCAAGGATGTCCAGCGCGAGCGCTTCAAGTCCGAGCGCAGCGGGCGCGGCACGCGCCGCGAAAAACCGCGAGAACGTGGGGCCCGGTAGTATATCGGGCCATCAGTACAAGAATTTCCTTGAAATAATTCAAATATAGGATAGTATTCCTATCATTGTTTCTTGGAGGTGGAAAGGAGCCAGGAATGAAAGCAAACCCGTAACAACAGGACAAAGGACACGTGAACCGCGATACCACCCCGAACACCAACTCCCTTATTGAACTCGATCTCAAGGCCTACGCGCCATATCTCGAAAGCGCGGATATCTCCGAAGAGGCCAAGCGAGAGCTGATTGAAACGCTCTGGTCGATTGTCGTTTCCTTCGTGCAGCTCGGCTATGGCCTGACGCCTGCCCAGCAAGTTCTCGACAGCCGCAGCGCAGCCGATATTGCCTGTGGACAAGTCTCTGAAATCCAAGAGGAGAGCCCCTTTCCGGGCTCTGATCTGGTAGAATATTCTCCATCAATCATAGAGAAATTCGTCAGTTCCGCGCATGCGGATGACGAGGAAGGAGTCTCGGCATGAAAGGAGAATTTACCCACTCGCAGCGCGCGATTTCATATGTGCGTGTTTCATCCGTCGCCCAGGTCAAGAAAGGCCAGGGCGCGGAAAGTCAGGCCGCCCGGTGCGAAGAGTATGCCCGGATGAAAGGCTACAGGGTCGAGAAGGTGTTCGAGGACAAGGCCGTCTCCGGTTCGCTGGTCGAGCGGCCCGGCATGAAGCAGTTGCTCGCCTATTTGCGGGCCAACCGCAAAGACAACATCCGTGTCCTGATCGACGATATCAGCCGCCTTGCGCGTGGGCTCAATGCGCATTTGGCGCTTCGTGCGTCCATTGCTCAGGCGGGCGGCGTGCTGGAAAGCCCCAGCATCGAGTTCGGCGAGGATAGCGACAGCCAGCTCATCGAGCATTTGCTGGCCTCGGTTTCGGCCCATCAGCGCACCAAGAATGCCGAGCAGACCAAGAATCGGATGCGGGCGCGGATCATGAACGGCTACTGGCCGTTCGCCGCCTCTGCCATGGGCTTCAAGTATGAAAAGCGTCCCGGACACGGCAATGTCCTGGTGCGCGATGAACCGCTCGCCTCGATCATTCAGGAAGGCCTGGAGGGGTACGCCTCTGGCCGTTTCCAGACACAGGCCGAAGTGAAGCGCTTTTTCGAGTCCCAGCCGGACTTCCCAAAGACTGGCCGGGGCAAGGTCCGCAACCAGCTCGTCAATGACCTCCTGAAACGGGTCATCTATGCGGGCATGGTCGAGCGCCCGGAATGGGGCGTCTCCCTGCGGCCCGGCAAGCATGACGGGCTGATCTCCTATGAGACTTTCCTCAAGATACAGGAGCGCTTGGAAGGGCGCGCCTATGCGCCAGCCCGCGCTGATCTCAATGAGAGTTTCCCGCTGCGGGGCAGCGTGGTCTGCGGAGACTGCGGCAAGCCGCTGACGGCTTGCTTCTCAAAGAGTAAGACGGGCGCTCGCCACCCGTATTATCTCTGTTACACCAAGGGCTGTCCCAGCAAAGGCAAGTCGATCCGCAAGGCCGATATCGAAGGCGAGTTCGAGGCCCTGCTGGAAACGCTACAGCCTGCCGAGACCATGTTCGCCATGGTGCAGGCCATGTTCAGTGATGCTTGGGAACAACAGCGTCGTAGCGGGCAGGCCATGCGCCAGACGCTCAAGCGTTCTATCGCCAAGTGCGAGACGCAGATCACCCAGCTTCTGGACCGCATTGTCAGTGCCTCCAGCGAGAGTGTGATTGCGGCCTATGAGGCCCGCATCGACAAGCTCGAAAAGGAGAAGCTCGCTTTGACTGAAAAGCTCGAAACCGCAGGCAAGCCGCGCCGGGCCTTCGGGGAGATGTTCGAACTCGCCATGGGTTTCCTGGCAAACCCTTGTAATCTCTGGAAAAGTGAGTGCTATGAGGACAAGCAAACCGTGCTGAAACTGGTGTTTTCCGAGCCGCTTCAATATCGCCGAAATGAGGGTTTTCGAACCCCTGCAACCTCTTGTGTTTTCAGGGTTTTCGAGGGGTTTGCCACCAAAATGAAGGGGGTGGCGGAGAGGATGGGATTCGAACCCACGATACCTGTTAGGGTATACGCCCTTAGCAGGGGCGCGCCTTCAGCCACTCGGCCACCTCTCCGGGAAGCGGGATGGGTAATCACTCCCGCACGTCTGCGCAACCCCTCTCTTGCGCCTGGCACATATTGAATCCTGCACGGATGCGAGGCGGAGGCGGCCAGCCCGTTACTGCAGCTTGTCGAGCGAGGTCAGCTCATACGCATCGTCGAGATTGCGGTAGACTACGGCCGAATAGACCGCGCGGGCTTCCGCCGCGCCGGTCATCTCGACGCGGAAGCGGTAATTGAGGCCGGCCACCACCTGGGTTTCCAGGGCGACCTTGTCGACGAGGGCGCGGGTCGGATACCGCTCGTAGATCGCCGTCTCGACCATGTCATAGGCGATCTTCGCGCCGGGCTCGGAGACATCGCCGGGGCCATAACCGCCTACGACCCGATCCCGGCCACCCTCGATATTCTCTGAAACGGCGGGTTCAAGCGCCATATCGTCTTCGGGGGAAGGGTCCTGCGTGGTGGCAACGCTGCAGGCGGCGAAGATGGCAAAGCCCGCGAGCGCCACGGGAACCGAGGACGAGAAATTCATTACGCTACTCCTACCACGCGCCCCCCGCCTGACTGCAGACAATGCCATCAGTGCACGCATGAGTAAACGCGCGGATGGCGGCGCCTGCGTGAACTTGCAGTAGCCTACCAGCGCTGGAGCAGGCTGAGCCAGACCGCGCCGCCGGGCTCGGCGCCCGCGACATGGTTCGGCTCGCGCACCAGGGCGAAGGTTACGGTGCCAGTCAGCTCATCGGTGAGGCCCGCGCCGAGGCACGCTTCCAGATTGATCTGGCGCCCGCTGGGGGTGAGGCCGGCATTCAGGGTCTCGTAGATGAGGCCGTCGGAATTGGCGCCAACCGCGCTGGAAAGATGCAGCGCGCCGGATTCCGCGCGCCGGGGCTGGGCCAGGACGAGGGAGAGCCGGCCCGGGCCGATCTTCCGGCTGGCGCCGAGCGACCACTGGCTGGTCCACACGCCGGAAACATCAAGGCCCGGCAGGTCGACCGCGGCGGCTTCCATGCCGGCCGACACGGTCCAGTCGGGGGTGAGGACATAGCGGCCTTCCAGGCCATAGCTGGTGAGCGCTGTGCGGTCTTCCTCGCCGAACCGGCTCTGGAGCTGGCCGCCAAGGGCGGTGGCTGTGTCGGTGATGTGAGCGATGGAGGCGCGGGCGGTCCACCGCGCGCCGGATTTCGACAGGCCGATGCCGCTGGCCGAGCGGCCCTCGGCATCGCTGGCGAAGACATCCATCTGCATCTCGCCGAGATCGTGGGCATAGCTGACCCAGGAGCCGCCGGTATTGAACGGGTCGACATCGCCATCGCCGCGGAACAGCGAGGTCTGCGGCGCGATCTGTTCCAGCCCGCCGCCGCGTCCGAAGGCCACCTCCCCGCCTGACAGCTTGTAGCGCGCGGCAAAGGTCGGCTGGGGCTCGTCCTGATAGGGGGCAGAGAAATCTTCGCGCAGGCGCGGGATATGCCAACTCAGCTCCACCGGGCCGGCCGCGACGGCGCGCGACTGGCCGGCGGCCCAGTTGGCGCGGGTTTCGAAATCGGTGCCGAGCTCGCCCGGCTCGGCCGAGACCGCGGTGTGGTCGAACTCGAAGGCGCGGCCATATCTGTCGATCAGGGCGACGCGTTCGAAGAGGCCCGAATTGCTTGCCCAGTCGCCGAAGGCGCCAGAGGGCGCGGCAGTCATGGCGGCAATCAGGTCGACCTGGCCGCTGGTGGTTGCCATTTGCGCCTGGCCCTGCGGGGTGAAGGCATTGGCGAGGTTGAGCACGCCGACGCCGGACACCGCATCCACGCCTTCGCCCGCGACGAGACCGGTCACGGGATCGACATTCGGGTCGACATAGTCATCGGCGGTGTCGAGCAGGATCGACAGGGCGTCCTCAGGTGCGAGATTCGGGAAGGCCTGCAGCAGCAGCGCCAGGCTGCCGGCCACATAGGGCGCCGCGAAGGAGGTGCCGCTCACGCGGTAATAGTCGCCGATATCGTCGGCGTCATTGTCCGGGTCATCCGGAAAGACGATGTCGTCATCCGGCCCGGTGGAGACCACGCCTTCGCCCGGCGCGAGCAGATAGTGGAACCTGGAGGCCTGACCGGCACGGTTTGAGAAGTCCGACAGCATGCCGATCTCGTTCTCGGGCGTATCGGGATTGTCCCGTGCAGCTACCGAGCCCACGGCCACGACGCGGCCAAGAGAAGCCGTCTGTCCGGCGATATAGGCCGGCTCGTTCGGCGAGGTGCCCATGGCGTCGGTCGGGTTGCCGTCATCGTCGAAGCCGGCCGGCTCGGCATCATTGCCGGCCGAGATCACGACCAGGATGCCGGCCTCGGCCGCGCGGCGCACGGCGTTTTCCAGAAACTGGCTGTTATCGATCTCGCCGCCGAGCGACATGTTGATGATCTGCACGCCCTGGGCAATGGCGATGTCGATGGCATCGGAGATATCGGGCTCCGGGAAGCGGCAGCCTTCATCCTCGCCGGTTTCCTGGCAGGTGCCTTCACCATCGGTGCGCAGGTCCAGGATCTTGGCATCGTAGGCCACGCCGTGCAGGCCCTCGCCATCGCGGACGGCGGCGATCACCCCGGCCACAAGCGTGCCGTGGCCTTCAATGTCGATATCGCCGTCTTCCCGTTCGCCGGCGCTCATGTCGAAGCTGCCGGCGGACTGGCCATCGAGATCCGGATGGCTGAAATCCACGCCAGTATCGATCACCGCCACGGTGATGCCTTCTCCCGTCGCACCAGCGGAGTAGGCGCTCGACGCGTTGATCAGGGCGAGCCCGCGCGTGAAGGCGTATTCGCCCGTCTCAAAGCTCGACGGAGGAGGCGGGGGAGGAGGAGGTGGCGCAGGGGGCAGGGGCTGGACCATACCGCCGCCTCCTCCCCCGCCGCCTGCACATGCGGTCAGAGCGAAGGGCGGGACAAGGCTGACCGCCAGAAGGACGGACAGGCGGCGGTTCCCCGTCGAGGGTTTCCCGTGCTCGTCTGAATTGGACATGCGATCTCTCCGAAAGGGCACCGTGGATCAGCGCCTCGACCGTGCGCGCCAACCTATTCCCTGTTGAGGCGAGGAAACAAGGCGCCTGCATGTTACGAACTGGAATGGAGGGTGGATCGCCACCGTTACGGAGGTCTAAATCCGTCTTTCAGTCAGCGGCGCATGCCGGACCGGCTTGCATGCCCACGAATTCGCCAACACATTCAGCACATGCCCGTGGAAGAAGACTATCCATCCCTGTCCTATGCCGACTATTTCGATCAGCCGGTGAAAAAGCACATTGTGCGGGCGGTGGAGCGTCTGTCGGGCCAGCCACGGATCCAGCGGCTCTATCAGGAATACCGCGAGAACCTGCAGCATGAGCCCTTTTTCGACGCGGCGGTGAAACTGCTCGACCTGCGGGTGGAGATCGACATGGCGCGCCATGCCTCGATCCCGAAGACCGGCCCGCTTGTCGTGGTCGCGAACCACCCCTTCGGTGTGCTCGACGGCCTGGTGATCTGCCATTTGCTGAGTCTGGTGCGCAGCGACTTCAAGGTGCTGACCAATGCGGTACTCGATGGCGCGCCGGAAGCCAGCGACTGGATCCTGCCCATCGACTTTGCCGGCACGCGGGAAGCCCGGGAGACCAATATCGCCACGCGCAAGGCCTCGCTGGAGCGGCTGAAGGAGGGCGGCTGCATCGTGGTCTTCCCTGCCGGCGGGGTGTCGACCGCGCCCACCCTCTTGTCGCGCGCGGCCGTCGACGGCACCTGGAAGCCCTTTACGGCAAAGCTCATCACCCAGTCGGGTGCAAAGGTGGTTCCGGTTTATTTCGAGGGCCAGAATTCGCGCTTGTTCCAGCTCGCCAGCCACATGTCGCTGGAGCTGCGGCTCGCCCTCATCTTCCGGGAGGTGAACCGCCGGCGCAGCAAGCGCATGCCGGTGCATATCGGCCGGGTGCTGACGCCGGAAGACCTCGCCAATGCCGGCAAGCGGGCCGAGCTGATGCAGTTCCTGCGTGAGGCGACCTATTCCATGGCGCCGGAAAAGATGCGTGCACGTATCCAGCGCGCCGAACAGCGCTGGCAGGCCAGGACGCCAAAGCTCTTTCGTTAGGCAGCTTGGCCACGAGCGTGTCCGCGCGGGCACAATGTGTCATTCATGCAACCCGAATGCACTGCAATTACTTGCACTCACGCGCGCATCGCCCCACATCCGCCAGAGCTTAGGGAACTCGAAATTGAGCGGCGGTAACAAGCAGTATGAGCAAACGCGACTACTACGAAGTATTGGGCGTTCAACGCGGCGTCGACGGCAAGGCGCTGAAATCGGCCTATCGCAAACTGGCGATGAAGTACCATCCTGACCAGAATGCAGGAAACGCGGAAGCCGAGGAAAAGTTCAAGGAAATTAACGAGGCCTATGCCGTGCTCTCCGATGAGGAGAAGCGCGCGGCCTATGACCGGTTCGGCCATGCCGCCTTTGAGGGCGGAGCGGGGCCGGGCGGTGGCAATCCGTTCGGGGGCATGGATCCCTCCGATATCTTCGATTCCATCTTTGGACAGATGTTCGGCGGCGCGGCAGCCGGGCGCCGGCGCGGCGGTCCGCAGCGCGGTTCGGATCTGCGCTACGACATGACGATCTCGCTGGAAGACGCCTTTCGCGGCAAGGATGCGAAGATCTCGGTTCCCTCGCGCCAGTCCTGCCCGACCTGCGACGGCATCGGCGCGGAACCTGGCACAGATCTCAGCACCTGCGGTGATTGCGGCGGCGTTGGCCGCGTGCGCGCCCAGCAGGGCATCTTCACCATGGAGCGGACCTGTCCGCGCTGTTCCGGCCGCGGCAAGGTGATCCCGCATCCGTGTCACACCTGTTCGGGTACCGGCCAGGTGCGCGAGACGCGCGAGCTGTCGGTGAAGATCCCGGCGGGCGTGGAAACCGGCATGCGCATCCGCCTGGCCGGCGAAGGCGAGACGGGCAATCAAGGCGGCGGCCCGGGCGACCTTTATATCTTCGTCACCGTGGCCGAACACGACATCTTCGAACGCGACGGACCCAATCTCTACTGCCCCGCACCCGTGCCCATGGCGACAGCCGCGCTTGGCGGATCGATCGAGATCCCGACCATTGATGGCGGACGCGCGCGCGTCACCATTCCCGAAGGCGCACAGACGGGCCGCAAACTCCGGCTCAAGGGCAAGGGCATGCCCTCCCTGCGGGCGGGCGGCGGTCATGGTGACCAGTATGTCGAACTGGTGGTGGAAACTCCGCGCAACATGTCCGCGCGCCAGAAAGAGCTGATGCGTGAGTTCTGCGAATGCTCGGAAGGCGATTGCCATCCCGACAGCGCAAGCTGGGTCGGGCGGGTGAAGAAGTTCTGGGACGACCTCTCAGGCGGCGACGAAAGTCGCCCGCACTAGAACCGGTTATGTTCGGCCCAACCCAATGTAGCCCTCATCCTGAGCGGAGACGAAGGGTGAGGGCGGGCTCCCTCTCTTGTTTGATCCCCGCTTCGCGATGGATCGCGCTCAGGGCTCACTCCCTGTTTGATCCCGTATCGGGCTCACGCCCTCACATGGATCGCGCTCAGGGCTGCCTACTCTCCGTCTCCCGCCCCACGGTTCGTCTCCGCTCACCATAAGGCTGAGGTCGGAGCGCGTTTATTAGCAATCGGGACTTGGTTTCAAGGCGCATTGGGGCGCGGCGGTGCGGCAGTGCTGTCAGCCAGGCGCGCAGCTTTCAGATCGGCAATCTCGGCCTTCAGTTCACGCAGCAGGTCCAGCATTTCCTCGCGCTCTGCATGGGCTTCCTCGGCCTCTTCCTCAAGCTGTTCGATCTGTTCTTCCTGCATGGCTTCCTGTTCGGCCTGCAAGGCTTCCACGATCAGGGCGATGAATAGGTTCAGCACGGCGAAGCTGGCGGTGAAGATGAAAGACAGGAAGAACACCCAGGCATAGGGGTGGCCGTCATCGATCACTTTCTGCACGACCTCGAATCGCCAGCCATCCATGGTCATCACCTGGAACAGGGTGAAGGCGGAACTGTGCAGGTCGCCGAACAGTTCGGTGACTTCCGGGTCGGTGGAGTTGCCATACATGTTTGTCGCCATCACGGCGCCGACATAGGTCAGCAGGCCGAGCACGGCGAGGATGGCCCCCATGCCCGGCAGCGCCTTGAGCAGGGCTTCGACGATCCGCCGCAGCATCGGTACGACATGCAAGAGGCGCAGAACCCGCAGCACCCGAAGGGCACGCAGCACGGTCAGGCCACTGCTTCCGGGTGTGAGCGAAACGGCCACCACGATAAAATCGAACCAGTTCCAGCCCGAGCGGAAGAAGTTCAGCCGGAACACGGTGATCTTCACCAGGATCTCGGCAACGAATATCCAGGTGATCGACAGGTCGACCAGGCGCAGCGCCCGCTCAAGTTCGGGCGAGAGATCGAAAGTGAGTACGCCAAGGATCACCGCATTGATGATGATCAGGGACGTAATCGTATTTATGAACCAATTGGCCTCGACGGCGGTGCGAAGCTGATCGAACAAGGTCTCCCTGGGAGGGCTCTCTGCAGTCATGGCGGGTCCCCTTCGCACGCGGCTGAACACCGCTTTTAAAGCCGCTCGCCGGAGATGATCAATCCGCTGAAGTGGTCGTGTCGCTCACGATCTGCCAATTGCCGTCGATACGACGGGCAATGAGCGTAAACAGGCCATGCGGCGTGTCGCCATCGCGGGTCAGCTGCCAGTGGCCGTGAATCACCGCCGCATCGGGGCCGAGCAGCTCGATCTCCAGGTCGGTGAAGTCGAGCGTCCCCATCTTTTCGCGTGTATTGTAACGGGCAAGATACCGGTCCAGCGTCGCCTGCCAGCCACGTGTGACCGTCCCGCCCGAAGCAAAGCGCAGATCCTCGCTTTGGGCATATCCCGCCATGAAGCCACGCACATCGCCGGCATTCCAGGCCGTGGCCTGGTCGGTCAGCACCGTCTCGATGGCGGCAATATCGGCCTCAGCGGGCGAGGGCGCCGTGGCACAGGCGGCCACGGCGAGACTCAGGCTGGCGCCGGCAAGGCTTGCCCGCCAGCTCACTTGGTCAGCTCGAAGGTGACGTTGAGCTGCACCGAATAGCCGACCTCGCCGCCGGAAATCGGCGTCGGCGCGGATTCGGCCATGTCCATGCGCTGGCGCGCCATCATCGGCTGCGGGCCGCCTTGCTGCTCATATTCGTTGATGGTGACGATCCGGGCGACGTCATAGCCGGCGGTTTCGGCATAAAGTTCCGCGCGCGCCATGGCGGTTTCCATCGCCTGTTTGCGGGCCTCGTCGCGGGCTTCGCTGTCGTCTTCCAGGCCGAAGCTGATGCCGTTGAAGGTGTTGCCGCCGGCTTCCACCAGCGCATCGAGCGTGGCGCCGATGGTCGACAGGTCGGTGACCTTGGCCGTCACCTGGTTGGAGGCGGTGTAGCCCACCAGCACGCGCTTGTTGTTCCGCCCGTCGCCGGCATCGACATATTCATAGCGCGGGCCGAGGGTGAAGTTCGAGGTCTGGATATGGCGCTCCTGGATGCCGGCCTCGCGCAGGGCCTCGAACACGCCGTTCATGGCCTCGCGGTTCATCGCCATGGCTTCCGAAGCGGTCTCGGCCTCGGTCTGCACACCGGTGGAGATATGCGCGATATCCGGGGCGCGCATCACTTCGCCTGTGGCCGTGATGGCGATGGTGGTTTCCGGCTGGATGGAGTTGTGATTGCCCATGGTCATGGATGGCTCCTGTGCCGTGGCCATCTGGGCACACGCGGTTGGGACAGCGAGCAGGGCAAGTGCTGCAAGCGGCGCGGCCGGGCGGAAAAGACGGTGAAAACTCTCAGGAATAGGCATTGTGGCTCCTCCTTTTTTCTGCACTAACCGTACAGGGGGCATTGCGGCGCAATCAAGGCCGATGCATGTTCCCGCCAGCCGGCGCATGATCACATGCGTGTGTGCAAAAAGGGCCTGTAGCTCAGTTGGTTAGAGCGGACCGCTCATAACGGTTTGGTCGCGGGTTCAAGTCCTGCCGGGCCCACCATACTATACCTTTTGGCAAAACTTTGCCCCTTTGGAGCGTGTAAGAGTTTGAAAGGCAACGATAATTCCTCCATATTGTCGGTTCTAAATCCACCGTTTCGCGCATATCGGAGACGCTGTGAAAACACCATTTTCAGCACTGCCCGTTGCAGCTCAATCCGCCCAGAATCCCAAAAAATACAAGGATTTGAGAGGAACTTCATAGCGGTTCTAAATTGGTCATCGAAGGTGGTTGGTTTTCGGGTTGGCTCGGAGAGCCTTTCCGTCAATCGCATCTTCTCCATTTCCAGAGCCTTGATCTTGGTTTCGTAAGCGGAGACGAGCGTCGCATTGTCTGTGTCGACAACTCGGTCGATGAGGTCACTGATGCGCTTGTCCGCAGCATCAATTTCGCGCCGAAGGGAAGTCGCTAAATTCTTGGCCAGCGCCACCCTTTGATCCCAGATATCGCGGAACATGGCCGATGCGATTTCAAACAAGGCCGGACTTGGTCGCACAGTAGCCAGCAAGTCGGAAAATTCCCCTTCCAGCCGATCACGAGGAATGGACTTGCCGTAGCTGTCGCACTCTTTGTTGCAGCACAGATAGTAAGGATAATATCTATTCCTGCCCTTGGACGAGCAGGATGTCAGGGCAGAGCCGCAATCATCACACTCCACGAACCCGCGCAGAGGAAATTCTTTAGCCAGGTTGGTTCGAGCTGGCGCAAGGGCCTTGGTGTTCAAACGTTCCTGAATTCTCTGGTAGGTTTCAAAGCTGATCAGAGGCTCATGGATGCCTTTACGAATAGAGATGCCCCATTTGTTGTAGTCGATATAGCCCGCATACAAGACGCGCTGGAGCATGTCCTTGATGAGGGACTTGGCTATGCGGCCTGATTTCGGCTTTGGAAAATCCGGGTGCGCCTCCAGAAATCTCCGCACTTCAGCCTGTGTCTGAAACCGTCCGAAAGCGAAACCTTCAAGTGCCTCTGTGATGATCGATGCCACTGGCTCATCGCGAACAAGTATCCTGCCGCCATGTTCTTTTCCTGGCGCCCAGCGATAGCCGCGCGCTACAGGGAAAACGGCTTTGCCCTTTTCGAGACGGGCGGTCATTTTCTGGATCACTTGGCGGCGGTTCTGTCCTCGCTCCAATTCGGCGTGTGCAGCAATAAGAGTTTCGAGGAATTTGCCCTCGGGCGAATCTTCAAATCGGAAATTCAGGCATTCGCGGGTCGCGTTGCGTCGCTCCATTTCACGCCGAAGCTTCAGGTGAAACTCAACATCGCGTGCGTAGCGTTTGAGGTCATCAAAAATGACGATGTATTGTTCTTCAGGATGGGCATCGAGATAGGCTAAGAGCGCCACCATGCCGGGGCGGTTCATGAAATCGCCACCACCGGTAATGTCGTCTGGAAACACGGCTTCAATTTTATATCCCCGTTCAGTAGCGTATTTCCTGCAACGATGCTCCTGACTTTCGAGGCCACTGCCTTCCCGTTTCTGGCGGGCAGAGGAGACGCGACAGTAGATCAGTGCTTTGGGCTTATCGGTCATCGCTTCTCCTTGTTGTTCATATTGGGTTTGTTCTGCGCGGCATCCCTAAACGCTGCTTTTTGAGTTTCACATCTTACTCCATTTTCATCTGTCCACGCACAATTTTCGAGGGGCGCATTTAGAAGAATTTGGACAGGATCAATGCCGACACCAATATCAGCAATCATCACCAAAATATCCCAGATGGAGCGCAGCAGAGCGCGGGCCTGCTCATCGGTAATATCAAGGTCTTCAACCATCGGCAGATAGCGCGCTTCATCATATTGAAGCGGCGCTACGTGAGTATCTGATTTAGGGTGGTTCTCGTCTGCCATAGTCATGCTCAGAACTTAGCGGCGATATTGGCGGCCTCTGGAGCGTGCAGGCTCGCGGCGGCGGCCTTCGTCGCGGAGTTCAGTATCACGCGCAGGATCGGCTGAGCGGGCAAATTCCCGCTTGTGCTCGCAGGCAATATCATAGGCTTTTCCTGCCAACCGTTCCAATCGCAGCATGTCGTCCTCGTAGAAGGTGTTGGTATGCTGCCACTGGTCATTGCCGTCCTTGTAGGACCGCGAAACTTGGAAGGCGTAACGCGGGCCTTTCTCGCCTTCATTTCTCCAAATGGATATCGATGTTCCTCTATCGCTTACGGTTTCGATGGGTTTGTTTTCAGACATGGTTTGTCTCCTTTGCTTGGGTTTCGGAAAGCTGTCAGTATACGGAACATATCATGAACATTCAAGGATTTTATTCCTATTTATTCAAGGTCTTGCTCGATAATGCTCCCAGCGAATGCGGGTGTATGACTCGCGCGCGCCTTCGCAATGGCGTCGAATATGCGGCGGATAACCTTGCGACGGGCAATGAAGAGTCTCGGCGGATAGCCCCGTGCTTCAATCTGCAAAATCGAGAATGAGGCAGCGACCAGCATTGTAAGTACAATCACCGCCAACATGGCAATGCGCTCCGGCCAAAACCACAAATCCCAGTAGATCGCCAGCGCACTGCCGATGAGCACCCCCAGTCCTAACCCGCCGACCTGGATATCCTTACGGACGCGCCCGATTACCGATTCCCCGATGGGATAAATCATGGTCGGAGTTTTCACGTCTGCGCTCGACACCTCAAAGCGCTTGTCGCGATAAAACAGATGCTGCTCATTCATATCAAAGCTCCTCCCAGGGTTTCGCACCACATCCATCCCAGCGAAGGGCATGGGCCATGTCGGATTTGGCGGAAGTCATGGCCTTCGGCGTGATCAGGCGGAATGAGGCAAGCGAGATGGCGTAGTCCGTGCGCTTCGATCCGAGCGACTGCATCATGGCGCAGGTGCAGGTCTGTCTTAGCTCTTCGCTCGGCACACGCGGCAGGCTGATTGGCGGCAAATTGGCAAGCGCAGCCTTCGCCTCATTGATCTGGGTGCGTATGGCGTTGAGGTCTTCCTGAGTGGGCAGGCCTGCAGACGGCATGGGCACAATCATGCCAAGCCCCGAACCGTCATAGAGCTGTCTCAGCTCCCGATACTGTGCGAGAGCGGTTTGTACCTCCCGCAATTGGCTTTCCTTACGGCGAATAGTGCTCTGCAACTCGCCAACTCGATAGGCGCGGTCTTCTTCAGCGTCAGACCTCGCCCGTTCCAATGCGCGGTCTTGCTCAGCTTCCAATTGCGACAGGCATGCAGGCAACAATGTCTCGGTTGCTTCCGCTTCCATGGCCCGGTCTGCGAGCCAGTAAGCCGCGCCGAACCAGACTGTCCCAGCGAGCGCAACGCCCATTGCGCCATCCGGCAGTTCTCGCATCCATCCCAACATCGTCTTACCTCCTTCGTGTCTGGGAATGCTCACGGCCCCGCATTGCTTCCCGCGTCATGCGGCGGCCCGATTTCTCAATTGCGTGCAAGCGGCGCTGCTGGCGTAAGTCGACCAGCGCCTCTGCCCGTGCTCGCAGGGCAGCATCACGGCTTGCCGTCGCACTCACACCGAATGGCGGGCGCGGCCCTTGCGCCAGGCCATGCTTGGCGACAGCGGCATCGATTTTTTTCTGCTTTGCGTATTCCCGCGCGATCCATTGCGGGCGCTGTTTCTCAAAATGCGCCTTTGCTTTTTCCAGTGTTCGGGCGGCCTTTTGCTCAATGCGGCCTGCCTCAATGGCCCGCCCTAACATCGCCGGATCGGAATAACGCTCGGCATGTACGCGAGCGCTGAAGCTCCGTCGTGCAAGCCCGCGCATCTCGGGGCGATAGTCAGACGGCCCGCTCATGACGGCACCCTTGCCGACTTCGAGAAGCGGAAAAACCGGACACTCACACAGGCGGACGGTTCGCGCGTCTCACGCAGCCCGGACGCGCCGCCATAGACGCAGTGATAAGATGCTCGGTCAGAGCCGACACTTTGCAGGAGGATGTGTGGTGTACCGAAAGCGAAGACCAGGGCGCTGAGGCCCAGGAACGCGGGAACCCAGAGAAACTCTCTCAGGGAAAACCGTCTGGCGCGAGGCTGCCAGGCTCTCACATCCTCTAGGGCACGAGCGCGTGCAAACCTCGCTTTCCTGTCCGGCAGGGTCGGGGCGGAAGGCCGAAGCGGGTCATTGGCATAGTTCAAGGTCAGCACCGTTTTTGGTGAAGGCGGGTGATCCTCATGCGGATTTTTTCCCGCCAGTGATTTGAATGGCTCGACCAGATAATAAGGTGCCTTGGTCAGCTTTATTGGTCGCAGGCCGGGCACGTTCATGAGCATGGTGTCGGGCGACAGTGCGAGAATTTCATCCGGAGACAAGAGCGGTTGGGCCTGTTCTCCGATCCCATAAGAGGGTGCACCCTGTTCTGTGAAATTGAAGCTGTTTGTCTTGACCGTTCGGTTGCCGAGACGATCCGATATTTCCCGCGCCCGCTCCAGAGTGTTGACCGCCATGAATATCTGGACGGATGAATTCAGAATGCTCTTGGCATTCTGCTCGCCATAGACACGCACCAGCGACGCATAGGACTGGTAGAAGAGCGCGATGGTGACGTTGAAGCTGCGCATCAGTTCAAGGTCGTTGACGATACCAGGCACAGGGAGCGTGGTCGCCTCGTCGCAGAGCATCAGGACAGGGCGTCCGTCCCTGTGTCGCCGCAAGGCTTGAAGCCGTGCGGTTTGGGTGAGGGCCGTCATTTTGGCAAATGAGGGTAAAATGTCTGGCCGCGCGATATCGAAGACGACTATGGGCCGCTCCGATGTCCGCAGCTCCACGGGATCGAATTCATGGCGTGAACCAACTTTCCCCAAATGGCTGCTCGCCTTGAAGATGCTGAGCGCATTCTTCGCCCCGGACCGAGCGGACGACAGGTGTTCAGGCTGATCGATTTCGAGTGAAAGGAAGCTTGCCGCTAGAGCGGCGAGGTCGCCATCAAGAAGGTCGGTTTCCCGCGCGATCAGGCACAGGTCACGAAACTCATCCGGATCGAGAACAGCGCGCAAAACTCCTGCCGGATAACAACGTGTCGGGAATAATGCGGCCAGCGAGACGATAGCGAAGGAGAGGCACTCGCGTTCTAAATCGATGAAGAATTTGTTCTTGTTGTCGGCCTTGGCATCCGGGACGAGTGACAGGGCAAGAGCATCTGCAATCGTGATCGCATCGGCACTACGCTCTGAGTTATGTAGCGCATCCACGACCCCGGCGAAGGGATTTGAATCCGTATGCGGAAAATCGGCGACACCTGCCGGATTGTTGTAGATGACGCGATAGCCTGCCTTGGTCAGGGCATCACCAAGGAGGAAAGCAATCTCTGGCTTCGCATCCTGAACGACCACGGCATACCCATTCTGGACGGCATGCCAGACAGAACCGATAACAATGCCGGAAGTCTTCGAGCCACCCGTTGGCGCTTCAATGGCAGCATGCTTGCCTTTCGGAACTACGGTAGGGATGCCGTCGCACAGCCCAACCAAAAGAGGCGCATTTAGATCGTGGAGGCTTGCCGCAAGGCGCTGCCCCAGTGACGCGAACTCCGCTTTACCGAGACTGGTCGAAGGCGCGCTTGCCGCCGCCCTGGCAACGCGCCGCCTATACCGCTTCCACAGGGATGCAGAGCCCTTGCTGGCTGCGGCGAGACTACCTGCCCACAGGACAGTGACGATAAGCCAGTGTCCGAAATAGGCGTCCACAGATGGCTGGAAAACCCATGAGAGGCCAGCCATGATGCTTGCGAAAAAGAAATTGATATTGGGCGAACCCGGCCCAGTTGGTCGAGGGGGCATGACAAACACCGAAAGAAAAAACCGCCACCGGAATCCGGCGGCGGTTTGCTGAGGTCAGAGTGAGAGTACACCGCCACTACGGCGGCAAGCGCTCAGCCCTTCTTGCCGGAATAGGCTTGCTTTGCCTGATTCTGGTCGTTCCGGTCTTTCGGAGAGCTGGGCGGCTGCAGCGTCTTGCCGTTCTGGAGATCACGGACGTAGCGCTGCTGGTTTGGATTGGACATGGTAGTGCCTTTCGGATTGAGCGTGACGGATGTTCGCCACGCAAGGAAACTACTCATCCCTCACTTAGGTGTTGGGAGCCTATCTAGGCACTCTCACGGGCATTACTTTTAAACAAACGACGGATCAAACCCACGACCACAATTCACGGTACTTCTTTGCTGTATTCCAGCCAAAAATTGTCGGTGTCCGCACCATTCCGTTTAATTGGGCCGTGGCGTTTTATATATGTCATTCCTACCCCCTCTACCATTTTCCGAGCATGCTCTTTGTCGGAGCGGACTAGACATTCACACAAGCGAATATCACCGCGTTCCGCCAGATACCTCATTGCGGCCAGCATAGTCGATTTTCCTATTCCCTTTCCTCGGAACTTTTTGTCTATGATAATATCAAATCGAGCCACGTGATCTTCATCATCGAAATAATAGATATTTACACACCCGGCGATTGTTTTTGCATCCCCGGTTGTCACCATAAAATACTGGCAGTGATCATAACTGATTTCGCAATCTGCCCAGAATATTATGTCATCCCATACGCTTTTTGTTGCCTTTGGCCCCTCATTCAGCCCTTCCCACGCAGACTTTAGAGAGTGTAAATAAAATATGTAATAGCAATCATCAGGATTTGCGGGACTTATTTCTCCTATCATGGTATTTTTTATAGAATTTTTACTTATTTTTGCCCACAATACTTCCTTTGTTTTTATAACAGCATTTATGCTATACTTCTTCATGGGCAAAAAGAAAGCGAATAAAAGACACCAAGAAACGCTCGATGAGATAATTCTTCGAATTCGTCGTGAGCGGCAAGAACTTCTGGACTCCTGGAGCAAGAGCATAGATTCTGGTGACTATAAAGGCGTGCCAAAACGATTGGCAAGAAGCATACGGATGAGAAAAAGTGACGAATCTTTCGATATCTAGGGAATTGGGATAGTTCATGAAAATTGTACCGGGTTTTTCTCTATATACTCAAGTATTCGAACCCTGTTCGTTTTGTTCGTTGTCTGATGAACATCGTGCTCATTGTAAAGAGCTGTAACCACAATACCTTTAAATCGGCCATAGGTTAATCCATTCTGCTCCCTTGCGCACAGGGCGATCAATCCTTCGAGGCTTAGAAAATATCTCCTGGTGAACATAAACGCAGCGGCAGACCGTATGGTATTTAGTGAAAGCTGCAATACAATGCCAACAACCCAGGGCGCAAACATTAGCCCGCTAATTTTTTCTTTCTTGTGCTTGTTTTTCCTTTTCAGAGCCGCTCTGAACAGAGATATGAAGAGGGACAGTTTGTTTCCCCTCAGTTGGCGCAAAGCCTCACGTCCTTTGTCCGAATCCACAATGCTGCCAGTGTTACTTTTATGAAGTTTCTCGAATGCAGATCGAGTAATATTTTCAAATATTGAGGATCTGGTTTCGCAAAAGGAATCTATGAATCCTCTTCCGACATAGTGAATTTGTAGTGCATTCACTGGAAACCTATTCGCTATATGATCAATTATTGTCCAAAATCTATCGTGCAGTAATTCGGAATAGCGCCTGTTGGTATTCACGTCAGTGTCAGAAATTTCTGTGTATAGGTCCTCTATCTTCGCGTGTATGGCATCATAGTAGTTAGAAACAGTGGGACCAGAAAGTCCCGTGTACTCGGATACTTTTTTCGAGGTGGCGTGGTCTAGCACCAAAGCGACCATCGCCTCAAAGCGCTCTTCTGTAACTTCGGGGCGCGCCCCGATGACGTACTTGTTCTTGCGTCGATATGTTCGAGGCATGAGGCGCTCTGGAATGAGATGGGGTGCTCAGCTTTATTTGGTCGAAAATCTCAGTTTGTAGTCCGCTCAACACCCATGTTTGTTAGCTTTGCTAAGCAGAGAACGGAGTGCGTGACCACTCCGCTCTCCTTTCCCTTAGCTAACTGAAGCTGAGCAAGGAATTTACAAAGTAAAATGAAACCTTCAATCAAACGCAACCCTCAAATTACGAGGGGGGTGAACCCTATCGGCTGGCCTGCGATCCGCTCAAAGCCTGATCACCCCTGTCTCTTTCGCATCCCGAGCCTACTAGCAACGATGCTGCTAACCTCCATCACGGGAGGGCAGTCTTTGGCTGATAGCTGCGATCCGCTTTCGATTGCAGATTTGCCTGGGCAAGTCTGCCCCCTGCTGGTGAACGGCAACAATCTCAATAGCCAAGGGATGATTTTAACCCGCGCAGAAACGCGCTGTGCGATGGAACAGATGGTAAAAAACATCCACCGCATAGTCGGCGATGATACCATTCAGATTGTCATCTCTGGGGGTGACCGCCGTCGAATTGGCGAACACATCTTCAGCGCCACAACATGCGAAATCGTCTGGAACAGCGCATTGCGGTCCATGCACGCCATTGGGGGTGCAGTTGACTGGGTTACAGATGATCCGCGAGTGACCATTGAGGTTGTTCGCGAAGCTGCCAAAAGCACAGCATTTGAAAAGGGCTATCTCTATCGCGACCCGCATACAGGTCACTTTCATGTCAGTTTAGAGCGCCCAACTGACGAACAATATGACCAAATCGTCGGGAGATCGTGGCTCCACCTTCGGCAAGAAGGGGACGACGATGTTTGATCTGGAAAACACTTTACTCGTGAGTGTCAAATCCAGCTATGATTTGATAGACATGTTTCAGTTCAAACAAGATTTGAATGACACCCGTCTAGCACTCAGCCCTGCACCTGGTAAATCTCTCGCAGTGCGGAGATTCCACACCATCATAGAATCCGGCATTGCACGAGTTGACCCAGCCATTTCAATTGATGGTTCATCACCTCTACGAAATGTCAAACTACCCCAGCTTCGCCGCAGGGCGTTCAGCAATCTCATGTTGGCACCGATTGATCCCGGCCTCATGAACATCAGACAGGACAGTTGGATGTTTGTGGATATCGGTCTTCAGGTAGTGCGTAACCTCTACCACCTATGAACTCCTGCCCTCCACGACACGCAAGTTGTGCGGACCTAACAGGTCCGCCTCTTGGCAAGGGGCGTGCCGCCCCGTTGCATCCCTGCAGAGGTACATTCAGGCGTAGCCTTCAAGCGGCCCCACTGCGATACATCTTCACCCGCAATCAGAATGGGTCTTCCAAAGGACAGGCGTGCTGGATGAGAGCGGAGACAATCCGGTTCAGGTCTTCATCAGGAAAGTTCCTCGCCGCCTGTTCGATCCGCTGCAGTGACCCGACGCCGTGATCATTGCTGAAATACCAGTGAATGATGCATGTCGCACGTTCCGGGTTGCCGCGCTCAGCCTGATTGTAGGCGGCCATGTCGATGAGCCCGGCGACGTACATGCCCCGCTCTTTCAGCGTGAAGACCTCCATCACCTCTTTTCCGGTAAAGGCCGAAGCCGGGAAGCTGAAGGCTGACAGCGCGCAGGCCCAACTGAGCAAGCGCGCTTTTAGTGCCCTGTTTTTCATATAAATCTCCTGAAAAAGGGAACCCTTTTCCAAGCGATTGTTGTTCAAAATTCAGACTGAGCACTGTATAGTATTTGCCAGTGTTCATCGGGGCTATCCCGCTCGCGGCATTCGAAAAAACCTCATCCCCAAAAGGGTTCCCTTTGCTGGGTTCGAGGCGGATTGGACGACCATCACCACAGACTCCAGCCGTCCTCGAACCCACCAAGCGGAAAGGAGGGCGTGTGGCGAATATCGGCTATGCGAGAATTTCTACGATCGACCAGAACCAGGACCTGCAACTGGACGCACTGAAGTCTGCGGGGTGTGACCTGATATTTCAGGATTCTGTATCCGCCGTTGGAACAACCCGGCCCGGTTTCGACCAGGCTCTGAACAAGCTCACTCCGGGAGATGCGCTCGTTGTCTGGAAGCTCGACAGGGCGTTTCGCTCGACCCTAGATGCGCTGACAACATGGGAGCGTCTGCACAAGCGCGGCGTCAAACTGATGATCGCGACGCTGGGCGTTGTCTCCGATACACCGGAGGGCCGTTTCTTCTTCCGCGGATTGGCAAGCGCGGCTGAGTTCGAGAGGGATTTGATCAGTGCCCGCACCCGTGAAGGCATGGCTGCCGCCATGCGCCGGGGCAGGCATGTGGGCCGTCCGGCCAATACATCCAGGGAGCAACTTCTGACGATCCGGGATGAGCTTCGGGGCGGGCAGGATATTGCCATGCTGGCAAAGACCTATCGTCTATCGGAGACCGTGCTCCGCAGGCGGCTCAAAGCTCATGGATTTCTGAGCGAATTGGAACTGTCAGATAGCGGTGGCTCATAGTCATGACCGGAAGCTTGTTGTTGTGAGGTATCGCGCGTCATGGTGCTCGCGTTCGGGTTCTCCGGCATGTGCTTCAGCAAGTCGCCGATGTCATCCAGCTCGGCCGCCGAGAGCGGTTCTCCCGAACTGACCCGCTCCTGGGCTGACGCCAGGTCTTCCCGGAATTCTTCAATCTGATCGATATCCTGCTGCGCTGCTTCCAGGCCATCCAGGACGGCCTGGTAATCTTCAGCCTTCGGACCGTCAGTTCGCCACTCAACCTGGCTCATTTCGTCCTGGCTCAGCCGTTCTCCTGATTCATCGATGGCGTAGCTGCCATCCCTGGATAGGAAGACGCGGCGGCCATCGGGCAATTGCTGCGCGTTGTCGAGCATGGAGCCGATAAGCTTCTTAAGAAGGTCAAAGCGCTCGCGGGCCGCCATGAGCGCTTCGTATGAGGTGGTTTCGGCCAAAGCCATATCCTGGCGCAGGCGCTGGATGCGCTGCAGGCGGATTTCTTCACGCATGGTGCGAAGAACGCTGTCGAGGAATTCGCTCTCCGCCTCTTCTTCGTCATCAACCTGTAGAGGCCCGCCGACAGAATGTGCGAAAAACCGCTTCATCCGGCCCGCATTGCGGCCCGTAAGCTCATATATGAAATCTTTCTCGTTAAGCCGACGCTCCAGCTCCCTGGCTGCCGCATCGGCAACAACATCTACCATGACCATCACCACGAAGTCCTTGTTTTATAGGCACAATTGTATCAAATCGAGCGTCCTTACTTCAAGTTATCCGGATTTTTCTACGTTAATTCAAAGTGTTAAGCGGATTTCGCATGGCAAACAGCCTCTGCCCTATATGGAATAGAGGCTACCGCACTCCCTTTTGCGTACCGGCATCGAGCCAGATGAGCGTCAGAGAAAAGTCTCACCAGTTTAACCCCCTTCCGCATGCAGGTGTTGAACTAATTCATTCCTCCGAATGGTTGGCAACGTGGCCCTGAGCAGTAGGAGCCCGGTCAGTACATAGTTTCCGATGCCTTTTTGGCGAACCAGAACCGCGGCAACTCACCCTTCCGCTTCAAGCCGACATACTGCTCTCGAACACCGGATGATTCATCATAGCTCCTGCTTGATTTGTATTTGGAGAAATCGAACTTGAAAATAAGGCCTCGCTTGCAAGATTTGAGCGTTTCTTCGAGCCAATCAAGGTCCGCCCACAAGATGGCACCCTCATCCTGGTACCTACCCCCACGAGTATCAGCGTCCGGCCGCCATTCTCCCCAAACTGAACTCTTCAGCGCCAGCTTTCCTTTGCGGTCGTGCCAGTGCCGTTCACCATCGCGGGTGGTCAACCCAAGCAACCTATTGATTGCCAACCCCAATTTTGGACGAGCTATCGCACCCCTCGCAGCCCATTCGTCACGTTCGTCAATGCCTATAGGGTACGTCTCCGGCACCCATATCAATGGATCGAAGGGACCCTTTGTGGTGTAACGATCAACACGTCCATCCGACCCGTAGCGTGGCAACCAAAAATCGTGAGCAGACGTCTTTGAGAGGCTATTGCATTTTCCGACCGCGCCGCGCTCGATCACAAGGGCCGAAACAAAGCTAACATACACGCCGTCCGGTGATTTCCAGTATCCGTATAACGGCAGAAACTGATCTTGCGCGCTCTCTGGAACTCCCACACACTGAAACAATGCCTCTTTGCCTATAAGCCTTTCCTGATTCCCTTTGCGCTCGCCAAGCAGATGCTCTCGTGCTTGTGCAGGAACCCGGTCTTTGTGGTCCGATAGCCATGAGCCGTCCGCGAAGGAAACGTCTTCGCGTTGAATGAATGCCTTCCAAGGATTTGCACCTTTCCAATCGTAGCTGCTTCTTACCACAGGCAAGGTATTCGCAAGCGTCGTTGCCGCGTGAAGGCGAGCATGCCTCTGCACATGCTCAGCATAGGTTTCGAATCTTTCGTCTGGGCGGTAACGAACACCGCCAGGAAAATCGTTTATGTCACTCGAGCCCGGCCAACGTTTAATCACCTCGCTCGCAACGCGATCGCGCGCGTCATTATCAGATATCCAAAAAAGCCGCGCGAGTTCTGAAATCTGGTACTTGTCGAAATCGTAATCGAAGTTAAAGGCGATTTGCCGTTCTTCTGTCTTCGGCTGGCCCTTACGCTCAACGATACCATGCACAGGCGTACGGACTTCTTCCCAGAGACTTGCAAGTCCAGCACTCATAGCCTTGTTGCCTTCAATATGGTCAAGGCAACGAGCAAGGTGAAGCTTATTAAGCACGTGGATATCGGTCCGCTTTGCAAGCGCCTCTATTCGCGACTTAAGCGTTTTGAGCCTGTCGCCGTGTCTCAAAGCTGCGCGCGACAATCCCATCAACAACCATTGCTGTGCATTCTGGAACGCAAAATGATGCCCTTCTGATACAAGCGCCTCATTCTTTTCGGTATCGAAACGATCAAGCAAGCGTTCGACATCTTCGATTAGGTCGAGTTCAAGCATGCCCTCCAGGCTTCGTGCGGCGCTCCATCTAACAAAGGCGTCGTCGTCACCAAGCAGATGCCAAATGACGTCCGCGAGAATATCCCGATCGTCGCTCTTGCAGGCGAAATCCCCACGATATGCGCCTTCCCCGATCTCATCGCCCACATTGGTGGCGGAGCTAGACAGAAAGTCCTCAAATGCCTCCAAAGCTGCTGATGGTTTCGTGTGGCAAGACAGACTAGTTGCTACCTCGAGCCATTCGTCGCCACCTAGTTCAAGGCGTTCCTTTGCGATTGTCTCAAGTGCCACTTTCAGAACGAATTCAGCGTCGCCACACAATTTAGACAAACGGTGCAATTGTCGGGACATCCCTGAGTAGCGCAGATCAAAAAGTTCCGAACCCTTGAATGAAAAGAGCTTTTTGATCAGGTCGAGTACGCCATTCTTCACATGAGCTGTGCTATCAGCCCACTCTTCGATGCACTCAATCAACAAATCTAGTGCACGATCAAATTCAAGCTCGTTGGACTCACAAAGAGCCCCAAGGAACTTTGCCCGCTCGTTGAATTCACAACCCTTTCGTATCTCGTCAAAGAGGCGATTTCTATTCTTGAAGCGAAGCCTGTCTTCAGCGTCTATCTGCTGAATTGCCTCATCAAGTGAAGAAGCTGAAGTCGGGTCACACTTAGAAAGAATGGCCGTGAAAACATCTTCACTGGTTTGCTCATCCTGCGCTGTGCCATCTCCTTGAAGATTCGGATTCTCTTCAACTCCTCCGTAGCTGCTCCTCGCATTTTCGATGTCGCGCCGATGTTTTGCTTCTTTTTGTAGCTCCAAAAGATGATTTCGCAGATCCGGTTCGTCGATCTCTGCAAAGGTATCAACGCAGCCGAGTAGTCCTTCCCATACCCTTGGCCATCCCCCAAAACTATGTTCACGATCCAGCTTCCCTACAGCGAGCGAGAAGATGGGTTTTCTGACCGAAGAATCGGCCACTGAAAGCAAGTCGTTCAAACCCTCGCTGATTTGCCATTCGTGCCAACCATGGTCCTCGCATAGAGTAAGCAGTATCGCAGCACGACGCGGGTCCAAATGACCTGCCTTGGCCAGGAAACATGCAAGCTGCGGAACTCCATAAGAGTAATCCGCAACGTCCTGATCGTCCCAGCGGATGAGCTTATACAATGCCGGAAAGCCAATTGAGGAAGCGGCAGCACGTCCAAACAGCGTCCAACCGAACTTGGAAGGCTCATCCTGAAGGATTGTCTGACAAAGGTTCATGAGCCGGTGCGAAAGCTCCGGTTTGACTAATCCTCCGGGCTGTTTTGCGGCATAGTGCAGGGCCTGATATATTAGGTCGTAATCGTCACTTCCCATCTGATCCAGTTGAGCCAATCCTTGCGTATAGTACTCACGCGCTTCATTAATGCTCATTGGAACCAGCGATCCAGCCAAATCCCGATAGGAGTCGCCACGGTTAGCGACGTAATCGTCCTTTAAAATGTCATGTGAAAGCGTGGTCGCGTACGCCCCCGTGACATCGGCAAGATTGGCGCGCCGTGCAAAAAGAGCAAGTAAGCGCAGCTTGTCTCCCAGCGACAACTGATTCTCATCTGCGATCTTGATGAGCTCTTCTGCCGCAGTCTTTTCGACCGTTACACTATGGCGAAGCAGAATTTTTGCGAGCCCGATACCGACATGCCGAGCAACACCATCCCGGCCCGTCTGGGACCTCCAATGAATGTTGGGTCTTAGCGTAGATTTCCAGACTAACAAGAAATCCGACAGAACGTCATTTGATAGTGCAGCCTTTGACAGCAGTACGGTCTCGATAGGTTTGACTAAGTGAAGGACGCAAGCTGCACCTTTTACAATGTCATCCCGCTCCTGCTGCGAGAACTGTTTACGTGTCGTTGAGCCGTGACCGCCTCCATTACTGGTAGGCTCTGTCGTCACGATGAGACCATCGAGGAACTCACGGAGGTCAGATTCGGTTGCGATCGACTTGGCCTTCCGTCCTGGCTTCACATCCGCAGGCAAGAGATGTCTAAAGGACAACGCTTCACCTGATGACCACGCCAATACACACGCCGACCGCACAGATGCCCACACTCGGTTCACACCAAAGCGCTCGCCATAGTCATAGCCCGTTGGTCTACGGTGATGGCATAGTTTGAGTAGTCGCTTTGCGGACTGTGCTGAGTTCACGATCAACGAACTCATCGCCGCTCCGGCAACAGCACTCTGCGCGTTCAGTTCGTAACTGTGTTTCTCCAATGAAATTTTCGTCTTGCGTCGTTCCGCTAGGGAACTTGCTGCTCGTGAAATCGCTTTAAGCTGACTTTCTAAGAGACCACACTCGTTGGTAAGCAGACCAATTTGCAGCGTAAGGGACAAGCATCTTTTGGACTTTGCGAAATTGACCAGGTTGCACAGAGCATCACTACCGTTAGAGGACTCGTGTTGTGCGCAAAGCTCGATGAGCTCCTGAATTACTGATAGCGCAAACTCGAATCTCCATGGTTGGATATTACGGTTGAACGAGAAAAATTCATTCTTAAGCACGCTCAAAAACATCACCGCCGCGATGTCAGCTGCCGCAAAGCCTTCTCGTTCAAAACGCTTCGTCTCATCGTCGGTGTCAATATGCCAATTGATCCAACCTATGGCCCTGTTTTGATGTATTCGCGCTTCGTCCAGTTCATCTGCAAAACTGTAAGCAATAGTGAGCCGCGCATCTCGCGCTCCTCGCCAGCCACTTCGATCATTGAACAAACGGCGAGAAGCCTCCACACCTCCAAGGATTGTCGCTAGAGATGGGGATCGGCGGATAAATTGATCGCCCTTTGCGTTGGCTGAAGCCATCTGAGATAGCTTCATCGTCAAGCTCAAAACGCGATCCAGGTCCTTCCCGCGAGTAGCGAGTGAAAATGCAGCATGGAGCCTTGCGAGTCTTAACCTCCGGCGTTCATGCTCGCTCTCAAGCACATCAGGAAACTCGTCCGAGCCGGCTAGCTGATACGCCCGATCACTGTCGCCGATTACGACGAGGAAGTGAGGCAATGCTTCTGCCGCGTAGATAGATTCCTTTTGCCTCGTTTGAAGCCTTTGCGCGATCGACTGTTGTGTCTCTGTTGCGTCGGCGTAGTGATCTCTTATGTATGTTTCGGTGGGCTCATCGCGAAAAATCGCTCCATGCTTCACCAATTCTAGCATTGGTGCGAGATCAGCTGCGGCGCTATTGACCTGAGAGCACGGCCATCCCAACGCTTCTGCGAGTTCGGGGAGCGGAATAGGTGGTGGGAGCAGCGACAAAGCGGCGAATAACGCGCGCACCTCGGCATCACTCCAGCCAGCCGTATGCAAGTCCGCGAAAATTTTTTCGCACCTCTGCGCGATCAACTCCTCTGCCGATATTTGCGTCAGCGGTGCGTTCCCGGACACATTCGTGTCCCAGCTTTCGACGAGATAACTCAAGACTCGAGCATTTCCCTGCGAACGAGCAAATGCAGTTGAGAATTCCAAATCCGTAACGTTCTCGCGTCGCGAGCCCAGAAAAGCGCGCGTTTCTTCTTCGCTGAACGGTTCAAGGTCAACGCGCTGTGCCCGGCTATTTCCAATAACCCCTTCCACACGATGGGGGCGCGCCGTGAGCAATAATTTGACACCCTCGATCGGCTCAGCGCTCAGCGACGAAAGCAAACTCCTCGGGAAAGCGACCTCGTTGCGGGCGTTGGCTTCCAGTTGCGCATTGTCCGCAGCGTCTATGACGACAAGTACCCCTTGCAATGAGGATTGATTCCGAACCGTTTCACTGGCCTGCTTAAGTCGCTTTCGAGCAACTTCGATCATCCCATATTGATCGCTGTCTGTTGGAAGTAGGGGATCGCAGAGCCCGCGTATTGCGAGCTCATTTATGATTTGCAGCAGACCAACCCTCGGCAGGTGACGCGCTTGCCCCTCGGAGCGATATGCGCCGCCGCCGAAGCAATCGAAGACCACGACTTCAAATGAATCCTTGATATGCGCCGCAAGGCTTTCGATGAAGACTGTCTTTCCAACGCCACCGTCGGCACAGAGGAATACAGGCAGTTCGCTCGTTTCAATCTTGTCTCTTACTTCTTGCAGGGCTGTGCGTTTTACGATGTCCCCAACATCTACGAAGCGAGTGTCCGCCGGGAACAATTGATCCTCATCACACTCTAACGCATCAAGGACATCTTCACGACGGATGGAATTGTTGTTCTGGCCCTCCATTTGGGACTTCTCACGGACGAGCTCTACTAAAGCGAACAGCCTTTTTGCCGCCTGTCCGGTTGAACCGGCCGACCAATCACTAACTGTTCGCCGTAGGGCACGATTTTGTGACGGTAGGTCGCTTGTCGCTGCGCGAAACTCGACGAGCGGAAATATTTCGGATGCTTCGACCTTCTCTTCTTTGCACCAGTCTTTGAGATACTTCAGTTGATTTTTGGCACTGCCAGTCGTTGGCGTTTTACCCGACCTCAAACAAGCGATCGCATCCCAAAGATCGCTGGAGAATTCTGCGTTTGTCACGAAGCCGAATGATAGCTTCGCCGCGATATCGTCCAGCGAAACATGCTCCCGAAATGATCGAAGCGTCGCAGCGAACTTCTTGATTGTTTTTTTTAGGTACGATGACGTAACGGGCTCCGCAGCTACCTTGTATTTGAACTGCAAGATTTGCTGGCTGGTGCAGGTTTCGAAAGTATCGCCCTCCCCATAGAAGAGAGTGAGGTCGGCAATGTCCTCAGCCTCGCGCCCCAGCTTTAACTGCTCGTTCGGGGAGAGGCCCTCAACTACAACAGCGAACAGATCGTCTTTGGGAAACACGAGTTGGAGCACGCGCCGTGCAGCCCACCGTTCGTGAAAGGTGTGTCCCGCACCAGACGCTCTAACTTTGTTTATTCCGCTTCGCGATTGGCTCAATGCGTTTCCGTTTCCAAAAAATATTTTATTTTACAATATATTGTCACAAAATCGGAGGCCAGAACATTCTGCGCACCGAATTCTCGCTATAGCGCAGTACCAAGTGCAATACACTGGCGCACCCTACGGGCCGGGCTGTCGTGAACCAAGCCAGCTTCGCTGTCTCGGCCCTTCGGGCTTTCATCCCTCGCGCAAGGACTTAGGGCTTCGCCCTCAGCGCACTTCGGAAAGAATAGACGGTCTCCCGAGGCTCGCTCGCTGGCGCTCCCTGCGCCCGCCGTCGATTCTTCCCTCCGTTTGCACACCCACTGTTCGCCACGAGGCAGGGTTGCATGAGCAACCCCTTTTTCATTGGAGGACAGTGATATGAAACCCAACCAAATACTCTGCGGCGAGTCCGCTTCCATCCTTTCAACCTTTCCGGCCAACAGCATCGACCTTGTTGTGGCCGACCCACCTTATCTCGGCCAGTATCGCGACAGGCGAGGCAGGACGCTGGCAAATGACGACAACCCTGCCGCCATATTGGATGTGTACTATGAGCTTTACCGCGTCCTGAAACCGGACAGCTATTGCATCACTTTTTACGGCTGGATTGCCATTGCCGACTTTGCCGATGCCTGGGCCGATGCAGGATTTCGCACAGTCGGCCATATGGTCTGGCCTAAAACCTACGCCTCGAAAGCGGGTCATACCGCTTACAGGCATGAGGCGGCCTATGTGCTGGCCAAGGGCTGGCCTCGCAAGCCGGAGCACCCCATCAGCGATGTACAGCCTTGGGAATATACGGGCAACAAGCTGCACATCACCCAAAAGGCGGTAAGCGTCATTGAGCCGCTTGTGACCGCATTCTCACAGCCGGGGGATTTGGTGCTCGACCCGTTCAGCGGGTCGGGGACAACTGCCGTCGCTGCCGCGCTCAATGACCGCGACTATATCGGCATCGAACTGGAACAGGATTACTGCGAAATAGCCCGCTCACGGCTGGCAGGTTTGGCGTTGGATGGTTTCAGCCTGGAAGCCGCCTGACGGGAATGCCCTAAAAAATCGCGGCCCCCTTGGGGCCGCTGCCTGTTGTCAGGAGGCTTGCGCCGGAGCCAGGGCCCGGCGTACCGCATCCGGGTCCTTGGCGATGACCCGTAAATAGGCTTCGGCGGCCTTGTCCGGCATCTTCCGGTCTTGCTCCCAATCACGCAACGTGCCTACGGGAATATGGAACTGCGCCGCGAATTCCTCCTGCGTCAGTCTCAGCGCCCGGCGAATGACTTTCGCCTGCGGTGTCCGCCTCATCCGCTTGAGGTCGGTATCGCTCAACGGCTTGTTGTCGGGGTCAACTGTTTTGCTCATGGTAAAATCGTCTTTCATTCGGTTCGGCCTTGCGAGCCGAGATAATGCGGTTTCTCTCATCCCTCATCGTATAGACAACGACCAGCACACCCGCCGCTGTCATACCGATGAGGATGTAACGGTCTTCGCCATAGTCTTCCCGGTCATCGAGAAGCTCGACGGCGAAGGGGTCGCGGAACACCCCGCGCGCCTCTTCGAAACTGACACCGTGCTTCTGCACATTTGCAGCCGCTTTGGCGTCGTCCCATTCAAACTCATCATTTTCCATTATGTACTGCTTAGCCGTAGTTTGTCAAGAATTCAACAATAAAAACAATGCCGTCCACAGTGTAAAATCCTCCTGATTTCAAAGCTGTCGCCTCCGTTTTCGAGTATGGCCCGCTCCCGATGCGGCAATGCGGGAATAGCCCTGCAAATGCCCTCGCAGGTTAAGCAGGGTTTTCGCCTGATGCTGACGCAGAGCCTTTACACGCGATTGCAAGGCACGCCGCTGGGCTAGCTGGCGGATAATAAGCTCTTCGTCTTCCCTCCTGTCGCGCATAGCGCAGCGCCTCGCATCGGCTTCATTAGTCTCACGAAGTTGCCTGTAACGCCCAGTAACACGCTGCCAGAGTGCATTCAGGCCGCGCGGCAGCATGTCCGCGCGGGCCTTGGCTTCCGCCATTGCCCTCTCTTTCTGGACATCGCGCAGGCGTTTGCGCTCTGCTCGGTGAGCATCTGTCATTTTGACCTTTGCCGCCATTAGGCCGGAAAAGCGCTGATTGAATGTGTTTCGCGCCTCGCTCAGGCGGTTCTTGAGGGCTTGCGTGACCGAAGCGGCTATGTCCTGCTTGGTCTCAGACACGGTGCGGAAGGTTTCCGGGCTTCCGAGGCGGGCACGCACATCCTTGGTCTTTACGCCTGTCATTCGCGCCAGCGAATAGACCTCGCCAAAATGGTCGACAATCACATGACCGCGACGGTCACCTTTCGCCAGAATAAAGCCCCGCTCATTCAGCGCATGCTCAAAGGCGGCGCGGCTATCAGAAGCTGCCCAGCATTGCTGTACCGCAGCTTTCAGCAAGCGCGGATCGGAGTCCACGCGCTTGGCCTGCTGCCATTCCGCCAATGAGAAATTGCGCGGGTCGCGCAAGTGACGGTCAAGGAAACCGCGCGGCATGTCCCAGTCGTTTTCAAGGTAGAGATCGCGAGCAATGTCATTGAGCTTGCGTTTGAAGAAAGGCAGTTCCCGCGCCGTCAAAGTATCCGCATCAATACGCGACCAGACGCAATGCGCGTGGCGGCGGCCTTCCTTTTCATGAAAGACGATAGCGCGCGGCTGACCCTCCAGCCCCAACCGCGCTTCAATCCGTTCAATCGTATCCTCGAAAACTGCGATTGGCACGGTTTCCCTCTCAGGAGGGCTGAGGCTCAGGGAAAAGAGATATTGTCGGCACTTGGTGGCGCGGCTGATGGCCTGGGCCTCTTTGAAAGCACCGCTCAAATTCTCGGAGACAAAGCCACGCATCTCATGCAGTTCGACATGCTCATTGTCATGAGCGTTCATGAGGTGGGCCGCCAGGTTCTGGCCACCGCTGCGCTGGGAGGCGACCAGAATCATGATTTCAGTCCCAAGGCACGGATGAGCAGGGCCTTGATTTCCCACACATGGGCGCAGGCGTCCTGCAAATCCTCTTCAACATCCGGTGTCAGCGGAAGCGTGCCGATATTGGCGGCTTTGGCGAGCTGGTTGAGGTTACTAGCCAGCCGCGACTGTCCCAGCAGGGCCAGCGCTTTTGCCATCGCCTTCCTGTCGGCAATTGTCCCGGCCTTTCTGGAGGAAGCCAAACCATCCGCGAGCGCCTTGCCCTTGATGTAAGCTCCCAATGGCGCGTCTCCCGCTTGTTCTTCCAGATAGGAGCGCTCAGCTGGATTGAGCCAAATGGAAAATGACCGCGCTTCGAGCTGAGCGGGCTTATCTGCCCGCTGAAATACCGGGCTGAGTTTCCGTGCTTGGGGAGGGCTTTGCGTCACGCTCATAGCTTGAACCTCCGCGCCATCTCCCTGTTTTTATGGATTTGATCTTCCCAATCCTGTAAAGTTTGAAAGAGTTGGTTCGAGGTGGGGCCATCCGGCTCCACCATTCGCAGTCGATCCGCGCTTGTCGCGGGAAAATCGATCCGGGGGATCGATTTTAGGCGAAGAATGGGGCGGCAGCCCCAAGGATAGCCTCCTTGCATCGTCATGGCTGCGAATGAAGTCCTTTTTTTGTCCCCGCTTCGCGATGGACTGCGCTCAAGGCTGCTCAAAACCGGGTATCGGCTTTGCCGATAAAATTTGATCCGGGGGATCAAATTTACGGAAGAAATGCCCCGGCAGGGGCCTTGTTTGCTCTCCGCTTCGCGATAGGGCGCGCTCAAGGCTGAGTCCTTGTCTGTCTCCATATCGCTTCGCTCACATGAGACGGGCTCAGGGCTGTGCGCCACCCAGAGCCGCTTAATCCCCGCGAAAGCGGGGATCCATGGGCAGTTGTTCCAGCCAGGAGAGACGGATGCGAGGTCAGCCCATGGACCCCCGCTTTCGCGGAGGATGCGGGTTGAGAGGGCGTGTGAGGTTGTAGACGGCTGAGCTCTGGCGCTCGCCGTGCAGCCCCGCGCCCTTACGCCAATGGCTGGGGCGTTTCGCTCATGGTGTCTTCCATTTCGCCGAAGCGTTCCTGCACGCGAGGCTTGGCATCGCGGCCGACAATGCTGACCAGAATGGCCGCCGCGCCCGAGAGGAAGAAGCCCGGCACCATCTCGTAAATGATGGAAGAGAGGCTCTCCCCGCCAATGGTGATCGGCGCATAGAGCCAGAACAGCACGACCACCGCGCCGGTGATCATGCCCGCCAGCGCGCCGTCGCGCGACAGGCCTTTCCACCACAGGCTCAGCAGGATGATCGGCCCGAAAGCCGCGCCGAACCCGGCCCAGGCATTCGAGACCAGGTCGAGAATGTTGCTCGACCGGTCGAAGGCGAGGCCAATGGCCACCAGCGACACGACGAGCACCGACAGCCGGCCGACAGTGACAAGCTCGCCCTGGCTGGCCTCCTTGCGCAGGAAGGTCTTGTAGAAATCCTCGGTCAGCGAACTGGAGGAAACCAGCAGCTGGGAGGAAATGGTCGACATGATCGCCGCCAGGATGGCCGCGAGCAGGAAGCCGCCGACCAGCGGGTGGAACAGCACCTGCGAAAGCAGGATGAAGATGGTCTCGGAATCCTCGATGGTCGCGCCGGTCGTGGTGACATAGGTGTAGCCGACAAGGCCCGTCAGCACCGCGCCGATCACCGTCACGATCATCCAGCTCATGCCGATATAGCGCGCCGTGGCGATGTCCTTGAGCGAACGGATCGCCATGAAGCGCACGATGATGTGCGGCTGGCCGAAATACCCCAGCCCCCAGGCCATCAGCGAGATGAAGCCGAGCGCCGTCATGCCCTCCGGCCACCAGCCGAAATAGCCGGGTCCCGCGGTCTCCGAGGCGGTCTGCCAGGCGCCGTCCTGCAGCACGAACCAGGTCACCACGGGCACCAGGATCAGGGCGATGAACATGATGCAGCCCTGCACGAAGTCCGTCAGGCTCACGGCCAGGAAGCCGCCGAACAGGGTGTAGGCCACAACCACGCCGGCCGTTAGAAAGAGGCCAAGGCGATAGTCGAGTCCGAAACTGGCCTCGAACAGTTTCCCGCCCGCCACGATGCCGGCGGAGGTGTAGAGCGTGAAGAAGATCACGATCACGACCGAGGAGAGCACGCGCAGGGCGCGGGTGCGGTCATGGAAGCGTTTTTCGAAATAGTCCGGAATGGTGATCGCATCGTCGGCCATCTCGGTGAAGACGCGCAGGCGCGGGGCGACGAAGCGATAATTGAGATAGGCCCCGATGGTGAGGCCCACTGCGATCCAGGCCGCGCTGATGCCCGAGACGAACACCGCGCCGGGCAGGCCCATCAGCATCCAGCCGCTCATATCCGATGCCCCTGCCGACAGCGCGCCGACCGCGGGGTGCAGCTGGCGCCCGCCAAGCATGTATTCCGACACGTCGCTGGTCGATTTTCTGTAGGCGTACAGGCCGATGGCGAGCATCAGCACGAAATAGCCGGCAAGGGAGATCAGGGCATATGTGTTCATGGCAGGGACGTCTCTTTGATAAGCGGAAGGCCCGCTTGTCGCGGGCCTGCAGGAATTGGGTGTCGTGCTGGTCTAGGGGCGGGTCTGTCCGTCGCCGTGGACCAGGTATTTGAAACTGGTGAGCTGTTCCAAGCCCACCGGGCCGCGCGCATGCATCTTGCCGGTGGCGATGCCGATCTCCGCGCCCATGCCGAACTCCCCGCCATCGGAGAACTGGGTGGAGGCGTTGTGCATGACTACGGCGCTGTCCACGGCGGTCATGAAGCGGCGGGCGGCGTCTGCGTTTTCGGAGAGGATCGCGTCTGTGTGGCCGGAAGAGTGCCGGCTGACATGGGCGATGGCGTCTTCAAGGCCGTCGACAATTCGCACCGAGGCGATGGTGTCGAGATATTCGGTGTCCCAGTCTTCCTCGCTGGCGGGCTTGAGGCGCGCATCCAGCGCGCAGGCCTCCACATCGCCGCGCAGCTCGCAATCGGGCATGGCGTCTGCGAGCATCGGCACGGCCTTTTCCGCCACTGCGCGGTCGACGAGAATGCTCTCGGTCGCGCCGCAGATGCCGGTGCGGCGCAGTTTGGCATTGCGGATCACGCGCAGGGCTTTTTCAAGGTCCGCCTCGGCATGGATATAGGAGTGGCAGTTGCCATCAAGATGTAAGAGCGTCGGCACCTTGGCCTGGTCGCGCACCAGTTCGACAAGGCCGCGCCCGCCGCGCGGGATCACCAGGTCAACATGATCGACATCGCTGAGCAGGGCGGCGACGGCGCTACGCTCGGTGGTCTGCACCATCTGCACGGTGTCTTCCGGCAGGCCAGCGGCTTTCAGCCCGGCGCGCATGCATTCCACGATCACGCGCGTGGAGTGGCGGCTTTCCGAGCCGCCGCGCAGGATCACGGCATTACCAGCCTTCAGGCCGAGCGCGCTGGCATCGGCGCCAACATTGGGCCGGGACTCATAGATCATCCCGATCACGCCGATCGGGCAGGCGACGCGCTCGATCTTGAGGCCATTCGGGCGGTCGAACCGTGCCAGCACGCGGCCGACCGGGTCGGGCAGGGCGGCGATCTCTTCCAGCGCCGTGGCCATGCCGAGGATACGCTCTTCGGTGAGGCGCAGGCGGTCGATAAAGGAGTCGGGCTTCCTGCCTTCCACGCTGGCGACATCCTCGCCATTGGCGGCAAGCAGGTCCGGCGTGCGCGCGCGCAGGGTGCGGGCAGCCTCTGCCAGGGCGCGGTTCTTGGCCTCGGTGCTGGCCGCGGCGAGCTCGCGGGCGGCCGTTTTCGCGCGCGTGCCAAGCTCGTGCACATGCGCGCTGGTTTTATCTTCAGGTCGGGTCATGGGTTTCCAGGGGGTTGGAATTTCGGGATCAGCGCAGTTCGACAGCGCGGGTATAGGCCGCGCGGGTCGTCGCCTGCAGCAGGGTTGAAAGGTCGCCGCCGCCATTGAGGGCATTGAGGCCGGCTTCGGTCGTGCCCGCCTTGCTGGTGACGGCATTGCGCAGGTCAGCCAGGCTCTGATCGGAGCGGGCGGCCATTTCCACCGCGCCGGCCATGGTACCCAGCACCAGCCTGCGCGCCTGGTCCTCGCTGAAGCCGAGCTCGCGCGCAGCCTCGACATAGGTGCGGGCGATCTCGAAGACATAGCCCGGCCCGGAGCCGGCAATCGCTGTCACCCGGTCGAGACCGTCTTCGGCATCGACCCAGACCAGTTCGCCCGCGCGCAGCATCATGGCCTCGATGGCGGCGCGCTGTTCGGTGCTGGTGCGGGCATTGGCCCAGGCTCCGCTCACGCCCTTGCCGATGGCGGACGGCATGTTCGGCATGATGCGGACAATGGCCTGCTCGCCGAACAGTTTCTCCAGGCTGGCGCACGAGGTGCCGGCCGCCATGGAGACCACGACACCGCCCTCTGCCAGATGGTTGGCATAGGTGGGTATCACGCCTGCAATCATCTGCGGCTTGATGGCGATGACCAGCATGTCGAAACTTTCGCCGGCGATGGCATCGGGCGATCTCTCGACCCGGACACCGGGCTCGGACAGCTCGGAATTGGGGACGATGACGGTAAAGGAGAGCGCGTCGTCGCTTGCCCAGCGGGAGAGCAGGGCGCCTCCCATCTTGCCGCAGCCGATCATCAATACGCGCATGAAACCTCCTTGAAATCACCTGGCCCGGACATAAGCGGGAATTAATTAGAATTCAAACCAGATGGTGCAGACAAGGACGGCTGCCCACAGTAAATGTGGCGAAAATGTGCCGCACAACGGCCAAGTGTACTGTATCCCCATGTCAAGTGGGGTGAGGTGTTCCTTTGTGTTCTAAGCGTGTTGTCAAAGGCGGCGAGGCCCTCTACCTCGACCCCTGAGTTACGGAGGGAGACTTACGTGTCCAACCCAAAACGCATCGTGGTCAAGATCGGCTCCAGCCTCCTGGCCAATACCGAATTGCTGACGCCGCGCTGGGCTTTCATCCAGCGCCTGCTCGATGATGTCCAGGTCTTGCGCGAGCGCGGCCATGAAGTGCTGCTGTGTTCCTCGGGCGCTGTCGCGCTCGGCCTGAAGACGATTGGCGAGCGCCCGGAAACGGCCGGCCTGCGCGACAAGCAGGCGGCTGCCGCCTGTGGCATGCCGGTGCTGCTGAACGCCTACAAGCAGGTCGCCCATGAATTCGGCTTCGACATCGCCCAGGTGCTCGTCACCCTGCGCGACCTGGAAGACCGCCGCCGGTTCCTGAATACCAAGAACACGGTCCACCGCCTGCTGCAGGCCGGTATCGTGCCTATCGTCAACGAGAACGATTCCATCACCACTGAGGAAATCCGCGTCGGTGACAATGACCGGCTGGCCGCCAAGGTCGCCCAGATGGTGCAGGCCGAGACGCTCGTGATCCTCACCAGCGTGGACGGCCTTTATGACCGCGACCCCTCGCTGGAAGGCGCGCAGCTGGTCGAGACCGTCGACGATGTTACCGAGTATCTGGAGGTCACCGAAGGCGTGAGCAGCCTCGGCACCGGCGGCATGCTCACCAAGATGCAGGCGGCCAACATGGCTCAGAATGCCGGTTGCACCACGCTGATCGGCAATGGCGAGACCGATGACCGCCCGCTGCTCTCCCTGCTCGATGGCGAGCGCCAGCACACGCGCTGCATCGCCCACACCCGCCCCGATTCGGCCTGGACGGCCTGGCTCACCGACCGTTTGCAGATGGCCGGCTCCATCGTGGTGTCAGAAGACACGATCGATGCGGTGTGCCGCAATGAGCGCGGCATCCGCCGGGAGGATATCCACTCGATCCAGGGCACCTTCGTGAAGGGCGACGTGATCCATATCTATGACGAGAGCGGCGCGGAACGCGCGCGCGGCCTTGCCAACTTCACCGCCGAGGAAACCCTGATCCTGGCGCGAAACCAGGACATCCCGGCCAAACAGCTGCTCGGTTACCAGACCGCGGCCACGCTGGTCAGCCGGGACAATCTGGTCGTCCTGGAAGACCGCCACATCCCGTGGGACACCCCGCCGGAAGAGCGCCGGGAATCGGTCAGCACGAGCTAGCCGTCACTTCGCTCCAGGTCGCCGACGTCCAGAATGGGCGCGGCGTCGAGCGCTTCGGCGTTCATCATCGCAGCAATGCGCTGGACGCTGGAGACAAGCAGGGACTGTTCCCAGTCCTGCAAATCCCCGAAAGTCTGCAGGAAGCCCTCCTGCAACAGCTGCGGCGCCCCGACGAGGCGCCGTTTGCCTTCCTCGGTCAGCACGATCTCATGTACGCGCTTGTCCTGCGGGCTGCGCTCGCGGGTGACGAGGCCGGCCTTTGCAAGGCGGTCGACGATGGAGGTGATGGTCGCCTGCGAGAGGTGGATCTGGCGGGCGACATCGCTCGGCTTGGCGCGATGGGTTTCGGCCACGCTCTGCAGCACCAGCAGTTGGGGCGCGGTCAGGCCGGTTTCCTTGGCCAGGTGTTTCGAGTGCAGGTCGATGGCCCGTGTGATCTTGCGCAGGGCAATCAGCAGGTCGTTATGGCGTGTCATGGCGCGCGACAATAGCGGGCGGCGTGTTCCGGTCAAAGCGGAGAGTACGCGTCAGGACAGCTCCTGCGGCAATACGGCCTTGGGCATGTCCTGGTAGCAGACCGGGCGCAGGAAGCGCCGGATGGCAAGTGTGCCGACCGAGGTCGCGCCGAAATTGGTCGAGGCCGGATAGGGCCCGCCATGCACCATGGCGTCGCTGACCTCCACACCGGTGGGGAAGCCGTTGACCAGAAGCCGCCCGGCCTTGCGTTCGAGCACGGGCACCAGGCTGGCGGCGGCATCCATGTCCGGCTCTTCCAGCTGCAGCGTACAGGTAAGCTGACCGTCGAGGCTCAGCGCGGCCTCGCGCAGGGCCGCCTTGTCGGCGACCTCCACGACCAGGCCGGACGGGCCAAACACCTCATGGGCAAGCTCGCCCTGGCGCTGCCAGACCTCGAATGTGGTGCGCAGCATGGCCGGCCCGCCGGAGCGCCCTTCGCTCGGCGTGGCGTGGACGGTCTCGACGCCGTCGATTGCTGCCATGCCGGTGCAGCCGGTGGTGAAGCTGTTTGCGATGGCACCTGTCAGCATGGTCTGAGGCGCGCTCTCTTCCAGCGTCATGCGCGCAGCGGCGATGAAGCGCTCCAGGTCCTCGCCCGCCGGGGCAAAGACCACACCGGGATTGGTGCAGAACTGGCCCGCGCCCAGGGTGAGCGAGGCCGCCCAGCCCTTGCCGATCTCCTCGGCGCGGATGGCCAGGGCGCCCGGCAGCAGGAAGACCGGGTTGATCGAGCCAAGCTCGCCATAAAACGGGATCGGGCTGGACCGCGCGGCGCACTGGTCGAACAGGGCGCGCCCGGCGCGCAGCGAGCCGGTAAACCCGACCGCATTGATCAACGGGTGGGTCACCAGCGCGCTGCCAAGCTCATGGCTAGTGCCCTGGACGAGGCTGAAGACGCCCGGGTCCACCTCGCAGCGCTCCATCGCTACGCCAATGGCTTGGGCAACAAGCTCACCGGTGCGCGGATGAGCCGGATGGCCCTTCACGACGACCGGGCAGCCAGCGGCGAGGGCAGAGGCCGTGTCGCCCCCGGCGGTGGAAAAAGCGAGCGGGAAATTCGATGCGCCGAAGACGGCCACCGGGCCGACAGGGCGCTGGACGAGTTTCAGGTCCGGGCGCGGAGCGGGCTGGCGGTCGGGCAGGGCTTCGGCATGGCGCCGGTCGAGATATTCGCCCTTGCGGATATGTTCGGCGAAGAGGCGCAGCTGGCTGGTGGTGCGCCCGCGTTCGCCATTGAGGCGCCCTTCCGGCAGGCCGGTCTCGGCCATGGCGACACGGGTGAGGTCGGCGCCGCGCGCCTCGATTTCCTCGGCAATGGTCTCAAGAAACACCGCGCGGGATTCCGCGCGCGAATAGCCATAGCTCCAGAAGGCGGTCTCGGCGGCCTGGACGGCCTGTTCCACATCGACAGGGCCGCCTTCGGCCACGTCGAGCGGTTCGAGCCCGTCGGCCTCGGAGCGGAACTGGTTGATCGAGCCGGTCCACTGGCCGGCGATGAGGTGTTGGCCGCGCGGGGTAAAGCTCATGGGAAAACCTCTCGGGGCTAGTGATTGTGGCGGGGCGGGCGTCTGGCCACGTCGCGGAACGCATCGGCGCCGCGAATGATCCCGCCCTGGTCGAGTTGGGTGACCGTCTGGCGATAGAGCGTCTGCCAGGGCGTCTGGTCTGCCGGCACGTCGGGTGGGGTCTCGGCCAGGCGGCGGGCGATCTCCGCCTCGCTGACAAGGCCATTGCAGGTGCCGTTTTCAAGGTCGACGCGGATCACATCGCCGTCGCGCAGCCAGGCGAGGCCGCCGCCGGCCGCGCTTTCTGGCGAGGCGTTGAGGATGGACGGGCTGTCGGATGTGCCCGACTGGCGCCCGTCGCCGAGGGTGGGCAGGCTCTCCACGCCGGCCCGGATCAGAGCGTCCGGCGGCTGCATGTTCACCACTTCGGCAGAGCCCGGCCAGCCGACCACGCCGGCCCCGCGCATGACCAGGATAGAGGTCTCGTTCACGCCCAGTGCCGGATCATTGATGCGGGCATGATAATCCTCCGCGCCATCGAACACGACCGCGCGCGCCTCGAAGACATTCTCCTGGCCGGGCCGGGAGAGGAAGCGTTTCCGGAACGTCTCGGAGATCACGCAGGTCTTCATGATCGCGGTTTCGAAGAGGTTGCCGGTGAAGACCCGGAAGCCGGCCTTCTGCATGAGCGGCGCATCAAAGGGATAGATTACCTCGCGATTGGTGGCCGCGCGGCCTTCAAGGTTCTCGCCCATGCTCCTGCCGGTCACGGTGGGCAGGTCGAGAGCCAGCAGGCCGGCCTCGGCCAGTTCCCACATCACCGCGGGCACACCGCCGGCGCGGTGGAAATCCTCGCCGAGATAGGCGCCCGCTGGCTGGACATTGGCCAGCAGCGGCACGTCGTAACCATGGGCGTTCCAGTCCTCCGCCGTCAGCTCCACACCGGCATGCCTTGCCATGGCGACAAGGTGAGGATGGGCATTGGTCGATCCGCCAATGGCAGCGTTCACGCGGATGGCATTGAGGAAGGCCGGCCGGGTGAGAATGTCGAGTGGGCGGACATCTTCCCAGACCAGATCCACCGCGCGCTTGCCGGTGCGATAGGCGCACTGGCCGCGCTCGCGATAGGCCGCCGGGATCGCGGCCGAGCCGGTCAGCGACATGCCGAGCGCTTCGGCCATGGCGCTCATGGTCATCGCCGTGCCCATGGGATTGCAGTGGCCGACCGAAGGGGCGGAGTCCGCCACGCGCGCGATCATCTCCTCATCGTCAATCTCGCCGGCGGCGCGGGCCCGGCGCGAGCGCCAGAGTACCGTGCCCGAGCCGACACGCTCCCCGCCAACCCAGCCATCCAGCATCGGCCCACCGGACAGGACAATCGCCGGCAGGTTCGCCGTCGCCGCCGCCATTAGCGCGGCCGGTGTGGTCTTGTCGCAGCCGGTGGTGAAGATCACCCCGTCGAGGGGATAGCCGTGCAGGATCTCCACAAGGCCGAGATAGGCCAGATTGCGGTCGAGCGCGGCGGTCGGCCGGCGGCAATTCTCGTAGAAGGGATGCATCGGGAACTCGATCGGGATGCCGCCCGCATCGCGGATCCCGTCCCGGGCACGTTTGGCGAGGTCCAGATGCACGCGGTTGCAGGGCGCAAGGTCCGAGCCCGACTGGGCGATCCCGATCACCGGCCGGCCCTCGCGCAACTCCTCCGGTGTCAGACCGTAATTCATGAACCGCTCCAGATAGAGCGCCGTCATGTCGGCATGATCGGGATTGTCGAACCAGTCCTGCGAGCGCAGACGGCGTCTGGAGGCGGGCGGTGTCGCCATCGCTACAGCACTCCGCGATGGGCAAGATTGCCCATCAGCGCCGAGACCCCGAACGTCCAGGGCGTGGCCTTGTCGGAATAGGTCACCCAGTTGATCAGCGCGCCGATCTCGGGGGTCGAGATCGTCACCCGGTCGCCGATCTCATGGGTGAAGCCCTGGCCGGGCTCGTGGCGGTCCTGGATCGGTGCGAACATGGTGCCGAGCAGCAGCATGAGGCCATCGGGGTACTGGTGGTTCGGGCCAATGGTCTGGGCCACCAGGTCGGCCGGTGACCTGGAAATCTGCGACATGCGGCTTGCGGCGCTGAGGACAGGACCTTCCGGACCTTCAATGTCGAGGCGGACTTCGCACTGTTCCACATCCTTGAGCGTGAAGCGGTCATCGAACAGGCGGATGAACGGGCCGAGGGCGCATGACGCGTTATTGTCCTTGGCCTTGGCCAGCAGAAGCGCGGAGCGGCCCTCGAAATCGCGCAGGTTCACATCATTGGCCAGCGTCGCGCCGCGGATCTCCCCGCGCGAATTTACGGCCAGCGCAATCTCCGGCTCGGGATTGTTCCAGGCCGAGCCCGGATGGATCCCGATCTCGGCACCGCACCCGACCGCGGACATGGGTTGGGCCTTGGTGAAGATCTCCGCGTCCGGGCCGATGCCCACTTCGAGATACTGTGACCACAGCCCCTTTTCCTGCAGGGCGGCCTTCACCCGGGCGGCCTCTTCAGAGCCTGGGCGGACATGGCTGAGATCGCCGCCGACCAGCGGCAACAGCGAGCGGCGCAGGGAATCGGCCAGGGCCGGATCGCCGCCGGCACGTTCCTCTATGACCCGTTCGATCATGCTGGTGACGAAGGTCACCCCGGCGGCCTTCACCGCTTGCAGGTCGCAGGGGGGCGAGCAAATGGCCGGCCGGGCCGCTGCCGGCTTCGCCGAGAAAATCCTCCAGCGGGCCGAGCGGCGGGCAGCCGGCTGCATCGGCGGGTGTGAAGTCCTCAAGTTCGAGCAGGCGAGACATTGTCGGCGCCACGGTGACCAGATTGTAGAGCATGCCGGCTTCCAGCCAGACCGGGCAGGGACCTCCCGCCAGGTTCGACCAGACCCGTCCAACCAGAAATGCCGCGCCATCCTGCGGCAGGATCTGGTCTGCCCTGAGCGTGGTTGTCATGGGCATTTCCTCTGTGGTTTGCATGGGCTCAATCTACGCTTCGGACGGGTGACTCGGCAATTTCCATCTCATCCGCCATTGAACAGCCAGGCGAGGATGCAGGCCATGATGAAACCCACCAGGCCGACAATGGTTGTCATGACCGTCCAGGTTTTCAGGGTCTGGGCCTCGGTGAGGCCGAGATAGCGGCTGACCAGCCAGAATCCGGAATCGTTGACATGGCTGCACACCAGCGCACCCGAGGCGATGGCTGAAACCATCAGGCCAAGCTCCAGCGGCGACATGGCCGAGGAATCCAGCATGGCCGAGACCAGCGTCGCGCTGGTGATCATGGCCACGGTGGCAGAGCCCTGCGCCACGCGGAGGATGGCGGCGATCCCGAAGGCCAGCACGATGGGCGCGATCTCGGCAGCGGCAAAGACTTCGGCGATACGCTGGCCGATTTCGGTGTCGACCAGCACCTGTTTGAACGCCCCACCCGCCCCGGTGATGAGCACGACGACACCCGCCGGCTCAAGTGCCTTTGTCATCACATGGTTGAGGTCTTCCTGTGAAGCGCCGCGCGAGATGCCGAGCGTGAAATAGGCGATGGCGCAGGCGATGATCAGCGCTGAGAAGGGATGCCCGATGAACTCGATGGCGGCGATCACGCCGTCGCCGAAGGGCATATAAGGCGCAAACGCGCCGGCCATGATCAGGGCAAGCGGCGCCAGGATGACGGCGAGCACCAGCAGCCCGCTGGGCGCTACATCCGCTGCGTCGATATCCTCGTCGAGGGCTTCGAGCGGCGATTGTGGGCCGGACTTGAGCACCTTGCCCGCCAGGCGTTCGGCATAGGGCGCGAAGACGAGGCCGCCGACGATCACGGCGGGAATGCCGGTGGCGAGCCCGGTCAGGAACACCCAGCCGAGATTGGCGCCGAGCAGGTCTGCCACCGCAATCGGGCCGGGCGTGGGCGGCAGGAAGGTGTGCGCCATGGCCATGCCCGCCAGCGCCGGGATGGCATACCACAGCGCCGAACGCCCGGAATCGCGTGCCAGGCCATAGAGCAGGGGAGCGAGAATGATCAGGGCGACATCGAAGAAGACCGGAATGGAAACCGCGATCCCCACCGCGGCAAGCGCCCATTGCGCGCCTTTCGGCCCGGCCAGGCTGAGCGCCATGTGCGAGAGCGAGCGGATCCCGCCGGAAAGCTCCAGGATCGCGCCGAGCATGGCACCGAGCCCGACCACCACGGCGACAAAGCCGAGCGTGCCACCCATGCCGTCGCGGATCGAGTCCATGATCGCATCCAGCGGCATGCCCGCCGCGAGCGCGACGAGGATGCAGACAATGAGAAGCGCTATGAAAGCCTGGACACGCGCGAGAATGATCAGCGCCAGCAGGCTGGCCACCCCGCCGACAACGATCAACAGGGCGAGATTGGCGTTTTCCACCATTATTATGTCCTCCCATCAGGGAGGTGACCTGAAAATGTTAGCGCTGTCAAAGTCGGGTGCCCCTGACTGTCGTGTCAGGGCAGATCGTGCAGGATCTCGCCGAGATAGTCTGCCAGCAGCCGGTTGCGGGTGAGCCCGGCGACATCCTCATGCACGCTCAGCCAGAAGGAGCGCTCGACCTGGATCTGGTCCGGCAACAGGCGGACAAGACCGGGCACACGCCGGGCGAGGAAGGCCGGCAGGATGCCGAGGCCGGCCCCGGAGGCGACCATTTCCTGCTGGGCGAGGATGCTCGGGCTGCACAGATGCGGCGTCAGGCCGGGCAGCAATTCGTCGAAATATCTCAGCTGGGCGGAGTAGATCAGGTCGTCGACATAGCCGATCAGCGTATGGTCCTGCAGGTCTTCCCGGCTGGTCACCGGCGGCCGGGCGTCCAGATAGGCCGGTGCGCCATAAAGGGCGAGCGAATAGTCAGCGAGCTTGCGCACTTTCAATCGGCCGGCCGACGGCCGCGCGAGCAGGATCGACATGTCGGCCTGGCGGCGCGGCACGCTGACAAAGCCCGACAGGGCGATCAGGTCGACATCGATCTGGGGATGACGGGCCTTGAAGGTGCCAAGCTTCGGAGCGATCACGCCAGAGCCGAGGCCCTCGGTGACACCGAGCCGGATGCGGCCCGCCGCGCTCTTCTCGCTGGAACTGTCGGCGAGGATATCGAGCGAGAGCGATTCCATGGCTTCCACGCGCGCGGCGAGCTTCTCCCCGGCGGGCGTGAGGGCATGCCCGCGCCGGGTGCGTTCGAACAGGGTGAGGCCGAGCTCATGTTCGAGCCGTTTGATCCGGCGGCTGACCGTGGTGGGGTCGAGATGGGAATGCGCGGCGGCATGCTCAAGCTTGGAGCGCCGGCTGACTTCCAGGAAAATTCGCAGGTCATCCCAGTTCATGTGCGCTGTTTAGCCTGCAATTACGCAGGTGTCAGCTGCGAATGTCTCTGTGGACCAGCGGAAATCCAGCACCTAAATTGGTATGAACAGATTATGGGAGAAGCGTCATATGCGCGAAGTTCATCATTTTATCGGCGGGGCGCAGGTCCCCGGCACGTCCGGCCGGTTCGGCGACATCTACAATCCAAATATCGGCGAGGTCCAGGCAAAGGTCGCGCTGGCGACGGCAGGTGAGCTGGACGCTGCGGTGCAGGCCGCCGCGAACGCCTTCCCGGCCTGGGCGGCGACCAATCCGCAGCGCCGGGCACGCGTGATGTTCGAGTTCAAGCGCCTGCTCGAAGCGAACATTGACGAGCTGTCCGAGCTGCTCTCATCCGAGCACGGCAAGGTGGTCGCGGATTCGCGCGGCGATGTGCAGCGCGGGATTGATGTCGTCGAGTTCGCCTGCGGCATCCCGCACCTTCAGAAGGGTGAATATACCGAGGGCGCCGGGCCGGGCATTGATGTTTATTCCATGCGCCAGCCGCTGGGCGTGGTGGCGGGAATCACCCCGTTCAACTTCCCGGCCATGATCCCCTGCTGGATGTCGGCGGTGGCCATCGCCTGCGGCAATACCTTCATCATGAAGCCGTCCGAAAAGGATCCGTCGGTGCCGATGCGCATGACGGAGCTCTTCATGGAAGCCGGCGCGCCGGAAGGCGTCCTGAACTGCGTGAATGGCGACAAGGTCGCCGTCGATGCGATCCTCGACCATCCCGAGATCAAGGCGGTGAGCTTTGTCGGCTCGTCGGATATCGCCCAGTATGTCTATTCGCGCGGCACGGCGAACGGCAAGCGCGTCCAGGCCATGGGCGGGGCGAAGAACCATGGCATCATCCTGCCGGATGCGAATATGGACCAGGCGGTGAAGGACATTGTCGGCGCGGCCTATGGCTCGGCCGGCGAACGCTGCATGGCGCTTCCCGTGGCCGTCACCGTCGGCAAGAAAACCGGCGACGAATTCCGCGAGCGCATGGTGGAGGCGGCCAACAATCTGCGCGTCGGGGTCTCGACCGATCCCGAGGCCCATTACGGCCCGGTCGTCAGCGCGGCGCACAAGGCGAAGGTGGAAGACTATATCCAGATGGGTGTGGATGAGGGCGCCGAGCTGGTGCTCGACGGGCGAGGCCTGAAGATGCAGGGCGCCGAGAACGGCTATTTCATCGGCCCGAACCTGTTCGACAATGTCACCCCCGAGATGACCTCCTACAAGGAGGAAATCTTCGGCCCGGTGCTGCAGATCCTTCGCGCTGAAACGCTGGAAGAGGCCGCGGCGCTGCCGAGCAAGCACCAGTATGGCAACGGTGTTGCGATCTTCACCTCGAACGGCCGCGCCGCGCGCGAGTTCGCCGCGCAGGTCAATGTCGGCATGGTCGGCGTGAATGTGCCGATCCCGGTGCCGGTCTCCTATCACACCTTCGGGGGCTGGAAGCGCTCGGCCTTTGGCGACACCAACCAGCATGGCCCGGAAGGGGTCCGCTTCTGGACCAAGATCAAGACCGTCACCCAGCGTTGGCCGGAAGGCGACATCGGCGACCAGGCCTTCATCATCCCGACCATGGGGTAGGGCGATGGCGAGCTACAACACGATCACCTTCGAGCATTCCGAGCGGATTGCCTCGGTCACGATCAATCGCCCGGACGCGCTCAATGCGCTAAATGCCGAGGTGATGTCCGAGATTGTCCACGTGTTCGAGACAATCGACCGCAACAAAGACATCGCCGTCAGCGTGCTCACCGGCGAGGGCCGCGCCTTCGCCGCCGGGGCGGACATCAAGGAGATGCAGCCGCAAAGCTTCTCGGACATGTATGTCGAGGACTATTTCGCCGGCTGGGACAGGTTTGCCGCCTGCCGCAAGCCGGTGATCGCGGCGGTGAACGGCTTTGCCCTCGGCGGCGGATGCGAGCTTGCCATGATGTGCGATCTGATCATTGCCTCGGAGAAGGCGAAATTCGGCCAGCCGGAAATCAAGCTCGGCGTCACGCCGGGCATGGGCGGCTCCATCCGCCTGACCAAGGCGGTCGGCAAGGCCAAGGCGATGGACATGGTGCTCACGGGCCGGATGATCGACGCGGCCGAGGCCGACAAGATCGGGCTCGTCAGCCGCGTGGTCGAGCATGACAAGCTCATGGACGAGGCGAAGGCCGCCGCGCAGGAGATTGCCGGCTTCTCCATTCCGTCCCTGATGGCGGCCAAGGAGATGGTCGCCCGCGCCCTCGAACTGCCCACCACGGAGGGTGTGAAATTTGAGCGCCGCCTGTTCCAGGGCCTCTTCGGGACGCAGGACCAGAAAGAGGGCATGAGTGCGTTCAGCGAAAAGCGCGCCCCGGACTTCAAGGACAAATAGGGAGGTTTCGATGACACAGATTGCATTCGTCGGGCTTGGAAACATGGGCTCGGGCATGTGCGCAAACCTGGTGAAGGCCGGGCATGAGGTGCACGCTTTCGATTTGAGCGCCGATGCGGTGGCCGTTGCCGCCTCCAAGGGCGCCACAGCGGCAGGCTCGCTGGCCGAGGCTGTCAGCGGCGCGGAGGTGATCGTCTCCATGCTGCCGGCGGGCAAGCATGTGCTGGGCGTCTATTTCGGCGAGGATGGCGTGGCCGCCCATGCCGGGCCGGGCACGCTGTTTCTCGATTGCTCGACCATCGCGGTGGAAGACGCACGCGAGGCCGGCGCGAAGGCCGCCGATGCGGGCTTCCTGATGGTGGATGCGCCGGTTTCCGGCGGCACGGCGGCAGCCGATGCCGGCACGCTGACCTTCATGGTCGGCGGCCCGGACGAGGGTTTTGCGCGCGCCAAGCCGGTGCTGGAGGCCATGGGCAAGAACATCTTTCATGCCGGTGCGAGCGGAAACGGCCAGGTTGCCAAGATCGCCAACAACATGCTGCTCGGCATTTCCATGATCGGCACCTGCGAGGCGTTCAACCTGGCGGAAAAGCTGGGCCTCGATGCCCAGACATTCTTCGACATCTCCTCCACCGCCTCCGGCCAGTGCTGGTCCATGACAAGCTATTGCCCGGCGCCGGGCCCAGTGCCGACCGCACCTTCGAACCGGGACTACCAGCCGGGCTTTGCCGTGGCGATGATGCTGAAGGACCTGAAACTCGCCATGGGCGCGGCAGGCGTGGCCGAGGCCGAAACCCCGCTCGGCAAGCATGCCGAGGAGATCTATTCGCGCCTCGATGAGGACGGCTTTGCCGGCCTTGATTTTTCCGGCGTGATGAAGCGGATCCGCGGCGAGATCTAGCTCTCGCTCTCGTCTGACGTCACTTCCCCACGGTCGCCCAGCACGAACTGGGCGAACAGCGCCATCGCGATCAGCAGCGTGGTGCAGATGATGAAGGGCAGCTGTGGGCTGACGAACTCATAGAGGAACAGGCCGAAAAAGGGCGTCACGATGAAGCCCATGCCATTGGCCGAGATGACGAGCCCCGCCACATTGCCCTGAAGGGCCGGGGAGACGGCCAGCGAAGCGCCGCTGGAAAAGCCCGGCCGTGCGAGCCCCTGGCCGAGGCCGATCAGGAACTGGGCAAAGACCAGCGTGGCGTAATCGCGTGCAAAGATCAGCAGCAGCGCCCCACACATCAACGGCACGCAGCCAACCACCATGAGTTGGCGGTTTTTCAGTTTCAGGCGCGGGATCAGCACCAGCTGCGACAGCAGGATGGCCATCGCGCCCACCGTGAAGGCCGGGCCGGTGAACTGCGCCGCCTGGCGGGCATCCTCGACATTCATCCTGTCCATCACCGTGAAGGCAAAGACCTGGGTCAGGATGCCGGTCACCAGCGACAACGTAATGGCGTAGACGAGGAAGGGCCAGACGGCCCGGCTGTGCCACAGGCCGCGCGCACCGTCCGGTTCGACATACATGCCCGCATCCGCGCGCGGAGGGCGGTGCTCCGGCAGGAAGCGCCAGATCAGGAAGGACAGGCTGAAGGCAATCACGCAGGTTACCATCAGCGGCGAGAGCAGGCCGAAAACCCCGACAAGAGCCGCCGCGAAGGCCGGCCCCACAACCGTGCCGGTGCTGAAACCGGATGTGATGAAGGCGATCTCGGACTGGCGCTCTTCCGGGCTGGTGCGGTCGGCGACATAGGCCTGGGCGGCCGGGTTGGTGGCCGATCCGAGCAGGCCGAAGATCGAGCGTGACAGGGCCAGGCTGAAAAACACCGCGACGGCGCCGGCAATCCAGCCGCTAAGGCTGGCATGGGCGAAGATCAGCAGGAGGAACATGGACACGCCAAACCCGCCAAGGCCGAGCGCCACGACGCGGCGGCGCCCCAGCCGGTTGGACTGCTTGCCCCAGAAGGGCGAGGTCAGCGACCAGCACAGCGCCGAGAGGGAAAAGATCGCCCCGGCCATCCAGTCGGGCAGGGCCAGTTCGCGCGTCAGAGGGGGGATGACGGCGGCAATCAGCATGGTGTTGCCCGCGCCGATCACCATCAGGCTGAAGAACAGCATGAAGAAGGCCCCGCGCCTGTCGGGCTGTGGGGCGTCAGGGTCGGTGAGACTCGGGTTTGCGTCCATCGGCGAACCTATTTGCAGCTCGCGGAGAAAGATCAAGCGTCGCGTTGGGGTAAGTCAGGCACAAGTTTCCTGCCGGAAAGGCAACCTTAACTCCGAACATATAGAGCTGCCGGTTCGAACCCTGCCGGAGAGTTTCGCACGCGCCCATGACCCAGATTCTCGGCTTTTTTCTGATCCTTGTCCTGATCACTGTCGGCCTGGCCGCGACGGGGGCGGGCGCGATTGTCTGGGCGTTGCCGTTCGAGCTGATGCTGATCGGTGGGGCGGCGCTGGGCACGCTGCTGCTGGGCAATTCCCTGCCGGTGGCATTGGGCGCGCTGAAGGGCTTCTGGGTGGCCGTGCGTGGCTCGCGCTGGACCCGGAAGGACTATGCCGCGCTGCTCGGCGTGCTGCATGAGCTTTGCCGGCGCGAGCGTCAGGGCGGGGCGATTGCCATCGAGGCCGATGTTGAAAGCCCCGAAGAGTCCGACCTGATGACCACGGCGGCGCGGCTGAACTCCGATCCTGCCGCGCTCAGCCTGGTCTGCGAGGCCTTCCGCCTGTCGGCGCTGGACATGTCCGATCCGCGTCGGGCCGAGCTGCGCATGGATGCCATGATCGATCACCACATCACCGAGCGCATGCGCAGCGTGGCCGCGCTGCAGACGGTGGGCGATGCGCTGCCGGCACTCGGCATTGTCGCGGCCGTACTCGGCATCATCAAGACAATGACGGCAATCGACGCGTCCACCGCCGTGCTTGGCGAGCTGATCGCCAGCGCGCTGCTCGGCACATTCCTCGGCGTGTTCCTCTCCTATGGCCTTGTCGGCCCCATTGCGGCGCGCTTCGGCCAGGTGGTGGAGGAAGAAGCCGCCGCGCTCGACACGATCCGGGCTTTCCTGACCGCGCATTTCGGCGGCGCTTCGCCCAGTGTGAGCCTGGAGCTTGCACGCTCGGGCATTCCGGTGGCTTGCCAGCCGGAGCTTGGCGATCTCGACCAGGCGGTCGAAGCGGTGCGCTTTGCGCGCCACCAGCACGCCGCCTGAGCCTTAATTCCTGCTTTCCCCGCCGCGGAAAAATTTCCTGCCGGTGTGAACAAGCTGGCAAGCCGGCCTTGATAGCTACAGGCCACCCGGTTCCGTTCGGGGACCTTTGAGCGAGTGGGGCTGACGGTGGTAAGCAGAGCATTGGGCGAGGAAATCGAGCGCAGCTACTGGCTGTACGGTACGGCCGAACGGGTCGCGACGGGACTGACCGGTCTGATTGCCGTCCTGATCGCGGTGCGGTCGGCGGCCTGGGTGCCGGGCATTGAGAGCTTTCCCCTGCAGAACGAGATCATGCGCCTGTCGGCGTTCGGGTCTCTCACCGTCTGGGCGACGCTGACCATGGGGCTCTCCCGGCGCGGCGCAGCGGCCATGCTGACCATGGCCTTCGCCACATTCCTGGATCTGCTCATCCTGCCGGTTTCGGCCGAGACGGTACACAGATTGTCAGCCGGAGCAGCCGGCATCGTGCTGGCCTATCTGGGCCTGCAATTTTACTCCTATCGCATCAGATACGGCCAGCCAATCCTGTCCTGAATTCAGGCAGTTACTCTTGCTAAGGCCTCCTTCGGGTGCATATGTCCGGTCATAGGCACCCACTTCCGAAGGAGTCCTGGCCTTGGCGAAGTTCGATGACCTGCTGGCGACAGTGGAAACCTACCAGTCTCTGGCCAAGGAGAATTATGACCGGATTCGACGCCTCGCAGAGGAACTGCGCGACGGCCTGTGCGCCTATCTTGGCTCCAGTGACGGCGTGTGCGTTCACCTCGTCCCGCCCGTGGGCGCCTTCGAGCCGCGCGACTATGGCGACAAGGCCTTTTCCGTTGCTCCGGGCGGTTTTCGCCCGCTCGGCCCGATCCGTTTCGGCATTGCCGTGCGGGTCACCAAGGGTACCGACTGGCTGCGTTTGAACCTGGAATGCAGCAAGTCGGGCGAAACGTTCCGCGTCCTCATGGAAGGCGGACGAGAGTATACTTTCAAGCTGCCTCTGGCTGAACATGACCCAGAGCCACTATATGAGGAAATCTTCGATCATATCCGTGGCTGGTTCCAGACAAGGATAGACGATTACAAGGACGGGGATATTGGAACGCGCGAGATCGGCTTTGACTTTGCCGACAGCGCAGACGAGGGCAAGGTCTGACCGGCCGGGGTGGCGGTCAACCTGGGACAAGGGCTTTTGAGTTTGCTCGACCTACCGATTCTTCTGGCAGGCAGTCAGGACTCGCTGATTTTTTCGGTCGCCTTGATCGGTACGCTGGGCCTCGGCGCCCAGTGGCTGGCCTGGCGGCTGCAGGCACCGGCGATCGTGCTGATGGCGCTGGCCGGCCTGGCTGTCGGCCCGCTCTGGGCCGCAACGCTCGGCAATCCTGCCAGCCTGCTGTACTCCGGCCGTCCGGGCGCGCTGCTCAATCCGACACGCGAGTTCGGCGACCTTTTAAGGCCCATCGTGTCGCTGGCCGTGGCCGTGATCCTGTTCGAGGGCGGGCTCGTCCTGAAGTTCCAGAATTTGCGCGATGCCGGCGCGGCCGTGCGGCGCATGGTGTTTGTCGGCGGGCCGCTGGCCTGGGTGCTCGGCTCGCTGGCCGCGCACTTCGCCGGCGGGCTCGACTGGGCCAGTTCCATCGTCTTTGCCGGGGTCATGGTGGTGACCGGGCCGACCGTGATCATGCCGCTATTGCGCCAGTCAAAGCTTGGCGGGCGCACCGGCGCGGCGCTGAAATGGGAAGGCATCGTCAACGACCCGATCGGGGCGCTCTTCGCCGTGGCGGCGTTCGAGGTGGTCCGCGTGGCCGCAGCCGGCGACAGCACGGTGATCGCCGCCCTGATGATCCTCGTTTCAGCCGGGATCGGTGTCGGGCTCGGCATGGTGTTCGGCTGGGGCATCGTGCGCGCCTTCCGGGCCGGATGGACGCCGGAATATCTCAAGGCGCCGATCATCTTCGCCTCGATCATCCTGTGTTACGCACTGGCGGAAATGGTCGAGAAGGAAATCGGCCTGGTCGCCGTGACCGCCTATGGCATGTATCTGGCCAATTCCAAGCTCGCGGGCCTGGCGGAATTGCGCAAGTTCAAGGAAGACATCGCCGTCCTGCTGGTCTCGGGTGTGTTCATCATCCTGACGGCCAATCTCACCCCGCAGATCATCGAACAGGCGCTGCACTGGCGCACCCTCGCTTTCCTCGTGGCGATGTTGTTCGTGGTCCGCCCCCTGTCGATATGGATCGCGACCTTCGGCACGCTGACACGCAACGAGGCCCTGCTGCTCGGCTGGATCGCGCCACGCGGTATTGTGGCCGTGGCCGTCTCCGGCCTGTTCGGTACATTGCTGATCGAGCTGTCGCGCAATTCCAGCTTCGACATCTATGGCGCTGCCCAGATCACGCCGCTGGCCTTTGCCATGGTATTCGCGACGGTTGTGCTGCACGGCTTCACGATTGCGCCCATGGCGCGCTTCTTGGGCCTTGCGCACAAGACCAAGCCGGGCGTGCTCATGGTCGGCGCGACACCCTGGAGCGTGGACCTTGCCCGCAAGCTGAAGGATTGCGGCGTGGAGACCATCGTGGCCGATACGAACTGGCGGCGCCTGCGCCCGGCGCGCGAATCCGGGCTTGAGACCTTTTTCGGCGAAGTGCTGTCGGAAGATGCCGAGGTGCGCCTCGACCATGCCCGGTTCGAGACCGCGCTCGCTTTGTCAGCCAACGAGCCCTACAATGCGCTCGTCTCCAGCCATTTCGCGCCCGAGCTCGGACGCCACAAGGTGTTCCAGCTTTCGGCCCAGGAAAGCGACGAGGAAGACCCCCGCGCCATGGGCGTGAACACGCGCGGGCGCACGCTGATCCGGCGCGGGCGCGGCTATGACCAGCTCATCCGCGACCATTATCGCGGCTGGAACTTCGCAAGGACGCAGCTGACGGAAAAATACGGGCTCGCGGAGCTGAAGGCGGACCGGCCGAACGCCGATATCATCGCCGAAGTTCGGCCAGACGGCTCGGTGACCTTCATGAGCACCAAGGCCGAGCCACGCGGTGGAGAGGGCTCCACCATCATTACCTACGGCCCGCAGGAGACGACCGAGATCGGTCAGAAGCGGGCCGAAGGCGATGCCAAACAGGCCGTCGGAGAGTAGGCGGCCTATTCCTCGTCGATATCTTCCAGGAAGAAGTCACCCCAGAGCGCTTCGCGTCCCTGACGCACGGCCTGAACGACCAGAACCGTCAGGCCAACGCCCAGTACCATCACCGCCGTGCCGGGCTCGCTGGCCCAGGCCACCATCGCATCAATCATCACCATGCCTCGGTCTTTTTGCCTTTTTTCGAGCCCTGAGTATGTCCCGGAAGGGGTTAATTCCGCCACTGCAAGGTGCGTGAAAATCGAGCCAGTTCGTTGCCAAACAGGCCCCATGCCTTAACCACAGGGCCCATACGGTCTCCTGCAGTGAAGAAGATGGCTTTGGCGATTCACATCCGGGCCTGTTTCCGCTAAACCCGGGGCCATGTCTCGTGCCCGACCTGCCGCCAAATCTGCCCCGCGCGCCTGGCAGCGAATGCTGTCCGGACGCCGGCTGGACCTGCTCAATCCCTCGCCCATGGATGTGGAGATCGAGGATATCGCCCATGGTCTGGCACGGGTGGCGCGATGGAACGGCCAGACGCTGGGCCCGAACGCGTTTTCGGTCGCCCAGCACTCGCTGGTGGTCGAGCAACTGGTCGGCGCGCTCAAGCCCGCCCTGGCGGTGGAGATGCGCCTGGCCTCGCTGCTGCACGATGCGCCGGAATATGTGATCGGGGACATGATCTCGCCCTTCAAGGCGGTGCTGGGCGACGATTACAAGGTGGTTGAGGCGCGTCTGGCGCGCGCGGTGCACCAGCGCTTCGGCCTGCCGGGTGACATCGCCCCGGCGATGAAGAAGCTCATCAAGAAGGCCGACCTGATCTCGGCCTGGCTGGAGGCCACCGAGCTGGCCGGGTTTTCCCATGCCGAGGCCGACCAGTTCTTCATCCGCCCGCCGGAGGGGGCCGGTGAGATCGACATGACACCGCTTTCGCCCTCCGATGCGCAGGGGGCGTTCCTGAAGCGGTTTGCCGAAATCCTTGAAGAGCTGGATGCCTGCCGGGGGGCTGCGTGAGCGCACAGCTGGTCATCGGCCTGTCGGCCGTCATCGTGTCAGCCGATTGTGAGCAGCCCTATGTGCTGGTCACGCGCCGGGATGGCGACGAGGCGGCGCTGCCTTTCGGCCCGTTCGACCCCATCGGACACCGCACTTTCGAGCTTGGCCTGCGCGGCTGGGTGGCGGAACAGACCGGCTTCGATCTCGGCTATGTCGAACAGCTCTACACCTTTGGCGACAAGGGGCGCGAGACGCCGGGCGCGCGCCTTGCCGATGCGGCGACCTCCAGCCGGGTGATCAGCGTGAGCTATCTCGCCCTGGCGCAGGAACGCGCTGAGATCGATACCAGCTTCGATGCGCGCTGGCGCAGCTGGTACACCTTCTTCCCGTGGGAAGACCATCGGCGCGGGCGCCCGGAGCTGATCGACAGCGAGATTGCCCCGCGGCTTGTCTCCTGGGCGGCGGGAAACAGCGGGCGGCTGGACCGCGCGCGCGTCGCCTTCGGCCTCGGCGAGGAGAACCCCTGGGTCGAGGAGCGCGTGCTGGAGCGCTATGAACTGCTCTACGAGGCCGGCCTGGTGCATGAATGCGCGCGCGATGCCGGCCTGGAATGCGCCGAGCCGGGCTTCGGCCAGCCCATGGCCTCAGACCACCGGCGTATCCTCGCCACCGCCATGGGGCGCTTGCGCGGCAAGGTGAAGTACCGCCCGGTGGTGTTCGAACTGACGCCGCAGCGTTTCACCCTGTCGAGCCTGCAGGGCGTGATGGAGGCGCTGCTCGGCCTGCCGCTGCACAAGCAGAATTTCCGCCGCGCACTGGAGCGTGCGGACCTGGTGGAGGGCACCGGCGCGATGGAAACCTCCACAGGCGGACGCCCGGCCGAGCTTTACCGGTTCAAGCGTGAGCTTGTGCGGAGGAAGGTTGTCAGCGGTGTTGCAACGCCAGCGGTGCGAAGGGACGCCTAGGCGCGCTTATTCCACCCGCCAGCCATGGGCGGTGCGGTGGGCTTCGAGCGTGACCGTATCGGACTCTCTCCAGGTCCGGCGCGGGCCGGTGCGGCCGACGAAGCGCAGGAGCAGGGCGATACCGGCGATCACAAGGCCGACAATCGCAGTGGCAACCGCCAGGATCCCGGCGGCCAGGATCAGGAGGCCGGCAATAGCGACTTTCGCCATGAAGGAAAGCCCTGCACGCAGGTTATGCATCAGCGCGTCAACAAAACCGGAAGCCGGCATCTTGGTTTCATTCAGGGTCATGGGCATTGTCTCCTGAAAGAGATGATGGGGTCGGTGGTGGTCTGCGTCAATTGCGAGTTCCAGACCATTTCGTGTTTTCACTGTGACCGCCGCGTGATTGGGCGCGCCGGATCAGTTTGACGTCACAAGTCCGCGCTCTGCCTTGATGCGGGCATAGGCGGAGGTGATCGAGGCGGCCTTGCGCTGGGCGGCGATCTCGAATTCCTTCGGTGCGCCGTTCTGCAGGACCATGTCGGGATGGTGGCTGCTCATCAGGCGGCGATAGGCGCGCCGGATGTCGGGAAACTCGGCATCATGATCGACCCCGAGGACGTGATAGGGGTCCAGCGCATCGGGGCCGAGATAGCTCGCCTTGATGCGCAGGAAGGTGGCTTCCTCAAAGCCGAAGGCCTCCGCGACGGTGCGCAGATATTCCAGCTCCGCCGGGCGCATCACGCCATCGGCGAGCGCGATCTGGAACAGGCCGTCGAGCACGCTTTCCAGCAGGCAGGGCCGGTCACGGTATTTCCGGCCGATGCGGCGAGCATAGGCCTCATAGCCATGCACGGTCTGGCGCGCGAGATTGAACACCCGGCGCACCGATGCGGAATCTTCCGGCGCGGACCGGAAGACGCGCGAGAAGGTATTGACCTCATCGCTGGTGACGAACCCGTCTGCGGCGGCGAGCTTGGCGCCCAGGCCGACAATCGCGGCGGTAAAGCCGACATCGTGCGGATCCGGCGCGCAGGACTGGTCAGCACTCGGAGGCGCAGAATCGCTCTCCGGTTCGAAGAGGCGGCGCCCGCCCTCCAACAGTTTAGACCATATGCTCATGAAGCCATCATACCACCTAAACGCGTATTGCCCATACGGTGAGACGCCACAGACAGTTGAGCTCAACTAAATGTGACTCCCCTGCGTTGCACAGGTTTAAATCGCCCCATGAGCGCAGGTCGTTTTCTTTTGGATGCAGGTGTTTAAGTTGTCCGGGCACTGATTCTGGAGCCCTTGGAGCCGCATTTGGAAAACGAAGCCGAAGACCAGATCGTCTACCAGGAATGCATCCTGCGGGACGGGCGCCGATACTGCACGGATGTGGAGGCGCCGGCCGATCCGGCGACCGCGGCGCCGCAGCCGGCCGAGACCACACCCGCCGACCCCGCCGGGCCGGGACTTTTTGACTGGGCCGATCCGATTGTCGCCGACCCGGCCGGCTGGGCGCGCGACC
>DHQO01000029.1:0-5402 GCA_002408125.1 Hyphomonadaceae bacterium UBA5336 | reverse complement strand
CCCCCGCCGACCCCGCCGGGCCGGGACTTTTTGACTGGGCCGATCCGATTGTCGCCGACCCGGCCGGCTGGGCGCGCGACCATCTCCTGAACATGGACGTGCTGGTGCCGATCGGCGTGCAGCTGCTGGCGATTTTCGGCGCCATGCTGCTCGGCGCAATCCTGGCCGCGCCGTTGCGCCGGCTGGTGCGCACAGGGATCGCGCGCCTGCCGGAGAATGTGCGCGCCATTGTCGGCGAGGTCGGACCGAAGCTGGTGCGCCCGGCGATCACGCTCGGGCTCTTCTATGCCGTGCAGATGATACTGATCAGCTCGGGCATGGATGCCACGCTGGTGCGCGTCGCCTTCTCACTGTCGGTCGCCTTCTTCCTCATCACGCTGGCCGGCGCCTTCCTGCCCCAGAGCCTGAGGAAACCCGCGCTCTATATCGCGCTGCTGATTGCCGGCCTGAACGCCTTCGGTGTGCTCGATGATGTGGTGGCCTGGAGCTATACCATCGGCCCACCCTTTGGCGGCCGGCGGATCAACCCGCCTTTTGTCCTGCAGGCCATCCTGACAGCGGGCATTTTTCTGTTTGCGGCCAACTGGCTGTCGAAACGGCTGAAGACGCGGGTGGAGACCCTGCCCAAGGTCGAGCCGAGCTTGCGCATCCTGCTCACCAATGCGTTGCAGGTGGGTCTCTTCTTCGCCGCCGCCATCCTGACGCTGGCCGGGCTCAATATCCCGCTCTCGGGGCTCGCTGTGCTGGGCGGCGCCATCGGCGTCGGCCTCGGCTTTGGCATGCAGCAGATCGTGGCGAATTTCATTTCCGGCGTGATCCTGCTGACAGACCGCTCGATCAAGCCTGACGATGTGATCGAGGTGGACGACACCTATGGCATCGTGAAGTCGCTCGGCCTCAGATATGCCTCGGTCATCACGCGCGATGGCAAGGAGCATCTCATCCCGAACGAGCAGCTCATCACCGACCGGGTGATCAACTGGAGCTATTCCGACAAGAAGGTGCGCATCAAGCGGCGCCTGCGCGTGGAATACGAGACCGATCTGAAGCTCGCCTGCGGGCTGGTCGTGGAGGGCGCGCAGATGACGCCGCGCGTGCTGGCCAGCCCGGCGCCGAAATGCCTCGTCATGGAGTTTGGTGAGGAGGCGGTGGAGATCGAGGCGCGCTTCTGGATCGACGATCCGGAGAATGGCGTCTCGAATGTCGGCTCGGACGTGATGCTGAATGTCTGGGACAAGTTCCAGGAGGCGGGCATCGACATCCCGCTGCGCCATGAGGATGTGCTGATCACGCCCGGCTCGACCCTGAAAGTCGAAATGGTGCGCCCCGGCAAGGCCCGCTCAGCGGGCGAAGAGGAATAGCGCCCCGAGGATCACCAGGGGCACAAGAAGGCCGCCGAACAGGTTGCGGGTGAAGACATAGCGCTCCAGCCAGCGATTGGCCGCGGCATCCTCAAGCGGGTCGATATGGGTGATATGGGCGACATTCGCGCCGGTGATCTCGGTCTCGTCATGCACGCGCGCTTCCAGGCGCACGCCCATCAGGTTCGTGCCAAGGAAGAACATGCCGCTGAACACGGCCGCGCCAACGGCTATGGCGATGAAGACGAGGATCCATTCGGTGTGGGACGGCAGACCGGACAGCCACAGCCCCGCGCCCAGCGTGGCGAAGCCGGCCAGGATCGAGGCCAGCCAGAGCGGATTGAGGGGGCGCAGGTCTTCTTCCGTCATGCCCCCCAGCTTACGCGGCAGGAGCCCTGCCGCAAGCTTGGAGAGTGGATCAGTCCTCGCCGGTAATGGCGTCGACCACCCGACTGGCAAACCGGCGCGAGGCGCGATTGGCGTCCCACCAGGTGCTGACATGCTGGGATTGGGTGATGTCGGTCTCGAAATATCTGTACTCCACATCCGACACGGTTTCCCCGTCGAGATGATAGACCTTGCCGGTCAGCTCCATGCCGCCGGTGCCGTAGGAGCGGAACTGATCGAGGCCCGGGCGGGCGGAGACCTGCTCGCGCGTGGGACGGTTCGGCCGGGCATCCTCGATCACCACCTCGATGCGTTCGGCATCGACGCCGGCCTGGTCGAGCGCGCGCTCGATATCCTCGATGATCTCGTCGGTCAGTTCTGGGCCTTCGCGGTCGCCATAATCATCGGCGAGCTTTTCAGCGAAGTCTTCCGAATAGGTGACAGAGATGGTGGCCGCCCCGGCCTGGGAAGCCAGGGCCAGAAGAGCAAGAGTCGCGATGGCGTAACGGGTCATGTGCAACCTCTCTTGGACATACGGTACGGCCAGAGGGGCCGTTTTCCTATGCTCACTCTAGCGAGCGCCCCATACACGGAAAAATCACGAGGTCGCGAGGAAGCTAGTCCTCCTTGCCCTTGTCATCGTCGCCGTCCGGGATCACCGCGCCGGCAGTATTGACCGCGCCTTCGGCCACATCGCCTGTCACGTTCACCGCGCCCTCGACGACATTGCCGGCAACGCTGACGGCGGTGGCCGCAAGGCATCCGCCGAGCATGGCGGGGGAAAGGATGAGGGCGAGGGCGGTGGCCGTCCGGCGCGAGCAGATCTTCATGTCGGCGAATAGGTCGCAATCCGCTTCGCCTGACAAGGAGAAAGTGCGCCGTCCGGCCGGCCGCCCCCGGCCTGCCTCAGATGGTGTCGACGAGCACGAGTTCCATTTCGGTGTCGGCCTCGATATCGAGCCTGGCCGGGCCGGTGATCGCCGCCCCGTCGCGGGCAGAGAAGGGCTCGCCATTGAGACGCGCCTTGCCGGTTGCGGCCACGAGATAGCCATGACGGCCCTCGGGGATCTCATAGCTCAGCGGATGGCCGGGAAGGGCGGTCGCGCCGAGCACACGGGCATCCTGGTTGATTTCCAGCGCGCCGTCATCGCCGAGCCCGCTGGCCAGGGTTTCCCAATCGCCGGCGCGATTGCCTTTCGGGAAGCTCTTCGTGCCCCAGCGCGGCTGACCGCCCTGGGCGCGCGGTTCGATCCATAGCTGGAAAAGCGTGGTTGCTTCCGGTTCGGAATTCCACTCGGCATGCTGGATGCCGTGGCCAGCGCTCATCACCTGTACGTCGCCGGCCGCAGTGCGCCCGGAATTGCCGAGCGAGTCGCGGTGGGAAACCGCGCCGGTGCGGACATAGGTGATGATTTCCATGGACTGGTGGCCATGCGGCGGAAAGCCGGTATCGGGCTGGATCGTGTCATCATTCCACACCCGCAGCTTTCCCACGCCCATCCGGGCGGGGTCGTAATAGTGCGAGAATGAGAAGTGGTAATGGGCGTCCAGCCATTCGTTCCTGAACGTGCCCAGGTCGTCAAATCGTCTGATCTCGATCATTGTCCTGCTCCTGTTCGTTGAAGTTGAGCCGAAGATGATCGCCTTGTGAGTTTTTTGACAGGGGGCGGCGGGGAACAGGTGTTATGCATCCGGTGAATGGCGGCGTGGATCCTGTCGCAAACAGCTTGATTTTTATCGCCGGGGCGCCGATTTGCTGGGCATGGCCGTCGACCTCTATCACAACCGTGTTCTGGAACTGGCGAGCGAGATCCCGCATCTCGGCGATCTCGATGCGCCCGAGGCCAGCGTGGAAAAGCTTTCACGCATCTGCGGCTCGACGGTGAAGGTCGACATCGTCCTGGACGAGGCCGGGGGCCATGTGGCCGCCATTGCCGTGGACCCGAAGGCCTGCGCGCTCGGCCAGGCGGCGACATCGATTCTCGCCCGGCACGCGGTCGGCGCCTCTGTGGAGGAGATCATCGCGGCGCGCGACGGCCTGAAAGCCATGCTGAAAGAGGGCGCACCGCCGCCCGAGGGCCGGTTCTGGGAGCTGCGCCATCTGGCTGGCGTCGCCGATTATCCCCCGCGCTACACCTCCACGCTGCTCGCCTTCGAGGCCGCCGTGGCCGCCATCGAGCAGGCGCTGGAAGCGCGCAAGGCGGCGGCTACCACCTGAAATAGATGAAGAAGAACACCATGAGCAGCCAATAGGGCGCCATGGTCCCGATGCCGACGAACAGCCCGTTGGGCTGGAGCTTGTTGCCCTCGGAGAATTTCGGGAAGAAGCGGTATTGCTGTTCCAGCCGGCCCGAGCGTGCGCGCAGCCGGTTCTTCATCGCCTCGGCCAGTGCGACCGGTTGGGGCTGGCGGTTGATCCGGCCGATAATGCGCCAGCGCACGATATCGCTGGCGATGCCGGTGCCGATGCTGGTGAGCACGAGCAGGCCGAGCGCGCCGATGACGAACAGGATGGTCTCGCGCCGGCGCGCGGTTTCCTCGGTGACGAAGGGCAGCACCTCGATCAGGTTCACCACCGCGCTGCGCACCCAGCCGATGCGCGGCAGGATGGAGGCAATCATATAGGCCGGGATAAAGGTGATCGCGAGCGACAGGACAGAGCCGATCGCATGCCAGCGCGACAGGTGGCCGATTGCATCGCGCAGGGCCTTCTCGTCTATTGCCGGTGTGTCTGTGTCGCTCATGAGGACCTAGGCAGAATAACGAAGAACTGGTGTAAGGCACGGATACGGGGCGCGCGCCAAGGACAAATACTGCATGACGGGTAAACCGGAGCTCACATTCTGGCCCAGAACAGCGCTGGCGCTATACAAGATTACTGTCAGTCCACTGTTTGCCGCGTTTGGCGCGCGATGCCGCTATGCGCCGACCTGCAGCGAGTATACTGCCGAGGCGGTCTCGCGTCACGGCCTGTGGGCAGGTCTGTGGATGGGGCTGGCGCGCCTGCAGCGCTGTCACCCGCTTGGCGGGCAGGGTGTGGACCCGGTGCCGGAAGAGACGGCCGGGCGCTGGTATCTGCCCTGGCGCTATGGCGTGTGGGCGCAGCCGCGTGACGTCTCTGGTGGCTGCGGAGACGATCAGAAGAACTGAATTTAGGTGAGTAGGATGCATGGAGCGCAGCGATATGCACCAAGCTTCACCAATACCGGTGCATATCGGGCTCCGCCCTCCATGCACCCTACTGGTGCTGCGACCTCACATATCCTCTCAACCCGCCTTCCTCCGCTTTTGCGGGGATAAACGGTGGCTTGCCCGGCAGCCCTGAGCGCGTCTCATGTGAGCGCAGCGATACGGAGACAGACAAGGACTCAGCCCTGAGCGCGTCTCATGTGAGCGAAGCGATACGGAGACAAACAGGGACTCAGCCCTGAGCGCGTCTCATGTGAGCGAAGCGATACGGAGACAATCAAAAGAAGAGCGAGCAGCCTTGAGCGCGATCCATCGCGAAGCGGGGATCAAATATAAAAGACCATTCAAAACTGAAATGGAGTGATGAGTCTTTTCCTCGCCCCCGCCGGGGCATTTCTTCCGTAAATTTGATCCCCCGGATCAAATTTTTTTGGCGAAGCCAAAACCCGGAAGAAATGGTGGAGC
>DHQO01000001.1 GCA_002408125.1 Hyphomonadaceae bacterium UBA5336 | reverse complement strand
AGGATGGTGGAGCCAGGCGGAATCGAACCGCCGACCTCTTGAATGCCATTCAAGCGCTCTCCCAACTGAGCTATGGCCCCGGGTGTCCCGGTCTTTGGGAAGCGGTGTGATTAAGACCGAATGCTGCCCGGATCAAGGGGCAACATCATCATCCTCGTCAGAAATGTCATCGTCATCATCGAGATCGATGTCACCGTCCACGTCGATATCGAAATCATCGTCATCGTCGTCGAGAATGACGTCGTCATCATCATCGTCGTCGACGCCTTCCTCGGTGAATCCGGCCGGCACCTTGGCCGTGGAGGATTCGTCATCCTCGGTCTCGTCGCCGCCTTCCAGAACGACCTCGTCGGCATCGTCACCAAGCTCGAGCGCCTTGGCTTCGTCGTCCTCGTCTTCATCCTCGTCATCGTCATCGATGTCTTCGTCGGAATCGACATCGTCATCGATTTCGTCGTCCTCGTCCTCGTCGTCTTCCGGATCTTCCGGTTTGGCGGCGCCGCGTTTGGCCTTTTTCGGCTTTGGTGCGGTTTCGAAGAAGGACAGGGGATATTCGATGCCGGTATAGGGCGACACGATCGGGTCCTTGCCCAGATCGTAGAAGTTCTTGCCGGTTTCCGGACAGGTGCGCTTGGTACCAAGCTCTGCTTTCGCCACGTTCTCGCTCCCGCTCAAGCCTTGCACGTTTTTTCGGGGGCGCGCTTGCCAGAAACGTCTCGCCCTGTCAAAGCGCAATTCACAGCTTGCACCGCCCCCGGATCAATATCCCCCATGACATGGACTTCCCATCCCGTCGACAGGATCACTGGCACTATTTGCGCGCCAGGTGACAAATCCTGTTCACATCGTGCCCTGATTCTGGCCGCTCTTGCCGAAGGAACGAGCGAAATCACCGGTCTTCTGGAGGGTGATGATGTGCTGCGCACGGGCCAGGCCATGGCCGCGCTGGGGGCAGACGTCGAACAGGTGGGGCCGGGCCACTGGCGCGTGACCGGCGTCGGCAAGGCAGGGCTGAAATCACCTGGCACCGAACTGGATTTCGGCAATAGCGGCACGGGCAGCCGGCTCATCATGGGCGCGGTTGCCGCTTATCCGGTCTCCGCGCGCTTTACCGGCGATGCCAGCCTGAAAAAGCGGCCGATGAACCGCATCCTGAACCCGCTGCGGGAAATGGGGCTTGCCGACGATGCCGGCTCTGAAGGGCTGTTGCCATTCACCCTGACCGGCTCGGCAGATCTTCAGGCAATGGATTACACCCCGCCCATGGCTTCGGCACAGGTGAAATCAGCGGTGCTGCTGGCCGGCCTCAATGCGAAGGGCACGACCCGCGTCACCGAGCCGCGGGCCACACGCGACCATACCGAGCGGATGCTGCGCGGCTTTGGCGCCGAGGTGAAGGTCACCATCGCACCGGGCGGCGCGCGCGAGATCTCCATCGAAGGCGGCCAGACGCTGCGCGCGCTCGATACCGCCATCCCCGGCGATCCCTCCTCTGCTGCCTTCCTGGCCACAGCCGCACTGATTTCGCCGAACGGCGATGTGATGATCGAACGGATGATGTCAAACTCCACCCGCGACGGGTATTTCGATGTGCTCGCCCTGTTCGGTGCCGGACTGGGCGCGGAGGAAGCCGGCGATGCGGCGGGCGAGCGGCTCATAGACCTGCAGGTCTCCAGTCCCGAACGCCTCACCGGTGCAGATGTGCCCGAGCGTCTGGTGCCGGCCATGATCGACGAGTTCCCCATCCTCGCCGTGCTCGCCTCCTTCGCCCACGGCACGACCCGGGTGACCGGGGCCGGCGAGCTGCGCGTGAAGGAAAGCGACCGGATCGATGCGGTGATCGCTATGCTTGAGGCCAATGGCGTGACTTGCGAGGCAGATCCGGAAGGCTTCACCGTGGAAGGCTGCGGTGGTCCGCCTCCCGGCGGCGGCCTGGTCGAGACACGCCACGATCACCGCATCGCCATGAGCGCGCTGGTAATAGGCACCGCCGCGCAGGCGCCGGTCGCTGTGGACGATGTCTCCATGATCGCCACCAGCTATCCTGATTTCCTCGCCCATATGGCCGAGCTTGGCGCGGATATCCGCGATACCTAGATACCCGCTTAGGCCGACCGCGCCCGCTGACAGGCGCTGACCTCATGCTGCATCGCCTCTTTGCCGCCCTGCCGGTGCCCGACGAGATCGCCGAACCGCTGATCGACCTGCAAAAGGGCCTGACGGGGGCGAGCTGGCGCCCGCTGGAAAAATTTCACATCACGCTACGCTTTTTCGGCGACGTAGATACAAATCTCGCCCGCGAGCTCGACCATGAGCTTGGCCTGATCGAGGCGCGGCAAATGCAGCTGGAGGTGGACGGCATGGGCTGGTTCGGCCGGCGCGAGCCGACCGCGGTCTGGGCGCGGATCGCGCCGAACGGAGACCTTGCGCGCCTGGCCGGGGCCTGCGAGCGCGCTGCGCGCCGGCTTGGCCTGCCGCCGGAGCGGCGGGGCTTCAAGCCGCACATCACGCTCGCCTATCTGCACGGCACCGGCCTGGAGGAGGCGCGCGCCTGGACCGAGCGCCATGGGGCCTATCGCGACGGGCCGTTCTGGTGCGACCGGTTCCATCTCTATGAAAGCCGCTCTGGCAAAGGGCCGAGCCATTACGAGGCCGAAGCCGACTATCCACTCGTTTGAACCGGCTCGCCCGCGATCAACTGACGCAAGAGACCGGTTCTTCTGTTGTGCCGGATGAGATACTGGCCTTGAAAGACAAGGCTTTCGCGGGAGGGAAAGATGAGAAAATCACTGATGCTGGCTCTGGCCGCCCTGGTCATCGGCGCGAGCGCGAGCGCCGAGCGGTGCTATGAAATCGCCGACGATCCCAACAGCTTCGATGTCACCAAGTTCAATTATTGCGACTATCGGCCGTCCTCCATCCGGTTGAGCGGAACGCAGTCGCAGACCTATCCCGACATTTATCGCGCGTCGGCCGAAGATCTGGACCCGCGCATCGAGACCGAATCCGGCCCCGTGCCGGTCGTCATTGAACACGGTTGGGGCGGGCGCGGCACCTTCTATATGACCATCGAGGAGCCTGCAGATGCGCTGAAACTGGCTGAGGCGATCAATGCCGGCGAGCAGGTCGATATCACCATCACCAACACCGCTACCGGGACGGAGGCGCCGGTCTTTTCCGGTGTGTTCGGCATGAGCTTTCCCGAAGACATGATCCCCGGAAACGAACCGGAGCCTGCGCCTGTCCCGGAGACACCCCTGGCGCCAGTTGTGGAGCTGACGCCGTTCCAGGCCGATGTGCTGTCGGCTTATGACCGTCTCCATCCCTACAACCAGTGGATGGACCGCGATTGTGTCGCCGCCGAAGCCGATGCAGTGCTCGAGGCCGTGCGCGAAGCGCGGCTGGCGGAGATCGACGCGGAAATCGCCCGCCTTCAGGCAACCATTACGCCGGACATGCATCCGCGTGCTGTATCCAATATCGAGCGCATGATCGGCCATCAGGAAGAAGAGCGCGCCCGCGTCCTGAACGGTGAGTCCCAGCAGGTCACCGCGGAAGGCATTGCCGGGGCCATGGTCAGCGAAGGCTATTGCCGCGACCGGCAGATCGCCCATGACCATGCGCTCGGCGAATGCGAGCGCGCGGGCCGGGCCAATTGCGGCTGCGAGGCCGATGCCTTCGCAGGGAACTGGCTGTCAAAGGCGTATCCCACCAACAGCCAGGGCCTGGTGCGCATGTCGGTGGACGCGCGTGGGGCCTGCCGGAACTAGCAGTCCGGCGCTGACAATCGCTCTCTTGCAGCCTATCTCTGCTTCGAGCTGAAGGAGCAGGCATGGCCGACGATCGCTCAGATCCCGAACGCAACCGCCTGTCGGGCCGGCTGGTGCGCACCGCACGTGTTGGTGCGAACCTGTCGGGCGCAGGCTTTAGCTTCGCGGCCAACTCCCTGTTTGGCGGGGGAGGCGGGGACGAGCGCATTGCCCGCGCCCTGGCCGAGGCGCTGGGGCGGTCCAAGGGTCCGCTGATGAAGGTCGCGCAGATGCTGTCGACCATCCCCGATTTCCTGCCGGCGGAATATGCCGAACAGCTGTCGAAACTGCAGGCCCATGCCCCGGCCATGGGCTGGGTCTTCGTCAAGCGCCGCATGCGCGCCGAATTGGGCCCCGGCTGGCAGGACAAATTCGCCGAATTCGGCAAGGAGGCCGCGCATGCCGCCTCGCTCGGCCAGGTGCACAGGGCCACACTCCATGATGGCCGCGAGGTCGCCTGCAAGCTGCAATATCCGGACATGTCGAGCGCGGTGGAAAGCGATGTCGCGCAGCTGAAAACCCTGCTCGGCCTGTTCCGGCGCCTGGATGGTTCGATCGACCCATCGGAGATGCTGGTGGAGATCCAGGACCGGCTCCGCGAGGAACTCGATTATGACCGCGAGGCCGCACATATGCGCCTTTACGGTTCGATCCATGCCGACAGCGAGGCGGTGACAATCCCCGAGCCGGTCGATGAGCTGTCCACAGGGCGCCTCCTCACGATGAGCTGGCATTCCGGCGTGCGGCTTACCGATTTCGAGGCCGCACCACACGAGGTTCGCAACAAGATTGCCACGAACCTGTTCTGGACCTGGTGGAAGCCGGTGAACCGCTATGCCGTGATCCATGGCGACCCGCATCTCGGCAACTACCAGGTGACCGGTGAAGGCGACGGCCTCAACCTTCTCGATTTCGGCTGCATCCGCATCTTCAGCCCCAATTTCATCGGCGGCGTGGTCGACCTTTACCGCGCCATGCTGGCCGAGGATTTCGACGCGACCTATGCCGCCTATGAAAAATGGGGCTTTGAGAATCTCAGCCGCGATCTGGTTGAGGTGCTGAATGTCTGGGCACGGTTCATCTATGGCCCGATCATGGACGACCGGGTGCGCAGCGTCGCCGATGGCGTGACGCCCGGCACCTATGGCCGCAAGGAAGCCTTCACGGTGCGCAAACTTCTGAAGGAAAAGGGTCCGGTGAAGATCCCGCGTGAGTTCGTCTTCATGGACCGCGCCGCCATCGGCCTTGGCGCGGCCTATCTGCGCCTCGGCGCGGAGCTGAATTTCCATCGCCTGTTTGAGGAGAGCCTGGAGGGCTTCAGCGAAGATGCGGTCAGCGCCCGCCAGGCCGAAGCTCTGGCCGGCGCCGGATTGTCCGTACCCGGTCAGCTCTGGTCAGCGGCGGATTAGCCCGATAGCAGTAAATCCCATGATCCTCGGCCCCTATAGCGCGCCCATGGCGCTGGCCTCGCGCCCCCTGATGACGCTGTTCTGGGCCGTCCTAGCGCCGACCCTGGCCTCGTATCTCATCACGGCAGGCGCGAATATCGCCGCGGGCGGGGAGCTGGAAGTGGTCGGCCACCCGCGGCTGCGTTTCCTTCTGCTTTCGATCGCCTATGGCCTCGCCTTTGCCGGCATGAGCTTCTGGTCGGACCGGATCGGGGCCGGGCCCTTCGGCGGGCCGTTACGCAGTACCGGCGACTGGATCGCCATCGGCGCGGTGACCGGCCCGGTTGTGATGACCGTCACGACCATGCTGGTCGCCCTTCTGTTTGTCGGGGACAATCCCGAAACCCTGCGCAAGGGCAGTGACACCTCGCTGTTTACTGCCGAGGCGCTGTCGCCGCTTATGGTGCTGGCGGCCGTGTTGCTTATCCCCCTGGTTGAGGAAATCGGCTTTCGCGGCTTCGGGATGGGATGCCTGCTGGCGCGCGGCTGGCATCCTGTAGCGGCCAATTTGCTCGTCGCCGCAGGCTTCACCGCGCTGCATAGCGCGCTGACACCTCTGGCTATGATTCCGGTCTTCATCATGGGGCTCTATCTCGGCGCTCTGCGTGTGGTCTCCCAGTCCATGGCCGCGCCGCTGGCGGCCCATATCAGCGCCAATGGCGTGACCACGCTCGTCTTCGCGATTTCGGTCAGCTGACGCGGTTGCGAACTCGCCTGCAAGGCGTAATGTGCCCTCATCGTGGAGGGACGCCATGGCCGATATCTTCATCAGCTATAAGCGCGAGGATCAGGAAGAGCATGGCCGCGTGCGGCCGATTGCCGAGGCGCTGAGCGCGGAAGGCTATGACGTCTTCTACGATGTCCAGGTGCCGCCGGGCTCGTCCTGGGAAAGTGTCCTTCAGTCCAAGATCAATGCCGCGCGCGCCGTGGTCGTGCTCTGGTCGCAGGCCTCGGTCGATAGCGACTGGGTGAAGGAAGAGGCCGAAATGGCCAAGAATGCCGGCAAGCTGATCCCGGTCTTCCTCGATCCGGTCCAGCCGCCCTTCGGCTTTGCGCGCATCGAAGGCGCCAATCTCTCGGACTGGATCGGCGATCTCGACAATATCGAGTGGAAGAACCTGGTCGGGGCCATCAAGGCCCGGATCGGGGCGGGCGAGGGTGTCACCCAGCCCGGTGTGACGCGCGTCGCCTACCAGCCGACCAAGACGGTGACGGTGGAAAAGCGGGCGCCCGGCTCCGGTGGTGGCGGCGGGATGATGAAGGCCGTGCTCATGGTCATTGGCCTCGCCATTCTCGCAGGCGTCGGCGTGGTGGCCTACAATTCCATGCAGCAGTCGCGGATCGCGCAGGACCGCGCCGATGATATCGCCGTGGACGACGCCATGACCCGCGGGCTCGATGAGCGCGCCTGGACTGAGGCCAAGTCCGCTGACACGGTCGATGCCTATCGCCGCTATCTGGCCGAGCGCCCGACTGGCGCCTACCGCGCCGAAGCCATCACCCGGATCGAGGAACTGGAAGCGGCCCGCGCTGCGGCCGAGACTTCCACACCGGAGCCGACACCCACCCCGGCAGACCTTGCTTTCCGGGGCGTGCGACTTGGCGCGACAAGTGTTGCCCAGGGCGGAACCGTGCGTGTGAGCACCGACCTCATCAATCTCGGCGGCACGGATGCACCCGGCTCGGGCCGGGGCGGCTATATGGTCGATTATGTACTCTCGCGTGATGCCACAGCGCCGGTCCGGTTTGCCACCTATTCCGATACCTGGAGCGAAGATGCCCTCCTGCGCGGCGGGCGCGCCAGCAATACCCAGGCCGTGCCGGCCAATCGTGGCACACAGAGCTGGATCGAGACAGTGACCGTGCCGGAAGGCTGGCCGGCCGGGCGGTTCAATCTTTGCGCAGTTGCCGATCCTGGCGGGGAGGTCGAGGAGTCCACGACGGCCAACAATGTGACCTGCATCCCGCTGGAAGTTACCGCGGCCGCCTCGACCACGTCCGGAGCCAGCTATCGGCCGAACGGGGTCTATATCGAGGTCACCCGCGTCTGGCCGAACGGGGACACCATCTCGCTGACCAATCAGGATTTTGCCGTCAGCTTCACCTATTCGGTGCCGGCAGGCCGGCGCATGGATGTCCAGGTCCAGCCGCGCTATTCCGGGCCGGGCACCTGTCACTGGTCGGCCCCAAGCCAGCCGGGCACGCTTGTCGGCAACGGAAATTTTACCGTTCGTTTCCGGTTTTCCGGCAATGACTGTCGCAACAAGACACTCACTGCGGTGAACTTCCGCGTGGCGCCGGAAAGCAATTCCAATGACTGGGATTCAGCCGACCATGCCGTACGTTATGGCATGCGATAAACTTTATCACTGTTAGCGCTAAAAAGATCAGTGCCAGGGGTGGCATTGGGGCAAAATTGTGACCTAAGTTAAAAATCTGGTCACGGTTTCTGTGCACGGTGTTTGTATGTCGCGTTCGCTCGTTTTTCCTGCTCTTTCCGCTCTTCTCCTGCTTGGTGCCTGTGCAACAGCCACACCGTATCAGGCGGCAACAGAGGATGTGCACGGATATGAAAACCAGAAGATCGAACGCAATCGCTGGCAGGTCAGTTTTGGCGGCAATGCGCTGACGGATCGCCAGACGGTGGAGACCTATCTGCTCTACCGCGCCGCAGAGCTCACGCTACAGCAGGGCTTTGACCATTTTCGTGTCGTGCGGCGAGAGACCGATGAGGATGCCCGCACCGTGCCCACGGGCTTTTCAAGCTCGCCCTTCTATTCCGGTTTTCACTGCAATTACCGCTTCTACACGCCGGGCAGCCTGAACGATCCGGCCTTTTCAAGCAGCCGGCTTGCGGGTGCGCAGAATTCCTTCGGCTTCGCCTTCCGCGCCTCGTCGAACTATCGCGAGATCGTGCGCTATGAAGCCACGGCGGAGATCATGATGGGTCATGGTGAAAAGCCCCTCGACGGCACCGAGTATTTCGATGCCGAGGATGTCCTCGCCACGCTCGGCCATTCCATCGTGCGCCCGGAAACCGAGATCTAGCTTACGCCTCAGTAGTTTCGTAGCGGCGGGCGGTTGTCGTCAGCACGGCATGCCGGCAGGCCTGACGCGGCCCCTCCATCCAGTTCCTCATCGGCATCGCAGGCCGTGCCCACAGTGACCGAGGTGTTGCGGTAGGAAATATCGGCCGTGCGCACCTGGCGGTCGCGCGGATTGGACATCTCCCGTTCCACATAATTGGCCGCTGAGGCCACGCCGCGGCCTGCCGCCTGGATATCCATGCCAACGCCTTCGATCGTGTTGCAGCCCGCAAGGAGCGGCAGCGCCATCAGTCCGGCGAGGGTTAATCTGACATGTGTCATGGGCAGTCTCCGTGATAGCCCTCAGCACCCCAAGTCTAGCGCACAGAATTTCAGGCGCAAAGCAGGTCTTCCACCGGGGCGAAACTGCGGTTAAGCACGCGCACATGAAAAGCGCTGTCATCGTCTTCCCCGGCTCCAATTGCGACCGTGATGCCGCCGTCGCCCTCGAAACCATGACCGGCCAGGCCCCGGCCATGATCTGGCACAAGGATGCGAGCCTGCCGGACGGGCTCGATCTCGTGGTTGTCCCGGGCGGGTTCTCCTATGGCGACTATCTGCGCTGCGGTGCCATGGCCGGGAATTCCCCGATCATCGAGCCGCTGAAGGCCCATGCGACGCGCGGCGGTTATGTGCTGGGCATCTGCAATGGCTTCCAGATCCTGTGCGAAACAGGCCTGCTGCCCGGCGCGCTGATGCGCAATGCCTCGCTGCACTTTGTCTGCAAGCCCCAGGCGCTGCGCCCCGACAGCGCCAATTCCGCCTTCACCAGCGCCTATGCTGGCACGAGCGAGGTCTCCATCCCCATCGCCCATCATGACGGCAACTATTTCGCCGACAAGGCCACGCTCGATGCGCTCGAGGGCGGGGGCCGCGTGGCCTTTCGCTATGTCGACAATCCGAACGGATCGGCGCGTAACATTGCCGGTATCCTCAGCGAGAATGGCCGCGTGCTCGGCATGATGCCCCACCCGGAACGCGCCATTGGCGGCCATGAAGGCGGCGCCGACGGGCGCGGCGTCTTCGAGAGCCTGCTGGGGGCCGACTAGGTGGTCAGCGCCCGCCTTATTCCTCGACGGGCGGCCAGATCCGGTCGACGAGACCCTCGCATTCCGTGGCGGGGAAGGCCGGTTCGAAATCGACCATGGAGGCCAGGGTCGGCGTGATCGACCAGGTCTGCTCGCCGGACTGGGTGTCGCCATCGACCTGAGTGATGGTCTCGAAAGTGATGTTGCCGTCCTCATCAAGCGTGCCGGAATTCAGCATCGTCTCGAAGGCGGTGTAATAGGCGTTTTCCTCATCGTGCACCGTGCCGTAATGGGTGCCGGAAATGCCACCCTCCTCGGTGACCTCGATCTCCACTCCTTCCGTGGCGACCTCGTCTTCGTGGAAATAGCAGTAGCTGCCTGCTTCCAGCATCGCGGGCTCTTCTTCCGGCGCAGGCCCGATATCTTCGGCAAGCTCCACGGTCTCCTCAACCGGGGCTTCAGGCTTGACGGTTTCGACCGTCTCTACGTCATCAGTGGCCTCGCCGCCGCTGCCACAGGCCGCCAGGGCGAGAAATCCTGCAAATACAATTAGTTTCATGAGCCGCACTCCCATCCTCACTCCGTATCCAGAGTTTCATTCCTTGCCGGACAAGACAAGGAGAACTCGTCTGGCAGGCGAGATTGTGGCGATAAAATCTCGCCTGCCGGATAGGGGGCTGGTATGGTCCGGCACGCCTAGGGAGGGACGCCATGGCCGGGATACCCACAGACGAACGCCTGCTGGCGGAGCTCTATCGCCGCTATCTCCGAACCTTCTCCGACTGGTCGGACGAGAACCGCACGCGCGCGGCCAAGATCTGGGTGCCGATCGATATCGAGGCGCTGGCCAAGCGGTTCCGCAGCGATCCCGACCTCATTTTCGGCCGGCTCTATTATCACATGAACGAGAAATACGGCTCGTCGACGGGCGATGGCGACCGGGTGAATTTCTTCAATATCCGCCTCGGCCAGGACCGGCACTGCGTGAACTTCCCGCTGCTGACCTCGGTCCTGTCGGACCTGCAGGACGACAAGAAACGGTTCATCGTGTCCACGCGGCTGGCCGGCCTGTCGCTGATCGTGTCCGCGGTCTCGATCCTGATCGCGCTGCTCTACTAGCGCGCATCACCGGCCACCACGCGCAGGCCAGGAATGGATTCGACCCGCTTGAGCAGGGCGTCCAGCGTCTCGGCCTCGGCCACCTTGCGCCCTGTCTCAATATGGAGCGCATAGCCCTTGCCGGTCTTGCGCAGGGGGAAACGGCGCCAGTGGGCACGCGTGCGGTAGATCAGCACTTCCTCAGGCGCATCGCCCGCCGCAGCCCAGCCGGTCCAGACATGATTTTCCCCGACAGCACGCCAGAGGCGGTCTATCGTCTCGATCTCCTCGCGCGTAAAAGACGTGGCAGTCATGCCTGATTCCTCTCTCGACGCCGCCATCCCTAGCACGCCGCGTGCCGCCCGCAATCTGACCGGGGCGGCCTGGATGATTGCGTCCGGGCTGGGCTTCACCATCTATCTGGTGATGGCCAAGCAGGTGTCGAGTGAAGTCCACCCGATGGTCCTGGCCTTTTTCCGGTCGTTTTTCGGACTGGTGTTCGTATCCCCGGCCCTGATGCGCCGGGGAATCGGGCTGCTGAAGACATCGAAATTCACCATCTTGCTGACGCGCAGCCTGTTCGGCGGACTTGGCTTTGCGCTCAGCCTGCTGGCTGTTTCGGATTTCTTCACCCTGCCCCTGTCGCAGTTCAATGCACTGAGCTTTTCCCGCCCGCTCTTCATCACGCTGATGGTGGCCGTGTTCCTGGGTGAGGCGGTGGGGCCACACCGGCTCGGCGCAGTTGCGGTTGGATTCCTTGGCGTGCTGATCATGGCCGTGCCAGGCGTCGTCCTGTTCTGGCTGCCGCAGACCGCTGGCCCACCCCTGGACATCGGCTCGGTCCTGGCACTTGCCAGCGCACTGTTCTTTGCCGCCGGGATCACGCTGGTGAAGTTTCTCAGCGCCACGCATTCCCCGATACAGCTGGTAGTCTGGGCCAATCTCCTTTCCAGCGTGATCTTCCTGCCTGGTCTCATCTTCTACTGGAGCCCGCCGAGCCCCATGGCCTGGGCCATGATCATCACCATGTCGCTCACAGGCTTGGCCGCGCAGTATTGCTATATCACAGCCATGAGCATGGGCGATGCGAGTTTCCTTTCGCCGATGGACTATCTGCGCCTGCCCATGGCCGCACTCGCCGACTATGTCTTGTTCCAGCTGCTTCCAGGGCGCTATGTTTGGATCGGCGCGGCCATCATCGTGGCGGCCACGCTTTATATCACCCTGCGCGAAACCCGCCTGAAGACGCGCGGTTGAGCCCCTGAAGGGAGACCGCCAATGGCGCATGTGCTGGTAACCGGTGCGACAGGCTTTATCGCCTCGCACTGTATCGTGGAACTGATCGAGCGTGGCCACACAGTGCGCGGGACAGCCCGCAGTACCACGCGGGCAACCGCGCTCAACATGATCCTGTCAGACTATACCGAGAAGACCATCGAGGTGCCGCTGGTGGCCGCGGATCTTTCGCGCGACACTGGCTGGCAGGAGGCGGTCGACGGGGTCGATGCCATCCTGCATGTCGCCTCGCCGGTCCCGTCAGGTCAGCTGCGCAATGCCGAAGAACTGATCGGGCCGGCGCGCGACGGTACCCTGCGTGTTCTCAGGGCGGCAAAGGCAACCGGCATCGACCGCGTGGTCATGACCAGCTCCATGGCAGCAGTGGCCTATGGCTGGGGCGAGAGCCGGCCGGCCCTGCTGACCGAGGCACACTGGTCCAATCCGGACAACCCCGCCGACAACACCGCCTATGCCCGCTCGAAAACCATCGCCGAACGCACAGCCTGGGACTATGTCGCCGGAGAGGGCGAAGGGCTGAAGCTGACCACGATCAATCCCAGTCGTGTGCTCGGTCCGGTCATGGGCGGGAATTTCTCCGGCTCGCTGAGAGTCCTTGCCCAGCTTATGAGCGGAAACATGTCGGCGATGCCGCGCACCGGCTCCCAGCTCGTGGATGTCCGCGATGTCGCGAAGGCGCATATCCTGGCTCTGGAAAACGAAGCCGCCATCGGACAGCGCTATCTCGTCGCCGATGATTTCATGTGGATGAGCGAGCTCGCCGATCTCCTGCGCGAGGCGTTTCCCGACTATGCCGACAAGATCCCGACCCGGCAGTTGCCGAACTGGATGGTGCGCATCTTGTCCATCTCCAATCCGGCGTTGCGCCAGCTCCTGCCGGAACTGGGAAAAAAGCGGCTCATGGCCACCGACAAGATCAGGGGCGAGCTTGGCTGGTCGCCGATTTCGGCAAAGGACAGCGCCATTGCCTGCGCCGAGAGCCTGATCGCACACAAGGTGGTCTAGCTCAGCGCTGGCGCGGCAACACCTTGAAGGTCCCCGTTCCGGTCATCAGCAGCCGCTCGCCGCACCAGATGCGCCCGCGCACGGTGTAGAGCCCGTCGCGCGTGCCGATCACCTCGCCGGTGCCCTCAACCCATTCGCCCAGTGCCGCGCTGGACAGGAAATCGCAGACCAGGCGCACCGTGACCCACCAGAAATCCTCGCCAGCATCCACCGCATGGCCCCAGGCCATGTCGGCAAAGGTCATCAGCATCCCGCCATGGGCGTTCGACATGCCGTTCGTGTGATGCTCTTCCACCCGGAAGGCGCGCGTGTAGCGCCCACCCGGCTCGCCGCGCTCATAAAGCGGCCCAACCATGCGCCCGAAGCCACGATGCCAGGGCAGCACGGCATAGCCGGAAGGAATGTCGCTGGTCTGTTCGGGAAGGAGATCGTCAGCCATCGCGCGATCCTACATCACACATTGAACCGGAACAGCATGACATCGCCATCCTGGACGAGATAGTCCTTGCCCTCTGCGCGCATCTTGCCGGCTTCCTTCGCCCCGCTCTCGCCGCCATAGGTGACATAATCCTCGAAGCTGATGGTTTCGGCGCGGATGAAGCCCTTTTCGAAATCGCCGTGGATGACGCCAGCGGCCTGGGGCGCGGTGGCGCCCTTCTTCACTGTCCAGGCGCGCGCTTCCTTGGGCCCGGCAGTGAAATAGGTCTGCAGATCCAGAAGGTCATAACCGGAATGGATAAGACGGGTGAGGCCGGGCTCTTCCAGGCCAAGCTCGGCTAGATATTCCTGACGCTCGTCCTCATCCAGCAGGGCAAGCTCGCTCTCGATCTGAACCGAAATCGCGACGCAGGCCGCGCCTTCTTCTTCCGCGCGCGTCATCACGCGGTCGGAATATTCATTGCCCGTGGCAGCCGAGGCCTCATCAACATTGGCGATATAGAGCACCGGCTTGGCGGTGAGCAGCTGGAGCATTTTCCAGGCCTTCATATCGTCCTTGGGCACATCGGCGCGTCGGGCCGGACGGCCTTCGTTGAGCTCTGCCAGGGCAAGCTCGATCAGCGCGACCTGCGCCTTGGCTTCCTTGTCGCCGGAGCGGGCCTTTTTCTCGACATTGGCTTTTCTTTTTTCCAGGCTTTCCATGTCGGCGAGCATGAGCTCGGTTTCCACCGTCTCCAGATCTGCAATCGGGTCGATCCGGCCGGCGACATGGGTGATGTCCTCATCCTCGAAACAGCGCAGCACATAGGCGATGGCATCGGTCTCGCGGATATTGGCAAGGAACTGGTTGCCGAGACCCTCACCCTTCGAGGCACCCTCCACCAGGCCGGCAATATCGACGAAATTCATGCGCGCCGGAATGATCTCCTTCGAGCCGGCGACCTCCGCCAGCTTCTTCAGGCGCGGTTCGGGCACGGCCACCTCGCCGACATTTGGCTCGATGGTGCAGAAAGGATAGTTCGCCGCCTGCGCTGCGGCCGTCTGGGTGAGTGCGTTGAACAGGGTGGACTTGCCCACATTGGGCAGGCCGACAATGCCGCATTTGAAGCCCATGAGATCGGCTCCTCCGGTTTCGTATGTTTCGCTTGGGCGCGGCTTTAGCTCATTTCACATGGAAATACACGGCCAGTTCGCCTAAGTGCTGAATCAGTTGGCCTTCGTTGGACTCCCCGTTAGGGTGGACGTTCTGAAAACGAGGGACATTTGCGATGAGTTACGACGTTTTCGTGGTTGCAGCGCTGGAAGACCGGGACATGGCCAAGCTTGTCACCCGGCGGCTGCGCGGCCTGAAAATGCGGGTCTGGTACGATGCCAAATCCACCGATGACGTGTTCGACGCCAAGGAATCGCGCGCCATTGACCGCTCCAAGGCGATGATCGTCCTGTGGTCGGAAAATGCGGTGAAATCCTCCTTCGTGCGCGCCGCCGCCGGCCAGGGCTATTCCAAGATCGCCGAAGGCTATCCCTTCATCCAGGCCGCGCTCGACGATGTCGTGCCCTATGAGCCCTATTCCACCGATGAGCGCCATGGCTTGGTCGGCTTCACCTCGCGCACCAATACCGAGGGCTGGTTCGATATCGTCTCGCTGCTGGAGAAACAGCAGGGCCGCAAGCACCTGAAGGATTGGCTGCTGATCCCGACCAAGGATCGCGATGCCCAGGATGCCTGGCGCGACAAGCACCCCAAGGATCCACTGGCCCAGAAAGGCCAGCCCGTCGGCGTGAAGAAGACCGAGCCCAAGGCTGCCGCGGCCGCCACGGGCGCAGCTGCCGCCACCGCTGCTGCTGCCACCACGGCCAGGACAACCGCGCCGAAAAGCACGCCCGCCACCAAGGCCGCCCGAACTTCCGCAACAGATCCGATCAAGCCGGCAGAACCTGCCAAACCCGCAGCCGCTGTTGCGGCGAGTGATGATGGCGACCTCGCCAGGGACGGCCTGATCTGGTGGATGCTGGCGGCCATCGCCGCGATGTTCCTGCTGGCCTATCTGGTGCGCACAGTGCAGGCCCGCCCGAGCGGGCTGCCGGCGGTGGCCAATACGGTCTATGCAACCTGCCCGGCCGGCACGGTGCCGCGCAACCTGCTGGACGAACGCCTCCTGCAGCCCGGCCCGATCGTGGACGATACCGAGTAAAGCGGGAGCGGATCAGGCCCCGTCGGCGGATTTCCGCGGGTCGGATTTGGGCGCCGGTGCCAGGCGCATGACCTCTGTCTGGAACCGCTCATCCTCGCCTGCCGCCAGGAAAGGCAGTGCGCGTGCCATGGCATCGAGCAGGCTATCGCGCCATTCGGTTTCCGCCTTGGGAAAGTCCGACAGCACATAAGGCATGACCTTCGTCTTGTCGCCGGGATGGCCGACGCCCATGCGCACCCGGCGCACTTCCGGGCCGAGATGAGCGATCATCGAGCGCAGGCCGTTATTGCCCGAATGCCCGCCGCCGCGCTTCACGCGCAGGCGCCCGGGCGCAAGGTCGATCTCGTCATGGAAGACGGTGACATCCTCGGGCGTGAGCTTGTAGAAGCGCACCGCCTCGGAAGCTGCACGGCCCGTATTGTTATAAAAGGTCTTCGGCTTCATCAGCATGGCCTTCACCGGGCCACCGGCCGTTTCAATGGTGCCTTCGCTGATCCAGGACTGGAACTTCTCGCGCCACGGGCCAAAGCCATGCGCCCCGGCGATGGCGTCCATGGCCATGAAACCGAGATTATGCCGATTGCCGAGATATTTCGGCTCCGGATTGCCCTGGCCCAGGAAGATCAGCACGGGTTGCTCCTCGACAGAAAGCAGCCGGGCGCCCTGAAAGCGTCCGGCCAGCCAATTTCTTACCATGCGTGAGATGTGCGCCAACAGGAGTGGGCGCAAGGGCAAACCCTACTCGTCGCCCTGTTGGGTGGCTTCGACGGCTTCCGGATCGACCTCTTCCTCACCCTCAGTCGGTTCGGCCTTGGCGATACGACCTGCAATGGTCGCAATGGTGAAGTCACGGTCGGTGATGGTCGGCTCGGCATCATCGGGAAGCTTGATGTCGGAGATCTTCACATTGTCCCCGATATTGAGCGTGGAGACATCGGCCTCCAGCGAGTCCGGGATATGACCGGCCGGCACAAGCAGTTCCACGGCGTGGCGCACGATGTTCAGCGCGCCGCCGCGCTTCAGGCCCGGAGATTTCTCCTCGCCGACAAAGTGCACGGCCACTTCGACCTTGATCTTCTGCTTTGCGTCGACGCGATAGAGATCGACATGCCAGGGCTGGTCGCTGACCGGGTGAAGCTGGATGTCCTGGGGGATCACCAGCTGCTTTTCGCCCTTGTGGATCAGCGTCGCGGTGGAGGACCGGAACTGGCCGGTATTGATCGCCTTGACCACCTCGTTCATGCGCAAGCTGATCGCGACCGGGTCCTGACCGCCGCCATAGAGCACGCCCGGCACAAATCCGTTGCGGCGCGCCTCACGGGCACCCCCCTTGCCGGTACGCTCGCGCACTTCGACATTGAATACGATTTCGGTAGACATCTGAATTTTCCTTCGTCCTGAAGTCCGCCCACGGAAGTGCGGGTAACAGCCTGACACGAACGGCCTTGCGCCGCCGCCTCATAATCAAGCGCGGGCTATGCGCACAAAAGGTGCGACCATGCAAGCCTTTGTACGCCGCGCGCCTGCGCCCCATCTTGGGTTCATGGAACCGCAGGTGACAGTCTGGTTCGACGGGGCCTGCCCGATGTGCGGGCGGGAGATCGCGCTCCTGCGCCGGCTCGACCGGGCCGGGCGGATCGAGTTTGTCGATATCAAAGTCGGGGAGCCGGCTTCCTGCCCGCTGGACCGCACCGAATTGCTGGCCCGTTTCCATGCCCGCGAGCGGGGGCGGGACATCGTCTCCGGCGCGGCGGCCTTTGCCACCATCTGGCGGGCCATTCCGGTGCTCGCCCCGCTCGGCCACCTCCTGCGCCTGCCGCCGCTCCTGTGGGCCGGCGAGCGGCTCTATCGCGGCTATCTGCGGATCCGGCCCCGATTGCAGCGACTGACCCGGCGGATGACGGGAGGTTCAGGAATCGGGCCTGTCTGAATAGATGCCAACGAAAATCGGCGTAAATGCCCCATTTCTGCCCCTATCTCGTTAGCAAACCCGGCTAGATTGCCTGCAAGTGACTTTTTGCTGAAGGAAAGGCAGTTCTCCATGCTGTCGAGCTTTATTGCCCTTGCTGCCGGAATGATTGGCGGCGTCGACGTCTCAGCCGCTGCGAGCCCGGCCCCGGCCGAAATCGTTGAAGCGGCTGCACCTGCGATGACCGAACAGGAGATCGCAACCCTTGTTGCCGAAGTGCGCGTCCCCGCGCCAGAGACCGACCTTGTCGAGGTCCAAGCGACCGAATCTGAGCCGAATCGCTCCGATGTCCCGGTCGGCGAGGAAGAGAGCCTGCCCACCCCGGTCGCCCCGCCCGTGATCGAGCGTCCTCAGGACGCGCGCGAAACGGTGGGCCAGTCCTCCGAGGCGCCAGATCCGAGCATCGTCTCGCCGAACCAGCGCCGGGCCATCCTGAAGGAAGCCTCCAATGCGCTGGCCCGCACACACACCGCACAGGGCCGATTCATCCAGGTCGACCAGAACTATTCGATGAGCGAGGGCACCTTCTATCTGCAGCGCCCCGGCCGCATGCGGTTTGAGTATGACGAGCCGGTGCCGATCCTGATCGCCGCCGACGGCGTTACCGTGGCCATGCAGGACACCGAACTGGACACCGTCGACCGTGTGCCGCTCAGAGCAACGCCGCTCGGCCTCTTGCTCGACAATGATGTCGACTTCGAAACCGACGCGGAAGTGCTGCGGGTGCAGCGCGCCAATGGCGTGGTCGCAATCACTGTGATCGACCCTACCGAAGAAGCCGAGGGCGAGCTGACCATGATCTTCAATGCCGGCACTTATGACCTGCTCGGCTGGCGTGTGCTCGATGCCAATAATGGCGAGACCACGGTGCAGCTCGACAATGTCCAGACCGGCGTGTCGATTAATCCGCGGCTCTTCATCATCGAGGATTCCGAAGATGATGACGACGATGATCGACGCTAACAGACGCGCTGCACAAAAAACACACTCAACATATTACGTCTTTGTGAATTGAAATTTTCAAAAGGCGTGGCATATTTACAACCATAGGCAGGGTTAAGGCCAGCGCGGAGACCCCGACCGCTTGATGGCGAACCTGCTTATCGCTCACCGGTCCCTTCCCCTCCCGGTGAACCGTAGCGAGTGGGCGCCCGGACATCCCCCCCTGTCCGGGCGCCATACGTTTCAGGGGATCATTTCGACAATTGAGCGGCCACATGATCGGCAAGCAGACGCCCCTGTGGCGTGAGTGCGAGCCGTCCTTTATCGCGCGACAAGAGACCAGCCTCTTCCAGCTGGGCCAGCCGCGCTGTGTCTAACGGGCCGGTAAGGCGCTCCAGACGCGCCATGTCCAGACCCTTCGCGACGCGCAGGCCCATGGCGAGAAACTCCTGGCCGATCTCCGCCTCGCCGAGCCGTTCGGTCTCGGCCCAACCGACCCGGCCATGACATGCGGCGGCGATATAGTCAGCGGGCCGGCGATGGCAGACCGTCGCATTGCGCCCGGTGCCATAGGTCAGCCGTCCATGTGCGCCCGGCCCGACGCCGATCCAGTCCCCGCTGTTCCAGTAGATCTGATTGTGCTGGCTCTGGAGCTCCGGTGCGCGGGCATGGTTTGAAATCTCATAGGCCGGCAGGCCTGCGCTCTCGCAGACCTGCTGCGTCAGTTCATAGAGATCAGCCTGGCCATCCTCATCCATCGGCACCAGTTCGCCCCGCGCCGCCCGGCGGCCGAAGGCGGTGCGCTCCTCGATGGTCAGCTCATAGAGCGACAGGTGCGGGGCGCCGAAATCGAGTGCCGCCGTCAGCTCCTTCTCCCAGGCCGAAAGCGTCTGGCCCGGCCGGGCATAGATGAGATCCACGCTGGTATTGGGAAATGTCTCCAGCGCCAGCGCCACGGCCCGGCGCGCATCATCCCCCGAATGATCGCGCCCCAGGAACGCAAGCGTGTCGTCCTCCAGGGATTGCACCCCGATCGAGAGCCGGGTCACGCCCAGCGCTTTCCATTCGGCCAGGCGCTGGGGCGTGATATCGTTCGGATTGGCCTCCAGCGTGATCTCGCCGCGCAGGGCGCCACACCTGTCGGCAACCGTGGCGATGATCCGTGACAGCCCGGCTGGGGAGATCAGGGAAGGCGTCCCACCTCCGAAATACAGCGTGTCGGGCGCAGAGTGGCTGCGCAGCAGGATCGCTTTCTGCGCGGCAATGTCATTGCATATCGCCTCGATCAGAGGTGTCTCGTCCCGGTCCTTGGCGGCATAGACATTGAAGTCGCAATACGGGCAGATCCGCGCGCAATAGGGCCAGTGGACATAGATGCCGAAGCCGTGACCCGGCCCGACCTCATCCAGGCGGTGATAATCCATCAAAGCAGGGCAGCCTTCAGTTTCGCGAACGCATCGGCCCGGTGGCTCATGGCGTGCTTCTTCGCCGGGTCCATCTCGCCGAAGGTCTCTGTCTCGCCGTCGGCAACGAAGACCGGGTCGAAACCGAAACCTCGATCCCCGCGCGGCGGCCAGACCAGTTCGCCCTTCACGATGCCGTGGAACAGTTCCTCATGACCATCGGGCCAGACCACAGCGAGGCAGCAGTGGAAGGCCGCCGAGCGGTCGGTAGCATCCACATCATGCAGGGCGCGCTCGACCTTTTCCATGGCCTTGGAAAAGTCGCGCGGCTTGCCGGCCCAGTCGGCGGTGAAGACACCCGGCTGACCGCCGAGCGCGTCCACGGACAGCCCGCTATCATCGGACAGGGCCGGTGCGCCGGTGGCCCTGCACGCCGCGCGCGCCTTGATCAGCGCATTGCCCTCGAAGGTGAACTCGGTCTCGTCCGGCTCGTCGAGATTCAGGTCCGCCGCCGAGACCACCTCAAAGCCCAGCGGCTCGAACAAATCCTTCAGCTCCCGCACCTTGCCGGCATTATGGGTGGCCGCAACCAATCGTCCCGGCATCAGTTTACGAACAATCATGTGCAGCACCTTTCTCGGCTCCGTTCTTGCATTCGCAGCGAACACGTATATCGTTTTACAGTAAGAATGACCTCAACTCACGTCGGATACATTGGTGACATGACATCGCGCTCGCGCAACTCAATGGCTGCTGCCCTGTCGATTCTCATGACCGCCATCATCTGGCTGACGCTGGTGATTGGCGGGTTTGTTTTCATCATGCTGTGCGTCGGCCTGGCTGTCGTGCTCAACGGGGGCGAGCTGGCTCTGCCCAACGCCACGGCGGCCGACGATCTCAGTCCGCTGAATTTCGTCTTCATCCTGGCCACGCTGGCGATCATCCTGCCGGGCATCATCTATGTCTGCCTGCAACTGCGCCGAATTCTCACCACCCTCGCCGACGGCGATCCGTTCGTGCCGGAAAATGCCACACGGCTCACCCGTATTGCGGCAACTCTGGCGGCCATGGAAATCGCCACCATATTCTTTGTTGTGTGCATGCGTACGTTTCTTAAGCCTTCCGAAGCCATTTCACACCCCTCTTTGGGCATCAACTTCGTCGTCTGGGCTGCTGTCGCTGCCCTGCTCATCCTCTCGCAGGTGTTCCGGGAAGGCACCCGCCTGCGCGAGGAAGAGAAGATGACCATCTAAAGGAGGCGCTGATGGCAATTCGTGTCACTCTCGATCGCGTCCTTCTGGAACGCCGCATGTCCCTGACGGAACTGTCAGAGCGAGTCGGTGTGACCCTGGCAAATCTCTCCATCCTGAAAACCGGAAAGGCCAAGGCCGTGCGCTTTTCCACGCTGGAGGCGCTGTGCCGCGAGCTGGAATGCCAGCCCGGCGACATCCTCGTCTTCGACGACGAGAACGGCGAGAGCTCAGAGGCAATCGCGGCGGAGTAGGAAAGGCCGCTTGCCCGGCCGGTGTATGGAACCGCCAAGCCGCAGACACGTTGGGTTGATCCGATACCCAGCAGCCGCAGTTACCCGACATGAACATCAATGCGCTGGAACGCCTGGTATTCGGCGTCTCGCGCCTTTTCACCCTGATTGCCGTGGTCAACTCCATCGCCGGAGCCCTTCTGATGTTCTGGCTCGGCACCGAGAACACCATCCTGGCCTTTGCCGAGCAGTTCGGCCATGGCGGCGAAGAAGGCGAAGACCTGCCGCAGGAAGAGGCGGCGATGATCTCCCTGATGGCCGCGCTGGACAATTTCCTGATCGCCGTGGTCCTGCTGTTCTTTGCCTATGGCACCTACACGCTGTTCGTGCGGCCGGAAAAATCCACGCGCGAGCTGGGCCTGCCGGAATGGCTGCATGTCGAGAGCATCGGCGAGCTCAAGCAGACCCTCGCCGAAGTGATTATCGTGGTGCTGTTCGTGCTGTTCCTGCGCTCGGCTCTACAAACCTTCCAGACCAGCGCGGACGGCGTATCGCTACAGGGCGCGATGCGCTTTCTGATGCTGCCTGCCGCGATCCTGCTGCTCGCCGCGGCGCTGCGCATTGTCGAGCTGCATCCAAAGCCACGCCGGCACGATGTGCAGCGCGTCAATCCATCCGCCGGCGGGCAGGAGCCCGAGGCCCGCTAGTCGTCTTCTTCCAGCACGGCGCGCTGGGCGTCGAACAGTTCGCTGCAGCCTTTTTCCGCCAGTTCCAGGAGTGTCGCCAGCTCCGCGCGCGTCATCGGGCGTTCCTCGCCGGTCCCCTGCACCTCGATGAACCCACCATCGGAGCTCATCACGACATTCATGTCGCCCTCGCCCCCGGAATCTTCCGGATAGTCGAGATCAAGCACGGGCGTATCCTGGAACAAGCCCACCGAAACGGCAGCGGCATGCTTGCGCACCGGATTCTCGGTGATCACGCCCTCTTCCACCAGGTAGCGGCAAGCCAGCGCCATGGCGACGAAGCCGCCAGTGATGGCCGCCGTGCGCGTGCCGCCATCGGCCTGCAGGACATCACAGTCGATCGTGATCTGGTTCTCGCCGAGGGCTGAGAGATCCGTCACGGAACGGAGCGAGCGCCCGATGAGGCGCTGGATTTCCTGGGTCCGGCCGGACTGTTTGCCCCGCGCGGCCTCGCGGTTGCCGCGCGTATGGGTCGCGCGCGGCAACATGCCGTATTCGCCCGTCACCCAGCCCTTGCCCGAACCGCGCATCCAGCCCGGCACGCTGTCGCTCCAGCTGGCAGTGCACAGCACATGGGTGTGGCCAAACTTGGCAAGGCACGAGCCCTCGGCATAGCGGGTGACACCCGTTTCCAGGCTGATCTGGCGAAGCTCGTCTGCGGCGCGGCCGGAGGGGCGGATCAGTTTGGTCATGAAGGTCCTTCTGGATCTTTGTCTTTCTGAGCGCGTCGATGGCGAGTTTTCAAGCGCCTGTCCACCCACTGGCCATGCTGCACTGCAGCCTGATCGGAGAATTTCGACACGCGCACTTGCATTTAGATATATCGATAATTAGATATCGTTTAGATATAACGAAATCAGAAAGGATATATCTTGAGACAACATCATTCTCACCCCCACCATTTCCGCCATCATCGCGGACCCGGACATCGTCATCGCGGCTTCGGACGCGGTCGTGGACGCGGCCCGGGGCGTGGCAGGCGCCGCCCGCTCGCTCATGGCGACCTCCAACTCCTGCTGCTCGACCTGATCGGCTCTGAGCCATGTCACGGCTACGGCCTGATCAGCGAGATCGAGACCCGTTCCGGGGGCCGTTATGTGCCCAGCCCGGGCGTGATCTATCCGGCGCTCGAGGTGCTGCAGGATCTCGGCCTGGTCGAGGCACGCCTCGAAGACGGCAAGAAGACGATGCACATCGCGCCTGCCGGCCAGGCCAGGCTCGAAAAGGAAGAAGAGGCCCTGACGGCCATTCATGCCCGGCTTGGCGCCCTGCTGGAAGGAGAGGTGGAAACCGATCCCCGCGATGTCCGCGCGGCCATGCACAGGCTCCGGCACACCGTGATCCGGGCGGTCCGCTCACGCGAGGCCGGCGAGGTCCTGCGCGGCAAGATCGCGGCGCGGCTGAACGCGCTCAGCGACGAGCTGGAGGCTGACCTCCAGGATTAGGCTTCAGCGTGTAATGCGGAGTTTGGACAGGTCGCTGCCGACCTGTTCAAATGCCGTGGTCAGTGCCGACTGGGTCGGGGCATACCAGTATTTTCCCGGATCGGACGCACAGGCGCGATACATCTCGCGCGTCTCCGGTCCGACACTGGAGGTGAACACCACCGAATAGACCACGATGCCCTGTGACTTGGCGGTCTCGCAAAGATCGAAAATCCGGCGGTTCATCTTTCCGCGCGCCGTGTTGTCCGTTGAGCCATCGGCGCGGACATAGCCGGGCGCACTGTCATAGATCGCCTTGGCGTTCGAGCCGGTCTCGTTCCAGCGGCCATAGGCGGTATAGTCCGACGCACTGGAATGGGAATCGTTTGGGCGCGTGCCTTCCTGATTGTAATCCGAGCCATTCCTGCCGGGATAATTGTAGAAACTGCTCTCGCCATCCGTCATCAGCACAATCGCCCGGCGCCAGCGCGGGCTGACCCAGATCGGCTGATTGTTCTTCACATCGAGATGATTGGCGGACTCGGTATAGGGCGCTCCGGGTGAGAGCACGCGAATGCCCCAGGCCATGCCAATGTCTGTCAGTGTGCCGCCCCGGTTCCAGGCACGCATGGCCGACAGCGCCGCATCGACCTGCGACTTGTAGCTGGTCAGGGGCAGGATCTGGCTCGGACAGCCGATATTCGGGCCGGTGATCTGGTTGGTATCGATCACCCCGCCCGGCACGATGCTGGCCCCGTTGCCAGGCGTGTAATTATTGTCGACGCCATCGGGATAATAATACGGCGTCCAGGTCGCTGTGCTGGCCGGCGTGTCTGCAAGGCTGTTGGCGCCCCAGCGCTCCGAGACACAGCCCTTCCAGGCGGTCTCATCGGTCTGGGACGAGAGGCCATATGGGCGCGGCACGGCGATGATGTCGTCGGCCACCGCGCCGGGATTGACCGCTGCGGCATAGGGCACCACGGCAAAGCGCAGATCGTCTTCCTGGGTCTTGCCGTCGAACACATTGTCGACCAGCGTCTGGGCGGCCCCGCGCAGGGAGCCGATATTGTTGTTGCTCCACATCGAGCCGGTATTGTCGAGCACCAGCGCCACCATCAGCCCGCCGCCGGCACGTTTCACTTCGGTCTCGGCCGACAGGGTGAGCTTGTCGCGTGCAAAGACCTGAACGAAATAGGTGTCGAGGTCGAAATTGCCGGTGACGACGACATCCTCTGACGTGGCGGTGACGTCCACCAGGTTCACGGTCGTGCCTGACATCTGGAAATTGCGCGCCACGAAATCGGTCGCCAGTGTATCGAGCGCGTCATCATCGTCATAGGTCGTGCCGACCGCGAGGGCTGCGGCATCGAGGGCAGCCTGAAACTTGTCGCGTGCGAGAAAGGCGCGAGAACCATCCACGGCCAGACCCACCATGACGAAGACCATGGCCGAGATCAGCGCCATGGGCACGGCAATGCCGGCGCTTGTATCGCGAGCAAACCCCTTCATGGTTCTACCGTCCCGACAGCGTCCTCGCCATTGGTCGGTGCGGCGGTGGAATCCCCGTCATTGACCCAGTCGGCGCCATCGTCATGGATCTCCCCGTCAATCGCGATGAGCCGGGTCACGCGCGGGCGGTAATAGACCGCATCGTCGAGGTTCATCCGCCCCGCGCCGATGATCTGGCTGATCGGGCTCTCATAGCTGAAGCGGGCCGAAACCCGCAGCACGCTCTCACCCGGCGCGCCGAGCCCCTCGGCCTCGCTGAGATCGAAGCCCGGCGGCATGTCGCCGCGATGGCGCCGCCAGAGCAGTTCCGGCGAGCCGTCGGTCTTGAAGCCGATGGAAGAGACATCGAGATGCAGGTTCCCGGTCAGGCTGGCCGAACGGATCATCTGGCTGGAGGCGGCATAGATCTCGTCGATATCGGAGCTGAAAAGCTCGTCCTCGCGTGAGAGATAATCGCCAGCCTGCTGCAGGTAGCGCTGGTATTCATCGGCCGCGCGGAAACGCAGGGTCATCTCCGTCAGACCATAGATCAGCACCGCCAGGATCGGCGCGATCAGCGCAAATTCCAGCGCCGCCACACCGCGCGTCCCATCCCGAAAAGAGGATATCCCGCGCACCATCAGAAAGGCTCGTTCCGCGCGACGGAATAGCCGACAATGATGGCCGGGGTGCCATCAGGCTGAAACACGTCCTGCATGAAGGGCGTCACGAACCGATAGGGCGTGGCCACGCGCATGGTGGTGATCTGGTTGGCGCTGCCGGGCTGGAAGACGAAATTCGTCGGCTCGCCCTGGCTGTTGAAGGTCGCCGCCGGGAAGGTCACCGCCGAGAGCGAGGCGGCCGAGCGGACGTCGAAATAGACGTGCTCGCACTGGATCAGGAAGATCGCATCCTGGCAGAACTCGGTCTGGAAATAGGCCTGGGGGTCGCCGGCATCCTGCACCTCGCCGGTCTGCACATTGCGGCTGGCCTCATAGAGGACATGCTTGAGGAAACTCGTCTTGAAATAGAAGAGGCTGTATTCGACGATCGCGATCACCATGAACAGGAGCACCGGCGCAACAAGGGCGAACTCCACCGCCGTGGCGCCCCGGCGGTCGCGGGCAATATCCTGCCTGGCGGATCGAAACCGCATCTGCGCTGGCCCCTCTCTGGCGCACCGAATCTCGGCGCAATTCCACGCCTCAGCCCTAATGCACCTGGCTTGAGGTGGATTTGACGGTGGCACCGGAGTTTTCCGCCCCCGCTTCAGGGACCGCTAACCAAGAACAGCCAGAGAGCATGCTTCCGCACGGCAAATGCTTGAAAAGCTGCCCGCCCGCACTTACTGGCAATATCGCTATGGACATGTCCGCGTCGACACAGTCGCTGTTGCAAAATCTGGATGCGCGCTCGCGCGACATCTTCCGGACAATCGTGGAGTCCTATCTCTCCACGGGCGAGCCGGTTGGCTCACGCACGCTGTCGCGCTCGGGCATCTCGCTCTCGCCAGCCTCGATCCGCAATGTCATGTCCGACCTTACCGAGCTTGGCCTGATCGATTCCCCGCACATTTCCGCTGGCCGCCTTCCCACGCATATGGGCCTGCGCCTCTTCGTGGACGGTTTCCTGGAAACCGGCGATCCGGGCGAGGACGACCGGCTGGAAATCGAGCGCCGCCTCGGCGAGGCCGGCCGCGACCTGAAGAGCGTGCTGTCGGAAGCCTCCTCGCTGCTTTCCGGTGTTGCCCATGGCGCAGGGCTGGTCTCGGCCCCCACCCGCGACGTGCCGGTGCGCCATGTCGAGTTCGTGCCGCTCTCGACCGGTGATGCGCTTTGCGTGCTCGTCACCGAGGATGGCGACGTGGAAAACCGCATCGTGAAGCTGCCTGCAGGCCTGCCGGCCACCGCGCTGATCGAGGCGAGCAACTACCTCAACACCCGCATGAAGGGCCGGTCGATTGCCGAGGTTCAGGGCGAGATCCGCCGCGAACTGGCCGAGCGCCGCGCCGCACTGGACGAAGTCACCGCGAGCCTGGTCGAGCAGGGCCTGGCCGAATGGAGCGGCGCTTCGGAGGCACTGGAGCCGCGTCTCATCGTGCGCGGCCATGCCAATCTGCTCGAAGATGCCGAGGCCGCCCAGGACCTTGACCGGGTGCGTCAGCTCTTCGATGTGCTCGAACGCCAGCAGTCAATGCTCGACATTCTCGACAAGACCCGCACCGCCGAGGGTGTGCGCCTGTTTATCGGCTCGGAGAACACCCTCTTTCCGCTGTCGGGTTCAAGCGTGATCGTCGCCCCCTATATGGATGCTCAGCGACAAGTGATCGGCGCGCTCGGGGTCATCGGCCCCACGCGCCTGAATTATGCCAGGGTGATCCCCATGGTCGACTACACCGCGCGCGTGGTGAGCCGGATCCTGGGTGGCCCTCACATGAAGGATGAACGTGGATGAGTGACGACGTAAAACCCGACCCGGAGATCGACGAGACCGGCGCGGCTGGTGCGGAAACCGAGACCGACATGGCCGAACAGGCACCCGAGGAACCCGTGGTCGATCCCATCGCCGCGCTGGAAGCGGAAAAAGCCGACCTGCAGGATAAACTGCTGCGCTCGATTGCCGAGGTGGACAATGTCCGCAAGCGCGCGGCGCGTGAAACAGCCGATGCCCGTGTCTACGCCATCGAGCGCTTTGCCGGCGATCTTCTGTCTGTCTCCGACAATCTCTCACGCGCCATGGAAGCGCTCAGCCAGGATGAGCGCGAGGCCCTCAGCGAGGCCGGAAAGTCCCTGATGGGCGGCATCGAAATGACCCAGAAGGAGCTGCACACCGTGCTCGCTCGCCACGGTGTGACCGCGGTAGATGCCGCACCGGGCGCAAGCTTCGATCCGAACCTGCACCAGGCCGTCAGCCAGATCCCGTCCGACCAGCCCGCCGGCACGATCGCCATGTGCTTCCAGAACGGCTGGAAGATCGGCGAGCGCACCCTGCGCGCCGCCATGGTGGCCGTCTCCACCGGCCCGGCGAACTAGGGCCTTGGTACAGGTCAAGATCTGCGGATTGACGGATCCGGACACGGTTCGCCGTGCAGCAGAGGCCGGGGCCGACTGGATCGGTTTTGTCTTCTTCGAACGTTCGCCGCGCGCGGTCACCCCCGAGGCTGTCGAGACCCTGCTGCTCTCCATCGGCGATGCCACGCCCGTGGCCCTGATGGTCGACCCGGATGACGCGCTCATCGACCGTGTCACCGCGCTCGGCATCCGCACGCTGCAGCTGCATGGACACGAGACCCCTGAACGTGTGGCCGAGATCAAGGCGCGCACCGGCGTGCAGGTCTGGAAGGCCTCCGGCGTGTCGACGCGGGCCGATCTCGACGCGCTTGCGGCCTATGAGGCTGCAGACCGCCTGCTTGCCGATGCCAAGCCGCCAAAGGATGCCGACCGGATGGGCGGGCATGGCCGCTCCTTCGACTGGTCGGTCCTGGAAGGCTGGAGCCCGGCGAAACCCTGGATCCTCGCCGGGGGCCTCACGCCCTACAATGTCACCGGCGCCATCGCACTCACCGGCGCGACCGCGGTGGATGTCTCCTCCGGCGTGGAACGCGGGCCGGGCCTGAAGGATGCCGCCAAGATCAAGGCCTTCATCACGGCGGCGAAGAGCGCTTGAAAGATTCCTGTTGTTCGGTTTTTGTTCTATGCTAGAACAGAGGGCGGGCAAGGAGGATGCACCCATGTTTCCACAGACACTCACCGATGTGGCCACCAGGCTGGCCGAATACTGCAATTCGCGCCAGGAACTGAAAGCGCTGGACACGCTCTATGACGAGGCCTGTGTCTCTGTGGAAGCGCTGGCCATGGGCGAGAGCGGGCGCGAGGCGGCCGGGCTTGATGCCATTCGCGGCAAGCATGACTGGTGGTTCGGTGCCCATGAGGTCCATTCGGCGACTGCCGAAGGGCCTTTCATGGCCGGTGACGACAAGTTCACCCTGATCTTCGACATGGATGTCACCAACAAGGAATCCGGCCAGCGCATGCAGATGCGCGAGGTGGGTCTCTATACGGTGGCCGATGGCAAGATCGTGCGGGAAGAATTCTTCTATCCGCCCATGGGCTGACAAGGGTACGCGGCCTTGCGCTTTTCATGGCCTGCCCTTCGGTTTAGGAAGCTCTCTTTCGAGGAAAGCTGTACGCAATGGATGTTAGAAATACCTGGGATCAGTGGCCGGACGAGAACGGACGCTTCGGCGAGTTTGGCGGGCGCTATGTCGCCGAAACCCTGATGCCGCTGATTCTGGACCTGGAAGCCGAATACAGGGCCGCCAAACAGGACCCGGCCTTTGCCGCGGAAATGGACGATCTCTGGGCCCATTATGTCGGCCGTCCTTCCCCGCTCTATTTCGCCGAGCGGCTGACCGACCATTTCGGCGGCGCGAAGATCTATCTCAAGCGCGACGAGCTCAACCATACCGGCGCGCACAAGATCAATAACTGCCTCGGCCAGGTGCTGCTGGCCAGGCGTATGGGCAAGACGCGGATCATCGCCGAGACCGGAGCGGGCCAGCATGGCGTGGCCACCGCCACGGTATGCGCGCGCTTCGGCCTGCCCTGCGTGGTGTTCATGGGCGCCACTGATGTCGAGCGCCAGAAGCCGAACGTCTTCCGCATGCGCCTGCTCGGCGCGGAGATCGTGCCGGTCACGTCCGGCACCGGCACGCTGAAGGATGCCATGAACGAGGCGCTGCGCGACTGGGTGACCAATGTCGAGGACACCTTCTACTGCATCGGCACGGCGGCCGGCCCGCACCCCTATCCGGAGCTGGTGCGCGACTTCCAGTCGGTCATCGGCCGCGAGGCGCGCGCGCAGATCCTGGAGCGCGAGGGCCGCCTGCCCGATGCGGTGATGGCCTGTATCGGCGGCGGCTCGAATGCCATCGGCCTGTTCCATCCTTTCATTGAGGATGAAAGCGTGCGCCTCATAGGCGTCGAAGCGGCCGGTCATGGCATTGAGACCGGCGAGCATGCCGCTGCGCTCAATGGCGGCCAGCCGGGCATCCTGCACGGCAACAAGACCTATCTTCTGCAGACCGAGGACGGCCAGATCCTCGATGCCCACTCGATTTCCGCCGGGCTCGACTATCCCGGCATCGGCCCGGAGCATGCCTTCCTGCGCGATACCGGCCGGGCGGAATATCTCTCCTGTACCGACAGTGAAGCGCTCGACGCCTTCCAGCTCTGCACGCGCCTGGAAGGCATCATCCCGGCATTGGAGCCCTCCCACGCCCTCGCCCGCACCGGCGAGTTGGCCCGGGAGCTCGGCCCGGACGGCCTGATGATCCTGAATATGTGCGGGCGCGGCGACAAGGACATTTTCTCCGTCGCCGGCCATCTCGGCATGGAGATCTGAGCGGGCGGCATGATCTCCCACGTCACGCTCGGCACACCGGACAAGGCACGCGCAGAGGCTTTCTATGCGCCGATCATGGAGGTGCTCGGCCTGCCGCGGCGCGATCCGGCCAAAGCAAAAGCCTTCGTGATGTGGACCGCGCCGGATGGCGGGCGCCCCTTCTTCGTGCTCGCCACGCCCTTCGACGGCGCACCGGCCAATCCCGGCAATGGTAACATGACCGCCCTCATCGCACCGAGCCGAGCGGCGGTGGATGCGGCCTTTGCCCTGGCGCTCGCCGGCGGGGCCACAGAGGAAGGCGCGCCGAGCCTGCGCCCGCAATACCACGAGAATTTCTACGGCGCCTATTTTCGTGATCCCGACGGCAACAAGATCTGTATAGTCTGCCACCGGGCCGAGCCCCTAACAGGAGACAGTGCATGACGAAGATCACCGGCGGATGCCATTGCGGCGCCATCCGTTTCGAGGCTGAAGGCGAATTTTCCACCGCCTTCGAGTGCAATTGCTCGCACTGTGCAATGAAGGGCTTCAAGCTCGCCTTCGTGCCGCGCGATAACTTCTCCCTGACGCAGGGCGAAGGCGCCTACACGACCTATCACTTCAACAAGAATGTCATCGACCACAATTTCTGTTCCACCTGCGGGGTGGAGGCCTTTGGCTATGGCGTCGGCCCGGATGGCTCTGAAATGGCGGCCATCAATCTGCGCTGCGCCGATGGCGTGAACCTGGAGACGCTCAATATCCAGCATGTGAACGGGAAAGACTTCTAGCCACGCAATCCAGTATGACCGGTCTCCTCATCATCCGCGTAAACGTCCCCAATCTCGCCTGCGCCGAAGCGGTCTCCGAGGCGCTGGTGAGCGAGCAGATGGCCGCCTGCACCAATATTTCCGGGCCGGTCCAGGCACGTTATGTCTGGAATGGTGAGCTCCAGCGCGAGGAAGAGTATCTCGTCTGGGTCAAGGCGCCCGAGACGCTGTGGCCACGGATCGAGGCGCGCATCCGTGCGTTGCATCCGCATGAAACACCCGCCATCCTGGCCCTGCCCGTCGCCCATGCAAATGCAGACTTTGCGCACTGGGTGGTGGACAGCTGCGCGCAATAGGTCATAAGGCGTGCGCCATGCCCACATCCCGCATTTCCGCCTGTTTCGAGAAAACCCGCGCTGAAGGCCGTGCCGCGCTCGTCGCCTATCTCATGGCCGGCGACCCGGACCTTGAGACGAGCTTCCAGGCGCTGATGGCGCTGCGCGAGAACGGCGCCGATATCATCGAGCTGGGCGCACCCTTCACAGATCCCATGGCCGACGGCCCCTCGATCCAGCTGGCCGGACAGCGCAGCCTGGCGGCCGGCACGAAACTGGCTGATGTCCTGGCGCTCGCCCGCCGCTTTCGTGAGGTCGACAGCGAGACGCCGCTGATCCTGATGGGTTATGCCAACCCGGTCCATCACATGGGCTATGACTCCTTTGCCGATGCGGCCGCGACGGCCGGAATCGACGGTGTAATCACGGTCGACCTGCCGCCGGAAGAGGATGCCCCGCTGCGCGAACACCTTGCCGAGCACGAGATTTCAGTGATTCGTCTGGCCACGCCGACCACGACAGAGGCCCGCATGGCGCGGGTGGCCGAGGGTGCCTCGGGCTTTCTCTACTTCGTGTCGGTGACGGGCGTGACCGGAGCCGGAGCGGCCGATCCGCGCGAAATCGCCCCGAAAATCAACGCCGCACGGCGGATTTCGGGTCTTCCGGTCTGTGTCGGCTTCGGCGTGCGCTCCGGCGCGCAGGCTGCAGAGATGGCAAAGATCGCCGATGGGGTTGTCGTTGGGTCGGCTTTCGTAGACCATGCTGCAAAAGCTCTGGAATCAGGGCACTTTGCTGATGCTCCGGCTGGGATGGGACGGTTGGCAAGAGAACTGAGCGAGGCGATTGCGGAGGCGGCCTCTTAGGCGATGGGCGCAGTGCAGGATAACTGGCAATGAACTGGCTTACCAATTTTAGACCGCCCGGGCTGAAGTCGTGGCTCAACAAGAAAGACACGCCGGAAAATCTCTGGGTGAAATGCCCGACGAGCGGCGAACTGGTCTATCGCAGCGACCTGGAAGAGAGCTGGTATGTGACGCCGGCCGGCGCGCATCTGCGTATCTCGCCGCGCCGCCGTTTCCGCCTCCTCTTCGACGATGAGCGCTGGGAGCCGATCCTTCTTCCCGAGGTGTCGGTCGATCCGCTGAAATTCCGCGACGACAAGCCCTATCCCTCTCGCCTGAAAGCGGCGCGCGCCAAGATTTCCGGCCGCGAGAAGGAAGAGACCGTCGAGGGCGGCCCGCCGATCAGCCAGGATGACTGCATGGCCGCCGGGTTCGGCAAGGTGGACGGCATTCCAACCGTCGTGCTGGTGCAGGACTTTGCCTTCATGGGCGGTTCACTCGGCATGGCCGCCGGCGAGGCCTTCATTGCCGCGGCTCAGCTCGCCGTGGCGCGCAAGGCCGCCTTTGTTGTGTGTACGGCCTCGGGCGGTGCGCGCATGCAGGAAGGCACGCTGTCGCTGATGCAGATGCCGCGCACGACGCTGGCCATCGACGAGGTCCAGGAAGCCGGCCTGCCCTATGTGGTGATCCTCACCGATCCGACCTCGGGCGGAGTTTCGGCCTCCTATGCCATGCTCGGCGACGTACACATTGCCGAACCGGGCGCGATGATCGCCTTTTCCGGCCCGCGCGTGATCGAGCAGACCATTCGCGAGAAACTGCCCGATGGTTTCCAGCGCTCGGAATTCCTGCGCGAGAAGGGCCAGGTGGACATCGTCTCCCACCGCCATGACCTCAAGGCGACGCTGGCGCGGGTGCTCTATCACCTGATGCCGAAGCTGCGCCGTTCGGGCGACCGGGAAGTGCCGAATGTGGCCGCGCCGGCGCCGGATGTTGAGCCCGATGGCCGGTCCAGGCCCGCTGGAAAAGAGGCGGCCGATTGACCGACCCCGCATCGCGGCTGAAAGCCGCGCTCGCCGCGCTTGAGGGCCACTATCCGAAGGATATTGAGCTCTCCCTCGGCCGGATCCAGCAGCTGCTTGAAGATCTCGGTAATCCGCATCACCATCTTCCCCCGGTCATCCATGTGGCCGGAACCAATGGAAAGGGCTCGACCTGCGCCTTCCTGCGCGCCATGGCCGAGGCTGCCGGGCTGAAGGTGCATGTCTTCACCTCGCCCCATCTGGTGCGTTTCAACGAACGCGTGCGCCTGGCCGGTGAGTTGATCAGCGACAGTGCTTTTGCCGATGCGCTGGAACGGGTGCGTGCCGCGCTCGGGCCTGGTGAAATCACCCATTTCGAGGCCACAACCGCCGCCGCGCTGCTCGCCTTTAGCGAGTCGCCCGCGGATCTCCTCATCCTGGAGGTCGGGCTTGGCGGGAAGTATGACGCCACGAACATCGTACCGGCGCCCGCTGTGGCCGTGATCTGCCCGATCGACCATGATCACAAGCAATTCCTGGGCGACGATCTGCGCGGAATTGCGGGCGAGAAAGCTGGCATCATCAAGCCCGGCTGCCGCGCAGTCAGTGCCATTCAGTGGCAGGATGTGAGCGAAGTCATCGAGGCCGAGGCCGAACGCCAGGGCGTGCCACTAACCTTCCTCACCCCCAGCGAAATTTTCCAGATGCCCGAGGACCTCACCCTGCTGGGCGGTCACCAACGGGCGAATGCCGCCCTCGCGGCCAAGGCACTCAAACTCTGGGGTCACTCGGCGATCACGCAGGGAGCAATCTGGAAAGGCGCACGAAGCGCGGTCTGGCCGGCGCGGATGCAGCATCTCTCACACGGCCCGGTCACGCAGATGGCCGGGGGCGCCGAGGTCTGGCTCGATGGCGGGCACAACCCCCATGCTGCGCGCGCCGTGGCCGATGTCCTCAGCCACATGCCGGGCGAGACCGTTCTCGTCTGCGCGATGATGGCAAGCAAGGACGCGCGCGGCTTTTTCGAGAGCTTCCAGGCCGCCTCCCCCCGCGTCTTCACCTGCCCCAACAGCGAAGGTCACCATGGCGCCAATCCGGCCGATCTTGCCGCCCATGCCCGCAGCGCCGGCCTGGAAGCCGAAGCACATGAAAGCTTCAGCGCCGCCCTGAAAGCCGCCGCAGCCACGTATCCCGCCCAGATCCTGATCTGCGGCTCGCTCTACCTTGCCGGCGATGTGCTGGCGGCCAATGGCGAAATTCCTATCTAGAGCAAGAAGCGGGTGGCGAGCCAGACGCGCGCCTGCCAATCTGGCGCCATGTCGAAAATCCTGTCCATGCCCCTCGATGAACGCTCGGCCGCCTATACGCGCATGGCCGATGCGCTGAGCTTTCTCGGCGATACCTGGCCCGACCAACCCGACCTTGCCACCTGCGCCGCCGCCGTCGGGCTGTCGCCGACCCATTTCCAGCGCGAGTTCAGCCGCTGGGCCGGCCTCAGCCCGAAACAGTACCAGTCCGCTCTTGCGCACGGGGCTGCCGGCGAGGCCCTGCGCGAGGGCGCAAGCGTACTGGAGGCGAGCTTCGAGGCCGGCCTTTCCGGGCCCGGGCGCCTGCACGATCTCTTCATTGCTCATGAAGGCCTCACACCTGGCGAGGCGAAATCCGGCGGGGAGGGCATCACCCTGAACCTCGGCAAGGCGCCCACACCTTTCGGCATGGGCCTATGGCTGATGAGCCCGCGCGGACTGGTCGCCCTCGGCTTCATCGACGAGAATCCGCCCGAGCGTACCGGCTTCGAGCATCAGGGCCGGCGCGAGGCCGATGCCGTGGCCGACCTGAAAGGGCGCTATCCCGGCGCACGGGTCGAGCGCGACGACCATGCCGCCCTCACCATGGCCCGCAGTGTGTTCGAGCGCAGCGAGGCCCTGCCCGTGGCGCTCTATGGCACACCCTTCCGGCGCCAGATCTGGCGCGCCCTGCTCGAAATCCCACCCGGTCAGATCCAGACCTATGGCGCGCTCGCCTGCGCCGCCGGACATCCCAAGGCGGCTCGCGCCGTGGGCGCCGCGGTGGGCGCAAATCCGCTCAGCTGGTTCATTCCCTGCCATCGGGCCTTGGCGTCGGACCTCAGGCTGCATAACTACCACTGGGGAGTGGCTCGCAAGCGCGCAATGCTGGTCTATGAGGCCGCACACGCGCGCTAGGCCGCTCATTGAAGGCGCGGCACATGGGTCGCGCCGGCCTGAAGACAAGCTTTTTCGCGATGCGCCTCGACCCGGTCTACCAAGTTCCCGATCTCCTGATTCTCCTGCCGCTCCTGTTCCTGGCCTGGGGCGCATTCATCGCCTGGCGCTGGTACACGGTCTGGAAGTCCGCCGATGCGTTCTATGCCCTGAAACAGGACCAGGGAGAGCTGTCGAAATCGGTCAGCGAAGAGGAATTCCGCACCGGATATGTCCAGGCCGAAGCACCGCGCGCGGCCACCTATGCCTTTGTTTCCGCTCTTGTCGTCGCCGTGCTGATCCCGCCGGGCATCGCACTCTTCACCCAGCTTTGGTACGAAATCTGGACCCTGACCGGGCGGTATGAGCCCGTCGCCACGGGCACCATGGTCCACACTTTCGGGACCTTCCTGTTCTGCGTCGCCTTGATGGTCGCCGTGCTCTACGTCGCCATGAAGCGCTATTATTCCAACCTCCCACCCCGCCTGTCGGACGTGATCCGCCAGCTCAATGGAGCCGTCTCATGAGCATCCGCTACCTGCACACCATGATCCGTGTCAGCGATATCGACGCCTCGCTGCGCTTTTTCTGCGAGGGGCTGGGCCTGACCGAAGTCACACGCTTCGACAGCGAGAAAGGCCGCTTCACCCTGGTCTTCCTCGCCGCACAGAGCGATATCGACCGCGCTGGCGGCATCCCCGAGGGCATACGCCCGACCCAGAGCCAGATCCCCATGGTCGAGCTGACCTATAACTGGGACCCGGAAGACTATACCGGCGGGCGCAATTTCGGACACCTCGCCTATCGTGTGGAAAATATCTACGAAGCCGTAGAACGCCTTGCCGAAATGGGCGTCACCATCAACCGCCCGCCCCGCGACGGCCATATGGCCTTCGTCCGCTCGCCCGACGGCATTTCGGTCGAACTGCTGCAGGAAGGCGAGCCGCTGGCGCCGAAGGAACCCTGGGCGAGCGCGGAGAATATCGGGGCCTGGTAGCAGGAGTGCGAGATGGATGTTGTTTCCGCCCTTGTTAGAGGTGTTTTTCTCTTCTTGATCGGGATTGGACTTCTGTTCCTCGCTTTGGGCGCAGTTTTTCTGCTCACCAGCCAGAACAAGATCGATACCTCCTACTCCTTGATCTTCGTCTGTAGTGGAAGTCTGTCAGTTCTTCTTGGCATTGCCGGACATGTTTTCCTTTGCGTGGCAGAGAAGCTAAACGGCCCCCCGAAGAAACATGCCAGATAGGCTCGCGGAGCGCTGCTAACTCAGATGCGCGCCAAAAAAGTCTAGTGTGCGCGACCAGGCGAGCGTGGCCATGTCCGCATCGAACCGCGCCGTGGTGTCATTGTGGAAGCCATGATTGGCGCCCTCATAGACATAGACTTCATAGTCCGCCCCGGCCGCGTCGAGCCCGGCCTGATGGGCGGGCCAGCCGGCATTCACACGGTCATCCAGGCCCGCGAGATGGATCTGTAGCGGCACCTCGACAAGCGCGGCTTCCTCCGTGCCCGGCCAGCCGCCATAATAGGGCACCGCGCAGGCAAGCCAGGATTGGTGTACGGCCATGAGATTGGTCACCGCGCCGCCGAAGCAGAAACCGACACAGCCGATCTTCTCCGTCGTTGCCTCATGCGCGCGCAGGAAATCAGCCGCCGCCATGAAATCGGCGACCATCCTGGCCGACTCGCGCTGGCTCTGCAGCTCGCGGCCATCATCATCGTTTCCGGGATAGCCGCCGAGCGGATAGAGCGCGTCCGGCGCGAAGGCGACATAACCGGCCGCCGCCACGCGCCGCGCGACATCGCGGATATGCGGGTTGAGCCCCCGGTTTTCGTGCACGACGACCACGCCGCCAACAGGCTCGGTCACGCCGGCCGGGCGGACGAGGTAGCCCATCATCTCGCCGGCGCCATCGGGCGAAGCATATGGCACCATTTCCGCGGAGATATCGCTGTCGCCCTCGCCGGTCTGCTGCCTGTCATAGTCCGGCATGACGCAAGCCGCGAGCGAGGCGACGGTGGCGCCGCCCACAGCGTACTTGCTGAGCTGCGAGAAGAAATCGCGCCGGGAGATCAGCCCGTGGGCATACGCATCATAAAGGTCCAGCGCGCCCTGGGGCACGGCGTGTTGGGCGGTGTCGGTCTGGTCCATGGGTCATCTCCCTCGTCTCTGAAGAAGAGACTAGGGCATTGGCCGGACTTGCCAAATGACAATGGAGTGTGTCTAGCGCGCCGCGATATGGATCGGGTGGCCGAGGGCGGAAAGTGCCGATTCCATCACCGTCTCGCCGAGTGTCGGGTGGACATGGATCGTGCCGGCAATGTCTTCCAGCACCGCGCCCATCTCGATCGCCAGGGCGAACTCACCCGCAAGCTCGGCCACATGCGCGCCGACAGCGTGGATGCCGAGCACCACATGGTCGCTGGCGCGGGCCGTAATGCGGACAAAGCCTTTGGACTCGCCCGCATCCATGGCGAGCGCCCGGCCCGAGGCGGCCATCGGGAATTTGCCGATGATGACCTCTTCGCCCGCCGCTTTCGCCTCATCCGGCGTGAGGCCAACCCCGACAAGTTCCGGCTCGGTGAAGCAGACCGCCGCAATAGCGCGCGGGTCGAACTTGCGCTTCACACCCGCGATGATCTCCGCAGCCGCCTCGCCCATGGCGGTGGCGCGGTGGGCCAGCATCGGCTCGCCGGTCACATCGCCAATGGCATAAACCCCGCGCATGGCGGTCTCGCAGCGCGCATTCACTCTGATGAAAGACCCGTCCATGTCGACGGCCATGGCCTCCAGGCCCCATCCCTCAGTACGCGGGCGCCGGCCGACGGCAACGAGGATCTTGTCGGCGCGAACCGTACGCGCCTTGCCGTCTGAATCTTCAAATTTCAGGACGGAATCGCCGTTTTTCGTGCCTTTTCCCGTGGCTTTCGCCTTCAGATGCACCTCAACGCCGTGATCCTTGAGCCAGGTCGAAACGGGGCGCGTCAGCTCCTTGTCGTAAGACGGCAGGATGGATGGGCCCATTTCCACGAAGGTCACCTTCGAGCCGAGCTTGGCAAAGGCAATGCCGAGTTCCAGGCCGATATAACCCGCGCCGACCACCGCCAGGTGCTCGGGCAGTTCCGTGAGATCCAATGCACCGGTGGAGCTGATTACCGTCTCGCCGTCAAAGGGCAGGAACGGCAGTTCTGTTTCCTCCGAGCCATTGGCGAGGATGACATTCTCCGCCGTGATCTCGACCTCGCCCTCTTCGGTTTCCACCGTGCAGGTCTTCGCATCGCGGAAAGTGGCCCAGCCATGGACATGCTCTACCTTCGCAGCCTTCAGCAGGCCCGCCACACCGCCCGAGAGGCGGTCGACAATGCCATCCTTCCAGGCGCGAAGGCCCGCCATGTCGAGGCAGGGCTGTGATTTCAAAGTGATCCCCATCGCGCCGGCTCCGCCACCGGCATGATGACGCATTTCATCCAGTTTCGACGCGGCATGGATGATCGCCTTGGAGGGAATGCAGCCACGGATGAGGCAGGTGCCCCCGAGGCGCCCGGCTTCCACCAGAATGGTCTCCAGGCCGAGCTGGCCGGCGCGGATCGCGGCGGGATAGCCGCCGGGGCCGCCGCCGATCACGAGGACGTCGCAGGTTTTCTTGGTGGTCATGAGAGGTCCTACATGAAGAGCCGCGCCGGGCTTTCCAGCAGGGCACGGATTTTCTGGATCAGGGTCGCGGCCTCAAAGCCATCGACGATGCGATGATCGAAGCTGGAGCTGAGATTCATGAACAGGCGCGGCACGACACGGCCGGCGCCATCGAAAACGGGGCGCTCGGCCATCTTGTTGACGCCAATAATCGCGGTTTCCGGCGTGTTGATCAGTGGCGTGGTGACAACGCCCCCAATCGCACCGAGTGAGGTGATGGTGATGGTGGAGCCGGAAAGTTCCTCCCGGCTCGCCTTGCCGTCGCGAGCAGCGGCTGACAGGCGCGAGATCTCGCCGGCCATCTGCCAGACATCGATGGCCTCGGCATGGCGAAGGACCGGGACGACGAGGCCGTTCTCGGTCGCCGTGGCGATGCCGATATGGGCGGCCTCGTGCACGCTTAGCGTTCCGGCCTCGGCATCGTAATGCGCATTCGCCTGGGGCACGTCGGGGAGGGCGCGGGTGAGCGCGGTGGCGAGGAAGGGCAGCAGGGTCAGCTTGGGCTCGCCCTCGGCGCGGTCGCCATTCAGCGATTTGCGCAGCGCCTCGACCTCGGTGACGTCCACCTCCTCGACATAGGTGATCATCGGCACGCGCCAGGCCGCTTCCATGTTCTGGGCGATCTTGCGGCGCAGGCCGATCACTTTCTCCTCGCGCACGCCAGTGCGCTTCGTGCGCGCCGGACCAGCCGGGGCGGCAGTGCGCGCAACCGCGCGGCCACCTGCCGCCACGAAGTCTTCCAGATCCTGGCGCGTCACGCGGCCGGCCGGGCCGGAACCCGTCACGCCGGCAAGATCGACATCCAGCTCCAGCGCACGGGCGCGCACGGCGGGGCTGGCGAGGACCCGACCGCCTGCCACGGGCGGATCGAGCTGTTGCGGGGCCGGCGCAGGGCGGGGCTTGGGCTTTTCCGGCGCTTTCGGTGCAGGCGCTTCAGCCTCAGCCGGCTCGGGCGCGGCTTCTGCGGCTGCAGGCTCAGCCTGCTCCGTATCCACATCGGCCTCGGTCGCAATGACGAGGATTTCCGTGCCCACCGCGATCATGTCGCCGGGCTCGCCGTGCACGGAGACCACCTTGCCGGAGACCGGCGCAGGGATTTCCACCGTCGCCTTGTCGGTCATCACATCGACAAGGTCCTGATCTTCCTCGACCATGTCGCCGGGTTTGACATGCCAGGCGACAATTTCGGCCTCGACGACACCCTCGCCGACATCGGGCATGCGCAGCTTGTATTCGGCCATCAGGCAAACTCCACGGTTTTCTTGAGGGCGCGGGCGACACGCTCCTGGCCGGGGAAATAGCTCCATTCATGCGCGTGCGGATAAGGCGTGTCCCAGCCGGTGACGCGCTGGATCGGCGCTTCGAGGGAATAGAAACAGTCTTCCTGGATCTGCGCGGCAAGCTCGGCGCCAAATCCGGATGTGCGCGGGGCCTCGTGCAGGATCACGCAGCGCCCGGTCTTCTGAACGGAGCGCGCGACCGTGTCGATATCGTAGGGGATCAGCGTGCGAAGGTCGATGATCTCGGCATCCACACCCTCGGCCTCGGCGGCGGCCAGCGCGACATGCACCATGGTGCCATAGGCGACGACAGTGACGTCGGAACCCTCGCGCACGACATCGGCAACACCCAGCGGGACGGTGTAATTGCCCTCGGGCACTTCGCCTTTCGGATGGTCTTTCCATGAGGATTGCGGCTTGTTCGGATCGCCGTCGAAGGGGCCATTATAGAGCCGTTTCGGCTCGAAGAAGAGCGCGGGATCGTCGCTCTCGATGCAGGAAATCAGCAGGCCCTTGGCGTCATAGGGATTGGACGGCATGGCGACGACCAGGCCGGGAATATGGGTGAAAAAGGCTTCCGGGCTCATCGAATGGGTCTGACCGCCATAGATGCCGCCACCACAGGGGGTGCGGATCGTCACCGGCGCGGTGTACTGGCCAGCCGAGCGGTAGCGGATGCGGGTGAGTTCGGAAATGATCTGGTCGAAACCCGGGAAAATATAGTCGGCGAACTGGATCTCGGCGATCGGGCGCATACCGTTTGTGGCCATGCCCATCGCCATGGCGATGATCGCGCCCTCATTGATCGGCGCGTCGAAGACGCGGGAAGAACCGTATTTCTCCTGCAGGCCGCGCGTCACCCCGAAAACGCCGCCGAAATAGCCGACATCCTCGCCGAAGGCGAGCACGCGCTCATCCTCGGCGAGTTTCACATCCATGGCGCTGGTCAGCGCCTGCATCATGTTCATCTGGGGCATATGACGACCCTCGAACTCCGTGAGCCCTCATGGTGAGCGGAGACGAACCATGAAGGCGGGCTTGCAAGACCGTACTCTTAAACTTGGGCACATCCTTCGTCGCCGCTCAGGATGAGGGATGTGCAGCAAACGGGTGACCTAGACACCAAGTTCCTGGCGCTGGCGGCGCAGGTGCCAGGGCTGGGCGGTGAAGACATCCTCGAACATGGTCGGCACCGGCGCGTGCGGGCCTTCCTCCAGCGTGCCGTAGGTCAGGGCTTCTTTCCAGGCATCGGCAACGGCTTGCTTGCACTCGGCCTGCCAGGCCTCGTGCTGCTCGCCGTCCCATTCGCCGAGCTTGATCAGATGGGCGCGCAGGCGCTCGACCGGGTCGCCGAGCGGCCAGGCTTCGTATTCGTCCTTGGGGCGGTATTTCGACGGATCGTCGGAGGTCGAGTGCGCCTCACCGCGATAGGTATAGCTCTCGATCAGGGTCGGCCCGCCGCCACCCCGGGCGCGCTCGGCGGCCCATCTGGTCACGGCGGCGACGGCGAGATAGTCGTTGCCATCCACCCGGATACCCGGAATGCCATAGCCGATCGCCTTGGCGGCAAAGCTCGGCGCCTTGCCGCCGGAAATCGAGTTGTGCATCGAAATGGCCCACTGATTGTTGACCACATTGAGCACCACCGGCGCGTTATAGGTCGAGGCCAGCGTCATCGCGGCGTGGAAGTCGCCCTCGGCAGTGGTGCCGTCGCCGATCCAGGAGCAGGCAATGGCGGTTTCGCCCTTCAGCGCGCTGGCCATGGACCAGCCGACGGCCTGGGGAAATTGCGTGCCGAGATTGCCCGACACCGAGAACCAATTGAGATCCTTGCGGGTATAATGGACCGGCAACTGACGGCCTTTCAGATTGTCGCGCGAATTGGAAATGCAGTGGCACATCATGTCCACGAGTTCCGCGCCGCGCTGGATCAGCGCGCCCTGCTGGCGATAGGACGGAAACAGCATGTCCCCGGCATCAAGCGCCTGGGTCGCAGCGACTGCGACAGCCTCCTCGCCGAGCGACTTCATGTAGAAAGACAGGCGCTTGGTGCGCTGCATCTTCAGCATGCGATTGTCGTATTCGCGGGTCAGCACCATGGTTTTGAGGCCGGCGCGAAGCTCCTCAGGGCTCAGGCCCGGCGCCCAGTCGCCGACCGCGTTGGCCTCCTCGTCGAGCACACCGACAAGGCCGAAGGCGAGATCGCGGATCTCGGCAGCATCGGCCAGGATGTCAGGCCTGGCATGATGGCCAGGGCGCGGCAGGCCGAGCCTGGAGAAGCCAGGCGTATCTCCCGGACGAAAGGCGGGAGCGGGAACGGAAATCCTCGGTTCTGCCTTGCCCATGGGAAAATGACCTCCAATTTGTTCTAAATTCTGAGTTATTCTTCTCCGTAATATGCCATTTCAGGGCGCCATCCTTCAAGCATCCCACAAAAATAACGCATATCTTCCGCCGAAGGGCCGAATGGCGGAAGGATATTGCGGGCAGGGCAGGCGCGGGTGCCCGAAACGGGGAATTCCCCTTCAGCGCCCGTTGAAATTGCTGCATTGCGAAGGAGTTAGAGTGTGTCCGGCAGGCTCCAGCCCCGGCGCGCGCAAGCCGCGATCACGGTATTGCGCAGGAGGCAGGCAATGGTCATCGGGCCGACACCGCCGGGCACCGGCGTGATATGGCCGGCCACCGCCGCGCAGCTCTCAAACTCCGCATCGCCGACCAGCTTCGTCTTGCCCTCGCCCTTTTCCGGAGCGGGCACGCGATTGATACCGACATCAATGACGGTGGCACCGGGTTTGACCATGTCGCCAGTGACGATACCGGGCCGGCCCACAGCGGGCACCAGGATATCGGCGGACCGGCAGACCTCGCCGAGATCGGCCGTGCGCGAATGGGCGATGGTAACGGTGCAGTTCTCCGCCAGGAAGAGCAGCGCGGCCGGCTTGCCGACGAGGATGGAGCGGCCGATCACCACGCAGTGCTTGCCCGACAGATTGTCAGCCAGCGCGCGCTTGGCGAGGATGACGCAGCCAGTGGGCGTACAGGGCGCAAGGCCCGGCTTGCCGAGGGCGAGGCGCCCGGCGCTTGTCTCCGTCAGTCCGTCGACATCCTTGGCCGGGTCGATCTTCTCAATGGCGGAGGGCTCATGCAGGTGCTTCGGCAGAGGCAATTGCAACAGGATGCCGTCCACTTCCGGGTCGGCATTGAGATCGGAGATCAGGTTTTCCACCTCGAACTGGGTGGCGTCGGCCGGCAGGTGTTTGTGGATGGAGACCATTCCGGCCTCCTCGGTCTGGCGTACCTTGTTGCGCACATAGACCTGGCTGGCGGCATTGTCGCCGACCAGGACAACCGCCAGCGTTGGCGCTTTGGGCAGGCCCGCCACAGCGGCGGCCACATTGGCGCGCACATCTGCGGCGATCGCTTTTCCGTCGATGATCTCAGCTGCCATGGCCCATCAGCTCCTCAAGTCGCGCGGCGGCGCCCTCATCCAGATCCGCCAGTTCGACGCGTTTAATACGCGATTTGCCGCCCGAGACCACCGCCACCTGCCGCTTGGAGATGCCGAGCGTCCTGGCCAGCAGCGCCTCGACCGCCGCATTGGCCTTGCCATCCTCGGGCACAGCGCGCACGCGCAGCTTCAGGAGCGGGCGGCCGTCTGCATCCTCGCCCGGCCCATCAATCGCATCCCTGCCGGCGCGCGGCGTGACGCGGACAGTCACCGTTTGTCCTACCAGGACCTGAGCCCGAACAGGACAGGCAACAGCCAGTCGCGCACAAAGATGATGAGCAGGAACAGCACGAAAACCGACAGGTCGAGCTGTCCGAGCGGCGGAATGATCCTGCGCAGCGGCGCGGCAAGCGGCTCGACCACGCTTTCGAGCATGGAGTAGATCTGCCGCACGGTCTGGTTATGCAGCGAGACCACGCCGCCCACGATCAGCCAACCGAACACCACATAGACCAACAGCACGAAGAACAGCAGGGTGAGGATGGGGTACAGGAAGTACACATATAGCGGCGCAAGGGGCTCAAGCATTTAAAACATCTCCGAAAAATCGGTCTCGATTGACGCATAGATAGGGTTGAATCGCGATTGGCAAGGAGTCAGACCGGGTCTAGGTCTGTTCGATGCCTGATACCAGTCCGGATCCTTCTGACGCCGATGAGCTACCGCTGCGGCCGCTGAGCGCGCTGCAGCAAGGCGTCATCGCGCTGGCCATGGTGGCGATGGGCGCGGGAATGACGATCAATTTCGTGGTTGTTGCACCGCTCGCAAGGAAAGCCGGGCTGCAGGAAATCCAGGTGGCGGGAATTCTGACGCTCTCTGCCGCCATTTATGCGCTGATGATCCCCTGGTGGGGACGGCTGGCCGACCGGGTCGGGCGCAAGCGGGTCATGGTGTTTTCCCTGCTCGCCATGGGCCTGACGAACATGGCCTTTCTCTTTGCCCTGTCGGCCGCGCTTCAGGGCCTTGTCACCGGCCTTTCCATGTTTGCCCTGCTGGTCTTTGTGCGGATCTGGTTCGGCCTGCTTTCACCCGGGCTCCAGCCCTCGGCCATGGCGGCCATGACCGATGCAACCACGGCGATGACACGCGCAGGCGGCCTCGGAATGCTTGGTGCCTCGGTGAGCATCGGCTCGATCATCGGGCCGGCAGGCGCCTCGGTGCTCGCCGATTTTGGCGAGCTGGTTCCCCTGTGGGGCACGATTGCCCTGAATATCGGCGTCGGACTGGTGCTCGCCTTTGTCCTGCCGCCGACCGAGACCCGCAAGACCCCACGCGACCTGCGGCGGCCAAAACCGCTATCTGTGCGCGATGCCCGCGTCTTTCCCCATCTTGCGTTCCTGTTCTGCTATTTCGTTGCCATAGGCATGATTCAGCAAACCCTGGGCTGGTTTATCGAGGACAGGTACCAGTTCGTCGACAAGCCCGGTCTCTCTGCCGGCGAAGCCGCGGTTCAGCATACAGGGACCGCTTTTGCCTGCCTGGCAATCGGCATGATCATAATGCAGTTCGGCTATGTCCAGCCGCGCAGGCCAGAGCCGCGCCGCGTGCTGCCTATCGGACTGGCCATGGTCGGAGCCGGCTATATCGGCGCCGACCTGTTTCATCCCTTCTGGGCGCTGTGCGCCTGTTTCGTGCTTGTCGGCGCCGGGGCAGCCCTGGCCGTGTCGTCTGCCAATGCGCTCGGCAGCCTGTCGGTTGCGCGCCACGAACAGGGCGCGGCGGCAGCCCTTCTGGCTGCTGCGCCGCCCACCGGGTTCATCTTCGGACCGCTGATGGGCGCAGGCCTCTACCAGATGTTTCCGGCCCTGCCCTTCATGGCATCTGCGGGGGTCATGGCCTTGCTCACAATATATTCCGTCCTGATGCTGCGCCGTCATCCGGGCTGAAGTTTCAGCCCTCGGCCGAGACGATGGTGAAGGCGTTCAGCTTGTTGCCGTCCGGATCACGGAAATAGCCGGCGTAAAAGCCCTCCTCGCCGCGCGGGCCGGGCTTGCCTTCATCGGTTCCACCATTGGCCAGCGCGATCTGGTAGAGCCGATCGACCTGGGCGGTATCCTTCGCCTCCAGCGCCACCATGGTCCCGTTGCCGACCGTCGCAGCATTGCCGTCAAAGGGGCGCGTGGCGGCGACACCCGCAGGCCCGCCGGGCGTGCCCCAGGCAATGAACATGTCCTCTTCCATCATGCGCGACACGCCCAGCTCGGCGGCCAGCGCATCATAGAATTTCGCGGCGCGCTCCAGGTCGTTCGTCCCCAGCGTCACATATCCGATCATCGATCCCTCCAAGCTTATGGATGGAAGAGAACGTAACAGGAACTTTTGTTTCTGGAAAGCGGATTCCGTGAACCGGGACACCGGAACACAGGCGCCGAGCAGAACGTTGGTCTGTACAGACCAACTCCAAGGAGACCCTCATGACCAACAGGACTGCCATCTCACTGGTCTTGTACGGCATGGTCCAGGGCGTGCTCTTCGGCGCCGCCCTGCTGACCGTGCTCTACATTCCCGCCCTGAAAGCCAATGCCGCCCTTTTCATTCCACTTGCCGTACTGGTCAGCGTGGCACTGGCGATCCCCATCTCATGGAAGATCGCCCCGCTGCTGCGCGCACGCCACCAGCGCCGCATGGCGCATCAAAGACAGCTTGCGGAGGCCTGAGCTACATGGCGGAAATGCCGCCATCCACTTTCAGTTCGATCCCGGTGACGAGCTTGCTCTCATCGCTGGCGAGATAGAGCACGGCATAGGCGATATCATCCGGCTCGCCGACACGGCCGAGCGGGATCTGGCGCGCGAGCTTGGCCAGGCCCTCCTCCTCGCCGAACATGGCCTTCACGCCGTCCAGGATCGGCGTGTTGATGAACACCGGATGCACCGAGTTACAGCGAATCTGCCCGCCCGTCTTGGCGCAGTGCAGGGCGATGGATTTCGACATGTGCCGCACCGCCGCCTTGGCGGTGTTGTAGGAAATATAGTTTCCGCTCGCCACAATGCCGGCGATGGAAGAGATATTCACGATCGAGCCCATGCCATGGGCGCGCATCAGCGGAATGGCGTATTTGCAGCCGAGGAAAATGGAATCCACGTCGACGGCCTGCACCTTGCGGAAAGTGTCATAGGACTCGTCTTCCACTGACGCCATCGAACCGATCCCGGCATTGTTGACCAGGACATTCAGCCCGCCCATGGCGTCATGGGCCGCCTGAAGCACGTCCTGCCAGCGGTCCCCATCGGTGACATCGTGCTGCAAAGCGAAGGCCGTCCCGTCGCCATGCTCGGCATTGATCGCGGCGGCCACAGCCTCGGCGCCCGCACCGTTGATATCGCTGACCGTGACCTTCGCGCCCTCGCGCGCCAGCATCTTCGCCGTCGCTTCGCCGAGCCCCTGCGCACCGCCCGTCACCAGCGCCATTTTTCCGCTCACGCGTCCCATGGCCGTTTCCTCCTGATTGTTTTCTGATGGGGAAGGGCGTGTCGCCTGGAAGAGCGCGCGTCAAGCCGGTGCGTTGGGGAAACCCCGATCAGAGCTTGCCCGCCAAACCCTCCATGAAATCGGCCAGTTCGGCATCCTTTTCGGTGACACCGCCAGCGTCATGGGTGGTCAGCACCACATCCACCGTGGAGTAGACATTGAACCATTCAGGATGGTGATCCATCTGCTCGGCCTTCAGCGCGCACGCAGACATGAAAGCCCAGGCGGTCTTGAAATCGGCGAACTTGAAACGGCGGGACACCGCCTCGCGTTTATCATCGGCGCGTGCCCATTCCGGACGGGCGGCAAGAAAAGCCTCTGCTCCGAGATTGTCGGCCATGTGAATCTCCTTCAGTCAGCGGATTCATGAAGGAAATAACGCCATGAACCGGATTCGGAAATGGCGGTACGCTCGCCGGGATAGGGTTGGCCGGCGGCCAGCTCCTGCACGCCGCCCGGTCCGATGAGGGTGAGAAGGCGCGCCTGGTCGCGGTGGGAGAGCTTTTCCGGCGCGAGATCAGCCGGGTCGCGGGCGGCGAGGTCCGGCCAGATATACCAGGTCTCCTGGCCGACCTGGCGCACGCCATAGGGCATCTTGAACAACTCGATCAGATGTAGGTTCGGGTCCCAGCCGGTACGGCGCATCAGGTCCCAGTGGGCATAGTGGTCTGCGCCGCCGAAATTCGACAGGAAGTTCGGCTCGGCATTGGCCTTGTAGGAGAGCCGCCGGATCGAACCGGCCCCGGAGATCTCCAACAGCTCCTCGCGCGTGGCAGTCACCGCATCGGGCAGCTCCGGCGGGGCGGTCGGAGCCTCGGTCTCGAACAGGCTTTCATCGGGCGCAGGCGCAGATGCCGGATCGCGCGAGGCATTCCCGCAACCTGTGAGGCAAATCGCCAGTAGAAGACCCACCCAGTGGCGCATGACTGGCCCTTACGCCAGCCGCACCGGGAATCAAATCGGAAAACCTGTCGCCGCCTTCAGATCGGCCAGCAATTGCGCCTCTGAGACGGCCTTGATGGTCGACATGCCCATGGCGCGGGCAGGTTTCAGGTTGATGCCGAGATCGTCGAGATAGACGCATTTGGCCGGATCGACATCCAGCGCCTCGCACATCAGGGCATAGATGCGCGGATCGGGCTTGCGGATGCCGATCCTGGAGCTTTCGATCACATGGTGAAACAGGGAGAGCACCTCGGCCACGGCGGCGGCCTTGCCCTCATCGCTGCTCATCCCCGCCCCCTTGCCGATGGGAGCATTGTTCGTGATGCAGCCGACCTTCGCATTTTTCCGGCAGACCTTCAGCGCCTCGACCACGGCGGGCCGGATCTGGCCCGAGAGCAGCGCGAGCACATGGCTGCCCGGCACCTCATGGCCGAGCGCGCGCGCCTCTGCGGCAAAGAGGGCGTCGAATTCCTCGCCGGTCACCTCCGAGCGTTCCAGGCGCGCCCAGGCATTGGTGTCGCCGTTCAGAGCATTGACCGAGCGGATGAAATCCTTCGGCAGGCCGTTCTCGGCCTCATAGCGATTGAAGGCCTCAAACGGCGAGGAGGTGATGACCCCGCCGAAATCCCAGATCACGGCCTCGATTTTACTGGCCATGCTCAGCGCGCATCCAGCAGCGTGGTCCTCGCCGCGCCCTTTGGCATGTCGTCCAGCGCCGTCGCCTCAAAGCCAAGCTGGCCCATCAGGCCGGCATCCTCGTCGACATCCGGGTTGTCGGTGGTCAGCAGGCGGTCGCCGACAAAGATGGAATTGGCGCCGGCGAGCAGGCAGAGCGCCTGGCCCTCCTCGCTCATTTCCTCGCGGCCGGCCGACAGGCGTACCCAGCTTTCCGGGAACACGATCCGGCAGACGGCAATGGCGCGCGCCATTTCGATCACGCTGATCTTCGGGCTCTGACCGAGCGGCGTGCCCTCGATCGGGACCAGCATGTTCACAGGCACGCTTTCAGGATGGGGGGCGAGTTTCGACAACTCATGGATCAGTCCGACCCGGTCTTCCCGGCTCTCACCCATGCCCAGAATGCCGCCGCAGCACAGCTTCAGCCCGGCGGTGCGCGCCTTGCCCAGCGTATCGAGCCGGTCGTCATAGACCCGCGTGGTGACCACCTGGTCGTAATATTCCGGCGAGGTATCGAGATTGTGGTTATAGTAATCGAGGCCAGCAGCCTTCAGCGCCTCGGCCTGGCCCTCTTCGAGCATGCCGAGCGTGACGCAGGTCTCCAGGCCCTCGGCCTTCACCGCCTCGATCATGGCCGCGACTTTCGGCACATCGCGCGGTTTGAGACTGCGCCAGGCCGCGCCCATGCAGAACCGGTCCGCACCATTGGCCTTGGCCGAGCGCGCCGCGGAGACAACCTCTTCAAGCGGCAGCAGTTTTTCCGCCTTCAGCCCGGTATCGAAATGGGCCGACTGGCTGCAATAGCCGCAATTTTCCGCGCAGCCGCCCGTCTTGATGGACAAGAGCTGGGATTTCTGCACCGCGCCATCGGCCCAGTTCACGGCCTTTACCGCCAGCGATTTCGCGATCAGCGCGTCGAGCGGAAGCTCATACAGCGCGCGGATTTCCTCGCGCGTCCAGTCGTAACGGGGCTTTGTCTCTGTCATCGGCGTCTCCTGTCGGGAAGTTGCGTAAGAGACTTGTGGCGAAGGTGCAAGCCGCCCGTCAGGCGAGTGCTACACCCTCACTTCCCCAGCTGGGGGCCAAGAACCGCGTTTCGATTGACTGGCGGGCCAGTTGGCCGATGCTGGCAAGTGTGAACCGGAAAGGACCTGCGCCATGAAAGCCCTGCTGCTCGCCCTCATCGCCATGACCTGGCTGACCGCGCCAGCCATGGCCGAACATCATGCTCAGGCCGCGGACATGCCACATGTCATCGAGGCCGACGTGGTGCAGGTCGTCGTGGCCCCGCGCGCCGAAGCCATTCGCCGGATCCAGGCCGAACTGGCCGTGCGCGGCTTCAATCCCGGTCCCATCGATGGCGTCATCGGCCCGCGCACCATGACGGCCATGCGCGCCTTCCAGCGCGATGAGGGCATGATGGAAGGTCTGCTCACGGTCGAAACGCTTGAGCGGCTCGGCATTGGCGTGCGCCGCCCGGTCTATCCGGGTCGGGGCACCGAAACATCGCTCAGCGGCGCTTCGGGCGAGCCCATGCCGGAGCAGGCCAGTCCGGCGACGGAAGCGCCAACAGAGCCGGTCGCCGCACCGACAGCCCCTGCCGTTGTGGCCCGCACAGCGCTCCCGAATTTTGTCGGCCGCAACGGCGTGGTGAGTGAAACCGCGCCGCTTGACTGGCCTGGCCGTCGCGTGGACTAGCGCGGCGCCATGCGGATCGCGCCATCCAGGCGCACATCCTCGCCGTTGAAATAGGCGTTGCGGATCATTTCCGTGGCCAGCGAAGCGTATTCGGCCGGGTCGCCGAGCCGGGCCGGATTCGGCACCATGGCGCCAAGCGCCTGCTTCACATTCTCCGGCGCGCCCTGCAGCAGCGGCGTGTTGAAGATACCCGGCAGGATCGTGTTCACGCGGATCAGCTCGCGGGAAAGGTCGCGCGCAATCGGCAGGGTCATGCCGACCACGCCGCCCTTGGAGGCCGAATAGGCCGCCTGGCCGATCTGGCCATCCTCGGCGGCGACCGAAGCGGTGTTCACGATCGCGCCGCGCTCGCCGTCGATGGGATCGAGTGTCGCCATGCCGGCGGCCGACTTGGCGATGCAGCGGAAGGTGCCGACCAGGTTGATCTGAATGATCAGATTGAACTTATCGAGCGGGAAATGTTTGATCTCGCCGGTTTCCTTGTCGCGCGAGACGGTCTTGATGGCATTGCCGGTGCCGGCGCAGTTGACCAGGATACGTTCCTGACCGATCGCCGCGCGGGATTTCTCAAAGCCGGCATCCACGCTGTCATCATTGGTGACATCAACCTTGCAGAACACACCGCCCAGCTCGGCGGCCAGTGCCTCGCCCTTTTCTTCATTCAGATCGAACAGGGCCACCTTCACGCCATAGTCTTTTGCGAGCTTGGTCGCTGTGGCCGCGCCCAGACCGGACGCGCCACCCGTGATGACGGCGGAAATGGAGGAATCGAGTTTCATGGCTGGAGGTTCTCCCTTGAACTGGTGTCGTTACGGGCGATCTACTCTTTAGAGACGGAGTGGCCAATGACTGACGCGAGGGAAATGAAGCCCCAACCCGCCGGCCCTGACAGGGCGCAGCTCCCGCTTGCGATCAATCGCAGCACGCGGACGACCCGCCGGCGCTTCCTGCCAAAGCTGCTTAGAGTGGCCGGGCGCATCCCCTTTGCCGACGATCTGGCGGCCTCCTATTACGCCGCCATCGATCCAAAAACCCCGCGCAAGGCCAAGGCTGTTCTGCTCGGCGCGCTGGCCTATTTTGTGGTGCCCACCGATGCCGTGCCGGACATGATCGCCGCGTTGGGATTCACTGACGATGCCACAGTGCTCGCCACCGCACTCGGCATTGTCGGGGCACATGTGAAGGAAAACCACCGCCGGGCTGCGCGGCGTCTGCTGGGAATTCCGGAACCTGCCGTTGCGCAGGAAAAAGGCGCGAAGGCCTGATCTGAATTCATTTCAGATAACACACAAACCCAGAACCGCCCATCCCCGCGAAAGCGGGGGGGTATAGTGATATCCAAGAATAAATGAGGTGTCGCCTCAGTCTTAAAGACAATTTGGTTTTTGAGGGGAAAATAGATTTGGGCGTCCCATAGGGACGCCCATTTTGTGGTTTAACCTTGTTAACGGAGAGACCACACTTCCTGATCCGCATACTTAATCCGACAAGCCTTTCAATTGCAAGGCTCATCTTGAAAACCTATCGCTTTTAGCGTGCACTACGAAAGCACGGGTCAACTGTAACTGGTTTGCCGGGGCGCCGATGATCCAAAGTCGGCTCTCCTTTTATCTATAGATTCAAAAGGTTTTCATCATGATGTGGCGGTTGGGACTGGATATCGGCTCGAATTCCATCGGTTGGGCGGCCCTTTGCCTTAATGAAGCCCTGCGCCCGACTGGCTTGCTGGAGTTCGGGACTGGCGAACACTTCGTGCCGGCCGCCGGTGTGCGTATCTTTTCCGATGGCAGGAACCCAAAGGACAAACAATCGCTTGCCGCTCAACGCCGCGTGCCGAGAGGTATGCGCCGTAACCGGGATCGGCGCTTGGAAAGGCGGGAGGCGTTCCTGTGGGCCTTGATCGAAGCCAGTCTGTTGCCGGCGGACCTGGCCGAACGCAAAGCTCTGGAAAACCCGATCGGCGGGGGACAAACGCAAGACAGTCTGCGTGATTTCGATCCCTGGTGCCTGCGGGCACGGGCGCTGAATGAGCCGCTCTCACCGTATCAGATCGGACGCGCCCTGTTTCATCTCCAGCAAAGGCGCGGCTTCAAGTCGAACCGCAAAACGGACAAGGACGCCAAAGACGGCAAGATCTCGATGGGGGCTGCGGAAACTCTGGCTCGAATGAAAGACAGGAATGCTCACACCTTGGGCGAACTGTTTGGCCGCCCAAGGCTCGAAGGTAATCTGCATGCCTCCACCCGTGCGCGCCTGAATGGCGAGGGCACAAAAGCCTTTTATGAGTTCTATCCGACGCGGGATCTCATCCTGAAAGAGTTCGAAAAGATCTGGGAGACGCAGGCCAAATATCATGCTGATCTTCTGACGGAAGATGCCAGAGAACGCCTCTACGATATTTTAAGTTTCCAGAGACCGTTGAAGCCTCAGCCTGTCGGGCGCTGCACGCTGGAACCCGAGACCGATCTACGCGCGCCATGGGCCCTGCCGTCTTCTCAGCGCCGTAGAATCTATGAAACGCTGAATGCCATGCACTATCGCAGGCCGGGTGAGGCGGCAGAATGGCTGACGCTTGCCGAGCGTGACCTGCTGGCGGAAAAGGCGCTTGGCAAGAAGGATCTGAGCTTCGATGCCATGCGCACAGCGCTCAGATTCCATGATGATGTGACGTTCAGCATCGAGTCGGAGAAGCGCAAGAAGATTGAAGGTGATCACACAGCCGCCGTGCTTGCCAGCAAGAAGGCCTGGGGCCCAGACTGGCGGAAATTGCCCCTGGCCGAACAGGAGGCGCTTGTCGAACTTCTGCTCGGACTTGAACCGCTGACAAAGCGAACACCGCCGCATATTCGTGCGGTCAGCACGCAAGTGATTGCGGCTGTGGCCGGAGTTTTCAAGCTGGAGGAAAGCGCGGCGGAAGCGCTGCTGATCAGTTCCGATCCCGAGATCCTGGCGACCTGGCTGTCTGAAAGATATGGGCTCGACGCGGAAAAGGCGCGCAGCATCGTGGATGTACCCCTTCCCGATGGGCACCAGCGCCTTGGCCGCCGGGCCAATTCAAAAGTGCTCGCCCAGCTGATGGCTGATGACATGCCGGTTTATAGTGACGCCGTTGAACGTGCCGGCTATCGCGATCACCGCGCCATTGAAGGCCATGGCGTCGTGCATGACCGGAAACTGCCCTATTATGGCGAGGTTCTGGAACGGTCCGTCGCCTTTGGAACGGGAGACCTCCAGGACAGTGTGGAAAAACGCGTCGGCAAGATCGCCAACCCCACGGTGCATGTTGCGCTCAATCAGCTCCGCAAGGTGGTCAACCGTCTGATCGAGCGCTATGGCCCGCCGGAAGAGATCGTGATCGAACTGGCGCGCGACCTGCCCCTGGGTGCCGATGACAAACGGAAGCTGGAGCGCGAGCAGGCCGATAATCAGAAGGCAAATAAGGCGCGCGCGAAGATCCTCTCAGACCATGGCGCCCGGAACACCTATACGAACCGGCTGAAACTGCGCCTCTTCGAGGAACTGACAGGCGGCAAAGCCACCAATGGCCGATGTGTGCTGAGCAATACGCAGTTTGGCTATGCCAAGCTCCTCTCGGACGAGATCGAGATCGACCATATCCTGCCCTTCGCAGCGACCCTGGATGACAGTTTCAACAACAAGATCCTCGTGACCCGGCAGGCCAACCGCGACAAGGCACGCCGCTCGCCCTACGACGCATTTGGGACATCTCCGACAGGGTATGACTGGGACGAGATCGCGTCCCGCGCCGCAGAACTGCCGCCGCAGAAAAGCTGGCGCTTCGGCCTGGATGCCATGGAGCGCTATGAGGCCGAGGAGCGTGATTTCCTCGACCGGCAACTGAACGACACCAAATATATTGCCCGCCTGACGCGGACTTATCTTGGCGCCATTTATGGCGGCGGGGACGAGGCGATGAAGCATGTCTGGGTCACGCCAGGCCGCCTCACATCGGACTTGCGCGCAGTCTGGGGGCTGAACCAGATTCTCGACGGCAATCGGGCGAGTGATGATCCAGACGCTCCATCGCGCAAGAATCGCGATGATCACCGCCATCATGCCATCGATGCCATTGTGGTTGCCTTGACCGATCGGGCGAGGCTTAAGGCGGCGGCCGATCATGCCCGGTCGCAAAATCCCGAAGTGCCATCTGAACGCATGCTCGCCGCCCTGGAGGAGCCCTGGCCGGGCTTCCGCGGCGATGTCGAGCGGCATGTGAATGCGATTATTGTGTCCCACAAGAAGGATCATGGGGTTGAGGGTCAGTTGCACGAAGACACCAATTACGGCCTTGTCCAGAATCCGCATGGTGCCGGACAGAAGCTGACGACCCGCAAGCCGATCACATCTTTCCAGAATGCAGGCCAGTTGCAGGATATCGCGGACAACCGGATCCGCGAGGAACTTTTGGAGCGCACTTACGGCCTGACGGGCAATGACTTCAAACAGGCCCTGCAAGACTATGTGGATGAAGACAAGCCCGGCCGGCGGACCAATCCACGCCGGGTGCGCGTTCACAGGCCGGTGACGGACGCAACACCCCTGCGCCAGATCCAGCATGGCCAGGCGCGCCAGCATGTTAGGGGCGTTCTGGCAGGCGAAAACTACTGCCTGGATATTTTCGAGACATCTGATGGCAAGTGGCAGTGCCGGGAAGTCAGCCGTTTCGATGCGAACAAACCGGGCCGTAACAGCCGCGCTGATGCATCCCCGGCCTGGAAGGCCGAGCATCCAGACGCCCGCTTCATAATGCGCTTGCGCAAGGGCGACACGATTGCCGTTGAGGACATGCCCGGAGAAGTGACGTACAAAAATGTTATTCGGCTATCGCCTAGCAACAATGTCATATATCTGGCCACCGATAACGAGGCGGGAGATTTTTCCAATCGGCACAAGGATGACAATGATTTGTTTCGGTGGGACTTTGCCAATATCGGCAAGTTGAAAAACAGAAAGGCACGACTTGTGCATGTAGATGAGGCAGGACGCGTATTCGATCCGGGGCCGCCACATGCCGGGACAGATAGTTGAGATTTCGAGCAATGGCATCCACCTGTCGGTGGAGCGCGGCTTTCTAAGGCTTGGCCGCGATGGCGAAAAGATCGGTGAGGTGCCTTTCGACAGTATCGAGGCCGTGGTTGTTCATGGCCATGGCGCGACTTTTTCGGCCAATCTTTGCGCGCGCCTGTCCAACCAGGGCGCGCCCCTGGTGATCTGTGGCAGCAATCACACGCCTGTCTCGGTCGTCTGGCCGGTTGAAGGGCATCATGCACAGGGCTTTCGAATCCAGGCGCAAGCCGATGCGTCACTCCCCCTGAAAAAGCGACTTTGGAAAAATATCGTCGCGGCCAAGATTATGGCTCAGGCCTCTGCCCTGGATCATATCGGCAAGTCACTTCCCGGCCTTCGATTGATGGCCAGCACGGTCAAATCCGGGGATTCCGGAAATGTTGAGGCGCAAGCCGCCCGCCGCTATTGGAAGCAGCTTTTTGGCGTGGATTTCCGCCGCGACAGACAATCCGGCGCGGAGAATGCCTTCCTGAATTACGGCTATACTGTGCTCCGGTCCGGCATGGCCCGAGCCATTCTCGTGGCTGGCCTGCATCCGTCTCTCGCGATCATGCATGAAAGTCGTGGCGAGGCTCTGCGCTTGGCGGATGATCTGATGGAGCCTTTCAGGCCCTGGATCGACGTTGTGGTTCACGATCTGCTTGAACAGGGCGCGACGGACTTGGTGTCAGAGACCAAGTCTGCACTCGCGAACACGCTTCGGATGGATTTACAGGGACCGCGAGGGGCCTCTCCATTGCAGACTTGCATGGACCGCCTGGCAAGCTCCCTGGCGAAAGTTTATCTCAAGGAGCAACCAGCCCTCGAATTTCCCGGTCCCCCGCTCGCTCTTGCCCGGCCGGCAAGATGAGCCTTCTGAGTGGGTATAGAATCATGTGGGTGATGGTCATGTTTGATTTGCCGGTTTTGACCAAGGGCGAAAGGAAACGGGCCAACAAATTCCGCCTGTTCTTGCGCGATATCGGTTTCAGCATGGCTCAGCTGTCTGTATATATGAAACCCGTCAGCGGGAGTGACGGTGTTGATGCCATTTGCCGGAAAGTGGAGGCCGAAGTGCCCCCGGGCGGGGTCGTCGATATCCTGCAGTTTACGGACAAACAGTATGAAAACATCATTTGCTTTCGGAACAAAAAGAGACAGTCGGCGAATCAAACGCCGGGGCAACTTGCGCTTTTTTGACAATCGGTCCTTGTTTTTTTGGCTCAGGACCAAAGAAAAAGCCCCGGAAATCCGGGGCTTAGTTGAATATAGAGGTTAGCCGATCAGGAAGTGTGGGCCAACCGCAACCGCGTCATGGACGTGCTCACGGCGACGGCGAGGTTAGCCGATCAGGAAGTGTGGGCCAACCGCAACGAGACGAGTGGCTCAAGATCGGTGGCGGAGAGGTTAGCCGATCAGGAAGTGTGGGCCAACCGCAACCAATCACGGCAACACCACCAGGCCGGCTTCAGGTTAGCCGATCAGGAAGTGTGGGCCAACCGCAACGCAGGCCCATGTGCAGGCGCTGAGCCACGCAGGTTAGCCGATCAGGAAGTGTGGGCCAACCGCAACGGTCTGGGGCAGGTCGTTCACGAGCGCCCAAGGTTAGCCGATCAGGAAGTGTGGGCCAACCGCAACTGATCACGGGAAGCCCCATCGACTTCAGCGAGGTTAGCCGATCAGGAAGTGTGGGCCAACCGCAACTCCCGAACTATTCCGACGTCGCCCATGGCGAGGTTAGCCGATCAGGAAGTGTGGGCCAACCGCAACAAGGCGCCAACTTCATTCTTGGCGCCCTGAAGGTTAGCCGATCAGGAAGTGTGGGCCAACCGCAACTGAGGTTGTCACGGAATGGTATTTCCGTGAAGGTTAGCCGATCAGGAAGTGTGGGCCAACCGCAACCATGGAAGAGCAGGGATTCGATACCTGCGAAGGTTAGCCGATCAGGAAGTGTGGGCCAACCGCAACAAAAGCACTTGGAGCGTTTCAGGCGCTATTAGGTTAGCCGATCAGGAAGTGTGGGCCAACCGCAACTCAACGGAGAGCCCTATGCACTTCGCCAATAGGTTAGCCGATCAGGAAGTGTGGGCCAACCGCAACGCAATCGCACGCAGGACCTTAGGCGAACGAAGGTTAGCCGATCAGGAAGTGTGGGCCAACCGCAACCAGTGTGTTGCCGCCCAGTTCGAAGACCAGAGGTTAGCCGATCAGGAAGTGTGGGCCAACCGCAACGGATACATCGCGGTCGGTCTGATCGTCGGCAGGTTAGCCGATCAGGAAGTGTGGGCCAACCGCAACCAAGCTTCAAGCGTTGGGGAGCGATATCGAAGGTTAGCCGATCAGGAAGTGTGGGCCAACCGCAACTGTCCCTGGAAACAAGGGCGGCGGCGCGGCAGGTTAGCCGATCAGGAAGTGTGGGCCAACCATAATAGCTATATTCATTTGATAGTAGGTGATCTTGAATCAGCCTACCCAGATGAACTTTTCAACTCTTCCCAAGCCTCGTATTCAGCGCGAAGTTCCTCGATCACGCTATCCAGTTCCGCACGATGCCCTGAAATCTCCCCACAGAATCCGAGGCGCATTAACCGCTGATCTGACGGATCGCAAAAAGCGGCTGTATGCTCGTACCCGTCCCGAATGGAACGCAAAGTCGCTCTGACTTCCCAGAACAAATTATCAATACCTAACTGCAGGGATATCATGTCCTGTTCAATAGCGATGGCCTGATGGAAAAGTGGCTCTGTTTGCTGCCAATCTGCATCGATAGCTTCCAACCTTTCAATGTGCTCACGCCTCTGTTGCACGGCATTGGCCAGTTCTTCATACCGTGCGCGGCTTTCGGCCAGATGATCCATGAGCGCTGGCTTCGTCTCCGCCAGAGCATCAAACTGCGCCTCCGCCGTCGTAAATCTCTGCTCGGCTAAATTCTTCCGATTGTTCCACGCCACATTCAGAGCGGTTTGATTGAGTTGTTGGAGCAGAACATTTCGCTGTTCGAGTGAGCCTTTCTGGAATTGAGCCGAACCACCGGTCCAGATGATATGCAGCGTGTTCCGCTGGACGCGCCCGGAAAGGCTCGAACTTCCGAGCAGTGCTGAGAGCATCCCCTCGCTTTTCAGGATGAACTCATTCCCGCTGACTGTGCCTGTGAGATCGCCTGAGTCGACGTCCAGTTCGCCGCGTTCGGTGATTGTGTAGGATTCAATCCGGCCCGTCAGTTCACCGCTGTCCCCTTCGATGATCTGGATGACTTCCAATTGGTGAGGTCCGCCTGCCAGGTAAAGCCCGGTCATGTCAGCCATGGCGGCGGGTGCGGTGACTGCCCAGAGACAAACGGCCATCAGGCCGCAGCGGATGGTAGTCTTGAGCCAAATCATGGTGCGTCTCCGAAAACTGCTCCCCAGGAAGACACCACACAAAACTTAATATGATGGATATATCCAGTGGTTTAATTGACTACAAAATACTGCCTTGCGCCTTATGGATGGGCGCGCTCTTGTTGGTTGGAATGTCAGGCGAATTCGCATTGAGCGGGGCGTGTCGCAGGAGCGATTGGCCTTCGATGCCAATATTGATCGCTCTTATCTCGGCGGCCTGGAGCGGGGCGAGCACAACCCCACGGTCGATATTCTTGAGAAGATCGCCGTGACGCTGGAGGTTCCGCTTCGGGAACTGTTCGCAGAGTTTGATCCGGAAATCGGTCTTCAAAAGGGGCTTCAGCCAGGGCGAAAGCCCCATGAAGATGAGTGAGATTGGATCGCCATTATTGCCGAACTATGTATCTGATAGCTCAGCGCAATCGAGATCGATCAGCCGTTCGGGGATTGGCCCCATATCACCACCTTCCCCGATGCTGTTGGCTTCCTTTCCGATGAGCCGCACGCAATGAGCCATGACATGGCGCCGGCGCGTCCTGCCCTGGTTGAGAAACAGTCCATTCTCAAATTTGGTTTCGGAGCTGAGATGATAGCGGGCCAGCATGTCGCCATAGGATTGTAACTGAGCCGGTAGCACTGGTTCTCCCGTTTCCCGGTCGAAAGCGCTGCGGACCGCTTTCTTCGGATCGCGCTCATAAGGCGCAATCGGCTTGACGCGCTTCGGCTTAGAAGGACGCCCGCGCTGTCCTGGCTCGGCCAGATGGACTGTGCAATCTTGCAGAAACTCCGGCGCAACCGCCGTGAAAGCAGAGAGAAAGCCGAAAGGTTTGACCTGGTCGCGATAGGGTTTGTCTGCATTCCAATACTTCATCCAGGACAATAGGGCCGGACTGGTCGCGCCATAGCGGCTGAGGGCCTTTTCTTGAAGTTTAGGGTGATAGTCGAGCGGCACTTGATCGGGATGGCCTTCCAGGGCCGATTTCACGATCTGAAACCAGAGATCATACTGCCAGCGATGCACGCCGATCTCGCTCAACTCCACGCGAGGATCTGGAATGCCAGGAGCCGGCTCATCCGCATCATAAGGTGCCAGCAGATGCCCGAGCCCGTGTTGCGAGGCCTTTCTCAGCACTGGGTGACCGTCAGCGCTGAGAGTGAACAAGGCATAGCGCTTGGCTGAAATTGCCCAGGCAAAGAGCGGCTCAAGCTCTCTGGTTTCGGGTTTAAAGTTCACATCCTCAACTTGCAGGATCGACCCTTGCTTCCGGTAGGGATTGAGCGGCGTGAACCAGTCAATCACGCGGTGCGCACGCGCCAGAAACTCCGCTTCCGGCATGTCTTCGGGTTTGGCGATTGCGAGGCTGTCCGTGTCGCAGAACACCCAGTCCAGGCCTTCCTCCAGCGTGCGCTGTTCCGCCAAGGCAAGCATCAGCCGGGCCGCGCCCGTGATTAGCGTTCCGAGCAGGGGATGGAAATACCGGCCCGGCTCTTCCAGTGCAGTGGATTGGATCTCGATGTGCGCTTCACCAAACCCATGGATATGGATGACTTCCGGCTTTGGGGCATTGTTGCGGATGATCTCGATGAAGATGCCATAGCTCGTCGCATTGGCGACAATCTTGATTGCTTTCTGGATGGGGTCGCCCGCTGCCTTGGCTTCGTCGCGCAGATCGACCAGACGAGAGAAAACATCCTCAGTAAGTGGATCGACGCGATAGGCCGGATTCCCGAAGAGGTCGATCGGCTTGAGGCCATATTGCGCCGGTCCAGGTTCGAAACTGATGGCCTCCAGGATGTCGAGTGTTTTCCCGGAACGCAGTTTGGAGGCAATGACATCGGCCAGCGTGAACCAGAGCGGCTGGTCCAGGCTCAGTTCATTCTGGCCAATCGTGTAGGATTTCCCGTCATACTTGGCGCGAATGGGCAAAATGTCTCCATCCGGCTTCAGCTTCACAAGCCTTCGCAACCGGTGCCAGGTTTGCGAGTTTTGAAGGTCTTCCAGAGTGACTCTGGCCAGGAAAACCCGCGTGTCTTCCGTCGTGTCTTTCCAGGTCACGCCCACCCCGATGACAAAAGACCAGAGCCCCATCAGCGCATTGACGGTCGGATACATCGACTTGAAATCGCAATAGAGCACGCGGGAAATAACGCGGCGCAAATTCACCTCCGCGCGTCCGCCATAATAGCTGCACATGATCTGGCCGAAGCATTCGCGCGGAAACTCCGGCTGGCAGGCAAGCAGTGGCTGGACACCCATATCTTCGAGATAGGCCTTGCCGATGCTGGCTTCGCTGAGGATGCGATGGGCCGGTTTAGAGAGGCCGTGCTGGCCGAACCGGCGCATCAGCTCAGCGTAACATTCCCAGGTGGCCTGCACATCGCTGCGGGCATAGTCGAGATAGTCTTCTTTGATGGTTTCGCCATGCTTTTCCGTGGCGGCTTTCCGCGTTGGCGTTTCCAGAAAGGCGCAAAGGCTTTCGAGCGAAAAGCTCCGGCTGGTCAGGGCAGCAGCCAAGGTCTTCACATCGACAAAGAAACCGCGATGCACGGGCGTGAAATCCCCGCGTTTGCGCCCACTTCGCGCGGTACGCTGCTGATAGGGTGCCGCGAAGTCGATGAGAGCGGCTTTCGCGCTCAAATGCTTCACGCGGACATCCGGGTCTTTCCAGTCCCAACTCAGCTTGAAACTGAACCCGCCGCGCATCGAACCACGCGCCGGGCCATGTGAGACCGCGATCCGGGAAATGTCGAAAGGCAGGTTGAAACCAACAATGGTTCCATTGAGCTTGGCCCCGACCTTGAGGAATAGCCGCCGAAACTCCCAGAGGGTCAGTAGGTCCAGGCCGCGCTCTTCGGCATAGATTTGAACCGTCTCTGCTTCGTATGGCGTCAGATGCTCTTGTTCGCAGAACAATCCCTCACGCTGAAGCACGCCGCCTTTGCGAACCTGGAAACTGCCAATGCGCAAGGCTTGAGAGGGATCGATTGTGGTTTCTGTATCGAAGACCAGAACCCAATCGGAAGGCGTGTCGAGCGCTGCTCCCTTTCCCGTCACCGGCTTTTTGCCTGGCAGTTCGGTATAGGCGCGAACGGCGATTTCTGCTGGCGTTGCATAGCTCATTGCACCGCCCCTTCCGCATTTTCCGGCAGGGCGTCGGCAAGTTGCATCAGCCATCTGCCAAACTCGGCAATGGTTTCTGCGATGCGGGAAAACCACGCCGACAAGGCGAGCAGGTAACGGCCTATGGATTCGATCTGCGGGTTTTGTGATTGCGGCCCGTAAGGCAGATCGCGCTCTTCATCGCTGAACGCCGCATGGCAATTGCGGCATTGCGGGCCGCCATCATCATGGAATTTGCGCGGGGCAATATGGGAATATTCCAGCGCGGCGGGGTGGAAGTGTCCACCACATGTTACGCAAATGAATTCCCAGGTCCGGAGCCGTTGGGCATGTTTGGACAAGCGCAATTCGCTTGCTTCATTTCTGTCTTCAATAGTCATTTCAAAATACCATTAGTTGCTGACGATCTGATAGATTTCATGGAACGGCGGATCGTCTTTCGCCGCCCACATGAAGAGGGTGTTTGGATCGGTCTCGAAGGAATGAAATCGGCCCTGTATATCTCTGATACCCAGGCCTTTGACTGGGGCGAGATGGGCTGGATCAGCGGTGTAGAGAAACCATTTCACATGGTTGAAATAGCTGCCGACAAGACTGGCATTGTCGAAGTCCGGAACGGTCAGCTTGATCTGCCTGGAGCCCTTAAGGAACGGCACATCGCGCGGGCGTTTATCGGACATCACCCATTTGCCGCCAGAATATTCGGCAAGGCGGTTGCCTTTCAAATACCGGCTTAACCGTTCCTGCGAGGTGCCGGTTTCCTTGGCCGCATGCTTGAGAGACCCGCCTCTGCGGATCAGCTTGACCGCAGCTTCCAACTCATCGGTTCTGGCAGGTGTCGATGGTTTCCCGCTAGCATAAGTTTCGCCCGCCTTGGGATGGCCGCGTATCTGAGACAGCGACAACCCCCTCGCCCGCCCCCGAGCCTTGCGGCGGGCATACTCAGCTTTGTAATCGCGCTTGCGGGGCAATTGGGTCTCCAGGTGGCATGTTCACCGCCTGAAATGGCCGACATTGAATTCCGGCTCATCCAATCTGCGTAGGAGTCCTAAAGTTGGATGGCTCGCGCCTTGCGTCCGATTTGCGTAGGAGTTGTAAACTGGGACATCCGCATTGCAGAAACGAGCTCTACTCGCAAACTTGGAATCTGAGGCCATGCGACGTGGCGTGAGCGCGCCAAGCGAGGCAAAGTTTGAAAGCTGGATCAACAAGGATTTGATCCGGGGAGCCAATGCCAAAGGCCGCAAGCGTGGTCTTCCACCCGACTGGTCTTACGGGGAGCAAACGCTCAAGGCGGCTTGTGAAATCCTGCGATTGGAATCTCTTGGAGCAACGCGTGCCGCGCAGCTCAGGGTTGGGCTTGGAGTTGCGGGCTACCCTGTAGACCTGGATAAAATTCGGGATGATCTGGCTAGCGAGTGCACTCGAAGTCTCAAACGTATGACGCGCATGGGATGGCGAAATTTCATTGGCATCAATTCAAACGCAAACCCAACCATAAGAGATTTGCGGCGAGTCACAGAGATCTCTCCTGTTCTCCGAAACACAGGAATTGTGCCCACTGATGAAGACTTGCTGCAATTGGTGTCATCCGCACTCACTGGCACGAGCGAAAATCCTGGTGTTCCCAACTTTTTCCAAGGTTACTTTGACCAAATGCTCTTCAGTTTGCTGCCAGCGAACATGCAGGATCATAACGTACGCAAACTCGCAGATGATCTATTGTCTGACCTGTTTGGTATTCTAAGAAACGTTTCAAATAGCCCCGATTGGCAGGCATTGATGGTTGGAGTTTTTACTATCACCTCTCCAATTTGGTGTGAGATATTTGGCCCTGATTTTGATAGGCTTTTTGTTGGTTCGCGGGTTTAGATAATGTCCCAGGTTACGGCACAATCTGATATTGATGAAGCGACAGAAATTTGGGCTGACCGTTGCCGATACTGGCTTGCGCAACACGATAACGCGAGACCAAACCGCAAGCGCCGCGAACGCGAAAAAACTCCACTCATTCTGACCGGCCACGGACTTTCCATGCGGGTGGACAAAGGCCGTCTCATCATTCGCGATGGCAACACCCATTATCCCAGCCCAAAGCGGCAATTCGAATACTTCAAAGGCAGTCTCGATATCCCGCCGCGCATTGTCCTGCTCGACGGCTCGGGCTCCATTACGCTCGACGCCATGGACTGGCTTGCCGAACAGCAAGTGCCGCTCATCCGCGTGAAATGGAATGGGCAATTCCTCTCCCTGCTTACATCTGGCGGACAGGCCGCCGACTCGGAGAAGCTCGCGTGGCAAATGCGGGCTAGGGAATGTGAAACTGAGAAGCTCGCATTCTACCTGCCGCTGATGATCACGAAGCTGGAGAACTCGCTTGATACATTGCGGGGCTATCTCCCGGAATCTCGCGAGCGCGATGCCGCTGAGGACAAAATCAGTGTCTACCTGGACCGTCTCCGTTCAGATCCGCCAGCGGCTTTGAAAACTCTTCTCGGCATCGAAGCCCAATCAGCCAGCGTTTACTTCAAGTCCTGGCGAGCCCTTGACCTCAAATGGCGGCCCAGCAAGCATCATCCCATCCCGGATGAGTGGCACCAATTCTATTCACGCGGTTCACTTGCAGTACGCAATCGCGGCGGCGCAAATATCTTCGCAACCCATCCCGTCAACGCGATGTTGAACTATGCCTACACAGTCTTGCTAGCACGGACACAAATCCAGGCCATAGCAGACGGATATGACCCAATGCTGGGTGTGGTCCATACCCGCAGCCGCTCCAGCTACGGCCCGCCACGTCCAGGATACGCGATAGATCTCATGGAACCGCAGCGGCCTAAGGTGGATCGCGTTGTGTTACAGCTTGTTCGCGAGGAGACGTTCTCAGGGGCAGACTTCCTGCTGCAGTCTGATGGTGTGGTTAGGCTGGGGACGGAGTTTGCGAGACGGTTGGTGGGAGAGTTAACCAAGTGAAGTCTGTACCCAACATCCAGCAACCGAATAATTTCCAGCGGAAATAACTATACCCCCCCGCGAAAGCGGGGATCCAGGAGCTGATGTTTCAAACTTGAGTATGCGCCGGTCCATTGACTCCGCTTTCGCGGGGGAGGCGGAGTGGCACGGTTTACGACAGGCTCACGCCGAATGGTTCGTCTCCGCTCACAATGAGGCTGATATCGGCCAAGTTATGCGGGAACAGGCTGGCCTAGCGCTTCGCCTTCATCAGACCCGCGGCCTTGAGTGCCTTGCCGGCGCGCAGGACGCGTTGCAGCTTGTGCTCGCTGGACCGGTCGCCCTGATTGGAGTCCGGGTGGAAACGGCGGACATAGTCGCTGTAGCGCTCGCGGATCTGTTCCGGCGTGGCATCGGCGGCAAGATCGAGCTCGTTCAGCGCGCGGACCTGCAGGCGCGTGCGGCCGCGGTTCATCTCGCGGGGAGCGCTGGAAACACCATCCTCGAAAATTTCCCGGCCACGCCAGCGACGGCGGTCATGCATGTATGCCGCCTTCTTGCCACCGGTCGGACCGCTGCCGAACTTCCAGGTCTTCTTGTGACCATAGCGCGCTGCTTCCTCGAATGCCTTGATCTCACCTTCGGTGAGATTGTCGAAGAAGTTGAAGCTGCGATTGTATTCCCCGGCATGACGCTGACAGAACCAGTGATAGCCGCGCGCATTGCGCTTGGGCGCCTTGTACTCGCCGGCGAGATCGCAGGATTTGTGCTCGCACACGCGAGTTTTGGTTGCCTTTTCGCGCGAAACATCGTCAGCCGGCGGCTTGACGCGAATGTCGCGGAATTTGACCCGGTATGGAAAAGCGTCATCCATGGCAGTCATATTAGCGGCGCAATGCGAGGTGACCAGAATTGACAAGCAGAACGGTAAGGATTCGTAAAAAACTCGAAGAGGCGTTTACCCCGGTTCGCCTCGAAGTAACAGACGATTCCGCGCGCCATGCCGGCCATGCGGGTGCCGCGCCGGAAGGAGAGACCCATTTCAACGTCACCATCGAATCCGAGGCATTCGACGGATTGAGCCGGGTCCAGATCCAGCGCACGATCCATATGGTGCTCCGCGACGAATTTGAAACCGGTCTGCATGCACTCAGCCTGAAGGCCAGCGTGCCGCCGCGTCAATGACCGGCTGGTGTGATTCTTACGATTCGGTCGGACCGAGCGCGCCAAGCGCCCGCCCGACGACCACACCACAATCATGTATGGCCTCACGCACGGGGTGAGAGATCGCCGTCAGGTTCATGAAGCCATGTACCATGCCGGGATGCTCGCGGATTGTCACCGGCACACCGTAGCTCGCCAGTTTGTCGGCATAGGCCCGGCCCTCATGGCGCAGGGGATCCCAGCCACACAGGACGAAATGCGCTGGCGGCAGCCCGCGGAGATCTTCTTCCGGGGCGAACAGGGGCGAGACGCGCGGGTCCATCCGGTCTGTCTCATGCTCGATATAGGCATCGCGGAAATAGTCGAACAGGTTGGGCGAGATGAAGAAGCCGCCCTCCTGGAAATTCAGCTTTGTCGCGCGAATATCGACAAACTGCACCAGCGGATACAAGAGGAGCTGGAAAGCCGGCATCGGCCCGTTCTGGCGGTTCATCTCCTGGCAGATGAATGTGGCGAGATTTCCCCCGGCACTGTCGCCCGCCACGGCCATGTTCTCCGGATCGAGCTTGAGATGGTCGGCATGGCCGATCAGCCAGGTCCAGGCCGCCTCGGCATCGCGGTGGGCGGTGGGGAAGCGGTGCTCGGGCGCAAGGCGATAATCGATCGAGACCACCCGGCAGCGCGATCCATGGGCAAGCCGCCGGCAGATCATGTCATAGGTTTCCAGGTCGCCGAGCACAAAGCCCCCGCCATGGAAGAAGACAATCGCCGGACCCGGCCCGATGCCGGCGGCCAGCGGCACATAGAGCCGCGCCTTCAGCGTTCCGTCAGCGCCCTCCACAGGAATATTGGAGATTTCCGCGAGCATGGGCGCATCGGTCTCCATCGCACGGCTGGCGCGATAAAAGCTCTGGCGCAGGCGCTCTGTCGACTGCGCCCAGTCCAGGTTCGAAAAATCCGGGACATTGATCTCCGGAAATTTGACCTGCTCCAGGAAAGCGCGGATCGTCTTCTCAATCATGGGGCTGAAGATGGCCCCGTATGGCGGGGAGGCCAAGAGCGTAAAAATGAAAACAGTCGACGTTTATTGGTCGTTCAGATCGCCCTATTCGTTTCTGGCGACCCGGCGCCTGCGTACCATGCCCGAGCGATGGGACGTGCGCGTGCGCCCGCGCGTGGTTTATCCGATCGCGATTCGCACGCCGGATTTCTTCCAGAAGATCGCGCCGCAATGGACGCCCTATCTCATGCGCGACATCTTCCGGCTGTCGCAATATCACGACCTGTCCATGGCACCGCCCAACCCCGACCCGGTGGTGATGAACATGGCGACGCGCGAAATCGCCGCCGAGCAACCGCATATCTACCGGCTGAGCAATCTCGGCGTGCTGGCCTGCGAGGCCGGCGATGCAACCGGCTGGGCCTTTCTCGACGAGGTATCGACGCTGATCTGGTCCGGCCAGCCCTGGACCGAGGGCACGCTGCTGGCCGAGGCCGCGGCGCGCGCCGGGCTTGACCTCGCCGATCTGGACGCGCGCGCAAGCGCCGGGGAAGCGCGCATTGTCGGTGAGATCGAGGCCGCCCAGGCCGAACTCGACAGGGCGCACTGGGGCGTGCCGACCATGGTGCTGGATGGCGAGGTGTTCTTCGGCCAGGACCGGATCGACCTCCTGGAATGGCGGCTGGAAACGCTCGGCGTGGCCCGCCGGTAGCCCCCTAAAAGCCCATCAATTGGGCCTGTTGCAGGGCCCGGTGGAATTCCGGCGTGTCGAACAGCGAGGCCCAGGCGCGCGTCTTGGTGCCGTCGGGCAGGCCACGCACCTCGCGCAGCAGCGTTTCGGCCACCGCGCAGACATTCACATTGCCGAGCGCGGCGGTGTCGCCATTGGACATGGCCAGCTGCATGATGGCCGGGTCGCTCATCATCGACATCATCAGGCCCTGAAAGGCCGCCTCGTCCTGGCGCGTGATCTTGCCGTGGCGCTGGGGCGAGCGCTTGGCCCGCTCGATCATCTCCAAAAGGCTGGCCTGCCATTCAACCGAGTCCTGGTAGGCGGCCTCCAGGCTCAGGCCATGGCCTTCAAGCCAGCGCTCCATCTGCGGCTGGGTCATCTTCTCGACGCCAGCATAGGACGAGCCGCGGCAAAGCTCGTGATTGGCGCGGCGCGCCTCGCCGACTTCACGCAGGGCCAGTCCCAGCATCTGGTTGATGTCGTCCGCCGAGATGTGTGCCAGATGCTCGACATTGTCCATGATCACACGGCCGGCCGCCTCGCCGACCGTCCTGAGCTGGTCGTCGCGGTTGCCGGCGGAGGTGTATTCGCGCTCGAGGCGGACATATGCGCTGGAATCCAGCGTGCTGAGCGCCATGAGAAAGCGCTGTTCTTCGGGCGAGGACATCTGCCCGGCCAGCACGCTGTCTTCGATCGACGCACTCCGGGCAATCGGATTGGAAGACTCGCCGGAGAAGAACCAGGCCGCCAGGAAAGCCAGGCCGACCACGACAATTGCAACAATGGCGAAGAGGAAGTTCCCGCTCCCCCCACTGGAAGAGCCGCGCGCATCGTACATTGTTTCCTCCGAAGCGTAATCTCCGGAGAAGACTAGCAATTTATATTTTCCCAATTCTTACCTGGACCCGGCAGATTTCTTCCAATCCGGTGCGGGGCTCAAAGCGCATGGGGCGGCTCAACTCACTTGCCGGTCGACGCCTTCCCAATAGGGCTCACGCAGGGAGCGGCGGAGCACCTTGCCCGACGGGTTACGTGGCAGGACATCGGCGAAATCGACGCTTTTCGGGGCCTTGTACCCGGCAATTCGCGATTTGGTCCATGTGATGATGTCTTCCGGCGAGGGAGCCTCGCCCGGGTGGGGCACCACGATGGCCTTGATCGCCTCGCCCCAGGTCTCATCCGGCACCCCGATCACGGCGACATCCGCAACGCCCGGGCAGCCGAAAATCGCGTTCTCGACCTCGGCCGGGTAAACATTCTCCCCGCCCGACACGATCATGTCCTTGAGCCGATCGTGGATATAGAGAAAGCCGTCCTCGTCGAAATAACCGGCATCGCCGGTGTGGAAGAAGCCGCCTTCCAGCGCCTCTTCGGTTGCTTCCGGGCGATTCCAGTAGCCTTTCATGACGAAGTCGGAGAGCACGACGATCTCGCCGACCTGTCCGGTGGGGACCTCCTTGCCCTCGGGATCGACACAGCGCACCACGGCGCCGGGATAAGGTACCCCGCACGAGCGCAGCTTTCCCCAGGCTGGATCGTGGGCTTCCGGCGGCAGGAAAGTCGCCGCGCCGAGCGTCTCGGTGAGGCCGTAAAGCTGGGTGAAGCGCGCATCCATCAGTTTCACCGCCTTGCGCAAGAGCTCCTCGGCAATCGGGGAAGCCCCGTAAAATACCTGTTTTAGGCTTGAAAAGTCGCGGTTTTCCACACCAGGCTGCTGGGTCAGCATCAGGATGACCGCCGGAACCCAGAAGGCATGGGCGATTTTTTCCTGCTCGACCAGATCGAGGATCACGGTGGGGTCGATGTCGCGCAGGACGACCGTTTTTCCCCCCTGAAGGATGGCAAGGATACCGATGTTCACGCCGGCCACATGGAAAAGCGGCATGGCGTTCATCACCGCCTCACGGGGATTGTAGGTCGACCATTCCAGCTCGGCGGCCTGGACGAACAGGCCCATATAGTTGGCGTCGGTCAGCTGCACCCCCTTGGGCAGGCCGGTGGTGCCCGACGTGTAGAGCTGGACCACATCGTCATCAGATTGAACCTGAAGTTGCGGATCGATGGCGATCTGGCTGGCACGCCAGTCGCGATAGGCCGGCCAGGCGCCCCAGGATTCGTCCAGGCTGATGATCATCCGCAGGGACGGGCACTCATTCATGATCTCGGCGATCACATAGTGAAAATCCTGGCCGACGAAGAGAACGGTAATCTCGGCGTCGCAGATGATGAATTTCAGCTCCTCTTTCGCCAGGCGCCAGTTGATGCCGGTCATCGCCATGCGGGCCTTGGCCGCGCCGAACAGGATCTCGTAATAGATATCCATGTTCTTGCCGAGATAGCCGATACGGTCCTGAACCTTTGCGCCGGCCGTGCGCAGGCCGTTGGCGACCTGGTTGGAGCGCGTATCGAGAGCGGCATATGTGGTGGTGCGACCCTCAAACAGCAACGCGATATCGTCGCCGCGCCGGCGAGCCTGCTCACGCGGGATATCAGCAACATGCCGAATCGTCGTCAGATCGATCAAGGTAGTAAGCCTCCACACTGCGCCCGCCCCAGCGCTTTCAAGTGGTCTGTTATCCAGCGTGGATATACCGCACGCAAGACTCATGCAGAGCGGAAAATGCATGTGGATGCTGACATTTTATCCATGAAGACGCCCGCCCGAACCGTCCGGCGCGCCCGCAGGGAAACGAATTGACGTAGAAACCGGGGCCTAGGTCGTAGTCGGGATT
>DHQO01000002.1:229402-300142 GCA_002408125.1 Hyphomonadaceae bacterium UBA5336 | reverse complement strand
CCGGCGCGCCATTGGCGCTGACCCGGCCGGCCTCGATGGCCGCGCGCGCGGCCGCCCGGCTCTCGAAATGGCCGAGCTTGACGAGGAGCTTGTCTGCGCGCGGAAATGTCACCTGCCTGCCTTCGAAACCAATCGGGGGTTTCCCGTGTTGATAGATTCTGCCTCGAAAGCCCCACAGGAGCAAAGTTCATGTTGAAACCTTCCCTTACCGCCCTCGCTGTTTTTGGCCTGGCCGCCTGCGCCACGGTGGAGTCCGAGCCGGCTTTCGATCCCGATCTCGTGCCCGTGGAAGGGGTCATTGTCGGCGACAGTGGCGAGCAGATTGGTGTGGTCGTGCTGAACGAGGGCCCGCATGGCATTCTCGGCGGTGTGACCCTGATGCCTGGCGCCGTCGAGCCTGGCTGGCACGGCATGCATGTCCACCAGGTCGGCGACTGCAGCGATACCGGCGAGTTCACCAATTCCGGCGGCCATCTCGGCAAGATCGAGGGCGGGCACGGCCTGCTCAATCTCAACGGCCCTGAGATGGGCGACCTGCCCAATCTCTATGCTTACGAGGATGGCTCGGCCACGCTGGAATTCTTCACCGACCGGTTCTCTCTTAACGATGTCCGCGACGGGGATGGCGCCGCGCTGATCCTGCATGAGAGCCGCGATGACCATGTCACACAGCCGATTGGCGGGGCCGGAGCACGTGTCGGCTGCGCGGTACTTGAATAGCACCCCTACATCACACTTAATCTTAATCTGACCTGTGTATGGATGTGTGAAAACGTCCAACAAATACAGCGGACAGGTGTGAGATGGGTATGCTGGAAGAGCTGAAGTCGAACTGGGATGTCGTCAGCGGCATGGTGCGCACGCTGAAGACGGTCGGAAAACTCGAACCGGATTCCCACCAGCTTATCCCCGACGATATCGAAGCCACGGTCGACCGCCATCGCGCCAATGTGGCAATCCGCTTCTGCGGTGAGATCGTCACCTATGGCGAACTGGACGCCCAGGCCAACCGTGTGGCCCACTGGGCGCTGGGCGAGGGCCTGACGCCCGGCGACTGCGTGGCACTGGTGATGGAGAACCGCCCGGAATATATCGCTGTGTGGTACGGCCTGTCGAAGGTCGGCGTGGTCACCGCGCTGATCAACAACAATCTCACCGACAAGGCGCTCGCCCATTGTATCAACCTGTCGGATTCTTCCCGCGTCATCTGCGGCGCCCAGCAGGATGAGGCGATCACCAGCGTCGATGGCCTGCTCAAGGACAATCCGCAGATCTGGACGCTGGGCGGGGCCGTGAGTGAGGCCCGCCACGATCTTGCCGTTGCCCTGGAGCGCCAGCCTGCCGCGCGGCCCTCGCGCGAATACCGCGCCAGCGTGCGCGCCCAGGATCTGGCAATGTATGTCTACACCTCCGGCACGACGGGCCTGCCCAAGGCCGCGCGCCTGCCGCATATGCGTGTGCAGTCGATGATGCGCACCTTCATTGCCGCCTGCAAGATCACGCCGGCCGACCGGATCTATATCACCCTGCCGCTCTATCACGGCACGGGCGGGATCTGCGGGGTCGGCATGGCGGTACAGACCGGCGCCTCGATCATCCTGCGCGACAAGTTCTCCGCGACCCATTTCTGGAAGGATGCGGTGACCTACAAGGCGACCGCCTTTGCCTATATCGGCGAGCTGTGCCGCTATCTGCTGAACACGCCGGAATGCCCGGAAGAAAAACAGCACACCATCCGCACCGGCTTCGGCAACGGTCTGCGCCCCGAGATCTGGCAGAAATTCTTCGACCGGTTCGCCATTCCCCACCTGGCCGAGTTCTACGGCTCGACCGAGGGCAATGTCTCCTTCATGAATTTCGACGGCAAGGTCGGCGCGGTCGGCAAGATCCCGGGCTTTGCCTCCATGGTCTATTCGCACGTGAAGTTCGTGAAGTTCGATGTCGAGACCGAACAGCCCCTGCGCGGCGAGGACGGCTTCTGCATCGAGTGCGAGCCCAATGAAGTCGGTGAGGTGATCGGCAAGATCGGCGAGGGCAGCCGCCAGCGCTTCGAGGGCTACAAGGATGCCGAGGCGACCGAGAAGAAGGTGCTGCACGACGTCTTCGAGAAGGGCGACATGTGGTACCGGACCGGCGATCTCATGCGCAAGGATGCCGAGGGCTATATCTATTTCGTCGACCGGATCGGGGATACTTTCCGCTGGAAGGGCGAGAATGTCTCCACCAATGAGGTCGCCGAGATCCTGTCCCAGGCGCCGGGCGTGCTGACGGCCAATGTCTATGGCGTGGCGATCCCCGGCATGGATGGCAAGGCGGGCATGGCTGCGACCACGGCCGATGGCGATCTCGATCCCGACGCGCTGATGGCCTTCCTGAAGGAGCGCCTGCCGGCCTATGCCGTGCCGGTCTTCCTGCGCCGCCAGCGCGAGGCGGAAACCACCGGCACCTTCAAATATCGCAAGGTCGACCTGGTGAAGGACGGCTTCGACCCCGTCGACATTGCCGACCCGCTCTGGTTCGCCAATCCCGAGACCGGCCATTATGAGCCGCTGACCCAGGACGAGTACGAGACCATCCTGGCGGGCGAATACCGGTTCTAGACCGGTAGTATCGGCCGGATCGCCAGAGCCCTCATCCTGAGCGGAGACGAAGGACGAGGCCCAAACGGGTCCTCCTCGCGGTCCGACAGCACGTGCCCGGATTTCGAATTTCGATCACATTTACTTGAAGCTGGGCCCGACATCGCTTACATATTGATTATCGATATGTTGCAGAAAGGGGAGCACGGCTGTGTTCGGATTAGAAGGCCCATTCGCTATGGTTGTGCTGATCGTCTTGATCGGTGTTGGCGCTGGCGTCGTGAACAATTGGATGAAACTCAAACATGAATCCAGCGGTTCGGTTGAAGATGCAGCTGAACTTGAGAGCCTGCGCGCCGAAGTGGCCGCCCTGAAGCGCCGCGTGGCGACGCTGGAGCGTCTGGCGATCGACAAGGACACCCATCTTCGTGACGAGATTTCGCGTCTCGCCTGAGATGTGAGACAGTAAGTTCAACCTCGGAAAGGAGGCCCCATGAGCCCGTTTTTCATCATCCTGATGGTGGTGCTGATCGCGCTGGCCATCGCCGTGACCCAGCTGGCCCGCAATGCCTGCGACCGCTCGCGTACCGGTGAGAGCGTGGACGAGCTGCGCAAGCGCATCCGCGCGCTGGAAGCCATCATCACCGACCAGGACCGCAAGCTGCGCCGCGATTTCGACGGCCTGGCCTGAACACCGGCCGGCCCGGCGGCGGCAGTTGCCGGCCAGCCCTCTCCCCCGCCCAACGGCCTGAAACAGGCGGATTGGGCAGAGGAGAGGGCTGTTTTGCTCGCTAAACCAGCTGTCCCTGCGCCGTTGCGAAGCGGGCAAGCAGGTATTCCGGTGTGTTCTCGACAATGTCCAGCGCGCCGAAATCGAAGGCGCGGCGATCGACCACGAGATCGGACGGACGCAGTGGGCGGGAGATTTCCAGCCCCTCCAGGCTGCGCGCGCGGGAAAAGGCGACATAGGCCTGGCCGTGGGCGAACATGCCCCGGTCGAAATCGATGAACACCTTTTCCAGCGTCAGGCCCTGAGCCTTGTGGATGGTGACGGCATAAGCGAGCCGCAGGGGCACCTGCTTGAAGGTGCCGACCACTTCGCGCTTCACCTTGCCGGTCTCAGTGTCGAGCTCGTAGCGGAACTTTTCCCAGGCCTGCGGCTCGATCTCATAGACCTTGCCATCCACCTTCACCACCACGCTGGACGGCCCGAACCCCTCTACTGTGGCAAGCGTGCCGTTCACCCATCGCCCATCCGGATCATTGCGGATCAGCATGACCCGGGCGCCCTCTTTCAGCTCCAGGTCGGCCTCGGTGGGAAAGCTCTTCTCCTCGAACTGTCCGTCCACCTTGGCCGAAAAGACATGCGCCTTGGCGGGCAGTTCCTCCAGCCGGGCCTGGTTGATGCGGAAGGCATTGGCATTGTTGGGCGTGAGCACGACATGAGTTTCGCTCGCCTCGATGGCGGTGCGCCCGGTGACGCGCTCAGCCAGCAGATCTGCGTCCGGCTTTGTCAGCCGGCCCTGTCGCAGGGCGCCGAGCAGGGCGAGGAATTTCGGGTCGGCCTGGCGGAAGACATGTTTCAGCGCCAGCAGGGTGAACTCGGCCTCCTGAAAGGCCGGCGCGTTGAAGAAATAGGCCCCGCCATAGCGCTCGCTGAGGATGTCTGCCTCCTCTCCACGCACCACGGGCGGGAGCTGGTGCAGGTCGCCCGACAGGATCATCCGCGCGCCGCCAAAGGGGCGTTTGGACTTTCGGTTCAGTTTCAGTGAGCGGTCGATGGCATCCAGCATGTCCGAGCGCACCATGGAAATCTCGTCGACAATGATGGTCTCTACCGCCTGCACGAGCCGCGTGGAGCGCAGGCGGCGAATGTCTGCCGGCTCGATCAGGCGCGGGGGGAACTTGAAGAAGGAGTGCAGGGTCTGCCCGCCGGCATTCACGGCCGCCACCCCCGTCGGTGCGAGCACGATGGCGCTTTCGCCGGCCTCGAACAGGAACTTCCTGAGCAGGGTCGTCTTTCCGGTGCCGGCCCGGCCGGTGAGGAAGATATTGCCCTGTGCGCCTGCGCCCCTGGCCACCCATTCGGCCGGCTGGGCATACACATTGTCGGGCGTGGGGGCAGGCGGTTGGCTCATGGGCCTGATCGTCGCCTGCGTCGGGCGCCCGCGGCAAGGCGCGACGTGAAAATTTCCATGCCTGCGACCGGCTGCGGCATCGCGCATGACAGATCCGTCGCGCACTGATATTCCGCCAGGCATGTCCAGCTTCGACCGGCTTGAGCGCCACAAGCGCCATATCCTCCTGAAGGAAATCGGTGGGCCGGGCCTTGCGAAGCTTGCTGGTGCGAAGGTGACAATTGTCGGCGCCGGCGCGCTCGGCGGTCCGTGTGCGCTCTATCTGGCGGCGGCCGGTGTCGGGCAGATCACGATCCATGATGACGATCGGGTGGACCTGTCGAACTTGCAGCGCCAGGTCCAGTTCACCGAGGCCGATATCGGCGCGCTGAAGGCCGAAACCCTGGCGGCGCGGCTGCGGCGGAATAATAGTGACATTCAGGTCACGGCCATTGCCAGTCGCTTCCACGCGGAGACCGATCTGGGGGGCGATGTGGTCGTGGATGGCACGGACTCTTTCGAGGCGCGCTATGCGATCAACGAAGCCGCTGCCCGTGCGCGCGTCCGCCTCGTCAGCGGTGCAGCAACCGGCTGGCAGGGCCAACTCGGCGTCTTTGCGCCGGGACAACCTGAGATAGGCCCTTGTTATCGCTGTCTTGTGCCCGAGCCACCCGCGCAGGCCGAGGATTGTTCAACGCTGGGTGTGGTCGGCGCGGTGACCGGAATGGTCGGCGCGCGCATGGCACTGGAAACCCTCCGCCTGCTGACGGGTGCCGGGCCGGACCCCATCGGATGGTTCTGGACCTTCGACGGACTGACCGGCACGGGCCGCCGTCTGCGGATCCACCCGGACCCGGAATGCGATGTGTGCAGTTGACGAATATTAGCCTTTGACAGGCCTGAAGGCGGGCCAGTACCAAGGTGACAATTGCGTGACAGTTCAGCGAGTAATCTGATGAGACGTTTTCTAGCGGTCCTGCTGACCCTCGTGGCTGTTTTCGGAGCCGGCTGGCTGTCCCTTCGGCGGCCGGACATTCCCTACGACACGCTGGAATCGGCCTATGCCTCGCCGGAATCGAAATATCTCGCGCTGAGCGATTCAGAGCGGATCCACTATCGCGACCAGGGCAATCCGGACGGCCCGGTGATCGTGCTGGTCCACGGATTTTCGGCCTCCCTGCACACATGGGAGCCCTGGGTGCGCGCGCTCGGCGACGAGTACCGCCTGATCTCGCTCGACCTGCCGGGCCATGGGCTGACGCGCGGCTTTGATGTCGACGAGATGAATGTGACCAGCTTTGGCGATGTCATTGTAACGCTTACCGATGCGCTGGGCGTGGACCGTTTCATCCTGGCCGGCAACTCCATGGGCGGGCATACCGCCTGGGTCTATGCGGTCGACCATCCCGGCCAGGTGGAAGCCCTTGTCCTGATCGGATCTGCGGGCTGGCCGCCGACCGAGGAAGAGCTCGCCGAGACGCCCTGGATGTTCAAGGCGCTGCAATACGGGCTCTTCCGCGCGATCGTCCGCGATCTCGACAATTCGGCCATGATCCGCGCGGGTCTTGAGGCGAGCTTTGTCGACCAGGGCGCGGTGACCGAGGATATGGTCCAGCGCTATGTGGCGCTCAATCGCGCGCCGGGCCACCGCGATGCGATCATGCAGCTCGTGGCCGACAGCAATAACCGCCGCCTGGCGACGCCCGAGCAGATGGAAAGCCTGCAAATGCCCGTGCTGGTCATGCATGGCACCGAGGACCAGTTGGTGCCCTATGGCCAGGGCGAGGCGCTGGCGAATGCCATTCCCGGCGCGCGTCTCATCACCTATGAGAATGTCGGCCATATCGTGCAGGAGGAAATCGCCCGCCGGAGCGCGGCCGATCTCGACGCCTTCCTGGACGAAAACGACCTTGTCCAGCGCACTGTCAGCGAAGAGACCGACCTGGCCATCACTGAGGAAATCGGCCAGTAGCGGCCCCGCGCTTCAGGGCGTTCCCACAAAGGGATATTCGAACGGGTCCTTCGGCGTGAGCCCGAAGGATTTGGCCGGGGTGTCATAGTCCCCGACCAGAACCTCGTAATGCAGGTGTACCGGGATCGAGTAGGAGGCGGTATTGCCCATCGGCCCGAGCGGCGTGCCGAGCTGGACCTTGCCGCCTTCGGCAATATCGGGTGCAAAACTGGCGAGATGCGCATAGCGGGTGAAGACGCCCTCGCCATGATCGATCACGACCTGGTTGCCATAGTCCTGACGGTAATGGGCCTCCAGGATGGTGCCCGGTGCGGCGGCATAGACCATGCCGGGATCGTCGGTGCGGAAATCGAGGCCCTTGTGGACCCGGCCATTGCGCACGCCCATGCCGGAGCTCACGCAGCCCTCTGTCGGCGCCACGGCAAGCAGCACCGTGCCCTCGGCCTGGACGAAGGGTTCATAGCCGGCAATGGCGAGATCTTCTTCGGTTTCAGGGGCGTTTGAAACGGTCATCCGCGGGCAGATGCCGAGCGTGCCCGTGAGCTCGAAATCGCTGGCGGCCGGGATCGGCAGTTCGGCATCGGGCACAGGATCGACCGGCGGGGGCGTGGTGTCGGTGGCGGCCTCTTCTGCGGGCTCGGATACGGCAGGTTCGCTGTGTTTCGGGATGGTGTCGGTCTCCGAGACTTCGGAGATGGTCTCACCTGTTTCGCCCGGCGCGTCGGCATGCGCGGTGTCCAGCGTGGGATTGGCCCGCTCGACAACCATTCCGAGAAAATCAATCTCGGTCCACTGGCCGAACAGGGTCACGCCGGCAAGGCTCACCACCATCAGGACCACAACCAGGACTTTTTTCATGTCCGCCTCCCGCCTTGTGAATTCCACACACGGTGTGGTCGAAGCTCACAATGACGAGGGGAACGTTACGGTCAAACAACATTCCGGTAACCATTGCCCGCTGCCGGTTTGGCCTGCGCCCGGCTTGCTGCTAGGACTGGAAGCGGGAGAGGACGCACATGATCAGACACACAATGATTGCGCTTGCGCTCGGCTGGGCCGGGACGGCCTGCGCGCAGGGCCTGCCGGGGCCGGACCAGTCCATTGTCATCCTTGAGACCGTGGCCGGGCGAGGCGAAGCCTGCGGGCTTCTGGCGCCCTGGCAGGCCGACGGCTTGCGGGCGATGATGGAAATGGAGATGGCCGGCTGGGACAATGCGCGCCGCGCTGAAGTGGCTGCCGCGGCGGCCGAACGCGCCGGCCGGACGCCCTGTGAGGACGAGTTCCTCAACACCTATATCGATGCAGCCGGACAGAACATGGAGACGGAACTCCTGCCGCCCTATCTCATCGCCTATCGGGTGTTCGCCAAGATGGACACACCGCCGGCCGTCTTCCGCCAGACCGCGCTGCGGCTTGACCATTCCGATATTCTCACCGCCATCGATACCAAGCTTGCCGAGCTGGAGGCCTCCGGCCGTCCGCCGGAAGGCGGCAAGCCCTGGCCGGATTTCATCGCGCTGACCGAGACCCGGGTGGCGGGCCTGATGGAGAGCTTCGACGGGGATGCAAGCGGTGAGCGCTACAGCGCCGATCAGGCCGCCGCGATGATCGCCCAGTCGGTGCTGATCACGCATTCCTGGTATGAAGGCGAGGCCGGCGAATGAAACGCCTTGCCATGCTGGCATTCGCGCTCGGCTGGGCCGGGCTCGGCGCGGCGCAGACCTGCGAGCCGACGGAGGAGACCCACGCCGTGGCGATCCTCGGCACGGATGGGTCCGGCGAGCTCAACCGATACATTCCGCCGGAGATCCATGGTGAGCACAATTTCAGCCAGACCCTGCCCAATGGCTGGGAGTTTATCCTCTCGCGCGCCGAGCCTGGCTGGCAGGTGCATGTCTTTGCCGAGGGCGTGGACCTCACCACCGGCACGCCGCCGCGCCATGGGCCGAGCCCGCGCGAGATCTATGGCTGGCACTTCCGCAATGCCGATAATACCGGCCCCAATACCGGCGAGGTGAACGCACCGCAGGAGATGCGCGCTTTTGTGGTGGCTCCGGACCTGGCCGGGTTGGAGACCACCGGCGATGGCATCGGCTGGCTCAAGGTCCGCGATTATGGCCTGTCCGACCTCGCGCCGGGTGAGACGGCCAGGATGACCTGGCTGGAATTCGAGGCTTGTGTGAGCTGGCCGAAAACCGAGGCTGAGATCCGCGCTGAGGCCGATGCGCAGAGCCCGGATTACCTGCCGCAGGAAGAGGAAATCTTCGCGGCCTGCGGGCTGGATTTGGCGACGTATGCGTTGGATGCCCAGATCCTGCCGCGCACGCTCGGCGGGGACGTTGACGGCGATGGGTCACTGGACGAGGTCGCCCAGATCCGCCGCCGGCAGGATGGTGCCCGTGGTCTGGCGCTCTGCCGGGCCGGGACATGGCTCGATATGGCCGGGATTGCGGGCGAGTTGGCCGGCCTACCGCCGGGCTATATCGCGCAGACCGAAGCCTGGCACTGGATCGGCGAGGGTGACACGCTGCCGCCCTCTCTCGGCGGGGTCACCCTGCCGGACGCCGATGGCGGCGTGCTGATCCTGGAGCGCGTGGAAAAGCAGGCGGTGGCGATCTATTGGAAGGACGCCGGGCTGCGCGCCGAGGAGCTGTTCCACCTGGTGACAGAATAGGCGCTAACCCCGCGAGCCCTTCACTTCCTGCAGGCTCGTCTTCTTCACCGTGCGGCCGAGATCGACCTTGCCGCGGCCATAGCTTGGTGCGCCGGCGCCTGAGCCGGAAACCGCCGTGCCCCCGGCGAGCTTTTCCGTCAGCGGCGGGACGGCCATGGCTTCCGGGTGTGGCCCGTCCGGGTCGAACAGGGCAGCCAGCTGTTCGGTCATCGCGCCGCCGAGCTGTTCGGCGTCCACGATTGTCACCGCGCGCTGATAGTAGCGCGTGACATCGTGGCCGATGCCGATGGCGATCAGTTCCACCGGGCTCTTGTTCTCGATCTCGGCGATCACCTGGCGCAGATGGCGTTCGAGATAATTGCCGACATTCACGCTGAGCGTGGAATCGTCGACCGGCGCGCCGTCGGAAATCACCATCAGGATCTTGCGCTGCTCCGGCCGGGCGATCAGCCGGTCATGGGCCCAGAGCAGGGCCTCGCCGTCGATATTCTCCTTTAAGAGGCCCTCGCGCATCATCAGGCCGAGATTGCGGCGCGCGCGGCGCCAGGGGGCGTCGGCGGACTTGTAGATGATATGGCGCAGGTCATTCAGGCGACCCGGCGCCGCCGGCTTGTTGGCCTTCACCCAGGCCTCGCGCGAGAGACCGCCCTTCCACGCCTTTGTGGTAAAGCCGAGAATTTCGGTCTTCACCGCGCAGCGCTCCAGCGTGCGCGCCAGGATATCGGCGCACAGGGCCGCGACCATGATCGGCCGGCCGCGCATGGAGCCGGAATTGTCCAGGAGCAGCGTCACCACCGTGTCGCGGAATTCGCTGTCATCTTCCTGCTTGAAGGAGAGCGGCGCGGTCGGATCGGTGACGACGCGGGTAAGGCGCGCAGTATCGAGCACGCCTTCTTCCAGGTCGAAGCTCCAGGACCGGTTCTGCTGGGCCATCAGGCGGCGCTGCAGCTTGTTGGCGAGCTTGGCCACCGCGCCCTGCAGGCCCTGCAGCTGGTGGTCGAGATAGGCGCGCAGGCGCGTGAGTTCCTCCGCATCGCACAGGTCCGGCGCACTGGCGACCTCGTCGAACTGGCGGGTGAAGACCTTGTAGCCGAACTCGCGCGTATCGTCCCCGTCGCGGAAATTCGGGCGCACGGGCTGGGCGCCGTCATCGCTATCGTCCGGGGTGTCGTCGGCCATCATGTCATCGTCGGCCTCGACCTGGACATTGGTCTCCTCGCCCTCGGTCTCCTCGCCTTCGCCGGCTTCGAGCTGTTCGGTGGTCGAGCCGGTGGCCTCTTCCGGGCTGTCATTGTCGCCGGTGTCCTGGGTGGTGTCCTCGTTCTGGTCGGCCTCGGCCTCGTCATCGGAGGCCTCTTCCGGGTCGCCGGTCTCTTCGCCGGCGGTGAGGTCGCGGATCATTTCGCGCACGGTGCGGGCGAACGCGGCCTGGTCGGAAAGCTGATCGACCAGCTTCTCGATCGCGCCGCCGGCCTTGGCCTCAACCTCTTCGCGCCAGAGCGAGGCAATGCCTTCAGCCTCCTTCGGCAGGGGCCGGCCTGTCAGCTTCTCGCGCAGCAGGAATTCCAGCGCCGGGGCGAGCGGGGCGTCCTGGCGGTCTTCCATGCGGGTAAAACCCTCGCGCTCGCAGCGCTCTATGAGGGCCGCATCGAGGTTTTCCGCCGTGCCGGACATGGCCCGGGCGCCGATGCTTTCCACTCGCGCGCGCTCGGCGGCTTCATACACTGCACGAGGAATGTCGCCCTGGGGGCGGTGTTTGGCATGCGCGGCCTCGTTATGGTGCGCCAGCCGCAGGGCCAGCGCATCGGCCATGCCGCGGGCGCGTGCGGCCTGCCCCGGCGAGAGTTCGCGCGGGGGCGAAGGCAACACGATGCGCTCCTTGGTGGCGCGCGGTCCGTCATTGGAGAAGCTGACCTCGGTGTCGCGGTCCCCGCCCATGGCCTTGGCTACGGTGGCGAGAGCCTGCTTGAACAGGTCATAGGCGGTATCTTCGGGCGCTTTGCTCATGTTTCACGACATAGCGCGCGCGTGGGGCGGGTGTAAGGGGCAAGCGCAATTGACGTGGCGCCAGCGGCGAAATAGGTCAGCCCGGACGCCTGACGGGGGAGGGAGTGCATGGGTATCGCGCGGCGGCTTCTGGCCGAAGCCCTGGGCTCGCTCTTTCTGTCAGGCGTTGTCATCGGCTCGGGGATCCTTGCTGTGGATGTGGCCGGCGGCAATGACGGCGTGGCGCTGATCGGCAACACGGCGGCCACCGGGGCGATCCTGTGGGTGCTTGTGGCCGTGCTCGGGCCGGTGTCGGGCGCCCATTTCAATCCTGCCGTGACACTCGCCTTCGCCCTGCGCCGGGAAATCTCGCCCGCGATGGGCCTGGCCTATGTCGCCATGCAGGTGGCGGGCTGTGTCGCCGGGGCCTGGCTTGCCCATGCCATGTTCGAGCTGCCGCTGATCCAGATCGCGACGACAGACCGCTCCGGCGCGGCCAAGATACTGGCCGAAGGCGTGGCCACCTTCGCGCTGGTCTTCGCGATTTTCGGGGCGATCCGGTATGCGCCGAAAGCGGTACCCGCTGCTGTCGCGCTGGTCATCACGGCGGGCTATTGGTGGACGGCCTCGACCAGTTTCGCCAACCCGGCCATCACCGTCTCGCGCGCCCTGACCGACACCTTTGCCGGCGTGCGCCCGGCCGATATTCCGGGTTTTTTCCTTGGCCAGTTTCTCGGCGCAGCTTTGGCCACGGGCGTTTGCGCGCTACTCTTCCCGCCGGCAAGGAAGGATGAGGCATGAGCGATTTCCCTGTGGTGATCCATCACAATCCGGCCTGCGGCACCTCACGCAATGTTGTCGCGATTGTGAAGGCGGCCGGTTATGCGCCGGAGATTGTCGCGTATCTCGACACCGGCTGGACGCGCCCGCAACTGCTCGCGCTGTTTGCCGCCGCCGGCCTCACGCCGCGCGCGGCCCTGCGCGAGACCAAGTCGCCGGCGGTCGAGCTGGGCCTCCTCGAAGCGGGCGTGCCGGGCGAGACGATCCTCGCGGCCATGCTGGAGCACCCCGTGCTGGTCAACCGACCGATCGTGGCGACGCCGAAAGGCGTGAAGCTCTGCCGGCCGAGCGAGGTGGTGCTCGACCTGCTGGAGGCGCGCCCGACCGAGGCGGTCTACAAGGAAGACGGCGAACTGGTCTGGGCGCCGTGAACCGGCTTTGCTAGCCGTCCGAGCGGGACCGCCTGAACTGAGGCAGGCCATCGCCGAATGTTACCCAGTCGATATTGTCGCTCAGCCAGGAATGATGGGTAGGCGGCGCGCGTTCGGGATCGTCCAGGCTGGCGGTGGTCAGGTCTATGGAGTCCGGCTCGTCTTCGGTTGCATATGTCAGGTGCGTGCCGCATTTTCCGCAGAAACCGCGCTCGACTCCTTCCGATGAGGTGTAACGGCCTGGACGGCCCTGCAGGAAGGACAGCCCTTCGCGCGGCACCGATATCCAGGCGACGACCGGCGCGCCGCTGGTCTTGCGGCAGGTATGGCAGTGACAGATCATGGAACCGGTGGTCGGCTGGGAAACCCGGTAGCGTACGGCGCCGCAATGGCACCCTCCTTCGAGTGGCTGGTGGCCTGAACTCATTCGGTCACCCGTTCTTGGAATGGCACACGGCCTGGAGCTTGTTGCCGTCCGGATCGCGGACATAGGCGCCGTAATAATTGGGATGATAGTGCGGACGCGGGCCGGGCGGGCCTTCATCCGTGCCGCCATTGGCGAGCGCGGCGGCGTGGAAAGCGTCCACCTGCGTGCGGGCCTTCGCGAGGAAGGCGACATGGGTGCCATTGCCGACCGTTGCCGGCTGGCCGTCAAAGGCCGGGCCGATGAAGATTTTCGGTCCCGTTGGCGTGCCATAGGCAATGCCGCCGGGATATTCGAACAGGACGGGCAGTTCCAGTACGCCCGTTACCGCCTGCCAGAAGGGTTTGGCGCGGGCAAAATCATTCGTACCGAGGGTGACATGGCTGAACATGCCGGCATGGTGCCTGAGGCCGGCAAATTGGCAAGATGTGACGTAGAGGCTGCCTAGCGCAGCTTGCGCCAGACCTGCAGCGGGTCGAAGGCGCCGGTTTCGGCGGCAGCCTTGAGGCGTTCGATCTGCAGGTTCACCGGGCTCTGGCCGGAAGTCTTGCTGCCATAGATCGAGGCATCGATCCGGCAGATCCGGTCATACAGCGCCTCGGATTCGCTCACCAGCTCCAGAAAGCGGGTCGGCAGTCCATTGCTGACCTGGGCCGAGGCGTCCAGCGGCGGGGCCTCGCGCACCATGCGGTATTTCGGCGCCAGTGCTTCTTCGGACTTCATGTCGCCGTCGCGCACGGCCTTCTGCATGACAAGCCAGCTGGCCGCCTGCATCAGGCGTGTGGTCAGTTCCATGCTCCAGGAGGCATAGGTCAGGCCCGCTTCGCGCGTAAGCTTTTTCGATTCGGTGCGACCGGGGCCGTCGAGATAGGCCGCGGCCTGCTCGACCAGCGCCATGCCCTCGGCAAAGACGTGTTCGAAGAGCTGTCCGCCCGTGAAATCGGACGGGCCGTCCCGGCCTTCTGCTTCAACTACGCGTTCGCCCATCAGGTCGCCCTTGTTCGCTCCAGTGCGCTGCCATGCTATTTCCGTGCCTGTTTCCCAGCCGTTAACCTCGACCGCCGAACAGCGCATCGGCCGCCGATTTGTGGGCTTCCTTCTTCCCGATCTCTCTCTCGCACGCTTCGATCTCGGCCTGCAATGCGGTGATTCGGGCTTTCAGCTCATCGACTGACATGTCCTCCAGCGCCTGGGGGCGTGTCGAGAGGATGGGGTCCAGATCGTCCATTGATACCGCCTCCGCTTTGCTTACCTTGAGCCATGAAACCTTATCTCGGCACGGCGCGCAACGCGTCCTGACACTGCCGGCAGCCCCGGAGCCCTTCATGGCCGACACCATGCTCGCCATCGCCACAACCCCCGATTCGCCGCTGGCGCTACAGCCGATCGCGCGGCCGGAGCCCGGCCCGCAGGAGGTCATCATCGACATGCGTGCGGCCGGCCTGAACCGGGCAGACCTCCTCCAGCGCAGGGGCATGTATCCGCCCCCGCCCGGCGCGCCGCAGACCATGGGCCTGGAATGTGCCGGCGTGATTGCGGAGGTCGGAAACGGTGTCACGCGCTGGAAGGTCGGCGACCGGGTCTGCGCGCTGCTCGCCGGCGGGGGCTATGCCGAGGCCGTGGCCGTGGACGAAGGCAGCGTGCTGCCGCTGCCGGATGCGATGGATTTTGTTGAAGGCGCCTGCCTCGCCGAGGCGATGATGACGGTTTACGCCAATGTCTTCCAGCGCTGCGAGCTGAAGGAGGGCGAGACCTTCCTGTGCCAGGGCGGGACCAGCGGGATCGGCGTGATGGCGATCCAGATGGCCAAGCTGGCCGGCGCCGGCCTCATCCTCTCGACCGCCGGCAGCGCGGAGAAATGTGCGGTGATTACCGATCTCGGCGCCGATGTGGCGATCAATTATCGCGAGGAAGACTTCGCCGAGGCCGCCCAGAAGCGCGGCGGCGTGGATGTTGTGCTCGACATGGTCGGCGGCGACTATGTCGCCAAGCATCTCGACATCATCAAGCTGAACGGGCGGATCTGCAATATCGCCTACCAGAACGGCCCGGTGGTCGAGCTCAACCTGATGCGGCTGATGCTCAAGCGCGGCATTCTTACCGGTACGACCCTGCGCGCGCGCACCGCGGCGGAAAAGCAGGAGCTGCGCGATGCGGTCGAGACCATGTTCTGGGACCATGTCGAGACCGGCCGGATCCGCACCATCGTGGATTCCACCTTCCCGCTGGTCGAGGCCGAGGCGGCCCATGCCCGCATGACCGAGGGCGGTCATGTCGGCAAGATCGTGCTGACCCGCAATGCCTGATAGGGCCGTCACGGTTCTCGGCATCGAGACGAGCTGCGACGAGACCGCGGCGGCCGTCCTGCGCCTGGACGGCAGACGGGTAGAGATTCTCGGCGAGACCGTGCGCAGCCAGACCGAGGCGCATGCGCCCTATGGCGGGGTGGTGCCGGAAATCGCCGCGCGCGCTCATGCCGATCTGGCCGATCTCTCCGTGCAGCGCGCCATGGACGCCGCCGGCATCGGCTATGGCGATCTCGATGGCGTGGCCGCGACCTCCGGGCCGGGCCTGATCGGTGGGGTACTGGTCGGCCTGATGACCGGGAAGGCCGTGGCCCAGGCGACCGGCGTCCCCTTCATCCCGGTGAACCACCTGGAGGGCCACGCCCTTTCCCCGCGCCTCACCGAAGACTGTCCCTTTCCGTATCTCCTCCTGCTGGTCAGCGGCGGGCATTGCCAGTTCCTGCAGGTGCGCGGGCTCGGCGACTATGTCCGGCTCGGCACCACCATCGATGATGCGGCCGGCGAGGCCTTCGACAAGACAGCCAAGAAACTCGGTCTTGGCTTTCCCGGCGGACCGGCCGTCGAGCGCATGGCCGAGGGCGGTAACCCACAGGCGGTGGATCTGCCGCGCCCACTTTTGAACCGACCCGGTCTCGATATGAGCTTTGCCGGCCTGAAGACCGCTGTCGCGCGCGCCGCCGATGAAGGCGTTGATGCTGCGGATCTCTGCGCCAGCTTCCAGGCCGCTGTCTGCGATGTGCTGGCCGATAAGACCCGCCGCGCGCTGGAGATGACCGGCGAGCAGCGTCTTGTCGTGGCCGGCGGCGTGGCGGCCAATCGTGCCATTCGCGGTGCGCTCGACAGCGTCGCCGAGGCCGCCGGTGCGCGCCTCATCGCCCCGCCGCTGAAATACTGCACCGACAATGCCGCCATGATCGCGCTGGCGGGCGCCGAACGGCTTGCCGCAGGCCTTGCCCCGGAAGACGGCCTCACCGTGCGCGCCCGGCCGCGCTGGCCGCTCGACGAGTTGGCAGCGGCCCGGGATCCGGCCTATGGCGGGGGCAAGCGCGGCGCCAAGGCTTGATGCACTCGCCGGTGCAGCGTAGCACTTTCCGGTTACCAGTCCGGAGGGGATACCGGCATGTCGAGCGAATTGCCCGTCTGCAAGAATTGCGGCGCAGTTCTGGAAAACGATTTCTGCGGCGAGTGCGGTCAGCGGGGCAAGGAAATCCGCCGGCCGGTGATCGGTCTCGTGCAGGATGTACTGATCGATACGCTGGCGATCGACAGCAAGCTGTTTCGCTCGGTCGGCCTGCTCCTACTCTGGCCGGGCCGGCTGGCGCGGCTCTATCTCGACGGCAAGCGGGCTTCTCATACCGCGCCGTTCCGCATGTATCTCTTCACCAGCCTGTTCTATTTCCTCGCCCTGTTCGCCTCGCTGTCCTCGGAAATCAGCAACTGGCAGCCCGATGCGAACGGAGACATTCTGGGTGGGGCGTCCGTAGACCCGGAGGATGAGAACCTGCCACCCGGCGTGCGGATCGGGATTGGCGGGGATGCAGACGAGCCTGGCCCCGACGAGGATAGCGCCGCAGACGATGTCGGCGGAGAGCTCATTCCCGGCGATATCGGCGACCTTGCCGAGGGTGCCACGCCGTCTGATGAGGCGGCTCCCGGGGATGAAGAAGGTGCCGAGGAGGACGGAAACGGCTTCAATACCGGCTACGAGCCGCTAGACGCCATCGGCCCCCGAATGGAAGAGGCGGTTGAGCGGATCAGCCAGGATCCACGCCTGTTCATGGCCCAGCTGAAGGACAATGTGCCGCGCATCATGCTGGGCGCGCCGATCGTCTACGGGCTGCTGCTGGCCATCGTCTATATCTATCGCCGCCGGTTCTATTTCTACGACCATCTGGTCGTGAGCCTCTATATGCACTCTGCGCTTTATGCCTATCTGCTGATCGCGCTGGCGCTGACCTATGTGCCGGGGGGCGGCTGGTTTTTCTGGATGCCGCTGGTCTGGGGCAGTATCCAGCCCTTTGCCGTGCTCAAGCAGGCCTATGGCTCGCCCTGGTATTCCGTTCTCGTGAAGGGCACGGTGACCAACTCGATCTATCTCATTGTGGTGCTGATGCTGATCGTCTTCGGGCTCGGCTACGCGGTCTATCTCAGCTGACTGGCCTGATATCCAAGAAGAACCCCGGACCCTTTCGAAGGTCCGGGGCGAGTCCGGCATTGCGACAGAGTGAGGAAACGCGAGCCGGGAACTTTTCGGGTCTGGTCTAACCGATCAGGCTGATCGTGCCGGCCGCCGCGGCGAGCACCAGGGCGGTGAGCGGCAGGGCGGCGAAGAGGCCGATCAGGTTGCGGGTCAGCTCGTTCGAATTTGAAAGCGTGGTCATGGGAGGGCTCCGATGGTCTGTCCGGCAGGTCTTCTCGCCTGCCATGAAATCCATATAGCCAAGCTCTGATCAAAAATCAATGAATAATTTCGTTATCATTCATTCTTTATCTCGCGCGGCTCGACTCCGGCGCGCAGGCCGGCCAGCAGAATCGAGGTCACACCGTCCAGTTCGCGATGCAGTTTCGGCAATGTCAGGCGCGAGAAGAGCTGCGGATAGCGGAACTTCATGATCGAGACCTGCAGCATTTCCGCGATGAAACCGGTGTCGTGCAGCGGTGCAAACTCGCCGCTGGCCACGCCATCCTCGAGGATCTTGGCCAGGTAGATGCGCTCCTGGGCCAGTTCCTCATTGACCATCAGGGGGCGGTTTTCCGAGAGGACTTCAGCCACTTCGAGGATCTTCGCATCGGAATCCAGCTTCTGGAACGTGCTCTCCATGCCGAAAGTGAAGAATCGCCTCAGCCGTTCAGAAGCCGGCAGGTCCAGGCGCGCGATGCGGGCATATTCCTGGTAGATCTCGGTGTTGAACTTGCGCGCCATGGCTTCGGCAATGTCGAGCTTGGAGGCAAAGAAGCGATAGATGTTCCCGGCGGACATGTCGCAGTCCCGCGCGATTTCGGACATGGTGGTCTTGGCGTAGCCATAGTGCATGATGCGCTGCATGGCCGCTTCAAGGATCCGCTCGCGTGTGTCAGTCTTTTCAGTCATGGACCTAATAGTAAGGGTATTGTCTGAATGATCAATGAAATATTCAGAGCATACTCCCGGGAAGGCGTGCAAGCATGAACCAGTTTGAGCAGATTGCCGTGCTTGGCGCCGGCGCCTGGGGCACCGCGCTGGCCTATACCGCCCAGCAGGCCGGGCGGAAGGTCACCATGCTTGCGCGCGAGGAAGAGGTCGCCGAGGCGCTCTCCTCCGGGCGCGGCAACCCAGCCTATCTGCCGGGCGTCAAGCTGCCGCCGATCGAGACCTCCACCGATGTTGCGGTGCTGGAAGGCGCGGGCGCCGTGCTGGCCGTGGTGCCGGCCCAGTTCGCGCGGGAGAATTTCCGTGCCGTGCGCCCGGCCATGGCGCCGGGCACGCCGGTGCTGCTCTGCGCCAAGGGGATCGAGCAATCCACGCTCAGCCTGATGACCGATGTGCTCACCGAGGAACTGCCGGAGGCCGTTCCGGCGGTGCTCTCCGGGCCGTCCTTTGCCGCAGATGTGGCGCGCGGCCTGCCGACGGCGGTGACGCTGGCCTGCCATGATGGCGAACTTGGCCATGACCTGATGGCGGCCATCGGGCGCGACGTATTCCGGCCCTATTGGAGCGATGATCTGATCGGCGCGGAGATTGGCGGGGCGGTGAAGAATGTGCTCGCCATTGCCTGCGGCATGGTCGAAGGACTGCAGCTGGGGCGCTCGGCGCATGCGGCCCTGCTCACACGCGGCTTTGCCGAGATGACCCGGCTCGGCATCGCCATGGGCGGGCGGGCCGACACGCTGGCGGGCCTCAGCGGGCTCGGCGACCTGGTGCTGACCTGTTCCTCGGTGCAGTCGCGGAACATGAGCTTCGGCAAGGCGCTCGGCGAGGGCCGCTCGGCCGAGGCCGTGCTGGCCGAGCGGCGCGCGGTGACCGAGGGTGCGGCCACGGCGCCGGCCATCGTTCAGCTCGCCATCCGCCATGAGGTCGACATGCCGATCTGCACCGCCGTCGCTGGCATTCTCGGCGGCCATATCACCGTGGGCGAGGCCATGGAGGGCCTGCTCTCGCGTCCGTTCAAGGGAGAAACCTGATGGCGCAATTCCTTCTCACCTGTCTCGACAAGCCGGGCGCGCTGGAGATCCGCCTGGCCAACCGCCCGGCCCATATCGACTGGCTGAAATCGCATGGCGACAAGGTGCTTATGGCCGGGCCGCTGCTGGGTGAGGATGGTGAGAGCATGATCGGCTCGGTGCTGATCATAGAGGCCGAAAGCCTTGAGGCGCTTCAGGCCTGGCAGGCAGCCGACCCTTACGCTGCCGCGGGCCTGTTCTACGAAACCTCCGCGCGGCCGATGAAATGGGCGCTGGGCAAGGGTCCTCAGGCTTGAGCAAGCCGCGGCTGCTGATCTGCGGCGGCGGGATTGCCGGGCTGACGGCGGCGCTGTGTGCCCTGAAGGCCGGGCTTGAGCCGCTGGTGATCGAGCGCGCAGAGACGCTTTCGGAGGTTGGTGCCGGCCTGCAGGTGGGCGCCAATGCCATGAAGGTGATGGCAGGCCTTGGCCTCGATGAGGCCGTGCGCGCCGCCGGCCATGTGCCCGAAGCGCTGGAGCTGCGCGACGGTGAAAGCGGGCGGGTGATTTTCTCGGTGCCGGCCGGCGAGGCAGGGCGCGCGCGCTGGGGCGGCTGGCATGTGAATATCCGCCGCGCGGCCCTCCAGCAGGTGCTCGCCAGCGCCCTGCAGCATCGCGCGCCGGGCGTGCTGCGGCTTGGCGCCGAGGCGGTCGACTATACTGAGATGGCAGATGGTGTGGTTGTGGAACTCGCCGATGGCGAATGCATCGAGGCGCAGGCCGTGATCGCCGCCGATGGCATCCATTCGGCCCTGCGGCGCCGTTTCGCCAGTGGCAAGCACCCTGAATATACCGGCCACACGGCCCTGCGCGTGATGGCGGAGGCCGATGACGCCCTGCGCGTCCTGGTGCCGGACGCCTCCATCGCCTGGGCCGGGCCGAAGCGTCACGCGGTGACCTATTATCTTCACGATCGGCGCGTCATCAATTTCGTCGGCGTGGTCGAGCAGGCCGCGCCGGTGCCCGAGGGCTGGCACACCGAGGCGAGCCTTGCCGAGGCGCGCGCGGCCTTTGCCGGCTTTGCCGAGCCCGTCGCCGCGATCCTGGAGGCAGCCTCCGAGGCACGCCGCTGGGGGCTTTATGACCGGCCGCCGCCGAGCCGGCTCGCGCGCGGGCCGGTCGCGGTGATCGGCGATGCCGCAGTGCCCATGCCGCCTTTCATGGCGCAGGGGGCGAGCTTTGCGATGGAATGTGCCTGGGCCTCGGTCTGGAGCCTGGCGACGGCCGGCGGATTTGCCGCCTATGAAAAGGCCATGGCTGTACGCGGCGGCCGGATCCTTGAAACCGCGCGCCGCAATGGGCGTTTCTTCCATGGCAAGAGCCTGCCGGCACTGGCGGGCTATGCCCCGGTCCGGCTCGCCGCGAACCTGTCGCCTGGATTCATCAAACAGCGCTTTGACTGGATCTATGGCTACGATGTCACGGCGGGGCGGGCTCTGGACGCATAGCGCCATGAGTGCTGGCTCAAGTCGAAGTATATATCCGCATATCGCCTGGATCGGCGATGTGAACGGAAGCTTTGTATCTTGAGGTATAAAGTATTTGTCCGGAAATAATCTTAAGTAAGGCAAAATTTAAGCATGTATTAATACATCGTAATCAGATTTGAAAACTTGAATTTAGCTTCTAATCTCCATTCCAGTTACAAAAGGAGATCTATCATGCTTAGTTGGGCACTTGTGTTTTTCGTTCTGGCCATCGTCGCCGCCGCCCTTGGTTTTGGCGGTATCGCCGGTGCGTCAGCCGGGATCGCGCAGATCCTGTTCTTTATCTTCCTGGCGCTGATGGTGCTGAGCTTTGCCGCTCGCGCCCTGCGTGGCCGTCCCCCGGTCTAGGCGCCAGCCGGCTGACAAGAACGCCGCATGACAGCGGCGCGCGAGACCGGGCAGGTCACCTTCGGGAGGCCTGCCCGGTCTTGTTTCCGGCGGTTCGCGTGCTGCGCGCCGGGCGTCACCCAGTTCACCCTGCTCAATGCGATCGAGACCCGCCGGCCGGATTCCATCTCCCGGCTCGGCGAGATCCTGGACATCGACCGTACAACCCTGTCGCTGCTGGAAAAGGCCGGCCTGGTTCATCTTGGCAAGGCCGGGGCGCGCCGCAAGCGCGAGCTCCTGCTGACCAGCCGCGGGCTGGACCAGCTCCGCGCGGCCTATCCCCGCTGGCAGGTCGTCCAGGACAGGCTGGAAGCCCTGTTCGGCGAGGGCGAGCTTGACGATCTGAAAGCCGCGCTTGGCAAGATTCAGCCCTGAACCGGCGCGCATAAGCCTCCCTTCAGAATTCTGCGATCGCCAATGACGGCTGCCACTTTCATGGGGCAGGCAAGATATTCATTCACACAAGAATAAAGATTGACTCAAGGCTGAATCAGGGTTCAATGACCCTCAGGCGCCACAGAGCGCGGGATACAAGTGTTCAGGGAGGAACATCATGCTCAGACTTTTGTGGCTCGGTACGTCTGCGATTGCGCTTGGCCATTGCGCGGCCATGGCCCAGTCGGCCACTTCGGACGCCAGTGATGAGGATGCCGAAGCCACGCTCGGCACCGTCACGGTCACCGCAGAGCGGCGCGACACGGACCTTCAGACCACCCCGATTGCCGCCTCTGTTCTGACCGGCGATGAACTCGCCGATCTCGGCGTCATCACGGTCGATCAGCTCCAGTTCATCACCCCGGCGACCACGGTGAACAATTTCGGCCAGGGCATCGACTTCAATATTCGCGGCATCGGCAAGGCCGAGCACAACACCCAGACCACAACCGGCGTGATCACCTATCGCGACGGCGTTGCGAAATTCCCCGGCTATTTCACCGCCGAGCCCTATTACGACATCGCCTCGGTGGAAGTGCTGCGCGGGCCGCAGGGCACCTTTGTCGGCCAGAACGCCACCGGCGGGGCGGTCTTCGTGACGTCCAAGGATCCGATCATCGGCGGCGGAAACAGCGGCTATATCATGGGCCAGCTCGGCAATTACGGCGACATTGCCGGCCAGGGCGCGGTGAACCTGCCGATCAGCGACACGCTGGCTGCGCGCGTGGCTTTCTTTGCGGAGTCCCGCGAAAGCTTTTATGAAATCTCCGGGCCGTATACCGGCGATGATGGCGTGAATATTGGCGCAATCCGCGGCAGCCTGCTCTGGGAGCCGACCAGCGCGCTCTATACGCACCGCTCCAATTATCTCCATACATTACGCGCGCTGCAGGCCGATGCCATCGCGCTGACGGGGGAGGACAGCCTGCTGGTAGGTGTGCCCATGTTCCATGCCAATGGCTGGGGCCTTCCCTTTGCCGCCCCGGCCGTGGGCGCAAAGCTTGTCCTGCCGGGCCGCAACACGGACGGGGCAAGCCTTGCCCGGCTGATGCGCGATGAGAAGGTCACCGTGGCGGCGGGTGTGCAGACCCTCTGGCTCGGCCTGATGGATGCACTCGATGAGACGGGCGAGGACCTGCCGGACCTGAAACGCGTGCTGATCGGCGGCTCGAAATGCCCGCTCGCGCTGATCGAGCGCATGGAGCGGCGCCTCGGCGCGGAGGTGCAGACCAGCTGGGGCATGACCGAGCTTTCGCCAGTGGGCACCATCGCCCCGCCCGGCGCGCCTGCCCGCACCAAGACCGCTTCGGGCCGTCCAGCCATGGGCCTTGATCTCAAGCTCACCGATGAGACGGGTCGGACCCTGCCGGAACAGCGCGGCGTGATCGGCCATCTCAAGGTGAGAGGCCCGAGCGTGGTCGACCGCTATTTCAGGGCCGAGAGCGATGCGCTGGACGCAGAAGGCTATTTCGATACGGGCGATCTCGCCATGATCGACGCGGGCGGCAACCTCACCATCTGTGGCCGCACGAAGGACCTCATCAAGTCCGGTGGGGAGTGGATCAATCCCGCCGAGATCGAGGACATTGTCGGGCGCGATCCCGCCGTTGGCCAGGTCGCCGTGATCGGGCGGCCGGACGAGAAATGGGGCGAGCGCCCCGTCCTGGTCGTGGAGCCGCGCGCGGGGGAATCCCTCGAAATCGGCAACCTCGTTGCATCCCTCAAAGGCAAGGTCGCCGACTGGTGGATCCCCGGCGAGGTCGTCACGGTGCCCGCCATGCCGCTGGCGGCGACCGGCAAGATCAACAAGATCCAGTTGCGTACAGATTTCCAGACCGGTGTGCTGACTGCACAGGCCGCGACTGGTTGAGGGTTGTGAATCACCCCAATTACGCTAGGTGTGAAAGGCGTAATCCCATGTCCAGAGCCACTCGGAAAAAGCCGCGCAGCAAGGCGGAGCAACGCGCTGAAAGCATTGAGCAGATCCTCGATGCGGCCGAGTTTCTGTTTTCGAAAAACGGGCTTTACGGGGTAACCCTGCGTGATGTCGCCAAGCGGGTCGGCATCCACACCACGCTGGTGCACTATTACTTCCAGGACAAGCAGAATCTGTTCGAGGAGGTCTTCGCCCGGCGCGCCGGGGTGACCAGCGGTCGGCGCATGGCTGCGCTGGAAGCCTATGAGGCCGAGGCCGGCGAGACGCCCACCGTGGAGGGGGCGCTGCGCGCCTTTCTCGATACCGATCTTGATCTCTATTATGAGGGCGGCGAGCACTGGATGAACTATGCCGCCTTCTGCGCGCGGGTCTCGAACACGCCTGAAGGCGCGGAGCTGATGGACAGGCATTTCGATCCGGTGGTGCTCAAGCTCGTCAGTATAGTCAAGAAAGCCCTGCCGCATTACAGCGACGAGGACATTTTCTGGGGCTATCATTTCGTCACCGGCGCGCTGATGAACACGCTGGCGCGCACAGGCCGGATCGACCGGCTGTCGGACGGCCTCTGCAAGTCCGACGATTTCCCCGCCGTGAAAGCCAGGATCGCCCGCTTCATGGCCGCTGGCTTCATGTCGCTTGGCACGAAGGTTTAAGGCGCCTTTCTAGGGGCAGCCCGATTCCTCACCCGAGATCAGCGGCGGCGACCAGAGGCCGGCATTCCAGTTCCAGGGCTGGCTGCCCTGAACCCGGCGCCGGCAGACCGCGCGCTCATGCAGCTCGAACATGCCCGGCATGAGATGTGTTCCGGCCTGAGGGCCGTCATCCAGGAAGGCCATGTAGCCGCGTTCGTTGCCATAGGCCGGCCAGTCGGGCGCATCCTCGGCCTTGGGTGTGCCGGTGCTGGCAAAGCTCGCCCAGTAGCCCACCATGGCATCTGAGATGGCCTCCTCGGTGCGGGTGTTGGGGATGGCCGGCCAGTTCGGCCCGACCTTGCGCGGATTGCCGAACATGTAGGGCAGCTCGCTGCCATGAAAGGCATGCAGGCCAAGCGCCTCGGCGGCCGGATAGCCGTGATCGAAGATATAGAGATAGGAGGGGTGGCCCGCCTCGGTCTGCTGGCGGACCATGCGTTCCGATGTCCAGCCATAGAGCGCGTCGCGCGTGGTGGCATAGATCGCATCCTGGCCAAGCTCGGCCGGGTAGAGCTGGAGGAAGGCATCGGCAAGCTCGCCATACTGGGCGCGGATCGTGGCCTCATAGGCGCCTCTGTCTTCCGGCATGGTCGGCGCGAGCATGGTCAGCGAGCGGATCTCGCCGCTGTTGAAGCCAGTCAGGATCGGCACCTGGGCCTGCTCGCCAAGGTCGAAGACCTCCACCAGCTGGCGCTCAAGCGCATGGCCGTCAATATTGGCGAAAGCGGCGAAATTGGCCTGCCGCGAGGCGGCTGACAGCTCCTGCGCATCCATCTCGCGCAGGGCAGCGACGGTGGGTTTCTGTATGGCCGCGGCCAGGAGCATGCCGATCTGTTCGGCCGAGGGCTGGCCGTGGCTCAGATCCTTCAGTTCCGGCGTGGTGATCATATAGGCGCTCTGGGCGATGGCCTTGTCGAACAGGTCATCGGCGAGTGGAGAGGCCATGAGATACATCACGCTCAGCGCGCCGGCCGATTCCCCGGCAATGGTGACATTCTCCGGATCGCCACCGAAAGCCTCGATGTTCCGTTCTAACCATTTCAGGGCCTCGACCTGATCGAGCAGGCCGTAATTGCCCGAAACGCCGAGCGGGGATTCCGCGCTCAATTCGGGATGGGCGAGATAGCCGAAGATACCGAGCCGGTAATTGATCGAGACCAGGATAATGCCTTCCTCGGCGAGGCGCTTGCCGTCATACATCGGCTCCTTGCTGGCGCCGGTGATCAGCGCGCCGCCATGGATCCAGACCAGCACCGGCGCACCGTCTGCGTCTTCCGGCGCCCAGACATTCAGCGACAGGCAGTCCTCGCTCATCTCGCCGATATCGGCGGCATAGATGCCGGCAAGGCGCGCATCGGGCTGGATGCAGGCCGGGCCGAAGCTGCTGGCATCGAATGTGCCCTCCCAGTCGGGTTTGGTGACCGGCGGGGTCCAGCGCGCCTCGCCCACCGGCGGCTGGGCATAGGGGATGCCCTTGAAGATGCGGATATCGCCGTCCATGCGGCCGACAAGGGTGCCGACCGGTGCGCTGACCACGGGTCCTGAGGGCGCAGGCTCGCCTGCCGGCGCGGCGCTGTCCGGCTCGCCCGAGCATCCGGCCAGGGCGCACAGCATGACTACTGCCCCGGCGATAAGTTTAAGCGGTTTCATGGTCTGCCCTCCCCGCGGGTCGTTTTTTACCGGCTCGCCGCGCGGCCGAACCTCAACCGCAGGCATATCGCCACAACGGCAGGCGGCGCCAGCGTCTAAAAGTGCATGTGGTGGGAGTCGACCGGTCAGGTCGACGAGATCGAGGCCGATTCCTTCCAGAAATCGGTGTTGCCGTCTGTGGCATGCCGGTCGATCTCGGTCAGTTCCTCGGGTGAGAAATCCAGCCCGTCCAGGGCGCCGAGGGAGTTCTCCAGCTGCTCGACCGTGCGCGCCCCGATCAGCGCCGAGGTCACGCGCGGATCGCGCAGCACCCAGGCAATGGCCATCTGCGCGAGAGACTGCCCGCGCCGTTCGGCAATCACATTGAGCGCGCGGATGCGGGTGAGCTTGTCTTCGGTCAGGGTGCTTTCATTGATCAGCCGCCCCCTGGAGGCGCGCGAGCCTTCCGGAACACCGCCGAGATATTTCGAGGTGAGCAGGCCCTGGGCGAGCGGGGAAAAGGCGATGCAACCCGTGCCGAGGTCCTCCACCGTGTCGAGCAGGCCATCCTCGATCCATCGGTTGAACATGGAATAGTTCGGCTGGTGGATGAACAGCGGCACACGCTCTTCTTTCAGAATGGCGGCAGCCTCGCGCGTGAGCTCCGGCGAATAGCTGGAAATCCCGACATAAAGCGCCTTGCCCTGGTGATGGAGCTGGGCGAGCGCGCCCATGGTTTCCTCCAGCGGCGTGGTCGGGTCGACCCGGTGGGAATAGAAGATGTCGACATAGTCGAGCCCCATGCGTTTCAGGGACTGATCGCACGAGGCGATGAGATATTTCCGGCTGCCGCCGATCCCGCCATAGGGCCCCGGCCACATGTCCCAGCCGGCCTTGGTGGAGATGATCATCTCGTCGCGATAGGGCGCGAAATCGGCGGCCATGACGCGCCCGAACATCTCCTCGGCCGAGCCATAGGGTGGCCCGTAATTGTTGGCGAGATCGAAATGCGTCACGCCCCGGTCGAAGGCCTTGCGCAGGATGGTACGGCCGGTCTCGAACACGTCCACGCCCCCGAAATTCTGCCACAGGCCGAGTGAGATCGCCGGAAGGTCGATGCCGCTGCGCCCACAGCGGCGGAAACTCATATTGCTGTCATAGCGATCGGGTGCGGCTTCATATGGCATGCTTGTCTCCTTCGGATCGGGGCAGGGCGCTCGCGGCGCGGCCGGCGCCTGCTGGTGAGAGCGATATCACCCCCCGTCCTGCCAGATACGCATGCCATGCCCATGGGGCAATGGGGATTGCGAAAAGTGAATTGGCGGGCCGGGCGCCTTGCGCGCACATTCAGGCAGGCCACCCCTTCGGACTCCCGCCGGACATGCTAGAGGCGGTGGCTGGCCCGCCGCCCAAAGCCGGAGACTGCCTTATGCCCAAGCCCGCCCAGAGGGGCCTTCCCTCCCGCCTTGTCCGGGTCTGCGTGCTGGCCCCGTGCCTGGTGGTGCTGGCCGCATGCCAGAGCGTCCTGGCCGATGAACCGGCATTGCAGCCGGAGAGCCTTGCCGGCCGGGTTGTCGATCTTGAGGGCCAGCCCCTGGCGGCCAGCCTCGACCTCAATGGCGCGCGCATCGAGACCGATGCAGCGGGCCGGTTCACGGGCGACTTGCCGGAAGCTCCTGTCCTGCAGGTGAAGGTCTCCGCCGAGGGTTATTATCCGATGCTGCACACATTCAGCCGCGCCGAACTGCTCGCCGCGGGCGCGCGCGAGGGCACGGCGCAGCTCGGCGATATCCTGCTGGTGGCGCGCACGCCCGGCCGGACGCTGATGGTGTTCGGCGGCGACACCATGATGACGCGGCGCTTCTATGAGCCCCATCAGGGCGAGCCTGTCCTGATCCATGAAGACACGGCACTGGAGGAGTCCAGGGCGCTACTCGCGGAGATGAAGCCCTATCTGGAACTGGCCGACTATGCCTCGGTCAATCTGGAAACGCCGATTTTCGACGAGCTTCCCGGCGAGCCGGTGGCCAAGCTGGTGGCGCTGAACTCCCGGCCGGAAACCCTTGCCGCGCTCGCCTGGGCGGGCGTGGATTATGTCGCCCTCGGCAACAATCATGTCTATGATTTCGAGGATGAGGGCCTGCGCGAAACCCTTGTTCAGCTGGGGCAGAGCGCACTCGATTTCTCCGGCGCGGGCCTGACCGAAACCGATGCCCTGCGCGCCCATCGCGAGACGCTCGCCGGCACGGCCTATGATTTCCTCAGTTATGTCGGCTGGGCTGCCGGCCCACCGACCCAGATCGCCGAGGCAGGCAAGGGCGGGGCTGCGTTTGGGTCGGAAGCCAATCTGCTGGCCACCACGCGCGAAAGTCTCGCCAGCGGCGCGGTTCCGGTCCTGCAATATCATGGCGGGCTGGAATATGTGGACGGCCCGACGCTGGAGATGGAAACCCGCCTCAAACGGGCATTGGATGACGGCGCCGGGCTCGTCATCGCCCATCACCCTCATGTGCTGCAGGGACTGGAACTCTACGATGGCAAGCTCATCGCCTGGTCGATGGGAAACTTCCTGTTCGACCAGTATTTCTACGCCACCCAGCCCTCCATGCTGCTCTATGTCTGGATGGATGAGGGCCGGTTTCATCATGCCGAGATCGTGCCGGTGTATCTGAAGGGCTATCGCCCGACCCCGGCGGTCGGCTGGATGCGCGCGGCCATCAGCCGGCGTCTCGCGCGGCGGTCGGCGGCGCGCGAGACGGTGCTCGTCCCCACTGGCGGCCATCTCGCCGTCCTGGCCGATCAGGAGCGGGCGCAGACATTTGCGGCCTCTGCGCTGGGGATTGGCGCGCGATACGAGACCCTTGCGCCGCCAGACCTGCTGCAGTGCGTGCAGGACAGCACGAAGCGGCGTTATGGCCGCGACCTGCTCGCGCGCGGAGACTTTGATGCATATGAGCTGTTCGACAGCCCTGACCGCTCCTGGCTCGATCTTGATGAGCGCGTGAGCATTGTATCAGCCCCGGATGAGCCGGCCGATCTGGAGATGGAGATCGCCGTGCCCGCCGGCGGGGCGGTCACCACCGGTATGCGCAAGTTTACCCGCGTCTATTCACCCGGCGCGCCGATGACCATGGCCCTGCACGCATCGACCACCGCGCCGGTGCGCCTGAACATCCATCTCCAGTATCGCGGCTCGCGCCAGTCCCTCAGCACCGCGCTTGAGGAGGGCGAAAAGATCCTTGTCGGGAGCTATCTGCTCGATCCGGACGCCCCTGCCACGATCGAGGCCAGCTTCGATGCCCCGCGCGTCAGTGTGCGGTCTATCCGGATACTGATGGATGCAGAATCGCTGGATGGCGAGCCGGCAGATCTGCGCCTCGACGATCTCGCTTTCATTGAATGGTCAACGCCTTATCTGCCTTCCGCCGCCGCACCGGAAGAGGCCCGCTGGAACAGCCATGCCCAGTGCGCGCCCAGCCGCTGAGCTAGCGCACGAATATGGGCAGGAAATTGCCGCGATCCTCGCCGACCTCGGTCTGGATCATCGCATTTGTCCGCTGGTTCATGCGCTCGACCTCGGCCTGGAAAGCCGGGTTTGTGGCGAGGTTCTGCCGCTCGGTGGGATCGGTGAGCGTATCGTAAAGCTCGATATCGTTGCGCGCGACGAGCTCCTCCCAGCTCGCAGGGAGGTGATGGTCTGACGGGCTGAAATAGCGGGAGAATTTCCAGCGCCCATCATAGAGCCCGCGCATCTGGCCGCGCTTGTCCCAGTCGACTTTCTGCACGGCAGAAAACTGCGCGATGCGTTGTGACAGGCCCTGTTTCTCCAGCGCCTCGGCCAGGATGCGCGGGCCGTTCGGGTCGATGAAGGCAATGCTGGTCCAGTAGGTGAGGATGCCGTCGAGATCGCGCTGTGTCTGCGCGTCCGGGCTTTCCGCCAGCGCGCTGAGATCATGGCCCTTCAAGCCTGAGGCCTGCTCTTTCAGCGCACCCTCATCCACACCGGCCAGCGAGAGAAGGGTCGGGGCGAGATCGAGCTGTGAGGCGAGCGCTTTCACCGTCTCGCCCTTCATGCCATCGGGATGGCAGATGACGAGCGGGATCTTGCTCGCCTCGCGATAGGCGGTCACGCCCTTGCCGCGCAATCCGTGTACGCCGAGATATTCTCCGTGATCGGATGTGAAGACAATGATGGTGCGATCCGCCTCGCCCGAGGCTTCCAGCCCGTCGAGCAGGGCGGCCAGGTGTCGATCACAGTCGCGGGTGCAGTTCCAGTAGAAATTCTGGAAGTCGCGCGCCACGCGCGGATCGGTCATCTCCATCTCGCCCATGGTCGAATAATAGGCGCCCATATAGTTGCGCACGGCTTCGGGCCGGCCGGGCAGGGACGCCTCTCCCCAGTCACCGAAGACCTCATAGCCGAGATCGGTCTGGTAGAAAGGGTCGCTGGGCGGGCGCACGCTTTCGTCGGGATAGTGGGTCACCCGGCTCGCCGTCATCTCCGGGCCGGAGGTATAGTACATCACATCATGGGGATTGAGCAGGTTCACCGCCAGGAACCAGGGCTGGTCGCCATCCTTGTTGCGGTTGATGAAGCGCAGGGATTCAGCGACCGTGAGCCCGTCCTCCTCGAACCCGCCATTGGCGCCGTCGCGCTCATGACGGATCTCACTTTCATCGAAACCATAGCTGCGAATGATGGAATTCACCTCGTCCTCGGGTAGGGGGACATTGTGGGGGTGCAGCTTGGACAGGTGCCACTTGCCGGCATAGCCCGTGCGGTAGCCGGCATCCTGCATCAGCGTGCCGAGCGTCGGCAGTTCGGTGGAAAGATCCGAGGCGGTCGGGATCGGCACATTCTCCCACACGCCGTTATTCTGGGCGTGCACACCGGTATAGACCACCCCGCGCGCCATGGAACAGAGCTGGATCGGCGTGTGTGCGCCGTCGACATAAGTGCCGCGTTCGAGCAGCCGCGTGCGCGCCGGACAGTGGGTTTCGATGAAGCCGGGCGGATAGAGATCCCAGCTTCGCTCCTGGTCGGACAGGACGAAAAGGATGTTGAGGCCGGATTTGCGCGCTCCGCTGAGGTCGAGGCGCGGGCGTGGCTTCGGGCGGGACTGATAGCGCCAGCCGGCATAGCCCAGGGCGGCCACGCCCAGCGTGGAAAGCAATAGCGTGCGGCGGTTCATGTTTTCCTCCCAATGCTGACCTTTTGGTCAATTATGTTCTATTTTGTGGCGCCGGGGGCGCTGCTGGCCGCGACCACCCGGTTGGTCTGCTGGCCGAGATCGAGTGCGCCGTCGGCGCTGCGGACCGTGGAGGTCATGGTCTGACCGGGCTTGAGATATTGCGGGCGCTTGAGCTGGCCTTTCAGGAAGGCTTTGAAGCGCGCGGCCGGGCTCATGAAGCCGGCAAGCGCCTGGATAAAGCTGGGCGGCGGGCGCAGGGCGACGCCGGCGGGCGTGCCCGTGGCAATGAGGTCTCCGGGCGCAAGGTCCATGATCTGCGACAGCTCGGTGAGCGTCTCGGCGGGTTTGAAGATCATCTCGCGCGCCAGCGCCTTCTGGCGCACCTCGCCATCCACTTTCAGTTCCAGCTCCAGCTCGAACAGGCGGGCCAGTTCGTCCGGCGTCGGCAGAACCAGCCAGGGGCCGACCGGGCCAAAGGTGCGGTAACTCTTGGATTTGTGAAACTGCATATGGCTGATCTGGACATCGCGCGCCGTGATATCATTCACGATCACCAGCCCGCCGACCCAGTCGGCCAGCGTCTCCGGCGTGATCGCCTGGGGGCCGTCGAAGCCGCGCTTCAGGACAAGGCCCAGCTCGATTTCATAATCCAGCAACTGCACATGCGCCGGGCAGATGATGTCACTGTCCGGCGGGGCGATACAGGAGGAGGCTTTCACGAACAGGATGTTGTTCACGACATGCGACGGATCCCCGCCCACTTCGCGGATGTGATCGGCATAGTTTGTTGCCTGACAGACGAATTTTGCGTCCTGTGTGACGGGGCTGAGAAACGCCGTCGCCTCTACCTGTGCGCCGTCTGTCATCGCGGCTTCAGCATCTGCCGCGCCGCCCTGCTCGAAGAAATCCCGTGTCGTCGCATAAGCCTGCGAGAGGCGGCGCAGGCCGTCCGGGCTCTCCACGGCCCAGACCGTGCCGTCGTTTGTTGATACTCGCGCAACTCTCAGTGCCATTTGGTTTCTCCTATTTCAGCCAGGGGCGTGAGGGAGCATCGATGGCCGCCATCAGGCGCTTCACGCGGGCAAAGCTCAACTCGCGGCTCTTGCGGATGTTGCCGATCACCTTCAGCAGGAATCCCGGCGTCAGTTTCGGCTTTTCGAAGTCCTTCGGAACCGGCGGGCCCCACTGGTAGAGCCCGGCGGCGTTCAGTAGGCTGTGGCCGGTTTCGACCGAGGCGTCGAACAGGTCGCCATCGGCATAGTGCTCGACCTTGTCGCCATACGGGTCGCGCCAATAGTCGAAAATCTGGCTGCCGAGCAGATGGCGGCCGACGCCCCAGGCATGCTTCCAGCCCTTGGAGAGCAGGAATTCCTGGCCCATGGCCACATCGTCAAGATCGATCACCTCATAGGCCGAATGGCTGTAGGTGTTGGTGACATTCTGCGAGACGACCACGGTGTGATGGTCGGCAGGCTCTGCGCCGCGATCGCAGCGCAGGAAGGTCAGCGCCGGCGTGCCGTCATCGAGATACTGGATGTCGGAGGGAATGAGCCCGAAAGTCTGGATGTACCATTGCGCGGTCTCCAGGAATTCCAGGACGCCGAGCACGCAATGACCCGGGCGCAGCACGGTTGCCGGCGAGGGAGGCGGGCGCACGCCGGCGTTCAGGCGGTCTCTTTCGATGGGAGTGTTGGCTGGTGTGGGCGCGCGGATCTCGTCTGTGGCGATGGGCGCCTGTTCGGCCACGGCCCAGATATCGAATCCGGCCGGGTCTTTCAGGCGAACATGCAGCCCGCCGCCCGGCAGGTCGAGCGGTTCGATGCCGGAAGCTTCCGGCAGGGCCGCGAGGGCGTCGAGATCGGAGCGATCCGCCACACGCAGGGCAAAGCCTTTAAAGCATGGTTTGGCCGCCTTCCAGGTGACATGGGCCGGACCGGGGCCGCGCGCGCCGCGCATGACCAGCCGGTCGTCTGAGCGCTCGGCCTGTTTCATCCCGAAATCGCCGAGGAAACGCGCCATCAGATCGAGATCGGGACGCTCGAACATGACGAAGGCGAGGTCCTGCGCCTTGACCACGGGCGCGGTGGCGCGCGCCAGATGCGGGTCGGACTGAAACTCGGTCATTGCAGGGTGTCTCCGGTGAGGCGCGTTCGCATCAGACATGTCGGTCGTCAGCGCTCCCGGAGGCAGGCGCGCGGCCTGTGGCGGTTCACCCGCCCGATGCAGCCTTGCCTCCCGGAATTGATTTTGACCATTTCGTCCCCCTGTGGCAGGAACTGACCAAATAGTCAATATTGGGTGGCAGGCTGTCCACCCTGCCAGTTAAGGACACCGCCCGATGATTACCGCGCCCACACTCGATCCGCGTTCGAACCCCTATACGGGCTGGGATGTGCGCACCCTCCTGGAGCTGCAGGCGAAGCTCCTGGGGGACAAGCCCTGCCTGATCTGGGAGCCGTTCGAGGGCGCAGGCGCGCAGTGGTCCTATGCGGCGTTTGTTGAAATGGTTGCCAGTGTCGGGGCCGGCCTCACCGCGCGCGGCATCGGACGCGGCGACCGGGTGATCCTCCACCTGGAAAACTGCCCCGAGCAGGTCTTTGCCTGGCTCGGCTGCGCCTGGATCGGAGCGGTGGCGGTGACCACCAATGCCAAGTCCAGCGGCGCCGAACTTGCCTATTTTGCCGAGGTCTCGCGTGCCCGCGCCGCGATCACTCAACCGAAATATGCAGAGCTTCTGGCCGGTGCCTTCCCGGGGGCGGAGTGGATCGCCGTCACCGACAGTGATGCCGGCGACATGCCCGCCCGTGCGCCTTCGGCCAGCGAGAGTTTCTCGGCCCTGCCGGCTGATCCATCCACCTGTCCGCCGGGCCTCTCTGACTGCGCCGCGCCTTTCGGCGTGCAGTTCACCTCCGGCACGACATCGCGTCCCAAGGGCGTGTTGTGGACCCATGCCAATGCCCTGTGGGGCGGGCAGGTCAGCGCGTCCCACGAGGCCCTGCGCCCTGACGATGTCCACATGGTCTACCTGCCGATGTTCCACACCAATGCACAGATCTATTCGGTCATGGCCTCGCTCTGGGTAGGCGCGACGATTGTGCTCCAGCCACGCTTTTCCGCCTCGCGCTTCTGGCCGGTGGCACTGAAGCATCGCTGCACCTGGACCAGCATGGTGCCCTTCGTGCTCTATGCCCTGATGCAGCAGGAAAAGCCCGACACGCACCATTTCCGCATGTGGGGCAATGGCGCCTGCGACCTGCCGTTCGATGCCCATTTCGGCGTGCGCACGCTGGGCTGGTGGGGCATGACGGAGACCGTCACCCACGGTATTGTCGGCTCGCCTTTCCATCCTGATCGCCCCATGTCCATGGGGCGTGCCGCGCCGGAATACGGCATCTCGGTGCGCCGGGAGGACGGCACACCGGTCGAGCGCGGCGAGACGGGCGACCTCTTCGTGCGCGGCGTGCGCGGGCTCTCTCTCTTCAGCGAGTATATGGAAAACCCCGAAGCCACGGCGGCCGCCTTCGGCCCGGATGGCTGGATGATTACCGGCGACCGGGTAACGTTCGCCGAGGATGGCTGGCTGGTCTTTGCCGACCGGTCCAAGGACATGCTGAAAGTGGGCGGGGAGAATGTCGCCGCTTCGGAAATCGAGCGGGTGATTGCGTCAGTTCCCGGTGTCCGCGAGGTGGCTGTGGTCGCCCAACCCCATCAGATGTTGCAGGAAGTGCCAATTGCCTTTGTCCGTCTCTGGACGCCAGCCGATGCCGCGCCGCCGGATTTTGCCGAGCAGGCGCTGGCGGCCTGCGAGCAACAGCTGGCGAGCTTCAAGGTGCCCCATGGCATCCGGCTGGTGGATGATTTCCCGCGCTCGACCCTGGACAAGATCGCCAAGGCCGAGTTGCGCAAACGGCTTGAGGCGGAGGGCTGAGGAAGGCCGGGGCCGTCAGGCCTCCGCTTCCATCACCGCTTCGATGGCGCCGAGCCCGCCCACCTCGCAGCGCACCACATCGCCGGGCTGCAGGAACTGTTTCGGGTCCATGGCCGCGCCGACCCCGCCGGGCGTGCCGGTGAAGATGAGGTCGCCGGGCTCCAGCGTCATGGCGGTGGAGAGATGTTCGATCTGCTGCCAGACATTGAAGACCAGGTGGCTGGTGTTCGAGTTCTGGCGTACTTCGCCGTTCACGCTGCACCGGATATCGAGAGCGTGCGGATCGGCAATCTCGTCTGCCGTGGTGATCCAGGGCCCTATGGGCGCATGGGTGTCGAAGCTCTTGCCGAGGCTCCATTGCCTGGTGCGGTGCTGCCAGAAGCGCTCGGTGACGTCATTGCCGACGCAGTAGCCGAAAATGTGGTGCTTCGCGTCCGCCGCGCGGATATGCCGGCCGCGCTTGCCGATCACCGCGACAAGCTCGACCTCATAGTCGACTGTGGCGGTGCCCTTCGCGATCTGGACCGGTGCGAAGGGTGCGTTGATCGAGGTCACGGCCTTGGTGAACCAGAGCTGGTGCTCCGGGGTTTCCATTTTGCTTTCGGCAATATGGTCTGCATAGTTCAGGCCAATCGCGAAGACCTTGCCGGGGCGCGGCACGGGGGCGAGCAGCGTCACGTCTGCCAGCGGGATGCCGGCGCCGGACGCGGCCTTTTCGGCGAGCTGCCCGCGCAATTCCTCCCAGTCCGTGATGAGCCCGATCATGTCGTGCGCAAGGCCTGTCGGCACGAGTGTGTCACCGACGATCAGTCCGGTCTGTGGGCCGGCGCTGCCGGCATAAGTGGCAAGTTTCATCTGGTTTTCCTTCCCCGGATCTGGGCGCCTGTCGGGCTAGGGATGCGTGCTGCATCCGGCTGGCGCTCGTTTGGGGGAGGGATAGAGATTGGAAAGATTGGGAGTGAGACGTGAATTGGGTGCCGCCGATACCTGCAGGATATCGTGCGCCGCAAAAGTGCGATCTCAAGCGACTTGTAAGTGTGAAGCAGTGATAGCTGGGAACTATCGCTCAGCGATCATTGTCATATAGTTCGCCTCACTGGCTTCGCCCAATATCGCCGCAGATCGTGGATATCATATGCACGATGCGTATCGCACGCCGGTCAAGAAAACAGCAATGACCGGGCGAAATTGGGAGGAGTTTTGATGTTTTCCATTTCCAGCGCTCGGCGGGACTCCGAGCGTTCACCTGCACATGCCCTGAGCCTGCGCAGCCTGCGGCTGGGGACCGCGCTGCTGACCGTGTCGCTGACCCTGTCGGGCATGGCTGTCGCGCAGGACGCTGACGAGGAGGCCGACCGCGAGGATTCGGTTGCGATGATGTCCACCGTCACGGTGACCACGCAGAAGAAATCCGTCGCCGAGGATATCCAGTCGGTGCCGATTGCGGTCACCGCGCTGACCAGCGCGCAGCTTGATGCGCTGAATTTCCGCAGCCTTGAGGATGTCGGGATCATCTCTCCGAACGCCACGCTGGACCGGAACGGCAACTCGAAATCGCTGGCCAATTTCACCATTCGCGGTGTGGGCTCGAACAGCTCCATCGTGTCCATCGAGCCGGCGGTCGCCGTGTTCATGAACGGGGTCTATCTCGGCATTCCGGCAGGCAATGTGGTCGACACATATGACCTCGCCAATGTTCAGATCCTGCGCGGGCCGCAGGGCACCTTGTTCGGCCGGAACGTGACCGGCGGCGCGGTGCTGATGGAAACCCGCCGTCCGTCCGGGGAAACCGGCGGCGAAGTCTATGTCTCCTATGAGACGGGTCCGGAATATTCCGTTGCCGGCGCATACGAGACCTCGCTGGCCCCGGGCGTTGCGGATCTGCGGGTCGCCGGTCTCTACCGCAAGGACGAAGGCTGGTTCACCAACGAGTTCGATGGCGAGCCCTTCGGCGAGCAGGAGACCTGGTTCCTGCGGCCCACCCTGTCGCTGTCGCTGGGCGAAAGCGTCGAGCAGACCTTTATCCTGGACGTGGGCGAGGAAGAAGGCGACGGCGCGGCCGAGCAGGGCTTCAACCTGATCGGCGAAGGCGATGGGTTTATGCTCAATCTGAACCGTGTCGACCCGGTGAAACTGGAATGGACCTCGCTGACCTCTGATACCAGTATCAATGTCGGTTTCGGCAATGGTGTGATCACCAATATCTTCGGCTATCGCGCCTATGAGAGCAGCGGCGCGACGGATATCGACGCCTCGCCGGCCCTGCTGTTCCACTCCAACTCGTATATCGATCAGGAGCAGTTCAGCAACGAGCTGCGCTATGCCGGCACCTTTGGCGATCTCGACCTGACCACGGGCGTTTTCTACTTCACCCAGGATGTCTTCCTGGCCGAGGACCGCGACCCGTTCATTGCCGGCCCGCAGGGCGGCGGCGGCACGCAGGACCATTCTTCCTACGGCGTGTTCGCCCAGGGGACCTATGCCCTCAGCGACCAGCTGAACCTGGTGGCCGGCCTGCGCTATTCCTACGAGGAGAAATCGGCCCGGATCGTGCGGCGCCAGCCTGGCGGGTGTGATGCCTCGGAGGAATTCTGCGACTTCTCACTGATCACGGTGGACGATAGCGACTCCTGGAACAGCCTGTCGCCAAAGCTCGGCCTGGAATACACGCCGAACGAGGATGTCCTGCTCTATGCCACGGTCTCGCAGGCGACCCGCAGCGGCGGCTTCAACCTCCGCCTCGCCTCGCCGATCGATCCCGGCAAGTTCGACCAGGAAACCGTGACAACCTATGAGATCGGCTCCAAGGGCGACTATTTCGACAACCGGTTGCGGGCCAATCTCGCGATCTTCCACAACGAGTTCGACGGCCTGCAGCGCACGGTGAACCAGACGATCACCACGGATATCATCCAGACGCTGACCAATGCCGCCGATGCGAAGTCGACCGGTTTTGATGCCGAGTTCATCTTTGTGCCGGTCGAGGGCATCGAGCTGCTCGCGAATGCCGGCTATGTCGACATGGAGTACACCGAGGTCTTCTACGATCTCAGCGGCGATGGCGTCGTCGACGAGACCGATCTCGCCCTGAAGACCCCGCGCGTGTCGCCCTGGTCCTATAGCTTCGGCATTCTCGGCTATCATGAGCTTGAATCCGGGGCCCAGCTGCGCGGCCAGCTGATCTTCTCCTATCGCGACCCGCAGGCCGCGCAGGATCGCAACGACACCTACTTCGATGCCCGCAACGATCTGAAGGCGAACATCACCTATGTGTTCCCCAGCGAGCAGTTCGAAGTGTCGGTCTATGGCCGCAACCTCCTGAACGAGCCAGGCAATTCCGGCGCCCGGGGCCCGCTCGGCGGGGCATTCCCCTCCGGCGGTTTCAGCTCGCTTGGCGAGGGCACATCGGTGGGCGTCTCGCTGCGGGCACGGTTCTAGTCAAACCGGGTTTTCCTCCCGGAACTGCGAAGGTGCGCTCCCTTGCGGAGCGCACCGTTTTTTTGGGGGTAAGCCGGATGGCGGCGTGAGGGTGGGGGCGCTGCAGGCGCTATTTCAGCTTGAGGTCCACATCCGCGCCGCTGGCCTGCACTGTGCGCAGATCAGGCTGTTCGTTCCCGACCCAGGCCGCCACGGACAGCGCGACACGCCGCAGGATGGGCACGGCCTCGCCGGGCAGGCTGACAGGCTCTGCGATGGTGACCTGCTGCACTTCCACGTCGCCAGGCGTGACATGGGCGATCATGTAGCCGAAGGCGTCGCTGTCGACATACTGCAGGTGCGGGTTCACCGCCGGGTCGGCTGCGCCAAGCATGTCTTCGGCCGGCGCGCCTTCTGAGCATAACCGCGCGCTCTCATGCCCGTGCAGCATCAGCTGGTCCATGCTCGGCCGGATCAGGTTCTCGCCGACCTCCGGGTTGCCTTGATGGAAGAAATAGCCGGCATAGCTCGGATCCCGCCTTGTGATGCCGGCCATGATGGCGAGCCGGTTGGGCGCGCTGATTGCCGCGCCGCAGAACTCCACGGCCACAGGGCGCTGATCGCTGCTGTCGAAATCCTCGAAGACATAGCCGGCCATGTGCATGTGCCGGTCGCCGGTCAGCGACACGAGATTGCCGAAGCCGCGTGCACGGAAGGCCGTCGTGAGTTGGGTGCGCTCGCCGGGAAAGCCGTCCCAGCCATCGAGCCAGTAGAGTCCGTTCTTTTGCCCCTTGGGCGAAAAGCTGTCGTCAAAGGCGTGGCGCATCAGTCCGACATTCAGGCCGAGCAGTTTCCATTGCGCATCGGAGGCTTCCAGCCGGCCGAGCAGCCAGTCGCGCTGGCGCCCGCCCAGCATGGAATTGGCCGGCAGGTCCCGGCGGGGATTGTCGAACTCGACGCCGAGATAGGAGAGCTTTTCGCGCGGCGCGCCGCCATTGGCCGTGCGCCCGGCATCGAGCTCTGCGATCAACTCGGTGGGCAGGGTGGCGAACTGGCGTGCCATGATCCGCGCCATGCGGAAGGCAGGCACATCCGGCGGCGGGCCGCGATAGCTGCGCCCGTCGACGAGGAACAGCTCAAAGAGGCACCCCCAGCGAAGGCTGCGATAGATGGTCAGCGAGCCGATGGCGGCCAGGTTGCCGTCATTCTCGATCAGGAAATCCTCGCCCACCGGCTCGGCCGGCATGGCGGCCGCTTCGGCGGGGACGAAATCATGGGCATGGTGATCGCTGCCCGCATCCGAGAGCGAGAGCGCGGCGGGCACGAACTCGAACCAGGCCTGGTTGCCGGCCAGCCTGAGTTCGTCAATGGAGCGATCCTCGGTAAAGCTCTGCCAGACATCATTGTAGATCTCATGATCGTCCCAGGTCTGGACGAAGGGATAGGCCGCGCGCGCCGCCTGCAGGTCGGGGTCGCTGAGATAAGCCAGATAGAGGTGGCGGTAGTCCTCAAGCGTTTTCGGCCCCTTATAGTCGAAGGCCCCGGGCTGGCCGCCGGACGGATAGCCGCCGACCCGGCGCAGGGAGCCGTCGGCATTCATCAGGCGCGGATCGTTCCAGTTCAGGTCGTGCCAGCCCTTGGTGTCCTCCTCGCGGACATTCTCATAGACGAAATCGCCGACATGCAGGACGAGATCGACCTTGCGTTCGGGCCGGGCGGCGGCGTCCTCTTCCATCATCGCCCGGTAGGCGGAGAAATAGCCCTGCTCATAATTCTGGCAGGAGAAGACCGCGATATTGGCCGGCTTTTCCGACGCCGCATCCGGCGCGGTACGGGTGCGCCCTGTCCGGCTGACCGAACCGTCCGGCGCGATGAAGCGGTAGTGGAACCACTGGCCGCTCGGCAGGTCGGTGACGAGCACGCGCACGGTGTTCAGATACTGCGCCGGTGCGGTGACGGCCTTGCGCGTGAGCACCGTCGCAAAGTCTGCATCCTCGGCAATCTCGACCATGAGGTCTACGTCGCCCTCGGCCCCGGCCACGCGGGTCCACAGGATGAAGCCGTCCACTTGCGGGTCGGCCGAGGCGACGCCCTGTGGAAAGCTGAACGTGTCGCCCGGACCGGTCGGGACAGCCGGCAGGCCATCGACGCCCGTGCAGGCCGAGAGGATTGCGCAGCCGGCTGTGCCGACGAAAAGGCGGAGCAGGTCTCTACGAGTGGTCATGGCCGTTCAGATGCCGGACTGGCCAATAGATGCTGGCGTGGCGATAGTCATGAATGGCCTCCCGGGAGCGGTGCGGATCTGTCCCTGTCTCGCCACAACCGGGCGAGCGCGCACCATTGTGGCGACCAGTCCTACCCGCCCGCCAGCGCAAACAGAAGACACCTGTTCATCCGGTGCGATACCTGACAGCGATCAAGGCCGGCGATTGGCAGTCTCTCCGAGTGCGTCCGGTGCAACTAGCCTTGCCCAAAATCTCAAGACGTTCGCCGCCCGGCCAGGCAGGTGAATGCATTATGGGAGAGGCAAGACTTGGTAGACTCCACAACTCATCCGCTGCGATCGGCAATGGATGCTGCTCCGATGAGCTTTCGCCAGAAGCGGGCGGTGGCGGTGCTGGGCGCCCTCTCGGCCCTGGATGGCTATGACGTCCTGTCGATCACCTTTGCCGCGCCGGGTATTTCAGCCGACTGGGACATCTCCAAGGGCGTGCTCGGCATTGTCCTGTCCATGGGTCTTCTGGGCATGGGGCTCGGCTCGTTCCTGCTCGCGCCCTTCGCGGACCGGTTCGGGCGCCGCCCGCTGGTGTTCACATGCCTTTCGCTGATGACCGTCGGCATGTTCTTTTCCGCCTTTGCCACCAATGCCGAGATGCTCGGCTTCTGGCGGCTGGTCACCGGGATCGGCATCGGCGCCATGGTGGCGACGATCGCGCCGCTGGCGGCCGAGTTCGCCAATGCCAAGACACGCCCGCTGGCCGTGGCGGTCATGGCGCTGGGCTACCCGGTGGGCGGCGTGCTCGGCGGCGTGACCGCAGCTCTCCTGCTGCATAGTTTCGGCTGGCACGCGGTCTTCCTGTTCGGCTTCGGTGTCGCCATGCTGCTCTTCCCGGCGATCTGGTTCTGGGTACCGGAATCCATTTCCTTCCTGCTCACGCGCAAGACCGAGGCGGCACGGACCCGCCTCGATCGGATCCGTGGCCAGTTCAACCTGCCTGAAATCAGCCTCGCACCCGTGGCGGCGCAGGCCCGGGCCAAGCCGGCCGCGAGCATCTTCAAGGGTCCGGCGCTGTGGGGCACGCTGCATCTGGCGGGCGTCAATTTCCTCAATGTGATCGCGGCCTACTACATGCTCAGCTGGATGCCCCAGCTGGTCGCCGATGCCGGCTTTTCCGAAGCGCAGGGAACGCTCGTTTCCGCCACCGCCAGCATTTGCGGTGTCGTCGGCGGCGTCCTCCTGGGCTGGCTCGGCAGCCGCTATGCGATCAAGCCCTTCGTGGTCGCGACGATCATCTGCATGGGGCTTGCGACCCTTGCCTTCGGCGCGGTGCCGGACAAGCTCGTCTTCCTTGTGGTGGCTGCCGGTGTGACCGGCTTCTTCCTCTATCCCGGGGCGGTCGGCATCTTCAATGTGATCGCCGATTTCTTCCCGGCGGAATCGCGCATCACCGGCTCCGGCTTCGTGATGGGCGTCGGGCGGGGCGGCAGCGCCGTGGCGCCTTTGCTCGCGGGCTATCTCTTCCAGGCCGGGTTCGACCGCGGCGAGGTCTCCGCCGTGATGGCCTCCTGCGCGATTGTCGGCGGCATCCTGCTCGCCTTCCTGAAGGTTGGGCCAAGCCGGCAGGCGCCAGCCCTCACACCCTCGCAGGCCAATACATGACCGCGCGCCGATAGCTGCAGGGCATCGATATCCCGCAATCCTCATCCTCCAATTGAATCTGATCGGTCTAGGCTTGGCGGGTCAGGGGAAAGGTTCAAGAATGACGTCCGAATCTCAGAAGCCGGCAGTGGTCATCGTCGGCGCGGGGCCGTCCGGTCTCGCCATGGCCATCGAGCTGGGCACGCGCTCGATACCCTGTCTTGTGGTCGAGCAGGGCACCCGCGCAGGGCACGCCCCGCGCGCCAAGACCACGCACACACGCACCCGCGAGCATCTGCGCCGGTGGGGCATTGCCGACAAGCTGGCGGCCGCCTCGCCCTTCGGCATCGAGTATCCCTCCAATGTCCTGTTCGTCACCCGGATGAACGGGCGCCTGCTCAAGCGGTTCGAGAACGCGTTCAACTGCCATCCGGCGAGGAATGAGTTTTACTCCGAGCACGCCCAGTGGGTGCCGCAATACAAGCTGGAAGCGGTGCTGCGCGAGCATGCCCAGTCGCTGCCGGGTGTGGAGGTTCGCTTCGGACAGGAATTTGTCGGTTACAGCCAGGATGGCGAGACCGTCAGCGTGGACATCAAGGATGTCGAGAGTGGCGAGATCCGGAGCATCGAGGCCCAGTACCTGATCGGCGCAGATGGCGCGCGCAGCCGTGCCCGCGAACTGATCGGAGCGAAGATGGAAGGCCAGTACGGCCTCTCTCATCACCTCAACATCATCTTCCGCGCCCCCGGCCTGCGCGAGGCCAATCCGCATGGCGATGCGATCATGATCTGGCAGCTCAATGCCGAGATCCCGAGCATTCTCGGCCCGATGGACCAGAACGACACCTGGTATTTCGGCCCGCATATCGCCCCGGACCAGACCTTCGAGGAAGAAGAACTGGTCGAGATGATCCAGCGCGCAACCGGGTTCGATGTGCCGATCGAGATCCTCAGCTCCGACCGCTGGGTCGCCAGCACGCTGATCGCAGACAAGTATCGCGACGGCCGGGTCTTCCTGGTCGGGGATGCCTGCCATCTGCACCCGCCCTTCGGCGGCTATGGCATGAATATGGGCGTTGCCGATTCGGTCGATCTCGGCTGGAAAATCGCGGCCACACTGCAGGGCTGGGGCGGGCCGGCCCTGCTCGACAGCTATGAGCCCGAACGCAACCAGGTGCATGATTTCGTGGTCAGGGAAGCTGCTGAAAACCACTCGGTCCTGCCGCGCCACCTGATTGCCGACCTGATGGAGAAACTCGACCTGGACACGCCCGAGGGCGAGATGATGCGGGCCAATATCGGCTCGGTGATCGAGGCGACCAAGCGCGCCGAGTTCTACTCGCTCGGCGTCTCGCTCGGCTATCGCTATGGCACATCTCCAGTCATTGCCTATGAGGCCGATGATGATTGGAAATGGTCGCGCGACTACACGCCTGCCTCCGTGCCGGGGTGCCGGGCACCGCATGCCTGGCTCGATGACGACACCTCGCTGTTCGACACGTTTGGCTCGGGCTTTACCCTGCTGGCTAAGGCCGGCGTGCCGGCCGATATCCTTGAGGCGGCAAAACGGGATGCAGAAGCGCTCGGCATACCGCTGAAAGTGGTGGTGCTGGAAGCCTCCCATGCGGCGGGTCTCTATGATCGCGAGCTCACGCTGATCCGTCCGGACCAGCACATCGCCTGGCGTGGGAATCACTGGCAGGCTGATGCCCTGCGCAAGGTCGCCGGGTTCGCCGCTGACGGGCAGGGCGAGACCCTGCAGGCGCGCTCCGGCTGACCGGTCAGGCCTCGGCGAGTGTCTGTGCCTTGCGCTGGCGCTCATGCTGGATCGCCACGCGCCGCAGCATGTCGGCGAGGTATTCCGCCATCGGCGTGAGCGGCATGTCGTGACGGCGCACCAGTGAGATCGTCGAGGCGGGTAGCGCCTCCCGGATCGGGATGGCCTGCAGGCTTTTCTGGAAGAGCGGGGAGTCCATGCAGACCTCCGGCATGATCGTTAGGAGATCCGATCCGAGCTGAGCGACCAGCGAGGCGAGCGTGGAATTGGCGTGCATCACGATCTTCGGCGGTGCGCCGCCGATCTCCTTCACCATGCGGTCGATATCCACCTCGGTGCTGCGTACCGTCATGGTCGGGCGCACCCAGCGCGCTTCGGCCAGCTCGGTGATACTGCGGGCATTGGCGAGCGGGTGGCCGCAGCGCGCCGCCACGACCCGGCGGAATTCTGCCAGCGGTTCGACATGCAGCTGAGTGGAGGAAATTTTCGGGTCTACCGGCCCAACATAGAAATCGATATTGCCCGACCGGATCTGGGCTTCGGCGCCCTGAAACAGCGATTGCGATGTCTGGATCAGGCCGTCGGGATAGCGCTTGCGGAAATTGTCCACGGCCTTCGGGAGCAGGGCGATGATCGCTGCGCTCGACATGGCGACCGAGACCTGGCCGGTCGAGCTGCCCTTGAGCTGGTCGAGCTCCTCGGTGGCACGGCGGATCTCGCTCTCGATGGCCTTGGCCCGGCGCAGGAACACCTTGCCGAGCGGAGTGGGCGTTACACCCTTGGCATGGCGCTCGAAGATCGAGATGCCGAGCTCGCGTTCGATATCGCGAATGCTCCGGGTGATGGCCGGCTGGGCGATGTCGAGATGCCGGCCCGCCGCGCGCAGGCTGCCACATTCGGCTACGGCCAGCACATCCCTGACATGATGCAGTTTCATGATCTTATCCTCCCGGCTTTATCGATATCTTTCAGATATCGATATCTCTTGGGTGACTTCAAATCAAGATCGTCTGCGATGCCTGATCCCTATCGCCAATGCGCAACTCTGATCGCCTCAGCCAAGTCACGGGTCTCTAGCCTGACGCGGCAATGATCTCGGCAGGATCCAGCCGGCCTTACGGTCCCTGCCAGGCAGGGAGGAGACACCGCATGACGGTTCAGGAAGGCGCCCTTCTGTGGGAGGGCAGTCCGCAGTTTCACAAGTCGACGAACATCCATGCCTATATGGTCTGGCTCGAACGCACGCGGGGCCTTGCCTTTGAGAGCTATGCCGAGCTGCACGCCTGGTCGGTGCGTGATCTCGAAGCCTTCTGGGCCTCGATCTGGGACCATTTCGGCGTCATGTCCGATACGCCGGTCGAGCATGTGCTCGGCAGGCGGGAAATGCCGGGCGCGGAATGGTTCCTTGGCAGCCGGGTCAATTATGCCGAGCATATCCTGCGTCACGAGCGCGAGCATCCTGATGATGTGGTTCTGCACCATTCCTCCGAGATCCGCCCGCATGCCACGACGAGCTGGGCGGAACTGGGCCATGATGTCCGGCGCCTGGCGACCCGCCTGCGCGCGCTCGGTATAGGGCCTGGCGACCGGGTGTGTTCCTATATGCCGAATATTCCCGAGACGGTGGTGGCCATGCTGGCCGTCACCGCCATCGGCGCGGTCTGGTCGTCCGCCGCGCCGGAATTCGGACCAGACACGGTCAAGGACCGCTTCTCCCAGATCGAGCCGAAGCTGATCTTTGCCGCCGATGGCTACAGTTTTGGCGGGCGCCATTTCGACCGGCGCGAGGAAACCCGGCAGATCGTGGATGCCATTCCTTCCATTGAGCATGTCATCTGGCTCAACTATGCCGGGGAAGCCGATCCGCCGGGCTTTGCGCACGCGGCCGTCACGCCCTGGAGCGAGCTTTACGCTCTGCCGGATGTGGCCCTGGAAGACTTCCGGTTCGAGCGCGTGCCCCACGACCATCCGCTCTGGATCCTGTTTTCCTCAGGCACCACGGGCCTGCCCAAAGCCATTGTGCATTCCCATGTCGGCATCATTGTCAGCCAGTTCAAAGGCGGCGCGCTGCACAGCAATCTGAAGCCCTCAAGCGTGATGTTCTTCTATTCCACCACCGGCTGGATGATGTGGAACGCCCTGATGCGCGCCCCGCTGATGGGCGGGGCGGCGGTGCTCTATGATGGCAGCCCGGTCTTCGAGGGCTTCGACCGGCTCTGGAAGGTTGCCGAAGAAGCCGGTGCCACCAGCTTCGGCGCGAGCCCGACCTTTATTGAACTGATGCGCAAGCATGGCGTCGTGCCGAAGGAGACTATCGATGTGTCTTCCATTGAGGCGGTGTCGCTGTCAGGCTCCCCGGCGACGCCGGAGACCTTCAGCTGGTTCTACGAGAATGTGAAAGAGGATCTCTGGGTGATGTCGGCTTCCGGTGGGACGGAGTTCTGCACTGGCCTCGTGGTCGGTGTGCCCACCCTGCCGGTCCATGCCGGTGAGATCCAGGCGGTGGGCCTCGGCATCGATGTGCGCGTGCTCGATGATGACGGCAACGAGGTCTCCGGCGAGGTCGGCGAACTGGTGGTCGCCCAGCCCATGCCTTCCATGCCGCTCTATTTCTGGGGCGACGCTGGGGACCAGCGTTACCGCGAGACCTATTTCAGCACCTATCCCGGCCTCTGGCGCCATGGCGACTTCATCAAGATCAATGACCATGGCGGTTGCTACATCTATGGCCGCTCGGACTCCACGCTCAACCGCTATGGCGTGCGTATCGGTTCCTCGGAGATCTACCGCACCATGGAGGGGATCGAGGAGGTGCTCGACAGCCTGGTGGTGTGCATCGAGACCGCCAATGGCGGGTTCTACATGCCGCTTTTTGTAAAGCTGCGCGATGGCGGGGACCTCACCCCGGCGCTGCGCGAGCAGATCAACACCGCCCTGAAAACCGAGCGCAGCCCGCGCCATGTGCCAGACGAGATCCGCGCCGTGCCGGACATCCCCTACACGCTGACGGGCAAGAAGATGGAAGTGCCGGTACGCAAGATCCTGATGGGCCTGCCGCCGGAAAAGTGCTTCAGCAAGGATGCCACGCGAGATGGCGATGCCATGGACTGGTTCGTCGATTTCGCCGCCGCGCGCCTTGCCGCCATGGATGCCTAGAACGGGTTCAGGCTGTAGCCTTCGGCGCTGAGCACGGCATGGGCGGTCATGGCCGAAAGCGCCATGTCGGCATCGACGGGCGCGGCTGGGCCGAAGTCCTCGATCACGGGGCCGGTCACAAAGCCCTTGTCGGCGGACTGGGCCTCGACGGCGGTCATCGTTGCGGCAGCAACTATTGCGGTGAGCAGGGTTCGGAACATGATCGGGTCTCTCCGGTTTTGTTATGGAAGCGCCATGCGGGCGGAAAGGGCCAGTACGGCGTCTTCCGGCCGGAATGCGAGCGAAGCGTCGCAGCGACATGGGTTGGCCATTCCGCTGGCGATGTCCATATATGTGGTATGGATGCATCGGCCCACCGCTTCGCCAGGCCGGTTCACAATGAGGCAAGGAAACACCAGATGATCCGCCCAACCTATATGCTGACCGCCGCTGCCCTGGTTCTTGGGGCCTGCGCCACCTCCACGCCCTATGCGCCGATGGACGGGCGGTATGGCTATTCTGAACAGAGAATCGAAACCGACCGGTTCCGCGTGGAATTCCACGGCAACAGCTCGACCTCACGCGAAACCGTCGAGACCTACCTGCTCTACCGCGCCGCCGAGCTGACAGTGGAAAACGGCTTTGACTATTTCCTCGTGGTCGAGCGCGACACCGATGTGAACAAGACCTATTCCACCCTGGGCGCCCGGCCCGCGCCCTTCGGGCCATATCCCTATGCTTATAGCCGGTTCCCCTATTACGCCTATGGCTACCCCTGGGCGCAGGATGTGACCGTGCATGAGCGCCGCCGGTTCGAGGCCCAGGCCTATATCGTCCTGCGCCAGGGCGAAAAGCCCGAGGACGATGTCATGGCCTTCAATGCCAGCGATGTGCTCGCCAATCTCGGCCCGCAGATCCTGCAGAGCCAGCAGGCGGCGCAATAGCGCGCCAGGCCTGCCTTACGCGTCGAGGATCTTCCTGCGGAAAACCGTGATCATCAGGATCAGCGCGACATTGGTGGCGATGACGAAGAACAGCGCCGGCAGGCCGGTGCTAGACATGGATCGTCACGCCGCCGTTCATGGCTGATATCGATGCGGCTCTTCGACAGTTTGGGGTGCGGGTGTATAAATTGCGCCGGAATGTAGCAAGGAAGCTGTCGCATTTACATGCTACAAGCCCGGGATGTTCGTGCGTTCGATCCTCATGATGGTGCGTTTGCTCGCTGTGCTGGCCGTGACGACCTCGCTGCTGCTTTCACCGGCCGCAAGCGAAGAGATCGAACTGGAGGCGCCTGCCGTGGAGCTCTGCACAAGCCTCGATGCGGACCGGGCGGACAAGCCTGCCGAGAAAGACCATTCCGGCCATGCCCACCACGACCATGCCTGCGGCTCCTGCCATATTCACCTGCTCGGCACAGCGTCTCCGGTCCTGTCGGGCCGCGCTCTGCCGCCGGTGAAACGGGCGATCCTGCCCGACGCCGGACCTGAACTGGTCGAGCTTGCCGGACTGTTCCGGCCTCCCCGGATCTGATTCTCGAAACACGTGCAGCGCCTTCGTGCGCTGCGGTTTTAGGATCAATCAGGGAAATCCAATCTCATGCTACGACATCTATGCGTGGCGGGCATTGTGCTCGCCGGCGCCAGCGCGCTGCCAGCCGCAGCCTCGCCATGCTTGGCGCGCGCGGGCGATCAGACCGCCCCTTCAGGCGGCCCGCTGACACTCGCCACGGTTCTCGCCAATGTCCGTCAGGCTTCGCCCGAGCTGCTTGCTGCTGGCCTGGAAGTGCGCGCGCGCACGGCCGAAGCGGCCCAGGCCGGACGCTGGACCAATCCATCACTGACCGTCGAGATCGAGAATTTCGCCGGTGGCGGCGAATATTACGGCTTCGATCAGGCCGAAACCACACTGGCTGTTGAGCAGACCCTGCGCCTTGGCGGCAAGCGCCAGCTTGGCGAGCAGGCCGCCCGGGCCAGCGCCGCGCTCGGAGAGGCTGAATGCGCCGTGCTCCTGCGCGAGGCCGAACTGGAGGCCGCGCTGCTCTATGCCGAACTCGTCGCAGCCGTTGAGGCAGAGGCGCTGAGCGCTGAGGCCGCCGAGCTCGGCGAGGATCTGCTTGCGATTTCCGACCGGCGTGTGGAGGCTGGAGAGGCTGCCCCGCCGGAGCGGGCACGGGCGCGTGCCGAGGCCGCTCGGTTGAAGGCCGATGCCGCCGGCGCCGCGTCGCTGATCGAGCAGAGCCGGTATGCGCTTGCCTCCATCTGGGGCGGTGATGGCGAGGCGATCGGCTTGCCGGTCTCCGGGCTCCAGTCCGGCACAGACACCGATACCGGCCCTGCTGTCAGCCATCCTCGGCTCGATGCAGCCCGGGCCGCAGAATCCCTGGGAACGCGCATCGAGGCGCTGGAACGGGCGCAGATCCTCCCGGATCTCGATGTCTCAGCCGGCATCCGTCGGTATGAAGCCACCGGCGAGCAGGCCCTTGTTGCGGGCATCAGCGTGCCCCTGCCGATCTTCGACCGCAATCGCGACGCGGCAGACGCTGCACGATATCGCGCCGAGGCGGCCCGTGCCGGCACGCGCGGCGTGGAAGCGCGCCTCCGGGCGCAGCAACAGGCTGCCGTTGCCAGGCTGAGAGCGGCGGAGATCCGGGTCTCGCTCCTGAACGAGGAAGCCGTCCCTGCTGCCAGCCAGGCCTATGAGGCCGCCCTTCAGGGCTACCGCATCGGTCGGTTCGATCTTGACCAGACGATCAATGCCCGCGCCGCACTCGTTGCCACCCGGCTGGACCTGATTGCCGCCGAGCTTGAGCGCAACAAGGCCAGTCTCAACCTTCGCAGCCTGATCGGGGCTGCCCCTTTCGATGGAGGCCAATGATGCCTGCCGACCCCAGAAAACGGACACTTGCGGCAATGTTGGCCGCGCTGATGCTCGCCGGTTGCGGCGGGGCCGACTCAGGCCCGGACGATCATGATCATGCCAGCCAGGACAGTCTCGACCATGACGAGGACCATGATGACCATGGCGAGGATCATGAGGAAGGCGAGGCGCGTGACGATCATGACCATGAGAGCGAAGGCGATATCGTCCGCCTGACGGCCGCGCAGGCCGCCGAGGCCGGTGTTCGAACAACCGTCGCGACCTCGGCAACCCTGTCGGACCGGATCGAACTGCCGGCCGAAATCCGTTTTGACCAGGACCGCGTCGCGGCTGTGGCATCGCAGGTCAACGGCACGGTTGCGCGCCTGTATGCCGGCGAGGGCGACACGGTGGCCGAGGGCGAGGTCCTGGCCACGGTTTCCAGCCGCGAGCTTGCTGGAATGAAAGCCGACTTCCTGACCGCTCGCACACGTGAGGCACTGGCGCTTGCCGGCCTGGAGCGCGAACGGGTGCTATATGCCGACGAGATCACGTCCATGGCCGACCTGCAGGCGGCCGAAGCAGCCTATGCCGCCGCCGAGGCGGATCGAGAGGCGGCCGAGAACAAGCTGCACGCCATCGGCATTGGCCATGACGAGCTTGACCGGATGCACGAGGCGGCCGATGGCGCCCTGGCGCTCAGCTCTGTGCGGGCACCGCTTTCCGGCACGGTCATCGCGCGCCAGGCAACGCTCGGCGCCAGCGTGACGGCCGGCGATGGCGGGGGCGATGCCCTGTTCCGCATCGTCGACGACAGCGTGGTCTGGGCCGACATTGCGGTCTACAAGGCCGATGCGCCACTCGTCCGCGAGGGACTTGGGGTGGAACTGGTCTCGGGGGCGAGCGAAACGCTCGCCCGGGGCCAGATCGCGCTTGTTCTGCCGGTGATCGACGAGACCTCGCGCACGGCGACGGCTCGGCTGATCCTCGACAATCCGGCGGGGCGCATGCGTCCCGGCCAGTTCGTCAGCGCGCTCATCAGCCTGCCAGCCGGCCGATCCGGCGTTGTTGTACCCGATGCCGCGATCCAGACCGTGGAGGGCCATTTGTCGGTGTTCGTGCCTGTCGAAGAGGGCTTTGAACCCCGGCCCGTAGACACCGGGCAGAGCTCGAATGGGCAGACCGAAATCACCGGCGGCCTGGAGATCGGCGACGCTTATGTCTCCGAAGGCGCCTTCACGCTGAAGGCGCAGCTCGAAAAAGATGCCTTTGGCGACGGCCACGTGCACTAGGGGAGGGCAGTCATGTACGATCTGATGCACAGAATTGCCGGTGGGCGCCTGCTCGCCGCCATTGCCGCGCTCGCCATGACTATTGGCGGGCTGTTTGCCTTCCGCGCCTTGCCCGTGGACGCTTTTCCCGACCCGTCTCCCGCGCTGGTGCAGGTCTTCACCGAAACCGGCGGGCTCTCGCCGGAAGAGGTCGAGCGCTATGTCACCTATCCGGTGGAAACGGCCATGTCCGGCCTGCCGAAACTGGAAAGCACGCGCTCGGTTTCGAATTTCGGCCTCTCGGTCGTGAACATCTATTTTGAAGACGGCACCGATATCTATTTCGCCCGCCAGGTGGTCGGCGAGCGCCTGGCCGAGGCGGCCGATGCCATTCCCGAAGGCTTTGGCGAGCCGCGCATGGGGCCGATTTCCACCGGGCTCGGCATCATCATGTATTTCCGGTTGGTCGATGAGACCGGCGAAAGGAGCCTTATCGAGATGCGCGAGATTGCCGACTGGCTGGTGAAATACCAGCTCCAGTCGGTGCAGGGCATCACCGAGGTGCTCGCCCTGGGCGGCTTCGAGAAGCAGTATCAGGTCCAGCTCGACCCCGATGCGCTGCTGGCCTTCAATGTCCAGGTTTCCGATGTGATCGCCGCGCTGGAGCGCGCCAACCGGACCGAGGGCGCACAGTTCATAGAGGTCGGGGCCGAGCAATACACCGTGCGCGGTGTCGGTCTGGCCACGCAGATCGGCGATCTTGCGGAAACCCCGATCCGGACAGAGGACGGCCGGGCCGTGCGTGTCGGCGATCTCGGCACGCTCACCGTTGGCGGCGGCGTGCGGCAGGGGCTGGCGACCGCCAATGGCGAGGGCGAAGCGGTGGCCGGACTGGTGTTGAAACTCTACGGTACCAACACTTCCGATGTCATCGAGCTGACCAAGGCCCGTTTCGATGCGATCAACGAGACCCTGCCGGATGGCGTGCGCGCCGTGCCGTATTATGATCAGGGCACACTGGTCGACAAGGCAGCGGCCACGGTCACCACCGCGCTCTGGCAGGGCGCCTTGCTGGTGGCTGTTGTCATTGTGCTGTTTCTGGGCGGCTGGCGGCCGAGCCTCGTGGTGGTCCTTTCCATACCCTTCTCTGTCGGCTTTGCCGTTCTCGGCATGCTGGTGCTCGGCATGAGCGCGAACCTGATGTCGCTCGGCGGGGTCGCGATCGCCATCGGCATGATGGTGGACGGGGCAATCGTCATTGCCGAGAATGTCGACCGGGGCCTGCGCGAGCGAGGGGCAGGGGACGACGCGCGCGCCACGGTGGCCCGCTCGACCGCGGAGGTCATCGCTCCGCTTGTGGCGGCGGTGGCGGTGGTGATCATCGTCTTCCTGCCGCTCTTCTCGCTGCAGGGTGTCGAGGGCAAGACCTTCCGGCCGCTGGCCGCCTCCGCCGCGCTCGCCATGACCGGGTCGCTCATCTATGCGCTGCTCGTCGCGCCGGCCATGGCTTTCGGTCTGATGCGCCCGCCAAAGGCAGGACGCGAAACCGGCGACAGCCGTCTTGCGCGTCTCATCCGGCCGGTTGCCAGCTGGTTCGTTGCGCACCGTCTCGCGGCGGTGGGCCTGGCAGCCATCCTGCTCGTGGCAGGCGGATTGGCCGGCTCGCGTCTCGGCTCGGAGTTCAAGCCCGCCCTGGAGGAGGGCGATATCCTGATGCGCGTCACCATGGCGCCGTCGATCTCGCTCAGCGAGGCACGGGACACCATGACCCGTGTGGAACGTCGCCTGCTCCGGGACTTCCCGGAAATCGACTCGCTCGTCAGCAGGATCGGGCGCGGCGAGGTCGGCGCTCATGCCGACCCGGTCAACAGTTCCGAGACCTTCATCGCTCTCAAGCCCGAGCGCGACTGGCGGCCGGGCATGACCGCGCCGGACCTGCGTGCGGCGATCTCGGACAATCTTGCCGACTATCCCGGTATCCGCGTCAATATCGGCCAGCCCATTGCCATGTCGGTGGACGAGCTCCTGACCGGCACCAAGGCGCAACTGGCGGTGAAGATCTTCGGGCCGGATACCGATGTGCTGCTGGAAGCCTCGCAGGACCTGCAGGCCATCCTGCTGGGCATTGAGAGCGCGAGCGACGTCCAGGCCGACCAGATCACCGGTGCGCCACAGCTCGTGGTCTCGGTCGACCGCGAGGCGCTCGGACGCTACGGCCTGTCGGTCGGGGATGCGCTCGACACTTTGCGTGCAAGTGTGGGCGGGGCAGAGGCCGGCGTCCTGTTTGAGGGCGTGCGGCAGTTTCCGGTCATCGTCCGGTTGGAAGAGGGCGCCCGCGACAGTGCGCGTGCCATTGAGCGGCTGGTCCTGGAATCGCCGTCCGGGGCGCAATTGCCGCTGGAACAGGTGGCCAGTGTTCGGGAAGTGATCGGGCCGCGTCAGATCACGCGAGAAAATGGCGAGCGGTTCATCACTGTCCAGCTCAATGTGCGCGGGCGCGATATCGGCTCCTATGTCGGCGAGGCCCAGGCAGTTGTGCGTGCCGGTCTCGATCTGCCACCTGGCTATCGCGTGGAATGGGGCGGGCAGTTCGAGCTGCAGCAGCAGGCGAACCGGCGTTTTGCCGTCGTCATTCCGGTGACGCTCGGCATTGTGTTCCTGATCCTGCTCATGGCGTTCGGGCGCCTGATGTCCGCAGTGCTGATCCTGCTCAACATACCGCTGGCGCTGACCGGCGGGGCGCTGGCGCTCTGGCTGGCCGGCCTGCCGGTCTCGGTGCCGGCCACGGTCGGCTTCATCGCCCTGTTCGGCATCGCGCTTGGCAATGGCATGGTGCTGGTGAGTTTCATGGACGATTTCGCCCGGCAGGGACGCGACCGCAACGCGCTTGCCGTGGAGGCTGCTGCCTTGCGGGCAAGGCCTGTCCTGATGACGGCGCTGACCACCGCGCTCGGCCTCGCACCGCTGCTGTTTGCGGCTGGCGTCGGGGCGGAGGTGCAAAGGCCGCTGGCGACCGTTGTGACGGGCGGTCTCGTCTCCTCGACCCTGCTGACCCTGCTCGTCCTGCCGGCGGTTCACCGCTGGTTCGCACCGAGGCCGGACGGCCATCATTCCCTGCTGGAAGCACAGCATGCTTATGGCGAGTAGGGTGTCCGGCGGCAATGCAGGGTTCGATGTTCCCCTGAGGTGGCTTGCCCATTGTGCGATCATGCAATGGCGGGTCTTAGCGATGGGGCCCTGCCACGCTGTCATGGTCGGCTGCGGAATAATGCCGGATCGAGTTGCCGCGGAACTTCCGCATTGCGGTGTAGCCGGCAAAGGCAAGTCTGGCAGAAGCCGGCTCGAAATTCCTGATGCCTGTCTTGAAGCTTGGCCGCGCCATCGCGCGGCTGAGCCAGGACTTCATGCGGGGAAAGCGCTCGAAGGGATAGTCCATCAGCCGAAGTCGATATGCATTCACCAGCCATGATATGTCGGCGAGCCCATAGGCCGGGCCGGACAGCCATTCTGTGTCTCCAAGCCGTGTTTCCAGTTGGCAGAACCTGTCCCCGATATCACTAATGGCGGCCTGAATGCGCTCTGCGCTGAACCCCTTTCCGGCCGTGAACTCGCGGTGGAAGTCGACAAGCGCCGGATCGGCGTCTGTCGTTTCAAAGGCTCTCAGCTTCTCAGGCGATTTCAGGGCCTTGGGCTTGAAAAGGAACTCGTGCGAGAGAAGTTTCATGGCGCTTTGGGCGCCACTGGAACTTGCGATCGATTGTTCCACAAATGCGAGGTCGGCCGCGCTGTCTGGATGGAGCCTAGCCCCGGGAAAAGTCTCATCGAGATACTTGATGATGTCATTGCTCTCCACATGAGTTCTTCCATCGTGAACGAGGACGGGAACCAGTCCCTTCGGGTTCAGCCTCAGATACTCGGGCGTCGTGTGCTCGTCTCTGGTCAGATCCACGATGTGGCTGATCCACGCGATCCCCTTCTCCGACGCGGCGATGCGGACGCGCTGCGAGCAATTCGAGATCGGGAAATGGAAGATGTGAACGCCTTGTAGCGCCTTTATGTCTTCCCGCTGGGTCGGGATTTCCATTGAGCCTACTCTTCCGCCAGGTCGCCAGGGGCGAGCTTCTGGGGAAGCGCAGACGGCGCTTCGGGAGCCGCCGGACACGCCCCGGCAGCCCAGCGGACCCCATTGGCGACCAGCCGTCGATAGACCGGGTCGGCGTAGACTTGCGGAGCGTGACCCAGCGCGGAGTAAAAGGAACGTCCCTGCGCAACCTCGCGCGCCCAGATTACCGGGTGATCGTCGCCCATGGACAGGTCTGCGCCGAAAAGGCCGGTGGTGGAAATTGAGCTTTCATCGACCGTTGCAAGGATGCGCGCTCCAGCCTCGCGGGGATTTGCGACGAAGGCATACCATTCATCCTCAACCGCCCACACGTCTGGCACTTCATTCGACAGACAGTCCTCTCCGGCTTCGATCCGGACGGTACCCTCCTCGATTTGCGGGTCGTGCGGGTGACCAATATATTGCGTGCCGATGAGCGTGTTCACATACCAGTGCCAGGCGTAGAAGCGGTTTCCCCCGGCGCCATGCAGCCCGACAAATCCGCCACCTGCCTCAACATAGGCTCGGAATGCGTCACGCTGTGAAAGCGTGAGGACATCGCCGCTGACATTGTCCCATATCACCACATCAAACTGCCGAAGAATTTCGGATGTGAAGGCAGCGCCGCTATTTGTTCTGACCACCGACCAGTCATTTTCAGTGGCAAGGTCCTGCAGCATCTGCTCAGACGCGGCCATGGCCTCGACTTCCCGATGCGCGTTCGTCTTGTCAAAGACCAGAATTCTGATCTGCCCCTCTGCAACTTCGATCTCGGGCGGAACGACCTCATAGCGTTCGCACCGCGCCGCCTTGATCTCATCGGTCAGCGGAAGGGCTGCCAGCTCTCGGGCGATCTCCTGGACGACGGGATCGGGCATCTTCTTCATATTGGCGATGACGGCGATGTTGTAGCCCGCTGACAGGGAAGGTGGGGTAACCCGTTTGAGCTCGTCCGGCAGGGCGCCGAAAAAGCCCGGAGCCGCGCGTTCGACCGCCTCGATCGCCCGCGGGTCCATGAGGATATCCATGAGCGGCGTGTCGAGATCGTAGGAAGCCTCGCGCAGCGGGCAATCGATCCGGGCGGCTTGCTGTGGGGCTGGTTCGGGCCCGGCCGTGCATGCGGGCAGGAGTATCACTGGCCCGGCCAGACAGATGCGCAAGGCCGTTCCTATCCCTACCATGGACAGCTTTCTCTTCGTGCACTGCTGTGATGCCCGGTGAGACAGCAACGGTTTATCTCCCGATGGACGAGGTAAAGCGCAACAGTTTCATCAAGGGCTCCGTTGTTCAGGGGGCGTTCGCGGGACCAAGCAGGCCGAGCGCGTTGCCGCGCTGAACGGTGGCGAGCAGGTCCGGACTGTCAGAAAAGGTCTGTTCGAGACCGGTTTTCAGCCTCTGGACGAGGGGCTCCGGCGTGAATGGCCAGTCGCTGCCATAGAGAAGCCTGGAATCGGATGCGAAGCTTCGAAGCGCGGGCAGCTGGCGGGGCAGGGGCGCCCCGGCAAGGTCATAATAGAATGTGCCGAGTTGCTCGATCACCTGTTGTGGATTGAGGTCACCGGCGGAGGGGATGGCAGCACTTGCAAACGCGATCCGGTCTGCAAGTGCGGGTAGCGCCGCGCCACCATGAGGGATGATGAATCGGATGCCGGGAAACCGTATGGGCACTTGCCTGTAGACCAGATTGGTGACGACGCGGGTCGTCTCGAACATGAATTCAAGAATCGGTGCGGGAAGACTGTGACCCTGCCCGACGCCGCAGGTGCAGTGCGGCGATGTCGGGTGCAGGAAGACAACCGCGCCGCGCCGGTCGAGCGCTTCAAGCAGCGGATCGAAGTCCGGATCGCCAGGATAAACGCCATGGTGGTTGCTTTCCAGGATGACCCCGCTGGCCCCTAGCTGGTCGAATGCGTAGTCGATTTCAGTCAGGCTCGCGGAGACATCCGGCAGGGGCAGTGACGCAAAGAAGCCAAACCGCCCGGGATAGCGCGCGGCGAGGTCGGCCGCTTCCCGGTTTACAAACCGTGCCAGGTCCGCGGCAGCATCATCGTCGCCAAGGTGAACCCCCGGGGAACTGACCGATAGGATTGAACGCGTGATGTTCTGCCGGTCCATCATGGCTACCATGTCCTCGCCGCTCCAGGCGGGAAAGCCAGGCATGCCGTCCGGATGGCCATGGCCGGATGCTATCGCGGTTTCCGTGTAGTGTTGCGGAAGGAAATGGGCGTGAACGTCGATCGATCCAGTTGTCACCGGCGTGGGCTCTCCTGTGGATGCGGGGATTGAGGTGGTGCAGCCGGTGAGCCCGGCAATTCCTGCCGCGCCGATCATTTTCAGATTGTCGCGGCGCGTGTACTTGCCGCCGGTCATCGTGATGCGCTGGCCGGCCGGTTCGAATTGGGAACAAATTGCATGGCCGGGCCTCCCACGGGCTGAGTTTGTCGCTGCCTTGGCGCAGCTTGATTGTTATGGGAGCAATGAATAGATTTAAATGGACTATTCGTCAATTAAGTTTGGCGAAAACCAGGACGAAGCCTCAGGGCCCGCCAGCCAGAGCGGCGCACGCACAGGGCAGACTGGTCGGGATTCTAGGTGCCCTCGACAACGGGCCGGATTATCTTTTCAGCCGCTTCGGATGCGATCAGTTCGGACTCGATGGGCGACAGTCCATACCCGCGCAGCAGGAGCGTATTGAACTGCTGGCAGGTGGAGACGGCCAATGACTTGTGCTCAAGGGATATAATGCGTGCGATCAGTGCCTGGGAGATACCAAGAAGAACGGCAAGACCTGTCTCCAGGCAAAAGAAGGCCAGCCTGCCTTCTGACAGGCCCGACTTGAGATCATTGATGGTTGGTGAATGCATCGCAGAAGTCGGCGCTATGTCATAAAGCGGCAAGCGGGCAAATATGCCCCCATCCTCCGGGTTGCGCAGGGCCTGTGCGGCGTAGATCGAAACGGCTGTGGCGACCCGGCGCGCAGGATCGGTTTGTCCCTCATTCTCACGCGTGACGGCCGCATCCACGCGAGCACGCGCGAGCATCAGGATTTCCCGGACAAGCTCATCCTTGTCCGAGAAATGATTGTAAAAAGTCTGCTTGGCAACATTGGCGACGCGAATGACTTCATCGGTGCTGATCGCACCGGGATGCTGTTCGCTGAACAAGGATCGTCCGGCCTGCAGGATGGCTTCCCGGGATCGCTTTCGTCTGGGATCCAGGCGCTTTTTGCCTGTATCTTCTGCCGTTTTGGGCAGTTTCTTTGACTTTTGTTCCATGAGTAGAGCGAATTGCACACTCCTGGAGCTGCGTCAAAAGAATCCTTGAAATCGAGGCGCCCAAGATTTAGACGTTTCGTCCAAGAAAATGGGTTGGCGGGATCCCGCGCCAGCTGACTGGAGGACGCAAGATGTCAATAGCGCACGCCATGGCGATCTCTTCCGTCCAGGCAATCCGACGAGTGTGACGGATACCCCGACCATGATGGGTCATCAGCGGGGGCGGCTGCGCCCGAGGATTTCGCGGTTTGACGGCAGAACTGAAGGTGTGGGCAGGAACCAGAATGAAAACTATCAAATGTGATGTCGCGATTGTCGGTGCGGGGCCCGTGGGTGTCGTGCTGGCCGGTCTTCTGGGGCAGAAGGGTGTGTCTGTCTTTGTCGCTGACAAGTCTGAGGATGTGTACCCGATGCCGCGGGCTGCGCATTTCGATCATGAGATCATGCGCGTTTTCCAGCAGCTTGAGATCGTCGACGAGATAGAGGATTCGATCCTGTCGGTCGGCCGCTATGTCTTCCAGAACAGCGAGGGCGACACTCTTCTGGAGTTCGATGCGTCGCAGCCTGCGGATACTGGCTGGAAAAGCTACATGATGCATCAGCCAGGCATAGAAAATGCCCTGCGCTGCCGCCTGGAAAATGATCCCTATGTCACGTTTCTGACCGGAACCGTGCTTGAGGCGTTCGAGGACAGGGGCGATCACGTCGTGTCGCGGTGGAGTGGAAAGAGTGAGGGGATCGAAGTCACATCACGCTATCTGATCGGATGTGATGGCGGCACCAGTTCTGTGCGCCGTGCCCTGGGTGTGCGCCTTGATGATCTTGGATTTGATGAGCCGTGGCTTGTTCTCGACCTTGTTGTTCGGCCGAACAACGAATTCCCGACACACAATATTCAGTTCTGCGATCCGGCCCGGCCGACGACCTATGTTGTGATGGGCAATTCGCGCCGGCGGTTTGAATTCATGCTCAAGCCCGGCGAAACGGCGGAAAGTATTGTTGAGGATGCCGCGATTGCCGAGCTTCTCGCGCCGTGGAATCGAGACGATATCCTGAAGGTCGAACGCAAGGCGGTCTACCGTTTCCATGCGCTGGTCGCTGAACACTGGCGGCGGGGGAATGTGTTTCTGGCCGGTGATGCCGCCCATCAGATGCCCCCTTTTGCCGGCCAGGGCATGTGCTCGGGCATCCGCGACGCTATCGCGCTGTCCTGGCGTATTCCCCTGGCGCTGAATGGCTATGATGAGGAATGTCTGTTCCCCAGCTACCAGATTGAACGCGAGCCCCATGTGCGGGCCATCACGCATGCCGCCATCGAGACAGGCAAGGTCGTTTGCACGCTTGATCGGGCCATTGCCGCGGCCCGCGATCAACAGATGAAGGCGGCGAAAGCAGCGGGCATGGAACAGCCTTCCATTGAATCTCCACCCTTTCAGATCGTTCTGGGGCTTCCGCAAGCGCCTGAGGCTGGCAAGCGTTTTTTCCAGCCATCGATGATACAGGAAGACGGTGTTTTGCGGCTGGATGATGTTCTGGGCTCACAGGCCTGGCTGATCAGTGCGGGTGCGCTCCATGCAAGAATGATCGACCGCAGGCTCAACATCCTGCAGGTCTCGACGGCGGCCCCAATGTTGGCGGCATTTCGCCCCGAGTTGGAGGCCTGGCTTGCGAAAGCCGGTGCCGAGGCGGTTCTGGTGCGCGAAGACCGTTATGTTTTCGGGACCGGGACCGCAGGTGAGTTGGTGAGGGCATATCAAGCGATGCTGGAAGGTCCTGCGGCTCAGCCGGACCAGGCCCGTGAGCTGTCGGCTGTGTGAATTCTGCCTTGGGGCCGTCGCGCTTGTTTTGCTCCATTTGCGGGCATGTAAAGGACTATTAGTCAAAAAAATTAAAACTTATCCGAGTGATCCGGGAGATCGTGAGTGCTGCGGTTTAAGGCATGAATGATTAGGATTGCGTGCTTCCGCCGGATGAGTTTCCTTGGCGGCAAACAGATAAAAGTAGACTAATAGTCCATTTTGTGTGCGCCTATACAGGCAACCAACACGCCGGGCTTTCCGGTGATGCCCATGGACTTCGTGGTGAGCGACTCGCTGAGCTTCTCCTCGACTGATCCGAAGATTACGCTCGACTATGATGTCACCGACGATGTGATGATCTACGGGACCTATGCCGAAGGCTTCAAAAGCGGCGGCGTTCAGTACGCCGTCTACGATCCCGCCTCAGCCAATTCCTCCTTCGATGAGGAGCGCCTGCGCTTGGTCGAAATCGGCTTGAAATCACGCTTCTTCGATGACCGCGTTCAGTTCAACTCGGCAGTCTATCAGTACGACTATCAGAACCAGCAGGTGCAATCGATTGTTGCGATTGGCGGGGCGCCCCAGGCGCTGACGCAGAATGCCGGCGACAGCACGCTGACCGGCATTGAAACAGAGTTTGTTGCGCTCCTGGCCGAGGGCCTGACGGTGACGGCAAACTACACCTATCAGCGCCACCTTCGACCGCTTCGAATCCCTGACCGGCAGCCTCGCAGGAAACCGCCTTCCGCGCACACCTGAACATGCCTTTACTCTCGGTGCTGAGTATGCCGCCGATCTTGGCCGCAACGGCCAGCTGACCCTGAAGGGCAATTATGGCTGGAAGGACGACTATTACTTCAATTTCGAGAACACGGTCGGCACAGATTCCTATGGCGTCCTCGATCTGACGGCCTGGTGGGACCTGCCGAACGGATCAACTCGGCTTCGCCTGTTCTGCGACAATTGTTCGGATGAGGAATATCTGAACCAGGTCGTGGTGTTCCCGCCGACCCTCGGCGGTGGTGGCCGGGAGAGCTGGGCCAATCCTCGCCGCTACGGTGTCGAACTTACGCAAAGCTTCTAGGATGGCAGACCGGCCGCTAGATCAGGGAAAGACAATGAGTCATACGCCTTCACTCGCCCTGTACCACTTTCCTGGCGCCTGCTCGATGGTGAGCCGAGTTGCGTTGGCGGAAGCCGGGCTGGAGTACGACCTCAATATCGTCAATCTGGACAGGAATGAGTAGTATTCAAAGGTATATCTGAGCGTTTCGCCGCTTGGGAAAGTGCCAGCCTTTGTCGCCGATGGGGCCGTGATCACGGAGAATCCCGCCATTCTGGCCTATATCGACGCCCTACGCCCTGAGGCCGGGATATTGCCGGCCCGGGATACGCCCTTGATTGTCGCCGAGATTCAGCGCGGCTTTTCGTTGTGTTCGGGCACGCTTCATCCCATTGTGCGGGGCTTGGCCAACCCTGTCCGCTTCACGACGGGCGATGTCGGCCCGGTGCGCGAACGTGCACAGGAGCTCGCTGCGGCGAGCTTCGGCTATGCAGCAGCGCGTATTGGCGAGCGCGGCTGGTGGCTCGGCGACTGGTCAATCATCGATGTGTATCTGGTCTGGTGCTTCTTCGTCGCCTGCCATGCCGGCTTCGATGGCGCAGCCATGCCGGCATTGCAGGACCATCAGGCGCGCGCGCTGGAGCGCGAGACATTTGCCGCCGTCTTCAAGGACGACATGGCACGCCGCGCCAGCATGGGCCTGTAGGAATTCATGCGATTGCAATCGAGGGACAGCCCCTGCTGGATCAGTTGAAGTTGCCGTCGCCGCTTCACTGATCATGCCCGGCAACGAGCGCATCGAGATCTGATTTGCTGAAATATCGCCCGCCGCGTACCACAGCTGCGATATCATCAAAATTGTCCACGCTCTCCAGCGGATTTGTGGTGAGCAGCACGATGTCGGCAGCCATGCCCGGCGCAATCTGGCCCATCGTGTTCGTTCGGCCCAGAAACCTTGCGGAATCAATGGTCGTCATCTGTAGAATCTTCAGTGGAGACAGGCCGGCTTCTGCAAGCTCCTCAAATTCATCCTGCATCGTGCTGGCCGGCGAGAGACCGGAGTCATCGGTGCCGATCATCATTGGCACGTTCTCTTCATCCCATATCTTGATGACGCGAAGATGGTATTGGTATGAGCTGAGATAGGTCGCCTTCATCTCTTCCGGCAACTGAGCATACACCTCATCGACTTCCTGGCGAATTTTGCGCTCGTCCTCATCCCAATAGGCGACCGCGGCCTCGCTATCGAGGTCATATTCAGGCAGTTCCCCGTTTTCCTGGTGTCTCAATCTCACCAGTGTTGGAACCTGCCAGGTTCCCAGCTCGGCGAATCTCCGCGCCAAATCACGACATTTTTCCTCATCGAAATCATCAATCGCCCTCTGGCGCAGAGCAATGGCGTCCTGTTCTGCATATGCGGCGGGATTGATCATGATCCTTTTCAGCCGGCCCTGGGCCATTTGCTGGGCAAGCGGGATCTTTGTCAGCCAGGCTGGAATTTCCGTATTATGGGCCGGATCGGAATAGTAGGCCTGCGGATCGGAGGAGCAGTCGTAGAACAGGTTTTCCCCGGTCCCGAAATGCTCCATGGCCCTGTATCCGGCATCGGCGGCTTCGCGCATGGAAACATCGCCCGGCAAATGCCCGGCCGAATACAGGCCGACCTCAGATGCTTTTGCGGTCACGGCAAAAAAGGTCTCGCGGTCAACCAGGCCGACCTTGATGAAATCAGCTCCCTGTTCGGCTTGCCGTTCGATTTCCCGCTCGGCGGCGTCGGGCGATCCTGCATTGAAAGGCGTTAGGACTTCACCAGGCATGGTCAAAAGCGCCGGTCCGAGCTCGAAATCCAGACGCCCGCGCGCGCGGGCCTCAAGCGCGCCCCTGTTTCCAGACATTTGCCGGAAGCCCGTGATGCCGTTTGCCAGCATCATTGCGAGCTCTTTGTCCCTGTTCGAGAAGTCCGTCACAGTATGGGTGTGCATGTTGTTGTATCCGGGAGTGGCGTAGGTCCCGCCCGCATCAATGACCTGGAGATTCGGAGGCGAAGGGATGTCGCTTGCGCTCTCGAACACGCCCTCGATCACACCATCGACGATAAGGATGGAAGCATCCTCCCGGACTTGGCCATCCAGCGTGTCGATGACATTGAGATGATCCAGGCGAATGGCGCCAAGCGGCTCATCAATTGTCTCCGGTTGAGGCGTTCTGGAGCCGCTGCAGGCTGATAAGGATGCCAGAGCGAACACCATCAAAAGACCGAAAAATCGCAACTTAGTCCTCCCTGAGCTTTCGGCCGGTTTCACCCTTTCCCGAGGCGTGCACGGCACCTGCGCCCATATGAGCGAGCTCTTTTTTCTCATCGCGTCGAAATTACACATAAATGGACGATTAGTCCATATAAACTTGCCGGCCCGTAATGGTGTGGCGTGATGCGGAACCGTTAGCATGCGCACAAACATGCTCGATGATGTTTCCTCCTGTTGACGTGTCAGTTCGTGGCGCTGCTACAGCCCGCCTCCAATCCCTTCTGTATAGTGCATGTGCGTAAAACCGGGCCAATCCTGTGGCGTTGTGGCCGCCAGGCTGTGTCGCCAGTCACACACGGGATGCAAAAGACAGAGCGCGCGAAAAATCGGCGAAGCAGTGAGTTGACACGCCGCCCATTAAAATAGACTAATAGTCAAATAAATGTCTCGGAAAACGATTCCGAAGACACTTTTGGGAGGAAGGCAGTGAAAAGAATTCTCATTTCATCGGTGGCGACTCTGGCGATCGGGCATGGCGGTCTTGTGATTGCGCAAGAGGCCGGAGAGGCTGAAACCGATAATTCGCTATCCTTGTCGACAGTGACGGTAACCGCTGAGCGCACGACGCAAGACCTCCAGGACACCGCGCTGGCCGTCACGGCGCTTCCTGCAGATGAGCTCCAGGACCGCGGTGTCCAGGATGTGCGCGACTTGTCGAGAATTGTCCCAAGTCTGCAGTTCGGTACCCAGATCAATGGCGGCGACGGGGTCAGCTCGACGGTGTATTTGCGCGGTATGGGTCAAAGCCGGGCCGGCAATGGCAGCGAGCCGGCCGTTCCGATCTATATCGACGATTTTTACTATCCGTCGCTTGCCGGGAATGTCCTGCGGGCACTGGACATTGAGCAGGTCGAGGTTCTGCGCGGCCCTCAGGGCACCCTGTTCGGCCGCAACTCCGTTGGCGGTGCGATCCGCTACCAATCCAGGAAGCCGGACCAGGATCTCGGCGGCTTTCTCGAAGGAACACTTGGAAGCTATGACCGCCAGGATCTCATCGGCGCGGTAAACATACCGGTTGGCGACATGGTGGCCGTTCGGCTTACCGGGGCGTCGCTGGAAACCGGTGGCTTCATGGACTCCGTCAACGGCGGTGAGAAAGGGGCGTCGACGGAGAACACGCTGTTTCGAGGCCAGGTCCGCATCATGCCAACCGACGATCTGACCATCGATTTGAGCCATCAGATTTCAGATAATGATGCTGCTGGCTTGGCGACCCGGAACGTGTCCATCAACCCTGCGGCCCAATTGGCGGCGTTCTGGAATCTGAACCCCGCCAATACCCCGAGCTACGACGCTTCGCTTGTGAATGACTGTTTCTATTGCAACTATGGCGACCTGCCGGTGCCGGATTACGCATTTGCCCGGACCCATAACTCCGGTGCGAGTGTGTCCTGGATCGCGACCGACGATCTCGAATTAAAGCTCCTGGTCAGCAGGACCCTTGTCAAGGACGGGTGGAGCAATGACGTCGATGGAACCCCTGCAGTTGTGGCGCGCCAGTTTGTAACCACGAAAGTGCAGGGCGACTCAGTTGAGCTGCAAGCCCTGGGCGATCTGTCGTCCTGGTTTCACTATGTTGCCGGGGTTTACTACTACGAGGAAGAAGTCGCGGCTGGTGGCGGCCAGGAGTTCACGCACCCCCTCATGGGCTTGGTGCGCCAGGAATCGGAAAATACCCGCGAAAGAAAATCAATGTCGGGTTTCGCCAATATCCGGTTGGACCTGACGCCCGACCTGTCGGCGACACTCGGTGTGCGCGTCGCCAATGAGGAAGCCGCGATTGTTGCGGGGCCGGCGACTGATACATTCGATGAAGATGTCGTCCTTCCGCTCGCGAAGCTGCAATATAGCTGGACCGACAACATCATGACCTATGTGTCTTATGCGAAAGGGTACCGCGCGGGTGGGTACAATATTGTCAATGCAACCGGCGAAGTCATTCCCTTCAACTCCGAAGATGTTGAATCCTACGAGATCGGCGCGCGTATGGAATTCTTCGGTGCCCGCGCCCGGGTCAATCCGACCGCATTCGTCACCAAGTGGGACGACATGCAGATCAATGGACTGTTTCAACCTGCCGCTGGCGCGCCGACATCCATTCTTCGAAATTCAGGTGAAGCGACAATTTCCGGGGTGGAGCTGGAATCCAGCTTTGTTGTCACCGAAGAGCTCGCGCTGAATTTTAACGCCTCCTATCTCGACGCAGAGCTCGATAGCCTCGCTCCGGATGCGACAATCACTCTGGATGCACCTTTCGCGAATACCCCGGAATTGTTCTACGCGATCGGGGCCAGATATTCGCGCGACATTGGATCGGGTCTGGAGCTTTCCGCAAACCTGGATTGGTCCTGGAGGGCCGATCAGGAATCAACCTCGGATCTCAATGATTCCGTGACGCTGGAAAGCTACGGACTGCTCAATGGGCAGGTCGAGCTTGCGAGCCTGGAGAGCAATTGGAACGTCTCCTTGTTCGGGACCAACCTCCTTGACGAAGAATACCTGGCAGGCGGCCTGAACCTGACACCGGCGGTTGGGAATATTCGCCATACTGTGGGCCGCCCGAGGGAAGTCGGCATCCGGATCAGAAAAGACTTCTGAAGTTTCCTCCCGAACTTCAGCCCGTCTTGATGGTGGGGCGCTGCCATCAAGACGGGGTACTTTTTCCGCAACAGCGCAGTCATCGCTCTGGCAAAACCCACAAGGTGAGGTATCGGAATGCAAAGATCCGTAGGCCGATTGATTTCGGGCCGGCCCGGTACCCCGGGGCGACAAAATTCCGGCGCGGCGGATATGAGCTGGGATCGAAGAACCCTGCTTGCCGCTGGATTGGCGGCTCCGGTCGCGACCCTGCTGCCAGGTTGCGCGGCGACGGCCATGGCGCAGCCGGGCGTCTTTCCAAATGGCTTTCTCTGGGGCGCTGCGACAGCCGGGCACCAGATCGAAGGAAATGACGTCAATTCGGACTATTGGCTGATGGAAAACGTGCAGCCAACCCTGTTCGTCGAGCCGGTGGGAGATGCGTGCGATTCCTATCACCGATATGAAGCGGATGCAGATCTCGTTCAGGCCCTTGGCTTCAACTGTCTTCGAATGAGCCTTGAATGGTCGCGTATCGAGCCCGAGCCCGGGGCGTTCTCGATCGCCGAACTGGATCACTACAAGCGCGTGCTTGAGGCTCTGCGAGAGCGGGGAATTGCTCCGTTCATTACGTTCAATCACTTCGCATTGCCGCGCTGGTTCGCGGCGCGGGGCGGCTTCGAACAGGAAGATGCGCCAGAGCTGTTTGCTCGCTATGTCGAGCGCGCCACACGCCATCTCGGACATCTGATGCATGCCGTGGCGACCTTCAATCAGCCGAACCTCATCAAGACCGTGTTCTGGCGTAAGAACCTCTTTGAGGAAATGCCGGTCATTCGCCCGATGCTGGCCTCTGCGGCGCGCGCTTGCGGCTCAGACCGGTTCGTACCTTTCCTGCTCGGCGACCAGGACAAGATGCAACCGATCCTGAAACGCGCGCATATGGAAGCGATGGCTGCGGCAAAGTCGGTTCGCTCAGACCTGCCGATAGGGGTTACCCTGATCATGCAACATGATGAGGTCGTTGATGGGCCAGGCGACCTCCTGCAGGAAATGCGTCGAACATCCTATGATGACTGGCTGGCGGTTGCTGCTCAGTCTGACTTTGTTGGTGTGCAGATCTATACGCGTGGACGACTGACCGAACACGGCGATATCGGCGCGCCTGAAGGCGCCGAGACGACGCAGATGGGCTATGAATTCTACCCGCAGGCTGTCGGGCCGGTTCTTCGCTACGCTGCGGAAAAGGCCCGTGTGCCGATCTATATTACGGAAAACGGGATCGGCACGGAAGATGATGCGCGCCGCATCGCCTATACTGATCGGGCACTCGCGGATGTCGAAGCGTGTCTTCGCGAGGGTGTTGATGTGCGCGGCTATCTGCACTGGTCGCTCATGGACAATTTCGAGTGGCTCTACGGATACCGGCCGAAATTCGGACTGGTCTCTGTTGATCGCAGCACCTTCGAACGCACCCCCAAGCCGAGCGCTCTTCATCTGGGGGCAATCGCCCGGAGGAACCGGGCCTATTCTCCGACATAAGCAGGTCAAAGAAAATGCGGGTCCCATTGCTAGCGACAGCCGTTCTGATGGTGGCGGCATGCCAATCCGGTGCCCTGACATCTGCTGATGAACAGGTGGTTCTGGAAACCAGGGTCAAGCCAACCCTGATCTCCGACGGGCTTGTCTTCAAGGACCTGAATGCGAACGGTGAACTCGATCTCTACGAGGACTGGCGGGAGGCGCCGTATGAGCGCGCTGCCAATCTCGTGTCCCTGATGACGCTTGAGGAAAAAGCCGGAGCAATGCTGATCGCCACGCAGAACCCGGACTGCGACGGCACGATTACCGAAGACGGGCTTGCGCTGATGAATGAACAGCACATGTCGCGGTTTATCGTCCGGGCAATCGTGACGACCGAACCGGCAGACTGTTCGGTGCGCCTTCAGGGCTGGCGCCTGCGTGGCGGCTACAATCAGACACCGCGCCAGATGATAGAGTTCATGAATGCCGTTCAGGAAGTCCGGGAAGCCTCGCGGCTCGGCATTCCCGCAATCTTCAAGGACAACCCTCGCAATCATGTCGAAAACCAGCCCCGCTTCGGCATAGGCGTGGAGGGCGGGGCGGTGACCGAGTTTCCAAAACCTGCCGGAATTGCAGCCGCGGCGCTGGGAGCTGCTTCGCCCCCGGATATTCACGGCAGCATTCCCGAGACTCTGCCGGTGGATGCCGGCATTGTCCGGGCCTTCGCCGAAGTGGTTGGAGAAGAGTGGAGAGCGCTCGGCATCCGGGGGATGTACGGCTATACAATTGACCTTGCGACCGAGCCGCGCTGGTCTCGGATCCACGAAACCTTCAGCGAGGATGCGGGGATTACCGCCGCCATTGTCTCGGATCTGGTTTTGTCATTGCAAGGGCTGCCTCAGGCAAACGGACTGGCGCTCAGTCCGCAGACGGATGTTTCCCTGACGATCAAGCACTTTCCCGGTGGTGGGCCGCAATATATGGGGTGGGATCCCCATTACACCTTCGGAAAGTCGCAGGTCTATCCATCCGCCGACCGAGGATTTGGCTTCGACTATCATCTGAAGCCGTTCACTGCTGCGATAGATGCGGGGGTGGCCGCCATCATGCCCTATTACGGGGTGCCCACGGGGGCGCGGCGCGAGGGTGAGGCCATTGAAGAGCTGGGAATGGCTTTTTCAGAGCAGATCATTACCGATCTTCTGCGCAATGATCTCGGCTTCAGGGGCTATGTAAACAGCGACAGCGGAGTTTTCCCCGGCCACTTTCTGCTTGGCGGCGGGCGGAAGCTGTGCGAGACAAAAGATATATCATTTAGAGGGGCGTTCATGCGAGACCTGTTCAGACATCTGGTAGTGGCTTTGTCGGCGCTGGTGGTATCGGCCTGCGCAACCACTGGCGCCGCGCAGCCGGCGGAACTCGATCCGAACGAGTCCGCCGATACGCTGCAGATGCTGCGCAAGATCCAGTGTTCCACCGTGGACAATGAGCCTGCCATATTCACCTGGCACGGTGTGGCCTATTCTCGTCGTCAGGGCGAGCGAGACCGGCATCTGTTCGATGTCGAGGGCATGAATATCCGTGCCTGCTCGACCATTCATGACGAGGAGAAAGGCGACGGCTTCGCGCTCGTCTCGCGCGAGATCCTGCTTTATCTTGACAAGGATACCGGCGAGGTTCTGAAGAGCTGGGACAATCCCTGGACTGGCGAGACGCTGCCTGTGCAGCAGGTCGCGAATGACCCGGTCAACATGAAGACTTATTCGGTGGACCGCTTTGGCCAGCCCCTGAAATGGAGTGGCGACATTCTTGAGGGCAACTGGTGGCTGCGTGTGACGGTGCCGCTCTGGTATCCCAACCCGCTCGGTGGGGCCTACCAGGCGGAGGTCGGCGGAACATACCATGCCTCGGAGCTGTTCAACTTTTTCGGGAAGGAAGACGAACTGCTCGATCCGGAGACCAATTCGGTCTCGGTCACGGTCGGTTGGACCCGCATGGCGGACTGGTTGCCGTGGATGAAGATGAACGGGCGCGACGGGATGGTCTATTTCCATACTTCCGGAACGCGCATTTCCGACTTTGAAAGCTTGTCAGAGACCATGAAGACGGAGATCGCCACCCATTATCCGGACTGGACCTCGCCGCCACCCGAAGGTGATGCACGCCCGAACATGACGAGCTGGCTGTACTACAAGGGAGTTGCGGAAGGCAGCATTGAAACCCCGCAGCGCTAGAGAGACCAGATTCAGAAAGACGCAAGAAGCCGGGCCAGTATGGCCCGGCTTTTTTTCGCGCTTCAGCTTAACAGTGACAGCTGTTTCTGGAGGCCACCAAGTATCGCCTGCCTAATCCGGCATCACGCAAGTTCAATCGTGTGGCTGATGCAACAGCCTTTAAAAAAGATATACCAAATCGCAAAAGACGGCTTGCCAAATCGCAACAAGTGCTTCCCGATATAAAAGATATATCATTTGTGCGCCGGTTTCGACCGGAAATGGATGATCTGGAGCGGGAGAGCAGGGAATGAACAAGTCAGCATTATTCGTCAGTGTCGCGGCCGTTGCGGTTGCAGGCCGCATGGCCCCACCGGTCTGGGCGCAGGAGGACAGTCCGGAACTCAAG
>DHQO01000002.1:191528-229211 GCA_002408125.1 Hyphomonadaceae bacterium UBA5336 | reverse complement strand
GTCGCCGTCTCGGCGTTCGGGGAAAGCGCGATCGAGGACCTGCAGCTCAACTCGATCGATGATGTGGCCAAGTTCACGCCAGGCCTGTCTTTCTCCAAGGCTTTTGGCCGGTCGACCGAACGGCCCGTCATTCGCGGCCAGTCCAACGTGCTGGCCGGCGTCCAGTTCGGCGTGGAAAGCGGCACGGCCTATTTCATCGATGGTGTCTATTATCCCGGCTCGATCCAGAGCCTCGACATGAATGATATTGCCAGGGTCGAGGTCATCAAGGGTCCGCAATCGGCGCTCTATGGCCGGAACACCTATGCTGGCGCCATCAACTTCATCACCAAGGATGCGCCCGAGGAATTTTCCGGCATGGCCAAGGCCCGTGTCGGCACGAACGGATACTACCAGTTCTCGGCAAGCATGGGCGCGCCCATCGGGGACACACTCGCCTGGCGCTTCAATCTCAGTAGCGATGAGTATGATGGCGAGTACACCAATCAGGTGACCGGGCAGAAGGTCGGTCAGGAATCAACGCTGAACATTTCCGGCGTGCTGGACTGGACGCCGACCTCCAATTTCGATCTGCGCCTGCGCGGCATGTATACCGAGACCGATGACGGTCCTTTGCCGCTGTTCTTGCAGAGTGCCGAGGCAGACAATTGCATGCCGGGCTACCGGTCTCTGTCCTCCTGGCCGATGTCGGACAGCTCGAATACAAACCAGTATTATTGCGGCGTCATACAGCCCGGCCAGGTGGCCCTGAATACCGCGCCCGACGCCGATGGTGTGCCGAATACGATCCCGGGCGTTCCGACGGATGCGACATATCCCAATTTTTCCGGGGTGCCCGTCCTGCCGCCCTTTGACAATGGACCCTACAGCCTTGCGCAGGGGATCGCGTTCAACGGCATCGAGACGACCGAGACCATTTTCCAGCTTTCCTCCGGCTACCGCTTTGGCGACAGCGGCTATGAGCTGAAACTGCTGGGCGGCTATCGCGACAGCGAGGAGTGGTTCGGTTACGACTCAGATCATTCCTCGGTGAACCTGATGAACCCGCTGCTGGGCGATGAATCCTTCTTTGCCAACACCACACGGTCGGATTTCGAGGAATACAGCGTCGAGCTGAAGATCGCCTCGCCGCAGACGGAGCGGTTCCGCTGGATGGCGGGCCTGTTCTACTATGACCAGACCATCGATGACTTCGATATCACCTTTGCCGATCCGACAGGCGCGAATACGCCGACCGGCGTGCGCACGGTGGAAAACCAGGCGATTTTCGGCCTGGCCGAGTATGACATCACCGACAAGCTGAGCCTCTCGGTGGAAGGGCGCTATCAGGAAGAAACCAAGACCGACAGTGCCGCGACCCAGACCCCGGAAATCGAGTACAACAAGTTCACGCCGCGCGTGACCCTGGACTATGCGCTCGACGGCGGCGGTACGATTTATGCGACCTTTGCCCAGGGCGTGAAGCCCGGCGGGATCAATGGCGCCGAGGGCGAAGAGGTCGGTATGGCAACCTATGACCAGGAAGAGTCCGACAATTTCGAGATCGGCTACAAGACGCCACTTTTTGACGGGGCGTGGACCTTCGCCTCGGCGGCCTATTTCATCGATGCGTCCAATGTTCAGGTGACCTCGGCGATCGCGACGCCCTCCGGCGCGGTCAACTCCGTTGCCAGCAACCAGGGCGCGGGCGAGATTTTCGGTATTGAACTGGAGCTGAATGGGGCCTGGAATGAGAACTGGAGCGGCGGGGCCTCCTATTCCTGGACTGATACCGAGTTCACCGAGGGCTGTGATGCCGATGAGTGGACGTTGACGTCCGGCGGCGGTGTCTATGACAATGATGCAATGACCGGTACGGATTTCACGACCGATTTCGGCATCTCCGCCCCGGCAAGCTGCGATATCTCCGGGCGCCAGTTCCCGCTGACCTCGGAGCATCAGGCCAGCGGTTTTGTTCGCTACGACCAGCCGGTCTTCGGCGACAAGAACCTGTTCTGGACGACCAGCCTGAGCTATGAAAGCTCGAAATTTGTGCAGGTTCACAATCTGGCGGAAACCGGCGATGCGACACTGCTTGGCATGCGCGCCGGGCTCGAAGCGGGAGCCTGGACCTTCGCAGTCTATGGCGACAACATCCTGGATGAGGACTCCATCACCATGGCCACGCGCTGGCTGCAGATCCCCTATTTCACGCTTGCGTCCCAGAACGCTGCGCCGGCAGGGGCCTCCACCGGTGCGCCGCGCGCCTATTTCGGGTCTCTGCGGCGCGGCGCCCAGTTCGGTGCGGAGATCAATTTCCGGTTCTAGGTGGCGGATTTTCCGATCAAAACGATGCCGGCCCTGTGCGGGGCCGGCATTGCCGTCTTCGGATACCACTTTGCCGAAAGAGCAGGCATCTTGCGATTTTGACTGGGCGGACAGGTGCTTTTTCGCGGAAATCTGCGTCTGATCCGCACTTTCGTGCTCGACCTTCAGATCAAATGATATACCATTATTGGAGTCGATCCGGATTGGTAACGCATGGCGATGACGCCGTGTCATAGGGGTTTCAATGACTGTACGGGAAGAATTTGCGCGTGGTTGGCCCGTCCTGAGCGCGGCCTCGATCGGGGTCGGGCTCGGCCTGTCACCCCTGCCATTCTACACCATCGGCGTAATGCTGCCTGAAATCCTTCAGGAGTTCGGGCCGATGGGCTGGACAGCGGGAGATGTCCTGACCGCGTTGCTGGTCTACACGATCGGGGCGTTTCTGATGTCGCCGCTGATCGGTATGCTTGCCGAAAGGTTCGGGGCCCGGCGCGTCGCACTGATATCGATCGTGACCTTCTCGGTCTCCATGATGGCACTCAGCCTGAATACCGGCTCGCGTACCCTTTACGCGATCCTCTGGGCCTTCGTGGCGATCGGGGGAGCCGGGACGCTGCCCATCACCTTTACCCGCCCTGTCGCGAACTGGTTCCAGGAGCATAGGGGCAAGGCGCTCGGCATTGCACTGATCGCCACGGGATTGTTCGGTACGCTGGCCAAGTTTTTCAGTCAGCACATCATCGAAATCAGCAGCTGGCGCATGGCCTATGTCGCGATTGGCCTGCTGCCGCTCGTGATTTCCCTGCCGGTGAGTTTCCTCACGCTTCGAGACGTGACGGATGTGTCGTCCAAGGATGCGAAGGCCACATCGCTGAAGCTTCCGGTCCTGGCAGTTTCCCTTGTCGGGCTGGTCGCCCTGGTGGGTATCGTCCTGGCCGAAATCTTTCCCCTGATCCAGCAACATGGTCTACGCCTGCAATATCTTCAGGCTTTCATATTCATTCCCATCGTCGTGCTGCCCTTGCTGGCCCTGATCATCTTTCCGATTGCCCGTGAGCCCGATCAGGCCATGCTTGCGGCGCGTGGCAAAGGCAAGAGCCTGCCGGGCATGACACTCGGCCAGGCGCTGCAAAGCTGGAAATTCTGGCTGCTGGCGATCTGTTTCGTCCCGATTTCCTATGCTGTCGGCGCTGTCATCCCGAATATCGAACGTATCGTCACGACAACTGTATTTCTGGTCGAGCCCGGCGAACAGGTGAGCCAGAGCGTGCGCTCTGCCGCGGTCGGGCTGGCCGCGCTGACGGGCCTGGCCGTGCTGGGCGGACGCCTGATCGGCGGCTTCCTCATCGACAAGTTCTGGGCTCCGGGCGTGGCCTTCCTGTTTCTCGCCTCGCCGGCGATTGCCCTGTGGATGCTCGGCCAGCCCGGCATTTCGCAGAACACCGCGACGCTGGCCATCCTGATGATCGGCTTCGGCGCAGGCGTTGAATATGATTTCATGGCTTACATGGTGTCGAAATATTTCGGCATGAAGCGCTACTCGGCCATTTATGGCGCGCTGTATGGCTTCTTCGCGATCGGAGCTGGCTTCGGCCCGAAGATCATGACGGACATGGCGGATGCCGGAGGGTGGTCGCACACGCTGACTGTGGCGGCTGTCGTCCTGTTCGTCTCGACCGTGCCGCTGCTTTTCCTGGGGCGCTATGCGGTGTTCTCCGATGAGGCGCCTGATTTCGACGACGCCCTGACGGAAGCGGAAGAAACGGTCGAAACCGCCCACGCATGAGGCCCCGGTGGCAGCTTACATGATCATCTTCGCCCGCGTGCATGACCGCGCGCGTTTCCTGGAGGCATATGCGGTCCCGGCGGCGCGGTTGCTCGTCCGGTTCGGAGGCGAATATGTCACGCGGGCGCCGGGGGTTACCGCGCTGGAAGGCGGGCTGTTTGAAGGCGCAAGCGCGGTCATTTCCCGCTGGCCTGACCGCGCCGCGATCAAGGCCTTCTGGAACAGCCCGGAATATTCAGAACTCAAGTCAGCGCGTCAGGCGCTGGCGGAAGTTCATGTCATGGTGGTGGAGGACCCCGAATGAGAAGACCTGTTTTCACCCTGGTGGCCGCGTTCGCCCTGGCAGCCTGCGCCACGGTTCAGGCCGATGATGCCACAGGGCTGCCGCCTGCGTTGGCGGACCGCGCCGACATGCCGGCTGTCATACAGGTCGATCCCTCCCTGACGGCCCATGACATTGTCGCCCGGGCGCATGAAGCGGCCGGCGGCGAGAGCTGGGTGCATCCAGGCGCGCTGTTCCTGAAGGGCTACAACATCATCCGCACCCGTGAAGGCGGTGAGGTCCTGTGGGATCATTACGCGATGTGGCGCGTCTTTGCCGACGAAAAGCCTGATGCCCACACCGTGGAAGGCAAGGTTCGTATCGAGGCGTGGACGGACGGAAACCTGTCGCTGCTGCTGGGCTATGACGGCGCGCAGACCTACAACAAGAACGGGCTGATGGACGACCAGTCGGCCAATGCCATGTGGAGCGCCAATTTCGGCTTCGGCGCCATTCGCAACGCGCTGGACGAGGGCTGGACGCAGATGCGCCTGCCCGACGACATGGTCGATGGCCAGCCGGCCTATATGGTGGAACTGACCGACCCTTCAGGCGGGATGACGCGGTTCGGCATCCGCCAGTCCGACTATGCGATCCTCTATGTCGGCTTCGATACGCCGCGCGGCTGGCATGAGCGGCGCTATTCCGACTTTTTCACCAAGCCCGGGATCAGTTGGGTCCAGCCGGGGCGCGTGCGCCTGTTCTATGACGGCGTGAAGGCCAATGAGGCCATCTGGCTGGATTTCGAGATCGGCGAGGATGTTCCAGAAACCGATTACGCCCCGGCACAGGCCCCGCTCGCGCCGACTTTCTGACCTGTCAGGGCGCGTCGCTCACTGCGGGCTTGCGGCGCGCAAACGGGGCCAGAAGGCAGAGGAAGGATAGAAGCCAGGGTAGGGTGCGCGCCCAGACATTTCCCGGGCCGCCCGGCAGGATGAACTCATAGGCCACCGAAAGGGCAAAGGCTGCCACCAGTGACGCCAGGATCGCGCCACCGGCTGGCCGGATGCCGAGCGTGCGGACAACCACAATCGGCCCGAAGCTCGCGCCCAGCGCCGTCCAGGCAAAGAGGGTGCGTTCGAAGATCGTGGCCGGCAGGTTGAGCGTGAAAAGGATCGCCACCACGGCGACCAGCGTCACCGCCAGGCGGGAAGCCAGCACATCGCGCTCACCGAACAGCCGCCGCAGTCCGAGATCATGGCTCATGGCCGCGCCGGCCACCAGAAGCTGGCTGTCGACGGTCGACATGATGGCCGAAAGCGTGGCCGCCAGGATGATGCCTGCCAGAGCTGGCGGAAGCGCGATTGACGCGACTTCGAAAAAGACGCCCTCTGCCGGCGCTTCGGCGCCGAACAGGACGCGTGAGGAAAGGCCCAGCACAGCCATGCCCGCATAGACAATTGCCGCCCAGCCGATGGCGACCGCGCCGCCGCGCGAGATGGTCTTGCGGTCCCGGGCGGCCATGATCCAGGTGACCAGATGCGGCTGACCGAGCGCGCCGAATCCGGTCGCGGTCAGGCCGAGGACGAAGCCGGCCGCCATCCAGCCGGACATGGTGCCGAAGGGCACCAGAAAGCCTTGCGGAAAGGCGTCTGCGGCTGAGGCCATACCCGCCATGCCACCGGCTTTGAAGAAAGCCAGCACTGGCAGGAGCACCGCGACCAGCCCGATCAGCAGGCCCTGGATCGTGTCGATCAGCGAGACAGCGAGGAAGCCGCCAAGAAAGGTGTAGAGCAGGATCACGACGGCGCCGATCAGCACCCCTGTGGTCAGCCCGCTGCCGAAGATGACATCGAAGGCGATGCCTGCGCCCTGGAACTGGGAAGCGATATAGTAGCAGAAGCAGAACACGATCATCGCCGAGGCGAGGATGCGGATGGCGCGCTTCGTGCCAGGGCTGGCATCTTCAGTGAGGAAATCGGTCAGGGTGAGATGGCCCTTGCCACGGCTGGCGGCCTGCAGCACCGGGCCAGCCCAGAACCAGACAGCCGCATAGCCGGCCAGAATGCCGGGCACCATCCAGAGCGCCGACACGCCGACAGCGTAAACGAAGCCGGAAAATCCGAGCAGGACCCAGGCGCTGGAACTGGAGGCGGCATAGGCAAGGCCGGCGACCCAGGCGCCGAGATCGCGCTCGCCGAGAATATAGCTCGCCTCGGATTTGGCCCGGCGCGAGACCCAGAGGCTGATCGCCACCAGGGCAAGTGAATAGACAATCAGCGTGATGAGTGCCGACACATTGTTCATGCGCTTGCCTTCTCCGGTCTATTCGGCGGGGACCGTCGCCCGAGCCTGCTTGAACCCCAATGGGAGGCCCGCATCGGGAACGAAGCCATAGAGTGTTTCATCGGGCATCCCCTCGGCCAGGATCTGCCGCGCCTCCAGAAGGGAAGGCAGGTCGATGCCGGTGGAAACACCCATAGACTCGAACATGAAAACAAGATCCTCGGTGACAATATTGCCGCTGGCTCCCGGCGCAGTCGGGCACCCGCCAAGCCCGCCCTGTGAGCAGTCAAAGGTGGAAATACCCTCTTCATAGGCAGCCAGCGCATTCGCAAGGCCCAGCCCGCGCGTATTGTGCAGGTGGACCCCGGTCAGGTTTTCCACGCCGACCACGGCCCGCACGGACCGGATCAGTCGCCGGATCGAGGCAGGATCGCCATAGCCTGTGGTATCCGACAGGCCGACCTCGTCGCATCCGGCCTGCATCAGGCGCTCGGCGCAGGTCAATATGACTGCTTCGGGGATTGGGCCTTCCAGGGTGCAGCCGAAGGCTGTCGACAGAGAACCCTCGAAATGCGGGCGCTGGTCTTGCGGCAGGCTCGCGATGAGGGCGCTGATCCGCTCGGCTTCCTCGATGACCTCATCATGCGTGCGGCGGATATTTCGGATGGAGTGGGTCTCGCTGACCGAAAGCGGCAGGGTGATCTTGTGCGCGCCAGCCTCTACGGCCATCTGCGCACCCTTCAGGTTCGGCACGAGGACCGCAACCTCGAGACCCGGGATCGTGCGCGCATGGGCAACAATCGTTGCGGTATCGGCCATTTGGGGCAGCAGTTTCCGCGAGACAAAAGAGCCCACCTCGATCTCGCGAATGCCGCTCGCCGCCAGGGCGGTGATCCAGCGTTTCTTTGTCTCCGTGTCCATGATGGCGCTGCAATTCTGCAGACCGTCACGCGGGCCGACTTCGCTGATCAAAACCTGATTGTCTGGCATTTTCCGGTCCCTTGATGGTCGCTTTCTCGGCGGCAGGCAAAAAAAAGATCATTCAGCCCAATTGCCCAAAATGATATACCATTTAAAAGAAGAAGAAGCCAAGGGGAAGCGCCGTATGCCTGATAGTAACAAGCCACTTGCCGGACTGAAGGTCGTCGAATTCACCCATATGGTCATGGGGCCGGCGGCGGGGCTCATTCTGGCCGATCTGGGCGCGGACGTGACCAAGGTCGAGCCGATCAGTGGCGACAAGACGCGACGGTTGAAAGGCTCCGGCGCCGGCTACTTCGCCATGTACAATCGCAACAAGCGCAGCCTGTGCGTCGATCTGAAATCCGAGGCTGGCGCGGAAATCGCGCATCGCCTGGTGGATGGCGCGGATGTGTTCATCGAGAATTTTCGCCCCGGCGCCCTGGAAAAGCTCGGCTTTGGCTATGACCAGTTGTCAGAGCGAAACCCCAAGCTCATCTACTGTTCGGAAAAGGGGTTTCTGCCAGGGCCTTACGAACACCGCACCGCGCTTGACGAAGTGGCGCAGATGATGGGCGGGCTGGCCTATATGACCGGTCCGCCGGGGCGACCTTTGCGCGCGGGGGCCTCCGTGGTGGATGTCACCGGCGGCATGTTTGGGGCGATCGGTGTTCTGGCTGCGCTGCAGCAGCGACAACTGACTGGCAAGGGCCAGCATGTCTCGGCGGCCCTGTTCGAAACGACCGCCTTCCTGGTTGGCCAGCATATGGCCCAGTTTGCCGTGACCGGCAGCGCCGCAGCCCCCATGCCCGCGCGGATATCGGCCTGGGCGGTCTATGACGTGTTCGATGTGGCCGATGACGAGAAGGTCTTTGTTGGCGTCGTCTCCGATACCCAGTGGACCGTATTCTGCGAGGCTTTCGGGTTCACCGAGTGGCGCGGTGACGCCTCGCTTGCCACAAACAATGACCGGGTGGCGCGCCGCGAGGAGATCATTCCTGTCCTGCGCGAAGCCTTCGCAAGGATGACCAAGGCCGAGCTCATGGACAAGCTGGAAGCCACGGGGTTGCCATTTGCGCCGATTACCCGGCCGGAGGATCTGTTTGACGATCCGCACCTCAACGCCCAGGGCGGGCTTTTGGACATCCAGCTGCCCGGCGGTCAGCAGGTCAAGCTTCCAGCCTTGCCCATGACCCTGGATGGCCTGCGCATGAGTCTGTCGGCAAACCCGCCTCTTGTCGGGGAGCATACGGAAGATGTGCTTGGGGAGCTGGGCTACGGAAATGACGAGATTCAGGCCCTGAAACTGGAGGGCATCGTCGCCGGCAAGGGGTGATCTTCAGTCGCTCTCCGGGGCGGTGGAATAAACCCAGGGGCGGGCCTGCCGATCGGCTTGGAGGAAATGGGTGATCTCCGGCAGGTTGAGCTTGGTCAGGCCGATCGGGTCGAGCCCTTCCTGCAAGAGGCGCTTGGGAAAGGCCTTGATATCGAAAGAAGCCTCGAAGCCGGGAGCCGTCACGGTCTGCGCTGCGAGATTGATCGTCAGCTCCACAGGAGGCGGTGCGGACAGCAGGCTGTCGACCTGAGCGCCCGGCAACACGATCGGCAAGATCCCGTTGCGCGTGCAGTTTGTGTAGAAGATATCGCCAAAGGACTTCGCGACAATTGCGCGAATGCCGTATTCGGCAAGCGCCCAGACGGCGTGTTCGCGCGACGAGCCGCACCCGAAATTTTCTCCGCTGACGAGGATCTGCGCGGCCTCGAAACCCGGCTTGTTGAGGATGAAATCCGGATTTGGCTCGCGGTCGGCCGGCCTTGTATAGCGCCAGCCTGCAAACAGGCCGTCGGCGAGCCCCGAACGGCTGACGGATTTCATCTCGCGTGACGGGATGATCTGATCGGTATCGACATTGTCGATCGCGAGCGGTGCGGCGATGGCCGTGAGAGTCTTGAAGGGCTCCATCCTGGTCTTCTTATGCAGCGAAAAGCGGGTCGGCTGGGCTTGTGATCTTGCCGGCAACAGCCGAGGCGGCAACCGTGGCCGGGCTGGCAAGATGGGTGCGCACACCCGGACCCTGCCGGCCTTCGAAATTGCGGTTGGTCGATGAGATGACGCGGCTTCCGGGCGGAAAGGTTTCCCCTCCGGCATAAAAGCACATGGCGCAACCGGAGGCGCCCCATTCAAAGCCCGCGTCGCTGAATACCTGGTCCAGGCCTTCGGCTTCCGCGGCCTGCCGGACCGCCTGCGAGCCGGGCACGCAGACCGCGCGCACATTGGCGGCAACCTGCCGGCCCGCGAGAATCTCTGCCGCCGCGCGCAGGTCCGACAGCCGGCCATTTGTGCATGACCCGATAAAGGCGCCGTCGATTGCAAGGTTATCGACCGACTGGCCCGCGCGCAGCTCCATATAATCCAGTGCCTGTTGATCTGCATCGGCGGGGATCGCACTGCCCAGGGGAATGCTCTGGCCCGGGCTGGTTCCCCAGCTCACCATCGGCCTGATATCACGGGCGTCCAGCCTGATCTCATGATCGAAGCGCGCGTCCTGATCCGAATGGAGCTGGCGCCAGTTCGCAGCGGCGGCAGCTGCCATTGATGCATCGGGTGCATACTGCCGGCCCTGGAGATAGTCGATGGTCGTCTCGTCCGGTGCGATCAGCGCCGTGAAGGCGGAAAACTCTATCGACAGGTTGCAGAGCGTGAGGCGCTCTTCGATCGACAGGGCAGAGACTGCTTCACCGGTATACTCGATGGCGCAGCCCTGTCCGCCGGAGACACCAAAGCACGCAATGATGTGCAGCGCGAGATCCTTGGCTGAAACGCCTGAAGGCAGGCTGTTTTCCACGGTAATGCGCATCTGGCGGGGCCTGGCGACGCGCAGAGTGCCGGTCGCCATCGCATGCTCGGTCTGGCTCGACCCGATCCCCCAGGCAAGCGTGCCGAGCGCGCCGAGGCTGCAGGTATGGCTGTCGGGACAGACAAGGCTCAGCCCGGGCAGGGCGATGCCGAGTTCCGGGGCGATGACATGCACGATGCCCTGGCGCGGATCGTCTGTATCGATGAGATGAATTCCCGCTTTCCGGGCAAGGCGCCGCGTTTCGGTGATAAATACCTCGCCCCCCGGCGAGCGGGCCTCGTCGCGGCCGCGTCCGGAGCGGAAGGACACAATATGATCCATGACCGCGAACACGCGCGCGGGATCGAGAATGCCGTGACCGCTGGCTTCCAGGCCCTTGAGCGCGACAGCGCCGGTGCGTTCGTGAATGCAGACCCGGTCGATCGCAATCAGGTCCACGCCATCGCCGCAATCGGCCACCCGGTGCAGGCTCCAGAGCTTGTCGAAGAGGGTTTGCGCTTGCGTCATGGTTGAGGCGGCATTCCTGGTTCGGGAAGGGAAAAAGGACACCCCGATCGAGTCCTCGGCCGGGGTGTCCAGGTCAGTTTCGGTGGGAAGGAGGTCCGAAACTAAAAGGTGTAATCGAGGTCGATACCGTAGGTCAGCGGATCGGACGGGTAGATGTTGAAATTGCCCGCCGTGGCTGCACGCCAGTATTCCTGATCGCCGAGATTCTTGCCCCACAGGGCGACCGACCAGCCGGCATCGGATTCATACTTGATCCGGGCATTGAACAGCGGATCGACATCCGTCAGGGCGTGATCGGGGGTGTTCGCGACCAGTGACCAGTTCTCATCCTCGAAGCCGACATCACCGGTCAGGATCAACTCGCCGCTGCCAATCGGGTAGGTGTACAGGACGCCGATGGCGCCCTTGTAGTCCGGCGCATTCTTCATATCGAGACCATAGGCACATTCCAGCGTCACCACGCCGCCACAGGCGGGGGTGGAGCCGCTATTGGTCAGGGCGCTGGCCGAAGACATGGTCAGCTCGGTATATTCGGCATCGAGCAGGCCGAGATTGCCGTTGACCTGGAAATTGTCGGTCACCTGCCAGACATATTCGAACTCCAGGCCCTGGATCTGGGCTTCTTCCACATTGAAGCGGGTAAAGCCGACATCCGGCACGGTGGCGCCGATCTGGAGACCGTCATAGGTGTTGAAGAAATAGGCCATGTTCAGGCGTACCGTGTCGTCGAACAGATCCGTCTTCGCGCCGATTTCCCAGCTTTCCAGCGTTTCCTCCTCCACAGGCAGGAAGACGGCGGTTGCGCTGAAGGCATCCGGCGACCAGCCGCCGGATTTGAAGCCGGTCGAGAACTTGCCATAGGTCATCACCGCATCATTGACGCGATAGTCCAGGCCGACAGTGTAGCTGACATTGTCGAAATCAGCTGAATCCGTGCGGGTGAAGCCGATGGCCTGGTTGAGGCCGTAGAAATCCTTGGACTCGCTGGTGTAGCGAAGCCCGGCCGTTGCCGAGAGCTTGTCGGTGATATCGTATGAGCCCTGGCCGAACACGGAATAGGACTCGGTGGAAGAGCTCATGGTGAACGGGAACACAAAGACAGTGTCGAGCGTCATGTCCTCCTCGAAATAGTAGAGGCCGGCCACATAGTTGAACGGGCCGTCAAACTTCGAGGAGAGGGTAAACTCCTGGCTGAACTGCGACTGGTCGGTCCACTGCTCATAGGGCGAGCCGATGCGGCCGTTCAGATGGTCTTCCAGCTCGCGATAACCGGTCAGCGACATGAAGTCGTAAGAGCCGAACGCCCCGGACAGCTCCGCCGAGATTCCCTTGGATTTCGATTCCTGTTCATAGCCCAGGAAACAACCCGTTCCGCTCGACGTGGCCGCACAGACCGTGCCCGGCAGTGGCTCCGTGGTGAAGATATCGCCGTCTGCATCGTTCGGCGTGGCGACCGAATCAATACCCGGGTCGGACTTGTCATCAGTATAGTCCGCCGTGATGTAGAGGCTCCAGTCGGGATTGAAGTCGTGGAGCAGGCTGCCACGCAGGGCCGTCACATCCCATTCGCCGACATCCTTGTCCATGCCGGCCAGTTCGCCATTGGGATGGATCGTCTGGAAGCCATCCCGGTCGCGCTTCAGGCCGGAAAACCGGACTGCTGTGCTGTCGGCGACCTGGAAGTTCGCCATGCCGCGGAAGTCCAGGCGGGCATTGTTGCCGACCGTCGTGCCGATACGGCCGGTATTTTCCATTTGCGGGCGCACCGAGGTGAGCTTGATCGCCCCGCCAATCGTGTTGCGGCCATACAGCGTACCCTGCGGGCCGCGCAGAACCTCGATCGAAGCCAGGTCGACGATATCGAACAGGGAGCCGACCGAGCGGCCGATATAGATACCGTCGACATAGATCCCGACAGCCTGGTCAACCGCGCCGCGGCTTTCATCCTCGCCGACGCCGCGCAGGAAGATGCGGGCCGCGTTCGCCGTGCCGGTGTTTGTCCCCATGCTGATGTTCGGCACCTGGAACTGGAGATCCTGTACATCCTGGACCTGGCGGTCTTCCAATGCCGTTCCGTCCAGCGTCGAGACGGCGACGGGCACGTCCTGCATGCTTTCCTCGACACGCTGGGCGGTGATCGTCACCGTTCCCAGCCGGCGCGTTCCGTCCTCGCCATCGTCTGATTGGGCGAGAGCGGGAAAAGCCAAGCTACCCAGAGCAGCAAAGCAGGTCACAGTGGTAAGAAGTCTGGTCTTCATATCGATTCCCTCCGGTAGCGCGGCACGATGACGAAACGCCTTCGACTTTGCAAATGATATATCATTTATACGTGGATGGTACCGGCAAGGTGCAAAAAAGCTTTGCCAAAGCTGAACTTGCTCAAGAAGCGCACACGGATGAGCGCTTCGTGGGCATATTGGTATATCATTTCAGCCGGTCCGGCATCCGGCGGCCTGTCTTTGTCGCGCAGCCCTCGCGCAAATCGCCTGCTATATTGAGAAAAATGAGGGGCGGCCGATCCACAAACCGGGGGTTGTCATCCTGCGGCACCCTGCCGGTTGCGGCTGGACAAGACTTAAAGGATATATCATTTAATCCGGAAGAGGATTACGCGATGCCTGATGAAAATCCCCCCGGTTCGACGATGCAGCTGTCCGACAAGACGGCCCGCCAGATCTATGAGGAGGTCCGGGCCAATCCGGCGCGCAAGCGCTTTGGCTTCGGTGAAAAACTCTGCATCGTGAATGTCGATCCGCAGAAGGGCTATACCCGGCCGGACCTGTTTCCCAAGACCGGCTACATCACCGATCCGGCCCAGATGGAGCATGTCAACGCCATCTCCAGCCAGGCGCGTGCCAAGGGCCTGCCGGTTGTCTGGACCCGTGTCGCCTATATGGAAAATGCCGCCGATGCGGGTGTCTGGGGGACACGCACTGACACACCCGACAGTCTGCAGAACATCAAGGCCGGCAGCGTGCGCCATGAGTTCGACGACCGGATCGAGATCCACCCCGACGTGGATGCTGTCTATGAAAAGAAGATGCCCAGCGCGTTTTTCGAAACCCAGCTTCAGAGCTTCCTGGTCTGGCACAAGGTCGACACGCTGGTGATCACCGGCGGCTCGACCAGCGGCTGCATCCGCGCCACGGCGGTGGACTCGCTCAGCCGGGGCTACCGCACCATCGTCCCGGTCGAGTGCGTGGCCGACAAGCATGAAAGCTACCACTTTGCCAATCTCACCGACATGATGCTGAAATATGCCGATGTCGTGCCGGTGCAGGAGGTCTATGACTGGCTGGAGGACTATCAGGCCTGATGGTGTCCGATCCGAACCTTTATGACTACTGGCCCTATGCCGGGCGTCCGCAGATTCGCTGGCCGGGCAGCAAGAAGCTCGCCTTCTGGATTGCGCCCAATATCGAATATTACGAGTTTGCCCCGCCGCCGAACCCGAAACGCCAGCCCTGGCCGCGCGGCAATCCGGACATCCAGTCCTACACCCAGCGCCTGTGGGGCAATACGGTCGGCCACTGGCGGCTCATGGAGCTGCTCGACCGTCATGGCATGCGCGGATCGATCTCGCTCTCGATTGGCCTCATTGACCATCATCCGGAGATTATCGAGGCTTGTGCGGCGCGCGACTGGGAGTTCTTCTCTCATGGCATCTACAATACGCGCTATTCCTACGGCATGGACGCCGCCCAGGAGCGGGCGGTCATCGAGGATTCCATCCGCTCGGTCGAGGCCGCCACGGGCCAGCGCATTCGCGGCTATCTCGCCCCCGCCCTGACCCATACCGAAGACACGCTCGACCTGATCGCGGACATGGATTTCTGGTACACCTGCGACCTCTTTCAGGATGACCAGCCCCAGCAGATCAAGACGAAGACCGGCAAACTGGTTTCCATGCCCTATTCGCTGGAGGTCAATGACGTGATCACCTATTCGGTGATGGGGTACGATCCGTTCCAGTATGCCGATATCCTGAAACGCCATTTCGACCAGCTTCTGGAGGAGGGCGAGGACAGCGGCACGGTGATGTGCATCCCACTGCACGCCTATCTGGTGAGCCAGCCGCACCGGTTGCGTGCGTTCGAGGACGCGCTGAAGCACGTCGCCGCGCATTCCGACGATGTCTGGATCACCACCGGGCGCGAGATCGCGGCTCATTTCCGCGAGAATTACTGGGAGACGGCCTCTGCCGATATTGCCGCACGCGGCGTCGTGACGGGAGGGACCGGCTTTGCCCCTGCCGAATGACTATCTGACCTACCCGCACCGCCGGCACGGTGTCGACCATGACCGGTTTGCCTGGACGCCGGATACGCAGCGCGCGCCGCTGGAACTGACCGGCGGCAAGAAGGCGGTCGCCTTTATCATCGTGCCGCTGGAATTCTTCCCGCTCGATCCGCCAGCCGAGCCGTTCAAACATCCCGGCGCAATGAAGACGCCATATCCGGACCTGCGCCACTATACGACGCGCGATTATGGCAATCGGGTCGGCGTCTTCCGCCTGTTGAAATTCCTTGATGCGGCCGGCCTGAAGGCGACCTTTGCGGTGAATGCAGAGGTCGCCGAGCGCTATCCGCCCCTTATGGCGGCCATCCGTGAGGCCGGTCATGAGGTGGCTGCGCATGGCGTTTCCACCGCACATATCCATCATGAGGGCCTCAGCGAGGCGGAAGAGACCGCACTGATCGGCAGATGCCGCGCAGTGTTGCCCGAGGCGACAAGCTGGCTGAGCCCGGCACGCAATGAGAGCTATCGCACGCCGGACCTGTTGGCCGCGGCCGGCTACACAACCCTGCTCGACTGGGAGGCCGACCAGCGCCCGCTCTCCTTCGCGACGGAGAATGGCCCGCTGACGGCCCTGCCACTGATGCACGAGCTGTCGGACTTCAAGCTGATGGTCGACAATCGCCAGCAGGCCGATGTCTGGGCCGACCAGATCATCGAGGCGGCGAGATTCCATGTCGTCGATCATGCGCGCGCCGGAGCGCAATGCTTCGGTTTCACGCTGACACCCTATGTCGCCGGCCAGCCCTTCCGGGCCGCGTCTGTGAAACGGCTCCTGAATACGCTGAGCGCCATGGACGGGCTGGAGGTCTGCCCGGCCGGCGAGGTGGCCGGGCTGTTTGCGCAGGCAGGTCCCCAGGCGGACTGAAGGCGTTCATCCCGCACTCCAAACTCCCACGACGAGGACATAAGACCATGGCAGCAGGCGCACGTCACCGCGAAATTTCCGGCACGATCAGCTACCGCATCGACGGCCATCCCGATTTCCCGGACGGGAACTGGGGCATCGAGCACTGGCGCATGACCCAGCATGCCGATGGCCAGCGGGTGATGCGTTCATACTGCGAACTCAATGATGACGAGCCGATCATCCGCGATGTGATCTCGGCGGTGGATGCGGAGTTTCATCCCCACGACACCTATGTTCGCCTGACCAAGAACAACCGTTTCTATGGCAGCACCTGGTATCGCTGGACCGATACCGAAGGCGAGTATCAGGGCTATACCGCAGAACTGGGGCGGATCAGCGACACGGTGCCGATCACGCGTGCGATTCGTGGGTTCGGGACCCACAATCTCAACTCCGATTCCTGGCTGGCAGCGCGCTTTGACCGCTCAAAGGGGCCGGGCATCCAGACCTTCAAGGACAATCTGCTGACCTCGATCGATCATCGCGGCGCGACCGGGCCGGCTTTCGAGCGCACCACAACCAGCAGCCTGCAATATTTCGGCGAAGAGACGGTCACCGTTCCGGCCGGCACTTTCGATTGCCATCACTTTGCATTCGTGATGACCAGCAATGATCATCCGCCCTATGATTTCTGGGTCACCAGCGATGGCGACTATCTGTTTATTCGCGGCGTGGTGGCCGCCCCGTACAACTGGACGTTTGAGCTGGAAGAACTGATTGTCGGGCGAGAGGGGTTAGATCAGGCCTGAGTCCGACAGGCGTTTGATGACCTGCTGCTGACGCGACAGGAAGAAGCTCCGCTCCGGCGGCGCATTGCCATCACCGAGGCCCTGCTTTTCCGCCGCCTGGAAGCTGGCATATTGCCCGGCCCAGATCTCCATCGGGTGGCGCGAGAGCAGGTTGCCCATGCCGGGGCGCTGGCGATAGGCGCGCAGTTCGGCAAGCGAGATTTCCGAGAAGGCATTGATGCTCTCGCCCGCCCCGGCGCGGGCCAGGATGCGGCCCTTGAAGTCGATGATCTCCGAGCCGCCATCGGTGGAGTTCTCCGGTATGCCGCACCCGGGCAGGCCGCCGGAATTGGCCGAAACGACATAGGCCAGGTTCTCCACGGCGCGGGCATGGCGCGTGATCGACTTCGGCGTCGGCAGGGGGCTTGAGACCTCCGATGTCGGATGTAAGAGGACCTCGGCGCCCTTGCTGGCGAGGCACCGGGCGATCTCCGGATAGAGGATTTCTTCCGACGCGATCGTGCCGAGCTTGCCGATCTCGGTGTTGCAGACCGGCAGGATGGCCTCGGAGCCGTAGATATCGAGATAGGCGTCCCAGATATCGAAGGGCGAGGGGGCGAACATGGAAATCAGCCGGCGATAGCGCAGCACCTGATCGCCCGATGGCGAGACAATGACATTGGCCTGGAAGTAAAGGTGCGGGAAATTGGGGTCGCGCTCATAGAGATTGCTGACGATGTAGACACCGGACGCTTCGGCAGCCTTTGCCAGCGCCTCATATTCAGCCCCGTGCATATCGACTGCAGCGCGCGCCAGCCACTCTTCGGGCGTGTCGCCCCAGGGGAAACCGGTCAGGGCATATTCCGGCAGCACGACCAGCTTGAGGTCCTGGCCGAGGAATCTCTTTGTTGCCGAAATCTGCCCGGAAATGCGGTCAATCGCGGCCATGATCATGGCGCGCGCTTCGCCAACCGGACGCTGGTTGACGGCGCGGGTCTGAACCTGGAGAGCGAGGGCGTAATAATCAGCCATTTGGTATATCATTTATCCGGGTTGCTGCCGCTTGTCGATTGCGGATAGGTTTTCTTTTTACCATTCTGATTTCACACGGATGACCATGATCAAGGACGTGCAGCTGGAAATTTCGGCCGATGATCTCGACGAGGCATCCAGTACGCCTCTCTATCACCAGATCTATACGATTATCCGCCGGGACATCCTCGACGGCAAGGTTCCCGTCCACAGCCGCCTGCCGGCCGAACAGGAACTGGTCCAGCGGCTAGGTGTCTCGCGCATCACGGTCAAGCGCGCCTTCAACGAACTGGCAGTCGCTGGCCTGGTGCGCCGCTATCGCGGGCGCGGCACGGTGGTGAGCTATGATGCGACCGTCCCGACGGTGAAGGGCGGATTTGAGAATTTCTTTTCCGGCCTCAAGCGGATGGGCCTGGAAACCAAGGTTCAGCTTCTCGATTGTGAGATGGTCACGCCGACGCCCGCCATTGCCGAGACCCTGGCGTTGGGCCGCGGGGCGAGTGTCCAGAGGATCGTGCGGCTGCGGCGGCTTGAAGACGAGCCCTTTTCCTATCTGGTGACCTATATCCCCGAGGATATCGCCGAAAAATACACCGAGGACGAACTGGCCACGACAACCCTGATCGAGCTTCTGGAGCGTGCCGGCCATCGGCCCTGCGAAGCAACGCAGACGATTACGGCTGTGCCGGCGCAAGCCGCTGTGGCGGCTGTACTGGGTGTCACGGCTGGCTCGCCCCTCTTGCGCATTCACCGCGTCATGAAGGATGCGGATGGCCGGCCGGTCCAGGACATCACGGCGACCTACCGCGCCGATCGCTATCAGTACGAGATGCGTCTTTCGCGTGAGGATGATGCCGACTGGAGCGGCGAATAACGGCTCGCCCGGGGGCCGACAATTCCAGATCAGACCTGCCCGGAAATGCGGCATCCGGCCGTGCAGCCCTATTTCCGAGCATAATCCACCGGCAGGCTCTGGTCAGCCGCCACAAATGATATATCATTTGGGTCTATTCTGCTGAGACGGATCGGATGCCCTTGGAAATCGCTTTGTGGACACTGCTCCACAGTCTTGTCTTTGTGTACTGGCTTGGTGGCGATCTCGGCGCCTTTTATGCCAGCGCGTATCTGACGCGTCCCGGCATCAGTGCGGATCGCCGCCTGATGGCTGGAAAGATAGTGGCCGATGTCGATATGGCGCCCCGGACCGCGCTGATCATGGCCGCGCCCACCGGCTATGCGCTTGCTGTCCGGTCGGACTGGATTCACGCACCGGCATGGACCGTCTGGCTCGTGCTGGCTGCTGGTCTGGCCTGGCTCGCCCTGGCCTGGAAGATTCATCTCTCGCATGGGGCCGCGGGCACAGCCTTCCGGACGACCGATCTCTACATCCGCTGGCTGTTCCTGGCGGGGCTGGCGCTTGCGGGCGTGTCCGGGCTCGCCGGGCTGGTTGAGCTTCCGGGTTTCATCGCGATCAAGCTGCTCCTGCTCGCGGCGGCCGTCCTGATGGGCCTCTTGATACGCGGCGCGCTCAAGCCGCTCGGGCCTGCCCTGGCAGGGCTCAGTGGCCCGGATCCCGGCGCGGCCGAAGCCAGTCTCGCCAGAATGCTGAACATGGCGAAGCCCCTTGTGGTTGTCATCTGGGCGCTGATCATCCTGGCCGCGTTTACCGGCCTTTTGAAACCGACGATCTGAGGAGGGCTTGTCCATGCCTGAAACCGCCATGCAATCAAGAGCCGAAACCCTGAAGCAGGAGCTTGCCGGCACGCTCGGCGCTGACAGGATCAATGATGATCCCGATCATATCGAGCTTCTGAGCCAGGATATCTGGGTAAAGGGTGTTCCTGCGGAATACATTCTTGGGCCGCGCTCGACCGAAGAGCTTCAGTTCATCGTCGCCGCTGCCGCGCGCCATGGCGTTGCCCTCAATCCGCGCGGGGCGGGCATGTCCTACACAAAGGGCTATACGCCGGATCGCGAAGGGGTGGTGATGCTCGATATGAGCGCGATGGACCGCGTGATCGAGATCAATACCGAGGACATGTATGTCACCGTCGAGGCCGGTTGCACCTGGGATGCTCTTTACAGGGCTGTGTCCGCCAAAGGCGTGCGCACGCCTTTCTGGGGGCCCTTGTCGGGCCTCACCTCGACGATTGGCGGCGGGCTTTCACAGAACAATGCGATTTTCGGGGCCGGCAAATATGGTTCCACCGGCGACAGCGTGCTGTGCTTGAGTGTCGTGCTGGCAGATGGAACCCTGGTGCAGACCGGAACTTCGGGCACCAAAGGCGCCAAGCCGTTCTGGCGCCATTACGGGCCCGACCTCGCGGGGATATTCATCGGCGATGCCGGCGCCATGGGCTTCAAGGCGGAGGTGACCTTGCGCCTCATCCCGATGCCGCAGGCCGAGGACTGGTGCAGTTTCGAGTTCGAAACCGGGGCGGACTGCGCCCACGCGCTCTCCGCGCTCATGCGTGCTGACCTCGCCTGCGAGATCTACGGTTTCGACCCCACCCTGACAAAGGTCCGCATGGCACGCGCTTCCATGATGGAGGATGCAAAGGCGCTTGGAAATGTGATGAAGAAACAGGGCAATATCTTCCGGGCCCTGAAGGAAGGCGCGAAGCTCGCCATGGCCGGGCGCGGCTTTCTGGACGATGCGGGTTTCTCGCTGCACATCACGGTGGAAGGGCGCAGCGAGGCGGGTGTGCGCGAGGAAATGAAGATGGTGAAGGCCATCTGCGAGCAACATGCCGGTACCGAGATTGAAAACTCGATCCCGAAGATCGTCCGTGCCAACCCGTTCCAGCCGCACAACAACATACTCGGCCCAAATGGCGAGCGCTGGGTGCCCATTCACGGGGTCGTGCCGACATCGCAAGGAACGGCCTGTCTGGCCGATCTCGAAGCCGGCTTTGCCAGCATGAAGGATGAGCTTGACGCCCATGACATCGTCACCGGCTATCTGTTCTCCTCGCTCGGCACGACCGGGTTCCTGATCGAACCGGTCTTCATCTGGCCGGAGGAGCTTTACGCCATCCACGAAGACACTGTGGAGGATCATGTCCTGGCGAAGATGAAGCGCTTTCCGAAGAATGAGGCCGCGACACACGTCGTCGAGAAGGGCCGCCAGATGGTGATGGATGTGTTCGGCGCGCACGGTGCGGCGCATTTCCAGATCGGCCGCACCTATCCTTACAGGCAGACGCGCATGCCCGGCACGCTGGACCTGCTCGACCGGATCAAGGCCGCGCTGGATGGCGAAGGCCGGGTCAATCCGGGCGTAATGGGGTTTGAATGATGGAAACATCCTTTCTCAAGGTCAGGAATACCAGGACGGGTCTGATCGACCATCAGATCCCGGTCGCTGGCCCGGCTGAAATCTCAGCCGCCGCTGCGCGCTGCCGCGCGGCCCAGGTTGACTGGCAGCAAATCGGACCGGCCGAGCGGGCAAGCCGGCTCTCCCGGCTTGCAGACTGCATGCTGGCTCACAGGGCCGGGATTGCGGCGGCCGTGGAGGCTGATACCGGCCGGCGGCGCATTGCTGGCATTGAAGTCGACGCAGTGATCGGCACGGTCCGAGGCTGGGCCGCCTTTCAGGGCGTGCCGGAGAAGACCGATTGGACCCAGGGGCGCAGCAACCCTGCGATCCGGCATCGGGGGCAGTATGTTCCCTATGGCCTCATTGGCGTGATCTCGCCCTGGAACTATCCTCTGCTCCTGTCTCTCATCGACGCCATACCGGCCCTGCTGGCCGGGTGTTCGGTCATGATCAAGCCGAGCGAAGTTACGCCGAGATTTGTCCGTCCCTTTCAGGTGGCGCTGGATGAAGCCGGCTTCGGGGATCTTGTCGCCATCGTTACCGGCGGCGGTTCGACGGGTTCAAACCTGATCGATGTCGTCGATCTGGTCTGCTTTACCGGCTCGGTTGCAACCGGGCGCAAGGTTGCCATGCAGGCCGCGGGCAGGCTGATCCCTGCCTTCCTCGAACTTGGCGGCAAGGACCCGATGATCGTCCTGGCAGGGGCGGATCTCGATTTGGCGACCGATGCGGCGCTGCGCGGGTCCGTGCTCGGCACCGGTCAGGCCTGTCAGTCGATCGAGCGGATTTATGTCGACCGGTCCATACACGAGGAATTTGTCGACCTGCTTGCCGCGAAGGCCAGGCAGATCCGCTTCAATGACGAGGATATCGGCCGGGGCGATCTCGGGCCGATCATCTACCAGAATCAGGCTGATATCCTGACCCAGCACATCGCCGATGCCGTGGCGCGCGGGGCGAAGCTGGTCTGTGGCGGCAGGATCCATCTGTCCGGTGGCGGGCTCTGGCTTGGGCCGACCCTGCTCACCGATGTGACCCAGGACATGCAGGTCATGCGCGAGGAAACATTCGGCCCGGTCATGCCCGTCATGGCTTTCGACACGGTCGAAGAAGCCATCGCGCTCGCCAATGACACCGAATTCGGCCTGTCGGCCGCGGTCTTTGCCGCCGATCTCGACCAGGCCGAAGAGGTCGCCCTGGAGCTTGAGGCCGGCGCCATCTCGCTAAACGATGCGGCGCTGACCTCGCTGTTCCACGAGGCCGAAAAGCAGGCCTTCAAATCCTCCGGCCTCGGCCCGAGCCGGATGGGCGCTGCAGGCCTGACCCGGTTCGTGCGGCGCAAGGCGCTGATCGCCAATACCGGCCGTCCCCTCACAATGTCCCAGTTTGCCGAGGATTCTGAATGAGCTCTGCACCCATCTATCTCGAACGCGATGGCGATATCGGTTTCATCACCCTGAACCAGCCCGCCCGGCGTAATGCCATGTCGCAGGCCATGTGGAGCGCGATGCCCGGTCTGATATCGGAGGCAGCAGCCCAGCCGGAGGTCAAGACGATCATCATTCATGGCGGCATGGCCGGGGCCTTCAGCGCCGGGGCGGATATCTCCGAGTTTGAGGAAATCTATTCCACTCCAGAAACGGCGGCAGCCTCCGGCGAAGCCATCAAGCAGGCTCTTCTGGCCATTGAGCGCTGCCCAAAGCCCGTCATCGCCGCGATCGACGGGGCCTGTGTCGGGGGCGGCGTCAGTATCGCCACGGCTTGCGATTTCCGTGTCGCCGGGCGCCGCTCGAAATTTGCCGTGACGCCGGCCAAGCTCGGGCTGGTCTATGCGGCAGATGACACGCGCCGCCTGGTCGAGCTGGTCGGCGCGGCGCGCACCAAGGAAATCCTCATGACGGGACGTTTGGTCCTGGCCGAGGAAGCCGCCGGGCTCGGGCTGGTCAGCCATCTCTGCGAGGCTGGCGAAGCGCTCGAAACGGCGCGCTCCCTGGCGGCATCCATTGGCGGTGTCTCGCAATGGTCGGTCCGTGCGGTCAAGCGCATGGTCGACGGTGTGGCGGCCGGCTGGGACAGTGACAGCGAGGAAGCCCGGGCGCTGTTCCTGGAGGGCTTTGCGAATGAGGACTTCCAGGAAGGGTATCGCGCATTCCTGGAAAAACGTCCGCCGGACTTCACCTTCCGCTGAGCGGTCTATTCAAGGCCGGGCGGCAGGGGCGGCGCGCCGAACAAGGCTTCGAAGGCACCTGCGATCTCAAGCGTCTCCCTGTCGCTGCCCTCCGGACCGATTACCTGCAGCGAGGTCGGCAGACCCGAGGCGGCGTCCAGCCCACTGAACACGGCGGTCGCGGGCAGGGCGGCAAAATCAGCCCATGCGGTGAAATCGGCCTGGTTCGCCGGCGCCGGCTCATCGAAGCTGAAAGCGGTCTGCGGCGCTGTGGGGGCGATAATCGCATCCACCCCGTCAAAGGCCGCAGGCGCGGCGGCCCGGATCGAGCGCAGATAGGCATAGGCCGCCTCGACGCGCTCGGCCGGCTGGCGCGCACCCCATGCCAGAAGCTTGCGGAAACCTTCGGAAAAGCCTTCCGGGTTTTCGGCAAGGCGCTCGGCATGCACCCGATTGGCCTCGAACTCGCAGACCAGGAGCCCGGCCAGGCGTGAGCGGCCATATTCGTAGTGCGGCGGCGTGACTTCGACGAGATCGGCACCGGCATCGCGCAGGCGCTGGCAGGTCACCTCAAGGCCAGTCGCGACCGCTTGTGTCAGGGTGACTTCGCCATTGCCATGCCAGACACCGATCCGCAGGCCAGACAGCGCTTTCGGGACAAAGGGGGCCGGGGCGCCCCAGCCCGCCATTACATGCAGGCTGGTCCACAGACCCTCGACCCGGCGGGCTATCGGGCCGACATGGTCATAAGTGTAGGACAGGGCGATCACACCATCATTGGGAACAAGGCCGGTGGTCGGCTTGTGTCCCTGCACGCCGCAATAGGCGGCAGGAATGCGCACGCTGCCCATCGTGTCGGAGCCGAGCGCGACATCGCAGAGGCCCGCCGCGACCGCCGCGCCGGACCCGCCAGAGGACCCGCCCGGCGTGTAGCCGTGTTTCCAGGGATTGTGCGTGCGCCCGAAATGCGGGTTGTCGGTGGTCGCCCCGAGGGCGGCCTCATGCATGTTCAGCGTGCCGAGAATGCCCCCGCCCGCCGCACGGATCCGGCGGACCACCGTGGCGTCGCCCTCGGCGATCTGACCGGAAAGCGCGCCGATTCCCGCCGTCCAGGGCAGGCCTGCGACAGCAATATTGGATTTCACGCCATAGCATGGACCCGCGCTGTCTACCGGTTCGGTCAGGTCCAGGAAGGCATTGATCGATGGGTTCAGCCATTCGATCCGCGCGCGGCAGGCAGCCTCTCGGGTCACTTGAACCGCTCATCGATCAGCCGGATCGGCTTCTGGCGCACCTCGGTCTGGGTCAGCGGGGCAAGCTCGCCAGGTTTTGCCAGTTCCACGCCGCAATCAATGCCGATGGCTTTCTTCAGGATGGCGCGGAAACGCTCGGCTGTGGCTGTATCGAGTGCGCCGTTGATTTCCGCGCAGACAATGAAATCGTCGCGCCCGTTTGCATCGCGCGTGGCCTTGCAGATGAACTCCCCGGCAAAGCTCGCATCCTCTTCCAGGATCGGGCCCATGGCTTGCGGGAAGATATTGATGCCGCGGATCTTCACCATATTGTCGGAGCGGCCGAGGAATCCCTCTATCCGGGTCAGGTTCAAGCCGAGGGAAGAAGTGCCCTTTTTCACCTGTGTCACATCATGGGTGTTGAACCGGATGATCGGATAGACATCGTCCTTGTGGATGCTGGTGCAGACAATGTCGCCGCTCTCCCCCTCCGGCACTGGCTGGCCGTTTTCGATGTCGCAGACTTCCATGACCTGCGCATCTTCCATGACATAGAGCCCGTCACGGTCCGGCCCCTCGCCGGCAATGATGCCGGTGTCGCCGACGCCATACCAGTCATAGCAGTCCACACCGCCCCAGGCGTCTGAGAGCGTGGTCTTGTCCTCACGGCCGAGATGGCCGGAAATCATGCGGATCTTGAGGTCCTTGACGGGGTCGATGCCTTGCTCGACGGCGACCTTGGCGAGCTTCTTGATATAGTCGGCAAAACCGACAATCACCGTCGCGCCGAAGTCGCGCATGATCTCGACCTGGCGGGCCGAACGGGTCTCGATGCCTGTGCCGGCCGACAGGAAGACCGCATTGGTCCAGTGCGTGACGGCCTCGCGCACATAGTGCCCGCCATTGATCATGCCGTGGCCATAGACCGAGTGGACGATATCGTCCGGGCGCAGGCCCTGAAGCTGGTAGATCCGGCCCAACATGATGTTCTGGACCTCGCGGGACTTGGCGCCGAACATCAGGACCTGCGGATTGCCGGTTGTGCCGGAGGTCGTGTGGATGATCACCGGCGGATGGTCGCCCGATGCCAGGTCGATCCCGCCGAAATCGCCGAAGGGCGGTTTGGCATCGATGCTCGCCATGATGTCGGACTTGTCGAACATGGGCAGGGAAGGCAGTGTCTCCAGGCCCTTGATGTCGCCCGGCTCGATGCCGGCATTGCCCCAAAGGCGCTGATAGAACGGGATCTGCCAGGCGCGCGCGACACAGCGTGCGAACAGGCGCTCCTGATGGGCGCGGATCTCGTCCCGGCTCTGGCGTGCGAAGGCGATGAAGGCGTCGCCGACGGGGTGCTCGCGCTGCAGCGCCTCCCAGTCGATCGCATCGTGATAGAGATTGTGCTTCATTCCGGTGTCTCCTTTCCAGCGGCGAGGCGCGCCAGTTGCGAGGTGTCTTGAAGGGTTTCGATATACTCGACCCGGTCGATGATCTGCTGTGCGAGGGCCGGTCGCGGGCCGCCAAATCCGAAGGCCAGGCAGGCATGGAACTTGGCCAGGTGATCTTCAGGCGTCATGGGATTGGCTGGCGCACCATAGATCGCGTCGATGGTTGCGGTGACGGTTGAGCCGTCCTTCAGGCGCGCCGTGGCGACCTGCGGGACGAAGGCTGCCGGGTCGGGCGTCCCGTCATCCTCGACCTGAATGCGGGGGCCGAGCGCGCGGGTAACGGGATCGCTCAGGGCTTGCTGCGAGAAGTCCTCCAGCGTCACGGTGCCATGCAGGAGGGCAACCGCGCCGGAATACTGGAAGCAGAGGCGCGCATAACTCACCGACATCTCGTCAAGGCGCGGGCGCCCGACGAGGCGTTTGATCAGCGGTGGCGCGCGCAGGGTCAGCGCTTCGAGATTGTCGGCCGTGACGCCCTGATCGTGCAGCTTCCGGATCAACGTAATCCCGCCATGCGCGGCGCGCCCGGTGGGGAAGGGCTTGTGGCTGACCTCGGCGATGCGCCAGGCTTGGCCGAGGCTCTGGGCTACTGGTGTGAGGTCGAATTCCTCTTCGAACAGGGCGAGATAGCCATAGGGGCCTTCCAGGGCATCCTGTGCACCGGGAATGCCGGCCGACACAAGGTCCACTGCCATTTGCGCCGCGCGGGCCGCATTCGCGACCTGAAGCGCGAGAGATGGCAGCCCCTCGATATGCGCCTGCATGGTTCCCGAGCAGAAGGAGAGGGCATGGCCGAGGGCGCCCTTGGTCTGCTCTGGAGAAAAGCCCCGCAGGCGGGAGAGACCGAGCGCGGCGCCGAACAGGCCGGCATTGGCCGGACGGAAAAACCGGATCGGGCTCGACACTGCCACGCCGAGCCCGGCGGCCATGTCCACCGCGATCGTGATCGCGGCCAGCAGCTCCTTGCCTGATACCGGCGCGGGCGCGGTTTCCGTCTCGGCCATCAGGGCGGCAAGAATGACCGCCATGGGATGGACCACAGCCGGCTCATGCACGCAGTCGAATTCCTGGCCGTGGATCTGGAAGGCGTTCAGGAAGGCCGCGTCGGGCGCCGAGGCTTTCAGCCCGCCCGCGCCCCAGACATGGACGCCGTCTCCGGTGCCCCATGAGAGGGTCGTCTGCCGCACAGTGTCGGTGAGCGGCGCACCGGCCCCGGCAATGCCAACGCCAAGGCTGTCGAGCAGGAAGATCTTCGCCTTTGCGGCAGCAGGTGCGGGAATATCCTCAAAGCGCAGGTTCAGGGCGTGAGCGACGAAGGCATCGGTATTGGTCATCCCAGCACCTCATTCACCAGGGCAGCGAAGGCCGCGTCCGGGCTTCTCGATCCCGCAATCAGGCCCTCAGCCTGATCGGCGCTGACGCCGCCATGTGCCATCAGCGTGCGGGCCTTGGCGTGGATCTCATCCATGGTCAGGGGATTTTCAGGATCGCCGAGCGCATCAGGCGCCGCGCAGCGGATCTGGCTTCCATCGGCCAACTGTACCGACACCGAGGCGCCATAGCGTGCGGGATAGTTGGAGATGTAGGGCTCGTCGGCCTCAACGCGTGTGAGCTGGCGCAGGCCAATCAGTTCAGGGTCGGCAATCGCGCCGGGATCGAAATCGGCAATTTCCGGCTTGCCGCGTGCGAGGACGACGGCTGTGCTGTGCTGCAGGGAGAACTTGGCTTCGATGGTCGTGCCCGGCTCCGGCTTGTCGCAGAATTTCAGGGCGTCGGGATAGGTGGTCACCAGGATCTGCCGGATCTGGGCACCTTCGTGCAGTTGCTCTCGCACCAGAAGTGCCGCGTCGATGGTGGCATGGGCATGCCGGCAGGCTGCCCAGGGCTTGAAACTGACATCCTCGATCAGCCAGGGCGAAGGATAAGGCCGCATCAGATCGGCGGGAGTGGCCCCCGGCGCGCAGGCGGCGAAGAAGCCCTGCTCGCCTTCCAGGATTGTCAGAGGCCCCTTGAAGCCTGCTGCGGCCAGTTGAGCGGCGGTCAGGCCGGCGCGTGCGGCATGGGCGGTGTGGAGCTGCTTGCCCATGCTGTCCGGCTCATGCCGGGTCTGCCAGAGGCCGCAGGCCTGGCTCATGGCAAGGGCGAGGGCGTGTGCCGTGGCCAGCGTGTCGAGGCCGAGCAGATGGCTGCAGGCCGCCGCTGCGCCGATCGCGCCGCAGGTGCCGGTCGTGTGCCACAGCGCATAGTGGCCGGGCCCGGTCGCGCGCCCGAGGCGGATTGTGGCCTCGTAGCCGACAATGATCGCATCCGGCAGGCGTTCCAACAGCGCTAAGTCAGCTTCGCACAGGGCCAGAGCGGCGGGTATGATGCTTGGGCCGGGATGCAGGATGGCCTGTTTGTCGACATCGTCCATTTCCAGCACATTGCCGAGCAGGCCGAGATAAAACGCCCGCGCCGCCATGGAGCCGTCATTCAGCACGGCGCCAGCCTGGGCCGCATCGGACCGACGCGCAGCCGCCGCGCAGCCGAGCCAGTCGAGCAGGTGCAGGCCCGCGCGCTCGCGCAGCGCTGCACTCCGGTCACGCTCAAGCAGCGTGGCCAGTTGGAGGGTCAGAGGGGGTGTTTCGACTTGGCCGGTCATCAGGTCTTTCTAACGGTGCTGGCATGTGACACACAAGATAAATGATATATCATTTGTGATCTGTTCGAAAAAGCCCGATTTCCGGCCCATCCGGCTCAATTCGTGATCACCGGGCGGACGCTGCACGCGTCAAATCGTGCCGCGCGCTTTCAGGGCCGCGATGTCTTCCGTGTCCAGCCCGGTTTCGGCGGCGATGTCTTCCGAATGCTGGCCGAATGCCGGGACATCGAGCTTCGGCGCGCTGGCCTCAGCGCGAAAGCGGATGGGCGGGCCGATATGGCGATTGCCGTCCGCGTCGGTCATGACCATGCCGCGCTCGCGGACGAAGGGATCGTCGAACACCTCCTTCAGGTCGCGCACCCAGCTCCAGCAGCAATCCACGTCGGCGAGGAAGGCTTGCCAGTCGGCGAGCGGTTTGCCCGCGAAGGTTTCGGTGAAAAAATTCCGCAGCGGTGCCTGCCCGGGGCCGGGCGGGAGCTTTGCGAATTCGAGGAGATCAGGCCGGCCGAGAGCGTCGAGCAGATTGGCCGCGAACTTCACCTCGCTGCCGCCAAGGACGAGGAAGGCGCCATCAGAGGTCGGATAGATATTGTACATCGCGCTGCCGCCGAAACTGCGCATCTGCTTCGGCTCGGGCCGGCGGTTTTCCGCAAAGGTCGGTCCGAGCACATTCGGTGTCCAGGCGAGGGCGGAATCAAACATGGAGATGTCGATATAGTCGCCTTCGCCGGTCATCTGACGGCGATAGAGTGCCATCAGGATGGCCGACAGAGCCATCAGCGAGGCCGAGGCGTCGGCGAAGGGTATACATGGCATGGCCGGCTTGCCATCCTGCCCGCGATTGAGGTCAACCAGACCGGCCATGGCCTGGACGGTGACATCATGGGCAGGCTTGGTGGCAAGGCTGGAGGCCTGCCCGAAGGCCGAAATGGAACAGTAGACAAGGCCGGGATTGGCCTCGCGCAGGCTGTCATAATCCACGCCGAGGCGCTTGACCACGCCAGGCCGGAAGGCCTCGACCACGACATCGGCCGTGCTTGCCAGTTTCAGGAATAGGGCAAGCCCGTCCGGGTCTTTCAGATTGAGCTTCAGGCTGCGCTTGCCGCGCGCGATATTGCGGAACCAGACCGAGACCCCGTCAGCGGTTTTCTCGCCGATCTCGCGCACCGGTTCGCCGAGATCATTGGCCGGCTCGATCATGATTACGTCCGCGCCGTGATCGGCCATCATCATGGTCATGTGCGGGCCCGGCAGGAAAGCCGACAGGTCGAGGACTTTCAGGCCGGCGAGCTTCATTCCAGCAGGCTCTTGTCATGCTCGCCGATCAGGGGCGCGCGCGAGGAGACAGGGCGCTTGCCATTCACCTTGAAGGGCGAGGCGAGCAATTGCAGCCCCTCCGGCCGGGCCGGATGGTCCACGGTTTCGATCATGCCGATCTCGTGGACATAGGGGTTTTCGAAGGTGCCGGCGAAGTCGAGGACCGGCGCGAACGGCACTTCGCCGCCGAGCAGGTCCATCCATTCCGCAGTGGTCCGCGTGGCCAGGATGGCGTCGATCGCCTCGGTCAGGTCCGCGAGATGTGCCCGGCGGGCGGTGTTGTTGGCAAAGCGCGGATCGCTCGCCAGATCCGGGGCCTCGGCCAGTTCGCAGAACCGGTCCCAGAATTTCGGGATCTGGCACATCAGAAGGCCCCAGCCATCCTTTGTCCGGAACAGCTGGGAGGGCGCGATGGAGGGGTGTGCGCCGCGCGGCAGGCGCTCGGGCTCATGACCTTCGTTGAGATACCAAGTGGCTGGATAGGAAGTCTGGTGCAGCGCGGTGTCGAACAGGCAGACATCCACGTCGCAGCCCACTCCGCTGCGCATGGCAGAGATGACCCCTGCCAGCAGGACGGTCGCCAGGTGGCTGCCGGTATGGAAATCGACCATGGAGAGGCCGAACCGGACCGGCGGCCCGCCGGGCTCGCCAGTGACCGACATGAAGCCGGCTTCGGCCTGCATGAGATAGTCATAGCCCGGCCAGGCCGCGCGCGGCGTATCGCGGCCATAGGCTGAGAGATGCGCGCAGACGATTTTCGGATTGGCCGCCTTCAGTGCCTCGAAGGTCAGGCCGAGCTTGGCCGGCTGGTCGCCGCGCAGATTGTTGGCGACCGCATCGGCGCCCTCGACCAGGCGGAGGAAGGCCGCGCGCCCGTCTGCCGATTTCAGGTCCAGGCAGACCGACTTCTTGCCCTTGGAAAAGGTCTGGAAGAACTGGCTGTCATCCTCGCCAAGCGGGTAGGGGGTCACGCCGCGCGAGACATCGCCGCCACGCGCGCGATCCTCGATCTTGATCACTTCCGCGCCGAGATCGGCCAGCAGCATGGTGCCATAGGGGCCGGCGCCATACTGTTCCACCGACAGGATGCGGATACCGTCCAGGAGCCCCGCCATCAGATCGGATTCCGTTTGATGAGCTGCTTGGCAATGATGATGCGCTGCATCTCATTGGTGCCCTCGCCGATGCACATCAGCGGGGCGTCGCGGTAGAGCCGCTCGACGGGATACTCCTTGGAATAGCCATACCCGCCATGGATACGCATGGCCTCGCTGGCGCAGTACATGGCGGTTTCGGAGGCGAAATATTTCGCCATGCCCGCTTCCATGTCGACGCGCTGGCCGAGATCATAGAGGCGCGCGGCATCCTGTACGAGCAGTTCGGCCGCGCGGGTCCTGGCCGCCATTTCACCGAGCTTGAGCTGGATCGCCTGGTGCTCGCTGATCGGCTTGCCCATGGTCTTGCGCGACTGGGCATAGGCGACCGATTCCCGCAGGGCGCGCCTGGCGATGCCGACAGAGCGCGCCGCGACATTGATCCGCCCGATCTCCAGCCCGCCGGTGGCCATGTAGAAGCCCTTGCCCTCCTCGCCGCCGACCAGGCTGAGCTCGGCGTCGCATTCATAGCCGTCATAGATCAGCTCGCCGGAATCGATGCCCTTGTAGCCGAGCTTTTCCAGCTTGTTGCCATTGGTGACGCCCGGGAAGTGATCCTCGGTGTCCGGCGCGCTCTTGGTCTGGGTGATGAGCATGGACATGCCCTTGTAGCGCGGCTGGGCCTCGGGGTCCGTCTTCACCAGCGCGGCAGCGCAATTGCCCTGGATGGCATTGGAGATCCAGGTCTTGGCACCTTCGACGACATATTTGTCGCCGACGCGCTTGGCTCGGGTGGTCAGCGCTTGCAGGTCGGTGCCAGCATTCGGCTCGGTCAGCGCCAGGCTGCCGCGGATCTCGCCGGCGGCGAATTTCGGTAGCCAGTACTCCTTCTGCTTCCGGGTCCCGAATTTCTGGACGATGGTGGCCATCATCAGGTGGGAGTTGAAGATGCCGGTCAGGCTCATCCACTCTTCGGAGATCAGGGTCACGATGTGGGCATAGGTCGAGGCCGAGAGGCCCAGCCCGCCATATTCCTCGTCTATGATCGCGCCGAACAGGCCAAGCTCCTTCATGTCCGCGACCAGGTCGTGGGGATAGATATCATCATGTTCAAGCTGCATGGCGACGGGCTTGACGCGCTGCTCAAGCCATTTGCCAATGGCGTCGAGCATGAGGCGGTCGTCTTCTGTCAAAGTATCGGTCATCTCGCGCGCCTAGTAATTCTCGACCTTGTCTTCCACGGCATTGCCGGCAGACGGGATCAGCATGTTGCGCTTGAAGGTGCAGATCATCGTGCCGTCCTGCTTGTAGCCGCGGGTCACGATCGTCACGATGCCCTGGCCGGGGCGCGATTTGCTCTCGCGCTTGGCCAGCACCTCGCTCTCGCCATAGATCGTGTCGCCGGCGAAGACCGGGGCGGTGAACTTCACCTCGTCCATGCCGAGATTGGCGATCGCCTTCTGGCTGCAATCGGTCACGCTCATGCCGATCAACAGGGCAAGGGTGTAGGGGGAGACGACGAGGTTCTTCCCGAACTCGCTGGCCTTGGCGAACTCGGCATCGAAATGCATCGGGTGGGTGTTCAGGGTGAGCAGGGTGAAGAGGTGGTTGTCATACTCGGTTACCGTCTTGCCAGGGCGGTGCTCATAGATGTCGCCGACATGGAAATCCTCGAAATACCGGCCGAAGGTCTCGCGATAGCGGTTCTCGCCGACCTGTTTGAAATTCTGCACCATTGGGGCTCTCCAGTGTTCAGGATGGGCGGGCGAGCATGCGCTCGGCCGCCAGGATGATGGGACGGTCGACAAGCTTGCCGCGGTGCAGGACCGCGCCGCCTTCGGCCGCGTTCAGGGCCGCGATGATCGCCCTGGCTTCTTCCAGCTCGGCCGGACTCGGCGTGAAGACGCTGTTTACCGTGGCGACCTGTTTGGGGTGGATGCAGGCGCGGCCGGAAAACCCATAAGCTTTTGCCGCCGAGGTGGTCTCGCGGAGGCCATCCTCATCGCCGACATCGAGGAATGGCACGTCATAAGCCGGCACGCCGGCTTGGCCGCAGGCCGCCGCGATGGCGCCGCGCGCATGGCTCATGGCCGGCGCGCTGGAGAGATCCGCGCCGAGGCTGGCGGAGAAATCCGCGCCGCCGAACAGCACGCCCATCGGGGTGGCCCTGGCAATATCCATTGCATTGGCGAGGCCGCGTCCGCTCTCGATCACGGCGACCACGCGGTCGTTGTCGAGCGCCTCGCAGACGATCTCGATATCCACACCGGTTTCGGCCTTGGGCACCATGATGAATTCCGGCTGCACACCGGTCTCGATCAGGGCTGCCAGGTCGGCGCTGCCATAGGGCGTGCGCAGGGAATTGATCCGCAGCGCGGCGCGCAGACCCGCCGGCCTGGCCGCCAGCCAGTCCAGCGCCGACTGCCGCGCCGTTGCCTTGTCTTCCGGAAGAACGGCGTCTTCGAGGTCGATGATGATGGTATCAGCACCGGCACTGGCGGCCTTGTCGAACCGATCAGGGCGTGCGCCGGGCACGAACAGAAGAGACTTGTAACTGGAGGTCATGGGATACACCGAATTTGTCGCCTCAGATTAAATGATATATCTTTTCCGTAAACCCCATTCAGACGCCGCAATGAAAAAACAGGTGCCGGCCGGCACCTGTTTCATCAGGAGTCCTGAATTCATCGACTCAGACCGGGGCGGGCACGGTCTCGGCAAAGTGTCGGGCGACCTGTTCGCGGGTCGTGATCCAGACATCTTCCTTCGAGGTCACATAGTTCAGGAAGTCCCGGAAAGCGCCGATCCGGCCCGGACGGCCGATGATACGCAGATGCAGCCCGAGGCTTATCATCCGCGCGCCCTCTTCCTGGGATTCGGCATAGAGCCAGTCGAAACTGCGCTTGGCATAATCGAGCCACATATCCGGGGTGAAGGCCGGGGCGAGCCAGAACTTCATGTCATTGGAATCAATGGCATAGGGCAGCACGACAATCGGCTTTTGCGAGCCGTCCTCCATTTCCGTCAGCGCCCAGAAGGGGAAATCGTCGGAATAGTCGTCCATATGATAGGCATAGCCCTGCTCGATCAGGATGCGGCGCGTGATGTCGCTATGCAGGTAGCGCGACAGCCAGCCGGCCGGCTTGCGCCCGGTCGTCTCCAGGATCGAGTCGGTTCCCTTGGCGATGAAGGCGCGCTCGTCTTCCGGTGACATGAAGCTCGTAAAGGCCCATTTGTGTCCGTGATTGCAAGGCTCGTCGCCGCGTTTGGCAATCGCCTCGCCGAGCCAGGGCGCCTTCTGCAGGGCCTGGCCGCAGACGGTCCAGGTGGCGGGCACGCCGGCCTCATCCAGCAGCTTGAGGACGCGGGGCGCGCCGCGATTGATGCCGTACTGGTAATTGGACTCATTGCCATGCACGCGGATCGGCTTGCCCGGTACCGCGCCAAGCTCGTCGACGGGTTCTGGGCGCTTATCGCCTTCGTCGATGCGCCGTTCAGCGCCTTCCTCGACATTGACCACGATGGTCAGGGCGAGCTTTGCCCCGTTTGGCCAGGTAAAGCCCTCCGGAGCGGGATCTTTGACATAGCTCATCAATGAGGCTCCTCGCCGCCGGAGACATTCATGCTTTCGGCGGTTACGTAATTGGCTTGGTCCGAGCAGAGCCATGCAACCGCATTGGCCGTGTCTTCCGGCAAGCCGGGTCGCCCCATGGGGATGCGTTTGGCCATGGCGTCGAGATAGTCCTCGACTGACTCCGCGCCGACCACCTTGGAGAAATACTCGTTCTGCCAGGCGCCGAGCCCGGTGGTGACATGGTTGGGGCAGACATTGTTCACGGTGATGCCGTGCGGGCCGAGTTCGATGGAGGCCGACCGCACCAGGCCGACAAGGCCATGCTTGGAGCTGGTATAGGCCTGGGCGTGGGGGAAGCCGGACTTGGCCGCCTGCGAGGCGATATTGACGATCCGCCCGCCCTGGCCGCGCGCGATCATGTGCTTGGCAGCCGTCTTCAGGCCGAAAAAGGCGCCGGTGAGATTGACGTCGATCACGGCGCGCCAGTCGGCTTCGGAGACTTCCAGAAGCGGCTTCATGATATAGCCGATACCGGCATTGTTCACCCAGATGTCGATACCGCCAAACGTGTCGACTGCATGCGAGGCGAGGGCCTCGACTTCGCCGAGATCGCGCACATCGCAATTGAAGCAGGAAGCCTTCGCCCCCAGCGCCTCAATCTCGCTGGCGATTTCAAGCATCTCCGCCGTGTGGCCGATATGGCCGTCGGATGTGGCCGTGTCGCGGGAGGTGCCGAGGTCGGAGAGAACGATGTTTGCGCCTTCGCTGGCCAGGCGTTTGGCGATGGCTTCGCCCAGCCCTTTCTTGCGGCCCGAGCCGGTGATGACGGCCGTCTTGCCTTCGAACTGTCTGGTCATGGCCGCCTATCCGAGCTTGTCGGTGAGGATGAAGGCGAGGTCGCTCGCCATGGCCTGGAACTCGCCGGCCACGGCCTGCATGGTCTCGCTCGACACTTCCTGGCCGAAGACGCCCATATCGTTCACGTCGATGATCTCGATATAGGCATAGGGCGGGGCTTCCTCGCTGCCCAGAAGGCCGGCGCTTCTGAACACGGTGAACGCATCCACCGAGGTCAGCCCGTTCACTGTCGGAATGTCTTTCGTTTTCGCCCAGGCTTCATAATCTTCCGCCGAGACGCCGGGTTTCAGATTGAACAGGACCACTATCTTCTGCACCATTTCCCATCTCCGCTCTTGAGAAGGATCAAATGGTATATCATTTATTGGAGAATGATAGGGGGTGTGATAGGAAGTGTGCAGCAGGCTCACTCATGCTTAAAAAGGAGACAGCTCATGGCTGACGGAGAAGGCAGGAATGCAAGCCCGGACTATGACGGCCCGCCCGACTATCGCGTCGTTGGCCGCCATGGCATGTTCCCTGAGACCACGCATGACGAAATCGCGCGGTTCAACTTCCTCACCCATATGAACCGTCACCTCTCCACCCGGGTCATGCCCGGTGTGGCGGAAGCCTTCGAGGCGCGTGTGGCGCCGAAGCACGCTCAAGAAACCGGCAAGCCCTTTGCCGACCGTCATGAGGTGCGCCGCGCGCTGACCGGCGATCCGATGTGGCAATGGTGGTCGGCGCTGCGCCGCTCGACCATGGAATCGCGCCAGCAGGCCGGCCGCTGGGTGACCCAGCGCCAGGCCGACAGCCTGAATGCGAAAGCCCGCGAGCTGACGGAGAACGATCCGCGCCTGAAACTCAATCCGGGGATGAAGCTGCCGCGCGGCGTGGAAATGATCGACCATCACTGCATGCCGGGCAGCTATCATACCGAACTGGTGCCGGGCGATGTCACCGGGCCGGCCAATTATGATTCCGGCATCTTCGCCACCACAGGCGGCATGCTGGGGCGTTTCAATGATGGCGGCGGCATGGCCGTGGCGAAATGGGTGAAGGAGACCTTCCCGGACTTCAAGCCCAAGCGCATCCTCGATATCGGCTGCGGACTCGGCCACAATGTCCTGCCGCTGGCAGAGGCTTTCCCTGATGCGGAAGTGATCGGCGTGGATGCCGGCGCGCCCATGCTGCGCTATGGTCTCGCGCGCGCCAAGACGCTTGGTGTGGAGAATGTCTCCTTCGTGCAGGCCGATGTGTCCGATCTGAAGGATCTGTTCGAGGATGAGAGCTTCGACTGGATCCAGTCGACCATGTTCCTGCACGAGACCTGCTATGAGACCATGCCGAAAATCTTCGCGGAAACGCGGCGCCTTCTGAAACCGGACGGCATCGTCCTGCATGTCGAGCAGCCGCAATATGATGCGAGCATGACCTTGTTCGAGCAGGCCATGCGCGACTGGGACGCCTTCTACAACGCCGAGCCCTTCTGGTCGAAAATGCATGAGATCGATCTCGATGCCTGGATGAAGGAAGCCGGCTTCGGCGACAATGAGTTGATGCACGGTGCGGTCGCCGCGGTGGTCGACAAGGAAGTCTTCCCGGATGCGGCAGACGATGACAGCGAAGATTTCGGCCGCAAGGCTGCCTGGCATGTCGTCGGCGCAAAGAAGGTAGCCTGATCCATGACTTCTTCCATTGATCCCTTCCTGCAGGCGGGCGCCAAGTCGAAAGGGGCCCGCCCCTGGTTCCTGAAGGATGGCGATGTCGAGCGCGTGCTTAACATCACCATGGCGTTGGCCCAGGAGGTATCGGTTTTGCGCGAGCGTCTCGATACGGTGGAACGGCTGCTCGAGCGTGGCGACACGGTTTCGAAGGCCGCCATCGACGGGTTCGAGCCGACCCGTGAGGAAGCGGCCGAACGCGCCCTGACGACCCAGGAGTTCATCGCGCGCATTCTGCGCGTGATCCAGCAGGACCGCGAGGCCATCGAGGCGGGCGAAGAAATGACTTCCGAGCAGGTTGGTGACCAGCTGGCGTCCTGATTTCAGGCAATTTCTCCACAGTTGGCGCATCGGACACAGGAATGCTCGACAAGACCAATTTTCAAATGATATATCAT